>CAVUYM010000001.1:0-12128 GCA_963745675.1 uncultured Chloroflexia bacterium
TCAGGACTTTGTGCCAGAGCCGTGGGGACGGACAAGGTGCTGGGCATCTCCATGCCGGCCTATTCGAGCCCGGAGGATGTCGCGGATGCGCGCCTCATCGCAGAACATTGGGGCATTGAATATCGCCAAATCGATTTGGGCGGCATCTTCGACGCGTTCAAGGAACTTCTGCCCGATGGTTCTCAACTTGCCGACGCGAACTTGAAGCCGCGGATGCGCATGATCACTCTTTATCATGTCGCCAACACCCTCAATCGTATGGTCATCGGAACCGGCAACCGCAGCGAACTGGAAGTCGGCTACTTCACGAAACATGGTGATGGCGGCGTGGACCTGCTTCCAATAGGCAGTCTTCTCAAAGTCCAGGTGCGTCAGCTCGCCAGAGAGATGGGCGTTCCCGACCGGATCATTGACCGCCCACCATCGGCCGGACTCTGGGAGGGCCAGACCGACGAGAACGAACTCGGCATCACCTACGAACAGCTCGACGAGGCGCTCGATGCGATTGCTAACGGAGATACCAGAGATATCCGACCTGAAGTGCTCGAACGAGTAGTCGCGCTCAATCGCGGATCAGCCCACAAACGCCGTCTGGCTCCGATTTTCGTCCCGTCTGACTGAGTAATTCGCCGTCACTGACCATCGAACGTTTCTATTTGCCGCGAAAGCGCATCAAGCGCTCCGCGAAACCATCCGGGTCTTCGGCGGCGTTGGCCACACACTCTGCAAGAAAGCGCTCCTGGGCAGCCAACAATCGAGATGCATCTTCGTCGGAGATCTCGCCCCAACCCGCCAGAGCGGCGATCATTCTGCCGGAAAACAAATGGGGTGCGGAGCGTAGCGGATCGCGAACCGATATCTGCTGCAGATCCGGACGGCCGTTACGCAATGTGACCCGGTCTACGCCGACGACTCTTCGAACTTCACGTCCGTCCACCATTCCGCGCCGGAGCATGACAATCAGATCGATTCCGGCGACATGCTCTGGTGGCACTTCGAGTGGGTAATTCAAGAGCGTCTCGAGTACATGCCCGGCGTAATCGGCATGCATCGTCGTCGCCAGCGGAAAACCCACGCCAAGGCCATCGAAGAGGTACCGCACCCCGCGACCCCACAAATACGTCGGTAGGTGGGCGCTGATTTCATTGCAGAGCACATAGCGATCCGATGGGGCAAGCTCGTCGAGATACTCGAAGCGTTCGTAGATTCCGCGAATGTAGACTGGCCGCGTAGAAGGATCGAGGAATGCGAGAAGCGCGGTCAGCAAGGTAGTCTTTCCGGCCTGATCTTCCGCAGCAGCAACGATAATACTGCGCCTCATTTCGACCGCCAGTGTCAAGAACGCTGCATCACCGGTCGCAATCGTGTTCGTAGCGATGAGTCGCGGCAAGGGTGAGCGGATTGGGGCATGTCGTTGTCCAGACCCCACCAACTAAATGGCTTCTCATAGTTTCTAGCAAGCTTGTCGTTCGCCAGTGCCAAATCCTTTTCACCACTCTTCGATGGCCACAACTGCGACCACGACGAGGATTCAGATGCTACATGCTGTCTGCCTTCCCGGTCGAGCCATCGGTGAATCGAGCGAGACACCGCGCATGTTGGAGAATAGTAGATTCTGCCGCTGTTATACTGGATATGTTCGGACAATATCGCCGGACAAACTGCGTGAATTCAGCGAGAGAAAGTGACGATTATCAAATGTCGGCGAACGACTACGACGTCGTATTCCTGGGCGGTGGCACTGGCGGCTATGTTGCCGCAATTCGAGCGAGCCAGCTCGGCCTGAAGGCCGCCGTGGTTGAAAAAGATCTGGTTGGCGGAACCTGCGTCCATCGTGGCTGTATCCCGGCCAAGTCCCTGCTCAAAGCGGCCGAAGTCGCATCGACCGTAAGGAAAGCCGCCGAATTCGGCGTCAACCCTGGCGAAGTGACGCTCAACTATGCGCAGGCGATGCGCCGTTCACGGGATGTCGTCGATCAGAATTACAGCGGCATCCAGTATCTATTTCGCAAGCATAAGATCGACACGTTTACCGGCTGGGGCACGCTCGTCTCGCCGCGTGAAATCAGCGTGCAACCGGCAGACGGCGAAGCCGAAACGGTCAAGGCCAGCAAGGCCCTCATCATCGACACCGGCTCGACGCCGCGCGAGATGGACGGCCTGGAATCCAACGGCACGACGATCATCAATAGCGACCACGCGACTTACAATGAAGATCTGCCAAAGCGCGTCATCATCCGCGGTGCAGGCGCAACCGGACTTGAATTCGCGAGCGTCTATCACGAATTCGACGCCGAAGTAACCATCGTCGGCAACATCGCTCCCAACGAGGACGCCGAGGTCTCCCGCGATCTGGAACGCTCGTTCAAGCGCCAGGGCATCAACGTCATCTCCGGTCATCGCCCCGCGACCCGATGATTTCCAGGTCAGCTGATAGCGGTGTGACGATGAAATACAAGGACGACGTCATCGAAGCCGACGCCCTACTCGTCGCCATCGGCCGCTACGGCAACATCGAAGGCTTTGGACTCTCAGATATCGGCGTCGAGACGACCGACCGCGGCTACATTGCCGTCGATGACTACATGCGGACAAACGTCGACGGCGTCTACGCCATCGGCGATGTTACCGGCCTACAGCAACTCGCTCACACAGCCATGCACCAGGGCGTGGTCGCCGTCGAATCTATCGCCGGGCTACAAACCACACGTGCTCGATTACAAGAAGATTCCCTGGGTTACCTTCTGTCATCCGGAGATCGGTTCAGTCGGTCTTACCGAGCAGGAAGCGAAGGACGCCGGATTCAACGTCAAGGTCGGGCAAATTCCCGATGCAGGCCAGCGGCAAGGCACGCGTCGACGGCGACACGACCGGCTTCGCCAAGATCGTCGTCGATGCGGATACCGACACCATCCTCGGCTTCCACATACTCGGCCACCTCGCGACGGAACTTATCGCGGAAGCCGGGCTTGCAATGATGTTCGAGGCCAGCGCCTGGGAGCTGGGCATCACCGTCCACGCACATCCGACCGTCTCGGAGATCTTGCACGAAGCCGCACTGGCAACAGGAGACGGCCCGCTGCACCTGTAGCAGGTGACGGGCTACGTACAACCGAATAGCACGCTGTGCCCAGACACTCTCGTCCGATATGCATTCCTCATCAGGAGGGATCAGGCGCACATCGGGTAGACAGCAATCGGAGGACGCACAATGGCAACCGAAGCCAGACAGGAACGACCACCACTTAGCGATAACGAGTCCAATGGGGAAGAGGCCGACCTCGATCCCCAAATCATGCGGACGATGTACGCGAACATGCTGCTCGCACGCGCTGTCGACGAGCGAATGTGGCAGATGAACCGTATGGGACAAGCGCCATTCGCCGTCTCGGGACAGGGCCACGAAGCCGCTCAGGGCGGCATGGCGGCGGCACTCGATACATCCAAAGACTGGCTCGTTCCCTACTATCGAGACGTCACTCTCTCGATCGCCTTCGGACTGACGCCGCAAGACATTCTGATGGCCCAGCTCTCACGGGCTGACGACCCGACCAGCGGCGGCCGGCAAATGCCCAACCACTTCAGTTCCCGCGAGACTACGTATCCTCTCCGGCTCCAGCGTCATCGCAACTCAGATCCCTCACGCGACAGGCATCGCGTTCGCCTCGAAAGCACGCGGCGAGGACGCCGTCACCGTCACGTGCTTCGGCGAAGGCGCGACCAGCGAAGGCGACTTCCACGA
Source organism: uncultured Chloroflexia bacterium (assembly GCA_963745675.1). Lineage (GTDB taxonomy): Bacteria > Chloroflexota > Chloroflexia > Thermomicrobiales > CFX8 > JAUIIK01. Next base: position 3,743 of record CAVUYM010000001.1, read on the forward strand.
AGCGATGAACTTCGCGACGATTTACGACCTTCCGATGATCTTCTTTTGCCAGAACAACGAATATGCGATCTCGGTACCGACCCGCCTACAGATGGGCGTCGAGCGCGTTGCTGATCGCGCCCTGGGATACAACATGCCCGGCATCCGGGTCGACGGCATGGATGCCGTCGAGGTCTACCTGACAGCACGAGAAGCGGTCATTCGCGCCCGCGCCGGCGACGGACCAACCCTGATCGAGGCGATGGTTCGGCGCTTCCATCCCCATTCAAGCGACGACGACGACCGTACCTATCGGCCTGAAGCTGAACTGGCGACATTGCGAGAGAACGGGCCGCTCCACACAACCGGAGCGCGGCTCAAGACAGCTCGGGTTCATTGATGACGAGTGGGAAGAATCAACCCTGGCTGAGATTCGTCAGCGGGTCAACGACGCGACTGATGCCGCGGAGAAAGCACCGTTGCCAGCAGCCGAAACGTTCGCACAGCACGTTTACTCCGAAAACTAGACGGTCCACACCTCTACCAACGAATGAAGATCGGTGATGGCAGAAAAACTTCTGATTCAAGCAATTCACGATGGACTGGACGAAGCTCTGGCCGAGGACGAACGCGTCGTCATATTCGGTGAGGATGTCGGCACCCGTGGCGGTGTCTTTCGCGTCACCGACGGCCTGAAAGACAAGTATGGCCCGATGCGAGTCATCGATGCACCACTGGCCGAATCACTGATAATCGGCGCAGGACTCGGAATGGCGGCCAACGGGCTGATTCCAATCACGGAAATTCAGTTTCTGGACTTTAGCGCGCCGGCCATGGATCAGATCATGAGCGAAGTTGCGCGTCTGCGATACCGCTCGAATGGCGACTGGGATTGTCCTATGGTCATCCGTATGCCGTACGGCGGCGGCATCCACGGGGCGCTCTATCACTCGCAGTCGATCGAAGCGATTTACACCCACGTGCCAGGGCTCAAGGTCGTCGCGCCAATCGATCCCTATGACGCCAAGGGCCTGCTTCGCCAGGCCGTCCTCGATCCCGATCCGGTGATCTTTCTCGAGCACAAGAAAGCCTATCGTGCCGTGCGCGGCGAGGTTCCCGACGAGCCTTACACGGTTCCGATTGGCAAGGCCAAGCTGGTGCGCGAAGGCAGCGATCTCACGATTATCTCCTATGGCGCGTATCTCTACGAGGCGATCGAAGCGGCGGATGGCTATCGTCGCTGATCAGGGCGGGTCAATCGAAGTAATCGATCTACGCACGCTCAAACCGCTTGATACGGAGACGATTCTTGAATCAGTCATGAAGACCGGTAAGGCATTGATCGTCCACGAGGCCAATCGCTTCGGTGGTATCGGCGGCGAAATCGCGGCGATTATTGCCGAAGAAGCCTTCGCCTATCTCGATGGCCCGGTCATCCGACTCACCTCCCCGGACGTCCCGGCGATGCCATACAGCCCGCCGCTGGAACAGGCATACCTCATCGACCAAGACGACATTCGAGCCGCAATCGACCGCCTGGCAGCCTTCTAGCAGCACCGAAAGAGGACCGGCATGACCGCTACCAAACAAGGAACAACAATCAAGATGCCGAAGCTCGGTGAGAGCGTCACCGAAGGCACGATAGCCGGTTGGCTCAAGAAAGTCGGCGACCGCGTCGAGCGCTACGACCCGATGGTTGAGGTCATCACCGACAAGGTCAATGCGGAGGTCCCGGCCCCGGTCAGTGGCACACTCGTTGAAATCCTGTCCGAAGAGGGTGACGTCGTCCCCGTCGGCGAGATTATTTGTGTGATTGACACTGGCGAAATTTCGACCGAAGTTGCAGGAGACGAGCCAGAAGATCGAACCGTGCTGATGTCAGCCGCACCATTGAGCCAGGTCCGGCCCAGCAAAGAAATGCTCTACAGCGCTGGGCCAACCCAAAAGCGAGCCGAGAAACTCTCAACGAATGGCTCGTCCGCTCACGATGTCGCAGCCGAGATCAGCAGCGCGCGCAAAGCCCGCGACGAACAGGCGCTACTAAACGTGCGTTCGTCACCGCTTGTGCGTCGTCTAGCCGAAGAACACGAGATCGACCTGGCGACCGTTGAAGGCACCGGCATTGGTGGCCGCGTCACGAAGTCGGATATCGAAGCGCATATCAAAGAGAGCCAGCAACCGAAAGCTTCCCCGCCGATCCGGGATTCCGCCCCAGCTCGACCGCCGGCCCGGGTACCGCAGATCAATGTCTGGCCGGGGGATGAAGTCACCGAGGCGAGTCCGATGCGACGCCAGATTGCGGAGCACATGGTCCGCTCGGTCACGACGGCTCCGCATGTGACCGTCTGGATGGAAGTCGACATGAGCGCGGTGGTCGACTACCGCGAAGCGCACAAGGCTGATTTTCAAGCGCGAGAGGGATTCAGTCTCACGTACGTGCCGCTCGTCCTTAGCGTTGTCGTACGAGGCGCTGCAGGCGTTTCCCGAGATCAATGCGGTCTGGGACGATGGACGGATAATTCGACGCAAGGCGATCAACGTCGGAATCGCTATCGCTCTCGAAGATGGACTCATCGTGCCGGTCGTCAAGAATGCCGATGAGAAGAACATCACCGGGTTCGGCCCGAGCGGTAAACGACCTCGTTGAGCGCACCCGCGACGGCAAACTCACACCGGACGACGTAAGTGGTGGTACGTTCACGCTAAACAACCCCGGCACACTCGGCTCGATCTCTTCAACACCGCTGCTCGTCCAGCCACAAGCTGGAATTCTCTCGATGGAAGCGATCGTCAAGCGGCCGGTTGTCGTCGATGACATGATCGCGATCCGACCGATCATGAATCTCTCGATGTCGGTTGATCACCGCTTGCTCGATGGCCTTGCAGCAACGCGCTTCTTGTCGGATGTCAAGCAGCGCCTGGAAAGTTTCGACGACCGCTAGTCGTCCACTCTATGGCGCGTACGTACGCACCCTGCCAGGCTACGAGGTTCTTCGTATGACAGAAGCCGAATGGCCCGTGGCAACTGCGACATTTGGCCGATGTTGATATGGCTGGCAATCCCCGATACTTGTAAATGTAAACAAGAAAGGGGATCGCAATGAACGAAGCGATTTTGATAGCAGAACTGAACCGAGACCGCAACATCGAACTGCGCCACGACGGTTGCCGGCGCTGCGCCCGGACCCGCACTCGCTGGAACACGAGTGAATTTGGACGCCTTCGCCGCACGTCCTAGCCTCCGCAGTGCAGCTAACAGCTGATGACGTACGCGATTTGCAAGGCCCGCTCGATTAATGAATCGAGCGGGCCGATTCGTTTCTGAGTGAAGCGAGGCAGTTGGAGCGGAAGGATTCTATTCTATATGTGGATTTGCCCTAGCGTTATATTCGACTGCGGCACAGTCCACGAAGACAACGCGGAATAATCCACAACACTTCACTGGCATGACTACAGCCACGAACGCACGAGATATTCGTCCGAGCTAACCCACCCGCGACAATGATGACTGCTGGTGTCGAGGCTAGCTATTCAAAGATCGGAAACGCGTCGATAGCCTCAGCGAACAGCTCATTGGCTGGAACGACGATCGAGGGTCCGGCGCGCCGACAATTTCTACATCTTTGCCTGCGTATTCGATATTGTGGAGAACGTGGCGGATAGCTCCAACTCGCGCCCGGCGCTTGTCGTCGGAAAGCACGACAGTCCAGGGAGCGTGTTCAGTATCGGTGTAGTAGAACATCAGCCGTCGCGCTTCAGTGTATTCATCCCATTTCGAAATCGCGATGTCGTCCAGCGGGCTCAGCTTCCAATGCTTCATCGGGTCGTTTCTGCGAGCTTCGATGCGTTTACGTTGTTCTCTCCGATCGACAGCGAACCAGAGCTTGAAGAGATGGGTCCCGCTGTTGATGAGCGAACGCTCCAGCTCCGGAGCCTGGCGCATGAATTCGAGATATTCTTCCGGCGTGCAGAAGCCCATCACCCGTTCGACACCCGCCCGGTTGTACCAGGAGCGATCGAAGAAGACAATCTCGCCACCGGTCGGCAACTGGCTGACATAGCGCTGAAAGTACCACTGATTGCGTTCCGCATCGTTTGGCTTTTCCAGCGCTACAACACGCGCGCCTCGTGGATTGAGATGCTCGCGGAAGCGCTTGATCGTCCCACCCTTTCCAGCGGCATCGCGTCCCTCGAAAATAATGACGACACGCTGATTCTCCGCTTTGACCCATGACTGAAGTTTCAGCAATTCGATCTGCAAGTCGTATAGAGACTCCTCATAGATCTTGCGTTCAAGGGGTTCATCATAGGGATATTCGATGGCATCATCTCAATCGACTTATCCTTATTCATCAATCATTCACTCTCAATCATGCGAAGAATCCTTCGAGCGTGCCGTCCTACGGACAGTCTGCAGGGTCGAGTGAGAGCCCATTGGATGACTCATGCAGTCTGCAGAGTTCCACGGCATCGCGGTTGCGAAGGTTCATTGACTCAATTTGCGCGACATCACACCAATCGACAGCTGACGATACCAGACTCTTCGACTTGAATCCGTTTCTGCGAATGGGACGCGCCGAAACGACGAATCGCCACCACAACAGCCCACCAGGCTCCCGAAACGCACCGTGATCGAGGGCGATGATGGCGATTGGCTCGACATCGTAGCCGCGTCTCTTCGAGAACTTCTCGCCGGGCTGCCTGAGACGAGTGTCTCGCCAGGTTCCAGAGCGCCCGAAGGGAAGTACCAGACCACGCCGAGCTTCTGGTCCGCGATCCTCTTCGATCATCAGGTAGCGTCCGTTGAACTCGGTGACGACGACAACCGCAGCGGTAACCGGCAACTTCATTCAGCAGCGACCTTTCTCAGCTTCAGTTTGCCAATTCGAGTGCAACTGCTGCCTGCACGACAGCCGCCTGGCGCTCGTCCATCAAGGGAAGGATCAACTCGGCTGCGAGGCGATAGAGATCGAGCGCAGCCGAACAAGTTTCGGCAAATGATTCACCAGACAGTCCAAACGCTGCATCCTGCGCGGCGCGCCAGCGCTCGTCCAGGGCGTTCGCAACGAGATCCCACAGGATATTCTCAGTTGTGTAGAGAAGTCGCAGATGAACGGAGAGAATCATCCCGATCCGGAACGAGAGAAGACTGCGCTGAACCGCCGCACCGCGTACATTGCCACTTTCGAACAGGTTGACGAGCTTATGAACTTCTTCTGCAAGCCCAGTCAGCTCCTCAGCGACATATGCGTCGCATGCCGCATCCCCAACAACCGACCAGTCCCACTCAAGAGCCGCCTGGCGCAACTCCGCGCGCACGACCCGCCGGATCGAGCAGTGGAAGGCCATCCCGCCATCCCTGCACCACCAGACCAGCGGTTGCTGGAGCGCGCATCGCTCGTTCTACATCCTCGGGCTGCGTCCAAGAGATCGCCACAAGGTAGTCGTGCCGCCGTTCGAGCCGATACTCCGGCCCACTCCCCAGCGCAATCAGATCGATGTCCGAGTGCGGCAAGGCATCACCGCGGGCATGGCTGCCCATCAGCACGACGGCAATCGCCCCTTGATCCATCAGCTCGCGGGCAATCGTACATGCAATCTCGTGCGCACTCATCTAAACCCTGGGTCGACTACTCGACGCTACTGCGCAATGGGTAAGCCTTGAAACTACGGCTTCGAAGGTAGCGCCAACCAAATGACCGCCGCAAGCGGACCGACAGCCAGGAATCCCAGCGCGCGCTCAGAACTCTCAGATCGACCGATTCGGCGTTTTCGACATATCAATCGTCCTCGTCGGCTTGCACATAGAGCAAGATGGGTGCCCCGGAAGGGCTAAGGCACAGCGCTCCCTGGAGGCCGCGACTCTCGAACGTCCCGCTCGTCGTCGCGCCATGGGATGCGAGGTCAACCATGGCCGTCTCCAGATTGTCGGCCCGTACCGCGACGCACCAGGGCGTGCCGAGGTCACCTTCGAAGAGCGTGACTTTCTGGTGCGTCGTGGGATGCTCCAGCAAGACCCAACCCGGTGCACTCTCGGCCAGATGCATATTCAGCGCGTTCGTCCAGAAATCTAGTGCAATCTCCATATCATCAACGGCAATCATCGTGTCGGTCACTTCAGTCGACGGTAAGAGCGACATGGTCTTTCCTTTCGAACGACTAGCTCAGTTGACCTGCTGCGAATTCTTCACGGATCGCCGGGATAACGTTGCGCGCAACCCAGTCGGTTTCCTCGTTGGGGCCTTCATATGGCAAGTTGAAGAGGAACGTCCGAACGCCGACGTCCGCATATGCTTTGACATGTTCTCTCAGGTCGCTTTCGATCTCCGCCGCCGTCCGATCCTCCCAGATCATGACCGGCGCATTCGGGTTACTGGCTGGACCGAAGTAGGCCGAGACCGCCTTGCGAATCTCGGAAGGGTCGCGCCCTAAGTCAGCACAGTGCTCCGCCACCTGCGCCGCCAAACCCGGAATCGCCCCTGGCGTCTGACTGAATCCCAATAGTCGGCATAGCGAGCGACATTGCGTAGCATCGTTTGCCACTGGTCCCCATCATGACCGGGATATGGCCATTGACCGGCTTCGGCTCGAAGGGCAGATCGACGATCTGGTAGTTTTCGCCCTTAAACGTCGTCAGAGCCTGCGTCTCCAGCAGTCGGTTTATCTCCATCGCCTCTTCGAACATATCGACGCGCACCTTCGGACTGGGGAAGGGAATCCCGTGGGCGATGTGCTCTTCCTCTTCCCAGGCTGCGCCGATTCCGAGGATCAGCCGCCCATTCGAGATGTGGTCGACCGTCACCGCCTGCTTGAAGAGCACCGCCGGCAGCCGGTGGGTAATGCCCGTCACGAGCGTCCCCATCTTCAGCCGCGACGTCTCGACCGCCAGCGCCGCCAGCAGCGTCCAACCTTCGAGCGTCACGCCATCATGCGTCGGCCGCAGCGACCAGAAGTGATCGAAGGTCCAGGCGCTATCCCAGCCCGTCTCCTCCGCCCACAGCCACTGCTTCCTCACCGTCTCCCAGCTCCGCCAGTGCTGCCCGGTCACGATCCCGAAATCGAGTCATCCGGCGATGGCATCAGTGCGGTTTTTTGGTGTGTCATTGGATCACTTCTCCGTTCGTGGGCTCTCTCCTTTCTGGAGGTGAGTGTAGGCGACGGACTTCACACTCTGGAACTATTGCCTGTAAAATATGTCTGCAATTGATAGATATGCACAAAAAAGGATCCTGCGCGACACACTGAGAACGCTCGTGCATGAGATTGACTCCTCAGGGGGACAGGTGGGGGATTGAATAATGGTTTGAACCAATCATCGTGTGGCGCCGGCGGCAAAATCCTCGCACGAACCGCAGGAAGGGTCGCTGGTGACCGGCTTCGCTATCGTCACTTGTCGGAACCGAGGTCTGAACAGGCGCTGGACCGCGCATACCAGGCAGGGATCGATCGATTCTCGCCAGCCGGGCCCGCAGGGTCTGGAAAGACTATGCCTGGACGCCATCGACAGCTACTTCAGCGATCCCCAGGTGGCAAAACGAATTCGCATTGTCTCCTGTTTCGGACCTGACTATGAAGCCCACTGGGACTCGATTTGTTAACTTTCTTCGTCAGCGTTGGTAACGTCCTCGGGCGCTTGATTTTTCTACTCCTGTGGATATGGGTTTCGCTATTTCAGTCCCGGTACGCGATTGACGGACTGCTGCGACGAGTTTCTGCGTGGGTCGCTCTCTAGCGGAGCCATTGCTTGGCATTGCTCCTCTTATTCCACCCCCTTCAACGCATCGAGGAGATGTCATCCATCGAATGATGGTGAGCTGCCAGCAGCGCTCGTACGAATTACTGCGAGCGGGAAGGTTTCTGCAAACTGCCTTTGGTTGGAACACACAATCTCCCGCCTGTCATCGGCGATTTCGTCGGTCGCGTCGATGTAGTGGAACAGTCAGTCACCCGGCTGCTACAACCGCCCACAAGCGGGAGCCCGCAGATCGTCGCTTTCCACGGTCCGGGAAGGATCGGAAAATCACAGACCGCCTATCGAGTAGCGCACGACAAATCGTTAGATGCCGCGTTTCCCGACGGACGGCTCTATCTCAATCTCCGAGGACAATCGGAACAATCAGTCCCCTGGGAGTCGGCAATTGCGCACTTTTGCTCGCTGCTCTCGGAGTACCAGCCGAGGGCATCCCCGCTAAACGAGGCGACGCCCAGAATCTCTTCCGCAGCATAGTGCACGAACGCGCCGTCTTGATCCTGCTGGACAACGCCAGAAGCCGCGATCAAGTAGAACCTCTGATCCCCGGATCTGGGAACTGCGGCGTGCTCATATCGAGCAGGCGAAGTCTAGGAATTCATGGCGCGTTTGCACCCGAGATCAAGCCATTGAACACGGAACCCGACAGCCCAGATA
>CAVUYM010000002.1:0-13951 GCA_963745675.1 uncultured Chloroflexia bacterium
CTAGACTGCCCTGGTCGCTGTGGCTCTGATCGTCGTTCAAGACCCGGTCGTCAACGTTGCAATGAGATGGAAAACAAGTGGAAGCGAGATGCGGATGGTAGCAGTCATAGAACGCCCTGAAACCGAGGAGTATTCCTCCTACTTCGGAGACTATATCCAGCGCGTGAAAGAGACTGACGTGCTCGCCTGGATGGCAGGGCAACCCCGCCAACTGGAGACGCTGCTGAGCGATCTCTCGGACGATGAAGCCCTGTTTCGTTTCGCTCCGGGCGAATGGACCATCAAGGAGGTCGTCGGGCATATGGTGGATGCCGAGCGCACCTTCGCCTACCGCGCCTTTGCCTTCTCGCGCGGCACAACGGAGGAGCTGCCGAGTATGGAGCAAGATGACTATGTGCGCGAGGGGCACTTCGACGACTGGCAACTGTCCGAGATGCTGGAAGAGCTTCGGCTTCTGCGGCAAGCAAATCTGATCGCCTTCCGACACCTGACCCCTGAGGCGTGCCTCCGCCAGGGCGTGGCGAGTGGGATCGGGGTCAGCGTTCGAGCCCTCGTCTACATTCTCGGTGGTCATTTTGATTATCACATCGAGGATCTGACGGATAAGTATCTGCCGGGCCTGGCAGCACAGGAATGAGTGATCGTCGCAACCGTCCCACCGAGTTTCCGCGCTAGAATGCTCCGTCGATGATGCGATTGGTCAAGTAGTCGGGGGTAGCTGGATGGCGCGACATCCCTGGGTGGCGAAAGCAGATGAGGGCGTGCGCTTCGGGATACAGACGTTCCAGCGGCGCGGTAGCGACGACCCGATCCCGGAACTGATCGCGATCGCCCAACTCGTCGAGCGGCTCGGCTTCGACGCCTTCTTCCTCGGCGACCATCCGGCCCGTGTCTCCGACCCCTTCACCGTCCTCGGTGGCATATCGCAACATACCGAGCGGGTCATGCTCGGCTCAGTCGTCCTCTGCGCCTTCTATCGCAATCCCGCCTATCTGGCCCGCCTTGCTGCCGATCTTGATCACTTGAGTCGAGGACGGCTGATGCTCGGTCTCGGCGTTGGCTGGGACGAATCCGAGTTCCGGGCGCTCTCGGCTCCGTTCTTATCGGCCTCGAAGCGTCAGGACGGACTCGAAGAGGCAATCGACATTGTCTATGGTCTCTGGGGCGACGAGCTCTTCAGCTACCAGGGCGACTACTTCTCGGTCGACTCGATGCAAGTGCAGCCCGGGCCGTTTCAGGAGCGCGTTCCATTGATGATCGCTGGTGGCGGCGAGCGGCGGACGCTGCGCCAGGTCGCCCAATTCGCCGACGCCTGCAACTTCGGTCCCGGCGAGGTCACAGGAAACGCCGACGAACCCGACGATGTGCGCCACAAGCTCGATGTTCTTCAGCGCCACTGCGACGACGTTGGCCGCGACTACGACGAGATCCTGCGCAGCTATTTCACCGGCTGGCTGATCATGGCCCCGGATCAGGCTGCGCTCGACCGCAAGCTGGCCCGGATGTTCCCGGAAGGCGTCCCCGACCGACCCGGTTTCCTTCTTATAGGCACGCCCTCTGAGATCGCCGATTACTACGCCGCTCGCGCCGCAGCCGGTATCCAGTATTTCGTCATCCAGTCCATCGACAATACCGATCACGAGACGCTGGAACTGCTGGCGAGCGAGGTCGCTCCGCATGTGGGATAGAGACCGGGCACCATTCGCCGCTCCGAAGAACACATCATCACCCAGTAGTCATCGAACGTGGCCGCGAAGTGGCGCGTCTAGATTGGTCCGTGCCACAGTGGCGGGTGCATAAATCCCTCGGTCGCGGAGCCATTGCTCGGGATGCCAGTATGACGCGCCAGCGGCACGTCTGCTACGTAGAGTCTGGTGCTGTGAAATCAGACGTCACATCACCGGTGTGACCGGACGGTGATAATAAGATGAATGGAAAGGCAGAACTAATGGCACGACATCCGTGGGTAGCGAAAGCAGATGATGGGGTGCGGTTCGGCATCCAGCTCTGCGCCGAGGACGGCCGGCGGGATGCGATGGACCGCGATATCAAGAGCAACCCCTACGATGCTCTTATGGAGAGCGGCAAGCTGGTCGACCAGCTCGGCTTCGATGGGCTCTTCATCTACGATCACGTTGGACAGGCGCCCGATCCCTGGGTCTGGCTCTCCGGGCTGGCCGCCGTCACCGAGAACGTCATGCTCGGCTCGGTCGTCAACTGCGTCTTCCACCGCTACCCGACCTACCTGGCTCGCCTCGCGACCGACCTCGATCACCTCAGCGGTGGTCGCCTGATGCTGGGCTCGGAATCGGGTATCTGCCAGACGAATTCAAGATGCTCGGCGTCGAATTCATGTCCAATCGCGACCGCTTCCGGGCGCTCGAAGAGGCATCCAGGTCATTCAGGGTAGCTGGGGTGACGAGCCCTATCTCGTTTGACGGCGAGTACTACCAGGTCGAGAATATCCGTGTCCTGCCGCCACCCGTCCAGGAGCGCCCGCCGATCATGATCGCCGGTTCCGGCGAACAGGTGACGTTGCGGCAGGTTGCCAAGTGGGCTGATGCCTGCAACTTCAACCGTGCCGCAACGCCTGACGCGACGCGCCACAAGCTCGAGGTGCTCAAAGGGCACTGCGCCAACCTCGGCCGTGACTACGACGAGATCCTCAAGACCGACTTCACCGGCTGGCTGATCATGGCCCCGACCGAGGCTGAATTACAGCAGAAGCTCGCCGGCTACTATCCCGGCGGTATCCCGGATTCGCTCGACTATCTTGGTGTCACGGCCGGGACGCCGGAGCAGATCGCCGAGAAATTTCAGCTTTATGTCGATGCCGGTATCCAGTATTTCGTCACCCAGCTCGTCGACGGTTCCGACCGCGAGACGATTCAGTTGCTGGCAGATGAAGTGGTTCCGGCGATGCAGGGATAGTTCGATTGCAGGCCGTTTGACAGGGACCAAGAAACAAACAATACGTCATCCTGAGCGGAGTCTTCGAAGTCGAAGGATCTAGTAGCGAACCTTTGAAGTATCGGGAATAGATCGAAGCCTGCGATTGCGACCTGGTTCCATGATTCACTGCAATTGCGAAGGAGATTCTTCGATTCCGAAGACTCCACGCAGAATGACCAATACGGTGCTCTCTGAGCGCCATCGAGGAGGAACAATGTCAACAGGGATTCTCACCGGCAAAACGGCCATCGTCACCGGTAGCTCGTCCGGCATCGGCAAAGCTATCGCCGAGCGCTTTGGGAAGGAAGGCGCGACCGTCTATGTCGTTGCCGATAAGAACGTCGAAGGTGGCGAAACAACCGCAGCTGGCATTCGCGACGCCGGCGGCAACGCCTCATTCGTTCAATGCGACGTCTCCGATCCCGAGCAGTTCGAGGCCCTGATCGAACGAGCTGCCAGGGATACTGGCAGGCTTGATGTGCTGGTCAACAATGCCGGTACCGGCGCTGGTCGGAAGGCCGAAGGCACGACGATCGAAGAATTCAATCGTGTCCTCAGCGTCAACCTCGCCGCCCCTTTCTACGGCGCGAAGTTGGCGATCCCGCACATGCGCGCTCAAGGCGGCGGCGCGATCATCAACGTGTCATCCGTTTACGGGCTGATCGGCGCGCCCGGCGTCACCGCCTACGCCGCCTCCAAGGGCGGCCTGATCATGCTGACCAAGCAGATGGCCGTCGATTACGCCCACGAGAACATCAGAATCAACTGTATTTGCCCCGGTTTCGTCGACACCGACCTCGGTGGACGCCGCGCCGCCATGCCGCCGGAGGAACGCGCCATTGCCCAGGCCCGGCGTGAAGAGCGTGCCGCCCTGCAGCCAATCGGCCGTCAGGCCCAGCCCGAGGAGATGGCCGGCCTCGCCCTTTACCTCGCGAGCGAAGAAGCCAGCTTCATGCACGGCTCGATCATCGCCGCAGATGGTGGCGAGTCGATCTTGCATAACTGGGGCGAATATCGGGATTAGTTTGTGGTAGGAGGTTGTGGTTGCATGAGGAGGCAAGGCCCTCATCCCCTAGCCCCTTCTCCCCGGGTGCCCTCTGGGCGTGGGAGAAGGGGAACCGAACCAGGCATAAGAGCTGCAGTCGAATCTACACTGCTCCCATCTCCCCTCTCCCAAACTTGGGAGAGGGGCCGGGGGTGAGGGCTCTTCTACGCTTCGATTCCAAACACCTGGCGTTTCATAAGAGCCTGCTGAGCCTCGAAGATCGAAGAGGGCGAATCGTCCAGCCCAGGAATTTTGTGGAGGGCAAGCGGCACGTATCTACGCTGTTCGGTGGCTGATGCCTGATTCTTGATGCTGCATGGTTGCGTCGGGGCCCAAGGTGTAGTCGATCGCGTCGTCGGGAGACAGTGCTGCGCCTTCTCCCCATAGGGCGACGAAGCGCTCGAGGCCGAGGGACTGCTGGGCACGTTCGATGTAGGGGCGGTTGAATTCGGCGTCGTTGGGTTGCAGCGCCGTTCCGAGCTCGCTGCGCAAGCCCGTCCGCCATACCGAAGAGCCGGGCCGCCCGTTCGTGCTGCCCTTGTTCGACCGCGATCACCGCGAAGTTGTCGTAGCTGCGGGCCAGACTGGCCTGGTTGCCGGTGTCAATGCGTAACTTGAGCGCTTCCGTCTGAAGCTCGATAGCCCGCTCGAGATCGTTCTGGGCGAATGCGACCAGCCCGAGATTGCTGAGATTGATCGAGACGCTGTTCTGGTTGCCAAGCTCGCGGGAAAGGGACAGCGCTTCCTCCAAAACCTGCGCGGCCCGCTCCTGATCACCCTGAAAGTGAGCGATCAGACCGAGGTTGCCGAGCATGAAGTGAGCGTGGGTCTCGTCCCCAAGCTCGCGGAAGATTGCCAGCGCGCGTTGGTAGTAGATCAGTCGCCCGCTCGTAGTCCTCCTCGGCGTCGGCGATAAGCCCGAGGTTGCCGTAGGACCAGCCGATCCCGGCTCTATCATCCAGCGCCTGGTAGATCCGTAGTCCTTCCTCTCCGTAAGCCTTCGCCGCCGCGTAGTCGCCCTGGAAATAGCTGATGACCTCGATGCCGAGCAAGGCTTTGGCGCGTGCCGCAGTCTCCGCCTCAGGATCAAGAGCGAGCGCTTGTTCGTACCAGCGCCGGGCTTCGGCGAACTGACCGATTGAGACCCAGAAGCGCAGCAGCGAGCCACTGAGCATCAGCGCCAGCTCCGACTGTCCCATCTCGATCGTCCAGTCGAGGGCTGCCCGGAAATTCTCGTGCTCCTGCTGCAAGCGTGTTAGCCATTGTGACTGCTCCGGGCTATTCAATCCGGCGTCTGATTGCGATGCCAGCTCGGCGCACCAGGCGGCGTGAAGATCTCGAACGGCATCGCGCTCATCCAGTTCAGCCAGCCGTTCAAGCCCGAACTCGCGGATCGTCTCCAGCATCCGGAAACGGCTGCCGAGCAAGCCGCTGCCTTCGCTCTCCTGACTCCGTCGCTGGACCAAGCTTTTGTCAATCAGCGAAGCCAGCGTATCAAGCGCGCTCTCAGGCTCATCCGCCCCCATTTGCTTGGTGAGGAATTCGACGGCGTTCAGCGTGAATCCGCCGGAGAAGACGGCCAGCCAGATGAAGAGACGCTGCTCCTCTGGCGAAAGCAGATCGAAACTCCACTCGATGGCCGAGCGTAGCGTCTGCTGGCGATCCGGCACGTCGCGCGGCCCGCCCGTGAGCAGAGGCAGGCTGCGATTGAGACGCTGGAGCAATTCCGCGGGTGCAAGCAGGCGCATCCGCGCTGCCGCAAGCTCGATCGCCAGCGGCAGACCGTCGAGCCGCCTCACGATGTCTGAGATCGACGCGGCATTCTCATCGGTCAGCGCGAAGGCTGGTTGCGCCGCCTCGGCACGGATTGACGAAGAGTTGCACCGCCGGTATGTCTGCCAGATCACCGAGCGATTGCCGGCTTTTCGCGTCGGGCAGACCGAGCGGGGTGACGGGATACTCCCGCTCGACGCGTAATTGCAGAAGTTGCCGGCTGGTCACGAGTAGTTTGAGCTGCCGGCATTGCTCGACGAGTGTTGCGAGCTCGGGCCCGGCGCTAATAAGGTGCTCCATGTTGTCGAGCACCAGCAGTGTCGACGCATCTCGCAAGCCCGTTACTACTTCATCGATCTGCGTTTCACCGTCGCCGTAAGGCAAATCCAGCGCATCGCTGATCGCTCGTTGCACTTGTTTGGCTGTCGCCACTGACGAGAGGTCGACGAATACGACACCTTCGGGGAAGGCGCTGGCGGAGCGCCCTGCCGTTTCAATCGCCAGGCGGGTTTTGCCGACGCCACCGGGACCGGTCAGTGTCAGCAGCCGCGTTTCCGGCTGGAGCAGCAGCGATGTCGTCGCGCTGACCTCGCGTTCCCTCCCGATGAAGCTCGTCGCCTGGAGCGGCAACTTCACCGTCAGCGCGGAGTCGCTCTCCCGCTCAGCAGGCGCCGCACGTTTGCGCCGGGAGAGCGCCGTGAAGGTGGCGCGCTCGGTCGCTTCCAGGCGCAAGCCATCGGCGAGTATCTCGACGGTGTCACGACGCGAACGCTGGACGACGCCCCGTTCGAGGTCGCTAATGAGCCGTGTGCTGACGTTGGCGCGTTCGGCCAACTCTTCCTGGGTCAAATTGGCGGACATGCGCAGGCGCTTCAAGAGATTCCCGAAAGCAGAGGGCGTCGGCTTTTTCGCCTGGCTGCGTGTGGCCACCGGGGCGGCCTTTCTGCTTCCACGTACCGAAAGTGAGTCGATGAGACGGCATGGTATCACAGCGGTTCGTCGAAAGCTGTGACCGAAACTGTGAGTTTACTGCGTGGTGACGAAAAGACCGTGCAGTCAGACTGAGATCCAGTGAATCTAGATACGGATCAAAGTAGAAGGGTGCCGGCATGGCTATTCGAATTCTGTTGACCCGTCACATCAACGCTTGTGAGCATCGTCAGCCATCGCGAAACACGCCACTTTCTATCTCAGCAGGAGGAGCCATTCAGTCATGTTAAGTTCCTCGGTTGTACCGGCTTCCTGGCACGTTTACCTGCTGAGCATCGGCGCAATGTTGGCGCTGGCAGGGCTGGACTTCGCTGGTGCTCTCTTTGCCAAGGAATGGGCCGAGCGCCATCAGACGGCCTTCTATGTAGCCGGGCTGCTCACCTTCGTTCTGCTGTTCGCCGTCTACGCTGCCAGCCTGAAGATAGCTGAGTTGTCGACGGTGACCCTTGGCTGGATCGTCCTATTGCAGGTCGGCATTATCGTGATCGACACCAGACGCTACGGCGTCGCCTTGCCGCCCGGGAAGTGGGCCGCCGTGGGCGTCATGCTACTACTTCAAGCCTATCTGCTACTGACCCCGAACGGCAGTGAAGCATAGTCACAATCTAGTGCCATTTTCGGAGTTTCGTGCCGCGCGTGCCTGCCCAGAACCACTTTCCCTGCAGGTGCCGGTCCTCGCTCTGGGTGAGCTGATTACTGCTGAAGTGCTTGCCTACGCTCGGGACGAATCGGCCTATGGGAAACGCAATCGCGGCACCGCCCACTCAACTCTCACTCCCATCCGGATCGTCGCCTAACCCCACTGGCCGCCCCTGGTTGAGCGCAGAGTCACAGAACTGTGAGCGGAACTGTGCGTCTCCTTCATGGTGACTGTGAGAGCTTGTCCTCAGACTGAAGGTAAGTACCGCACAGACCGGTACAGGCTTCGCAGATGACGCGAAGCTCGATGGTCAAGGACCGCAGACACCAGGAACGGAGACGATGATGATCTCACCTCACCCCACGACGACTCAGATCGTTGCCGAAGCAGCGCGCAAAGAGCGCCTGGCTTCGTTGGCAGTCGCTCATCGCCGTCCTGGTCTGCCTGCGCGTGGCTGGCTGTACGTCGTCAGGTTCGTCGCGAAAGCCGGACTCCTCGGGGGGCGCCTATTGGCGCGTAACCGGCAGCGCACGAGTTCTCACCCGACGACGTCACGGACAGCTACACCGGCACTGTAGTTCCTCGTCCATCCGCGCACCGGCACCAATCCCGGCGGCGCAATCGTCCCGAGTTCCCACGTTACAGGGCTGCTGTCAACAAGACGACAGCCGATGTCACAAACGATTCACGCGCCCTCGGGATCATGAAATCAGATAGATGACTGAGCGCCTGCCAATCAACGAAGGCTGGCTGCTACTGAGGCCGCAAGGCCCGAGGAAGGAACCTCGACATGTTGAGCAGAACCGCAGGAGGCAACTCCACCAACCACAGGCCGGGCGGCACGCGAGCTCTCGCGATTGCCGCCGCAGCGATGACCAGCATTGCGCTGATCTTCGCGATGATCTACCAGGCGACGGCGGCTGAGCCAGCTAATAGCTATTTCCAGTCGACCTGGCAACGGACCGATGACCCGGTCGAAAACGGGCTCATCAGCCGCACCTGGATGTGGGGCCCGGAAGGCTTCACCGGCCAGATGACTGAGGAATACGCTGAGAGCCCCGGCGGTGAGCGCACCGTCCAGTATTTCGATAAGAGCCGCATGGAGATCACCGATCCGTCGGCGCCGACCAACTCCGTCTGGTACGTCACCAACGGCCTGCTGGTCGTTGAACTGATCACCGGCCGGATGCAGATGGGCGATAACAGCTTCGTCCAGTACAACCCGGCAGCGGTCAACGTCGCCGGCGACCAGGGTGATCTCGAATGGCCCGACCTACGCGACGATGGCTGGCCTGCTGGATGCCCCGGCGCTCTCGATCGGCACGACGATCACTCAGCGAGTAGACAGTAGCGGCAACGTCACCAACGATCCGTCGCTGGCAAGCTACGGTGTGACGGCGGCCAATCGCGTCATCGAGCCGGGCATCGACCACCAGGTCGCTTCGCCCTTCTGGGATTTCATGAACTCCAGCGGCACGGTCTACGAGAACGGCTCGCTACATCACGGCGCCGATGTTCCTGAGCCCCTTCTACGCGACCGGCTATCCGATCACCGAAGCCTACTGGGCCAACGTCAGCGTCGGCGGCGTCCAGCAGGATGTCCTCTTGCAGTGCTTCGAGCGCCGTTGCCTGACCTTTACGCCGGGGAACTCCGCCGGCTGGCAGGTCGAAGCCGGCAACGTTGGACAGCACTACTACGCCTGGCGCTACCAGCAGGTTGGCGACGAGCCGACTGCAACGCCACCGGTGAACGGCACGGAAGAGCCTTCTCCGACCGAATCACCCGCGACCGGCACGCTAGAACCGTCACCCACCCAACCGCCAGTCGATCCAACGACGCCCCCGACGGTGACGCCTGAGCCAGCTCTGAATTACCAGTATCGCGCCAAGTTCGGCCAAAGATGGGATCCGGACACAACTATCAATCTCCCGCGCGGAATCGCTACCGGAAGTGGTTATGTCTATGTGACTGAGTTCGGTGACGATCGTGTCCAGAAGTTCACCGACACCGGCATCTATGTTGATGCCTGGGAGGGTTTCGATAACGCGTTCGACGTCGCCATCGACGCCGACGGCAATGTCTGGGTCGTCGACAGCAACGCGAACGTGGTCAAGAAGTACAGCCCGGAGGGCGCATTCCTGACCCAGATCGGAGATCCGACCCAGACTGGCTGCCTCGACGGCATATTTGCCGGTCCGAGCGGCGTCGCGTTCTCCAGCACCGGCGACATCTACGTGGTTGACCGGGTCAATAACCGTGTTCAGCAATTCACCGCAGCAGGTGTCTTCATCGACGCTTATGGCGACCCCAACTGCCTGCCCGGTAATGGCAACAACGAGCTCGAACTCCCGGATGGCATTGCCCTCGATGCCAACGACAACTTCTACGTGACGGACAATCAGAACGAGCGCGTTGTCAAGTTCAACGCCGCCGGGGCTTACATCGACCAGTGGGGCAGTCCGGGAGGAATCCCTTCGAGCGTCGATGGCGAATTCGATAACCCCTTCGGTATCGCCGTGAGCCCCGACGGAATCGTCTACGTCGTCGATGCCGGGAACACGCGTATCCAGGGCTTCGATCTCGATGGCAATTACCTTGGCAAGTTCGGAGAATCGGGCACGGATCCTGGTTACTTCGGCGAGCCGCTCGCGATCGATGTCGACGAGTCCGGCTACATCTTCGTGGCCGACTTCGACAACAGCAACATCCAGAAATTCGACAGCAACCGCAACTTCGTCGAACGCATCACTGACGACCGGCGTGGCCACTTCGGCGACAACATGAGAGGTATGACCCGCGACACCGACGGCAACATCTACGTCACCGATGACACCTTTGACCGTGTGCTCAAGTACGACAAATTGGGCCGCTATCTGCTCGAGTTCGGCGTCTCCGGCACCGGTCCCGGGCAGCTTGACAAGCCTGTTGCTGTAGCCGCCAGCGAGGACGGCTATCTGTATGTGCTTGACGCCGGACGCGACTACTACCTCAAGTTCACCCAGGATGGTGAGTATCTCGATCAGTGGGGTGGAAATGGCACCGGCACCGGCCAGTTCATCGATCCGCTCGGGATCGAAGTTGACGCAGCTGGCAATGTCTATATCGCCGACACCGGTAACGACCGCATCCAGAAATTCACGCCCGGTGGGCTCAATATCCCGTGGGGCCAGTCAGGTGTGGTCTTCGACCGGCCGGTTGATATTGCGATCCACGGCGACCGCATGTACGTCGTCGAGAACGGCAACCACCGCGTCCAGAGCTTCGACCTTGACGGCAACTTTGTCGACCAGTGGGGCAGCTACGGCACCGTCACCGACGGTCAGTTCAACGGCCCCTACGGCATTGGAGTCGATGCCTACGGCTTCGTCTATGTTGCTGACTCCGGTAACGACCGCATCCAGAAATTCACACCGGATGGCAACCACCTGGCGACCTTCGGTGAGAGTGGCAGCATCAACGGGGCCCTCGATAACCCGGTCCGCGTCGAGGTCGCCGAAACGGTTTCGTCTACGTCCTCGACAAACTGAATGACCGGGTTCAAGTGTTTGAGCCCGTGTCGTAAGCCCTCACCCCCAACCCCCTCTCCCACTCGCTGACGCGGGGGAGAGGGGGCTTTCGGAAGCACAACCATCCGCATGCATATAGGAAGGCGACGAACTGATGGCGAAGAAAGATCAGAAGCCGACAAACGAAAAGAAACAGACGACGAATCCAAGTGACCAGCTGAAGCGGCGCAGGCCGCTGTCGAAGCGGATGGTGGCGGTCACAACCTAGACCGTCGCCATTCAGACAGAGTGGAGCTACTAATGAATGAACATGAAAAGAACACTGTTCCGCGCAGCGGCCGCACCAGCAAAGTCATTCTCGCCCTGGCGATATGGGCTGCCATTGCACTTGGCGTCAGGATGGCGCTCCAGGTCTTTGCCGCGGAGCCGGCTACAACTTCCTTCAACCAGACCTGGCAACGCACCGACGATCCGGTTGCCGTTGGCCTGGTCGACCGCACCTGGATGTGGGGCCCCGACGGCTTCACCAGTGCCATGAACGAGGCCTATGCCGAAAGCCCTGGCGGCGAGCGAACGGTGCAGTACTTCGACAAGAGCCGCATGGAGGACAACGGCTACCGCGCAACAGCACCATGGGATGTCACCAACGGCCTGCTGGTCGTCGAGCTGGTCACTGGCCGGATGCAGGTGGGAGACAACGACTTCGAACAACGGCTCCCGGCCGAGGTCAATGTGGCCGGTGATGCCGATGATAAGACCGGTGTCCAGTACGCAACGCTGGCGGCATTTCTTGACGCCCCGGCGCTAGTCGACGGCGAGGCGATTACTCAGCGGATTGATCGGAGCGGCAACGTCGCCAACGATCCCTCTCTGGCGAGCTTCGGTGTGACGGCGGCCTATCGCGTCAGCGAGCCAGGCATCGAGCATCAGGTGGCGTCGCCATTCTGGGGCTTCATGAACTCCGAAGGCACGGTCTACGAGGGTGGCAGCTACGCAACCGCGCCGATGTTCCTGAACCCCTTCTATGCGACCGGCTATCCGATCACCGAAGCCTACTGGGCGAATGTGAAGGTCGGCCGGCACCTATCAGGATGTGCTCCTGCAGTGCTTCGAGCGCCGCTGTCTGACCTATACGCCGGGCAATGAGCCTGGCTGGCAGGTTGAAGCCGGCAACGTCGGTCAGCACTACTACGCCTGGCGTTACGAGCAGGTAGCGGAGAATCCTCCACTGCCGCCCGACGCATCCCCCTCACCGACAGTCACGGCCACTGAGCCGGGCGCCGAGACGCCGCCGGCAACCAGCACCGCGCCGGTGCAACCGATAGCTAGCGCGACGCCGACGGAACCAGGCGTGGAGCCGACAGCCTCTGCGACAGCGACTCACGAACCTTATCGCTATTACTCTGACTGGGGTGAACCAGTCGACCCTGAGGGTGAACTGAATGGGCCGCTGGCAATCGCGAGGAGCCCTGATGGACGCTACATCTACATCACTGAGTACGGCGCGAACCGGGTCCACAAGTACACGACTGACGGTATCCACGTCACATCATGGGGTGGCTCCGGTGAAGGCGATGGGCAGTTCCTGACGCCACGCGGAATCGCGGTGGATGGGCAAGGTCTCGTCTACGTCACCGACTACCAGAATGACCGAGTTCAGATCTTCGATCCGAACGGCAAATACATCGACCAGTTCGGAAAAGAAGGTAGCGGCACTGGTCAACTCAATGGTCCGGAGGGCATTGCGATCGACAGTGCTGGAAATGTCTACGTCGTCGACACCGTAAATGAGCGTGTCCAGAAGTTCGATCGTTCCTGGACGTATCTCACGCACTGGGGCGATGTCCCCGGCGACGGCGAACTCGACGGTCCCAGGGATGTCGCGATCGACTCGGCTGGTCTGGTCTATGTCACTGATTTTCGTTTAAACGTCGTCAAGAAGTACTCCTCAGACGGCGCCTTCATCGACAAGTGGGGCGATAGCGGTGGCGGGGCTCTGGCCAGCCCGAACGGCATCGCGATCAGCAAGCTCGACATCCTGTATGTGGCCGATGCTCTGGGCGATCAGATTCAAGCGTTTGACCTCAAAGGAACGTTCATGGGCAAATGGAATGCCTCGAACAGCCCGACCGGTGACCTCTATTACCCGATAGGGGTAGAGACCGATCTCGAGGGCCTTGTCTACGTCACGGATGAGAATGGCTATCTTCAGAAGTTCGGCCCGAAAGGCAAGTTCCTGGACGCCTGGAATGACGGTCGCAGGGGACGGTTGGGTGACTCAACGCTCGGTCTTGCGCTTGATGATGACGGGAAGGTTTACCTTTCCGACACCGACTACCAGCGCATCCAGGTCTTCGATGAACGTGGCAACTACATGCTCGCGTTCGATAGTCTCGGCCATGCGGGAGACATTGTGGCTTCGCCGGATGGCTACATTTATGCCGTCGATAGCATCCAGGGTCGCGTACTCAAGTTCCAGCCTAACGGCGCTTTCGTGGCCGAAGTGGGAAATGGGATCCTCTCCCAGGCGGTCTCGATCGCACTCGATCGGGACGGCAACATCTATGTCGGCGACGCCGGTACCGATACGATCCAGGTGTTCAACGGTTCCGGCAGCCGGATCGACTCCTGGGGTGGCCCGGGCGACGGCGATGGCAAATTCAACTTCCCGGCCGGGATCGCGGTCCACGACGAGCGAGTCTACGTCGTCGACCACAATAACCACCGCATTCAGGCCTTCGACCGGTCCGGCACTTACCTCGGCCAGTGGGTCGGTCGTCCTCAACACCCGGCGATGGTGAAGGCGAGTTCGCCGAGCCCCAGGGCATTGATGTCGACACCGAGGGTTATGTCTACGTTGCCGACACGGGCAACCACCGTGTCCAGAAGTTCACGCCTACTGGCAAGTATCTGACTCAGTTCGGAGTCTATGGCTCCGCTGACGGCCAGCTCATCTATCCGACGCGGGTCGAGGTCGATCAGGAGGGCCTCGTCTTGGTGCTTGACACCGGCAATCAGCGCGTCGTGCTCTTCGGTCAACCATC
>CAVUYM010000003.1:0-11916 GCA_963745675.1 uncultured Chloroflexia bacterium
TTGCTCGGCGGCCAACGCTTCAACCGCGCCGATGTCGCAGCTTATTCCCTGTGGGCGATCAATACCGCGCTGGTCTTCAGCAGTCGATATATTGCAATCGGCGTTGTCGATGGCATCGGAGGTAGCGAGGGGCTTCATCGTGCCAGTCGCGCCACCATTGTTCTGGAGCGGCCCGAGGTCGATGCTGCCGCTGCTCGGGATGTCCCCTGCGGCAGTGAGCGAACAGGTGTCGTCGTCGCTGAGGTTCGAGCCGAGCGATGTAATCGTGCCGCTGTATATCGTGCAAGTAGTGACGCCAGGTGCGGCGGTGCCGTCGATGATCGAGGCGGCGAAGGTGATGGATCCTGGACCATCGATGACAACCGCACTGCCCTCAAATCCCGCTGTATTTTCACTCAGCGTGCTGGCGGTCACCTCGACGGTGCCCTCGTAAGTGGAGATCGCGCCACCGTCATACTGTGCGCTGTTGCCGCTAAGGGTGCCGGCCGTGATCGTCGTGGATCCCGATTCGTGATATATAGCCCCGCCGCCGCCAGCCATGTTACCGGTCAGCGTGCTGCTTACGATGTCCATTGTCCCGGCGCTGTCGATCGCGCCACCGGTATCTCCTGCGCTGTTGCCACTCAGCGTGCTGTCAGTGATAGTCACCGTGCCCTCGTTCAGGATCGCTCCGCCAAAGGTGCTCGCCGTATTGCCGCTGAATGTGCTGCCGGTGATCTCCAGAGTGCCCGACTCGATGCGGATCGCGCCGCCGCGACCATTAACAGGAAGGGCCGAGTTGCCGCTCAGAGTGCTATCCGTAATGGTCACCGAACCGCTGACGCTGCGGATTGCGCCACCTGAATCCTCTACCGTGTTGCTACTCAGTGTGGAGTTGGTGATCTCGACCGCGCCGCCATTGTTGACGATCACACCGCCGGAGTTCGCCCGACCGTTGCTCAGCGTCATGCCGTTCAGTTCCAGAGTGATGCCGTTGTCGACGGAGAAGAGGCCAGTTGCACCCGCTCCGCTCAGTGTGATGAGACCACCACTGCTGATCTGGGTGTTGGCGCTAATCGTCTTGCGGCTCGTCAAGATAATGGTGTGTGGTGCGGCGCCGCAGTTGAACGTCACTGCTCCGCCGCTCAGGAGGGCGGTGTCCAGCGCCGCCTCGGTGCAGCTGCCCGTCGTGCCGGTCCCGACCACACCGGCCGCCAGCGTTGTGCTAGCGGGCGAAAATGCGATGATCCCGGCCAACAACAACCCTGTCGTCAAACAGCGCCATAACTTGCTCACAAGAAAACCTCATTCTCCACTCCGCGAATCGGTCGTGCCATTATAAAGCATCCCACCGATCCATGGGCCGGGTGCGTTTAAGGCGTCGCCGGGATGATGTTCGGCAACTCGCGAGCCGTGCACTGGTCGAGATTTTCGACCGCCCGGTTGGCGCCGGTGTAGCGGTTGACGCAGGTCAGGAGTGCCCCGTCGTTCGGCATCAGGTGCGTCTCGAAGACCGGCGCGCACTGCCCCGTTCCGAGGTAGTGGACGGCGCCGGTGTAGCGGTTGATGCAGAACGTGCCAGCGGTGTCCGTCAGTTGTTGCTGGTTCGGCGCACATTGACCGCTCGAAGGGCTCGAAACCGCGCCGGTGTAGCGATTGACGCAGAGGGGCAACGTCTCGGCGACGAGGACTTCGACCGCGCCGATGTCGCAGCCCGACCCCTGTGGACGGCTGATGCCGCGCTGGTCAGTCGCCAGGCAGTTGCCGCCGCTGTCGATGGCGTCGGAGTCAGACGCTGGCAGGTGCGTCTCGGTCGGTCCTCCATTGTCCCCGAGCGGACTTAGAGCGGCGTTCCCGTTGGGGATGTCAGTCGGCTGGTCGAGATTGCAGGTCCCGTCGCTATCCAGATTGAAGCCGAGGGACACACTCTCGCCACTGCAATCGGTTCCAAGGTTGCCGGCAATGATGGTGTTGGTGAGTGTCGGAGGCCCATCGGGATTGGAGAAGAGAATCCCATCTCCTTGGTCGTCAGCGGCGTCATTGAGCGTGAACGTCGAATCGATGATCTGAGCCGGGTGGATCGTGCGGAGCGCTCCGGCGCCGTAGTTGATGGTGTAATTCCCGCTGAATGTGCTCGACGTGATTGTGGCCCCATCCGTACTGTCGGAGACAGCCCCGGCGCGTGCATTCGCCCAATTGCCGGAGAAGGTGCTCCTGTCGATTGTCAAGACGACCGGGAAAGAACCGGAGGCCCGTATTGCTCCACCTTCGCCGCCTATCCCGCCATCGATGTCGGAAACGTAGTTGCCGGTGAAGGTGCTATCTGTGACATGCACCGTGCTCAATGAGCCGTAAATTGCGCCGCCCTCGCCATCGGCCCAGTTGCCGTCAAAGAGGCTGCGGAAGACTTCGAGCGTCCCGCCGCCCCGAACGTCGATCGCGCCACCGTTGAACCTGGTGGCCCAGTTGCCGGTGAAGATGGTGTCGTTCACCGTGAGCGCACCGCCGCTGCTAGAGATCCCGCCACCATCGCCGTCGGGAGCGCTGTTTTCGGTGAATGTGCCGTCGGTGACCGTCAGGATCGCATCGCTCCAGATCGCGCCGCCATCATTCTCGGCAGTATTGTGTTGGACGGTAACGTTGGTAAGGATGAGTGTCCCGCTGTTCGCGATCGAGCCACCGTCGTCACCAGGGCTGTTGAGCGTGTTGCCGTGCTCGATCGTCAGGTTCCGCAATTCCAGCGTCGCCCCGGCTTCGACGGTGAAATGCCGGACACTGTCATTGCCGTTGAAGGTGACCTGGTTCCCACCATCGATCACGACGGCATTTCCGGCTGTGATCGTCTTCTCGCTGGTGACGACGATCGTCGTCGGACCGCCGCAATTGAAGGTCACAAGCCCGCCACCGGATAGCGCCGTGTCGAGCTTTGCCTCGGTGCAGCTGCCCGCCGAACCACTGCCGACCGTCCCGGCCGCGTGAGCCGGGTAAGACGAAGTGGCGCTGAAGAGTCCGCACAGGACCATCACGACGACAAGACCGCGCAAACCTTTGTTCATCACATCCTCGTTTCGTTCCGGCTCGTGTTCCCGCAGGGGTGCCGGCTGCCGTGGATAAGAGTTGCGATTCAGCTATTCGGCAAAGTTGCAGGCTTCGTATTCCAGGCCAACAGCCGTGACGCCACGCAGGCAGAGTTCTTTGCCGTGGTAGATGTCGTATTGGATCGCGGCCGGGTTGTCGGTGAAAAAGAGCACCGTTTGGTCGAGGTAGCCGTCGCCATTGACATCGCTGATCGCGGCGCTCCAGAAGGTGCGCACGACCTCGGCCAGCTCGTTGCCGAGCCAGTCCTCGAAGTGGAGGATGTCGCGATGCACCTGGCTGGCGTCGAAGGACTCACTGCCGTAAAGGACTGCCATCGGCTGGCTGCCATCCCCGGCTACCGTGATCTCGACCTCGGGAGTCGTCTCGTAGCGCAGAACCGGTTCGGCCTCTATCCCGTCAGCCTCGGTGCCGAGCGGGGTGGACGCGGACAGGCTGGACTCAAAAGTGAGGGCAGCGTTGTTCGCGAAGAACCAGATCGTGCCGCTGCCCGACCCGATGAAGGCAGTCAGGATTACCGGCCTGGTCGATATCGACGAAGGCGGGAGACGAATCGCTACCGACATTGCGCAGGCCATACGGATCCACGACCCGTTTGAGGAAGATTGGCTCGGTGGTCGTGCCCGACATTCTGATAGATGCTGGTGTTGCCATAGGGACCGCCGACAAAGAGGTCGAGCACGCCGTCGCCGTGGCGTCGGCCAGCGCCGGGATCGCTACGCTGGCGTAGAGCGTGTTAATGCCGAAGGGATTGATCTGCGGCGCGGCAAAGGACCTTGCGAGGTCGAGCCCTGGTTCTCGTAGAAGTAGACGTCGCCACCGGAATTGCCGCTGATAATGACGTCGATCAGCCCATCGCCGTTGAGATCGCCAAAGGCCAGGGAGGCGGGCTGCGGAAGCGCGACCCCGCCGAGGTAGCTGCCGAGTCCGACAAAGGCAAAGTCGGGATCGGTGGCCGTGCCGAAGTTCTCGTAGAAGGCCAAGTGCCCAGCATCGGTGCCGAGGTAGAGATCGAAGTCGCCGTCGCTATCGATATCGACGAAGGTTGGCCGGCCGTAGCTGTCAGCGACCATGAAGTCCTGTGAAACCGGGCTCGCGAAGGCCGGTATGGTGGCGGTGCCGGTGTTCTCAAGATAATCGAGTGACGTGGCGCTGCCGACGAAGAGATCCTGGTCGCCGTCGCCGTCGATGTCGACGAAGGTGGGGTAGACGGCTGAGGATGTTGAGGTCTCGATCCCGAAGGGATTGGCGACCGGTGTAGTGAAAGCGTACTGGGCGGGGGCGACGTTGAAGACGATGGTGATTTCTGCAGTGCTGGGTTGGCTGCTGGGAAGTGATGTCGGCTCATCCCCATCGATCTGCGTGTTGCCGGCGGCATAGCTGCCACCGCCTGGGCCGGCACAATTGTGGTGGGTATCATCATCGCAGGCGTTCATCCCGCCGCCCCCGTACCCGCCACCAGAGGGGCCACCCGCCGAATCGCCGGCCGGGACGCTGACCCCATTCCCATGGGTGAGCCCGGATAGCCATTCAGCCAGTAGGAAGCGCTGTCAGCATCCTACCTCCGCCCCAGCCGCCGAAGCCGTCCCCACCGGGTGTGGTATAGCCGTCGGGATTGATGACCGGACTGCCCTTCCCGGTCCGGAGTAACTCCCGCCTCTGACCGTTCCGTTGTTTCCGCTGAGATCCTGGCCGGCGCCGTAAGCTGCCTTCATCGACGTCGCGATCGCGGTGCCGCCATGGCCGCCTTCCTGACCATCGGTGAAAAGCACCGCGTAGTTGCCGCCACCGCCGCCACCGGCAACGAGCAGGACATTGCTCGCAGCGAAGCCACTGGCGACCGAGGCGACAATCGTCGATGCGCCGCCCGCGCCGCTCCCCCAGGTTGTCGCGTTGTCGTTCCCGTGGGCGCCAAAGTAGTAGTGGAGTGTGGTCGTGCCATAGGTGCTCTGGTAATCATCGATCGTCGTGATTGTCTGGGCGTAGCCCCCGAAACCACCCCAGCCGCCCGTAGCGCCGTCGTAATTCTTGCCTTTGCCGCCCTTGCCGCCCCAGGCTTGGACCCACATGACGGTATAGGACTGAACATCGGCGTTGATCGCCTGCGCGAGCGGCAGAATATTCGTCACCAGGTTCAGCGACGACTGATTGTCGGCAATCTTGAGCGAGCACGTCACCAGTGTGGAGCTGGTCTCCGCGCAGGTGGCGTAATCGTTGTCGGCGGAGGTGGCCGCCAGAACCGTCTCGCCCTCGTCCGTCGGCTGTGCCCCCACGAGCCCGCTGCTCAGGCTCAGCAGCAGCAGTACCAAGAGCGGGGCAACAATGCTTCGTCTCTGCAGGGCGTTTGAGATAGACATCTTACTTGATCCTTTTCGTTGACGCTGGAGTTAGCGGTTCGCGCTGCCGAGATAGACTTCGCCAATCCAGAAGCTGCTGAGCGCGTAGCCCCCGGCGCAGCGGTCACTCTCGACCAGCTGGCTACCCGTCCGCCCGAAGCCCAGGTAGCCGGCGTAGTCACCGTCACCTCCAGCAGGACGAAGCGGCCCGCCGAGCCGCCGTCCGTCGTTTCACGTTCGAGAGCGACGCCCGCCAACGATCCATGCTCGCCTTGGAAGCGGGCATCGACCGCCATGCCTAGTGCCGCGTCGATCCCTCGGGTGAGCGTTATTCCCAGCGATCCACTGTCTGCAACGGAATAGCTGCCGAGGAAGTTGCCGGTTGCCGTCGCGTCATCCTGCAGGCAGACATCGGTTGTCAGATTGACGCCGCCGACTGGACGCATGTTCGTGATCTTGTAGCCGGCTACCGCCAGGCCTGTGTCGCTGCGCTCGGTCACCTCATTGAGGTAGAGGACCTGTCCGGCATTGCCGTCCCGCCCAACGCAGAATCCCGGTGATTGTGTCAGGGCCTCGCGCAGGGTCGATAACCAGCTGGAGGTCGCCGGTCCACTCGCCGTTCTCGTCGGTGATCGTGAGCTGTTGGAATGAGACTTGCGCGCCGCGGCAGATCAGCGTTTCCGCGTGGCAGGGCGCGCTCCAACCGATGTTCGTTGACGTCGTCGCCGTGCCGGTGATGTCACCGCTGACCGCGTCAATACCGGTCAGGGCCCGGATGTGGAGCCCGGCATCATCGATCCAGAGCCGCCCCGGGTCGCGGATCTCGCTGACCGAGAATTCCAGCGAGATCGTGGTCGCGTTGCTCGATACCGGCAGATCGGGCGCGGATCCCGGTGCAGTGCAGAGCAATGCGTACGCGGTGAACGCAGCGTCGATCAGGCCCGCATGGCGGGTCACGATCTCTCGCAGCGTCTCCCGCTGGCCGTCGGTGAGCTGGGTCACGTCGTGTCCGGCTGACTCCAGGATCTCACTGGCCGTCGTCACATCGGCTACGAGCTCCTCGACGCGTTGGAGCTCCATCTTGATATCGTCGGGAAGCGTGTCCGTCCCCGCGCCACCCTGGAGCGCGGCGGCGAAGAGCTCGATGTCGTACCTCCAGGCGGCCAGCGCCGCTTCCAGATAGCCACCGTGGTAGACGGGACCGGATTCCCAGTTCGCGATATCCCCCAGCTTGTCGATGAAGTCCTTAGCTTCAAGGAACGCGAAACAGACACCGGCATTCGCCGGGCCGGCCACCGGTTTGACGTTTACGACACCTTCGAGCGTCCCGATGTTGAAGGACTGCCCATCGGGCGTGAGAGATAACTGCGCATACCAGTTGTTGAACCGGGGCGCACCACCACCGACTCGGACCGACCACTCGACGGTCCGCGGGTCGCCTGGATTCAACGCGGTGAGGTACCAGCCCGTCGCGCGCTTCTCGTAGGTGTAGAGCTCGTTTGAGGCGCTGTTTCCCTTCGAGACGACAGACGGCACCCGAATCTCGGTATTGAGGGGCAGGACTTCGACCGCGCCGTCGCTGTATATCTCGATGCCGCCAAAGCCCGGCTGAGTTTCCGCGAGCGGGCCGATCGTGTTGACGATCCTCGAGTTGCCCCAGTTGTTCTCGGCATAGATGCGGATGCTGTCGGAGGTTGAGCCGGGGAAGACGATGAGCGAGTTCTCATCGGCAGCCTGAGTCTCGTCACCAAATGGCGCGACCGAGGCGAAGAGCCGTGATTCGCCTTCCTCCAACGTGGCTTCGGCGCGGTAGACGTTGATGTGCGGAGTCGGCGCGTTGTCCATGATCGTGACGAACCCGCGGCCATCGAGATCGAAGTAGCTGGGCGAGGTTCCCGAGCCCTGGCTCGTCTGCCCTGGCTTGATCTCCGTTCCCCGGTCGTCAGGGCTCTTGCCAGGAGATGACGGGGGCTCCGTCATCCTCCATATCGAAGCGGAACATGTAGTAATCGGACTGCTGGAATGTTGCGCTGCCGTTCACTGCGTGCGACTCGGCGATGCGCTGCATGTTGCCGTCCGGTTGGGCGTCGCGTGCGCCATCCCCGTCAGGATCGTTGATGTCGATCCACTTGATACAAGCGCTGACGCAATCCTCTGGCGCGACGGTTCCGACACCGCCGCCGGAGGTGGTGAACCACGTGTAGCCGTTTTCAGCGGGCAGCAACGCGTAGAGGTCGCCAAGATCCGTGGAAAGGGGACCATCCGTGCCAGTGATGTTGACATCGCGGACTGCCGTGAAATGATCGACATCGCTGACGGCTGAGTCCTGGCGTTCCCAGGTAACGATATGACCATCCGGCATGCCTAGAACGATGCGTTCCTGGGGATCTAGAAAGAAGTAGCCGGTGCCACCGAAGGAGGTGAGCGCTTCCTCGATGCTCGTATATGGATAGATGAAGCCCGTCCAGGCTAGCAGCTCTCCGTTGGGACTTATGGCGGCGATGCTACGCAGGAACTCGTTTGTGCTTGGATCGGGAAAGCCGCCGCAGACGGTGAGCAGATTGCCTTCGGCGTCGTAGGTGTGCGCGGCGCATTCACCGAGGATCAGCGTACGCATCACCCCTGACTCGGGATCGGCGAAGCTGAACTCAGAGATGAGTGTCGTCTCGGCGCGCTCCCGCGCTACGGGGCCGGCGTGGGTATAGGTGTCGGTAAACCAGGCATCGTTGTGGATGTTGTTATTCGGGTTAGGCGCGAGCTCCGGATTTTGCCACGATCTTGTTTCAGCCTGTGCGCCGACCAGCCCGCTACTCACGCTGACGAGCAACAGCAGGATTGCTCCGATAGCCAGGCGTCGGGGTTTCGTCGCATTGTGGCTAGCTAACATTGCACGGTTCTCCATCCATCGCTCGCTTTCATCCCGAAAGGTTGTTTTCGGCTAGTCAACGAAGTTACAGGCCTCGAACTCGACGCCCTCCGTGGTAACACCGCGCAGGCAAAGTTCCTTGCCGTGGTAGATGTCATATTGGATCGCAGCGGGATCGTCGCTGTAGAAGAGCACCGTCTGGTCGAGGTAGCCGTCGCCGTTGACATCGCTGATCGCCGCGCTCCAGAAAGCGCGCACGACCTCGGCACGCTCGATGCCGAGCCAATCCTCGAAGTGGAGGATGTCGCGATGCACCTGGCTGGCGTCGAAGGTCTCACTGCCATAGAGGACTGCCTTCGGCTGGCTGCCATCCCCGGCTACCGTGATCTCGGCCTCGGGAGTCGTCTCGTAGCGCAGAACCGGTTCGGCCTCTATCCCGTCAGCCTCGGTGCCGAGCGGGGTGGACGCGGACAGGCTGGACTCAAAAGTGAGGGCAGCGTTGTTCGCGAAGAACCAGATCGTGCCGCTGCCCGACCCGATGAAGGCCGCAGGATTACCGGCCTGGTCGATATCGACGAAGGCGGGAGACGAATCAGATCCGACATTGCGCAGGCCATACGGATCCACGACCCGTTTGAGGAAGATTGGCTCGGTGGTCGTGCCCGCATTCTCGTAGATGCGTGTGTTGCCATTGGGCCCGCCCATAAAGAGGTCGAGCACGCCGTCGCCATCGGCGTCGGCCAGCGCCGGGATCGCCACGCTGGCGTAGAGCGGTGTCAAGCCGAAGGGATTGATCTGCGGCGCGGCAAAGGATCCTTGCGAGGTCGACCCCTGGTTCTCGTAGAAGTAGATGTCGCCGTTGGAACCGCCGCTGATAATGATGTCGATCAGCCCATCGCCAGTTGAGATCGCCAAAGGCCAGCGAGGCGGGTGCCGGAAGCGCGACTCCGCCCAGGTAGCTGCCGAGCCCGATGAAGGCGAAGTCGGGATTGGTGGCCGTGCCGAAGTTCTCGTAGAAGGCCAAATGCCCATCATCGGTGCCGAGGTAGAGATCGAAGTCGCCGTCGCTGTCGATGTCGACGAAGGTTGGCCGGCCGTAGCTGCCAGCGACCATGAAGTCCTGGGAGACCGGGTTCGCGAAGGCTGGAACGGTGGCAGTTCCGGTGTTCTCGAGATAGTCGAGTGAGGTGGCACTGCCGATGAAGAGATCCTGTGTGCCGTCGCCGTTGATGTCGACGAAGGTGGGGTAGACGGCAGAGGATGTCGAGGTTTCGATGCCGAAGGGGTTGGCGACCGGGGTAGTGAAAGCGTAGGAGGCGGGGGCGACGTTGAAGACGATGGTGATTTCTGCATTGCTGGGCTCGCTGCTGGGAAGTGACGTCGGCGCATCCCCATCGATCTGCGTGTTGCCGGCAGCATAGCTGCCACCGCCTGGACCTGCACAATTGTGGTGGACGCTAGCCGAAGTAGCGACCGGAGCATTGCAGGCGTTCATACCGCCGCCCCCGTACCCCCCACCAGAGGGGCTACCCGCCGAACTGCCGGCCGAGACGCCATTCCCATCGGTGGAGCCCGGATCGCCGTTCAGCCAGAAGTTAGCGCTGCCAACAGCAGCATCCTGGGCTCCGCCCCAACCGCCGAAGCCGTCTCCGCCGGGGGTGGTGTAGTTATCGGGATTGATGACTGGGCTACCTTGCCCCGGTCCGTAGTAGCTCCCGCCTCTGACAGTTCCGCTGTCCCCATTGAGATCCTGGCCGGCACCGTAAGCTGCCTTCTTCGACAACGCAATCGCGGTACCGCCATGGCCGCCTTCCTGACCATCGTGTAGCCATACACCATAATTTCCGCCACCGCCGCCACCGGCGATCAGGAGTACATTTCTCGCAGCAAAGCCACTGGCGACCGAGGCGACAATCGTCGATGTGCCGCCCGCGCCGCTATTCCAGGTTGTCGCATCGTTTTGCCCGTGCGCACCAAAGTAGTAGTGGAGTGTTGTCGTGCCGTAGGTGCTCTCGTAATCATCGATCGTTGTAGTCGTCTGGGCGTAGCCACCGAACCCACCCCAGCCGCCCGTATACGTGCCGCTGTAATTCTTGCCTTTGCCGCCCTTGCCGCCCCAGGCCTGGACCCACATGACGGTATATGACTGAATATCGGCATTGATCGCCTGCGCGAGTGGCAGAATATCGGTCGTCAGGTCCAGCGACGACTGGTTGTCGACGATCTTGAGCGAGCAGGTCACGAGGGTGGAACTGGTCGCTGTGCAGGATGCGTAGTCGTTGTCGGCGGAGGTGGCCGCCAGGACCGCCCCGTCATCGTCCGTTGCCTGTGCGTCGACCAGCCCGCTGCTCAGGCTCAGCAGCAGCAGTACCAGGAACGGGGCAACAGTGCTTCGTTTCTGCAGGGCGTTCGAGATAGACATCTAGCCTGATCCTTTTCGTAGACGCTGGAGTTAGCGGCTTGCACTGCCCAGGTAGACTTCGCCAATCCAGAAACTGCTGAGCGCGTAGCCGCCGGCGCAGCTGTCGCTCTCGGTTAGTTGGCTACCGGTCCGCCCGAAGCCCAAATAGTTCGCGTACTCGCCATCACCACCGAGCAAGACGAAGCGTCCGGCCGCTCCGCCATCCGTCGTCTCCATCTCCACTGCGGAGCCCACCAACGTTCCGCGCTCGCCTGCGAAGCGCGCTTCGAGCGCCGTGCCCAGCTCCGGGTCGATGCCGCGCGTCAGCGACAGAGAAAGTCCACCGCTGTCTTCTGTATTTGAATTGCCAACAAATGCGCCCGTTGCCGTCGTTGCATCATGCAAGCAGGCGTCAAAGCTTAGGTTGACGCCGCCGACAGGCCGCTCGTTCTCAATCCGGTAGCCGGCGACCGACAGGCTCGTCTCCGTCCGGTCGGTCACCTCGTTAATGTAGAGCACCGCGCCGCTGTTGCCGCGCTCGCCACGTAGGATCCCGGTGATGACGTCCTCACCCTGAGCCGGGTCGATCATCAGTTGCAGATCCCCGCTCCATGCACCGTTGTCATCGGTGATGGTGAGATTTTGGAAGGACACCTGAGCGCCTCGACATACGAGCGTGTCGGAGTGACAGGGACTACTCCAGCCGATGTTGGTCTGGGTCGTCGCGCTACCGGTGATGTCGCCGCTGACTGTGGTGATGCCGGCTAGGCCGCGCATGTGGAGCCCGGCGTCATCGAGCCAGAGCCGACCGGGATCGCTGATCTCGCTGACGGAAAGTTCCAGCGAAATGGAAGTGGCATTGCTCGGTACTGCCAGCGCATCGAGGGCGTCTGGCGTTGCCTCGGTTTGCGCGCCAACGACGCCGCTGCTAAGGGCCAGGAGAACCAGTAGCACAATCGCCAGCCTGCCGCAGACCCGCCATGTTCGTCCCCTCGACTGATTCATCTCTACACCATTCTTTTCAAATCACCTATCTAGCTAGAACCCCTGTTGAAAGATGATCTCGCCCGTAATGAGGGATGGCATTTCCGAGAGCATCTGTTCGCCATGTTCGCGCTGCCATTCCTCTGCCACCTGACGTGCTGCCTCCAGCGCCGCCTCGGTGCAGCTGCCCGTCGTGCCGCTGCCGACGACACCAGCCGCCAGGGTGGTGCTAGCGGGCGAAAAGGCGGTGATCC
>CAVUYM010000004.1:0-12305 GCA_963745675.1 uncultured Chloroflexia bacterium
CTCGCACCCAGCGCCGCACGCCGAGTTCTAAGGTGCGATCACGTTCGGTATCGAGCTGTCCGAAGGGTAAGGTTGGTTGCTGGCCGCTGCTATTTCGCAGGGTCAGGATACGCGGCACGCCGCTGGTAACGGCGACGATCGCGGCATTAAGGCGGATGATGATCGGCAGCGGCACGTCATTAGTCCGGTCGATGTTGAGCGGATACGTCAACCTGAGTTTACTGGCCACGACAGACGGAACGCCCCTCGTGCGAGGGGCGTTCCGTCAGAGTTGCTGGTTGTCTGGGACAGGCTGCGGCTAGATGCGAATCATATGCTCGATATCGAGCAGATTTTCAACAAGTATGGGGCGGATTTGTTCGGCGTCAAGGCCCGAATCCGTGATGACGATGAGTCGCAGATCGCTGCCACTGATAATCCGGATCGTGCCATGCTCGGATACAACTTCCGAGTAGTCTGGTTGGTCGCCATCCGGCTGACCTGCCGAGACGGCGGTTGCCGCGAGCTGTTCCGCGTCGGCGACGGTTGTTGCCGCGTTTGCGACAAGCAGACCGTCAATCGTTGTAATGACTGCTCCATGGACGACTCGATATTCGAGGAGATCGAGTAATCGACTTTCAACTCCCGAACCGCGCGTACCCGCTGACATGCTTGATTCCTATTCTTGCTCTTCGATCGAATGTGCTATCAGCTTCGAACGGAGGCCGTCTACATTCGTACCTCGCGCATGAGCCGTCGTGTCGCCATCGCCATCGATGCATGGTTGCGCGCCTGAGCGCTGTCGCCTCGGCGGCGATAGATGTCGGCAAGGAGACGGTGAGCCAGATCGGCTTCGCGGTCCTCGAATGCACACCATTCCAACGCAGCGATGATGGCGTTGTGGCGTGCGGGCGCGTGCCGTATCAACCAGCGATATTCAGAGAAAGACGCATGGATTTGACCCTGTTCACGCAACGCCTCAGCATACTGCCAGCGTGCGTTGTCGTCGTTGGGATTTGTCTCTACTGCAACACTCAGTTCGTGGATATCCTGATGACCCTGGCCTATCTGATCAGTTGATTCGGGTTCCGCTTCCGCGACAAAATGTTCCTGTTCCGAAAGTGGAATATCAGGCTCCGGGGCTGGGAACGCTGGTTCGACTACCGGCTCTGGCTCCATGATCGCAGCAAACTCGCGGTCACCTTTAATTGCACCCTGTGCGATGAGCTCATTCTTTGCGCTACGCGCGCGCCGGAACAAGCCAGCATCATCGGCTAGTAGTTCAATGGTCGGTGAGGGATTATTGCTATGCGGTTCGTCAAGATCAGGGATACTGGCTCCAACATCGGCTGCCGCGACAGTTTCAGCCGGATCGCGGCCCTGGTCGCGATGGAGCTTATCGAGGTTCTGGCGTGCGGCTTGTTCAATTTCAGCCATACGCTGCGCGAACTGTGGGTCGAGCGCCGCGTTGCTCAGTTCCTGGTTGATCTCGAGGTGGTCATTGACGCCATGGGGGAGTTCGGGATCAAGTGATACCAATTCTGCTTCATCAATCTCATCAGTTTCGGTCACTTCTGCCAGGAGCTCCTGGACATCAAGCCCGCCCACACCATCTTGCTGTTCCCATGGAAGGACGCCGAACTCGAAAGATTCACTTCCAACGATGTCGTCGAAATCCTCGATCGCGAATGGTGCGAGGCCCTGGATATCTTCGTCGCGTTGCGACCCTGAGGGAGTATCTGCCGATTCAGTAGAGACGTTTGTCGGATCGACAATCCGGTCGATATCTTCCGACAAGGCTCCGAATGGCGAGGTCGGCTGCTGGGGCGCGCCGCCCGCCGCTCGAACGGATGTGACGCGATCCATATCTTCCTCGTCGAAGCTGAATGGTTCCAGCCCGAGCCCATCGACATCGAGAAAGTCATCACTGCTCTCGCCACCGGGTGTTGCGGAAGCCAGCTGGGCATCAATGTCGTCCCAACCGTCAGCCAGTGACGGAAATGATCCATGATCTTCTCCGGACGACGCACTCTGCGCAGCCGTCGCGCTGTCGGCAGTGCGAGCAGGATCAAATGGAGCAAGGCCTTCGTTTCCTAACTCGCCGAGCAGCCGAGTGAAGCCTGTTCCGGACTGGATAGAAGGTAGCTGCTCAGCAGACGTTGGCTCGGGCGCAAGATGCTCTGGCTGAGCCACTTCTTCTGCGATAGGAGCTTGTGCGGTGTCGAAAGCAGTGACTTCATCAGCGCTGAGAATGACCGTAGGTCGGTCTAGTTCGTCGATATCAGGCTCATCGACATCAGGCAGTTCCGGGAATTCGTCATCGAGACTCGAGGAGTCACTGAGGCTGCCGCCACCACTAAAGAGGCCAGGTGCGACTTTCGGCGGTCCTCCACCGATGTGAACCGCGCTCGGATCTTCGATCCTGATGTCGAAGTCGATCTCAGAATCCTCAAAAAAGCTCGAAGATTCTTGCATCGGTTCGCCGTCCGACGCGCCGAAGTCGTCGAGGCTCATAGGTTCGATGCCCTCGAAGTCGTGCAGCAAACTCTCCAGCTCGGCTTCGTCGACTGGCTCATCGGAAAATGGAGGCGGATCGTCGTCGAGGTCCATTTCGAGCAGATTTATGCTGGCAATGGAATTAGGCTGGATCGTTTGCGGGATTGGCGGCGCTTCATCGAGCAGCTCATCTGGCTCGTCGTGAGCGAGTGGTTCAACTTCGACTGTATCCGGTTCTTCCTCTTCTTCGCCGACGGCATCCGGGATGAATGACGAAATGGTCGGTTGCGTCGGAATCTCGGGCATCTCGTCGGAGAATTCTTCGAGCCGAATTGGCTGCAGGTCGTCAAATTCAGCATCGCTAGCAGCCTGGTCGCGCTCTGGCATGTAGCTGAAGTCCGGAGCTGGCGCAAATTGGGGCCGCTCAGTGACGATGGTGTCAGTTCGCTCGGTTAGCTCCGGCAGCTCTTCCGGCTTCAGGAGCATGAAATCGGTATCGGCTTTCGGCTGTCTGCTGAGCATCGCGGCGGTGATCATGCTGTCGGGATCGAGACGGCGCAGTCGTTCGCGGTATTCCGCTGCCAGAGCAGTATCCCCAGTGCGGTGCTCAATGTCTGCGAGAATGATCAGGGCCGGAATGAGATCGTGATGATCTTTCAGAAATTCCCGGGCAATTTCGGCCGCGTCGGCATTTTCACCGAGTATCCAGAGCGTTTCGGCCAGCCCCATCCAGAGATCAATGCGGTCGGGGAGGGCAATCAGCGCTGATTGGTATTCCTTAATGGCACGTCGCAAACGCGATGCATTGGCATGAATCCGCGCAAGTGCGGCATGTGTCAGTCGCAAACGGCCATCGACACCGTAGCGCTTCTCAGCGACACGATTGACGGGCGTCCGGAAGTCGCTATCAAAGGGTGCGAGTTCCCATGCGACCTGGCAGTAAGCGAGTGCGTGATCGAGGACTCCGCGATCTTCCGCGATCAGCCCGAGGCCGAGGTAGGCGGAGGGGTCGCGCGGGTCATAGACGAGAAGCCGTGCGAACCAGGCTTCTGCTTCCCCGGCCTGCCCTTGTTGAAGGTAGGCCCGCCCGAGCAAGCGTTGAGCGGCAGTGTAATGCGGGTACTGGTCGATTATGTGTGTACATGATTCAACAACAGAGCGATAGTCTCCATTGTCGTATGCGACTTGTACCTGATCGATTGTGGCACCGAGAGAATTACTCATGGTTTACCTGTACCGTTGAACGTTTGTCGCGTCATAAGCGCGGTCGTCGCCGGGCGATGTCGAAATAGCCCGAGCCACGGGACGCAAAAACCCGCGGCATCTGCATTATATGGAGCCCAGCCGTATTGCCATACCCTAATTGGTAGCCGATTACTCCCAAATGGTGCTTTCACGTCGCGCTTCAGGGGCCCAAACACCATATCGGGGCTATTTGGACTGCTGTTTTGCTCCACAAGGAAAAGTCACCCCGATACCCAACCGGAGTACGGCGACATCAGGACCTTCTACCCTCAACAACGAGAGGCTGAGCTTCGAAAATGTAGAATAGAATCAGGACTCTTCAGGAGACTGACTCGAAACGTGGAAGGGGCGACAACTCGAAATTGCGGAGTTGTCTGCTTCGTTTCGTTCTTATTCATCCGGAAGCTGGACATACGAGTTTGAGTCAGGACCGAGTTCACCGCTACAAGTGCAATGCATATGTCGCCACGGTGGCTGCGCTAGCAATAGCGTTTCTGACCGCGTCCTTCTCCCTGGTTCCCGTTGAAGTGACAACGGGGCTGCTGGTCACCGCCGCCTTGCTAGCTATTCTGAGCCTGATCTTCGAAGTTGGAATTGCGTTTCCGCTTCTTATTAACGGCACAACCAGCTTCTCAACCGTGACCTTCATGGCGATGGTTTTTCTACTGCCATTCCCGACACCAGCGGTTATTGGAGCTGTCGTCGTCATTATCAATGATCTCTGGGAACGTAAGCCATTACGCAGCCTGGTATTTAATTTCTCGAACTATGCACTCACATTTGGACTTGCATCTCTTGCCTGGCATTACTTCAGCCACGGGCGCAGGATCCATGAATTGCCATTGACGGTCGAATCGCTGGCGGCGATTGTGGCCATTCTCTCGATCTTTTATCTTGTCAATGTTTTTACTCTCAACGGATACCTTTCGGTTGCCAACCGGCGGCCATTTACGTATATCTGGCTCACACAGGATGCTGAATTCCTGCTGCCCTATGTCAGTCTCCAGGTCGTCGGGATGCTCTTTGCAGCTCTGTGGGGTACGGCACCAGCGGCGATTCCTTTCCTTGTCGTGCCAGCGGTTACCACCTATCTGGCCTTTGAGACGATTAAGCGACTCCAAAGTCAGACCCAGGACGCGATGATCGCGATGGCCGATGCGATAGATGCCCGCGATCCATATACAGCGGAACATTCGAAGCGGGTGACCGATCTGGCAATCCGAATCGCTGAAGTTCATGGGCTACGGGCTCAGGAAATCGACCGGGTTGAGTTGGCGGCGAGGGTTCATGATCTCGGTAAGATCGGCATCAGCGATGCGATTCTCAATAAACCTGGCAAACTCGAAGATCATGAGTGGGATCTGATGAAGGCCCATCCGGTGATTGGAGAGCAGCTGCTTGGTTCATACCGGCAGTTCCGCCATGAATCGACGATTGTGCGCTATCACCACGAACGTTGGGATGGGCGCGGATACCCCGATGGTGTTAAAGGTAAGGACATTCCGATCGGATCGAGGATTATCGGTGTAGCCGATGCCTTTGACGCAATGACCTCGGATCGACCGTATCGTGAGGCCCTTGCTGACGAGATTGCGATCGATGAGATCCGTAAGGGAGCTCTGAGTCAATTCGATCCCCAGGTCGTCGCCAGTTTCCTTCACGTTGCCGAGGATATGGCGAAGGTGACACCGATCTCTCGCGCAACCGAACATACTGCTTCGACATCCGTGCCGCTCAACGAGATCCGCCAGATTTCCGCAGCCAAGTAAACACATTCCAGAAGAGTTCCAGACACTTTCAATGCACCGTTAGCCTGATCAATTCAGGCGGGCGCGCTATTGCCTGCGGAATTGGAGTCGTAGAACCAGACTCGTGGCAATGGTCGTTGCAATCGCGATGGTCGCTGGCCCGGCGATCATCCAGTCCGACGGGGTGCTACCGCGCAACATGACTTCCTGGAAACCGCTAATGCCGTAAGTCACGGGCAACAGGTAGGCGATAAGTTGTACCGGCGCGAGCAGGTTGTCGAGCGGCAGGAAGAAACCGCTAAAGAATACGGCTGCAAGCAGCAGGATCATGGCGGCTTGAACGGCTTGAGTTTCTGTGCGGGCGACTGCCGATATCAGGAAGCCGACGCCGAGGGAGGCGGCCAGGATGATACCGATGATGAGCGCAAGCTGGAGCCAGTTGCCCAATAGGGGCACTCCAAGCCCGTAAATTATGACGAGGGCGAGGATGGTGCTCAGAGCGATTCCAATGATGAAGTAAGAGAGGTATTTGCCGGTCAAGACCTCACGGGCGCTGATAGGGGCGACACGAAACAGCTCGAAGGTGCCGCCTGTGCGCTCTCGTACCAGCGCCAAAGCAGTCAGGGTGATGGCGATGTGCTGGATGAGCAGGGCTAGCACCGCAGGCGCGTAAAACTCGACGAAGTCGGGCGATGTCGGCGCGAGATTGTTTTCACGCGATTCGAACGGCGAAAGCAGAACGTCCACCGGAATAGCAGGCAGTTCGGCCGCCGACGAAGCGAAGTCGTCGCGGCGCTGGGCGATGAATACTAGATCTGGCTCAACATCCTTGGGTTTCGCGTTCGGAGAGCTAATTTTCGTAGACGTGTTGGTGAGGCCTGTCTCTATTTCGACCAGACTGGTGTCGATTGATTCGAGCGCCTGAATAGGCGGGCTCTGCGGCGCGCCTCCGGCACCGACGGACCGAGCCGCTGCCAGTAGGATGAGTCGGGATTGGCTGGCAGCGTCGCGTGTATCTTCAGTGAGTTTGCGCATGTTGGCAAGCTCGGTTTGCGCTTGCTCGGTATCTCCAGCGGCAAGTGCCGCGTTGAATCGATCGAGACCGGCGTTCAATTCTTCCGGATACTGATTGAGCCCGTCCAGTCCTGATTGCGATTGGGCCAGTCCCTGTTCGAGGACTTCGCGCTGGACGAGCTGATTGATCTCATAGGTCTGTACTTTTGTATAGAACTCCAGCCAG
Source organism: uncultured Chloroflexia bacterium (assembly GCA_963745675.1). Classification (GTDB taxonomy): domain Bacteria; phylum Chloroflexota; class Chloroflexia; order Thermomicrobiales; family CFX8; genus JAUIIK01. Next base: position 6,709 of record CAVUYM010000004.1, read on the forward strand.
TGGCGCTCAAAGGGGACGAGTTCGTTGTAATAGACGGTGATTTCAGCCTGTGTTCCGGCAGAGATGGTGTCGAACGCGTCGTCCGGGAAGGCAACAACGAGGTCGATATCCTGATCTCTGAGCCTGCGCAGCGGCGGGCCTATTTCGGTCGTGACTTCCTCGAGCACGAGTGGCGATACAAATTTGTCTTCGTAGTCACTGCGATTGGTGCTCAGATCGCTGTCAGCAGGAATAACGAGAACCGTCTTGATCGGGGGCGCGCTGCCCTCAAAGCCGATGCCAAAGAGGAGCAAGACGAGAAACGGCGCGATGATCAGGGCGACGATGAGCTGCGGTTGGCGTCTGATCTGAGTGATGTCTTTGCCAACGAAGGAAGCTGGTCGCAGGATCATGCGCCAAAGGCGGTTAATCAGATGGCGCATGTTCTCTGCTTTCCGACGAGCGCTGGACGAGTTCGACGAAGACGCTATCCAACGACACTTGCACCTCTCGGATCTCGTCGATCTGATAGTTGCGGGCCTGAGCTTCTTCGAGCAGGCGTGGAATAGCGGTATTTGCGGAGGTCACGACGAGTTCGACTTCTTCGGGGCGAAGTTGATTCGCCGCAGTGACATAATCGAGATGTTCGAGTGTCGCCGCCAATTCCGGATGAGGCTGGTTCGTGATGAGTCTAACTACTTCTCCGCCGTAGATCTCTCGACGGAGTTCCTCCGGAGTTCCGCTGGCTACGATTGAACCGTGATTGATGAGTAGAATGCGGTCGCATCGTTCGGTTTCGGTGATGTACTGTGTCGTTACGACGATCGTCGCACCACCTTGACGCAGTTCTTCGAACATCTGCCATATCGCTTCGCGCAATACCGGGTCGAGCCCAGCGGTAGGTTCGTCAAGGACGATCAAGTCCGGCTGATGGATCAATGTCGCTGCCAGTGCGACCCGGCGTTGCATACCGCCCGAGATGTCGCGCGCGAGGCGGTGCTCGGCTGCGGTGAGATCCAGCAATTCAAGGAGATCTGTGATGCGTCTACGGCGCTCGCGCGGCCCCATGCCATACATTCCGCCGGCAAACAGGAGATTCTCGCGAACAGTAAGATCGTCATAAAGGAGGAACTGCTGTGGCAAGTAGCCGATGCGTTCCCGTTCCTGACGAGTAAACTGATCCGGCGGCATATCAAAGACGGCGACATTGCCCCTGCTGGGTTCATAAAGCCCGAGAAGCAGCCGGATCGTCGTTGTTTTGCCCGATCCACTCGGGCCAACGATGCCGACTATCTCGCCACGTGAAATATCCAGATCAATGCGCTCAATAGCATCGACTGAACCGAAGGATTTTCCGGCGCCGGATGCGCTAATCAGTGTTTCGATGGGTCCCCTCGCCTTTCGCAGCAGTCAAACCCGACTGCGTTGCGAGTGTAGAGGCCGCCGATCCCATAGACGACGGGACACGATCTGGGAACGGGATAGATTGTGATGCACAGATCGCTCAGGAGGGGTTAGTTGGAGCCGGTGATCACGCGCCGAGACTAGAACTCGAGATCGTCGAAATCATCATGTGCCAGTGGATCGAGATCATCGTCAAGGTCAAGGTCAGGGTCATCGAAAAGCGAGCTGCCGAAGAGTTCGAAGGGTAACGGCGCTCCGAGATCAGGTTCGGGTGCTGGAGCGAAGTTGAAACCATGATCGTCGTCAATGTCCGGGCTGAAGGAGATGGGCGGCTCGTCGACGCCAGCATCTTCAGGAGTGAAGAAGATCTGGTCGGTGTCGTCGATGGCGTGGTTGGAGTCTGCAGATTCTTCTGGCAGGAATTCGAGTTTTTCGAATTCCTCGGGTCCGGAGGGCTCCCCCAGGTCGTTTATGCGGTCAATTGATTCAAAATTCATCTTCAGATCTCCCACGTCACGTCACTATTCCATGCATTTTACGGCTCCGAACGCTTCCTGGATTGTTAACGAGAATACAGTTCGGGTGTCGTTCGAGTTTCAGTTAGCGGAGGCAGCATGATCTAACCACTGCTTGACGTCTGATGTCTGGGCTGATTGAATGAATGACTAAGTGAATATTCCGAGGGAGCAACGGGGGCTCGGGGGCGCCGGGCTGAGAGGGTAGTCGAACCACTACCGACCGTTTGGGACCTGACCTGGGTAATGCCAGCGTAGGGATGTGTCGGAGGGTGCGGCGACGAGAGAATGCCGGACCATCTCGGAAGGATAAGCATCACAACGCTGGTCAATAGACCGGCGTTTTTGCATTGCCATGACCGCTACAGATCACATAGACCATATGGTGTTGCAGGAGACCACTGCGGCGAACCAGTTAGCCGTCTCGAGGCTATCGATCAGCTTCGACGATGTCGTTGCCGTGCATGATGTGAATCTGAACGTGCGGCGGGGCGAGTTTGTGGCACTGCTCGGACCGTCGGGCTGCGGCAAGAGTACCCTGCTCAATGCCATCGTCGGCCTGGTCAATCCTGACTCCGGTGAGATTTGCCTGGATGGGGAGGTCGTCGAACAACGGCTGGGCCGGGTGGCGTACATGCCGCAACACGATGCGCTGCTACCCTGGCGGACCGTATTGGAGAATGCGACGTTGAGCGCGGAAGTCAGTGGAGCGGATAGGACGGCTGCACGCGCGCAAGCACGTGCACTGCTGCCGCGCTTTGGGCTGGAAGGGTTTGGCGACCATTATCCGGCGGCACTCTCGGGCGGGATGCGGCAGCGGGCGGCTTTTCTGCGGACGGTGCTGAGTGACCGCGAGGTTATGTTGCTTGACGAGCCCTTTGGCGCGCTGGATGCGCTTACCCGCCGGACGATGCAGGAATGGTTGCTCAATCTCTGGAACGATCTCGGTCACACGATCCTGATGGTGACCCACGATGTTGAGGAAGCGTTGTTGCTGGCAGACACCGTCGCGGTGATGACGGCCAGACCGGGAACGATCAAAGCGCTCGTAAGCGTCGATCTACCGCGACCACGGTCAGGCGACATGTTTGCCATTCCAGCATTCATCGAACAGAAGACGAACCTGCTGGCGTTGCTCCGGGAAGAGCTGGGCAAGATGGGCGGTTCGCGGTGATCGACGTTGCTCGCCAGGATGCCGCCTCCGAACGCCGTTCACTGCGATCGATTAATCTACGCGATCTTAACCGGTTGGCTTATCCCGCTGCTCCTGCTGGTGCTGACGATTGTAATCTGGGAAGCCTGGGTCTGGATTGACGATACGCCCGCCTGGTTCCTGCCCGCGCCGAGCGCCGTTGCAGCTGAGACGTTCGCCAGCCGCAGCCTGCTCTGGGAACACACATGGACGACGCTTCAAGAGGTCTTGCTGGGTTATCTGATAGCGCTGGTCGTGGGCGTAACGACGGCGCTATTGATCGCCTTTTCGCCAATTGCCGAACGCACGCTGTATCCGATCATCGTCGCCAGCCAGGCCATCCCGATTATCGCGCTGGCGCCGATACTACTTATCTGGTTTGGCTTCGGTATGACGCCGAAGATCATTGTTGTCGTGCTGCTGTGCTATTTCCCAATCGCCGTCAATATGGCCGATGGTCTGCGCTCGGCTAATGCGGATGCATTGAACTTGTTGCGGAGCATGGGTGCGAGCCGCTGGCAGGTGATGCGGATCGTACGGATACCCTCGTCGCTGCCGTATCTCATCTCCGGCGCGCGCATCGCCGCCGCCGTCTCGGTTATTGGCGCGATTGTTGGCGAATGGGTCGGAGCGTCATCCGGGCTTGGCTACTTGATGACCCGTGCGGCATCGCAGTTTCTGACGGCGCGACTCTTTGCAGCTGTCGGTATTTCGGCGGTCCTGGGCGTTGGCCTGTTCGTTGTCGTTGCGGTGCTTGGGCGGGTGCTGGTGCCGTGGGGGAGAGAAGAGAGATTAGGGAATAGGTAGCAGATAAGAGGAGAACAGCCGATTCCCTCACCCCCCGGCCCCTCTCCCACACGCCTTTGCTGCGCTCCAGCGGGGGAGAGGGGAGGAAGACGGGGAGGCGTAATTGATAGCACTTTCTTGTCCTACTCCCCTCTCCCCGCGAAGCAGTGGGAGAGGGGCCGGGGGTGAGGGAAATCTTAAGGAGGAAAACGCGCATGAAACTGCTGAATATACGTTTGCTCGCATTGTTGCTACTGGCAATTCCGCTGGCGACGGCCTGTGGTGGCGATGATGACGATAATAGTGGCGAGCCGGTGGCGGTCAGTGTGGCGCTCGACTGGTTCCCCTGGGCCCAACACTCAGCGCTCTATCTGGCGCAGGACCGGGGTTTCTTCGAAGAAGAAGGGCTGAAGGTCGATTTTCATGTGCCGGCTAATCCAGAAGATGGGCTGAAGCTCGTCGGGTCCGGTGAGGAAGACTTCGCCATCTCCTATGAGGCTGACGTGCTGCTGGCACGAGGAGCGGACATTCCGGTGCAGTCGGTTGCTGCGCTCGTGCAACACCCCCTCAATGGAATCATGAGCCTGGAATCGGCCGGGATAAGCCGTCCGTCAGACCTGGCCGGAAAGCAGATTGGTTACGCTGGGCTACCAAGCGACGAGGCGCTGGTCAAAGCTGTCCTGGAAGCGGATGGTCTGACGCTGGACGATGTCGAATTGGTCAACGTTGGCTTTAGCCTGGCTCCGTCGCTTGTATCACAGCAGGTTGACGCTGTTATCGGCGCCTATTGGGTCTACGAGACATTCCAGATTGAGAATGAAAGCGGCGAGACCGTCTCTGTCTTGCCACTCACCGACTGGGGTGTGCCTGATTACTACGAACTCGTGCTCGTGACGAGCGACAAGATGGTCAAAGACAACCCTGAAACGATTCAGAAGTTCGTGCGTGCGGTCCAGCGTGGCTACGATGCCGCGGCTGAAGATCCGGATGCGGCGATAGCGGCGCTGCTTGAAAACAACGCTGATGCCAGCGCAGACGTCGAGAATGCGAGCATTAAGCTGCTGGCGCCATTCTGGACGGATGGCGGCACGGTCGCCTTCGGGACCCAAACGGAGGAGAACTGGGCGCGCTACGCAGACTGGTTGAAGGCCAATGGCCTGCTGGGAGAAGACGTCGACAGTGCGGATGCCTTCACAAATACGTTTGTTGAGGAAGCGACAGCGGATTAGCGGCGCGGTGTGGTGACCCACATGCCGATCGCGCCGATGAATGCGCCGACCAAAAGGCCAAGGATTCCGCCGAGCGGCCGTAAATCATTCGAGTTCTCGACAGTGACACCCAGGCTAGACTCGAACACCGAAGCCAGCGCCATTGGGGCAATAAGAATGCCGATGAGGATACAGACGACGACCGTGCCGAGAAGGCCGATGATGACCGGTGTCAGATCCCGTTCATCGGTTGCTGAATTTCGGTACGTACTTTCTTCATCGTCGTCCTTCCACCATTCCTCCAGCTCGGTCTCTGGTGTTGCTATGAGGGCTATCTTGTCTGGATTGATTGCTGCCGTTGCACCAGGAACGACCATCATGCGTTAATACCGGGAGAGCCGCAGGTGGGGCAAACTTCCACACCGGCGTCCAGATCGACCATGCACCATTGGCAGCGAAACGAGGTCTTTGATCCAGCGTTTCGTTGCTCGGCGGACGCGCTGATGCGTGTTC
>CAVUYM010000005.1:0-12010 GCA_963745675.1 uncultured Chloroflexia bacterium
AGGGAAGCCCTTGGGATCGGTCAAGCGCTGCCAGACGGCGTCGACTGGTGCATCAAACTCCCAATTCGTCACCAAATGAAATCGCCGTGGCATACCTCGTTCGTCCTCCTATCCCACACGTGGCCCGGTACACTCACCAACATGTTTCCTCAAGCGTTTAGCAGCCGGCGCAAAACGCCGCGTACCGGTTCTAGTAGCCTCGCAATTTCTTCAGTCTCACGCGGATAGCCGCCGAGTAGGTCGTAGCAAAGGAGTCAGGGGTCATACCGATACGGTCGATCCCTTCGCGATATTTGTCAATGAAGGCATCGACACCAGTTGCGAGTGATGCCTCGGTGTCTTCGTGCGCTTCGCCGTCGAACTGGACGATGTTTCCACCACTACCATCGGAATCGAAGTTAAGGGCGACCTTCGGATGATTGGCGATGTTGCGGAGCTTCGGCGTGTTGGGACGGCTATAGATGAGGACTTCAGCATCACCATCCCAAAGGAACCAGACCGGCACCGGCAGCGGCTGGCCAGCCGGTGTTACCGTCGTCAGCCAGATGACTGACTCCTCCTCCAGGCGCTTCACGACACGTTGTCCATAATCGGTAGATCGATCGAAAGGCATAGCAACTCCATTTCAGTTTCGGTCGAGAGACTGGACAAGAACATTCTACCGGTCCGCGGATCGAGTACCTGTTGCGCGGGCAGGCAGAACGCGCTCCCAACGTATAGAGACGAGACGACCCCGACACAGGATGCAGACGAAAGGTAGGGTGAATTCGATTGGGTCGGATAGAGGCAAGCGGTGAGATCAACGCCAGCCCTGAAGCGATATGGCGCGTGGTGCTGGGCTACGAACGCTGGCCGGATTGGTCGCCGCTCTTCCAACTTGTTGAAACGGAGTCGCCGGAGAAGGGTCTGAACGGCGAGTGGACGCTCAACGGCGTGATCGGCCGCGTTCCATATACCGGCCTATTTCATCAAGTTGGACACCGACCGCTTGAGGCCTTCGCCTTCGCCTCAATCCGCGTCTCGCCGCCCTACGACTTCATCCGCCACACAGTCCTGCTGAACCGAGAAACATCTTTCCCGACTCTGACCTGGCGCATCGAGTACAGCATGTCCGGCGGCCCTGGCGGCTGGATCGTCGACCGGCTGCTAGTGCGGCGAGGCCTAGATCAGTTCCTTGACAGAGCGATCTCTGCCCTTGCAGAGCAGGTAGATGGAAATCAATCTGCCCACAGTCCGAATGGTCGCCGATAGTTCTCGGCTAACGCCGTTCGAGGGCGTCGTAGCCAGCCTGGGTGATGAGGAATTCACGTCCGACGTCAGAGCCGCGACGGTGGTATACGCCGGAGAGGACGCGAATCAGGCCTTCGTTCACAAGACGCGAAAAGCGTACTTTCGGGACGGTAATGCGGCCCTCGTGGAATGCCGGGTGGAGCACGTCGCCATTCTGGGTATGGATGAATGGTGCGCTCGTGTCGGCGCGGTGAGCTTCGTTGAGCAATCGCAACAATTCGAAGGCGGCCTTGAACTGATCATCGTCGGGCAATCGCGTTTGCCGAATCGGTATTGGCCCTGTGCGCTGGCGTTGCGGCTCTGCTTCTTCTTCCTGCTGCGGGTGTTCCTGCGCTATCGGCACCGGTCTGGCAGCAGCGCGGACTTCGGAGATGTGGACCAGCTTCTGGCGCCGGTCGAGCGGGTTCTGATAGATCGTGAAGCGGCCTTCACGCACAAGACGCGCCATGGTCGTGTGGCTAACACCGAGGATGTCCTGGGCTTCTTTCAGAGGGATGAGTTCTCGATCTTCCATCATGTCACTCCAAAGCTCTGCAATATGAAGCAACATAGCTCCAGCTACAACACTACGGCGCGATTTGCAATGCGTCAAGCCACGATGGTAGCCGCTTTCCGACATTTCGGCTAGCCCTCTTCGGACTTATACACCTTCGCAGTCCTGTCAATCATTCATCGCTAGCCCAGCGGAATCATTCTGTCGAGAGTTGCCGTCAACGCTATTAGCGGTATGTCTCCGCCACAAGGGATGGAATTTCGTGAGTTCGACACGCTAAACCAGGTATGCCAATCCTTTAGGCAGGCTCCATATTGCTGAGCCATTCATACAGCTGTTCGATCTGCTCGTCACTGATCTGATCTTCGGTGAAGGCCGGCTTGGCCGAACCTTTGCCATTGCGAACACGAGTCCGGAACTGGCTAATGATCATCCGAGTTCCGGCGAGGTTTGTGCGAGGATTCACGCCATCGCCTTCGCCGTTCTCGCCGTGACATTCCGCGCAGCCGACCTCGACAAACAACGCTTGTGCCGCAACGGCCGTAGGGTCGTCCGCGCCGGCGTCGCCTCCATCGTCGTCATCATCGCCACCGCCACAAGCGATAGCCAGACCTCCGCTAAGCAGCAGGAGGATGGCGAGAAAAACCCCTAGACGCTTGCCAATGATCATGCACGTATCTCCCTCCAGATACCTCGAAGCGTCCCGAAACAAGGCAAAGCGGTGTAGGCCCCGTCCCGAACGCGTCCATCTTCTCCGACACGGTATGTCCTACTTTAGCTTAGTGGCACGACCTGGCCAGCCTTGATCCAGGCATGTTCGTAGGCCAGCAAGCCGGCCAGAGCGAGCAAGGCAGCGGCTTCAAAGGCGCCGTCCGGGCCGCCACTCAGATAGATCGTCGCCAGCACCAGCGGGATGAGATGGCCGATGAGGATCGCGCCATACCAGAAAAGTCGTGAATAGCTGCCAACCGTCATCGACGATGCGGCGCGCGCGATATGCGTCGTGGGGTGAGCTGAGAAGAGCTCAGCAAAGATGACGAGCGCGTTGGCCAGCAAGCCTCCGAGAAGAATCCAGCTGAGCACTTCGGCGAGGTTTGTGGTGATGTCGAGCCCCACACCAACGAGCAGCAGCATCGACGCACCGGCGACGGTCGCCTGGATCAACAAATGCGGTAGCAGAAGCGGGCTCTGCCAGAAATCGCGCCCTTCGGCCTGTCCAAAGAGATAGGCGGTGTAGCCGGAGCCGGCTGCGGCCAATGGTAAACCGAGAATACCGAGCCCAATCCAGGTCGCCTCAGCATCAACGTTGAGAACCCCGGCTGCCAGCCATGCCGTTGCCAATGCTCCGAATGCCGCCAGAACGTAGCCGCCGAGCGCCAGCCATGAGGTGCGGTTCGGCTTTAGCAGCAGATACCAGAAGCGTTCGGGCCGTTTCAGGTCGGCGATCAACAGCGCAGCCGTAACACTAATGAAGAAGAGCGCGAGAATCGGTGCCGCAACTTCGAGCAATCCAAGATCGGTCGACCAGTCAAAGAGCGCCAGAGCCGCTGCGAGGCCAAGGGAGCCGGCGGCAATCGATTTGGTCCAGAGATAGGTTGAGACTTTCCAGCCCCACGGTTGCGGGTGATGCACGTCGTAAGCAACACGCGGCGCGCCCGGCTTCATCAGCGCTGGGTCCGCTTCCCATGCGGGGCTGACGTCGCCTGTCGTCGGGACATACGGCTCGGCGGCGAGACTCAGATTATGGCTGTCGATACCATTGACATAACTGTGGTCCTGGACTTCCGCCCAGAGGTAAGAGCGACCCCGCGCCAGCGCCTCGGGCGTCAGGTTGGCATCTTCAGCCCCAAGGTAGAAGACCTTCGGCTTGGTGCCCTGTTCTGGCTTGCGTACGCTAACCGGTTCTTGGCCAATCAAACGGGCGATCTCGCTCGATGCATCGTCCATATCCCCGGCGATGATCGCCTTTTCAGGACAGACGACGACGCAGGCAGGCAAGAGATCCTGCTCGACGCGATGGACGCAGTAGTTGCACTTGGCTGCGGTGTTGCTGTCCGGGTCGATGTAGAGAGCGTCGTAGGGGCAGGCCTGCATACAGGCTTTGCAGCCGATGCAGCGCCGGTGGTCGAAATCGACGATCCCGTCCTCACGCTTGTAGAGCGCCTGTGTCGGGCAGATGTTGACGCAGGGAGCATCCTCGCAATGGTTGCAACGCATGACGCTGAAGTGGCGCCGCACATTGGGGAAATTGCCACTCTCAACGTACTTCACCCAAGTCCGAAAGACACCAACGGCGACCTCGTTCTCGGACTTACAAGCCGTTGTACAGGCGTGGCATCCGATGCACTTTCGTTGGTCGATGACAAAACCGTAGCGCACTGCGTCTCCGTCCCGGTCTTCGAAGGGCCTCGCTCCTGCGTGAAGGTAGCATGCCGCGCATGCTGGATGAAAGTGCCACTGATCATCTGACGCATTACCAAAGCACTCTCTCGGACATAGTAGAGTCAACGACTCGTCGCTGTCCGAAAGTGCTATCTCAAACACCGTGTCACAGAACGCAGCAAGAGGGACCGCGCGAGAATATCAAGGCGGTCGATGGCCCGGGCTTGGCGCGCTGCAGGAGATAGTGATCGCCCAGCGCATCCTGGCTACGGGGAAACCGTACCGAAGACGGCCTTAGTCTGATCGTCAGTCGATGAACCTGCCATAGACACATGATATTGTTTCGAGACGCACCAAATCACGATGGAAAGTCAACCATGGTTGTCACGAAACAGGATCTACACCAACTCATCGACGAGATTCCTGAACAGGAACATCAGGCGGCTGCCAAGTACTTGCAGCGCCTGCGCGATCTCGTCAACGACCCGATCTATAAGGCATTCATGAACGCCCCTCTTGATGATGAACCTGTTACACCGGAAGAGCGCCGTCTAATCGACGAGGCGAAGGCCGAAGTTGCGCGCGGCGAGGTCCTAAGCTGGGAAGAAGCGCAAGGGCTCCTTTTTGGCCACGAAGAGAAGTAGATGAGCTGGCAGCTCAACTACTCGCGCCGCGCCATCCGTGACATGCGCGCTATTCCAAACGGCAGCGCCAAGACATTAACAGTCGCTTGCGACAGGCCGACGACGATCCTAGCAGGGCTGATCTCCGGAAACTCGCCGGAGGTGAAAACGAGTGGAGATTGCGAGTTGGGCGTTAGCGGGCGATCATCGGATTCGACAACGCCGGAGGAACGATGACCGTGCTGCGCGTCCTGCCTCGTGACCACGCCTACCGCTAGCTCCTTCGCGTGACCCGCAGTTGCTTCGCTGCTTCTCCCTTACATGTATGCTTCACGACCTCTATGTCACTGAGCATGGACATCACCGGAGATAGCATCTGATGCGGCAAACGAACCGAAAGCCAGACAACTGGATGTTCGAGAGCGGATACACAGCCCCCGGCGATCAGTCGACTGAGCGGCTACCGGCACTCCCACAGCAACGCTCGGTCCAAAGACGCCAGAGACGGGGGATGAAGCTCGTCATCTGGCTAATGGCGCTTACATTGATTGCAATCGTCGTGGTCATCGGCGCGATGCTGGCAAGTGAAACGATTGTAAAGCCAATGGTCGCCGACAGGGTCGAAGCCGAATTGGGACAGGGAGTAGAGACTTTCGTTGCACAGGAGCTTGCCGCGCTGCCGGTTCCAGTCGACGCTCCGCAGCAATATCTCGTCTCGGAAGGGGAGCTGAACCAGCGCATCGCCGAACAGCCCAACCTCGGCCCTCTCGACAAAGCGACGGCCGAAATTCACGAAGAGGGCATCGTCGTCCATCTCAGCGCCTACCGGATGTCCGGCACCTACCGCGCACAAGTAGTTGAGGCGAATGGCGCGGTTAGCATCGAAAATGGTTCCCTCAGCGGCCCGCTCAGCTACATCATTCCAGTCGAAGATCTGGAACGTGCAGCCAACGAAGCGATCCTCGGTTCGCTGGTAACATCGAGCCTACGAGTCACAGACGTTACACTTGTCGAAGGTGAGATCGTGCTGACGTTGGAACCAACAGGAGCGTGACACGACAAATCCAACGGATAATGAGCCTCCACCTGCGCATCTGACAGGCGCTCACATTACCTCTCCAGGCATCCCTGCCTGACCGATGGTTGACGCACGCGGCACGACGCCGATCCAGAATATTAACTGGCGCCGCAATCTCTACGCACTCTGGATCGCCCAGCTCATGACGATCATGGGCTTCAGCATGCGCACGCCATTCCTGCCCTTCTTTCTCAAAGACATTGGTGCGTCCAGCTTCTCCAGTCAGGCCCTCTGGGCTGGGGCAATCAATGCCGGTGGCGCGCTCATCATGGCGGTGTCAGCACCAATCTGGGGCATCGTCGCAGACCGCCGGGGGCGCAAGCTGATGGTCTTACGGGCAATGTTCATGGCCTCCTTCACCGTCAGCCTGATGAGCCTGGCACAGAGCCCCTGGCACCTTCTCGGGTTACGCTTCATCGAGGGCGGCTTCACCGGGACCGTTGGCGCATCAACAACCCTCATCGCTTCCACGACGCCGCGACGCAATCGCGGATTTGCGCTTGGCATGATGCAGACAGCGATCTTCTCTGGCGCATCAGTTGGACCGTTGATTGGAGGCGTCCTGGCCGACCAGATTGGCTACCGGCCAACCTTCTTAATATCCGGCTTGCTGATCTTCGCCAGCGCCCTGATTGTCCTGACTCAGGTGAAAGAGAATTTTGAGCGACCGGAGCCGGCTAGAGAGGGTGAAGCGCGCGGCCCTTCAACACGCACGCTGATGTTCGGCGCAGCGATGCTGGCAATGGTCGGCGTCATGTTCGCGTTACGCATTGCCAATAGCGCGATTCAGCCCATCATGCCCCTCTATGTTCAAGAGCTGGCCGGTTCCAGTTCGATCGCAACGCTGGCGGGCATAACCCTCGGCATCGCAGGATTGACCAGCGCCATCTCGGCCATTGTCCTCGGACGTTTCGCGGACAAGATAGGGCATAGAAAGATCCTGATCCCGGCAGCGTTCGGAACGGCTATCCTCTATCTTCCAATGGCTGCTGTTCAAGCACCCTGGCAACTGATCGTCCTCAGCGCGCTTGTCGGTGTCGCAGCCGGTGGCGTTGCGCCCAGCGCCAACGCTGTCATTAGCAATCTGACGCCATCAGCCCGACGCGGCGCGATCTTCGGCTTTACAGCGTCGATCACCGCCATGGGAGCCTTCTTCGGTCCGCTCGGCGGAGCAGCGATCGCGGCAACCTTCGACATCCGGCTGGTCTTCATCGTGATCAGTTTCCTGATGGCCTTGGGCGCAGTCGGCATCTTGGTAGCATTACGTTCCGGCGTCGACCTCGATGCCGAGGGCGAGGAATAAGGGCCACTCCCAAGAAGGTGCTCTAGACACACTCCCGAAAATACTGACCACCGAAGAGGGAAAGATCTGGGAATAGCCGGGCGAAGCTTGTCTTCGCCCGGCTACGCGTGCGCGTACGTTCACGGGTGAACTACGACGACCGGGAGAACGGGTTACCGAATCGGGCAAGAGCCAGACGCGACGCTGCACCGGTTTGAGCCCGATCCGGTGCTCATCCTGAGCCCACACTTCGACGCTCGTCCCGGGATGGGCGGCGCGCACCGCGTCGACCGCCCGGCTCAGTCTTTTGGGAAAGCAGCGAGTTCCTCGGGAACGGCCTTGGCGTGCTGTGGCCGCAGACGTTTCAAGCGCGCTCCAAAACGCACCAGATAGGTCCAGCCCAGTTGGGGATACCCAGAGATGTCCCGTCTCGGCTTCGATCCAGGCGGCCACCTTCGGACCAGTCCACAGCCCGCCGTCGGGAGCGGGTCCATGTAATGCCTCCCAGAGACGTTCCTGTTGCTGCGCCTTCAGGATCGTCTGTCCACCCGGATTGTCATGGCGCCGATCACCGAGGGCGTCCGGCCCCTGCGCGTTGTAGCGTCGCACGATCTCACCAATCCAGCGCTCCGAGTAGCCGGTGACGCTGGCCACGTCCGTGCGGGTCTTGCCCTGAGCGAGGAGCCAGACGATCTGAAAATGGCTGCGTGCGACCGGATCATGGGCCTGGCGATAGCGTGTTTCGAGTGCATCAAGCTCCAGATGAGCGACCACCCGCGTCCGGTTCGGCATGCTTCCCTCCTCGCCGTCTCAAATACAGGAAGAAGGAGGCTTACCATTGGATTTCGTATCAACCCTCAATGTTTTCAGAATGCGGTGTACCACCACGCAACATCGTCCGGCCCACACCCAATCGACAGTCGACACGAAAGATTCAACTAGCACCGCAGCTGTGACGAACGGATAGCATCTTCATCCAATGAAGTGCTGACCTATGAAGAGATCGATGCAATTGACGAGCCCAATCCCGAACGGCTACCGTCATGCGGTACCGTATCGATGTTTGCTCACACTATGGGACCCGGGAGAGATGCTATGGCAACAACACCTAAAGGCGCACTACTTGTCGGCAGCGTGCCGCTCGATAGTAATGAAGATGTCTTCCGTACTGCAGCAACGATCCTCGGAGATCATCTCCAACGCATTCCGGATGGAGAGACAGGCGATCGGCTCAACTGGATTGGCTGGCAAATCGCCGTCTTCCAGCAACATCCCGACCTCGAACCAGCCCCGGTTGACCCCGAACACTACGCGCCGCTGCCGATGTCTCAGTTGAGGGAAGGCGTTGACGCCGCTGACCTCACCTTCGACGCGCTGGGCTACTCCAAATCCGCGCTCGAGTCCTGGGCCGTCTTCTCACAGCTCCAGGCAGATGGCGTCATTCCGGCGGTGACACGCTTCCAGGTCACATTTCCGACACCGCTGGCACCAATCACGTCCTTCGTGCATTTCGATTCCCAAGCAGTGGTCGAGACGGCTTACGAAGCCGCCATGCTGCGCGAGCTGGCCGAGGTGCTGGATGAAATACCGCACGACAAGCTGGCAATCCAGTGGGATGTCGCGGTCGAGTTCGGCGTGCTGGAAGGCGTCTGGCCGGTCCCGTTCGAAGATCTGATGGACGGCATCGTTGAACGCATCGTCCGCATCAGCGGGCATGTCCCAAGCGATGTCGAGATGGGCTTCCATCTCTGCTACGGCGATTTCCAGCATCAGCATTTTGTGGAACCTGCGGACACCAGCCGTCTGGTCGAGCTGGCCAACCGCGTCAGTGCCGGCGTCGAGCGTCCGATCCAGTGGATTCATCTACCGGTACCACGTAACCGAACCGATGACGCCTACTTCGCGCCACTGGCCAACCTCGATCTCCACTCGGAGACTGAGCTGTACCTTGGCCTCGTGCACCACACAGACGGAGTAGAGGGCGCTCAGCAACGCATCGAAGCGGCCTCGAAGGTGGTTTCAGAGTTCGGCGTCGCAACCGGAGTGCGGCTTTGGTCGCCGCCCCAGCGAGCAGGTCGCCACGCTGATGGAGATTCACCGTGAGGTCGCGGCAGCGGTAACGTAATCTGCCAGAGCCAGCTGCAAGAATTTCTCGAGAACCCGGTAGCGCAAGAGTGCTACCGGGTTCTCGATCTGCTCCGATGCACCACCCAGTGCCCAATGAAGGCCGGCAACCGGGAGATAGATCCCGCACCGGTCAACATCGAAGTCAACGGTCAAACGACCATAGGGCTACGATCCAATAATGCGTTGGTAGCCACTCCGGGCAAGGTGGTCAATAGCCTCAATGAACAACACCCCTTTAGCCGATTTGCTGCCGTGGCGGAAATCCTCTTCAAGTCAACGGTGGCAACCCTCGGAATCGCTTGCCACCTGTAAATAGTCCCTATCAGAAATCGAATTACAGAAGGTGCAGGAAAGGGTCCAGCGACGACCCTCGGTTAGCGATGGCGGCTTATTGCTGGATGGGAAGAGGTGTGAGATAGAGGTCGATCGATTCGACTCTTGAGGAGAGACCGCAGGGTTACTCGGGATGCATTCAACAATAGGGTATCACCACACTTCTCATGCAACTGCTAGCACACCCTCGGGAGCGCATCGCACCAAGGCATATTTCGCCCTACCTCGATAACGAATGCCGACACTGACAACTCCACCCCTCAATAGACCATGACGTCATGCTTCCTGCATGACACATTCTCGCGGCTTAGCCACTGATGCACCTCATGACTCAATCGTCCACTGATCGGGGCCGAGGACTGCGATCACTGCAGGAGAGTGGAGAAGTGATGATAGCGCCTGCTCAACTGGTCCACGACGCGGTCCGTCCAGCAAGCGAGCGGCGATCCGTGTCGGAGCGCCGAGCACGAACACGCCATCTTCACGTTCGCCAAGCGGGACAACCCCGCGCAGCCGGAAGAGGTCGTCGCGAGCATCGCTAACAGCCAGCATATCGAGGACGACGCCCCACAGCCGGTCGCCTTGCGCAGCATCATCGCGACTTATGCGCAGCAACTCAGATGAAGGATTCTCAGCACGCATACCGTCAAGCCCTTGCTTGGCTACTATTGTTCCGCGTGACGTTAGAATTCCACGATCTCTTGTCGGCATTTCTAGAGTCTGTCGCCTGGGTCCTGCTCCGGCGGTTGCCCAGCGGTTAATGATTTCCCGGATGCGCTTGGGCGCGACGAACGCCGAACCGGATCCCACCGCCTCGCGCAGTGCTTCCGCGACCCATTCAGCTCCACTCGATCCGGCTGCTTCAGCTGCAGGCGCGGCATCGGCTTCCAGTTCGGACAGCAGTATGCGTTCGAGCCGGGTGGCGGGTCGGTCATTGGCGGCCTCATAGAGGGAAAGTGCCAGTGGACTCGGATCTCCCAGGGGCCCTCCGCCTTGCGCTCCAGCCAGACCTGGCTCCGGCGCTCCCCGGCCCGGATCTGCAGTTCCGGATCTGAAAGGCCACTCAAGCGCGGTCGGTGACTCTTCGCTATTGATCGTTGTATCGTCGCGAACTGCCTCTTCATTGTGCCCTTCACGCCTGCCACTCGTTGACTGATGAAGTGGAGTGGGGCGGGCAGCAGCCGTTGTCTCTGTGTCATCCCCTGAGGCGCTAGTGGTTGTCGTTGTAGTAGTAGAAGAGGATTGGTAATACATTGTGTTGCCCGGCTCAACAGAGCTTTCGCAACCATTGTTGGATCTTGCAACGTTGCCCCTCTCAGGACTACTCAAACCATTGTTGCTCGGTTCAGCAGGGACCCCCGAACCGTTGTTGCTCTCTTCATCAGTGACCATCAAACCTCTGTTGATGGGTTCACCAATGGTTGCGCTCAGGAGGGGGTCATCATGACGGTGTTCGGTAGCGTGTAACACCAACTTATTAATATGACCACTGGTCATTTCTGCGCCAATATGTGAGTGCGAGAGCAGGTCAGCCTGCGATCGTGCCAGGTCATCGTTTGCGGGATGGTCCACGTTGGCAGTTGGGTCTTCTGCTTCGTGGTCCGGATTCTCTTCTTGCTGCTGGGCACGAGAACGGTGACCGGCCCTGGTACGGGCGCTCGCACGCGCCTCTTCTCTGGCGACGCGTTCGGACAGCTTCTTCCAGGTAGGGTGATCGGCAATCTCTGTCAGAATGGTGTGCCAGACATTGTTCCGGTCAATCGGCTCGAAGCGGCTGGAGAAGATCTTACGGACATAGCGATAGACCGTCTTGTCCTTGCTGGCCAGTTCGACGACCCGCAGCACATCGGCGCAGGTAAGGTCGATCCCTTCCGGGCGATCTTTCACGCGGTAGAGATTCTGGGGCACCTTCCAGCGGCGCCCTTTTTCGTCCGTCTTGCGGACCATCTCTTTCCGAATCTCGATCAGATCGAGGGCGACGAGGATCTTGTTGATCGTGATCAGTTCAGCCCGATCTTCGCCATAGAAGTTGGCCTCTGATTGCTGGCTCGGGAAGGCGTAGCCGCGATGCGGAGAGTCCTCGCGGCGATCGGTCCAGACGGTGTAGGAGTTGAGCAGGCCGATGCCTTTGAGTCCGATCAGCGGGGTGTACTGGGTGACGATGCCATTCCAGTGCCAGAACCATCCGCGGCGGCGCTCATCCTGTCCCGAGCGATCGGCGCTCGTGCTGTTGTCGCCGACCGGCGCGCTGCCATTGGTAAGGGCAGCGGGTGAATTGTTGGCGCGATCCACGGGACCTCGAGCCATGCTGGCCTGTCTCTATCGATGCTCGCCGATCCATCTGCGACAGGATAGCATTAACTGGGCCGTTACTCAAGTGTGCGTGATCGAAAGCGATCAGC
>CAVUYM010000006.1:0-50337 GCA_963745675.1 uncultured Chloroflexia bacterium
AGACGACAGCGGAATCGATGCCGCCGCTGAGGCCGAGGACTGCGCCTGAAAGTCCAGCGCCTTCGATTTCGCCGCGAATCCAGCTTGCTATCTCGTTCGCCAGTGCCATGTTTGTCATTCCTCTCGGGCTCGCTACCGGGCCTGCGATATTGTAACCGGCCAACTGGGACTTTCGTCTTTTGCAGCTGGCGAATCCATCGGCTAGCCCGTTCGTTGTATGTGGTGAGGGATGAGAGGGACGTGCGGGTCTGTGGAACCCCCGTCTCGAATGAAGGCGAAACGACGAGATGTTGATCTGGATGGCGGTGAGTGTCGCAGGGGCGCTCACGATCATTTCATTACGTACGATGGCCTACGCCTTCGCTGCGTCTTTCGATTCATCCCAGGCGACTGCGCTTCTGACGCGCGATGGCAGCATTACCGAGGCGCCGCCGGATTCGAGCCGCCTCGGCCCGACCGAGTTCTGGATGCTTCTGGTTGAGATCCTCTTTTCGATCGCGATCTCATTGCTCATTGTCGGTTTCGCATTTGCGGCTGCGATGCCCGGTCGTCTGATGGTTGGTGCCTTGCTTGCTCAGGTCGCCGTCATTGGCGCGCTATTCGCGCCGGCTGTCGGCTACCGCATCGGCACCGTGACCATACGCCCGGCAGCCATCGCCCTCGGTGTGGCGCAACTCGCTCACATCGCCTTCTTCATCCGCGCGATGCAGGCTTTGCTCGGGTAGCGCCAAGCCCCTCTTTTCGTCGTTGCTCCCGTACACTTAAGGCATGTTGACGTCTCCAGATCGTACCCGGAGTGTTCATGCTCGTCCTTACGCTACAAATTGTCCTATTCGCCCATCTCATATGGCTGAGCTTCTATTTCTACAGCCGAACAGGAGATCGCAAGTCGGCGCGGGCGGTCGGCGGTGGGCTTGGTCTACTGGCGTTGGCATTCGTCGCTGATTTCCGTCTATGAAACGTCAGGTTCCGTTGCGCTGGCGTTTGACGATTTGGTCCGTCGGTAGCATCGCGATTGGTCTCGCGATGGTCTTTAGCGTCTACTACCGGGACGATCACTTCGAGAATCAGTGGTTTGAAGCGATCCTCTTTCTGGGCACGCTCGTTCCGGCGGCAGTCTTACTGGTGTTCTTCGCCACATGGGATATCGGGATAGCGTGGATCTATTTCGCGATGCTCGCGTGTGTCTATATCGCGTTAGGTGTCATTCGCCGCGAAGCGAATGAGTGAAGAGAGCGGCGAAGCATTGTTGCCGGATCTCTTTCGCTCGTACGACTATTCGTTCCTCATCTCGGCGGTTTTCGGCGGGCAGGTCGTCTTCGCGATGTGGGTGGGACCGGGCGCGACGACTGCAATGGTCGCGCTGCTGTTGGGGACGATCACGGCTGCGATCGCATTGCAGGTGTTTCTCGAGCGTGTTCAGTCGCTGCTTGACCGAATTGCCTTCGCCAACCTGCCCTGGTTGCGTCAAGAGCGTGCGAATCTGCGAGAAATCGAGAATTTGCTGCCACGAGTCAACATGACCGATCCGCTGACGATTCCCGAAGATGAATTCAGCAAACTGACGCGGCGTGCTTTGAGTAACTATGGCGACCTGACGAAACTGGCGACGAGCCCGCTGACAAATCTGCCCGAGGTGCATCGCCGCCTATTGATGCGTGGAGCGGAACCATCAACCCTCGAACGAGCACGCGAACTGAAGGTGCTGCTTGCAGAAGCGATCGAGCGCTTGAAGCCGAGGAATGGGGACGAGATAGGGACGACCGACGAGTGGCGCTTCTACAACGCGCTCTACTACCCCTATGTCGCGGGGATGCGGCCATATAGCAGCACCGCCGTCCATAGCTTTGACGAACCGGGGCATCACGAGGTTCTCGACTGGTTCCGGACCTACGTGCCGGAGCGCACACTCTACAACTGGCAAAACTCGGCTGCGGCGCTGATTGCCGGCCACTTGCGGGAGCAGGAAGAGAGCGCCGTCGTACCGGAATTCGTCACCGCTCAGAAACTTACGACCGCGGGCTAGTCTGCTCACTCCGGCGTGGATCAGAGCGGATAGTCGCGATGATGAAGCTCGACTCCAGCAGCTCTTCGCCTCCAACGGCCAGCGAGACGACAAGAATCCACGTCTGCTCCGTCAGCAGCCAGACTCCGATGCCGACCAGCGCCAGACCGATAATCCCCACCCGAAAGCCCCGCACCATGCCGAGCAGGCGTCCGCCCGAATCGCCTGTCTCGCGTGATCCGCGAATCCAGGCACTGAGTCCGATCCAGAAGAGATACCCACCGACTGCCATTAGCAAGAGCGGGATAATCTCAAATATGATTGACATAACAATACTCATCACTACCTCCTCACTCTCATTGTGTGAACCGGGGGCTGCCAGCGCGACCAGAATCACTGCCATCTGCTGCCAACGCTGGAAATTCGGCAGGAAATAGCAGTAATTCTGGTGGTCCCGGCACCCGAGGTCGCCATATCGTCCAGACAGTAATCGCGACCTCGAAACCGAAGGAGGCAAGTGATGGTCGCTCAGACACAGGTAGTTGTTCCGTCTACAGCGAGTCTCGCAGGGAGTCGGATGCTCTGGCGTGGACTCGTCGGGAATGTGATTTTCTCCGTAGTAACGGGCGACGCTATTGGTCGCAGGGTCCGGCCGGATAAGTGAGTTCACCGGTTTGAAGCCGGGATGGGTTCCCGCAGTCGTTGGTGCCGGAGTTCTACTCTGGGCGCTTGAGGTCGGGTTGTTGGCACGGCAAGATGAGCTTAAGCCGTCGAGGGTTTGGATGATTATCGGTGGCGATCTCGCCTGGGTAGTTTGCCAGCTACGCTATGCTCATATTCGGAGTGCTTGACCTCACGACAGCAGGCGCCTGGTCGGTCGCGATTGTGGCTGAACTTGTTGGTCTCTTCGCCGTCGTACAGTATCTTGGCCTCCGCCGTATGCGTGCCGCGTAGATGCACACGATCTACCAATCAGGAAGGATAGAGATGTCCAAGAGTAGCGCCGAACTGGCCCAGGAATTCAACGCCCGAGCGACGGAGTTCGCCGAGCTTGTGCGTGGCCTGAACGACGAGCAGTGGCAAGCGGTGACTGAAGCAGAAGGTTGGTCCGTTGGAACAGCGGTCCACCATGTTGGTCAGAGCCTGGAGTCTACCTTTGGCCTGACCGGCCTGATCATTAGCGATAATGTGCCGTCAATCAGTATGGACGACATTCACGCGTCGAACGCCGCCCATGCTGCGGAACATGCACATCCAGACAAAGCCGAAACCCTCGCAATGATCGAGCAGTCGACGGAAACGGTTACTGAAGCCATCGCGGCTCTCAGCGATGAGGATCTGGATAGCGCCGCTGTTGTCGCTGCGTTTAGCCCCGAGCCATTGCCCGTCCGCAATTGGATTGAGATGGTTGTCATCGGCCACATTGGCATGCACACGCCGAGCATCGAAGCGGTCGTCAACTCGTAGCGGTTCGAATTCAACTCATAGGACTGGAGATCAACGGCGCTCTCCGCTCCTGTGAGTTTTCGATCTTGGTGAGTGATCCTATCTTGGCGTCCAGCGTCCTGCCCCCGACTGCCAGAGAGCTACCAGATCTTCGCGATTGGCCGTCGGACTGAGCCAATCTTCCTCTCTGATCGTCGTTGGGGCGCCGTGGCCAGGATAGAGTGTCGTTGACTCTGGCATGGATGCGATTCGCAGCACGCTCGATGCCAGCGCCCAGGCGTCCGATTCTGGTCGATTGAGGAACCCGGCCCCGCCTTTCAATACAGTGTCACCACTGAAGAGGACATCCTGATCGGGTAGCCAAAGACTAACGCTGCCCCAGGTGTGCCCCGGAGTGTGCATGACCTGGATTTCTCGACCCGCCAGGTCGATGCGATCCCCTTCGGCGATATCGTGGTCGAGCGCGACCGGTTCGATGACGAACGGGACATCGGCCCGTTGCGCCATAGGATCGGAAAAGAGCTCGAGATCTGCGGGATGACCGTAGATCGGGATTCCAAGATCTGCGACGATGCTGGCGTCGGTGATGTGATCCCAATGACCGTGCGTTGCAATGAATCGGCGTACTGGGGCTTCGAGCTCTTCGGCCAGCGCTATCCCTGCCCTCCAGGCGTCTCGCGGGGCATCGATGAGGATACTTTCGATGCCCGGAGCGATGATGATGTAGCAGGCAGTGAGCATCGGGCCGCCGACGAATCTGCGAATTGTGAGTTTTTCGGTCTGCTGCATGCACGCTCTTTCGCTACTCGTATGCCTCACAGATGCAAACACCATACTGACCGATTTCATTTCGGTGCCGGGCAGTGAGCACGACTAGCCTACATGACGTAGCGCGGCGTGCCAGTCTGGTTTCTTGTGATGAGCCTTTAAAGTTGTGAAGCTCGCCTCGGGGAAAGCGAGCTTCACAAAAAGGATAGGGTGTGCATGCCCAGGGTTGTGGCCACAACCCGATTGGAAAGAGGATGGTAAACAGTGAAACCAGTCGGGGGAACTAGCTTCATATCTGAGAATCCGCAATCTGCCCGGTGGTTACGCCGTCGCAATAAAGCGGCATAGTGGCGCGCCGTGCTAAGGTGTTGGGAACAATACTGACTTGCCTTTGTGCGATTTCAGGGAGGACAAGCGATGGCTTCAAACTATGGAGAGATGACGAAAACCGAACGTGTGATGGCCGCCGTTCATGGCGAAGAGGTCGACCGCATTCCGGTCTGCTTCTGGCACCATTTTCGCCCGGCCGGATCGGGGCGCAGGATGGCCGAAGCGACCTTCGACTTCTTCTCGGCCACCTTTGATCTCGACATCATCAAGATCATGCCAGACATCGAGTACCCGTTTCCACGTCGTTCGATCCGCACCGTCGACGATTGGCGGCTGATCGAACCGCTGGATGTCGATCGCTCGCGCTTCTTCAACCAGCGCGCGGTGTCGATCCAGGCGCTGCGCGACGCGGTCGGCTACGAAACGCCGATCATCATGACCGTCTTCTCGCCGCTCTGCCAGATGCTCTATTTCGCCGAGACACGCGATCTCTTCTTTGAACACTATGAGCAATCGCCTGCCGTGATTCACGAAGCGCTGGCGACTATTTCCGAAAATCTCCGGGCTCACATCCAGCACATGCTCGATAGCGGCGCGGACGGCGTCTTCTTCGCGCTCCAGGGCTGCACCGACGAGATCATGACGCGCGACCTCTACCGCGAAGTGGGCCGTCCCTACGATCTGCTCTCATTGCAGGGCGCGCGAGACAGCTGGCTGAACATCCTGCATGTCCACGGTGACAAGAATCTGCACTTTGACGAAGTGCTTGATTATCCGGTGCAGGTGCTTTCCTGGTCCGACCGGCTGGCTGGCCCGAGCCTCAAGGAGGCGCGCTCGCGGACGAGCAAGTGCCTGATGGGTGGCTGGCACGAATTCGGGGCGCTCTCGAACGGTCCGGTGAATGAGATTCGCGAGGAAGCCGAAGACGCTATCAGCCAGACCAACGGCCGCCGATTCATCCTCGCCAATGGTTGCTCCGTCCCGGATGACACGCCAGAAGAGTGGCTCTATGCCGCCCGCGAGATCGTCGATTCGTTGGAACTACCTGGGTAGGGAACAGGGTACAGGCAATAGGTAATAGCAGAAGGGCAACATAATGGCGGCAACTCGATTGCAGTGTAGGTTGTGGTTGGTGGGCCGGGAACTTAGCCCAAACTATTCCCTAATCCCTAATCCCTGTTCCCTGCTCCAATGAGTTCCACGACGCGCAAAGAGCGCGGCACGGTGATCGCGTTGATAAGCGATGTCTTCTTCGGAATCACCGTGCGAAATGTCAGTCGAAAAATGGACTTTGAGACGATCGTCATCCGCGATCCGGTGGAACTCGATCAGACGCTGGCTGTCTACGAGCCCGATCTGCTGATCGTAGACATGACCGTCCCGGGCACGGACGAAGACGCCTGGGACCGCATCGAGGAGGTCATTGAGTCGGACGTGCGCGTGCTTGCCTTCGGCCCCCACCGCGAGGTCGAGCTCTTCAAACTCGCCAAGAATGCCGGCGTCACTCGCGTCGTCGCTAACTCCCAGTTTCACCGTGAGATGGGCGAGCTCATCAATCGCTACGCACTTCCGCCGCCGGACGAGGATGAAGACTGATACGCATTCAGCTCAATGGCCGTCTAGGTTCAATTCATGTATGAATCGGTCAGCTAACCTCCACAAGTACCGACCATTTGAATCGAATAACTCCGGCTCCCCTCTCCCCGCGAAGCAGTGGGAGAGGGGTTGGGGGTGAGGGCTCTTAGTCTGCCGGAACAGCTTCCCGCTGGAGAATGCCGCTTTCGGTCATCGCGACCTTGAGCGTCGCAACCTCGTCGGCGGAGAGGCTCGGAATCGGGCGAGACATGGTCGGGCCACAGAGGCCGCGGGCGGCCAGCGAACCTTTGATGCCGGCCGGGAAGTTGCCGACGCGAGGGACCGGGCCGGTGCGGACGATGTCGCGCTGTAGCGTCAGAGCCGTTTCGAGATCTCCGGACTGGTAAGCATCGTAGAGGGCGCGCTCGGTTGCCGGTACGACGTTGACGTGGGCGCCGATGATGCCGT
The DNA here is from genome assembly GCA_963745675.1 of uncultured Chloroflexia bacterium. GTDB lineage: Bacteria > Chloroflexota > Chloroflexia > Thermomicrobiales > CFX8 > JAUIIK01. Next base: position 6,593 of record CAVUYM010000006.1, read on the forward strand.
GGCCACCGACACAGAGGGCGGGATAGAGCATCGCGTCGCTGCCGGTGAAGGCGCTGAAGTCGTCGACCTCGTTGCCGATCCGGGCGACCTCTTCGAAGTAGGTCAACTGCCCATCGCTATCTTTCAGTCCTACGATGTTCTCGTGGCGAGCCAGCTCTTCGACCGCTTCGACGGCGATTGCGACCTTGGTCATACGCGGGATGTGATAGAGGAAGATCGGCACCGGGCTGGCATCGGCGAGCTGGGTGAACCAGTCGATGACGCCGCGCGTCTCCAGCGGATAGTAGAAGGGTGGCGGCGTCAACGCGCCAACCGCGCCGAGCTCTCCGCACATCTCCAGATCGACGACGACATCGGCAAAGTGGGTGCCGTTCGCGCCTCCCATGACCGGGATTCGGCCATCGGCAGCATCAATCGTTGCCTTCAGCAAATCGCGGCGTTGCTGCTTGCTGAGCCCTGCGCATTCGCCGGTCGAGCCGAGGGCTGAGATGCCATGCACGCCGCTCTCGATCAGCCAGTTGACGACATTGTGTGTGCCCTCAACATCTACTTCAAAATCTTCCGTCAGTGGGACTCGGCAGTGCCGGCCAGATGCCGTGAAATCGTGCCATGTGTGTATTCCTTTCGAACGTCTGGTGGTTCGTCTCCCTGATCGTAGCGGATGGAACTGGCACATGGAAGAGGTGGCGTGAACTTAGGTGGACCCGAAAATCGATGGAAGGGCGGCGATGGATGGGACGATGTGGGTGTGTGGTGTGGCGCCTAGCGTTTCGATTCCATGCGCGCCGCTTAGAACGCCGATGACCCAACCGGCCTGAGCGTTCATGCCGGCCTGGAGATCGAGTGGCGTATCGCCAATCACCGCTACCCGCCGCACATCGCCAACTTCGAGGTCGAGCATCGCCCGGTAAATCAGGAATGGAGCCGGACGGCTGACGGTAACGTCGTCTCCACTGATTGTCATGTCGAAGAGCGCTGGTCCAGTTGAGCCGTTCCAGTAAGCAGATCGACGAGCGAGCGCGGGAAGCCGGTTGTCAGCGCTACAGCGCAATCCTGCTGTTGAAGCCAGCGTATCGTTGCCTCCGCGCCCGGCACTTCCTCGACAGGTCCGGATTGATAGGCGTCCGCCAGTGCGCTCTTCGAACGCTTGCAGTGCTTTGCGGGCGATGTGCTCGACCGTCTCGGTGGGATGTGCGCGTGCCGCGAATTCCCGCATCACAGCCAGCTTGCTGGCGCCACGGCGGGCACGTAATTCATCGTCGGTGAATGGAAGTTCCTGGGAATTGAGCGCGGCGCGATAGGCTTCGATTACCGCGCCATCGTCGCGAAAAGTCGTGCCCGGCGAAGTCGGTGACGAGAAGCTTTGGAATCGTCAGTGATGTCATCGGCTAGCCTTCAATGCGCCCCGTCGTCACGGCGCATTCAAGATAACCGATAGCGAAGGTATGCGGGACGTAGCGGGACTTGTAATGCCGCTAGCTTGCGGACCGTTCACCGCAAACTATCCACAGAAACGTGCGAACTATTAACTAAACGTCGGTGTATCGCCAGGCATAGTAGTGGCGACCGACGTTACCAGCCTCAACACGCCAGTTGGGATCATTCTGAGGCGTGTAGGTCAGCACGCGGCGCTCGAAGCATTGAATGAGCACAAGCTGCTGGACTCCGGCTACCCGGACTTGCGCCCAGTACGGCTCGGTAATTGGCCGTCCAGTCGCGAAGAATGGGTCCAGGAAAAGTTGTGCCTGGATAAACTGGCCATCCTGATAGACCGGGCCGCTGGAGTTCATGAAATCCCAGAATGGCGCTGCGATACTGTGGTTTGTGATCTCGTCGACGTGGCCGACGGAAACACCTTGATCTGCAAACTCTGCTACTCCTGTAACGACATCACCAGCGCGGTTGATACCCTGGTCGACGGTTGACCCGAGTACAAGCGGCGTCACGTTTAAGACCGTGCCGAATGTCGCATACGTCGGCCCATCCGGATCATCGAAATCTCCGGCAGTGTTGACGACGGCAGGCTCACGCTGAATGAAGGCGTTGTGGCCCACTTGCATATTTCCGGTCGTGAGTTCGACGACGAGCAATCCGTTTGTGACGTACCAAACCGAATTCTGATCGGCATTCGGGTCGGTGATCTCCATCCGGGCTTTGTCGAAGTACTGGACGAGGCGTTTCCCGAAGGGACCTTCCTCGTAATCTTCCATGAGACCGGCTGTAAATGGCAGTGTGTCATCCCACAGCCAGGAACGAGAGACCATTCCGTTTTGGACCGGGAGATCTGTGCGCTCCCAGACGCGGCGGAACGCATCGTGGGCAAACGGGTATTCGCCCGGCTCTGGTTCCGGCTCGGCGTTCGAGCGCTTCCATGACCCAGTCCCAGCGCCGGTCGACTTGCTCGCGTTCGATGTTGTCCTGTGCGCCAAAGAGCGTCTCCCAGGTGTCGACCGGCAGTTCCCCACCTTCGACGACGAGGCACTTGCAGCCCACGTGGGCGCGGTTCTGGTCGGCGGCGGTCATCGACGGGAAGAGCTTATTTTCGCCATGCAGGTGGCACGAGTTACAGGCGTGACATGCGTGCGTGGACTGATGGACTGCTGCAGGATCGACCGGGCAGCCATCCATGCCAGCACCCCACTCGGGGTCGAGCGCGTACCAGGTTACTGTCGTTTGTCCCTGAGTTGACGAGCCGTTACCCGCAAGTCCGGCGAACGCCGTTAATCCTGGAGACAGCGTTACGGCTGTCCCACCGAATATCGCGGCTGTGCTCTTGAGAAATGTTCGGCGATCCAGTTTGCGTTCCACGGCTCACTCCTGAACTGTCGTCTCCGCTCGATGTGAGCGGTTGTTAAGAGACAGACCGACTGGAGGAGCCGCACGCTGCAAATCCTACGCTTCCCTCTTTCACTTCCGCCAGAAAATTCTACTGCTGCACATTTCAATGATCGGCTTCATTGCTCTAACACACTTGCGACTTACGAGACTCTAACCTCTACGCTGCCGACCCCTACTCTGATACAACCTTCCCTGACTTCCGATCCAGACTTCCACGTACTCATCACCTCGATACGGCTTCTGCAGCCGGTCTGCATCAGCCATAAGGCGATGTTAGAAGAGTGTTAGCAATCTGTCAACACCTATTCGTGAATGCTAACACTCTGTTTACACGTCGCAGTGAGCTTTTTGCTCGCGCTCTCCAGACTTCGCTGTCTATTTCGTTCGGCCTCCATCGGCCACTTGCTCACGTGACCGGCTGAAGGAGCCGCGTAACGTGGCGTTGGGGGAGTGCTCCGCGAGACCGCTCGGCCTTGCGACCTCCGCCGGGACGCTGGTGGGACTTACGCGATACGAACCAGGTTCGCACCGCTGCCGCGCCAGCGCCTTGTTCCGGCGTCGGTCCCGCGGCTCCCTTACCGCCACGTTACCCGGCTTCTTCAACCGGTCACGTGTGACTTCAACGCTTTCGATGATAGGTGAAGGACGGAGGGACGCCATCCAGAGGATTGCGCATTCCCGGCCTGCTCCGTCGATGGTGAATATTGCCCAGATTGGGACTATGCGGCTGGCAACAGAAAGACGCGCCTTGCGGCGCGCCTTTCCAGGGAGGGTGAGAGGTTTGGTGTGAGCGTAATTGGTGCTTCCGGCTGAAGGAGCCGCATCATGTCGCGCTTCGCTCGGACCTTCTCGGTCCTCGCATCTCGGGTTTCCCGCGCCTGCTCTCTTGCGTGCGCTCCCGAGTTTCTGAGTCTGGCGGAGCCTGGTTTGCTTCTTTCCCACCTGCCAAACGAGCCTTTCTTCTTCTTCCGCCCTCAACCGCTTCCGTTTCTCCTTCGAGTCCGGCGGAGGGCATAGCTCGCTCTTATTGTGCTAGTGGGTGCTCCGCTTTCTCCTTTCGCGTCATCCTGCGGCTTCTTCAGCCGGCTGCTATTTGATAGTCGTCTAACTCGTCTTCAGCGTCTGGCTGACCCAGCCCCAGCGGCGGTCGACGGCTTCCCGCTGAACTGCCTTCGGGCTTCCGAAGAGCTCGACCCAGGTCGCTTCCGGTAGCTCGCCGCCCTTGATTACCTGGCAATTGCAGCCTGGGTGGGCGCGATTGTGGTCGGCAGCTTCGGGGCTAATGAATAGCTTGTTGGCTGCGTGCCGGGTACAGGCTTTGTCCTGATCCTCTCGGGTCGTCGCAAGCGCGAAGACCGGTAGGGTTCGGATCGATGATCCAGACGGTTCTTCTGCCGGCTCACGAACTCGTGCCAACGTGGCGATTGACGTTCCGAAGGTCAATGCCAGTCCGCCTGCCAGCGCCGCACCGCGCTTGAGGAAGCTACGGCGATTGATCTGCTTCTCCATGTCAATCTCCTCGTTCTGGCTCATAGTCGAGCCTGCTGATTTGCTTCCGGCTGAAGGAACCGCGCCACGTAACGCTTCGCCTTGACATCTGCTGTCCTTGCGCCCCGGGCTTTTCTGCGCCTTCATTCTTCCTGGCGCTCCCGGGTTTCTGAGCCTGGCGGAGCTTGTGCTATCACTCTCCCACTCGCCCTCGAAGTCTTTCTCTCAAATGCCCTCGACCGCTTCTGCTTCATCTTCGGGTCCGGCGGAGGGCTCCGCTTCGAGTTGTTGGCTGTGGGTGCTCCGCTGTCTCCTTTCGCTCCGTGTCGCGGCTTCTTCAACCGGCCGCTGCGTCTCATCTGTATCCAGAATATCGGCGCTCGGCCGATTCTGAGATCAAGTGCGATACCGCGATAGATGTCGTCTGCGATACAGGGCGGTATTCGGCCGCAAGAGGGCGCTGCTATACTGCTCGCCAGAGCAGCAGAGTGCTGTTCGATCGAATCCTCAAGCGACGGGATTGATGGTGACCACCGAGAGTCTTTGCGCCTCCTCGCCCGCGGCGTAGGGGGCAGCGCGAGACCAATCTGAGGCTTGGCGACCGGCGAGGCCGGTGCGCCATGTTAGTGGTACCCGTTCTGCTTTCACGGCTGATCTGCCGTTCTTCCAACGACACGGGCAAGGCAACACGCCGGGCTGTACTCCCGGTGGACTCATTCACCATGTTCACTGTTGCCGCAAGCCGAGGGCGTTGAGCGCTATCGGTCGCGCGGGTTGAGGAGCGTAATTGTGCAGATCTTTTCTGAGAGTTCCCGTCGTTTCGGGATGCTCTGGCTTGGAACCGTTGCCAGCACCCTCGGTGGCGCGATCGCGAAGATCGCATTGCCTGTATTCGTCGCCAGTGAGACTGGTTCGCCACTGGCCGTCTCAGCCGTCGTCTTTGGATTTACCGCCCCGCGCCTCGTCTTCGGGCTGCCGTTGGGGTTGCTGGTCGACCGCCAGGATCGCCGCCACGTGCTGGTGGGCGCGAATATCTTCCGATTCGTCGCCCTGGCGCTCCTGGCTGTGGCGCTGGTTTCGAACCAGGCCGAGATTGCGGCAGCAATAATCGCCGCTGCTTGCGTTGGAACGGCAGAGATCGTCGACGAACCGGCGGTAACCGCGCTCGTCCCGGACATCGTTGAAGCGGAGCACCTCGATAGCGCCAACCGGCGCTTCGTCGGCGCTGAGATGGTCGTTGAGATCGCCTCACAGCCCATAGGCGGCGCCCTTGTCGGAGTAGGCTTGATCGTCGCGGTGCTGGGCGGTGGAGCGGCCTATGCGGCTGCGATTGCCGGACTGCTGCTGGTAGCAGGTAGCTACCGCCCGGCCCGTTCCGAATCGACATCGATCTATAGAGATGTCGTTGCAGGCATGATCGTCGTCTGGAATCAGCCGGTGTTGCGCGGCATTACCCTGATGGCCGGGGTGATCAACGCTTGCTGGACGGCCTGGATTGTGGCCTTTGTGCTGTATGCCCTCGAGCCGGGGCCGCTCGGGTTGAGCGCCTGGCACTATGGACTGTTGCTGGGATCTGATGGCATCGGCGGTGCAATCGGCGTCTTTTCGGTTGGGTTCGTCCTGAACCGGCTTGGACGACGATGGGCGATCGGGATCAACATCCTCGGCAACGCCCTGATGTTCTTCGCGCCACTGCTGACGCTCAATGTCTGGCTGACGGCTGTCGCGATTGCGATTGGCGGCATCGGCGCGCCGCTCTGGGGCACGGTGACGCGCACACTCCAGCAGCGGATCGCCGCGCCTGAATTGCTCGGTCGAGTTTCATCGGCTTACCGCACCGTAGCGTTCGGCGCGAATGCGCTTGGGACGGTGATCGGTGGAGTTGTCGCCGAGCTATTTGGGCTCAACGCCGTGTTCCTCGGTGCTGGGCTGCTCACAATCGGAATGCTGATCCCGTTTCAACGCACGATCACGGCAGCCAATCTGCGGAGAGCGGTGTGACTTGTTTGACGTAGGGACGTGATTTATCACGTCCGATACCCGCAAGTCGCGTACGTTCGTGGGGACGAAGCGCGGGCGTGACAATCAGCCGCAACCATGTTCTGCCATTCTCAGCGTGAACCAGCATAGAAGGCGGACGCGATAGGAACGGGGACGACTCAGTCGAGTCGTCCCCGTCCTCGATCCATGGCATGTTCGGAGGTGTGCGAATCGGTCAGTAGCGCACGTTTCCCCAGGTGTTCGGGTGCGATGCCAGGCGGTCGAGCATGCCTGCTCGGGCGTAGGTAGCTTGAGCGGCCCGGTCGGCGTCGTCGAGAATCGTGTCGACGTCAACGCCCTGAATCTGGTGGTCACGCTTCAGGATCTTGCCGTCGACCATCATGAATTCGACATCGAGACCTGAGCCGACGTAGATGATCCGCTCCAGCGGCATGAAGCGTGGACCCATCCGGGCCGAGCGCAGGTCGACGGCAATGATGTCAGCTTTCTTGCCTGCCTCGAGCGAGCCGATCTCGCCGTCCATCCCGAAGGCGCGGGCGGGATCGATCGTCATCATCTCGAGAATCTTCCCGGCCGGCATGATCGATGTATCGGCGAAGTGGGCGCGCTGCAACTGGGCGGCGATGCGGCCCTGGCTTAACAGATCGAACGAGCGATCTGGCCCTGAACCATCGGTCGAGATGAGCACATTGACGCCCGCTTCAAGCGCTTCGGTGAGTGGGAAGCGAGCCGAGGCAAAGGCGTGGGTTAGCGGGCCATGCGTCGCGTTGACGCCGTGATCTGCGATGATCTGGACTTCTTCGAGCGAAATCCCGGCGCAGTGTGCCAGCGTCAGCTTTGGCGTCAGGATGTCGGGGTAGGCGGCGACGGCAGCCAGCAACTGTCCTTTGTAAGTATGGGTGTGGATATAGACGCCGCGATCTTCGCTCATCTGGTGCACGCGTCGCATCGCATCGATGGATTCCGCCGTTGCCTGTCCGTTCCCGTCCATCTCAGCGACGAGCGCCGACGGTCCGACGAAAACTGACAACCGACCGTCGGCGGTCCCGTTGATTTCGTCGATGGCTGCCGCTGTCGTCTCCATCATCCCATCGAGATCGACGGTGCGCTCGGCCCCCGTCTCAACATCGCGATAGATTGCGGGCCAGGGAGTGTTCGGAGGGCCGAGGGCGACGATATGGCGCAATCCGAGATCCGCATAGCCACGCGATGCCGCGACCGCGTACTTCGGATCGTCCACGCGCGGCATCGAGCCGGTCATCGAGAGCGAGGTCGTTACGCCAAACTCGATATGTTCGAGCGCCGACAGGAAGCTCTCGGCCCGCCAGAATTCGACATCCGACTGGCGAAAATAGATCTCTGCGACCAGGTCCAGCCAATCGTCGGCTCCGTCGCCGAGCGCCTTTGTCATGCCGTGTCCGGCGTGGCCGTGGCTATCGACGAGGCCCGGGAGGATGGCGGCGTTCGAGAGATCGATTTCTTCCGCATCCGGGAACTGCTTCCGGATATCGTCGAGCGCGCCGACGGCGACGATGCGATCTCCCTCGACGGCTACAGCGCCGGGATCGATCACCCGGCGTTCGCCGTCGACGGTTATCACAGGGCCACCGGCCAGTAGTTGTGTCATTGATTGTGCCTCTTCGTTCGTTCGAATCGTTCAGTCATCTACCGGGCATACGCATCTATCTTAGGCGAGTTCGTGATGGTATTGACCTGTAGGCCGTTGGTGGTCAGCCTGTCGTATGGAGTGGATCGAGCTTCATCGTTGAGGAGACCAAGATAGGCCTGGCGGACCACCAGCGCCCGTCGCACTTCGTCGGCTATGTCGTTGTGGAACTCCTGGCGGTAGGTGGCGTCAGTCGATACGTAGACGGCGAAGTAGAGGCCGCTGAATGCCGAAACGAAGCCGGCGACGAGGGCCAGCTCGCGGCTAATCTCCAGACGTGTGCCGGCAATTGTGAGAGCAAGTCCCTCGCGCGGCGTCGCGCCGATCCATGATTCGATGACGCCTGGCGAGATGAATAGCTTGCCAAAAACGACGAAGAACAGCCCGATCAGTAACGTCACCACCAACACTTGGAGCGACTGGCGAACGAGCAGGACGAGCCCGATATTCCAGCGCTGAGTCCGTTCTAGAGGCGGTGGCGCGTCAGGCTCGTGGTCGAGCGTCAGGATCAGGCCGGCGACCGGGGTAGTTTGAGCGAGTTTGATTGCCTCTTCCCATTCGAGTGGTTGCAAGAGATTGTCGATCTCGCGCGGCAGCCTGCTGATCAGGAATATGAGCCCGGCAGCGACGAAGAGCGACATGGTTGCGATATAGCCATCCGACGGCGCGCCGGATGCGGCTTGCCATGTCTCAGCGGAGATGAACATAACAATGGTGATGAGCATCAGTAGTGGCAAGGCACGGGCAAATAGACCAAGCATCGAACTAAGTTGTTCGAAAAGGCTGCGAATCGCCCAATAAGTCAGCGGTGCAATTGCATAGCTGGTAGCCAGGTAAATCAACGAAAGTACAGCTATCTGCACAACGACGGTTGCTAGCGCATCGATGATGTCAAAGCCAGCGGCAAGCGGGATGACCGCTGGAAGCAGGACGAAGATTGTGATGCTGGGCGCGCCAACGTGAGTTGGGAATGAGAACAACGGTCGGCCGGCCCTGCGATTGCTGAGCAGGAGCAGGGCCAGCAGAACAGAGACACCAGCGCCGAGATTGACAGCGTTCTCGCGGGCCGAATTGAAGGGCGAAAAGCCGGTCATCGCGATCAGAAACCAGAGTCCAAGGGCTCCGGATGCACGCGTGAATATATCTTCGCGCGCGTTGTACTGGTCAATGAAATGGGGAACCCCGCGACGGATGAACCAGCGTTCGATCTGGACGGCCAGATCATCAGTCAGCTCTGGATCCGTTGCGCCTGAAAAAAGCCATCATGAGTGAGCGCGCTTCGCCATCATGGTGTGCAGTCGGGTAACGGTGTTCCAGTTGCGGCCGGTGGCGGTGAGATTCAGCACGCGCTCAAAGTAGTCGATGGTGAGTTTTGAGCGTCCAGAGCCATTGGGGAAGTGGAGATAGACGTCTTCCCGTCGACGGCGAAGCGGTCGCCGGGAGATCGTTCTGGATCAAGCTTTTCGACATCATCCTCTGCCGGGGTGTCGTTGAGGAACATGACGTGCAGCCACTTGAACTCCTCTTCTTCGGAGAGGAACGGATTGTGGCTGACGGTGCGTTCGAGGTCTTCAAACCTGCGGATGACGACCGGGGTGGTTGTGCCGAATTGATCGTTGATGAGCTGCTTGAGTTTTTCTGCCAGCACCATCGTGTTCGCCTCGTCGGCATCGAAGAGCACGTTTCCGGTTTGAAGGTACGTAGCGACGTTCTCGAATCCGCTTGCTTCGAGGCTGTCACCAAGTTCGCCCATCGGCACCCGGTTTCGCCCGCCGACGTTGATGCCTCGCAGGAGCGCGAGATAGAGTGTCATTCAATCGTCCTCACTTCGACTGCCGTCGCTAGCGTTCGGACATGACCGCGCCGCCGAACTGAGCGCTGAAGCGTTTCCAGAAATCCTCAGCCTGTAGTTGCCCCTCCCGGATCACCTCAGCGGTATCGACTGTCTGAACTTCGCCGTTTGCAACTAATTGCTTGCCGGCGACGAAGACCATCTCGACATCTGCTCCAATAGCGTTGTGGGCGAAGTTGGCGACCGGGTTGAAGACTGGCGTCAGGTGCGGCTTGCGGAAGTCGACGACGGTGATGTCGGCTTGTTTGCCTGCTTCCAGCGAGCCGATCTTGTCCTCCAGGCCAACTGCACGCGCGCCGTTGATCGTCAACCAGGCGACGACGTCGTGCGATGACGGCAGCGTGCCGATGTCTTCGCGGACGCGGTTGGCGTACATCGCGTGCCGGGCGACGTCGACCATATCCTCACTCATGTTGTCCGAGCCGAGAGCGATGTTCGCCCCTGCTGCTTCCAGCCCCATGATCGGCGCTGCTTTGCCGCGCTTGCCGTTGATGACGGCACAGTGGGCGACCGTCGTGCCCGAGCGTCCGATCATCTCGATTTCATGCGGCAGGATGTGCACGCAGTGGGCCGCAATTGCTCGCCGTCCCAGAAAGCCGGTGTCGTCCAGCAGTTCTGCCGGCCGCATCCCGTGTAGCAATTCGACTTGCGACACCTCTTTCGGCGTTTGCGCCAGATGGATGTGGCGGCCGAGATTGCGGGCGTCGCTGATCTCGACCAGGCGTTCGAGCAAGTCCCGGCTGCAAGTGTCAGGGGCATGGGCGCTTACCTGGCAGGTGATGCGTCCGTCTGCGGCGCCATGCCAGCGTTCGATTTGGTCCAGCGAGCGTTGTAAGTTGCCGCTCTGCCTGCTCCTCGGAGAAGCGGTACTCGCCGCGCCGGATGGCGGTCATGTCGGCGTCGTTGACGATCTCGGAGATGACGCCACGCATGCCGAGCTGTTCGATGGCTGGGGCTACATCGGTCGAGCCCTCGTAGTTTTCGGTGATCGTCGTCGTCCCGAAACGCAGCGCTTCGACGCAACCGAGCAAGCCCATCGCGTAACGATCTTCAGGCGTCAGGAGCGCTTTCATCGGGTACATCTGGCCGTAGAGGGAGTGCGGACCGAGATCCTCAGCCAGACCGCGCAGCATCGTCAGCACCGTGTGCGTATGAACGTTGACGAAGCCCGGAAATGCAACCCGACCGGGTGCGCTGATTACCGTCGCCACCGGATGTGCCGCATGGACGTCATCTGCCGGTCCAACGGCAAGTATCGCGCCGGTTTCATCCCAGGCGATAGCGCCATCGTGATGAACTGTCCGCTCCGGATTGACGGTGACGACGGTAACCTGGTCGAGAATGTGGACGGATGGCACGGCGACAGCCTCTCTGTATCGTGGTTGACAGCGAATAGGGTAGTTTCTACTGCATGATCATCGTATCCGATTCAAATGCGATCGGAACCGACTAAGCGCGGATGTGGGTGAGTGACCATGGGCCGAATGTTCATTTTTATGGCGGTTCTGGCAATCGCCTATCTGATCGTACGCGACATAGTCGACCTGTACCGAGCGCGAAAACAGGGTGTTGGTGATGATCCAGTAGCGAACTCTCAGTTCCGCTACTTCACGCCGGAATCAGAGACACCGGGGATGGATGTCGTGAAACTCGCCGTGGCCTACGTCGTTGATCTCGTGCCATTCGCGCTGGTATTGCTCATCATCCACACAGCGATCGTGCCGCTCAATCGGATCGGCACTGCATCAATTGAAGCTGGCCCCGAGGGGCTGAATGCGTTCGTCGATGCGACGCTGGTGCTCATCTCGATCGTTGTGGGCTTCATGTGCGTCCGTGCGCTGCATGTGTTGCTCGTTGCGAAGACACAGCGCTCGCTCGGTTGGTTTCTGACCGGGTATCGGGTCGCCGATGGCGATGACGAGATACCGGGGATCTGGAATTACATCGCTCGCTCGATTGACAACGATCCGCTCAAGGAGTGGGGCACTTCCTACGGAACCCGTCGCAGATCAACTCGCATCCGCTACATCGCGAAAGAATCCAGATTGATCAAGGCATAGCTATGAAAAGTCCGGTCAGACCGGGGAGAAAGCAGAAAGCGCGGCTGTTTGGCCGCGCTTTCTAGATTGCAATGGAGTTATCGAGGTCGGGTCATGCGACGGCGGCGGTGGCCAGAGCTTCGGCGATTGCCTGGTTGAAGACCGGGAGATCGCCGGGAACTCGCGACGTAATGAGATTGTCGTCGACAACGAGTGCCTGGTCGACGTAGTTCGCCCCGGCGTTGATCACGTCATCGCGGATCTTGTTCACGCAGGTGACGGTTCTGCCGCGGATCACTTCGGCCGAGATCAGGAGCTGCGCGCCGTGGCAGATCGCCGCGACCGGTTTGCCGCTCTGGACGAAATCGCGTGTGAACTGAACGGCTGGCTCGTGGATGCGTAGATTCTCCGGCGAACCGCCGCCGGGGATGATCAGCGCGTTGTATTGACCAGTTGTAACCTCTCCGAAGGTCTGTGTTGCTTCGAGCACCGCGCCCTTCTTACCGGCGATCTCGCCGGTTTCCAGACCGATGATCGTGACCTGTGCACCGCGTTCTTCGAGATACTGTTTCGGGTCGACCGCTTCGGAATCCTCAAAGTTCGTTGCGAGCACCATTGCGATTTTCGCGCCGGATAGCTGTGGCATGTTGATTGGTTTCCCTCCTACAAGCGAGTGTGCGGATTCAATTGTGCATGATCCGACGGCATTCCCCCACCTCTAGCGTCTTCGCCGGCGACGACGGGGTTGCGGTTGCTCTCGATCTGGAAGCTGTGCGCCCTCTCCATCGTGCGGAGCGGCACCGGGCACTTCGTCGTCAAGCAGCACCCAGTTGTAGACAATCGCGGCAAGCGCTGCGCCGGCAATCGGTCCGATGTACCAGATCCAGGCATCGGTCCACATATTCTGGACGAGCGCCGGGCCAAAGTGCCGGGCCGGGTTCATCGCCGCACCGGTGACGGCACCCATCGCAAAGATGTCCGCGGTTATCGTCAAGCCGATAGCGAGTCCAGCGATCGACTTATCGCTGCGCTGATCGACCGCTGCACCGTAGATGACGTACATGAGGAAGAAGGTCAATATGACTTCGGCGAAGAGCGCTGCGGAAGGCTCGAATGCGCCACCAACTTGCGGCACGCCGAACCCGACGGCATTTCGAAGAGCTTCCGGAAAGATTGCTTTCAACGCCAGTGCCGCGGCCACCGCGCCGGCAAGCTCCGCGATGATGTAGACCACTGTCTGCTGTAGTGTCAGCTTGCGTCCGATCGCCAGGCCGATGGTGACGGCCGGGTTGTATGAGCCGCCAGAGATGTGGCCGGCGGCGGTAATCATCAAACCGATTGCCAGGCCGTGTGCCAGACCGATAGCGACGAGATTGTCGCCTCCGGTCATGATGATCGAGCCCGCGCCAAGAAACACAAGCGCAAACGGTCCTATGAATTCTGCTACTGCCTGTTGCAGCAGGACCCTGTTGTTTTCCACCGCTTACTGAACCCCTTCCCCAAATTCGATTCGTCCACTATCCGTGGCAGTTTAGTTTCCACCCCTGACTGCCGCAACCAGATTTCAGAGCTCGCGTGGGCCCGTCCGGTAGCGTTCGGGCACTTCGTCCGGCTTGTAGACCTGCATGAATTCGATCTCCATACCCGGTACGGATTCGCCTTGCAGGAAGCAGATCCAGCCTTCGCTGTGCTCGTGGATGCCGGTGATCTTGCACGAAGAACACTCCTTCAGTTCAGCTCCGGCGGCGAGCGCCTGCTCGACCGACTCGTGATATTCGGCAACCGAGAGGCAGACGTGATGGAGCCCCTCGCCGTGGCTGTCGATGAATTGGGCGAAGCGATGATCGGGCTCGTACGACTGGCAAAGCTGGATCTGGACGTCGCCAAAGTCGAAGTGGGCCTCGCGCGAACCGCCCTTGATGAGATCCATCGGTTCGATTTCATCAGACACGCCGAGAAAGCGCTGGTATTGCTTCAGCGCTTCGTCCACGTTACTGACCGCGATTGCCATGTGTTTTATCCCGAGTATCTCCATCGAAATCCTCCAATGCGTATTCGTTGCCGAATCAATTGAAATAGCTTAGCCCGATTCCGGTTGGTGGCTAAGTGGTTCTGCCGCAGACAAGATTACAGGGGCGACTATGCCGCCGAGAAACTGGGAAATCCTCTCTGTAAGATCGGACAGCGCGCTCTCGACTGTCGCACGTCCGTCCGCGTGAACCGCTTCAGTTGTGATCAAGATATTGGTCGTCGACGGTTGGATCGCGCCCTTGCCAGTCTGACGCCAGTTCCAGCGGCGCGAGAGTACCTCTGGCGTCTCATCGGCATAGATCGCTTCACCGCTGGGAATTGGTTGAAGCTCGGACGAACCGATAGTTCGGTGAACTTCGTCACCCGTTGCGAGCCGAACGATGCAATCGCCTTCGACAAGGCGCAGATCGAAAGGCGCGACCGGGATCGCATGGTCGAGCGAGACCGCATTGCAGAGGTCGACCAGTGGAGAGATGTTCGGCATCGCCGCGCCAGATACGGCACGCCGGATCAGGCTCTCAGCGGCGCAAGGGTAGCGGTTGGGAGTCAGTCCGAGACGCGAATAGATTTCACGCCAGGCGGCGATAGCCGGATCTCTGGCAATGTCAGCGTTAGCAGGGAACCGTTCTATGGCGTCTATGCGAGCTTGTTCGAGCAATGCTTCGATCTCAAGCGAGCGCTTCGTATTATCGATTCCCTGGCACCAGATAACTCCGGCTACAAGCGTCGGCGCGATCTCCAAAATTTCACGGTCGTAGCTGAATTGCACCCGTACCTCCCAACTGGTCAGCACTGATAAACTGCGATCATTGGTAGACTAGCAAGATAACTAAATGACGGATGCCAGGGGAGCGCATGGGCGCTGAGATTGCCGGATGTTCCGGCTAACCCTCCGAACCTGATCTGGGTTGTACCAGCGTAGGGACGGCACCAAATTGCGATTCTCCTGAGCACCGTCGACTATCGAAGTCGGCGGTTTTGTCATTTCAATGATCTGGTTCTTCGCAGCGAACTTCCGCGTTTTGCGGGGCGATCGACGAGCCAACGTGAGGAGAAGTGATGGAGACATCCCAGTTCGCCTGGCCGGCCGCGCTGACGATAGCCGGGTCCGACTCCGGCGGCGGGGCAGGGATTCAGGCCGATCTCAAGACGTTCGCCGCCCTCGGTGCCTTCGGCACATCGGCGATCACGGCGATAACTGCCCAGAACACGCGCGAGGTTCGCGAGGCGCTGCATCTGCCGCCTGCCCTCGTCGCCAATCAGATCCGGGCGGTAATGGATGATATGGCTCCGGTGGCTGCCAAGACGGGGATGCTAGCGAATGAAGCGATCATTCAGGCAGTCGTCGAAGCGATCCGCGAATATCCAGATCTTCAGCTCGTCGTCGACCCGGTTGCGTTCACGTCGACGGGTTACCCGCTACTTGAAGCCAGCGCGATGGGGACCTTGCGATCTGAATTGATCCCGTTGGCGACCGTCATCACTCCAAATCTCAGAGAAGCAACGGCTCTCTCCGGCGTCGAGATATCTGGCGACGATGACATGCGACGTTCAGCCGACGTCATGTTGGAGCAGGGCGCAAAGGCGGTATTCGTCAAAGGCGGCCACCGCACGGACAGTGCCGATGATCTTTTCGTGGATGGTCGAAACCGAGTTCTGGCTACGCGCCGAACACATCGACACCTATCACACGCACGGAACAGGCTGTAGCCTCAGCGCCGCCATCGCTGCTGGACTGGCGCGTGGCCTGTCGCTTCGCGAAGCGATCGAGCGCGGCAAAGCTATTCGTCAATGCGCGGGCTGCAGCATGGCTATGCCGTCGGCGGCGGCCGCTCGCCGATCAATCACTTCCACGCCTATCAGGAATTCGTAGAGAGGATGTACCAATGACAATCTCAGATCGTCGGGAATCCAAGACGGATAGCCCGCTCATGATTGCAGGTCGGGAGTTCTCCTCCCGTCTGATCATGGGTACTGGCAAGTGGCGCTCGTCCGTCGAGATGAATGGTGCGCTCGAAGCCGGTGGCGCTCAAATGATCACCGTCGCGCTCCGGCGCATCGACTTCGATGACCCGGCCAGTCGCAGCGTGCTCGAAGATGTCGACTGGGAGAAATATCAGATCCTGCCGAACACCGCTGGTTGCGCGACGGCCGAGGAGGCGGTGCGGATCGCGCGTTTGGCGCGTTCGATGGGGCTTTCCGATTGGGTCAAACTCGAGGTGATCCCGGATCCGAAGTATCTCTTCCCCGATCCTGTCGGCACGCTGGAAGCTGCCGAGATACTCGTCGCCGATGGCTTCACCGTCCTGCCGTACATCATGGACGACCCTGTGCTGGCGAAGCGTCTGGAGGAGGTCGGTTGCGCGACGGTCATGCCGCTAGCCGCACCTATCGGTTCAGGACAGGGCCTGACGCACTTCGACCGCATTCAGATGATCGTCGAGCAATCGTCGGTGCCGGTCGTCGTCGACGCCGGGATAGGCGCGCCTAGCGATGCAGCGCTGGCGATGGAGATTGGCGCGGACGCTTGTCTGATAAACACCGCCATCGCTCAGGCTGGTGATCCAGTGCGGATGGCCCGGGCGATGCGGGCCGGTATCGAAGCCGGACGCGATGCCTATCTTGCCGGGCGCATCGAGAAGCGCGCGCAGGCAAGCCCGAGTAGTCCAACAACAGGCATCAGCCGGTGATCGTGGACGGCCAGCGTTCGCTCAGCGAGCGCCTGCTTTGCTATCTCGTGACCGATGCACGGGTTGAATCGCTGGATCGTCTGGAGGCGATTGTCAGCGCCGCCGTCGAAGGCGGAATGACAGCGGTCCAGTTGCGGGCCAAGGGCTGGACCGATCGGATGGCATTGGATGCCGCACGGCGCTTGAGCGTACTGTGCGACCAGCGGGGTGTCATGTTCCTCGTCAACGATCGGGTCGATATCGCGCTCGCCAGCAAGGCGGATGGTGTCCATCTGGGTGTCGACGATCTTCCGGTGCGTGTTGCGCGTGCTCTGCTCGGCAGCGACGCCATCATTGGATATTCTCCTGAGAGCAGTACTGACCAACGTCGAGCTCTTGAAGACGGCGCGAGCTATCTCGGGGTCGGGCCGGTCTTTGGAACGATGACAAAGGCGGATGCTGGTCCGGCGCTGGGATTGCCGGCATTTCGCCAGACTATCGAGCGTGTCGATATTCCATGTATCGGGATTGGAGGTATAGACTACGCGAATGCACGAAGTGTGATCGAAGCTGGCGCCGCCGGCGTGGCTGTGGTCAGTTCTGTCTTTTATGCGAACGACCCAGCGGCCGCGGCTCGTGAATTGGTTGAGGCACTCACATGACGCAACTGCCCCGACTCCACCTGGTTGGCCCGCTTGGTGTCGTGAAGCCAGTCGAATTTCTCGGCATTGCGACACGTGCCGCGGCCGGCGGTTGCGGGGTGGTGCACCTCAGAATGCGTGATCTCTCTGGTGGCGATGCGCTGCGAATGGCACGCTCGTTACGGCGTGAACTTGCCGGATTTTCGGGGACAAAGTTGATCGTGAACGATCGCATCGATGTCGCTCTGCTGGCAATGGCCGATGGCGTTCAACTCGGCGAACGCGGCTTCGAGGTCGAAGACGCCCGGCATCTCCTCAACGACCGCTTTCTCGTTGGACGCTCCGTTCATGGTGTTGAAGGCGCAAAGCGTGCGGCCGAGCAGGGCGCATCCTACCTGATCGCAGGACACATCTTCGAAACTGCGAGCAAAGAGGGAGAAGAAGGCCGGGGACTCGATTGGCTCGCGGAGGTAGTTGCGTCTGTCGAGATACCGGTCATTGCCATCGGTGGCATGACCGTCGAGAGAATACCGCAGGTGCTTGCTGCCGGAGCGCACGGTGTTGCGTTCGGGCGCGAATTACTGAAATCGGATGATCCGTATACGACTGCTGTTCGGGCGGTACGGATCCTCGAACAGGAAACGAACAACGAATGACACCATCGACGACAACCTACAACGTCACACTCAATGGAAAAGCATTGGAGATCAAGGAAGGCACGACGATCGGGTCGCTGCTTGACGAGCGTGAGGTCGAACGACGTATGGTCGCTGTCGAACTTAATGGCGAGATCATTCCTCGTTACGAGTTCGACAACACGCCGATCGGCCCAGACGACAATCTCGAGCTCTTGCAGATGGTCGGGGGTGGATAGCATTGAGGGCGGAAAACGCTCGACCGATATTCGACCTTTTGCGGGAGGAGACTGCCCAACTTCACCGTAACACTCTGGACCATCCGGTGGTCACTGGTATCGGTGACGGTAGTCTGGATGACGAATGCTTTCGCTACTATCTGGAACAGGATTACCAGTTTCTGCTGCGCTTTGTGCGTGTTCTCGCCATTGCCGCGTCTAGCGCACCCGACCTCAGCTCCATGGCTCAACTGAGCAGGTTGGTCACATCCACAGTTGACGTTGAAATCGACGCCTTGCAAGCGCTCTATGCGCGCTTTGGAGGCGATCCGCAACGATTGACCGGGATCGAGCCAGCACCCGGTTGCGAAGCCTATTGCAATCATCTGCTAGCTTCGGTCCATCAGGGTGACTTGCTGATAGGCTTCGCCGCCATTCTGCCTTGCCACTGGGGTTATCACGACATCGGTCTGAATCTGCTGGGCGGGGGTCTGCCCAGCGATGAGCGCTACGCAGCCTGGATTCGGGAATACGCGTCGGACGAATATGGTGAACTCGTGCACTGGGCTATCCAGCGATTCAATGAACTCGGATGCGACGCCGGTGCGTCGCAGTTCGACGCTGCCAGGCGCGCTTTCCTGCTGAGCAGCCGCTACGAACTAGGATTCTGGGAGATGGCCTGGAAGCGCGAATGTTGGCCCTCATTGGTCATTTGAGCGAGGATCGATACCGACCTTAATTCATTCTAAAGCGCCGCCGAAAGAGCCGCGTCAGATGACTTTGGTCGGCGAATCAAGCCGATAGCGTAATGTCCAGGATTCGGATCATCGGTAGCAAAAAGCTCGGCCGCGGCACGCTTAAGCCGAATTTCCCGGGCGTAAGATCCCGATCGGCATCCCGATATATTGTCAGAACGTCCGTGCCAGGACTGGCGCGCGCCTACTATTACTCGAAGACCTGCCGTTTCGGTTACGCCGTGTAGTCACCATTGTGGCGATAATTTTCGCGGTACTGTGCCGGGCGTCTTATCGATGTAGCGCCGGAAAGCTCGGGTGAAGTGACTCTGATCTGCGAAGCCCGCCTGGATCGCAAGCTCTGAAATGGAGATTTCGGATTCGATCAAGCGGCCTGCTGCCCAGTCCAGCCGCGCGTTTCTGGCAAATGCGCCCGGCGTGACGCCAAACTCGGCGCGAAAACGCCTGGCCAGATAGGCTGGATGCACACCGACCTCGTCCGCAATCTCTGCTACGGAGACGCGACGGTTGACGACATTCCCGGCGATCTCACGCGCTTCCATCAACCAGTCGGGAATATCGATAGTGTGTTTTTCAGTCGCACTGCGGGTGACGACCGAGAGAATTTCGCCGATGAGACCGTCAATTGCAAGGGTAGCCGCGTGGTCTGGATCACTCAGTTCACCAGCCAGACGGTGTCCCATCCAGCGCAATTGTTCGTCCTCTACCCTGCGCCAGCGCTCGAAAATCGTTCCGCACACTTCGAGGCGCTGGATGCTGAGTGGGTGTTCCGGTTCAATTTCGATTACGACGGCGCGACTGCCTGGTCCAAAGTGGTCGGTGTGCAGGATACCAGCCGGCATCGTGAAAGCGTCGTTCGCCGGAATCTCCACCGTCACGTCCGAGAACTGCTTGCGTATCTGGCCTTTTAGGACTATTCCGAGGCTTGGCCGCCGATGCCAGTGGGCCGGGCAAAAGTGATTCGGCCGAAACTCGACTTCGCTTACCCGCGCGCCGGTCACGTGTAATCTACGCGACCATTCGCTACGGTAATTGACGGCTGTCGCTGCCATCTTCTAAAACTCCCCCAATGAGCCTTTTTGTCGTCTTTGAAAGTATCGCCATCGGATGCGGGGCGTGCCGGGACGCGGCAACAAAGTCTTCGCTAGTATCCCCGGGGTCCGAAGCATTTCTTACTATTAACATACGGCTCGATTACAGCAATCGGACGTAACTCCAAAGATAGTCGTGTCGTCGGCGCTGCCGTCAGGTTGAATTCAATCGCTGCCTCTCCTATGATGTTTCGCGGTCTGATCCCGATTCGTATGGAGATCGAAGCCAGCGTAAGGTTAGCCAATGAATATTGTTGTTTGCGTGAAGCACGTCCCGAATCCTGATCTCCCGATGATTGTCGATCCAGACTCAAGGCGGCTGGTTCGTAACCCGGCCGAATCCGTGCTCGACACGGCAGACGAATATGGCGTTGAGATTGGGTTGCAGCTGGCAGAGAGCCACGGCGGCGAAGTGACGGTACTGACGATGGGACCCGAGGCTGCCGACGACGCCCTGCGTCGTGCGCTCGCTATGGGTGCTCACAACGCGGTGCATATCATCGACGACGCTCTTGCCGGTTCTGATGCTCTCGGTACCGCCCGCACTCTGGCGGCGGCTATTGGCACGCTTCAAGTCGACCTGGTCATCTGTGCCACAGAGAGCACAGATGCATACAGCGGCATGGTCTCCGGAGCGCTCGCAGAACTGCTCGATCTGCCGCAACTCACCTTTGCCCGCGAAATTACCGTCGACGGTGACACAATCACGGTCAAGCGCGCGGTTGATAGCGGCGTTCAAACGCTTCAGGCAACTCTGCCCGCGTTACTCAGCGTCACGGCCAGTATCGCGGAACCTCGCTATCCCACCTTCCGGGGGCTCATGCAGGCGAAACGCAAGCCAGTGGATACGAAGTCAGTTGACGATCTCGGGTTAGATCCTGCCTCCGTTGGTGAGGCCGGGGCTCAGGAACGCGTTACGAATGTCGCCAGACAAACCGTCGACAAAGTTGGCGTCAAAATCCATGACGATGGTGGAGACAGCGTCGAACAGATTGTCGCCTATCTGAAGCGCATCGAGATTATCTAGCTCAACAGCTATTGCCGCGTAGGTGCGGTTCGAACGAGAGACTACTAGAGGGAGAATCGATGGCTGATCGCCGGGTGTGGGTTTGGGTCGAGGTCGATCTCGATGGCCAACCACACAAACTGTCACTGGAATTACTGACCCTGGCTCGCACGATCGGGATAGCCGAAGCTGTCGTCTTGCATCCCGAAGCAGTGGGAACGGCTGCGTCGCTGGGTGACCACGGTGCGGCTATTGTGCACGCCGCAAGCGACGCGCGATTTACGGGCTTCATCGTCGATCCCCATGTCGACACGCTAACTGCCATGCTGGCAGCCGACGCGCCGGACCTTATCCTGTTTCCGAGCATGTTTGCCGCTCGTGACATCCAGGCTCGTCTTGTTGGACGCATGAATGTGAGCGCCGTTTCGAACGCCACCAACGTTCGCTATGAGGGTGACAAGATTGTCGTCACCGCCCCCTATGGCGCGGAGACTATCGGCACGGTGACGCTCGACAATCAGGGTCCGCATCTCGTACAGATCCGTCCGAAGGCGTTCGCTGTTGAAGCAGTCGGTGGCAGCGCCGAGATTCGGGAAGTTACTGCTGTCATCGATGACGCGAAGTGTAGGGTCAAGTTGTTGGAGACGGTCGAGGAGATTTCTGAAGGACCGAATCTCGAAGAAGCCGAGATCATTGTGAGCGGTGGTCGTGGTTTAGGTTCGGCAGACAACTACGTCATTATTGAAGAACTCGCGTCACAGCTAGGCGGCGCGCCCGGCGCCAGCCGCGCCATCGTCGACGCCGGCTGGGTGCCATACAGCCAGCAAGTCGGGCAGACTGGCAAGGTTGTGAAGCCGACTCTGTACGTTGCCTGTGGAATCTCGGGAGCTATCCAGCACCTCGTCGGCATGCAAGGTAGTGCCAACATCATCGCAGTAAACACAGACGAAGATGCGCCAATCTTTGACGTTGCCGACTTTGGCGTCGTTGGCGACGCGCTTCAGATCGTCCCAGCCTTGACGGCGCGGTTGCGGGAGGAAAGTTAGAGAAGTTTGTAGATCGTAGTGGGTAGGTTGTAGGCAAAGCAGTATCTTAAAAGTCGTTGGAGTATTGCGTGCTAGCTGCTAGTTCGTACACGACATCTAGTCCCTGGATATCATTGCCGACCGGGATCGTTGGAATATAGCAAGGGTGAAGGCCGTTTAGCGTATGACGACGATTCGCCGAAACTATCAGCTCATTGCCGCTATTGCGCTTGTGCTCGGCTTTGCACTCATTACGATCGCCGAAATGCCGAGCATGCACTGGACGCGCGTGTTTGGCGCTACCGCTATTTCGCTGGGAGCCCTGGGACTTGGTATCTATATTGGTCTCTCCCGACCCGGACGCTACGCGGCTGCTCGCGCCCACCTCGCAAAAGCGAAGCAGCCGATTGGGCTGGTCATCCTGGCATTGCTATTTTTGCCGGCAGCTGCCGGTCTCGGTGCGGGAGTTATCGGCCTGTTCAACGATCCAGAAGGCACGGGCTGGGTCGTGGCGACTGGGGGAGCTCTGCTCTGCCTCATGCTTGTTGCGACTGTTGCGGCGTTCGTCGTTGGACTACTGGCATTGTCCGGAGCGGCTGCGGTCGATGGTGATGACGCGTAATGACTGAAACGCGTGAGATTCTCTGGAACGTCGACTCTCTACAAGTCCTGATACTCTATTTTCTGCTCGCGATCCCGGTCGCATTTCTTGCTTTTGGCGTTGCCCGTCGTGCCCAAATGTGGCTACGGGGCCAGCCCGACGAATCACGGCTTGGCTCATGGGCCGACCGCCTGATCGGGACGCTGGTCAAGAGCATCCTGCACGGGCGCATTGTCCGCAAGAACAAGATCTATGCCGGGATCATGCATGCCAACATCTTCGGCGGCTTCATCATCTTGCTTATTGGGACGATCATCGTCCTGATCGAGGCGGACGTAACTGTTCCGATTTTCGGCTGGAGTTTCTATCAGGGAAATTTCTATCTGGCCTACAAGCTGGTCGTGAACCTTGGCGGGGTCATGTTGATCGTCGGCGTCATGATGGCCTTTGCGCGCCGGTATCTTATGAAGCCGCGCTATCAGGAAACCGGGCCGGACGATCAGCTCGTGCTCGTCTTCCTGCTCCTGCTGGCCGTTCAGGGCTTCATCGTTCAGGCACTGCGTCTGGCGGTTGAGGGGGATCCGTGGGGCCCATGGTCGTGGATCAGCTACCCGATGTCGTTGCCGCTGCGATCTCTGTCAACGAGTACGTTAGAGACCTTGCACACTTTGAACTGGATCGGGCACTTCGCCACGACCTATGTCTTCCTTGCCTACTGGGCCTATAGCAAGATGATCCACCCCTTCACGAGTCTCGCCAACGTCTTCTTTCGCCGCCTCAACGCTAAAGGCGAACTGGCCCGCATCCCGAACATAGAAGAAGCCGAAGTACTGGGCTACGGTAAATTGGACGATTTCACCTGGGCTCACCTGATGAACGTCGACGCCTGCATGCACTGCGGGCGATGTTTGGAGTACTGCCCAACCTTCAATACCGGGAAAGCGCTCAAACCGCGTGATCTGATTCTCGAGCTTGCAAGCTATCAAGCAGAGCAGGGCGGAATCTGGTCAGGCGAATTGGGAGGCGATGTCAAGACGGCGCGCCACCGTTGGGGCAAGGGCGCGGAGCGCGAACTGATCGGTGAGGTCGTCACGCTCGATGAGATCTGGGACTGTACGACCTGTGGCGCGTGTATCGAGCATTGCCCGGTCTATATCGACCATGTGCCAATCATCGTTGGGATGCGACAGCATCTCGTGCTTGAACGTGGCGAATTTCCGACGGAGATCACGTCGACTTTCAACAATCTGGAGCGTTTCGGTAGCCCCTACCCTCTCCCTCAGAGTCAACGCGACGACTGGACGAAACGGCTCGATCAGCCGCTCAGAGTCATCGGTGAACTCGAAGAGACTGACGAGGTCGAGTATCTCTTCTTCGTCGGCTGTCTCGGTTCTTTCGACGAACGTAATCAACGCACGACGCTGGCGTTCTGCAGAATTCTCCAGGCCGCCGGGGTCAATTTCGCCATTCTCGGCAAAGAAGAGACCTGCACCGGCGATCCCGCGAAACGCATTGGCAACGAATACCTGGCGCAGATGATGGCCGAGCAGACGGTCGAGACGCTCAACACCTACTCGTTCAAGAAGATCGTTACTGCCTGCCCGCACTGTTTCAACGCAATCGCCAACGAGTTCCCACAGATAGGTGGGGAATTCGAGGTGCTTCACCACAGCCAGCTCATCAACGACCTGATCGCGTCCGGTCGCGTCGCGCTCGATCCGGAGTCGGCGATGGCACGCGGCAAGGTGACCTACCATGATCCGTGCTACCTCGGGCGCTATAACGGCGTCTATGACGCTCCGCGCGACGCGGTTTCGGCTATGCCCGGCGCTGAGCTTGTCGAGATGGGCCGCAATCGCAACCGATCCTTCTGCTGTGGTGGTGGTGGCGGTCGCATGTTCATGGAAGAAAATCGCGGCGAGCGGATCAATCGCGTCCGTGTGCAGGAAGCGATCGACACCGGCGCCGAATTGCTCTGCGCCGCATGTCCTTTCTGCATGACGATGTTTGAAGACGGTATCCGCGGGGTGGGCGCTGATGACAGCTTCAAGGTGCTCGACCTGGCCGAGATAGTCGCTGGCTCGATGAAGACCGAGGTGGTGGAGAATTGACGGACGTTCGGAGTGCTTCGATTCGGTTGAGGATGTTCGGGATAATGTTGCCGGATGGTGACTATTGTGAGTGACAATAGGAGTTCCGTTCTTGGCCGGTTCTACGAACTGGTAGATGAGCATCCTACCGAGATCGCGTTGATCTACGCGCCCGAGCAGGGCGACGAGGTCGAGGTGAGCTGGGAAGCGTTCGACAAAGCATCTACTCAGATAGCCAGGATGTTCCAATCCGAGTTTGGCGTTGACGACAAATCTCTGGTGGTTGCCGCGACTCGAAATTCACATTGGCACTATTTCGTAACCTACGCTGCCTGGAAGCTCGGGGCACTAGCGATGCCGTTGCGGGCCGAGATGCCTGCCCGTGAACGGGATGAAATTCTTGAACTTGCGAATCCCGCGGTAGTTTATGCCGAGTGGGATGACGTTGCATTCCCTGTCCTGACGCCCGAAGCACTTCAGCGCGCGAAAAAATATTCGGACGAACGCTTGCCCAACGTCTACCCGCATCCAGGCAAAGCGATCGCTTCAGGAGGTTCCACCGGACGCTCGAAGATCGTCGTTGATCGCACTTGGGATCCGAGCGTCTGGCGACGTACGCTGGGAATGGAAGAGAAGCAGGTTCAGCTGATGGCTGCGCCGCTTTACCACAACTCTCCAGCTCTCATAGGCAATAGTGGGCTGATGAAGGATCATACCCTGGTCATCATGCAGCGCTTTTCGCCGGAGCAAGCTGTCGATCTCATCGAGCGCCATCGCGTCAGCTACGCCTATCTGCCGCCGATCATCCTTCAGCGGATTGCTCGTATGCCGGGGATCGACGAGCGTGATTTGTCGAGTATCGAAGCTTTCCATAGTTCGGCTGCCGTCTGCCCGGCATGGCTCAAGCGCTGGTGGATCAATCATATTGGCGCAGAGAAAGTCTGGGAAGTCTACGGGTCATCAGAAGGCGTTGGCGCGACGATCATCCGCGGCGACGAGTGGCTCGAACACCCCGGTAGCGTTGGACGTCCGGCTGCAAACACGAAGCTCCGAGTTCTCGACGAGAACCAACGCGAAATGCCAGTCGGCGAAGTAGGCGAAATCTACATGTGGACGGAAACGGGACCGACGTTCGACTATGTAGGCGCGCCGCCGCTGAAGTCGACGCCGGATGGCTTCTACTCAATTGGCGATCTCGGTTCGGTGGATGGTGATGGCTACCTATATATAGCCGACCGTCGAACCGACATGATCGTTACCGGTGGCGCGAACGTCTATCCGGCGGAAGTGGAAGCGGCCCTGGGTGAACATCCCGCGGTCGCTGATGTTGTTGTTGTGGGGATCCCTGACGATGAGTGGGGTCGTCGCGTGCATGCGATTATTCAGCCGCGAGACTCGCACGACCTGCCTGCGCTGGATGACCTGAATGCGCATGTTCGCGAGCGCCTGGTCAATTACAAGGCCCCGAAAACCTACGAATTCCTGACGGAATTTCCACGCAACGAAGCGGGCAAAATCCGCCGCTCACAACTCGCGGCGGAACGAGAGCAGCAGTAACGGCGGCAGTTCTCCAGCGAATACAGCCAATGGCAGCCAGAGGGCGGAGCGCAGAGAATAGATTGGCCCTCTCGAATACGCCCAGAAAGCGCTACGAGAGGGCCGAGGGGTCGATGGGGTTTATCCTGTGACGATACCAACCGTGCTAGCAGCTAGACCGGTCACTTGTCCGACCTCGGTGAGGTCGCCATGCGCGTCGATCGAGAAGATCGAGATTGAGTCAGTTCCACCATTGAGAACGTAGAGGTACTGACCATCTGCGCTGATCGTCGCGTCGATCGGTGAACTGCCCTCGCCGGTCAAGGCAGCTTTGCCATCTGCCGGGAGATTCTCGATTGTCGCGTCGATCAGGAAAGCCCGACCGTCAAAGCGGATGCCGAAGGCTGACACCGAGCCGCTGCCGGTGTTTGTTGTGTAAGCGCGCCGCCCATCGGGGCCGGTGACGACCCAGCAGGCCGCCGTTTCGGTACTAGGCACTGTGCCACTGATCAGGCGCAGCGAACCGTTTGCGTTGATTGCAAGCAATACGTAATCTAGTCGAGGCGTGACAAGAACAGGGCGTCACCTATTGCTCCCCCTGGGGCGGCAATCTCCAACTGTTCTCGGATCGCGCTCCTCGGGTCCGGAAAGAAGTTCAGCGCGAGGCCTGACACGACCGCGTCGTAGCCAGCCTCTCGGCGGGGGAGGCCGCCAACGCCGGCAACTGAGAAGCTCACCCGAGGATCGCCGAGCAAGGAGCGCGCACAGTCGATGAACGGCGCCGAGGGGTCGCAGGCAGTGACGGTGCTGGGATCAGCCGTCTCCAGGATTGCGCTGGCCAGCGCACCGGTGCCCGTGCCCACGTCCAGCCAGTGTCGTCCGGAAGGGACACCGGTCCACTGGACGAATGCCCGCGCCAGCGGACGGCTCCAACGGCCCATGAAGCGCTCGTAGTGGTCACCTGCGTCCCAGCTATCACCCAGCGTTGCGGTCACACAGCTCCTCGGGCAGCGGTGGCTCGTAGCCGTTACAGCGCCATCTAATGTCTTTGGGGCTAAGCTGCGCGAGCAAGATGCACGGCCGGGGCCGTGAGCTGATCCTATAAAGCGAGTTGGCCCCGCTGGGTGCGACGGCCTACCCTGTGCTGCAACAACGAATCGCGGCCTTCACACCCAGGAGGCCAACCATGAACGTCGCAGGAATCGACGGCCACGCGCGGTATCTGGTCGTCACCGTGCTCAGCAACAGGGCGAAGATGCTGCACGCCCCTGTGCGCATCAAGAACACCGAGGCCTATCGCCTCGTGGTGAAGTAGCATCCTTCTTCTGCACCCTTAAGTGAGCCGAACCACCAATTGGTGTCCTTCAACGGTCGGGGAGTCATGAGGCGACGCGCACTCTCGGCCGTGGCGTGTTTCTGGCTCCTCACTACCTCCTGCGGCGAATCCAACGTCCGCCACGCTCCGCGGGCAAGCAACGAGCTCTTCGCTGAAGCCGGTCGCATCGAGCTAGAGGAGCAACCCGGCGACCCCATCGTTGGGATCGACTACGTTGGCCGGCGGCCGGGCGGTGGCTACCTCGTGGCGGATCGATTCGCCGGTCGTGTCCGCCTCTTCAACGAGACGGGTCACCAAACCCGCATCGTGGGCCAACCGGGCGAAGGGCCAGGAGAGCTCGAGGAGCCCGGGGCGGCTGTGGAGTTCCGGGATGGTCGGATCATCGCCGTCTAGCGAGCCAACCCTCGGCTCACCATCTTCCGCCCGGACAGCGCTCCCGCCATCTCGGCCATTCCCGGGCAGTACGGCTTCTGGGCCGAGCGGGCGGGCGACGGATTCGTCGCTGGCGTAGCCACACGGGACACTCGCTTCGCACGGTTCAGCGAGTCCGGGCAGGTCATCTCGACGTTCGGTCGACGTGACCCGTCCATCGAGGCGACACCTTTCTGGATCTACTTCGCGGCCGATCATGCCGCTGTCTTGGGCGACGTGGTTGCGGTGAGCACGTCGCTATTCCCTACAATCCGCCTGTTCAACCTGAATGGCGATTCGCTGGGCTCCTTGGGGTCTCCGCCCTCCACCTGGGTGTCGGTCACCGAGCCGCCGGTGTCCGACCTGTCTGCACCGGGGAGCCGGCAGCGTCTCGAGGAGTGGGCACGTACCTTTACGGTTGTTCGGCAGGTGGCAGCAGTTGCCGACTCGCTCCTGGTCGTGCAGTACGGTCGGCACGATCCGCAGGAAAGCGACCCCTACCATGTCGTTCCGACGACTGCGGACGTCTACTCGCTGCGGGGTCAGAAGCTCGCGGAAGGCGTCGAACTCCCTGGACCCGTGGTGGGGGGCGGCGGCCAGCTACTCGTTCTCGTCGCGGAGCCGCCAAGGGCGTGGACCGTTGCTGTGCTCGAATGGATGGGACCGGAGCGGTAGCGCGTCGGCGCGCACCCACCCCTGCTGCGCGCCGCAGCCAGGGCTCAAGCACGCCGACAATTACGCATGGGCGAGGGGCTGAGGGGCGATGCGACGGGCCGAACGTCCGTAGCCGGCCGACTTCCGCACCGCGCCGCCGGCCGCCATACGGTCGGCGGCGTGGACGTCACTCGGCCCTCAGCGCCTCGAGCGGGTCCACCTGTGCGGCCCTGCGCGCGGGCAGCCAGGTTGCCAGCGCGGCCACGGCCAGCAGGATGATCGGAGCGCCCAGGAAGGTCAGGGGGTCCTTGGGCGAGATCTCGAACAGGATCGTGCGCATCAGCCCGGTGAGCGCCAGCGCCGCGCCGAGGCCGAGCCCGACACCCACGACGGCAACCACCGCGCTCTGGCGGAACACCAAGCTGCGGATGTCCGCGCGCGTGGCGCCCAGCGCGACGCGCACGCCGATCTCGCGCCTGCGCTGCCCGACCACGTAGGAGATCACGCCGAACAGGCCGATCGCGCCAAGGAAGAGGGCGACACCCGCCGCCAGGCCGAGCAGCACCATGGTGAACGATGTCTGCGCGACGGACCGGGCCATGGTTTCTTGCATGGTGCGCACTGTCGTTACCGGCGACGGTGGGATCGACCTGCTTCACGGCCTCGCGGATGGCCGCGACGGGCGGGGCCGTGCCCGGCCGCGTCCGGACCATGAGGTACATCCAGTCCAGGCGCACACGCCGGTGTGTCGACGCCAGCGGCACGTAGGCCCATGGCCGCACGGGGGTGCGCAGATCCTGCTCCTGCACGTCGCCGACGACGCCTACCACGCGCAAGTAGTCGGAGTGCCGCCGAGCTTGATCCCCTTGCCCAACGCGTCTCCACCCAACAGCTCGGCGAACGCTCGGTTCACGACCACCACGGCCGCGTCGTCGACGCGGTCCGCCCGCGTCAGGGCCCGCCCCTCGAGCACTGGGATACGGAGTGCGTCCGTGTAGCCCTCGCCGATCGTCTTGTACATCACGGCCGTGTTGACACCGCCCTCCGGCGCCGGCGCGCCCTCGACGAAGTAGGGGCTGGCTGGCCGCGCTGCCACTGCCCGTTGGGACGAGCTGCGTCAGGGCGACGCGCTCCACGCCGGGCAGCGCTCCTACAGCTCGGCGACCCGCTCGTAGAAGTCCACGGCCTCGTCGGGGGAACGCCGCTCGCCGACAGAGAGACCCACGGCCAGGACGTCGGTCGGATCGAAGCCCGGGTGCACGGAGCGGAGGCGGTCGAACGTGCGCAGCATGAGACCGGAACCGACGAGCAGCAGGAGTGCCAATGCAAGCTGAGCGGTCACCATGACGCTGCGCGTCCGGTGGCTCCCTCGCCCGCTCGTTGAGGCGCGGCCGCCGTCGCGCAGGATGGGCCAGAGCGTAGCGCCGGAGTAGCGCGCTACAGAGATAGCGCCGAGCACCAGGCTCACCGCCACCGAGAGCGTTGCGGCGAATGCGAGCGACGCGCCGTCGACCCGGACTTCGTGCAGGCGGGGGATCGAAGCGGGACCGTGCGCGACCAAGAGGCCGACGCCGCCCCAGGCGAGCAGCACACCCGCGGCGCCTCCGGCGACCCCGAGGAGGAGCGCCTCGCCGAGGAAGCCCGTCGCGATGCGCCGCCCACCCGCGCCCAACGCTGCGCGCACGGCCAGCTCCTTCTGGCGGGATTCGGCACGGACCAAGAAGAGGTTCGCCACGTTCGCGCCCGCGACCAGCAGGAGGAATCCGACCGTAGTGAGCACGATCCAGAGCGCCGAAGCCACGTCGTCGCCAACGAGCGTGTCCTGGTAGCGCTCGACCGTGGCCGACCACCCCGCGCGGTCGAGCGCGGCCTGGTCCAGGAAGTCCGGCAGCCGCGCCTGTAACTCGCTGGTGCGCCGCTGCGCCGTGGCGAGATCCACGCCCGGCGCAAGGCGTGCGACCGTTCGGATCCCGAACGAATCGTACGCGCCGTGCGGATCGACCCAGTAGGGCACGAACGCGACGGCGTCGGGATCGCCAAAGGCGAAGCCTGGCGGCATGACGCCGACGATCTCCGTGCTCACGCCGTCGAGTTGCATCGTCCGTCCGAGGATTTCCCGGTCCCCGCCGAAGCGCGTGTGCCACGCCGCATCGGTAACGATCGCCACTGGGGAGGCATCCGGCTGAGCGTCCGCCTCCGTGAGCGGCCGTCCGAGCGCAGGCAGCACACCGAGCACGTCAAAGAGGCTCGGCTCCACCGCGACCAGACCGACGCGATCGGGCGCCCCGCCGCCAAGCAGGTTCCTCGCCTGGAGGTCGAAGCCCGCGAACGCACTGAAGACGTCGGCCTGCTGACGGTAGAAGTTGATTGTACCCTGGGAGTTTCGGAGGACCGGCAGGTTCAGCCCGGGCGCGTGGTGAAGCACGGTGACGATGCGGTCCGCCTCTTGGTAAGGGAGCGGACGCAGGAGCACCGCGTTGACCACCGTGAAGATCGCGACGGTCGCCCCGATGCCAAGCGCCAGCGTGATCCCGGTTGCTGCGGTGTAGCCGGGTCTACGCGCGAGCGCACGGCCAGCGAGCCTCAGATCGTTCATCCAGCCCATGATCCGCCCCCCGGTTTCCGGTCCGAACATCGGCCGTTCCCTTCGCGCGTCCGGTCACGACCACCGAGCGAAACCCTACCGTAGGAGTAGCCGCGACGCCACGGGCGCCCGCAGTTCGCGGCGCTTGTGGGCCAACCTGGGCATCAGGCGTGGGACTATCTCCGTCGGGTCGCTCGTGACTGACGAGATGCGTGTCAGCGTTTCGGTGCGCCCGCGAGCCCGAGGAAGACCATGACCGCGCGGTTCGGGCGCACGACGTCTTCATCGTCGAGTCGCCCGATGCGCTCGCCGACCCTTCGCTTCGGAATCGTCGTGAGCTTGTCCACCATCAGGCTGCACGGGCTACGCAGGCCGTTGCGCTCGGTGGGCTCAATGAGAATGCGGAAAAGGGCGGCTTCGGTTGGGTCGGTCGTGAACGCGCAGATCGTGACCGAAGCGTTGCATCGAAGCTGTCGTCTGAAATCACGGCGGGCTGGGCCTGCCGGTGGAGGCTCCGCCCCCCGCGACGGTCCAGATCTCGCCTCGCCTCATGCGTCATCCAGCTCTGAGACGGCATCGATGAACGCCTGGTCCTCCGCCTCGTGCGGGCTCGACGCGACCGCGGCGGACTGGCGGTGTGCTTCGGCCTGGAACTCGGGAGACCGCACGTCCGGCACCCAGATCTGGATGGGGCGGAGGCCTTGGCGACGCAGCCTCTCGCGGTAGGCCCGCACCTTCTCCCGTGTGGCCTTTCGCTCGTCCGAGCTCGCCACGAATCCCCCTTGTGTGGTGGTAACATGGAACCTAGGCTGCGAGGTCCACGGGGTCGGGAGCCATCTAACTAGCATTTCTTGCTGACACAGGTTAGAGCAGGGTCCGAGGCCATTCGCCTGACAGCTCACGGCCTCGGCTCAGCAGTCGGCCTGCGCAGCAAAAATGCAAAGACGTCAGGAAGCGCGCCACAACTGATGCGCAGTCTCCGACACGGGTTATCCATCCTGGTTCTTCCGGTAACCGTCACGGTCCTGATCCCGTGGTGGATCGCTCGGGCGGACCCGTCGCCGCTGGCGTTTCCGGATACCATCGCGTCGTGGGCACTTGCGGCGCTCGGCTTGGTCTTGCTTCTGGCTGGTGCGGCCCTGTTCACAGGATCACTGATCCGCTTCGACTCCGATGGTGAGGGGACGTTGGCGCCGTGGGACCCACCGCGCCACCTCGTGATTCGAGGTCCATACGCGTACGTTCGCAATCCAATGATCACGGGAGTGGTCCTGATTCTCGTCGCGGAGAGTGCGCTCCTTGGATCGAGCCAGCATCTTGCATGGGCAGGCATCTTCGCTCTGATCAACGCGACCTACATACCGCTGCTTGAGGAGCCGCTACTGCGGGCCCGCTTCGGAGCCGAGTATGAGGAGTACACACGGCACGTGCCTCGGCTCATTCCTCGTAGGCGGCCTTGGCGTCAAGCGGAGGAGCGCCGGCGCTGAGAGTTCCCGCCACACCCGGCCAGAAGCTCGACACGGTTGTCACGGTGGTGAGGGTTGGATCTGGACCACACGACGGGATTCGTCGCCGCTCAGGACCTGAGTCTGAAAGCTCGCCGACTCGGGCGTCGGTCACGACGGAACGGGCCCCGTTGGGAAGGCCGTGGTCGGTGGCCGCGGGGGCCGCGCGCGTCCCCCAACCAGCGATTCCCGCTGACAGGGTCAGCTGGAAGCGGACCTCATGAACATTCTGCGGGGGGCGCGACGATGATCGATGCTGAAGCGCGTGTGACGATCCACATGGCAGCCAGCCTCGACGGCTTCATTGCCCGAACGGATGGGAGGGTGGACTGGCTCGAAACCGCGGACCGGTTCGAAGACGGCGAGGACCTGGACCCGGAGGATGTCGCGGCGTTTCTCGCGACGATCGACTGCTACGTCATGGGATCCCGGACGTACGAGACCGCGTTGGGTTTTGAGTCGAAGGGGTTCGGTTGGTCATACGGCGACAAGCCGGTCTTCGTCCTCACCAGCCGTGAGCTTCCGAAGAGCAGGGATACGGTGGAGTTCTACTCTGGCGACCTTCGTGACCTGGTGAAGGAGCGACTGAAACCGGCCTTCCGCAGTATCTGGGTCGTGGGAGGCGGCGGGGTCTCGGGTGAGTGCCTTCGCCTCGGCCTGGCCGACGAGGTCCGGTATTCGATCCTGCCCGTCTTGATCGGTGACGGCGTCTCGTTCTTCGAGGGGCTCGACACGGACGTGCAGCTTCACCTGTTGGAGGTGAAGGCATACAAGAGTGGCGTGGTCGCGCTTCGCCACGAGGTTCGGAGGCAGACGTGAGCCGCCGAGTGGCGCGCGCGGGAGGACGCCGCTTCGACAGCAGAGCTGAGAGGCAAACCAATCAGGACGCGTGCGCCTCGCGACGCGCGGGTGCTCTTGCCACGCAGGCATCTTCGCCATGAAGGCTAGCGTGTTCGATTCGGCGGTCGAGCGGTCGAGCGACGGGTTCCGTCGCATCGCGAACTGGATGAACCGCCCGAAGGTCTCGTCGAACTCCAGGAGAGCCCCCGTCTCGTCCGTGCAGTAGCTGCAGAAGTCGCCACTCTCGATCGTCATGCTGCAGCTTTGGCACCGTCGGCCCGACATCTTCTGAAGCTGACGACAAGATCCTGGCGGTCCTGGACGGTGACCCGATCTACGGCGACCTGGGCGACGTAGGCGACCTGCCCGAGGCCCTGGTGGACAGGCTGGTACACTACTTCTCAACGTACAAGCTGCCTCGGTCGGGGGCCGGTCACGTGAGCGTGGGTGACGCATACGGCCGTACGCGCGCTGAGGCGGTGATCGAAGCAGCGATCGTCGACTACAAGGCCAAGTTCGGAGATGCTGGCTAACTAGCATTTCTTGCTGACGAAGGTTAGATCAGGGTCCGAGGCCGTTCGCCTGACAGCTCGCGGCCTCGGGTCAGCAGATGGCCTGCGCAGCAAGAATGCAAAGACGTTAGGCAGCGTTCCTCTTACATAGACGGGTGGTCGTATGCTCAAAGCTCTCTCCCGCGTTGCCCTCCCCGTCGTCATCGGCGTCCTGGTAGCTCTTGCGGTGACCGGAAACCTCTTTGACGCCTCACCCGTCCTCATCGCGATTCAGCTGACTGCCGTCGGATTGTCCGGATGGGCCCGACGGTCATTCCCGCGCGGCTCGTTTCGCGTCATTGCGACGCCGGGAGGTGAGACCCTTGTGCGCACAGGTCCCTACCGATTCGTACGCCACCCTATGTACTCAGCTGCGCTCCTCCTCGTGTGGTCGGGGATTCTCGCCCACGTCTCTGCCTGGACTGTCGCGGTAGGGGTCCTGGCCACGTGTGTAGTCGTCGTCCGCATCGTCGTCGAAGAGCGCCTCTTGCGGGAGCGCTATGACGACTATGGTCACTACGCGCAGGCTACGAAGGCGCTGATACCATTTGTCGCCTGATGGCTCTTCGCCACGCTGCTTAACTGGCGGCTCCTGCTGCCGCGGTCAGCTGAGAGAGTCCGGGGACGATGAGTTGCTGGCTAGTACATTGTCCATCCAAGTCTCCCCGAGGGCGCGCCGCAGAGCCCGACTCATGACTTCAGGATTGTCTGCTCAACATGGGAGGGCGAGGACCGTTGCCGGTTGCGCCACGATCTGCGCGCTCCGGCTGGCCGCTCTACCTGCGGGGGCGGTGGCGCAGTCATCCTCGCGGTTTCAGTCCCCGCAGGGATCGACCCTGCTCGTGCGGCACCACGCGGCTCCCCGTGAAGCCGGGGGACTATGGATCGCCTGCGTGCGACCGTGCTCAATGCGACGGATCATGCGATCGGCGCCGAGCGTTTCAATCTGTGCACGTGGACTGTTCGAGCAGACGTGCCTGTTGAGCAGGATCGCCGGGCTGTGACCCGCCGGACAGGGCGTTTCTGGTGCCAGCGGACTCGACGACCCTGGAAGTAGCCCTGAGAGTTCGCGGACCATCCCCCCTTGATAGGTCCGGGGGCGTTCGTCTGACAGCTCACGACCCCGGCCGAGCGCCTAGCTCACGCAGCAGAACTGCACAGACGTTAGCCTCCTCGAACTCCTTCAGGAAGTCCGCATGTCTTCGAGTCCTGGTCGGTTTGGTGTCGTTTCCCGAGTGGCGACGGAACTGCCCGTCGATGTCCACCTCCCCGGACGCCGAACGTCCTTTCGACCGGACAAGCGGGCCAGGTGCGGTGGCGCCGGTGTTGGCGTATGCTCCGTGGTTGGATCGGCATGGCGGTTGCACTGGGATCAGGAGTCGGGTGCCTGAAGACCACGCATCTTGGACGGGAGGTGAGGCATGATTCGTTGGACTGGCATGCTGGCAGTCGTCATGGCGCTGGGTTGTGCCTCATCGGTGCCGGCTCCGGCCGACACGCCGACAACTCCACGTGATCTCAGTATCCGAATCGAGCCCCTAACGAGTGGATGGGTGGTTCACACCAACCGGCCCGCGTCGGTCGCGCTGTTCGAAATCGTCCCGAACCGCGGGGCGGGCCTCCTGTTCCCAGACCCTGCGCACCAAGATGGACATCTGGGTGCCGGGAGCACGCGGATCGTGACGGAGATCGGAACGGTCATCAGGCGACATCGGTCTGCGTACGTCCCGCAGCGCGGCGGTGGCGGGCTGGTGGGGAGCCAGAACCTGGATCTCTTTGAAGCGAACACGCCACGTGTGGTGGTGGCTGTGGCTTGTGAGTGCTCCCTCAATCTTGCGGACCTCGCACTTCCAGATGGTCCTGCAAAGGTCCTGGGTTCGTTCGCGGCGATCGACGCACAATCCGCTGCTACTCGGCTCATCCAGGCGGTGCTCCCCTCCGGCGACGTGACCTATGCCCTGGATCGGTACGCTGCGGTGGGTGCGGTAACCTCGCGTTGATGGCGCTGCGCGTAGCGGACGGCTGAAATCGTCGATCGTGCGGGCCTGACCGAAGCGAAGCGGGCGCCGGGCGGCCCGTCCGAGGCCGTTCGCCTGACAGCTCACGGCCTCGGGTCAGCAGCTGGCCTGCGCAGCAAGGCTCAGTGATCGTGGGGAGGACCAACTGCTCGACGAGCCCGTTCCCACGGAGTTCGACGAGTCCGAGTGGTCGTGGTGACGCCCACTCCGCGGCGCGGAGACGTGTTCCTCGTGTCGCTCGATCCGATGGCAGGGCGCGAAATCAAGAAGACTCGACCCTGTCTGGTCGTGTCGCCCGATGAGCTCAATGACCACTTGAGCACCTTCCTGGTCGCCCCCATGACCACGGGTGGCCACCGCTACCCGTTTCGGCTGCCGTGCCGCTTCGAGAAGAAGGACGGCTTCGTCGTGCTCCATCAGCTCCGGACGGTGGACCGCGTGCGCTTGGTCAAACGCGTCGGGCGAATCGCTCCCGCGACCCTGGCCAAGGCTCTTGGTGTGCTCCGGGAGATGTTCACGGAGTAGGGTAGGGCAAACCCATCGTCCAACTGTTGCCGAACTACGTGTGGCCAGAATCCCCGAGCTCGGGGTCGCCGCGGGCGCGAACTCGCCGAATCTGCGCTCGGTTCCTGGTTCAGCATGACGAGGCGCTCAACCTGACGTGGTCAGCTTGGAGGGTCCGGGGCCACTCGCCTTGCAGCCTGCGGCCCCGGCTGAGCATCTTGCTCGCGCAGGTTAGCGCCAAAGACCGTTAGGGTGCCCCACCCTACAGGAAACGGAGTCCCAATCAATGGCTGGAGACGGCCGGATGCGGTGGGTCAGATGGGCTGCTGAGTTCGCCCTCATGTTCGGGTCCGTGTACCTCGGTGTCTATCTCGAGGGGGCATCCCAACGTCGCTCAGATCGTACGGCAGCTCGGGAGGCGCTCACTCAGTTGCTTGGCGAACTCCGTGAAGATGTCCGCGATTTCGACCGAATCATCGCCAAGCAAGACTCCCTTCACGTGGACTACTCCAACCTAGCGCGCTGGCTGGCGAGTCCGGGGCCGTCCCCGGCAGATAGTGTTGCGGGAGCCCTGTACCGCGTGAGCGCCGAAAACTCGACGCTATTCCCCCGGCGAGCTTCGTGGACCACCATGGTCGCCGGGAATCAGCTGGCCGATCTGGGAGCCCCCAAACTCGTCCTCCGGCTTGGACAGCTCTACGAGACCATCTACAACCGCATTGACTACAACAGCGCCCACTACGACGAGAGCCTGGATGCCGCGACTCAGAGTTGGTCTGCCGTTCGATGGCAGTCCCTGAACTCCG
The DNA here is from genome assembly GCA_963745675.1 of uncultured Chloroflexia bacterium. Classification (GTDB taxonomy): domain Bacteria; phylum Chloroflexota; class Chloroflexia; order Thermomicrobiales; family CFX8; genus JAUIIK01. Next base: position 43,984 of record CAVUYM010000006.1, read on the forward strand.
CGCCTTTGTCACGCGACGAAGCGGGCCTCGAACACGTTGCTTCGTCCCTGGCGTTTGTTCACATGGCATGGAACACGTGGTACAGAAACCTCCTGATCGGGTTTCGTGGCGACGTCATTTCGACGATCTCCATGGTGGAGGAGTACTTGGCTTCTCAAGGCATGCCTGCCGAACGCATGCGGTGATCCCGCTTGGTGTCGCCTGGGCAAGGCGGCCCGACTGCTCGCCGAGGACGCAACCTAACTAACATTTGTTACTGACGCAGGTTAGGTCAGGTCCGGGGTCGTTCGCCTGACAGCTCACGACCTCGGCTGAGCGCCCAGCTCGCGCAGCAATACTGCAAAGACGTTGGACTGAACGCGTCTACGACTGGGGAGCAGCAGGATGAACCTCAAGCACGAGATCGCGCGCACGCTGATCGCAGTCGTCGGCGGGATGCAGGCCTTCCCGAACTGTGCTGAAGGTGCCGTGACTCAGGAGGGGCAAGTCCTGGTCATCGAGGCTGTGGCGGTGGTGTCAGTGGGCGAGGGCGATGTCGTGCCCGATCAGACCGTCACGATCCAGCGTGGTGTGATCTCACGCATCGAACGGGCGGGTCTTTCTCCGGTGCCCGACGGCGCGACCGTTGTCGACGGGCGGGGGCGATACTTGTCGCCAGGGTTCGCTGACATGCACGTGCACCCATGGGGGCAAGCGAGCTTTGATCTCCTGCTGGCTCTGGGCATCACGTCCGCTCGAGACATGGCCGGTAGCCCGTGGTACCTGGGCGCTCGCACCCAGATCGCTATGGGTCTCCGGAGAGGCCCGCGGCTTACGGTAGCGAGCCCAATCCTCGAGGGCACGCCTTCCCCCGACCTGGCGGATGTGATCATCACCGAGGGCCGGATCATCGTCGATGACTCCGCGTCGGCGGCTGATAGCGTGCGGAGCTTCGTGGAGCAGGGCTACGACGCGATCAAGGTCTACAACAACCTGAACGCCTCGGCCTACTCGGGGATCACGACGGAGGCGGCACGGCTCGGAGTTCCAGTGGTGGGTCATGTGCCAATCGCCGTGGGGTTGGAGGGCGCCTTCGAGGCTGGCCAGCGTACCATCGAGCACCTGCGTGGCTATGTCCTGGAAAGCGTCCCGCCTAGCGCGCCGGATCAACCTGCGGCGGACTATCGTTCCCGACTCGTCTCCTGGCGTCACGCCGACACAACACAACTCCGCACGTTGGCCCGTCGCACGGCTGCGCTCGGGATCTGGAACACCCCAACGCTTGGATTCCTGGCCGACCTGCTGCCAGCGGGTCGGATCAGCGAGGTGACGGCCCGCCCTGGTTGGCAGCGATGCATGAAGGGCAGGTATGCCGACCCCATCGCCTCACGCGAGCGCGTGCCCTACTTCGCTGTGATGACTGATGACGACTTTGCCGCCACTCAGGAAGGGGTGGTCGTCCAGAAGCGCCTGGTACTGATGCTCCACCAAGAAGGAGCCGGATTGCTGGTAGGGACGGACCGTCTCCCCTGGGGCTTCAGCTATCACTGGGAATTGGAGGAGTTGGCTGACGCGGGTCTAGCGCCCGAGACGATACTCCGCGCGGCAACTCTGGACGCCGCGGTCTACCTCGGTCAGGACGATGTGGCCGGGAGCGTCGAGGTCGGCAAGCGTGCGGATCTCGTTCTCTTGAACGCGAATCCTCTCGAGGATGTGCGGAACGCCAGACGCATCGAGGCCGTGATCGTCAACGGAGTACTCCTCGACTCCTCCCAGCTGGAAGCCATGATCGAGAGCGGATGTCGAGCACTGGCTGAGGTGGGTTGAAGCGAGCGTCGATATGGTTCTCTGGGCGACGCGGAGGCGCACCGAGGCCCGGGACTACATGCGCGTGCACGCGAGCGTCCAACTCGATGTCGCCGATGATCTCAGGTAGGGTCGCTCGACAACTGGCCTGCGCACGTTGGTTCGAAAGACGCCAGGACGCCGCACGAGCTGCGCGGGCGCATCGGCCCGGTACAACGACTTCGTGGAGCATGGGGAGTCGGTGATGACAGGCCAGGCGAGCCATCCATGCTGCGCCAGCGAATGTGGGTCCTCGGTTGGAAAGACGACCTTCAGCCATACGACGCGGTTCGTGGTTGTCGAGCGCCGGCCGGGATGCTCGGCTTGCACCTGACAGCCCAGGCCGAGCATGTTCCGCGCGCAGCTTTGTGCCAGACAGGTCGGATATCCGCACGGGGGGCCGAATGCTCGTCAACGCTGCGTAGCGGGAGATGCGGTCCGCGTTCCTCGGCGGGTTCATGGGACAGCTCGTGTCGGCGATCCTCTGGGCAGTCGCGGCGGGGCTAGCCACCTGGGGTCGTCAGAGCACGTCCATCGTGTTCCTGGTCGTCGCCGGCGTCTTCATCTTCCCGCTTACGCAGCTCGGGCTACGGCTCATCGGTCGGCCGGGACGCGTCGACAAGGGCAACCACCTCTACTCCTTGGGCGCCCAGGTCGCGTTTGTGCTTCCCCGCAGCCTGCCGGTCGTCGGAGCCGCGACACTGCACCGCACAGAGTGGTTCTTCCCCGCGTTCATGGTTGTGCTCGGAGCGCACTACGTTCCCTTCGTCTTCCTCTACGGGATGCGTATGTTTGCGGCGCTCGCCGCGCTCTTGTGGGCGGGTGGCCTCGCGCTCGGGCTTTGGATCGACGCTCCCTTCCCGACGGGGGCCTGGTTCACCGCAATCATCCTGATCGCCTTTGCGTGGTTGGGCCGACGGCTGACCCTGTTGGAGGAAGCCGCGGCGCCATGAATCGTGCGCTGGTGCGCTTTGCTCGTGCCGCCGCGTGGGGGATGGCCCGGCAAAGACGTCAGAAGGCCATCGCAGTTGCTGCGGACGCCGCCGGTCTGTGCCAGGAAGGGCGAGTCGCCCTGAGACAGTGGGGGTGAAGCGGAGCGTGAGGTCGCAACTCCGAGCGCTACGCAGATCCTGAATCCATGCGCTCGCCAGCTTCGACTACGGGCGACCGATTGGCCGTCGGCACGGCCCCCTTCAACCTCGCGCGGCCACCTGGAGAGTTGTCGAGGACCTCACCCGGCTCAGGTCCGTGGCAGGACGGAATGACGTCAGCTGCTGTCCTCCAGCGGGGACACGCCTTGCCGGCAAGTCGCTGTGCCCATGACGCCTGAAGCCTCGTGGGGCATGTGGTTGCAGGGCACTCTCTCCGACGTCTCCGGTGGCACGCCCCGTGCGCAAGGTGGGTGCGGGCGGGCGGAGCCGGAGCGACAGGAGGAGGAAGATGAGGGACTCGAGGGTTCTGCTGAGAGCCGCGGGCGTTGGGGCCGCGCTTCTCAGCGTCTGCGGATGCGTAAAGGCCACGTTCGTCCCAACGGGTGCCGTGTATCCGCCCAAGCCATCGGACTGTGAGATGCAGGTATTCAGTTCCGCGATTCCGGAACGCTCGTACGAGGAGTTGGGCCTCGTTGAGGGCGAGGGGGATTGGTGGAAGTCGAACCTGGAAGACGTGCTCCCAAAGCTCAAAGAGAAGGCGTGCCTGGCAGGGGGGGATGGGATAGTCTTGTTCTCGAGCGATACCTTTGCGGAGGGTGAGGAGGGGATCCGAGTGCAGCGTCTAACGGCCACCGTGATCCGCTGGAGGGATGGGCGGTAGGTGCGGTCACGCGCTTGCACGGGGCCGAGGAATCACGCCCGTGGAGCCAACTCGGACATCGGAGATGGCGTTCTAACTAGCAATTCTCCCTGTCGCGGGTTAGATCGGGGTGCGAGGCCGTTCGCCTGACAGCTCACGTCCTCGGGTCAGCAGTTAGCCGGGGCAGCAAGATTGCAGAGACGTTATGACGCCTAGCTGACGCGTTCCGGGACGCTACCGAACTCGGCGGCTGTGAGGGCGAGAGCAGCGCGCCTTGCGGCGCTCCGCGCCGGATCGGCATCATGGATTTGGACTCGCTGCAACCGGTGTTCAAGCCCTCGTCCAGGCGCTTCGCGACCCAGCGGGCGCGCACGGCCCTCTCGCGGTCGCGGCGACCGTAGCCACGGTAGGCGCGGTGCTGTTCTCGATCCGCGGGACGATTCGATTGGGGGGTGGCCCTGCGCGGCCTGCTCCATCAGCAAGGAGCGCACCGCGTCGGCGATCTCGCGGCGACCGCCGTAGCCCACCGCGATGTTGACCAGCAGCCCGTCGACGTCCCGGGTGGCTCTTCGGCATCCTTGAGCCGCTCGGCGGTGTCGGCCGGGAGAAGATCGAGGGCGCCGACCGGATGCAGTCGCCAGCGGCGCTCGGCCGCGAACGCACTGACCGCGTCTCTCGATGATCCCGAGAAGCGGCTCGAACTCGTCCGGGGCCGGTTGAGGTTGTCCGTCGACAGTCGCCACAGGGTGACGACCTCGACGCCGACCTCCTCGCACCAGCCCAGCAGCGGCTCGATGTTCGCAGCGCCGGCGAGGTGGCCCTGCGCGGTATCGGCTCCCACGGCACGGGCCCAGCGCCGGTTGCCGTCGAGCATGACTCCGATGTGCTTGGGCAGCTTGTCCGTGGGCAGCCGGCGTACCACGCGCGCCTCGTAGGCCGGGTAGAGCACCCGCCGAAGCACGTCCTTCCAGTTCGCCACGAGTCCCGACTCTACCGGCCGATCCGTGCCCGGTCCGAGGCTCGACGCCGCATGCGACGACCTACGGTCGGGTAGTTGTGACCCGTGAACGAGATGATCCACCGCTTCGACGTCGCGCTGACCGCGCCACCGAACGGATGGCCGACAAGCTGGCCGAGGTCAAGCCGAGGCTGCGCGGCTGGATGCACGCCGCGACGGCTCCGCTCGCGCTCGCCGCGTTCGCCGTGCTGATCGCGCTCTCGCCCACCCCCGCGACCCGGGTCGGGTCCGCGGTGTTCGCCGGCAGCGCGCTGCTGCTGTTCACGGTCTCGGGGATCTACCACCGGGGCACCTGGTCGCCGCGCACCTGGGCGTTCCTGCGCCGCTTCGACCACGCCAACATCTTCGTGCTGATCGCCGGCACCTACACGCCGTTCACGCTGTTGTTCCTCGACGGCCCGCGCCCGCACGACCCTGCTGGCCGTGATCTGGGCGGCGGCGCTGCTCGGGGATGTTCTTCCGGATCTTCTGGCGACGCGCCGCGCTGGCTCTACACGCCGATGTACATCGCCCTCGGCTGGGCGGCGGTGTTCTTCATCCCGCAGTTCGTCGAGGGCGCCCACCACTTCGGCGGCGGAATCGCGATCACCGTGCTGGTGCTGGTCGCGACCGGCGGCATCCTCTACACCCTCGGCGGCGTGGTCTACGGCCTCAAGCGCCCCGACCCCTGGCCGCGCTGGTTCGGCTTCCACGAGGTCTTCCACTCCTTCACCATCGTGGCCTTCGTGTGCCACTACGTGGCCGTCTCGCTGGCGACCTACGAGCTGCGCTGACCTCGGCCCGGAGCCGGGCCAGTCACCACGTCAGGACGCCGAAGGCGACGGCGGCGACGACGACGAGGACAGCCGCCAGCCCCCAGGCAACCCGCGGAGGCGGCCTGCCAGGGACTCCACGACCCGGTAGAGGACTGGTGAGGGCCAGCAGCGCCACGGTCACGTGCAGGAGCACCGCCAGGGTCACCCCGACCACCCACCCGGCCACCCGGAACCGTCCCCAGGTCAGGCCGAGCACCAGCGGGACCACGACGGCGCCGGAGAGCCCGCCGACCAGCTCGACCGGCCACGGCCGGTCGCCCATACAGGGCAGCTGGGGCACCCCTGCGACGTGCAGGTCGAACAGGTCGAGGGTCGCGCAGACCCCGAGCACCCCGATCACCAGCAGCGTCGCCCCGGCCGCGACCCGGTAGCGCCAGGTCAGCGCGCGTGACCAGCCGGTGCCGACGCCGCTGAAGATGGTGGCGGTGGCGACCGCGGACCACACCAGCCAGCGCCGCACCACCCCGGTCCCGGTGTCGGCCATCGCGTCGCGCAGGACCCGGTCGGCCTCGGCGCGCAGGACGCGGTGCCCCTCCGTGGAGGTGTAGGTCGGGTCACCCGGCGGGTGCACCAGGCCGTCGTGGACGAGCGCTGCGGGAAGGTGTCGTCCGGTCTTGGGCACCAGCCAGGTGAACAGCGCCGGCACCGAGGTCAGGTCGGTGCGGAACGTGCCGGTCTTCCGGGGGACCAGCAGCTCACCGAGGTGCCTGTCCCGGTAGGCGATCCGGCGCTCCATCGCGAACTGCTCGTGCCCGTGCTCGGTGACCCGGCGCAGCACGATCTGCGGTGGCGCCCCCGGGTCCGGTGGAACCTCCGGCGGGCCCGCGGTCGGCGTCGACCCCGCCGTCGTAGAAGCGACGCGCCTGGGGATCCACCGCCCGGGAGGCCGGCATCTTCACGGCGTCA
>CAVUYM010000007.1:0-57086 GCA_963745675.1 uncultured Chloroflexia bacterium
TTTTTCTGTCTCGGCTCGTTCAGTATTGCTCAGACCTTAGTTTGTCTCACGATTGGGGCAGCCAATATGGTGCCGAATTGGACGTTGTTGCACACGGAACTCGTGTCAGGAGTCTCGACGAGCTCGGTTCTTTAGGCGATCTTCCAAGCGACTATTCTGACCACTCTTCAGGTACATCCATCGCATCCCCTCAGGTCGCTGGCCTGGCCGCACTGATTTTTGGAGTGAGACCGGAGGTTACGAGCCAACTAGTTCGCGATCTTATCGAAGGGAACTGTGTTCAGTTGCAAAGTTACCGGTTCAAACGCGTCCAGAACAGGAAATGGAGGTGGAACCGCGAAGTTGGGTACGGACGACCTGATCGTCGACGTATTTTGAAGAACACCCTAGGAGATCACAATGGGTAACGAACCGGATCCGAAAGCATTTGCAGCAGCGGTGGAAGCACTACAAGCAATAGCCAAAAAAATGGAGCCGGACCACTTTGCCGTAACGCTAATCGATCAGATGGTATCGAAGTCAAAGGAACATAATTTTGAAGAGCAGCTTCGAAACGTACTGAGTACAGTCCTGGAACAGAAGATTTCTGCGGAAATTGTCCAAGGTGAAGTTGAAAGCGCACAAAAGCCTTGAGAGCGACGAAATAATCTCGCTGGGTTGCTCAAAGCTGCTAAAGATGATGACGTTCAGAGCCTAACCGGATCTATCTCGAGGGATCGAAGTACGATTTTGCGCATGATCTGTGTGGACGTTTTTGGGGAGCTAAGGAGCGGCCAATAGAAAAAGTCCTAGCTTGCGCGGAACAACCATCCGAACCAAATAATACGAATGTCACAGAAGCCGCCAATGCCAATGCGTGTCTATTCCTCCGACAAGCGGTCAGCCAATTCGGGGCAAAACGCGCTGAATGAGGCCGAGCTCCATGATCTGCTTAGCAAAGAGCCTTGGGGTCTGAAGAAAGATGTAGACTTCAAGATCGAGAATGGCAAGGTCACTGATCTGCGACGCTGCCGTTTGCTGTTAACTTCGATCTATCCGAGTGGCTTCAGATCAAGAACCGGGACATTCTTCATGTTGTTGATGAAGAGCCGGCCCAGGCCGATGGCCATGCGCCGCTTAGGCCGGACGACAGTCTGGGTACGATGCGCGAGCACAAGTCAAGCACGTTCGTTCGAAGACGGCAAAGACGTTCATCCGCGGACAGATCGCCCAGCGACTACGCATCGAGGATATCGAGTCGAATATCGGTGGATTCGTCAACAAGATCTTCGACACGGACTCGGAGCAGGCATATAGCTCGACGAACTCTCCGTGCTAAGATCTCGTCTCGAACCTGATTCCGATCTTGGACGTGCTATTGCGAATGAGGTCAGTGACCGCGGTCGATTACTCGTCTCGAAACGAGTACTGGCTGGTGAATATGGCCAACAGTTCAGCGTGCTATCCAACGGTACGTTTGAAGAACGTAGGAGTGGTGGCTGGACTATCCGGGCCGCCGCTCCTAGATCTGCTTCATCCCGGATCACTCGATTCCTGCCAGGCTGGGACAATCAGTCCGGCGCATCAGCACGCGAACAACCCGGCATGACCAAGGCCAAAGAGAATTGCCAGAATCCGACCCCTGGAATTTCAGATTGGTCTTCCCCGGGCTCGATTCGTGCAACTAACGAGTGCCGGAAGTCAGCGCATGCTCGAAGAAATCCAGAGATCAGAGCGCTCTCATCGAGCAGCTTCAGCTGCTTCCAGACTTGTGGTTCGCCGACTGCACAATCCACAACGACCTCAAGTGGGACAACATCCTGGTGCATCCAAGAGATGGTGAGACGGAGCTGACGGAGGTGAAGATCATCGACTGGGAGATGGCGGGGATCGGGGATCCGTGCTGGGATGTCGGGACGGTGCTGAGCGAGTTCGTGGCGTTCTGGGCGCTGTCGATTCCGGTCGTTGGCGGCGAGCCCTATGAAGGGCTGGCGAAGTACCCGATCGAGGATATGCAGCCGGCGATCCGGGCCTTCTGGGAGAGCTACGCCGAGGCGATGGAGTTCGACCGGGCGACGGCGCGGGAGCGGCTGATCAAGTCGGTGCGCTTCGCCGGGGCGCGGTTGATCCAGACGGCCTACGAGCGGACCCAGACGATGACGCATCTGACGCCGCATATCTACCTGCTGCTGCAGCTGAGCCTGAACATCATGGAAGGGCCGGAGGACGCGGCGGAGGGATTGTTTGGGATTCCATTGCCGGATGGGGTGAGCGGCGTGATCCTCGATGCTCACACTGGAAGACGAACCAAGCACACACGCTCTGTCATCTCGACCAGGACAGCGGAGTGGAGAGATCTCAGGTGAACGCCACTCCGGTGCTCGCATGAGATTTCTCGACTCCGCTGACGCTCCGCTCGAAATGACAGGTGTGAGGAGGGGTCAGTCTCTCCACTCCGAGGCGCCACAGTGGATAAGGTTGCTCATTCTCCGTAGGCTGTCACGCTATTTCTCAATACTCAGCCATCCAGTTCACCTGGTTCGGCGTCGTCTCGGCTGACGTGCAGGAGCATGTGCGGCCGATATTCCAGATCCGGCCGGATGCGGCGCGGGGGCATCTCGGGGGGACGCTGACGAGCCGGCTGTATGAGGATTTCTATCAGGCCGGGCGGGCGAGGCCGAGCCGGGCGCCGTATGCGGGGTCGACGCGGGCGAATGGGTTGCCGGAGTTTGTCGATGAGCTGTCGGCGGCGAATGCCGGGAGTGGGACGCGGCAGGCGGGGTGGCTGGTCGTCGAGCATCCGGGACGAGGACGAAGAACAGGCCAGCTTGCTGGTCAAGCGCGACGGCTTGACGCTGCGGGCGAAGCCGGAGGAGATCGTCTACGGCGGGGATGGGCTGCCGGAGGTCGGGCAGGAGGTCGAGCTGAAGCTCCCGAAGGAGCTGCCGGCGATTTCGCCGGGGTTCTATACGGTGCTGAGTGACGAGCCATACGATGCGACTGGTCGCCTGGTCGTGCGGGTCTACTGGAATCTCTATCCCTGGGGCGCGGCGACGCTGGTGCGGGGGATCACCGGAGCGGCTGAATGGCGCCGGGCTGCCGTTTCGGCTGAAGCTGGTCAACCATCCGGATCGCTACAACCGCTGCGATGCGGCGGTGCTCTACCTTCTTAAGGAAGATCTCGATGTGGCCGTGCCGCTGCTGGCGGAGGTCTACGGCGAGGTGCGGGGCGATCTGAAGCGGCCGGTTCCGGCGTTGACGAAGCGGATCGCGCCGGGGGTTGGGCTGGCGGAGGATCCCGAAGGCGGCAACGACAGCTTCGGGATGCACCGCTGCCGGTTGCTGGCCGAGGGGCTGGTGCGCGGCTGGGAGCGGGGCGCCGAGTCCGTTGAGGACCGGCTGGCAGTGGTGATCGAGACCTTCGAGGAGGCGGGGATCGATCCGGAACGGCCGTATCTGAATCCGGGGTCGGTGGATGATTACGATTTCACGTTCGATGCGACCCCAACCACAGGCAAGAGTGGCGTTACGGAGGCAAGGCAGCGCCTTGCCGGTACGGGGGATGATCTGGCTGGCCAGTATCTCGAGGTTGCCTCGGCGATTGGGAAAGAGATCTGCGCGGAGGCGTTCTGGCACGAAGGCTGGTGCAACTGGCTGGGGGTTGAGGGGCGCGATCCGAGCGCACCGGCCCACCAGGGGATGACCTATAGCTCGCTCGGGCCGGAACCCTATGGCGGGTCGAGCGGGGTGGCGCTGTTTCTGGCCGAGCTGGCGGTTGCGAGCGGCGATGATGAGGCGCGGAAGACGTCGCTTGGTGCAATTAGACAGGCGCTTGGGCGGTCTGACAGCATCGAGCCGCCGGTTCAATTGGGGCTCTACACCGGGCGGCCAGGGCTGGCGCTCGTCGCGGCGCGGGTCGGGAGGTTGCTTGATGCTGATGATGTCGTTGATGGCGCACGCGCATTGCTCGATACGCTCGAAACCGACCTGGAAAACGATCACGAACACGATCTGTTGAGCGGTAGCGCCGGTGGGGCCATCGCGCTGCTGCGATTGAGCGAGATGCTGGATGATTCCTCGCTCATCGAACGAGCCACTGATCCTCGGCGAGCGGTTGATCGAAGCGGCGGAGTGCGATGAGCGAGGCTGCTCCTGGCCCTCGATCGCGCTGCCGGAGAGCCCGAATCTGACCGGCTACTCGCATGGCGCGGCCGGGATCGGGATGGCGCTCTTCGAGCTGTGGAAGGCCAGCGGTGACCAGCGCTTCCACGATGTCGCCACCCGCGCATTCGATTTCGAACGCAGTTGGTTCAACCCCGACGAAGGCAATTGGCCCGATCTGCGCACCGTCGACGATCTGAAGCAGCGGCCTGATGGGCCGTTCCCCTACGCGACCTACTGGTGTCATGGTGCGCCGGGTATCGCCCTCTCGCGCTTGAGGGCCTGGGATCTCACCGGTGACGCACGCTATCGTGATGAGGCGATCATCGCGCTGGAAACGACGCGGCGGGCGGTCGATGAAGCGATCGAAGATGGCACAGCCAACTACTCGCTCTGCCACGGTCTGGCCGGAAATGCCGAGATCCTCTTGCTCGGCGCAGAATTGCTTGGCGCCGGCTTCGAACATTTCGCCAAGTACCGCACCTGGCGGCGGCCGATGCCGGAATCGAGATCTACGCTCCTGAGGGCCGCGACTGGCCCTGTGGCACGCATGGAGGCTGGACGCCGAATCTGATGCTCGGGCTGGCCGGGATCGGGCGCTTCTACTTGCGGCTGGCGCGCTCCGATCTGCCTTCCCTGCTCCTCTGGCGCAACGCCTCTTAGTCCAACGCTAAGAAAATGCACCTCTCCCGCCTAAGTGGGGGCTAAGTCGGCCTGCCTAATATCTGACTAGAACATGGCTATGCCATGCAGTCAGAAGGGAGGCCGTCATGTTCTATCTCATCGAGCGCGAAGCCGAACTCCGCAGAGAGAGGATTGCGCAAGGACTCCCAGCGGGTACGCCAGGACCGCGTCTTCGTCGGTCAACGCTTCGAGCGTTCGCCGGCCGGTCGGCCGCTTCCTGGTCCGGCTCGGCAGCCGGCTCAGCGGTGAGCGGCGGCGGAACCGCGTCTGGCAGGTGTCGGCGAAGTCGGGATGATTCTCCGGCACAGCCGGCATCCGCAGCTGAGCGCCCGCAGGATATACGCGGGCGCTCGCATCCCCTTATTCATCGAGGATCTAACGAAAGGAGTTCCCGATGTGGCGTTACTAAAACGACGATCCCCAACCAACGCGGCACACCAGCTGAAGGGACCGCATCGTTCGGGGATCGCCAGCGGATATCGACGAATCGATACCTACTTTCAAAGGAGAGCATAGCATGACACTGTTCACAACTAAACTCGCGGCCGCTGTATTCGCCCTGATCTTGCTTGGACTGCCCATTCAGGGTGCGTCCGGCGATTTCGAGGCGGCCATGACCGGCGCCGACGTCGAAGATCAATCGTTCGTGCCCGGAGGGAAACACTATCTCTACGATGTTGAAGAGATTGACCTGGCCTCTGGACCGAGTGCCGAATTCGCCGCTAAGGACGACTCACTCGACTGGCACCGGATTCGCTTCCTGGAAGAGAACCTCTGGGACTACGACGTCATCGCTCAGACAGAAGGTGACGTAGACGACAACCGGCATCGGAGTCCTTGCGATCGACCCGGACGCCTTCTCGGAAGAGATCTTCTGGCAGGACCGCGTCGACGGCGTCGCAACCTTCGCCGATGCGGAAGCCGAGAACCTGTTCCCGGAAGCAGACGATGTTCCCCAGCTACACGCTGGCGTGCTGACCTACTAAGACTCAATGAATGAAGGAGATTAACGATGAACACACTCACACAAGACGATGGATTCGACATCAAAGCGCTTATCGCCGTGCTCTTCGCGGTCGTGCTGATCGGGCTCCTGGCCGTCGCACTGGCCAACGCAGGACCGTCGCAAAGCGCAGACGCGAACTTCACCGAGCCTGGACTCCCGCAGGGCGCGATCTACCCGCAGACTGGCGACAAGTTCGCGCCTGGCCGCATCATCCAACAGGATGACCTCGAGATCGAGAGCGGGAATCTCACGCCGTGTCATGGCGAAGGATTACTGGATCGCGAGAACTATGACCGCTTGGCGGAGTGCCGTTGGATCAGTTGCCGCGTACTGCAGCCGCAACGCGAGGTTCGCGGGCGGACCGGATGTGACGCGCGATCTCCCGCCCTTCCCGCAGGGCGAAGGGCTCATAACTTCGGGCAACGACTACTAGCGTTGCCAGCTGACGCAGGGCAACCTGGATTGCCCTGCGTCCCGGCCACAGAGATGACGTGAGGAAAGGAGATGGAGTCATGTTGGACCAGACACGTCAGCGCGAACAGACGTTGACACGCCGGGATCTCGAACGGGCGGGCCTGAGCAGTGATCAGTGCAGACGCATCGAACGCTTGCGCGAGCGCTACCATCCGCTGATCGAGGAGGTCGAGACGAACCACCAGTGGCGCCAGCTCCAACTCCTCCGCTGGCTCTACCGCCAGGGCCGCTACCCGCGCGGCTAGCGGCCTCTCAATCGCACAACCAAGACATATAAAGAGCCTCCCGCTAGCGGGAGGCTCTCTGATTTGATCCAGGGACTTCGTTTCGTGTGGGAAGTAGGGGATCTCAGCCTGTCGTGAGCGATTTTCGCAGCGCCAGCATCAGGACACCGTTGGCAATTGCCCAGATCACCAGCTCGACGCGGTTGCTGGCGCTCGTCTTATTCAACATGTTGCTGATGTGTGCCCCAACGGTACGGGGACTGATCGACAGGCGGTCAGCAATCTCGGCATCTGTTCGCCCGGTTGCGACGAGTTCAAGCACGTCCAATTCCCGGGTGCTAAGCTCGCCCGCCGGCTGCGGTATGGTGGCTTCAAGTTCGATCCAGCGTGGTGGTGCAGAAATCGCGATGTCTTCGGAACTGCGTTGTACGATCCATGCCAGTTGTTCCATCGTTTTTGTTCGCCCTCCTGATGCTGTGATCGGGAAAGATGAAGCGCCCCATATGCTGCTTCAATCCGGCGTATACGGGACTGGCGCCGGTTGGCGTCGCCCATCCACCGTGAACGTCGATCGACGCTGTGCAGCGCGACTCGGCGTCTTCCACGATCTCATGCTCGCATCCTAAAGCGACCCTCTTAGCGGATTCTTATTGCTGATCTGGCAGAAGCAGAGGACAACCCCCGTAGAACCCAGAAGCTCGCCTGTCGCTGTTCCGGGATGGCCACAGAATCACTCGTGCAAATTGGCACGAAGCTGTAACGCTCTTTCGCCCAGCCGTTGCGAGGGTGTTGCGGCGCTGGGAGGAAACTTCTCACGGAGTGCGTCGCGCGGTAGTTCTGGATTGATTGGTCGTTTGAGGGACTGAAGAAGGAGAAAGAGCCATGCCACGCAAGACGGCTCGAGTCGTTGGTGGCATTCTGATTGCCCTTGGCGGGGCCATCCTCGTAAACCGGCGGCTGGGCCGCCGTTGGGGAGCAACACGCGCCGAGGTCGTGGCGTCGTTGCCTGGCGATGACATCATCACCGCGCCAGTCTGGCAAACGACCCATGCGATCACCATCCATGAGAGTGCGGAGAGGATCTGGCCGTGGCTGGTGCAAATGGGTATCACGCGCGGCGGCTGGTATCTCTCGGAACGTCTCGACCGCATCATCTGGCGCATCGACAACCCGAGCGTCAATCGGATCGTGCCCGAGTTGCAGCATCTCTCTGTAGGCGATGTCGTTCCGGATAGCGTCGACGGCACCGCACATTTTCGCGTTGTGGAGATCGATCCAGACAGGTCGCTTGTGCTCCACTCGCGTCGACACCCGCGAAGCGGCGTCTGGCCAGATCTATCGGCGGACGATCCTGGGCTCTACATCGATTTCTCCTGGGCCTTCGTTCTGCATCCTGACGAGACAGGATCAACGCGACTTCTGCTCCGTACGCGCGCCGTCATCATCGATGGGAAACAGTCGGCACCGGCCTGGACTCGCCTCTTCCTGCCTGTAGCTGACCTCGCGGATTTCATCTACACCCGCCAGATGTTGCATGGCATTCGCAAGCGCGTCGAGAACGAGGCTGACCGGGAACGAATTCCTGCTGCTGTGGAGTCCCCGATACTGCTGCATATGTAGCCAAAGGAGGCTGAGATGCTGCTTCGGTCTGCCCTGACATGGGGAATACTGGCTATCATCGGGTTCGCCAACGGCGTCATCCGTGACATGACCTACGGTCGCCGCGTCAGCGAGCGCCGTGCCCATCAGATCAGCACCGCGACGTGCGCGCTTGGCATGGTCGCCGGTTCCTATCTGATGCTGCGCAATGTGGTGGGTGGCGTCCGAGATCGAGCGCTGCTCGGCATCGGCGCTGGTTGGATGATTGCGACGATCATCTTCGAATTCAGCTTCGGCCACTACGTCGCCGATGAGCCCTGGTCGAAGCTGGCGCGGGCATACGATCTCAGAACCGGCCAGCTTTGGAGCGCTGTGCCGCTCACGATTCTCATCTCACCCCTTCTTTCGAAACGGCTTGCTGTCCGGGAATCTGGTGATGATAGCCTGCTACAAGCTCTACGCAGTTCATCTGCATCGTCAGAGAGATCTGGAAAATGATTCACTCAAGTACCTGGCGAACAACACTGATCATGCTCTTAGCGATTGGCGCTGTCAGCGCCGTAGCCGGTGCGATCGGGCTGCTCACCGATACACTCCAAATGGAAAAGAGCGTGCTCGACGATTCTCCATTCTCCAGTTTCACTATTCCCGGATTGATCCTCGGGGTCATCGTTGGTGGTAGCCAGTTCGTTGCTCTGGCCGCGCTCCTGCGGCATTCAGGTCACGCCATCGTGGTCGCTGGCGCAGCCGGTTGCATCATGGCCGGTTGGATCGTTGGCGAGGTGCTGCTGGTTGGTTCGGACCCGGGCATCATGCGGAATCTGCAAGTGCCGTACCTGCTCATCGGTCTCCTCGAGACGATCTTGGCGGCGATGTTATTGCGATCAACGCCACATCGGGTGTGAGTAACTCCTCCACAGGTTGACAACGCCCAGCGAGTCAAGTGGCGAGTTCCGGTTGTTACACTTCCGAGTGAATCGCAGGCGTAGTTGACGGTCGTAACGCCTTATGGGATTCGCCGATTTCTACGGCAAGACGATCGACTTCGCCGCGCGCAAACGAACGCGAGCCTCAGATGCACTGCCTTCAATGTCATTCGAGGCGCCTGAGACTTCTGGTTGCCACGCTCGCCGTCGCTTCTTTCATTGCAGCGTGTTCCGGACCGGCTATTAGCGGCGATGAAGGATCAACTCCCACTTCTGAGTCATTTAGTCCGACTGCGTTAGCGTCGGAGATGCCGTCTTCGACTCCTGTCGCGACTACTTTTGCTACTGCCGCCTCAGCGATTGTGTCCACAGCTACGGCTGGGCCGACCATCGAGGCAACGCCGCAAGCAGAACTAACGCCGTCGGCGACGCTCGCATCGAACGCCGCAGAAACGACCCCGTCAGAACCACAGCAAGCCCCCGTTGCTCCAACGCCCTGGCTCCCTGACGACCGTCCCGAAGACCAGCGTGTCGAATTGCCTGATCTCGATCTTCATTACGCTGTGCATATCACTGAACTTTCCACGACGACGGGATTCGTTCAAGCCAGCGAAATAGTAACGATCCGCGAGTTCCGCAGCTACGTGCCAGACCTGCTGTACTTCCAGATCCCGGCCGCAGGTTATGGCTTCTTCACACTTGAAGGGCTGACGCTGAACGGTTCCGCGGTCGAACCCGGCTGGCTAAATGGCGGTGCGACGATGGTGCTCGACTTACCCGACGATCTCGTCGCGCCGGTCGAGATAGGGATCGACTTTCACCTCAACGTCGGTGGACCCGAGCCGGAAGGCTGGGGCTATCTGGCGGTCGATACCGATGTGCTGCGGCTGGGCTACTGGTTCCCACAAATCTCGGACGACCACCCTTTCAGCCTGACCCTCGATCCTTCCTATACCCGCGTCGCCACCTTCGACGTGACACTCGACCTCGATCCGGGCCTGAAGTTCAGTCACTCGGGCGAGGTGACCGGCAGCGAACAACTTCTCGATGGGCGGGCGCGCTACCAACTGCACGGTGAGAACATCCGCGACTTCGACTTTGCCTTCTCTCCCAGCTACGTATTCGCGTCAACCGTCTCGGAGAGTGGCGTGACGATCGAATACGCCTGGCGTGGCGGGGTTTCGCCCGATGTCAGCTCGCAAGTCCTGAACACCGCTGCCGATGCGGTCGATCGGCTGTCGGCCCTACTAGGCCCATATCCATGGCCGACGCTGCGGATTGCCGACGCCGGTCCTTCCATGCCGGGCGGGATCGAGTACGGCAACCACATCTGGATCAATCCGGCCTACCCCCAGCTGGACCGGCTGATCTACCACGAGGTTTCTCACATGTGGTTCTACGGGATCATCGGCACCCGCACGCTGGACGAGGGCTGGATCGACGAAGGTGGCGCAGAATTCTTCGAGCGCGGCCTGGCGAGCGAATTCAGCGAGCTGGCTCCATTCCCCGCTGGTGGCTATTGCTGCCCGCTCGACGCTCGTTGGGAAGAACTGCCGCAAACTGGCAATGGGACGTATTACGCAATCTACGAGCAGGGCCAACATTTCTACATGGCTGTGCTGGCGGCGATGGGTTGGGACGACTTCTGGACGGCGATGCAGCAGATCTATGCCGACTACGCCCTTGACATCGTTACTGCCTACGACATGCTTCGCATCTGGCAAGCCCACAGCGCCATCGATCTCCGCCCTCTCTATGCTGATTACTTTCGCTACTCCTGGATCTCTGACCTCCCACCTCCCGGCGTCAACAGTCAACAGGGTTGGTTGTCGATGCCGTAGGAGCGGGAGGGTCACGCTTGGAGTAATGAAAACCACCCTGATCAGATTCTGCCTCCGCGGCGAGCCGAGTTCTGTCAGGGCTCTAATCGGAGGTTTCGCCTTGCCGCATGAGCGCTCTGGCGCGGCGGGTAATCGCAGTCAGATGGCCATTTTCGAAGGCTGCGGCGAGATGCCCCTCGCTAAATCGATCCAGCCGTATGTGGGCGGTCAGCACATGTTCAAGATCTGCCACCGACGCGCATTCTATCGACTGGGGATCAGTGAGTAAGGGCCGGGCCTCATTGGTCTGTTGCCAGGCCGGCCAATCGAAGCTCGGAACGACCCATCCAAACCGTGATGCTGAGGTTACAAACTGTCTGGCTTCCAGGGATAGGCTGAACCAGGGCATGTGTCCCGGAAGGCTGTGCCACTCGCCGAAGGTGAAATCCTGCCCTTCGAATACTGGTGCAAATGCCGCCAGGGCTTCAAGGCGTTCGTTGAGTGACGGCTCGCTCATACTTTTGTCCGTTTCGATGCCTTGTGTCCGGACTGTCCGGGTGCTGCGTAAGACGCGTACGAACTTGCGCGAGAAGGTATTGTATCGAGCCAATCGAACCTGACGCCCCACAGGAAATCGAGATCATCCTGCAAAGGTATCGGCCTCATTTCGCGCCAATGGGATGAGCAGATCCTCGGAATACCACTCATCTATCTTCTCAATCACTCTTTATACTTCCTATGCGGCGAACGAAACCGACCGGGGCGGTTGTTAATGTCGGTGTCTATGATGGGCTACCAGTCCTGGCAGGCGAGCTTGCCGGGGCAAAATCAGGAGGTGCTACTCGATACTGTCGAGTCGCGCGAAGCGACGACGCCCTTCGAGCGGGCCCAAAAAGGCTCAATCTGGGTCATCGCCGATGGCTTTGGACCGCGCGACGACGCCCTGTATGCCAGCCGCCTGGCGGCCCGCATCGTCGTCGACCACTACTGGAATAGCGCTATCTCCGATACCGAGGCGCGCTTGCGGACAGCCATCGAGCGAGCGAATCTGATGTTGCGTGATACTCGCCAAGAGGGCGCGCCAGCAGCCGGGGCGACGATTATTGCGATGGCGCTCGTCGAGAACGTCGTCTACATTGCCCACCTTGGCCGATCGCGTGGGTTTTTCGTAATCGACGATGAGGTCGAGTTCGTCACCGAGGACCACACCTGGGTCGCTCGAGAAGTAGCGGCCGGTCGGCTGGACCCAGACGATGCGGCGGATCATCCGAGGCGCAATGTTCTCACCCGGGCGCTCGGCATCGAGCGTCAGATCAAAGTCGACATTTCCCACCATCCTATCGTGGGAGGTTTCTCTGGGATTCTCACCAGCGATGGCGCGGCTCGCTACCTCAAGTCGGGTGACATCACTACGGCATTAGGACGAAGTGAAGTAGCCGACCCCGCCGATACACTAGTTCGTCTGGCCCTAGAGAGTGGTGGCTCAGACAGCGCCAGTGCCATCGTCATTCGTGCCGATAGATCTCCTATTGAAGACGAGACGACCGGCGAACGGCTGGCAATTCTGCAGAGCGCGGGGCGTTCGCTTGGCGCTTCGCTCGATCTCGATGTCACGATTAACTCCGTCATGCAGGAGCTACTGGCGCTGCTTGGTGGCGAACACGCTGCGGTTATCCTCTGCGACAATCGAGGAAAGCCGCTGTTCGATGAGGCACGCCAGTTCATACTGACTCGTTCCGGCAGGATCGTGCCCGCTGCTGATGAGATCGCCTTTAGTCGCTCGATCGTCGAGGGTGTGATCGAACGGGGTGAACCGTTTATTACCGGGGATGCGCTCAGCGATCCTGCGCTCAATACTGCGGATTCGATCGTCGGACTCTCGCTGCGCTCGATTCTCTCCGTTCCTCTGCTGGCCCGGCAGCGCAAAATCGGCGCGCTCTACCTCGATTCATCTATCCAGCGAGGTGTATTCAACCGCGATGATCTCGACCTGATGGCGAGCTTTGCCGGGCAGGCTGGTGCAGCGATTGAGAACGCCCGGCTGCATGCCGAGACAGCACGCCAGCAGGCCCACCAGCAGTCGATCATCCGCTCGGTCTCTTCGGCGCTGATCGCCATTGATTCTGAGAGAGTCATCACCACCTGGAATCCGGCTGCCGCCCAGTTGACCGGTATCAATGCCGATCATGCGGTAGGTCAGCCGCTAGATCAGGTCGTCAGTGGAAATTTCTCGGCCTGGTTGCGGTCGCTCAGCACCCAGGCCGAAGCCGATGACCTGACGATGATGATCGGCCACGACTGGAGCGGAGAGCTTGGCGATCGAGACCGCGTCTTTCTCACGGCGCGGGTGACACTACTTCGGGAAGGCGCAATGCCGTCGATGCAGGGCTTCGTCTTCCTTATTAACGATCTGACCGAAATCGTCGAGCTTGAAGAGGCCCGGCGTGCTGAGGTTCGCCGTCGCCGTCAGATCCGGCAGGTGTTTGGGCGCTACCTCGCACCTCGCATCGTCGAACAACTGCTCGCCAATCCGGATAATGTCCAGCTTGGCGGTGCGCGCCAGGAGGTGACGATCCTTTTTGCCGACTTGCGAGGCTACACGACGATGTCTGAGAATCGCCAGCCGGAAGAGGTCGTCACTATTCTGAATCAGTATTTGACGCTCGCCACACGCGAGATATTCGCCGAACTCGGCACGCTCGACAAATTCCTGGGTGACGGCATGATGGCGATCTTCAATGCGCCGGTCGAGGTGCCCCAGCATGAGCTGGCGGCGATCCGGGCCGGTTTGCGATTGCAGGAGCGACTGCGCAAGATGATCGATGATTCGGATGGAGTTCTGACTACTGGATTTGGCGTCGGCATCAATACCGGTGCTGCCATCGTTGGCAACATCGGCACACCGGAGTTGATGAACTACACAGCGATTGGCGACGCTGTCAATGTAGCCGCACGCTTGCAATCAGAAGCGCAGATCGGCGACGTGCTCATCAGCGGCGAGACCTACAGCCGTGTCAGGGATCGAGTGGAAGTGGAAGAGTTGGGGCCGCGACAGGTGAAGGGCCGCAGCCAGCCCGTACTTGTATACCGAGTCGTTGGAACCCGTTGAGGATCAAAGTAGTCAGGATGGCTCTGGCGGCTTTGTCCCTACCAATGCCAGAATTTAGCTGGAGAGATAGGGACGGCCTGAACATCTATCACGGAACGTGCCGGGCGCAGCTGCCATGAACGATCTAACCGGGCAGCAGATACAAGACTATGTAATTGAAGAAGAGGTCGGCCGAGGCGGCATGGCTCGAGTCTATCGTGCCCATCATCGGGTCCTCGATCGTGTCAGTGCACTGAAGATCCTCATGCCGGAACTCGCTGGCGACGAAAACTTCGTCGAACGTTTCCAGCGCGAAGCGCGTGCCGCTGCCCGTCTGGAACACCCTAACATCGTCCCGATATATGAAACTGGGCGGACGCCCGACGACCGCTATTTCCTGGCGATGAAATATGTTGAAGGCGCCACCCTGCGCCAGGTTGCCAATGCACAGCAAGGTCCAGATCCGCCGGATCTGCAAACCATCGTCGCCTATATTGTCCAGATTGCGTCGGCGCTCGACTACGCGCACGATAAGGGCATCGTTCATCGTGACATAAAACCCGGAAACGTCTTGATTGACGAAAATGGCAAGGCGCTGCTGACCGATTTTGGCATCGCCCAGGCGGCAGAGGACATAAACGTCACCAGTCAGGGCATGCTCGTCGGGACACCGGCCTACATGTCACCGGAACAAGCGCAGGGTTTTTCGGCCACTGCGCAGTCCGATGTCTATTCTCTGGGCGTCGTCGTCTACGAACTGCTGACCGGCACAACGCCCTTCCCCCACCGGACACCGCATGCTGTCTTGCTCGGGCACATCAGCGAACCACCAATGCCTGCACACGACCGTAATCCGCAGTTGTCGCCGGAAATGAGCGCGGTAATCGGGAAAGCGATGGCAAAGTCTCCAGATGATCGCTATCACTCGGCCGGAGAGTTCGCCGAAGCGCTGTCCAGGGCACTGGGTGACGTTCCCTCGATCCCGCTGCCCGACGGGCTATTGTCGACATCGCATGTTGATCCGGAGACAGTGATTGAGCAGCCACTGGCGCTTCGGTTGCGTTCCTGGCAATTTCTGAGCCAGCAAGGACGCTGGTTTCTGGCTGGAGTGGCAGCGATGGCAGTCGTCCTGGTCATCGTTGGATTGATCGTGTCTCCTAACCTATTCAGATCGGGGTCGACTGCGGCGGCTGGCACGCTGTCGATTACCAGCATTCCAGATGGCGCTGAAATCTCGATTAACGGCCAGTTGATCGGGGCAGCCCCTCGCATCGTGACCGATCTTCCGAAAGGGGAACACGTCATTCGGGCGACGATGCCGAGCTTCACTCCGGCAGAAGAGCGCGTGCGTGTGGGTGAGGACGATGGCGAAGTATCGTTGATCCTTCAACCTCTCCCGGCCGCTGAGACACTACAAGTCACCCGGGCCACGATGACACACGGAGTAGAGGTGAATGCGGAAGGTTTCGAAGCACCGACGGATACAGCGATTGAGTTTCAGCCGGATGAACAGGCGGTTGCCTTTGCGTTCGTCGTCTCCTCCGCTTTCGAGATCCGCGAAGTTGATTTCACCTTTCAAACGCGTTGGTATGATCCGTCCGGCACTCTTCGAGCAACGAGTCCGCCCCAGGCGATAACGCTGGATCGATCAGGTCAGGTCTGGCATCTGAGCGCGACAGATCGGGCTGGAGATATCGATCCCGTAGCCAGTGGGGAGCCCTGTACAGTCGAATTCCTGGTCGACGATGTAGTGATCCAGACATTGCAGTTTCAGGTGGCGAGCGAATCATGAGCGGGCGTTGGGTAGAGGTTGATGAACCCGGTGGTTTCAATCGGCCGAGGTGGCTATCTCCCGGATTGATCGTTGGCCTATCATTCCTCCTGCTGATTTGTATTGTGATCGTTGGTGTCTTGATCAGCCGGCGAGGCGGCGAACAGGTTCATGACGATCTTACAATCGCTCAGTTACGCGGCGATCCTGGAGGCTACGACGGTGTCCAGGTTGAGCTTGTTGGGACGATTAGCAATCGCTACACCATCCCTGTCCTCGATCAATATGGAATCTACCAACTGGATGACGGTACCGGTTCGATGTACGTGCTTTCGGACAAAGGCGCGCCGCCTGACGACGGGAACCCGGTGCGCGTCACCGCCATTTTCAATGGGGCGGTTGAGCTTGACGATCAGATCCGCAAGCTCGTCGAAGATCAACTCGGCGCTGCGGCCGGATTCATCGCCGATCAACTATTGCCGGGCATCCCGCTCAATGTTGTGTACCTTACGCACGAGCGCTTTGAATCAGTTGCAGACCAGGGTGACCCGGCTGAGAATCGGTACGAACTGCCTGGAGTCCTAGACAGACTCCCGAATACACGGAGTGCCGAAGAGGGAAAGATCTGGGAATATCGTACGGGCGAAGATAGGCTTCGCCCGGCCACGAATGCGCGTACGTTCACGGGTGAACACAAGGTTCACCCCTACGACGACCGGGAGAAAGAGTCACCGATCAACCTTCAATGTTGTCAGAATACGGTGTAGTACTACAAGTGAGCTCCCTTTTTAGCTTCTGTCCGGTCGCTTCCACTACGACCCGGTGCAGTGCCAGCGGCGTCAAGCGATGTACGAGCCCGGCCCAGGCAGCGGCCGTCTGCTCAATCCGCCAGTGTTCTGGCTTGTCACCATCTCCCGGCATCAGACACACATCAAGCCCGACACAGGCGGCATCCATAAGGCACTCCATCTGAAAGGATGCAATTGGACGACGGACATCCTCGCTCACCCTTGCAGATACGAGCTCAGTGGGCTCTGGCAACTGTCCGAGCATGGGATGACCAGCGGTAGTGCGGTAGTGGTGAGCGGCCTATGCTGAGCGACGGTCTCCAGTGGACCTTGAATGACAGCAGGCTCGCTCACCCCTCCGCCACTCTCACCCTACTCCATTTTGAACATACAAGAATGACTCCTTTTGGCGTCTGTACGGGACGAAAACGACGACGTACTTTCTATTTGGTGGAACAAGTGAGGGAAGTCTTCGCCGCTCGACCACATCGATCTCCGTCGCTCATGCCTTACGCTATGCGTGAGAGATTAGGTGGGCTGATGGTGTGGGGGATAAGAAGGGAATGAAGTGAATCAATCCAGTGTTGCTGAGGGATCAATGATCGGGCGTCTTGCGTTCGTTACCGGCGCGGCTTCAGGTATCGGCGAAGCAACTGCGCGCGCACTATCGGCGGCCGGGTGTGCGGTTATCGCAACCGACATCGATGGTCCGGGGCTCGAGCGTCTAGCCGGCGCATCTAGTGACTTGAAGGGCTCGATCACAACCTATCGCCTCGACGTGGCCAATTGGCAAGAGGTTGAGCACGTTGCAGGCGATGTCCTTGCGAACCACGGAGTTCCGGATTTTCTGATCGCGAACGCAGGTATCAACCCGCAAGCGGATTCGACAGGGGATATTGACGAAGCATTCTGGGATGCCGTCATGGGCGTCAACCTGAAAGGGATCTTTGCCTGCTGCCGGGCATTTCTTCCAGCTATGGCTGAGGCGGGCCGCGGATCGGTCGTCAATCTCGCCTCTGTTTCTGGTCTGATCGGCTGGGGCGGAACGAGCGTCTACTCTGCCTCGAAGGGCGGCGTCATCGGGCTGACACGCTTTCTGGCTGCCGAATACGCGCCGCACGGAGTCCGCGTCAATTGCGTCTGCCCCGGGTCGATTCGGACGCCGATGGTCTTGAACAACCTGCGCGACGCCGCTGACATCGAAGCCCGACTCGCAAGCACGGCGAAGCTCCATCCGTTGAATCGTATCGGAGAGGCGAGCGAGGTCGCGGACGCGATCCTCTACCTGCTGAGCGATCGGGCATCATTCGTAACCGGCACGGCGTTCGCTGTCGACGGTGGGCTGACAGCTATCTGACGAAACGAATGACACGGTCTAGAATGCCTCTGCACTCTCTGGCGCAAGTATGTGAAGGAAGTATTCATCGTGATCATCAAGCGGGATAACGGTCTTGCCGAGTTATTTGCGGACGACCGGGAGACAAAGCTCTGCGGCGGCTTTGCCTTCACCGAGGGACCAGTCTGGGTATCACCTGACAACTGCCTGCTCTTCAGCGACATCCCGAACAACCGCATTCATCGCTGGCGACCGGGGAACAGCGATGCGGAGATTTACCGCGAGCCGAGCGGCAACGCCAACGGTCTGACGCTCGACCACGATGGAAACGTTCTCGCCTGCGAGCACTCCGGCAGGCGTGTCTCGCGTGCGCCTTACAACGGCGCCGCCGATGCGGTCGTTGAGGAATATGAGGGGCTCCGGCTGAACAATCCCAACGATCTGGTCGTGCATAGCAGCGGAGCGATCTACTTCACCAACCCCTGGCTCTCCGACGGACTGCAGAAACTGATGGGCGCTCCCGGTGCGGTGAAAGAGATGCGCGACAGGGTGTCTACCGTGTCGCTCCAGATGGCCAGATCAGCTGTATCGATGACAGTTTCACCTTCCCCAACGGTCTCGCATTTTCCCCGGATGAATCGATTCTCTACGTCAATGACTCGCGCACCGGCCAGATTCGTTCGTTCAACGCGCAGGCCGATGGTTCGTTCGTTGAAGGCGATCTGCTGGTAGACATGACCGGCAGCGAAGGGATCGGTGTCCCGGACGGCATGAAAGTCGACGAAGATGGCCGTATCTGGTCCACCGGCATTGGCGGCGTCTGGGTCATTGAAGCCGACGGCACAGTGCTCGGGATCTTTGAGCTGGATGATGAGCACGCTGCCAACCTGAACTGGGGCGGCGCTGACTACTCGACACTCTACCTGACGGCACAAACTGGCTATACAGCATCGAAACGAAAGTCCGCGGAATAGCGCCAGGGTCCAGATAATCCGATCCTGAGCAGCGCCATTGCCTTATCCGGTGCCGGGAGCAGGAACCATGGCCGCTCCCGTTGGGCGAGCGGCCATGGGTCTATCAGCTCTCTATTACCCGGACTTCATCCGGCCGGGATGATGTTCGGAATTTCGTATGGAGTGCAGAGATCAAGGCTCGAGACGCGGCGATTCTGGCCGGTCCAGCGACTCGTGCACATCAGAAGATCACCGTCATCCGGCACGATGTGCACCACCTCGTAGGGACGGCATGAACCGCTCTCCGAGTAGCGAACCCTGCCAGTGTACCGGCTGATGCAGAAGGCCAGTGGATCCACGCTCGTGTCGTCAACTCGGTCTGGTTCGGCGGACACTCATCGTTTGACGTGCTGGAAACCGAACCGGTGTACGGATTGAGGCAGAGCGTAGAGGTCGACGGTCCAACACTAAAAAAACGAAGGAATCTCGTCAGTGATCAACAGATTGTCGAAGTAGAGACCACCGCCTACGGGAGCTGCCCCTTGGCTAGACCTGGAGAATGCAAGGCGATCGACGCCCCGTACGCTAGTGGTACTGATCCGGTAGCCGGTCTCCCAACTTGTTCCGGTATGGACCAGTGTATTATCGACATAAACCTCAATAATGTCATTGCCGGTCCCATCGAGATTTTGGCCGTCAATGAACGTGATAGCAATTCCCAGGGTGTGCCAGTCACTATAGGAGAGATCAAGATTGATGTCGGCGCCTAGAAATTCGTTAAACCCACCGGCACCCGTCTCGAAGAAGACCAGGTCGAAGCCGTTCGGTGCATCGTCGACGATGCGGACATAACCATGCCGGCAGTCGTCGCCACAGGCTGGTGTGACGTCCATGATCAGTCCGGGCTGAGCCGTCCCTGTGGCCGACCGGAATTCAAACGATGCGAAGTAGGTATCTGAGGTGACCGTCTCGCTGCCGAAGTCGTCGATAGCAGTCGATTCTCCGGAGAAGCCCAGGTACTTGGGCGCGTGCGGCCGAAGCTGGAGATTGCCGGTGTCGTTGGTGTCGAGAGAGCGCGCCAGACCTTTCCATGCTCGGGGTCAGCACCCCCGAGATCGACGACTTCCTCATCGACGCTGGCTTGACGCACGGACCATGCCTGAGCGTCAGGATTGACGCCGGAGATCGCCGGACTGGCTTCATTTCCATCCGGCTGGTGGTTGTGAACCGTTTCACCGACCGCAAAGCCGACCGGTTCGAAATCCGTGAAACTCTCGTGGCTACTGGCGCCGCCTGTACCCGGTTGCACAAGCAACGCGGCCGGCGACACAAGCAACGCAATCGCGATGACCAGAAGCGTACGTTTCGACATCAACAGCAGACCGCCTTTCACACGTGAGGATATTGATGCAACAAGTGTACCCCGACAGGTTGACAATGTACACTGTTGACATGTAGGCACTTTAGAGTTCTTTTGTCTCATTGTGATGCAGGTTCAGATATATACCATCTCTGTCGCTCCCTATCGCCATCCAATCTCATGTACCGATAGGCAATCACATCGGACGAGAGAGCGAGATTCCGGATTTCACCACGTTACTGCTCGAGATCGACGGTCCACGCGAGAGCGTCAGGGTTAGCCAGCCAGACAAACTGAACGCGCTCAAAGAGGGAGTGCTCGAGGAGTTGGTCGCTATATCTAACGGCACAAACGGGGTTATACAGCATCGAAACGAAAGTCCGCGGAATAGCTCCAGGGTCCAGATAATCCGATCCTGAGCGGCGCCGCTTCCTCATCCGATGTCGCAGAGATGCCCATCTTCGCGGGGTAACACAGCGCTGCCGATAACTCAGCAAGCTTCGATATTCGGAGATCGAGGAGTGAACCGACAACGAAACAGGCGGCCCGCTGATGGGCCGCCCGTTTTATCAGCAAATGATGTACGCCGTCCCTAGAACGAGGAGGGGATCAGATTCGGTACTTCATATGGCAGGCAATCGTTCTGGTCTTCAACACGTCGATTCGCCCCGGTGTAGAGGCTGACACAGGTCACCAGATCACCGTCGCCAGGCATCTCGTGGACTTCCAGTCTCGGCGCGCAGTTTCCGGTCGCCGCATAAGAAACCGCGCCGGTCCAGGGGCTGATGCAGAAGGTCATCGGGTAATCCGCAGGCACATTTAGTGTCTGGAGATTCACCGGGCAAGCACCGCCATAGATCGGGCTGGTCACCCTGCCGGTGTAGCCGTTGGCGCAGAGCGGAAAGGTCGACTCGTAGCGAACTTCGACAGCGCCGATGTCGCAGGCCGGACCAAATGGGCGGGCGATGCCACGCTGGTCAGGGCTCGTGCAAGCTCCGGGACCGGCGTCAATCGCGTCGCTACCCAGGCCGGGTAAAAGGCTTTCGTTCAAGCCACCGTTGAGATCGAGCGGCTGCAAATTGGCATTGCCATTACTGATGTCGTTGGCCATACCGAACGAGCAGGTCCCATCAGAGTCGAGGTTGTAATCCCCCGAGGTGAATGTGGCGGTGTTGTAGCAGTCGTCGCCAGTGTTCTCCGCGACAATTGTATTCGTCAACGTGAGATCGCCAGCATTCGAGTTGCGGATGCCACCACCAATGATGTTGGCTGTGTTGAAAGGCAATCGTGCTGTTGTTGATCGTCATCTGACTACGATTGAGAATTGCCCCGCCACGCTTTACCGCGATGTTCCCAGAGAAGGTGCTGGTCTCAATTGTCGCTGTTCCCTGGCTAAAGATCGCCCCACCCTGGTCTGGCGTGGTGTTGCCGGAGAAGGTGCTCCGAGTAATAGTCAGCGTTGCGCCGTCCCGGTGGTTTATCGCGCCGCCATCATTGGTTGTTGTCGAATTCCCGTCCAAGGTCGAATCCGTGATAGTGACAACACCATCGTTCGAGATTGCACCGCCACGGTTGCCAGAAACATTATCAATCAGGCGGCTGGAAATGATGTTGACAGTTCCACCCGCTTCCGGATTGTCGATGGCGCCGCCACTTTCGCTAGTCGATCTGTTCTCAACAAGCACGCTGTTCGTGAACGTAGCTATCGAGCTTCGATTGGAGAGCGCGCCGCCCCGGAGACTCCCAACGTTGCCTTCGAAGGTGCTATCGGAGACAGTGAGGGTTCCGCCCGACCAGTTCGCGATGGCCCCACCTTGCACTCCGGTGTTGTTGTCGAAGAGAGAACCGCCGAGGATGTTGACAATGCCGCCATTGTTGAAGATCGCCCCGCCGTCGTCGGTGGCGGTGTTGCTGTCGAACGTGACCTCGGTTGCAGTGACGGTGCCCAGATTCAGAATCGAGCCGCCGTCCCCGGCGGCCGTGCCATTCTCAAGCCGAAGCTGATCCAGTTCAAGCGTCACGCCAGCGTTAACCTGAAAATGGCGGTCATTGTTCCCCATATCAAGGGTGACCTCATTGCCACCGTGAATCTGAGTGTTGAGCGCAATCGTCTTGGTGGTCGTGAGTGGGATCGTGACCGATCCGCCACAGTTAAATGTCACCAGACCACCGCCCGTTAGCGCAGTATCCAGTGCAGCCTCGGTACAATTGACGGGATTGCCGTCGCCGACCACCCCGGCAGCGAACGCTTGTTGGCTCCCGAACACAGGTAAAAAGGCTGCTAGCAATCCCATGATGGCTACCAGCCGAAGACTTCGATATTTCACGATTTCCTTTCTGCCCCCGCCCCCTGGGCAGGTCTCTGGCTTCTACATATTGCGTCTGGAACATTGTGACGGATCACCCCCGCAGGATCTTCGCCAGATCCAGACAATCTTACGATCATGATACCCCAGTACCTGTCCAGTAAGCGTGCGACCCCTTGGCGACCGCACCTGGAATGAAGCTTTAGCATTCGCCTTCTGGTAGGCGCGTCTACTGGCTCGAACAATGGGGAGGAACCGCAAATGACCGGCTTTTCGAGCGTAGCTTGTCAGGTCAGATGCTTCGGTGGATTGACACTCGACGCGGCGATTCTAATCACCAACGTCCCAGCCTACTCAGCTGCTTCCGTAGCGATCGTTGATACGCTCTGCTATGAGTGAGTCTTGCGTACGTAGGTTGTGTGGTTTGTAGGAACACAAGAATAGAAGAATCCACCCCGGATTCCCACAAACCACACGCTACGAGCTACTGCAACGTCGTCGCGTACTCCGCAGGCGAGCACGGTTGTATTCCGTATGGGATGCGGTACTTGCCAGTGTAGAGGCTCACGCAGACCGCCAGCGGCGCTTCGTCCGGCATCACGATCGCCGGGAGATTGTTGGGCGGGCAGGTTGGCGCCTGACTGTAAGAGAGCATTCCGGTGTACGGATTGCGGCAGAGATAGTGCGGTCCATTGTCCTCAAAGACGACCTTTACCAGATACGGCCCGATGCACTCACCATCGACCGGAGCCTGGAGCGCGCCGGTGTAGCGGCTGTAGCAGACATCAGCCGGTGGGATAACCTCGACTGCACCGATATCGCAGATGCCGTTCTGAGGCCGAACCTCACCGCGCTGGTCAGGGCTCGTGCAAGCTCCCGGTCCGGCGTCGATCGCGTCGCTGCTGGCCGGCCAGCGGTAATAGGTTCACTGTCGTTCCACCAGTTGAGATCAGGCGCTTGGAGATCCGCGTTGCCGTTGCTGATGTCGTTGGCCATACCGAGCGGACAGCTGCCGTCACTATCAAGATTATAGTCGTGCGAATTGAACGTCCCTGCGTTTGAGCAGTCAGCTCTCGGGTTGCCACTTGTATTGTCAGCGATGATCGTGTTGCCGAGATCGATCGTACCGTCGTTGGCATTGCGGATGCCGCCGCCAGCCAGGCCCGAGTCATTGAAGGCAATTGTGCTGTTAGTGATCGTCAGTTTCTCGTGATTAACGATTGCACCACCCTGATTTGCGGCGGTGTTCTGGGTGAAGGTGCTCGTCTCGATGGTCGCCGTCCCGCCATTGCGGAGTGCACCACCGCGGTATCCCGCAGAATTCCCAAAGAACGAACTCCGCGTAACGGTCAGCGTGCCGGAATTCGCGTTGAAGATGCCGCCACCGGAACCGTTGCCGCTGCTCATTGCCTCATTGCGATCGAAGGAAACATCCGTTACATTCAGGATCCCATCATTCCAGATGCTGCCACCCTGCTTTTCGCGGTGTTTTGCCCAACATACGTGTTTTCAACTGTGACCGTTCCCGAGAAATTTGCTATAACCCCGCCGTCACCGTCGGACTCATTGAACTGAAAGTTTCCATCTCGAACCGTCACCGTGCCGCCGGCACTGTTGGCGATCGCTCCACCGTTCTGAGCTTGATTGGACACCAGCCCAAAAGGACCCTGGATCGTGACCGTTCCACCATCGTTGTAGATGGCTCCTCCATCACCGGTGGCCTCGTTGTCTCTCATGTAAAGACTACTCGCGATCACTGTCCCGTGGTTCAGAATAGACCCACCGTCGCCATCGATTCGACCATTCCGGAGTCCGACGCTATTCTAGGGTGAGCGTCACTCCTGGATTGACAATGAAATGCCGATCATTATTGCCCATGGTCAGGATGATGTTGAGAGGCCCCTGGATCTGCGTATCCACGGAGATCGTCTTGGCGGTGGTTAGATTAACAAAGAGTTGGTTACCGCAATCGAAGGTAATTAGACCGCCTCCAGCGAGCGCAGCGTCGAGCGCTGCCTCGTCACAGCTCCCTGGCGTCCCATCGCCGACCACACCCGCTGCAATAGCAGACTGAGGCGATAGCGCCGACAATAGTCCGGCGAGCAGGCCAAAGATAGCCACAATTCGGATAAACCGGCGTTGCACTGTATTCCCCTTCCGGTCGCCAGTCATCCCGCAGATCTTGGACCAGCAACCACCTGCGTACATACATGTTGCGATTGTTCGCAAGCAGTCTAGCGGACCGGTCAGACCAGGGCAACCTCCGGACAGGCCCGGGATCAAGCGCGTCGCCGCCCGTATACTGCTATCAAATGAAGGAGGGACAAGAGGATGCCGGATTTCACAACACTGATTGCCGAGTCTAATGGACCACGGGGCAGCATCACGCTCAACAGGCCGGAGAAGCTCAATGCGCTGAGCGGGGAACTGCTCGAAGAACTCGCCGTAGCTGCGCGCTGGTTCGACAGTCAGCCCGAGGTGAAGGTAGTCGTCATCTCCGGTGCCGGGCGGGCGTTTTCAGCTGGCGCAGATGTGACAGGGTTTGCGGACCCCGATGATGGCCCGATCCATCGCCGTTCCGATCGCGGTCGCCAGATGGCCGATGCGCTCGAGGACATGCGTGCGGTGACGATCGCGAAGATCCACGGCCACTGCGTCGGCGGGGCGCTGGTGCTGGCCGCAGCTTGCGATCTGCGGGTGGCGGCCGAGGACACGCGTTTCTCGATTCCCGAAGTCGATCTCGGTATTCCGCTGGCCTGGGGCGGCATCCCCCGGTTGGTACGGGAGATCGGCCCGGCGGCGACGAAGGAACTGGTGATGACTTGCCGGCCCTTTTACGCTCCGGAGGCGCGCGCTTTGGGTTTCCTCAACAGAGTCGTGCCTGCAGATCAGCTCGATGGCGAGGTCGATGCGCTGGCTGGCTCACTCGTCGAGATGCCGGCCTTGCCACTGGAAGCCACCAAGCGCCACGTCAACGCCGTCACCGCTGCGATGGTCGGCACAGACCGCGCCTGGTCCGACGCCCACGCCTTGATTGCGGCCCGCAACGACCCTGAATCCAAAGCCGCCGCCGACCGCTACATAGCGCGCTTTCGGAAGTAGGGATTAGGGACAAGGGATTAGAGGATTAGATGAAGCCAGGGACGTGGACTAGTTGAGGGGTTTTCGACGACGACTCTAATCCCTCTTCCCTAATCCCTAGTCCCTGCACTCCAGCTATCCCGCTTCCCGCAGATACTCGCGGCCCATCTCGAGAATGCGGTGCCAGCGGCGGTAGGCGGTGCGGCGTGCGATGCCCATCGTTCGGGCGGCACGGGGGATGGAATGGCCGCGGAGCACTCGCAACTCCACGAGCGTCGAATCCTGCAGGCTCAGATTGCGGCAAAAGCCGTCGACGTTGGCTGCATCTTGAGTGGTGGCTGCTTCCCGCGTACGGATGGTCCGCACGATTGGCTGGCGAGTTATCCGCTTCCAGCCGCGTACGCGATTCGCCAGCCAGAGGGGAAAGACCTTGAGAAAGTAGTAAAGATAACCGCCGAGCAGCCCATCAACATAATGTGGAACCCAGCGGTGAAGCGTATCAATGAAGACGAGATAGCTTTCCTGCACAATATCGTCCAGATCGAAGGGATGAAGTTCCCAAGACCGAAAGCGGCGAACGAATCGTTCTATCTTGTAGGCCAGGAGGCCGAAAAGCTCGAAAGCTTTCCCTTCGTCGCTACGGGACTGTATCGCCAGTCTCGAAAGCCGTTGATCAAGCTCATCTGAAACTTCGAAATCTCCGAGTGAATCTGTTGCCAGATCGTGTAGCCAGTTACCCTGCACAATGAGACCCTTCCCGCTCCCGGGCGGCTGGGCGGGATGAACGGAATCACCTGCGCCGCTGGCCCCACCGGGAGCGGTGGCGCTCTGGCGCTCTGACGTATGTAGATGTAGCCGGCTTCAAGCCGTTATTGGGGGAAAGGTGTTCGCTAGCCCCAGCCGTTGCCGGGGTCTGCGCCGATCACAGGAAGCGGATCGGGGCCGCTCTCGGGAGATCGGAGATCGAGGATGTGGGCTGCGCCGCACTTTGGGCAGATCGCCTGCACGCAGCCGGACGCCATGTAATAGAAGCGGTCGCGGACCTTGATTTCGATATGCCCGCCGGGCTCATAACGCGCCAGCAGGACGGCCGGATCGCTACAACCGCATTCCCAGCGATAGCGCGGCGATTTCAGCTTGCCGAAACCGTTGCCGCCCAGCCCGCCGCTTCGTCGGTATCTCACGTTTGTCATACCTCCTTTCTCAGTTTAGGGAATAGGGAACAGGTAACAGGGAATAGGGAAAGACAAGAGAAATCACGAGTTCCGTGCACTCGTTCCTCCCGCGATCACGCCGGGCATCGCAGCCGCGACGTAACGAGAAACGAGGCTGTTGCTCTCTTCCCTCTTGCCTGTTCCCTGTTCTCTGCGGATCCACGCTGGCTGCACGACACCCACACCATGGCGCGACTCTAGCTGGTCGAGGGCGTCGTTCAGCTTGCGCGTGCGCTGCCGGGAGGGATCGAAGAGATCGAGCTGAAACGCAGCTGGGAGAAGCCCGCTGACGCGCACTTCGATCATTCGGACCGGCGCTCCGCGCGCGGCAAGCATCTTGGACAACAACTCATAGGTCGCCTCATAGAGATCCTGATGAGCGTCGGTCGGATCAGGGAAGGACATCTGCTTGCTGCGCGTCTCGAAATCGGTATAGCGAACCTTGAGCGCTACCGTGCCTGCCACAAGCCTGTAGCCTCGCAGTTCGCTCCCCACCCGCTGGCAGAGTTTGTAGAGCGGCTGGCTCAACTCCGCCAACCCGCGCAGATCGCGCCCGAAGGTGCGCCCATGCCCGAGCGACTTTCTGCGCCCCCGGCTCGAACGCACCGGCTTGCTGTATTCGCCACGTGCCCGCGCCTGTAGCGAATTAGCATAAGAACCGACGACACCGGCGATCAGCCGTTCCGGGGCGCTGGCGAGCTGGCCGAGCGTCTGAATGCCATGCTGGCGCAAGCGCTCAGCCGACTTTGGCCCGATGCCTGGCAGCCGCTCGATCGGCAGCGGCGCGAGCGCCGAAGCCTCGTTGCCATGCGGGACGACGGTGAAGCCATCCGGCTTGCCGAGGTCCGACGCGATCTTGGCAACCAGCCGGTTCGAAGCTGCGCCGATCGAGACGACCAGCCCCAGCTCTTCGTGTACCCGCTCCTTCAGATGGCGCGCCAGTTCGACGCCGCCGCCATAGAGCCGCCAGGAGTTGCCGGTATCGAGATAGGCTTCGTCGACGCTGACGACTTCGACGACCGGCGAAAAGCGGTCGAGGATGTCGCGAAAGCGCTCGGCATGCCAGCGAATCGACTCTCCGGGGACGCGCACGAAGTGGGCTTGCGGGCAGAGCCGGACTGCCTGCGCCGCCGGCATCGCCGAACGCACGCCGAATGCGCGTGCTTCGTAGGTCGCCGAGGTGACGACACC
The DNA here is from genome assembly GCA_963745675.1 of uncultured Chloroflexia bacterium. Taxonomy (GTDB): domain Bacteria; phylum Chloroflexota; class Chloroflexia; order Thermomicrobiales; family CFX8; genus JAUIIK01. The sequence continues at coordinate 27,962 of CAVUYM010000007.1, forward strand.
GCGTCCCTCGGGCGAACCACCGACGATGACGGGCTTGCCGCGCAGTTCCGGATGCTCCTTGACGGCGACAGCCGCGAAGAAGGCGTCCAGATCGGCGTGGATGATCCAGCGTGCGCTGTCTTCAACCTGCAATCCCGGCCAACCTCTCGTTCGTATAGAACATATGTTCTATTTCTGTTCGGATTGTATGACCGCAGGCTGGCGCTTGTCAAGCCGTGACATATAGTCACGCACTCCTGATTGGTTCAGTAGCATCGAGAAATTGCGATACACAAAAGCCGGGACTACACGATGGCCCGGCGATCTCTGGCCGGATAGGTTGAGAGTAATCGTGTTGCTTCCAAAGACCGCTGCGCAACGGCACACGAGACAGATCACACTCTCAATGTATCGAAAGGGACCTCCAGTGTTTCTGAAACGCATACTCGGCTTGATGCTCGGCATCATGCTACTGACGACCGGCCTCTCGACAGCGGCGGCCCAGCCGTTTACACCGCACAGCACCATTTCCGCGACGGGCGACGAACTCAGTAGGACCGAGGTGGATCTCGTACGCGAGTTCGCCCGGCTACCGATCGGCAAAGGCAGCGAACTCGCCTTCTACGTGATGCTCGGCACACCTGAGGATGGCGGGGACTCTGGCAAGGAGACGCCGCGAGACGGGATCAAGGCAATCCGAACCGCCGATCCGACGCTTGGTGGCAGACTGCATAGTATCGGCATTGCCAGGTACATCCCGGCCGGCGGAATGGACCCGCTGACGATTCCCGATCTGCGCGATGCGAATCCCTATGAGATCTACCACGCATTCTCCGAGCGCGGGACCGAAGTTCCGGCAATCTTGCGTGAAACCAACAAGAACCGCTTCGCGCGACGCACCCAGGGCTGGGCGCTGGATGTCGTGAAGCCGAACGTCTACAACATCTTCAGCTGCCCGCTGACCGAGCAGACGGTCGTCAATGCCGTCAACGCCAGCGGTCTGCCATACAGCTATAACGAGCTGTCAGAGGGCCCGCACAACGGCCCCTTCTGGTACAACGAAGACCCGAACTCGCTCTTCCCAACCTTTTACAAGGTCAATGGCCTGGCAACAGTGGGCGACGCCTACTTCCACGTCATGCTCTGTGAAAAAGACCAGATGTTCAACCAGACCAGCGTCGACGTCGGACTCTCCTACCAGGAGTCCGACGATGGCGACATCCTGTCTGCGGGTGAACTCCACTGGCAGCTGCACAACATCGGCGACCAGATGAGCTTCATGTCCTGGCCTTTCGACAGCGATCTCTCCGGCGACAACAGCTGGTTCTGGCTGCTCACCGTCGGCAGCGTCCACTACAACGACACGCTGCACATCGGCACAGCCTGGAGCTGAGGGAGTTTGTAGGTTGCGGGAACGTCCATGCTCCCTCCCCCGTCCCCTCCCTCGAAACCGAGGGAGGGGTGTCTTTGCGTTCAAACCGAGTTCCACTGGAACTCGACAGCACCAATTGGATTCCCCTCCCTCGAATTCGAGGGAGGGGACAGGGGAGGGGGCTTCTTCGGATTTCCTACAAACTAGTACGCCGGATCCGGATCATCGATGATCGGCCAGGGCTCTTTGCCCTCCGGGCCGACGGTGAGCTGGATGACGATGTTATTAGGATCGTGGAAGAAGATCGAGTCGCCGCCAATAGTGCGGGTCATCGGGATGTTGTGCGCTTCGAGGCGCTTTTCCCAGTAGCGGATATCGTCGATCGAGTTGACGTAAAAGTCAACGTGGTCGAGATGGCGATTCGACTTCGGCTTCGTCGCTTCCATCCACTCCGGCCGCTCAACATCGGGAAACTCGAAGAAGGCGAAGACGGTGTTCGGCGCGACGGTGATGAAGTAGTGGCGTACATTGTTCTCGCCCTGGCGGTGGGCCATCGCGATCTCGCTACCGAGGATATCGCGGTAGAACGCAACCGTCGCCTTCATATCGTTCGTCACCAGCGCAACGTGGTGCAGCGCGGCAAAGGGCGCCTTCAGTGCGTTGCGGTCGGGGAGTGACAGCCGGTTTGCGGTCGATGTCATTGCTGAGAACCTTTCCTTCTATCTATAGATCTCGATTACGGCTATGCAATCACTCTAGCATTGCCTCCACCTATTATCGGGAAGCCGCATCTACTTCTGTGCGTCACGCACAACAGCCGCTCGAAAGCCCGTTATCAATACCGAAGCGCTACTCCCGATGATGAAGCTAGCCTATAGCGATCATTCCTCTGGAAACATGTGAAGTGGAGAGCGTGATGATGGATGAGGCAGTAGCTACTCTGGATGTTGATCCGGAAGAGTTTCGACGGCTTGGCTACCGGGCCGTTGATCTGGCGACGGACTACCTTAATAAACTGCGCACCGGAACCAATCCCGTCTACCAGCCGATGAGCGTCGATGCCCAGAATGCCCTGCTCAACCTCCCGTTGCTCGATGAAGCGCTGTCAGCTGAAGCTTTGCTCGATGCGTTCCAGCATCAGATCATGACCAATCCGATGGGTAACGGTCATCCCAGCTTCTTTGGCTGGGTCAACTCGCCGCCTGCCCCAATCGGCATCATTGCCGAGTTCCTCGCAGCGACGATGAACCCAAGTTGTGCCGGTGGCAATCACGCCGCGATCTACCTCGAACACGCCATCGTTGGCTGGCTGATGGATCTCTTGGGTTTTCCAGGCGAGGACAGTTACGGATTGCTCGTCAGTGGCGGCTCGATGGCGTCGCTGACCTGCCTTGCTGCCGCTCGTCATGCATCTATCGAGAAATCCGGTGGCAATGTGCGCCGGGACGGTCTTCAGGGGCGCGTCGCTCCCGTTGTTCTCTATCTGGCCGCCGAAGGCCACACGACGATGCTCAAAGCCGCAGAACTGCTCGGCATCGGCCGGGCAAACGTCAGGATCATCCCGGTCGATGCCAGCTACCGGATGGACGTTGCAGCGCTCCGAGAAGCAATCGCAAATGACCGAAATGCAGGCTTGGAGCCATTCTGCGTCGCAGCCAGCGCCGGGACTGCTTCGACCGGCGCCGTCGATCCACTCGACGATATTGCGGACATCTGCGCCCGGGAGCATCTCTGGTTCCACGTTGACGGAGCCTATGGCGGCTTCGGTGTGCTGGACCCAACGGTAGCGCTGCACTTCAAAGGCATGGAGCGGGCCGATTCGATTGCCATTGATCCGCACAAGTGGCTCTCTGTGCCGGTTGAGTGTGGTTGTGCCCTCGTTCGCCACAGCCAGATATTGAGAGAAACCTTCAGCCTTGTGCCGTCATACGTCCAGACCGAGGAAGGCAAAGGCATCGGCGGGTTGCCCTGGTTCTCGGAATATGGCTTCCAGCAGACGCGCGGATTCCGAGGTTTGAAACTCTGGATGGTGTTGGCGCAGCTGGGCAGATCAGGCGTTGTCGAGCACGTCAGCCGCAGCAACTGTCAGGCAGCGCTCTTTACGGAGCTGATCAACGAAGCACCCGACTTCGAGCTCGTCGTCAAGCGCACGCTCTCAATCGTCTGTTTCCGCTATCGCCCTACCGGGATGAACCTCGGTGACGAAGCGCTGAACGATCTCAACCGTCAGATCATGTACAGCCTTCAGGAGAGCGGCGATCTCTTCCTTACCCAGGCCGATCTTGGCAACCGCTTTGCCCTGCGTGCCTGCTTCATCAACTACCTGACCCGGGATGAGCATGTCCGTGCGATCCTGCCAGCGGTCAGACGGGCGGTAGCCGTGGGAACATGAATCATACAAATCTTTGTGCATCAGGTTGACCCGTAGGATCTCGCTGAAATCCGCGCGCAGTTCACCAGCCCCCCGTTGGCATCCCGACGCAGGAGGGATCTACTCGCATGAGCTTGGGGTGCAGCGGTGGAGGATCGGTGAAGGGCTGGTGCTCCCAAGTGCGTGGACAACCCTCACCACTCACCCGTGTCACTAGATCTCCTGCGTGGATCAAAGGAAGTAACTGACCTACCGCAACAGGTGAGCGTGCGAGCGCAAGGATGGATCGCGGACCAGTCCAGCCGCTGAACACCCCTAACGTGATGCATGAGGGCATGAATCTTAAGAACTAATCCGCGGGTGAATTGCGCGGGACCGAGCTGCGGCGATGGCGCAGGCAAAACAGACAGGTTCGATCACCTTCCATATAGGAAGAATCTCGCATTGACCAGCCGTCATCGCGCGCTGATAGGCTTCGATAGCCTCATAGGCTGGCTTTCCCTTACTACGGGACAGCCCATTTTTGTTTCTATTTGTGTACTTCAGTGGAGATGCCTGTGTCGACAGTGATGAGCCGGCGAGCGGACACTCCTGGTCCGATCGAATCGGCTTCGGACGCTGGAGAAATCCGGCGCGCGGTTCTCGGGCTCGCATGGCCCTCGATCCTCGAAAATTTCATGCAGGCTGCGCTGGGCTTCATCACGACGTTGATGGTCGCCCGGCTGGGTTCGGCTGCCGTTGCCGGTGTCGGTACAGCCAGCCAGGTGCAGGTGATTGTCATCACCGCCTTCTTTGCCGTCTCGATGGGTACGACGGTGCTGATCGCCCATGCCTTCGGCGCGGGCCGCATCGCCACCGAAGGCGACGCGATCGCTAAACAATCGGTTGCGGCCGGCATCATACTGGCATTGGTGCTCACCCCACTGACTATCTTCTTCGCAGCTCCGGTGATGCATATGCTAGGGGCTGAACCGGACGTCGTGGCGGATGGTTCAAAATTCTTGCAGATCAGCTCACTGAGCTTTGTATTCATGGCAATCATGTTCATCTTGAGCGGCGCACTACGCGGTGTCGGCGACACGCGCACCTCGATGATTGTCACCGCCCTCATGAACGTCATCAACATCGCTCTTGTCTACGTGCTCGTCTTCGGTTTCTTCTTCATCCCGGATTTCGGCGTGACTGGCGCAGCACTCGCGATGGTTTTCTCGCGTGGTGTCGGGGCAGCCATCATGTGGGTGTTGCTCTGGCGAGGACGCAGGGGGCTGTTGATTTCCGGCCGCGACGGCTGGCGGCCCAACTGGGACCGCCTGAAACGACTAGCCGACATCGGCCTGCCATCGATGGGTGAATCGGTGCTGCGCTCAGGTGGCCAGATCGTCTTTGTGATCGTCGTCTTCATGCTCGGCACCGCCGTCACCGCTGGAAATCAGGTTGCCCAGAACGCCATGTTCCTGTCGATGTTCCCCGGTTTCGGATTCTCAATGGCCGCAACCTCGCTGGTGGGTCAATCGCTTGGCGCACGTAACCCAGAGCGCGCCCGCATGGTCGGCATGACCGCCACGCGCTGGTGCGTTGCCTGGATGGGCGCGATGGGCGTCATTTTCTTCGTCTTTGCTACGCAGATCATGGATTTCGCGGCGAGCGGTGATGACAAAGAGGCGATCATTGCCGCCGGCGTCGAGGCGTTACGCCTGATCGCCTTCATCCAGGTGCCACTGGCGATCGGTTTTGTCATGTCGGGCATTCTCCGTGGCGCCGGCGACACGCGTTTCCCGATGTTCTCAACCTCGGTCACGATGTGGTTGCTGCGGGTGCCGTTGGGCTACCTCTTCGGCGTCCAGTTTGGTTGGGGCATCCGGGGCATCTACATCGCCATGTTCCTCGATACAGTGGTGCTGATGGGACTCAACGTCTGGCGCTACCGCAAGGGCAGCTGGCTGAAGCGCAATGTTTTGGGCAGCGAGAAAAACGAGGGGACGGCACCGGCAATTCATTCCAGCGCAGCTTTGCTCGAAGAGCCCGAAGCCGCTCCGGCAACGGTCGGACGCTAGCTTGTGGTTGTGATGGGTGCAAGAGAGATTCCCTCACCCCCGACCCCTCTCCCACTCGCCTGCGCTTTGCTCCGGCGGGGGAGAGGGGAGAAGATCAAAAGAGCAGCGCGACCTCTCTGTGGATTGGCCTCCCCTTCTCCCCGAGCAGAAGTGGGAAAGGTGCGGTACCCGTGCAGCGGGCTGCGGAGGTGAGGGACTCCTCCGGCTGCCCTACGAACTACGTACTACGCACTACAAACCTCCCCCTAATCCCTGTTCCCTATTACCCATTCCCTTCCGATGCATCCCTACACTAGCTTCCGCGATCGGATCGCGAATCCCGGGCGCTTCGCCGCCGATTTCGCATTGCTGATGTTCGCACTGATGCTCTTCGCGTTAGCGATGGTGCTATCACTGCAAAGCGACCTCGGCGCAAACTCATGGACCGTCTTCCATCACGGTATCTCGCTCCAGACGCCGCTCACGCTCGGTACTGCCGGCATCGTCGTCGGACTGCTGATTCTCGGTACTTCCTGGGCGATGGGCATCAAGCCGGGTATCGGCACGGTATCCAACATGTTCTTCATCGGCATCTGGACCGATGTTTATCTGAAGTTCGATCTCGTCCCAAAGGCGCACTGGCTTCCTGCGCAGATCGTCATGCTCTGTGGTTCCGCCGTCCTGCTTGGCTTCGCAACTGCCCTCTATATCAAGACCGGCTTTGGAGCTGGACCTCGCGATGCCTTCATGCTGGCACTGACTCGAGCGCACAAATATCCGTATCGGATACATCCGCTGGGCCATGGAAATCACCGTCGTCACGATTGGCATCCTGCTCGGCGGCTCCTTCGGGATCGGCACGTTGATCTTCGCGATTCTCGTCGGTCCTTCGGTCGATTTCTTCTTCAACATCTTCGGTATCCGCACCCGTGAGAGTGACCAGCAAAGTACCAGCCTGCGCAGCAAGCTGCGCTTTCTACCCCGCTAGAGGCTGCAAACTTCTCACGGTGTAGCGGGGTGTATCGTCTGCCGATTACCTGAACGTCGAGGCTCTATCAGCTTTAATACATGCTCTGAGCTGAAAACCAGAAATCCAGGCTTGCCACAACAGAAACTCATGTCCGTATGACAGAAAGCTGGGCCGGGCAGTAGCTGAGTGAGGCGACGGATCGAGCATGCCCATGGCGCAGATCATTGGTGCTGCGGCTGATATGCACGAACGCAGTGAAGTAGATGTAGCTCGTGGCCGACGCCGAATGAGGAGAAGGAATTAGGGTAATGGATCTTCCGACAGAAGAGCCGGATACTGATACGAAATCCCATTGAATGCTTCCCCGAACACTGCAGACTGTGGCACAAGGCAGCGCATCGCCTGCCGTCCAATAGCGTGGAGCGATCCGGAAGTGAATAAAGTGTTTCGTATGACTTCTATTCCGCATTCTCCCAGACGGGCATCAAGGCCGACCCTCTAGCCAGTCTCGATCCACTATCCGAGCCAGAAGTTGAGAACCTGATGCCCACGTTCGATGACGGCGACGAATCGCCATAGCATCGCAGCCTCGTTATTACGATTCCTGATTACGATTCCTGCAGTAACTGCTCGCCAACGGTCGCGCCCAGCAGACTGCGGGTGAGTTCCCCGCCAACGACGATCATCTCTTGGAGCGCCTCGTCGAGGTGCCGCGCTGAGATGATGAGTTCGCTGTCGTGCGGAGAATCATCAGCCGCGAAAAGCGCTGCTTTACGGATCAGTTCGCGGATGAAGGCGGCACTGACACCTGCTGTGCGCTCGATAACCAGATCCCAGTTCTCAATCTCGACCGTCAGATTGTTGCTATAGAGATCGAGCAACCTGCGACGGCAGTCAGCGTCCGGCAGCGGAATCTCGATCGCCTGGTCGATCCGTCCCGGTCGTGCCGCCAGGGCAGGTTCAAGCAAGTCGGGGCGGTTGGTGGTCAGGAGAAAGAGGATGTCGATATCCTCGCTCAAGCCGTCCATCTCGTTCAACAGCTCAAAGAGCAGCGTCCCGGCGGCGTTCGGGCGGGTACGTTCCTCGGCAACGAGGTCGATATCCTCGAAGATCACCGTCGCTGGTTGGAGGATGCGGGCCAGCGCGCAGGTTCGTGGGATGAGGCCGTAGCCACGGCCAGTCAGCAGCAGCACGGTGCGGTCTTTCATCTGACCGGCCAGGTACATCGCCGTTAGCGTTTTTCCCGTTCCAGGCGGCCCATAGAGCAGAAGCCCACGCTTGAGATGCTGCCCCGCCGCCCGTAAGCGCTCACGATGGGTGGAGAAGGACAGGGTGTGACGCTCTGTACGCTCGATGACGTCGGGAGGCAAGATGATCTGCTCGCTGCTTACCGATGGCAGCTGATGAAACTGCATATCGAAGCGGCCATACTGATCCATGGATAGAGAGATGACCCGGCCACGGTAAACATTGCGCTCGCGCGTCAGACGGCGTAGTTCTGCTAGAAATTCCTCCGCCAGCGCTCGCTCCGGTGCACTCACATCGACCCGTACGTTGCGAAATGGCGAATGGTCGCTTGAAGTAGAGACGAGTGCGGCCAGCCGCTTCACGCCGTCATACAGCAGGTACAGTCCAGATTGAACAGCAGGGAGGACGCGCCCTTCGTCGAGTTTGATGTTGACATACTCGACGGGCCCCTCGCTCATGGCACTGGAGCCCATCATACTAACGCGTGGCACAACCAGGAGATCCGCCAGGCCGAGCGCCATATGGCGCTTGTGCTCGGCACTGATGCCAATCAGTTCGGCGTGGCGTTCATCGGGTTCGAGATAGGCATCGAAGGCCAGCTGGATGTTCGCCTGCTCGCTGGAATCGAACTCTTCTGTCAAGATCGGTAGGGTACCGGCCGGCATCCCAAAATGGTCACTAAGCCGGTTGAGGAAGACAGGTTCTGGAGCCGTCATCTGCGGCATACCAGGGAACGGGGATTGCTCGCTCATAATGTGATCCTGTCCTGACGCAGATTCGGTTGATGGCAAGAGTTTATCAAGCGCCGCAGATTGAACTATCCCAGCCCTTAACGACAAAAGGCGAGTGCTACATTGCACTCGCCCGGTCACGCTAATTGTCGCGGTTAGCGAGGATCGCTCTGGATTGCATGGCCTGCACGAATGAGCGCTCGCCCGACAACACGGCGGCCATCACGGAATCTGGCGCGATCCGTCGAATAGAAATCAGCCCCGCGCCGTACACGTTCCGCCTCATTGAGAAGGTCGTTACGGTGTTGCTGAGCCATCAGATCATGGAGATCCCACATATGGAATCGCTCCTTCCGTAACCTCCATCACCACCGATGAAAGCTACATTCCTGCCACGCGCCCTGTCACCAGTCAAAGTGCTTTAGGAAGTTAGAGAGACGTCACATCATTGTGATATAACTTTCTAAAGCATCTTAGCCAGTGTTTTTGGCACCATAGAATTATAGCACAAACGTTCTGGAATCACAATGAAATCAGCTGCTTTCAGCACCCCTTCAAGCCCTTCTTTCAGCCTCGACGGAGGCCATCCTAGTCTCGATTTTGCGAACACGCTCGACGACCGCTACAGCTCCCGACCGGATGAGCGTCTGCCCGACTACCGGGCACTTCTCTCCTTCGCGGTGGCCTCGAAGTTCATCGATAAGGGGACCGAGGAGCAGCTAGCAAGTGAGGCACGAAGCCGTCCACATGAGGCATCTGCCATCCATGCCCTTGCAATCGCTCTTCGGGAAGCCATTTTCGAGGTGGCCAGCGCGCTCGTCGAAGGTCGCCCTCCCAACCACGCCGACCTGCAAATCATCGCTCGGGCGCAAGCGTCCGCCTATGCCGCCGGCGAACTGGTCCACACCAGTGACGGCTTTCACTGGAATTGGGGCAGATCGACGTTGATGCTCGACCTCCCGCTCTGGCAGCTGGCCGACACAACGGTGGACCTTTTCGGTCGCCAGGACCTCTCACGTCTGCGCATCTGCGCGGCCGACGACTGCGCCTGGCTCTTCCTCGACGAAACGCGCAATCGCAGCCGCAAATGGTGCGACATGGCCACCTGCGGCAATCGCGCCAAGGCCGCTCGCTATCGGGACAAAGGGCAAACGAGTGTGTAGATCGTAGCGAGTAGGTTGTAGGCAAGTCAGGGAACTGCTGGCGTCACCCAAAATGGGCTGCTGATCTACTGGAAGAAGGTGAAGGAATATGAACACTGTACGTCAAACGATTGACGATAGTTGGGAGCGCTTCCTGGGAGTGCTCGATACCGTACCGGTCGAGCGTCTGGAAGAGGCGGGCGCATGCGGTGATTGGTCAGTCAAAGACCTGATGGCGCACATGGCCTACTGGGATGATCGGGCTGTCATTGTTGCCGATGCTCTCGGAGCTGGCAAACAAGCTGATCCAGTCGACTGGGAGGAAGTCAACGAGAAGGAAGCTGCACTCCGATCGGCCTGGAAGCTAGATGAAAGCCGTCGCGAGATGCACGCTGCTCACCAACGCATGCTTGAAGCGCTTGAGCGCCACCCTGAACTGGAAGCCGACATCTGGCAGGGCGACACATTCGAACACTACGACGAACACGCTGCTGATATCCGCGCCTGGCTTGCGAGCGATCAGTAGGTTGCCCGCGGCTGCCTGCCTTCTCACACGAAGTCTGGGTAGGACGTTCATGGCACCTGTAGCGGCGACTCGCTGAGTCGCCCGTTTTCGTACGCCGCAACTTCCCGGCGTGATGAAGCAGCATTCGATACGCCTTCACATCGCTTGGACCCTATCGCCAGAGTCTTGCATTCCTTAAAACGGGTTCCAGAATTGCCATCAGTTCAACACAGGCATTTGTGCCATATCGTAGGGGCGATGCTCGTCATCGCCCGGCTTGATTGTCGCGAACGTACGAGGGCGAACACGAGGTTCGCCCCTACAACGTTGATACAGATGAATCCTGCGGAGCCGATTTCCTTATCGTAAAACGATCTAGAGCATGAAATCGCAGGCGACGGTGCTCTATTTCGTCATTGGTTGTTAGTACTCGAAGTCTGATCATCATCGGAATCAGTCGTGCCAAATTCACTTCCTGGTGATGGGCCATCACCAGCGTCCAGCCGATCGACGACGTCCGAAACGAAGATGGCCGGTTCTCCACGACCAGGGCGAAGAGTGAATGACTCGGGAGCTTCCGACTGCGGCACTAGCTCGGGGGCTTCAGGGAATGGCTCCTGCAATGCAAGCTGACGGGCGTCGGGAATTCGACGGAAATAGAAGTAGTACAGCCCCATAGCAGCCGTCATCGCGACAGCATAGGTCACGAATGAGGGGCCGTAGCCATACCGCACGATCACGCCACCAGCAATGAACGAAGAGAGCGAGAAGCCGAGATTCCAGGCAGCAGAGCGGTAGCCGAAGACGCTGTAGCGCACGCGTTGTGGCAGCACTTCCGAGATGAAACTGCCCTCCATCGACCAACTGACGGTGATCGAGCTGACCCGGATGAGATGTGCCGTGATCGCCAATCCCGAGCACCGGCGAGACAGCCATGACGAGAAAGAGCGGCACCGGCACCAGCCGAACGATGACCGAACCTACATTGGAACCAAGCTTGGCCGATATCCAGGGCGACCAGAGCCCGATGACGGCAGCAATCGTCCAGGCGACGGCGAAGATGATCCCGATCAGTGCCGCGCTTGCGCCAATTGATGAGAGATAGACATTGTAGAAGGGGAATACAGCGCCTCCGCCGAGCGCCATTAAGCCCGCCAACCGCGACGTAGACGATCATGCGGTTGCGGATCTCGCGCGGCGGCGCGTCAGTTTCCGGCTCTTCCTCATCAGCCGGGCGCACCGCCGTGGCCGGCTTCGCTGTACGTCGCTGGCTGGACATCATGAACAGCGGGATTAGTGCCAGCCCCGCCAGGGCGATTCCGAAGATCATCGTGCCGCGGAAGGCAGCCTCGCTGGGCCGCTCCAGACCGATGGTCATATGCAAGATCAAAGGTGTCCAGCCACCGATGAGACTGCCGAAGGTCGTCGATAGCGAGATCAACGACATCGTTAACGCCGCGACCTCCTGCCGTTGGCGCTGGCGTGTGAGCTCGACGACGAAGGGCATGACCGGGGTAAAGACCATCGAGGTGCTCGCACCCCAGAAGGCTGAGAGAAGCAGGAGCAGTGGTGGCGACGTGACCGATGCCATCAGCACCGACGCCAGCAGGTAGAGAACAAGGCCACCGGCTACGACCCGCCAGAGTCCGAACTGGCCGATGAAGCGGCCGAGCAGCACCGCGGCACCGGCCATCGCCAATGTCTGTACAGCATTGAAGAGCCCGATGAAGTCTTCCTCCTGACCCAGCTGGATCAGGTAAAGGTTGAAGACGAGCGCGAAGACGCCGATGGCGATGTTGGCAGCGAGGGTGTAGGCGAAGTAGAGCCTGATATCGCGGTCATACCCACGAATGCGCCGGACGAACGAACCCACGCTACTCCCCTCAAAGCTATCTACGAACTGGATTGGACCCGGCGATTATAGCGTCGCATCGGTATCCAGCCATAAGGGCGGACGCTGGAACCAACGCCCGCCCTTATTCAGCTCACTTTAAATCCCGGCCGGTTTCAACCAGTCGCTCAGCGACTATCCACAGCCGAGCGTTGCACGGATACGTTCGGCATCAGTGAGGAGTTGATCAGCTTGCGCCTGTGTCAGCTTCTTGCCCGCCTGCGCCTCTACATGATTGCTGAACGCACTCAACTGATTGCAAGCACTGGTCATCCTCCCTGCCTCGATCGAGGCATTAACTATTCGCCAAACTGTTGAGCAAGCTCTCGCTCATGCCAGGATGCAGATGCATCTCCTCGATCGTCGTGGCTAGCAGCGTGATCTGATCGCTGGCGCTCAGCACCTCAACCTCGAAGTTGTCGCAGCCCACGCCACCGTCGTCATCCGTGACGCAGACCGTGACGGTGTAAGGTTCCTCGTCGCCAGCGCCGTAGCTATGGCTGAGGATGAAGCTGACGCCATCGAGGGCGAGCGGTTGGGCGCCTCCACCGTCACCATAGTCGACCGTCGCGGTCCACGTATCGGCCCCCGGATCGGTAAACGAACCCGGCTGGCTGAGGAGCGCACCCTCGTCAACTGTTCCGTTATCGCCGGATTCAACCAACGGCGCGACGTTAACTACGACTACGGTCGTGCTGTCCGTAGCCGAGCCGCCATATTCGTCCGAGACCTGGACACCTACGGTAAAACTGCCATCATCGGGGTAGGTGCATTGGGCCTGGTTATCACTGCCATTGATCTCGTAGCTGCCGTCGCTGTCGCAGTCAAAGGCGTAGGTGAGAGGACCGGTGCCACCGGCTCCGTCGACCGCGGCGACACTGATGGTGGCCGGACTGCCCTCACTGACCGGGCCATCGTTGGTCACGTCTGTAATCGTGGGGTCGAGAATGACGGTGCAGCCGAGAAAGGTGTGGAAAATGTCGACTATGCTGAGGATAGCGTCGCCCAATTCCGGCGGCAATTGTTCGCCCTCCTGGCTCTCAACGTAGTTGCCGAACGCATGCAGCTGGCCGCAGACAATGCTAAACTCGCGCGCTTCGAGCGAGGCTTCGATCTCAGCTAGTTTTTCAAGCATGGGGGCCTTGATGGTCTCCGGCAGCTCCGACGCCGCAATCGGCTCGGTCAGCGCCCCACCTAGCAACCCAGCCAGATCGCTACCGCTCACTACATCGACTGAGAAGCTGTTGCAGTCTTCGCCACCATCGTCATCAGCGACGCAGACCGTCACGGTGTAAGGATCGTTGTCGCCATCCGTGTAGACGTGTTCGAGGGTAAAGCCAGCGCTAGCGAGGGCGAGTGGCTGGACACCGCTACCATCACCGTAGTCGACGTTGGCAGTCCAGGTATCGGATCCCGGATCGTAGAACGTGCCGGTGCGGCTTAGGAGCGTCCCCTCGAGGATCGTAGCGGAACCACCGGTAGAGATCTGAGGCGCGACGTTGCTGACGAAGACGTCCGTGCTGTCGGTGTCACAGTTGGAAGCATCCCCGCCGTCGCAGACCTGGACGTCGACTGTGTAGTTGCCGTCGTCGCTGAAGATGCAGGAACCGGAGCCGACAGTACCTGATCCCGTCCCAGCCGTCTCGTAATCACCATTGTTATCGCAGTCAAAGGCATAGCTGAGGTTCTCGTTGTCGGGTCCGGCAGCAACGGCGTAGGCCGCTACCGGGTTGCCCTCGCCGCCTCCGGGGCTGGAGACTGCGAAGATCTGGACCGGGCTGGCGGGAAGGGCCGGGACGGTCCCTTCGACTTCGACAGCGCCGATATCACAGCCTGATGCCGGGCGAGTAGCGCCGCGCTGATCCTGCTCGGAGCTAGCGGTGCAGTCGGCGGCATCGATAGCATCGGAGGTCTCCCCGGGGAGCATCGTCGCCGTTGGACCGCCATTGTCCTGGAGGTCGCCGAGAGCGATTGTGACGCCGCTGCCCTCCTGGTCGCCATTGCCGGCGAGATTGCAGGAGTCATCGTCACTGAGGTTGGAGCCGCCCGAGACGATTGCCGGAGTGAACAGGTCTCGGCAGTTGAAGCCCTTCGGACTGTCCGCCAGGATCGAGGACGTCAGCGTGAGTTGATAGAAGTTTCTGATCGCTCCGCCGCCAGAGTAGGCCGCTGAACTGTTGCCACTAAAGGTGCTCGCCGTGACCGTTGCGGAGCCGCTGCTACTAATCGCTCCACCCTGGCCGTTTGGGCCGCTAGCACTGTTACCGCTGAAAGTGCTGGCCGTAACCGCCAATGTACTAATGTTATGGATCGCTCCACCCAGGCCACCAGTGCCGCTGGCACTGTTGCTTCTGAAGGTGCTAGCCGTGACATTCGCCGTGGTCGCCAGGGGACCAACGTTGCTAATCGCTCCACCGTCCGAGCCCGCACTGTTGCTGTTGAAGGTACTTTCCACGATGGTCACTGTGGAGCCAAGGTTATATACCGCCCCGCCGTCAGTTACTGCGCTGTTGTTATTGAAGGTACTGGCCGTGATCGTCGCATTCTTGGCATGAAAGATAGCCCCACCCCGGTTGGCGCTATTGTCGCTGAAGGTACTGGCCGTGATCGTCGCCGGGCCGTTGCTACTGTCGATAGCTCCACCATCGGAGTCTGCGCTATTACTATTGAAGGTACTATCCCTGACGATCAGCGTTCCGGAATTGTTGCGGATGGCTCCGCCAAACGATTCGGCACTGTTGCCACTGAAAGAGCTGTCCGTGATCGTAGCTACTCCGATATTCAGGACCGCACCGCCACTGTCAGCTGCGTTGTTGCTGAAGGTGCTGGCCTTGACTGTGAGTGTGCCGGAGTTGCTGATCGCCCCGCCGCCACTACCATCACCACCTACACTGTTGTTGCTCAAAGTGCTGCCGATGATGGTGAGCGTGCCAGCGTTTTTGATCGCCCCGCCAATGGTATTCGTACTCCCATTCCGCAGCGTCATCCCAATCAGGGTCAGATTTCCCCCGGAGATCACACTGAACAGCTGGTTCGGGAGCCTGCCGCCTCCATCGATGACCACACCAGGGTGACCCAGAATCGTGACGTCGCTCGAGATGGTCTTCGAACCGTGATCTATCGTGATTACTCCGCTGCAGCCAAAGGTGATCGTACCGCCGCCGCTATCCTGGACCGCCGCCAGCGCAGCCTCCAATCCACCCTCCGCGCACCACGTAACCGTTCTGTCTGCCGCGAAAGCCGTCTCCGGCTTCACAAGCGGCGTGATCGTTAGGCTGGCCAGTACCAGCAGGCCAGCTATCAACGTTTGTATTACCCGTCGCATGAAGTCTCCCCGCAATCGGCAACTCGATCGATGCCACTCAGCTAGCGACCGTGTGGCGCGGTTTCCAATCGCGTCACACGGTCAGCTCAAACGCGATGAATTGGACTGGTCAGCGTTCAACCCGCGTCAGCTGCCTGGCTCAGCCAGCGGTAGGCGGGTAATATCGAACGTCTCCGGCTTTGCCCAGCGCCGCGATGCACTCATCCGTCGTGAGTAGCGGCGTCTACTTCGGCTCGTACACCTCGTGGATACTGGTCTCTAGTTCGCCGTCCAAGGCATCGCCGAGGGCTTGGATCGTCCCAGACTCCAATGGTTCCCCGGCTTGCTCTGCAGCCTCGCGCGACTCCCAGATGCTAATGCCCCCGACTGTCGTTTCTCCTTCGCCATCGAGGTAAAAGACACCACTCCCAGGCACAAACCCTGGCAACTGGCTCATCCGTGCCGGAGCTTGATTTGCAATCTGTTCCGCGAGAGATCGGTTCCCAGGTTTTAGCGTCGCCTTGATCAAACGTAGGTGTCGTGACACAGTGGACTCCCTTTCAATGCGTAATAATCGGTAGCGATTCACTCTCCCAAATCTGATTCATCGACCGATAGAGTTCCTGCCTTTCTCTTTCGTAAACGTCGCGTGCGAATGGCTGAAGGTCGCATCAGTTGACCGATACAGCTATGACGAACGTTGGTGCGGTCAGCGCTCACCATTTTCAGCCTCCAGGCGTGCGTCGAGAAAAGCGAATAGCTCGTCGAGAGTTCCGAAGTGAAAACGTTGCCCGGTCGCCGTGCTCTGCAGCGATGCGTGCCAGCCCTGTCGGTCGTTGTCGCGCCAGATGCGTAACAGAAAGGCGTGGTATTCGGGCTGGTGGCTGCCGAAACGACTCATGGTCAGGTTCCTTGGTCTGGATTCAGCACGTATCTGGCGCTCGCTAACGATGTCGTCCGAATGGGCTAGGAGACGGCTGCGGGAACCTCTACCGGTCGAAGCGTCTCAAACAGGTTGAAGACTTCGATACGCGGAGGCTCTGTTACCTGATAGGCGGCGGCAATCGTCCGCGACAACTCAGACTCCTGATAGGCCCGCATCGCCTCCGCAGATTCCCAGATATAGACGCCGGTGTATGCGCCAGTTGACTGTTCGTGTCCGTAATATTTCTGAATCAGACCGGGCAAAGCCCGAAAATCGGAAATGCGCTCTTCTAAAACGGTCAATGCTTCTTCATGCGAAAGATGGCTCTTGAATTTCACGGTCAAGATAAACACAGCTCACTCCTGTCTTAGGGTTCGACCTATAACGTGGCACCGGTTAGGTAGAGAAGCCACCGGCAACTGGTCTATCGAGACCATGTAGCCACGGTAATGTGGAGTGCGTGACAGGAGCGTGACAGGGGCGTGACAGCCGAAGCAGCGTTGGCGGGATGCCGCCTGCTAGACTGACGGAGGACATGGACAAGAGTGGAATAGGCCATCCTCGGGACTGTCGTCGGCCATCATGACTCGATCCAGGTGTTCGCGAACGGCTCTCATAGTGGATATGTCCGGCACAGCAAGAGAAGATGGACAACTCGCTCTAGCCCTGCTTGGAACGTTCGAGGCAGAGGCTGGCGATCAGCCGCTCAGCTTCGCTACGGATGCCACCCGCGCGCTCTTCGCCTATCTTGTCGTCGAATCCGGCCGGTCGCATCGGCGCGAGTTCCTGGCAACGCTGCTGTGGCCCGACCAGCCTCAATCCGCCGCCTTCGCCAACCTGCGCCAGACGCTCGCACGCTTGCGAAGAGGACTCCCCAAACCGGTCGCTGCGAGCGTGATGTCGATCACGCGCCAGACGCTGGAGGTCCATCCGGACAAGCTAGATCTGGACTGCGCGCGATTCGAGTACCTCATCGCCACCTGTGCAGACCATATCCACCGGGACATTGCTCGCTGCCGGGAGTGCGCCCAGCGCCTGGAACAGGCATGCGCGCTCTATCGTGGCGAGTTCCTCGACGGCGTATTCGCCGGAAGCAGCCAGCTCTTCGATGAGTGGGCGCTCTCCCGACGCGAGCATTATCGCCAGCATGCGCTAAGCGCCTTACACACGCTGTCCAACTACTATGAGTCGATAGAGAACTATGAGGCAGCGCGTCGGAACGCGGCGCGCCAGTTGGAATTCGATCCCTGGCGGGAGGAAGCCCATCGCCAGATGATGCGAGCCCTGGCGTTTCTCGGCCAGCGCACCGCAGCGCTCGATCAGTACGAGAACCTGCCGGGAGATCCTCGCGAACGAATTGGGCATCGAACCCGGCACCGAAACACGCGCCCTCTATGAGCGCATACGCGACGATGGGCTAGAGCCAGCAATGTTGCGAGCGCCGGCTCCGGTAAACAATCTTCCAGCGCAGCTCACTCCCTTCATCGGGCGCGAGCGCGAGCTGGCGATAATCCATGCGCGCCTGGACGACCTGACGTGCGATTGCTGACGCTCGTCGGCGCTGGCGGCATGGGCAAAACCCGCCTTGCCCTGGAAACAGCCTACCAGCGCCTCAATCGTTACCCGGACGGTGTCTTCTTCGTCTCACTCGCGCCGGTTACCAGGCCGGACGCAATCTCATCCGCAATCGCGACGGCCATGGATCTGACACTGAGCGGCGACATTCGGAAGACGCTGCCATCAGCGCTGCGAGACAAACAGGCGCTGCTTGTACTTGACAATTTCGAGCACCTGCTTCAGGGCGTAGAGGATGTCGTCAGACTGCTGGAGACAGCGCCCGGACTGCAACTCCTCGTGACTTCACGCGAGCGGCTGCATGTGCTCAGCGAACACGCATATATGGTGCATGGCATGGACTACGGCAAACCGGAGGACTTGGACATGCCAACTGCCTCCGCTATCCGCCTCTTTGCCCAGAGCGTCGGGCGTATCCGGCCGGACTTCGCCCTCGGCAGCGACAATCTTGCCGCCGTGACACGCATTTGCGAGTTAGTGGAAGGTATGCCGCTTGGCCTCGAGCTTGCAGCCGCCTGGGCCGATATATTGCCGCTTGACGAAATTGTTCGGGAGATCGAGCGTAGCGCTGATTTCCTGTCGTCCGATTGGCAGGACACGCCCGAACGCCACCGTAGCCTGCGTGCTGTCTTCGACGGCTCATGGCGTTCGCTTGACGAGTCCGAGAAACAAGTATTTCGTCAGCTCTCGGTATTTCAGGGCGGATTCATCCGCGAAGCGGCAGAGGCCGTGGCGGGCGCTTCATTGCGCACACTCATGCGCCTGGGGCACAAGTCATTGCTCCACCAGCAAGGCGGTCGCTACCAGATCCACGAGCTGTTGCGGCAGTTTGGCGCAGAGCAACTCGACCTGTTGCCTGACGAAAGCGCGAGTGCTGAGGAGCGCCATTGCGCCTATTACCTGGCATTCGTGGCGCAACGGCAGGCAGCGTTGGATGGCAACGAGCCACAGCGAGCAGCCGAGCAGCTGCGGGCTGAGATCGACAACATCGAGAAGGCATGGATGTCGGCTGTCCAGTATGGTCGGATAAAGGAATTAGACGAGAGCGCGATCGGACTCTGGAGATTCACTTCGCTCATCGGTCATAGCATCAATATCGAACGGTGGATGAGTCTGGCCGCAGATCGTCTGGAGACCGATCTGGAAAAGGATGTCACGGTACGCGGTAGGGACGCCCGGATCATCGAGCGCGTTCTGAGCAAACTGCGCGCTATGGAAGCTGCGGCTCTGGTTGCGCTCGGCGACTACGACGCGGCGGTATCCGTTGCCGACCGGGCCATCGCCTTAGGACGCTCCAGCCAGGGGCTGGAAGGAGAAGCCTTCGGCTATCTCAGCAAGGGCCAGGCGCTAGTTCAGAAGGCCCGGTATGCGGAAGCTGAGCCGTGCCTCGAACGTGCACTGAATTGCGCGCAGCGAGAGCTTTGCGGCGATACCTCTATCGATTCACTGGATCTCATCGCATATCCCGTCTATCTCTGGCTCGGTTCAATCGCCATTCGTCAAAGTAATTATGATCGTGCCAGGCAATTCTTTGCGCGCAGCATCGACATTTGCCGGCGGCGCGGCGATTTGCGCGGGGAGATACATTGCCTTGCAAACCTGGGAAATGCCGCTCGAACCGCGCATGACTATGTGGCAGCTCACCAGCATTACGTAGACGGGTTACGTCTCGCGCGTCGGTTGGGCTATCGCTGGGGAGAAGCGACGAGCCAACAGGAACTCGGCGACGTAGTGCGACTCCAGGGTGATCCTGAATATGCCCGCGAGTTGACCGAACGATCACTTACTCTCTTTCGAGAGATTGGTGATCGGATGCGTGAGGCGGTGTCGCTCGCATACCTCGGTCGCCTGCATATCTACCTGGGCGACGACGTCGGAGCACGAGCATATCTCGAACGATTCCTGCACATTAGCGAAGGCATCGACACGCCCGTCGCGGAAGATTGGGGCTCTGTAGCCCTCGCGATATATCACTACCATGCGGGTGACATGGAGCAAGCGCTCGTCTACGCACGGCGTGGAGTTGCCGCTGCCAGGCTGGTCGGCAGTCATGTGGACCACGCCGATGCCCTGGTCATCACAGCCCAGATCCTGACCGCTTTGAACCATTTGGATGAAGCGATCAACACCTATCAGCAGGCACTCGATCTCTGTAGTGTCGATAGCGCTTCCGAGGCGCTCATGGCCCGAACTGGCCTGGCTCAGATAGCCACAATTCGAGGGGACGATACCGAGGCACTGGCGCACGTCGAGACGATCATGGCGACGCTAGCGCACCATCCTGAGGGCTGTGTCGATCAACCAGGGGCTGTCAATCTGCTCTGCTACCGTGTGTTGGATACCTTCGATGATCCTCGCGCTGCAGATGTTTTGCAAGCGGCTCAGCGCCGTTTGCTCGCATACGCAGACGGTCTCGCGGACGACACCCAGCGCTCATTCCTGGTAAATGTGACAGCCCATCGTGAATTGCAGCAGGCGTACGCCGACCACTTCGAGCCAGACCGAACCGGCACAGGCTAGACAGAAACGCCATCAGCTGGTTCCCCTGAGCGTGGCGCCAGCGCTGCCCTACAGCGGCTTCGACAAGATGGGACGCTTGTAGAGCAGGGTAAACCCGGCTCGTTCCATATTCCGTGCCGAAGCGTTACCGATGACCGTCTGGGTCGCCGCCAGCGTGCAACCGGCCTCGAAAGCATCGTGGAGGCGTCGAGCGACGAAGTAGGTTTGGAAACCACGACCGCGGAATTCGGGCCGCGTCGCCGTCACGAAACACTGTCCGGTGTCGCCAGCGATATAGAGCACCGAAGCCGCGGCAGGCTCGCCATCAACGCGAATAAGGTAGTGACGCCAGTTCGGCTCCTCGATTGCGGCGGCGTAGACATGCCCGCGTGCGTGACCGGCAGCGTAGTTGTGGCCCAGATTGAGCGTCTCGCCCCAGAGATCGCGGATTTCCCCGGTTGCCAGCTCGACGGTTGCGCCCGTGGAAAGGTCCGGAAGTTCGATGGGTTCGTTCAACGAACGCGACCAGAAGAATTCTTCGTCGGCCAGGTCGAATTGCCCCGGCAAGTCGCCACCCTCTCGCCACCACTGCTCGACCTCCGGGCTGCCGTTGATCCCGAGTCGTGGCATACCGCGATCGCGTCCCCGGGCCTGGAAGTGCCTGATAACCTCGCCGTAGTCCTCGGCGTCGGGGAGGTTCAAGATGACCGAGAATGCCGGGTCGGGGTCTTTCGGGTTCCAGACCATCTGAATACCGTCGACCTCATCGTGCGCAGTATCCCAGGTTGAACCAGCCGCCCGATAAAGATCGACGAATGCCATCGACTCGGCCCTGACGGCTCGTCTGGCCAGTTCGTTCGAATCCATAGGAAAGCGCCTACCCCTGCCAACTAACGTTCGCCGTAGATCCTGATCGCATCTTACGACGAACGCTTCACCGCACGACACGGATCGTCGCGAATGATTCGTCTGACAGGCCGGAGAGATACATCCCGGCTTCGGTACCGGCGCGCAAATAGTCAATGACTTCGGCCCGGATGCGTTCGCCCGGCGTGATGATCGGGATTCCAGGCGGGTATGGCGTGATGCTCTCGGCGCTGATGCGGCCAACCGCCAGCTTCGGAGCCACACGCTCCGTGTCGGACGAGAATGCCTCGCGGGGTGTCAGGACCGTCTCGCCGGAAAAGAGCAACTCGCCGGTCGAGCGCGGAAGCGCCGAAGATTTCAGCGGTTGACGGCGGGCCGGCAGGGCCTCGAGTCCGGCGATCAGCCGGGAGATCGACCTATCGTCGTCGCCAATCGTTATCAGAGAATAGGACCGACATCAGGTCGCTCATCTCGACCATGACGCCGTGCTCCTCGCGCAGGATCTCCTCAGCCTCATAGCCGGTCAGCCCAAGTTCATGGACATCGACCATCACACGAGTGACGTCGAAATCTGCGCCAGCACGCTCTGCCAGCAGCTCCGGCCCAACGCTAGAGAGGCCGTCAATAGCAGCTACCGCCTCCCGCGCACGCTGTGCCAGAGCGATGGTCCGGCCAAGCAAACGTTCACCGTCCAGAGCCATCTGCCGGCGGCTGGCGTCGAGCGAGCCGAAGATCAGCACCGAGGGGCTGGTCGTCTGAACCATATCGACGACGGTATGAAGCCGCTCGATATCGAGCAGGGGTGCCCTCGGGTCCTTGCGCATCACCAGCGTCGAACCCTGGGTCAACGCGCCAAGCATTTTGTGGGTGCTGGAGACGCTGGCATCGGCTCCGGCCGCCATCGCCGATTGTCGGCAGTTCGGGATGGAAGTGGTGATGCGGTCCCCAGGCTTCGTCGACGAGCAGCGGCACGCCGGCTGCGTGACACATCCCGGCGATGCGCTCCAGATCGCTCGTCACACCGACATAGGATGGGCTGACGAGCACGACGGCTTTCGCCGCCGGATGGTTCGCCAGCGCCTCAGCGACCGCTTCCGCTGAGGTATCGAGCGGGAGATTGTGGCGCTGGTCGATGGCCGGCTTCAGGTAGACCGGTCGCGCGCCACTGAAAACCAACCCGGCCAGCAGCGATTTATGGAGCATTCTGGTGATGATGACTTCATCGCCGGGATTGCAGGTCGCCAGCAACATCGCCAGATTGCCGGTCGTGCTGCCATTGACCAGGAAAGCGCGCATCGTCGCCACCGTGCGCCGCCGCCGCCAGCCGTTCCGCCTGACGCAGCAAACCCCAGGAAAAGTGCGGCGTATCGACACCTCCGCCATGTGGCACATCAACGCTCAGCGCGGCTCCAAAGATCTCCCGTCCAGCGGCGTCTAGTCCGACACCCCGCTTGTGGCCGGGCGTCGAAAACATGACGGCATCAGAGGCCGCGAACTCCTGCATGCGCTCGAAAAACGGCGCTCGTCGTTTGATCCATTCAGTCCAACTCTGCGGTCATCAGCCAGATCTCCGGTTCCTCGGGAAGTGTATCGGGATCAAGCTGAACCGATCCTGCGACCTCCCGGACGTTATCATGTCGCGCCAACCAGCCATCCGGCGGTCCCAGCGTCGACTCGGGCGCAGTGATGCCAGGGATCAGATAATGAACAGGTATCGTGATGCGCGGCTGGAACAGCTCGATGAATCCATCCACTTCGTCGTAGCTCAACAGGTGCCCGGAATCGTCGGCCGGCACGATCAGAAGATCAGGCCCAGAGGGCATCCCGCCGATCAGTTCGACGATCTCCGAGGGCGGGGGAAAGCGATTGTCACCAAGGTGGCATATCCGCACCCCGCCCGACTCCAGTACGAAAATGACGTTCGCTAACCCGGCACTGCTGTGCCCAGGCACGTGCCAATCACCGTAGCCGCTCAGCCGTAGATCCTGCATTTCCATCACGACGGGATGCCGCACCACGCTGGGCAAACCAGTAATCCGATATACCGCATCGTGGTCGAAATGATCGTGCGTCACAACCACCAGATCCGCCTCGGTCAGCGGAAACTCCCGCAGGAACCAGAGACCCCGCTCGGGGTTGCGCCACGGGTCGATGACGACCCGCAGCCCGGCGTCGGTGGTCAGGAGGAATGCGCTGTGTGCGAGATATTGGAGTTTCAGACAGCCCTCACCCCCCAGCCCCCTCTCCCACACGCTTCCGCTGCGCTCCAGCGGGGGAGAGGGGAGCAAAACACAATGCAGAAACCAAGCTATTCCTGTCTTACTCCCCTCTCCCCGCGCAGCAGTGGGAGAGGGGCCGGGGGTGAGGGAATTCCCGGCCTACTACTACAACCTACGCAAACTACGGCTGTTTCCCTATTCCCTGTTACCTCTTCCCTCTTCCCTACTCTCCCCACGTCTCCCGCAACACCCGCACCCAATTGCCATGGGCGATCTTGGTGAGGTCGTCGTCACCGAAGCCGTGGTCGGAGAGGGCTTGCATGAGCTTGGGCAGACCAGCGGCGTCCTTGAGCTCGGCAGGCATCGTTGCGCCGTCGTAGTCGGAGCCGAGGGCGACATGGTCGACGCCCATCTTGTCGGCCATGTAGGCGACATGGTCGACCATCGCGCTGATCGGCGTGTCGGCGTTGTTTGCGCCATCGTCTCGAAGGAAACCGACGTGGAAGTTGAGCCCGGCGACGCCGTTGCTCTCCTTGATCGCATCCATCATCTTGTCGGTCAGATTGCGCGGCGAGTTGGAGAGATTCCAGGCGTTCGAATGGGTTGCGACGAGCGGCGCATCGGTCATCCCGGCAACATCCCAGAAGCCCTTTGCGGTGATGTGGGAGAGATCGATCATGACCTTCTTGCGGTTGAGCTGGCGCACCAGCTCCTTGCCATGCTCGTTCAGTCCGGCGCCGGTATCGGGATCGGCCGGGAAGGAGAAGGGCACGCCCTCGGTGAAGATATTGCGGCGGCTGTGGGTCAGGCCGACCGAGCGCACCCCGGCGGCGTAGAAGACTTCCAGCGCGTCGCCGTTGGTGTCGAGCGGTTCCGCGCCCTCGAAGTGCAGCTCGATCGCGAAGGTACCGTCGGCGATGCACTGCTCGATCTCGGCGGCGGTGCGGACGATCTTGACCTGGCCTTCGGATTCTTTCTCGACCTTCATCAATGTTCCGAGCATCGCCAGCGCGTTGGTCTGGGCGTAATCGAGCGGCATCGGATCGGGCCAGTTGGCAGGGTCGGCGTACTGCTGGGCGTATTCACCGAGCGCTTCGAAGGGTCCGTCCCTCGTCGCGTGCCTTCTGCATGATTTCGGCCACACCGGGGTCGATGATGTAGACGGCGAAGAAGCCGCCCATCAGACCGCCTTCGCGAGCGCGTGGCAGGTCGATGTGCCCGGTCTCGCTCTTGTCGAAGAACGAGCGATCGCCGCGTACAAGTTGCATCACTGTGTCGTTGTGCCCGTCGAAGACGAGCGGAAAACTGTTGGCCATACTTCTGAGACTCCCTCATTGCTTCTGATCCATCAACGTCCGGCTATTGTCGCCCGAATGGCTGAATCGGGAAAGGGTGGACCTGTAGAGAGGGTGGCCGCCTCAAGCAGATGGCGCATTGATGCTGATAAGAGTAGCAAGCACTATAGTATAATCATGTGCAACATGTTACGAGCCCATTTGGGCGTCTCTCCTGTAAGAAAGGATGGGCGTCATGTTCAATATTCGGGAACTGCTGCATCAAATGCGCTTCGGAATTGCAGTCTCTGCTCTGGTCGTCATCGGAACCGCACTCTATGCCGAGATCCACGGTCCTCTCTATGGTGTCTGGGGCTGGCCGGAACTGGCTATTGGTGGGCTGATCCTGTCGGCGTGCATGATGGCCGCCATTGAAGCAGCGGTGCGCCAGCCGAACCCTTACACACGGACCTACGTGCTCTACAACCTGAGCGACGTGTCACCCAACCGCGATCTTGAGAGCGGTGGCACCGGGTGGATGATCCAGGCCCTACCGTCTGTTGTGATCGCCATCCTGCTGGGCGGAATCTTCTGGCTCACCTGAGCGTCTCTGCGCAATACGGTTCCGGGCTACGCAGTCTTACGCAGATTGCGTAGCCCGTTTTCACTTGCGTATTTACCACGATGTGGGCTTCGCTCCTCATCCCTATCCTGTAATCACAGTCGCAACAGCGCCGGACAATAGACCGGCAAGATCCCAGGAAAGGGACACAGCAATGAACGAGCAGCTCTTCTTCGACATCGGCCAGCAGCGCTACAGCGAAGACATCACCCGAGCGGAACGCAACTACGCGCAGCAGGCAGCGAACGAGATCGACGCCCAGTCGGCCCGCGACCGCATCGCCCTCGGGCTGGTCAAACTGGCCGCCAGCCTGCAACCTTCGCTGTCGATCCAGGTCCAGCGCCCGTCGGAGCTCGCCACAGCGTGATCCCGCCGGTCTCTCCCCACCCTCCTTCATCCCCTCCGGCAGCGAAAACCGGAGGGGATTTCCCTCCAAGATCACTGCATCAGCTGACAGGAAGCGCTAGCCACCCCGCCATGTCATTTCGACCGGGCGCCCTATGGGCAGGAGAAATCTCTCGTGAACGCCAGCAACCAGCAACCGATGGAACTCACGCCGATCACCAGCTCCTCAATGCCCCATGTCTCAGTGCTACACTGGTCTCACACAAACGCGCCCAAGCGAGACCGAGGCCAGCAATCATGTCCAGCACCCTCTGGCGCAGTCGACGCCGTGGGGAGCGTCCAATGATCTACGGACGCGACCGCGAGCGTGCCCAACTGCGCGAACTCCTCGAAGACGCCATCGCCGGCCACGGCTCGCTGGTCCTCATCAGCGGCGAAGCGGGCATCGGCAAGACCACCCTCGTCGACGACCTCATCCACGAAGCCGAGCAGCGCGGCTGCCTCGTCCTCACCGGCGGTTGCTACGACCTGACAACAACGCCAGCCGTACGGACCGTGGATCGAGGCGCTTGGGGGGCTATCAACCAGACGGTGGACGACCCCGCAACATTCTGTTCTGGTTCAGCAACCCCTGACCAGCTGGCAAAAGGTCGGCAATCAGGCTGAGCTTCTTCGATGATCGGCAGCTTCTTCCGTGTGCTCGCTGAAGCGCCAGCCACTCCTCCTTATCGCTCTGAAGATCTTCACTGGAGCGACACCGCCAGCCTTGACGCCCTCCGCTTTCTGGCCCGTAATCTGACCGGAACTACTCTGGTGCTCCTCGCCGTTACCTATCGCGACGACGAACTTACGCGCCGGCACGAGCTATTTCAGCTGCTGCCTGTCCTGGTGAGAGAAACAGGTGCTAGCCGCGTTGACGTAACGCGGCAGCCGATAACACAGCGATCCATGCGCTCATCAGTGATCAGTGTGCGCTGAGTGCAAGCGAGAGAGAGCGTCTGGTCTCCTATATCGCTCCTCTTGCTGAAGGTAACGCGCTGTATGCCGTCGAACTGCTTCGCGCGCTTGAAGACGAGGGGGCTCCTTCACCTGGTTGGTGACCACCATGCACTTGGGCCCCTCGAAGCAGTAGTTGTGCCGCGCCTCCTCCAGCAGATGATTGAACAGCGCCTGTCTCGGTTTGGTGAAGGCCGCCGATCGCATGCGGAAATACGGGCAGCTGTCATTGGGCACGAGTTTTCGCTTGGCCTGTGGCGCGACGCTACAGGTGCGGCGGATTACGATCTAGCGGAAACGCTCGCTCTAGCACTAGAAGCGCGAGTGTTCGACGAGCGTCCCGATAGAGACAGTGTCCGTTTCAGCCATGCGCTCTGGTTCGAGAAGCGCTATACAACAGCATTGTCCCGTTGCATCGCAGAAACTGGCATCAGACAGTTGCCGAGGCGCTCATCGCACGATCGATCGCTAATCCAGCACTTCACTGCCGATCACCTCCTGCGCGCAGGAGATCAACGTGCGGTTGAATGGCTGATCCGCGCTCTGGATCGTGCCGAACGCTTGTACGCTTGGCTAACCGCCGCAGAGTATTTCGATCGGGCACAGGATCGCTGAAGGACGACCCTGAACGCGCGCGCGAACGTGGCTGGCTCCTCTTCCGGCTCGGCCGCATGCTCCGGTATTCCGATCCGAGGAAAGCACTTCCATATCTTGAGGAAGCAGTGCGAATCACTGAAGACATTGATGATCCCATTCTGGCCGGCACAGTCTCCCCACATTCACCCTTGGGCTCCTGCACGGATTTGTCGGTGAGTTTCGGCGAGCGTATGAGGAAATGGAGTCCGGACTTTCAAGATTCTATACCTCCAGATCGCAGGAAACGTCTGTCCCCGGCCCTCACGGAGGCCTCCTCGGCGGACGAGGTGATACCAACCCCGGATCTCGTGGGTTCAGCACTCGCGTCGGATCTGACGCACGGTGTTCATCCGGGACGTGGAGCGGTCATTACGCTCCTCACCATCGTGGGACGTTTTCGCGAAGCACTCGAGATGGGACGGAGGTATCTCGATAGCGCTCTCGCAACGTTCGGCGAAGGCCTCTGGCTCAGGAGCAGGAAATCAGCCCAGCGATGGAATGATCGGACTTGCACGATCTCATGCAATGCTCGGGAATCCAGCGGAAGCAGCGGCATTTTACGATCGAGCAATTCAGCTTTCCAAGAACCGTCGTCATCACTTTACCGTCGGCGGGTCCATGCTTGACAGGCTCAGGCTTCAATATCCCTTACGCAACTGAGGATATTCACAAGCGACAGGAACTTGAGGGAATGGCCATGTCTTCCCTCACAAGAGCATCTGGAGCCCGGCACCTTCACACACCTGACCCATCTGCTCCGCTATCTGGATGGCAATTGGGACGAAGCCTTCGAATTTGCGCTTGAAGGTTCGAAGATCCAGATGGGCCAGGATCTGGGCAACGTCCCAGCCACGCTCGCCGCGATCGCTCGAACGTGGGGGCACCACGATCAATCCTTGAGGTACCTACGGCAGTTCTCACTCCATGCGGACCTTCAACCGGGTACTCAACCATTTCTCGTGGCAACTGAAAGCGGCAGAATTGGCTGTGACCTCGCTTTGGATGTGGGCGACCTGATCACGGCCCGGGGGCTGGCTCGAAATGCACGACCACTGGATGGAGTGGTCTGAAGCTGTGCTCGGCCTTGCTGAAGGGCAGATCGGTTGGGCTAGCTACCACCGGGCATGTCATGATCTCGAACAAGCCCGCGAACACGCCGAACGCGCCTACGAACACGCCCCCGATCCCCGCCAACCACTCGCCCTGATAGCCGCCGATCGCTTCCTCGGGCAACTCGATGTTGATGAAGGGAAGTACGACGAGGCAAAGCGACACCTGAGTGCCTCGCTTGAGCTGGCGGAGCGGTGCGAAGCGCCGTTCGAGCAGGCGCTGACGTTAGAGGTAATGGCGGAGCGGGCGGCGAAGATGGGCGAGGTCGACGAGGCGCGGCAGCACATCCAGCGGGTGCGGGAGATCTGCGAGCCGTTGGGGGCAAGCCGACGCTGGAGCGGGTCGATGAGATAGAGGCTATGCTGCCGAAGGTACGGCGCAGCAACGAAGATCATCCGTTCGGGTTGACCGATCGGGAGGTCGAGGTCGCGGCTGGTGGCGCGGGGTCGGACCGACGCTGAGGCGGCCGAGGAGAGCAATACGTAACTGAAGCTGTTAAACAGGAACAGAA
>CAVUYM010000008.1:0-414008 GCA_963745675.1 uncultured Chloroflexia bacterium
CGTAGGTCAGGCGGCCGCCTGACCTACGCTTAGTTTTTGGAGAACGCAAACGCCCACAAGTCCTCGGCTGACTTTTCAAGAACCGCAGTCCCCGCCAACCGCTCCCCCCACAGCCGGACCTCGATCCGCTGGGCCGTCTCCGCCACCAGTTCGTACTCCCCGCAATCCCAACGAACTACCGTCCCGCGACCGTCGCTCACTTCGCCTTCGTAGTCCAGGTACACTTTCCGGTGGTCCGGCAGTGGTTCGGCGGTGATCGGGCCGGCGTGATCGGGAGGGTGGGATAGCCGGAAAGTGCGCAGGGATGCCATGTTTTTCAAGCATGAAATCCCAATGCAACATCGGCCAATCGTGCCTGAGTACCACAAATTTTGCCTTAAAATTAGGCATTTTTGACTTTCGACTCCAATTTTTTGGCCGACGGGCGCGTATTTCGCATCTAGTTCGGGTATTCTGGTGGGATAGTCCCCGGCCGTGCCGGATGCGGGCGGACGCCATTCGCCCCTCCCATCGATCGATGTCTCCGCCGTGATTTTTGACGGCACCAATCATACACATTGACGTAACCGACTGTCAGGAAAACACTCCATGACCCCACGTGAAGTTCTCGCGCTGTGCCGCGAACGGGAAATCAAAGCTGTCGATCTGCGGTTCATGGATTTCCCAGGGATGCAAAAGCACTTTACCGTGCCTATGCAGGCTCTCACGGAGGAAAGCTTCGAGGATGGATTCGGTTTTGACGGCTCGTCAATTCGCGGCTGGAAGGCGATCAACGAAGCGGACATGTTGCTGATTCCCGTGCCCGAATCGGCGATGGTCGATCCCTTCATGCAAAGCACGCTGGCGATTTATTGTAACATCCACGACCCGGTGACTGGCGAGGAATATGCCAAGGATCCCCGCAATGTCGCCCGCAAGGCCGAAAACTACATGAAATCGACCGGCTTGGCCGACGCGGCGTTTTTCGGTATCGAAGCGGAGTTCTTTTTGTTTGACGGCGTCCGTTTCGAACAAAACGAACACGAAGGCTATTATCATATCGACAGTTGCGAGGGCCAATGGAATCGCGGCCGCGACGGCAAAGGGGGGAACGCCGGGTACAGTATCCGCTACAAGGAGGGTTATTTCCCCGTCCCGCCGGCCGATACGCTGCAGGACATCCGCACCGAGATGATGCTGACGCTGATGGAATGCGGCGTCGAGGTCGAGTCGCAACACCATGAAGTCGCTTCCGGCGGACAGTGTGAAATCGACATGAAGTATCAGCCGCTGGTGAATATGGCGGACAACCTGTTGTTGTACAAATATGTCGTCAAAAACGTGGCGGCACGGCATGGCAAAACGGCGACGTTCATGCCTAAACCGATTTGGAACGACAACGGTTCGGGCATGCATATTCACTTGTCGCTGTGGAAAAACAACGAACCGCTCTTCGCCGGCAGCGGCTACGCGGGCCTAAGCCCCGTGGCGATGTACGCCATGGGCGGGATATTGAAACATGCGGCGGCGGTATTGGCGTTTTGCTGTCCGACGACCAACAGCTACAAACGGCTGGTGCCGGGGTTTGAAGCTCCGGTGAACTTGGCATACAGCAGCCAAAACCGCTCGGCGGCGATCCGCATTCCCGTCTATAGTCCCAGCCCGGACAAAAAGCGGTTTGAATTCCGCTGCCCCGATTCCTCCTCCAACGGCTATCTGGCGGTCTCGGCGATGTTGATGGCCGCTTTGGACGGCATTCAAAACAAAATCGATCCCGGCCCGCCGCTGGACAAGGATATCTACGACATGCAGGCGGATGAACTGGAAACGGTTGCCAAGACGCCGCGATCCTTGGAGGAGTCGTTAAAAGCTCTGCGCGAGGACCACGAATTCCTGCTCCGCGGCGATGTGTTCACTGAGGATGTCATCGACACCTGGATTTGGTACAAAACGGAACAGGAAGTGGAGGCGCTCGCGCCCGTCCGCATCCATTTGAATTCGCTATGTACTACGACGTGTGAGCAAATGCGGGTGTTAGAAGGGTGGCCGAGGACGGACGAAGTCCGCCCCAGGGCGATCGAACCTGGGGGCGAGCTAACGTTCATCCCCAGCCACCCGTCGACACTACGAAACTGCGTTTGCTCAGCGGGAATGAATGACATCATGCCCAAAGCTGCCAACGGCCGTAATCTCGATGCGGTTCGCAACCTGCCGATTTTGGCCAGTCCCGTCCCTGAGCATCCGCTCGATGAGCAAATGACCCCCGAGCGAGCGGCGCGGTACCGTCAAGTGCTGTTGCGGCGGACCGGACGGATCGCGGTCGTCGTTGAGGACTGCCACGATCCGCACAACGCGACAGCCGTCACGCGGACGTGTGACGCATTCGGCATCAACCGGCTGCATGTTGTCGTCGGGGAGACCCCTTATCGCGTGAATCGCCGGGTCAGCGGCGGTTCGCATCATCACGTCGACATCCACACGCACGTGACCATCGAGGAGGCGTATGCGGAACTGCGCCGCGATGGATTCGTGATTGCCGTCAGCGGACTTTCCGACGACGCCCTCGCCGGGACCGCAATTGTTGTTGCCGGAATTGGAGTCGCAACCGTTGGCGTTGGTGTTCGGCAACGAACATACCGGCGCGAGCGAGTTTGCCGATTCGCAGGCGGACATGCGGTTTTTGATCCCGATGGTCGGATTCGCGCAAAGCCTCAATGTCTCGGTCTCCGTGGCGATTACGCTCTACACGTTGCGTCAAGAGGCGCTGACCAGCGCCGCTGCCGGAGATTTGAGCGACGAACAACAGCGGCAGTTGTACGACGACTGGGTGCGGCGATATCGCGGCGAAGGGGGCGAGAAATACCTGCCGCCGCTTGGGACGAGGGAACGAGCCGTTGGACGTTTATACGCCGTAAGCCGTAGCTCGCGATCACGTCAACGCGTTGATGTTCGAAATGCGGCTGCTGTAATAATGGCACAGCGCCACGGCCGACGCGTCGGCGACGTCGTTCGGTTCGGGAATCGCATCCAGTCGCAATTCGTTTTTGATGGCGTGCTGCATCTGCTCCTTCGACGCCCGCCCGCTGCCGGTCAGCAGTCGTTTGATCTGCGTCGGCGTGTAATGCACGACCTGCATGTTCCGCTCGGCGGCCGCCAACAAGATCACGCCCCGGGCGTGGGCCATCAACAGCGCCGGTTTGGGATATTTGCCGGTGGAAAAAATCTGCTCGATCGCCATGCAACAGGGCTGGAATTCATCGAGCACTTCCTGAAGGCCGGCACTCAACTCATGCACACGCTTATGCAGCGAGTTTTCCACCGTTGAGGAAATCACCCCCCCTTCGAGCAAACGGGGTTCGCGCAGTCCACGCTCCAACACGGCATAACCGGTACGGTGCAACCCGGGATCGATCCCCACATACCGCTCGCCCAACTGCGGAATCGTCTGAGTCGGAACACCATCCATAGTGGAATCCTTGTTTGCGCACCGTCGCTCCGTCCATTGCCCCCGGCGGAGCCGGGGGCTGAGGGGACGCGCTGGATTTTGTCTGGCCACTGGCCACCGACCACTGGCCACTCCGTTACGACCTACTCCATTTGACGCCGTCGGGGCGGTCCTCGACGACGACATTGAGTGCCGACAAACTGTCGCGAATTTTGTCTGCGACGCCCCAGTTTTTGGTTTCGCGGGCTTCGCGGCGGATGTCGAGGATCAAGTCCATCAACGCCGCCGCAAATCCGTCATCCGCGCCGCCGCCGATTTTTTCAACCGGCTTGATAAACACTCCGAGCACGCCGGCTCCGAAGGCGGCGATCATGAGCCCGAGCGCGCTGGCGCTATCGAATTCGTCTCGGCGAGCACCGGCAGAACCACTGCGACCGTCGGTGAGAGCACGAAGTTGTAAAGCAATGAGATTGGAATCACCAGCCGCAGGAAATCATCTTGCAGAACGTAGCTGAAACCCGCCTTCACGGATCGCCATGAATGATTCTTGTGGCTCGCTTTCTGAGGCTTCCCGGGTGCATCTGCTCTCGAAGCGACTCTGGAAGGAATGCGCACGAGAATGCCGATGATCAGGATTGATAGGCGAACGTGGCTGCGTCGATGTAGAGCACCGAGGCTGCGCCCAGCATCCCGATCAATACACCCGGCTGCGATTGGTCCAAGCAGCGTCCGGCTGCTCTGGTCGGCGAACTGCATTGCCGAATTCGCGCGTTCCAGTGGGCATCTTCGCCTGCCGTGCAAGTCGCGGAATCAGCGCGGTGCGAGCGACGCTGCCGGGCGCGTCGAAGACGGCTCCGGCGAAGATCAGCACGAGCAGATGCCAGAATTGGAGTACGTCCAGAAAATGTAGAGTGGGGATGATCGCGACGGTCATGCCGCTCAGCAGATCGGAGAAAATGCTGGCGCGCTTGTGGCCCAGCCGGTCGACGACCGCGCCGCCGAGCATGCTCGAGAGGACGTTTGCCAGGACGACGAGCGCTCCAGCGATGCCGGTCCGAGCCGGGCTACCGGTCGTGACCAGGACAAACCAGGGGATCGCCAGACTCGTGATGCCGTTCCCGAGATTGGAGATCGTTGTCGCTGTGACCAGGGCCGGGATAGCCAGCCGGTCGGCTGCTGATGGGGGCGATGCTTCGCTTTGTTCGATCATTGTTGCTGATGTCGGACATGCGGAGCCCCTCCCCGTCAGCTGGACCAGAATTCGTTCGACCAGGTGTGAAAGTGAAACCGCTGTTTAGCCCGACTCGCGCTCCATCGCCGCCAACAGGATGTCAGCCTCGCTCGCTGTGATTCTGCCTCGTGACAGCGCTTCCAAAATCTGTCGTCGTTGCCGGTCGCGGGTGCTTATTCCGTCGGTGCGCGTAGCTTCCCGCGGTGGCTTGGCTAAGCGCAGGTGGATATCGCCGCGTTGGGTGAGTGCCCGCAGCAGGATGCGGTCTGTCTCCGAGCTGTCGCTCACCCCGACATAGCGCCGGGTGGAGCTGCGCGGACCGGGACGACCTACTTCAACCAATGGGATATCGCTCTGGATTTCGCCACGGTTGAGGATGAGTTCGACGCGTGCAGGCTGATCTTCGGCGACATCGAGCATAATGCTGCCGCGGCCAGTCTTGAAGCGGAAATGTTCTTTGCCACCCCGCTCGGATGCGCCCATGCGTAAACCCTGGTCGCTTGCTGCGAAGATCAGTGAGCCATCCGCTCGCCGGAATCGAACCCCTTCGGGACCCGCTACGAAGCGCTCGGTCCCTCCGGTGCTCACGCGAACGCCTGACTCGCCGGCGATAAATTCAACGCTGCCGAGGTTGAAGCGGACCTCTTCGTCCAGCGCTTCGACGACTTCGTCGATCGCTTCTTCAACCTCGCCCAGCAAAACATCGGGCTCGTCTTGCGGTTCGGCCGGTTCGGTGAAGAGTAGCCGGGCGGTGGAGCTTGATATCACCGCGGGCGACGTCGATATCGGCGGTTAAGAGCGCTGCCTCCCTGGATGCGAATATCGCTCTTTGATCCCGCAATGCGGAGATTCTGTTCGAGCGGTCGGACATTCGAAACATCGCCTTTTTCCAACCGCAAGGAGAGATCACCTTTACAGTCCTGAAGGTCGATATCACCCTTGCTGATATCAATGGCGATGTTGCCCCGGCATCTCGTTAGAGCCATATTGCCGCTGCTCGAGCGGCAAGCAATATTTCCTTCTCGCTGGCGAATCACTGTATCGCCGCTTGAGACATTGACGGCCACATCGCCGTCACCGCCGCTAATGTGCAGATTCCCACTTTCGAGATTGATTGCCATCGATGCTGAGATATTTTCAAATGTCAGGTTGCCACGCGAGATATTCGAGACAATTGTGGGTAGATCGCTCGTCGGAAGCTTCAGGACGGGCGCTGACATGCCGCGATAACGTCCTTCCTGGCTGACGATCAGGCGCGAGCCGCGCATTGTGAGCGTAGGTGCGCCGCTGCCGGGTTCGACCATCAGCCGGGCGACGCCGGTCAACTCGGCGTCACCTTCCACTACTATGTCGAGCCGCGCTGCCCGTATTTCGATGCCAGCCAGATCGTCGAAGGGCATCTCCTGGATAGCAGAAGGTTGCGAGTGGAGGGACACAGTAGGTTCCTAGTCGTTATTGGCTGGTAAGGAAGAGAGCAGCTCCATGGCCTCGTCGACGTTCAGTTCGCCGCTTGAGACGCGCGCCATCACTTCTTCCCGGCTCAGCGTCGGGGACGATGCCGGTGTGGGCGGGCCCTCGCCCGGCTCAAGTGCGGCGATCAAATCGTCCAGCTTTGCGCGTACGGTTGGGTAGCTGACGCCCAGGCTGCGCTCGACATCTGACATATTGCCACGGCTCGTGACGAAGAGATGCAGAAATGCGAGCTGATCATCGCTCAGCCGGGCAAATGGTCCACGCCCTTCCATAGGAAAGCGGCCGCGAATTGTAATGTCACATTCGCGGCAGTGAAGCTCTCGAATTTCAAGCTGTCCGCCACAGGATATGCAGTGTTCTATAGGTACAGTCATTATCGCCTCCTCTATCTATAGAGATATTACAGAATCATATAAGATTTGTCAACTTCTCGTTAGAGTTTCTATTATTCTCGATTCCTAATTCCAATGTTGATGTCGCGTATTATTAACTAAAGTCCAGAATCCGCTCAGAGGTTTTGAAGGGAGAATCACGTATGGCAGCGAAATTCGAAGTCTATAAGGACGCACGCGGTGAGTTCCGCTGGCGGCTCAAAGCCAGCAATGGCCAGACGATCGCAACCGGTGGTGAAGGCTATACCAGCAAGGCTGGCTGCATGAACGGTATCGAGTCGGTCAAGACCAACGCCCCCGAGGCGGAGATCGACGACCAGACCGGCGACTAGCTTCCGCTCGTGACAGGGTCACAGTAGAGCGGCATCAACCGGTGCCGCTTATGTCCACTAAACTGTGTCGGGCAGGTCAGGTTTGGTCAGGGTGAGAGACAACCGGCTTGACGAACGAATCTCGATTGGCACTAAACGACCGGCAATGGTCACCTGTTTGCCTTCACCAAATCACGGATAGTCCTGATGCTGTTATCTGTCGGTCGCGACTGATAAGGGGAGTGGCGTAGTACTGTGCGGTGGCAGCAATGATTCGATCCGGCATATCCGGAACCAGACGTCGGTCGACGAGTGTCATCGCAGCAGTGATAGCGCGGTTGAGTGGCAATTCCAACAGAACCGCATCAGGCTGATCCACTGCCGCGAGCAGCTGCGTGAACGTGTCGGGGAGTATGCGTCCCTTCTCCATGAGGTAGACAGCTTCGACGAGGGTGATGGTCGAGAATCCTATTTGGTCACCGCTTGCCGCGGCTGCTTCAATCGTGGAGCGAGCGTTTGCTGACAGACGCGAATCATCATAGAGATACCAGATAATCGTATGCGTATCAGCTACAGCGCGAAGCATCAGATATCGTCGCGCGGGAAATTTGCCAACATCTCGCGTCGCGATTCATCGATTTCTTCTGTCGTTGGCGCCGGTCCAAGATCTTTGAGAGTGCCCAACAACGAGACGCTCGGTTTACGCTCTCCGGTGGCTAATTCCCGTTCGATGTCTGGGGCTACTCGTTCGATGAGGCGAACCTTTTCGAGTGGAGTGAGTTGCTCCACAAGTTTCAGGATCTCCTCAAATGTAGTGTTGCGATCCATACATCTACGCTCTTTCGGGCGAGGGGTAGTCGTCGAAATCAGAGTCTATCATTCGGTCTGAAGCGCTTCTCTACTCAACCCTCTCGCCGCCGCCTTCAACAGCCGGCAGACGCCAGTTGCTGACCAGGGTTGCGGCGCGCTTCTTTCTCTCCGGCGTGGCGCTCGAAGAGGAAACGCAGCAGGGCGCGCAGCACTTCGCGGTCGCGGGCGTCGAGCTCCGGGAGGCGGCGCAGGTAGAGCATCAGTTCGGGATCGTTGATGCCCTCGGCGATGTCGGCCAGGGTGACGTCGCCCGGCAGGTTGAGCCCGGCGTCGCGGTAGAGCTCGGCCCAGCTGTGGCCCATCGCGCCGCAGACGCGGCTGAGGACGGTCAGGCCGGGCTGATCCGGCACGTCCCGTTCGAGACGCGAGAGATAGCCGCGGCTGATACCGGCCCGGTGGGCCAGTTCTTCCTGGGTCCAACCGAGTTCTTCTCTCCAACCGGCCAAAACCGGCCCGATCCGTCCTCCAAGCATTGTTCTAGCTCCAGCGTTCGCGTAGTGCCGGGATGGTCTTCTCGACGAAGTTCTGCATCACGGCCATATCGCTCGTGGCGTGGAAGAGGAAGTCGGTGATGCCGAGATCGCGTAGCGCCTGCAGCTCCTCGACGATCTGATCCTCATTGTTGTCGACCAGGTAGGTTTCTCCCTTGGTCGTCGAGCGTCGAATCTCGGCCGGATCGCGGCCGATCTCGCTCGCAGACGCTATTGATCCGCTCGAGCCGGCGCCTTGTATTCCTCGGGATCACTGAAGTTGTTGTCCCACTGGTCGGCGTAGCGGGCGATCAACCCGAGCATCCGAGGCTGGGAACCGCCGATGACGAGCGGCATCGGATTGCGGACCGGCTTGGGTTCGAAGATCGCTTCCTTCATCTGATAGAACTTGCCGTCGAAGTTCGTGCGGTCTTCAGACTGGAGGCTCTTGAAGATCTGCAGCGATTCTTCGAGCATCGAGACGCGATCGCCAGCGCGTGGGAAGTCGAAGCCGAACATCTCGTGTTCGCCGCCGAACCAGGCCGCGCCGACGCCGAAGAGCGCCCGGCCGTTCGAGATGTGATCGACCGTCGTCGCGTTCTTCAGTAGCAGGGCCGGGTTGCGGTAGGTGATGCCGGTGACCATCGGGCCGATTTCGACCTTCTTCGTCGCTTCGGCCAGCCCGGCCAGCAGCGTCCAGCCTTCGAGGTTGGGGTTGTCGCGCGGATCGCTGAGCGGGATCATGTGGTCGAAGACCCAGGCGCTCTCCAGCCCCCAGTCGTCGGCGGCCTGGAACCATTCCTTGATCTCCGCCCATTCGCGGTGATGCTGGCTGCAGCGAAGGCCGAAGCGTACAGTATGTGCCATAGAGATTAGAATCCTTTCAGAATCGTTGATCGTTTCCTTATGATGCTAGCGCAGGTAGGGAATAGGTAACAGGTTACAGGGAATAGGGAAAGATGTGGAAGCCGTATGGCGCCCTGGTTTTCCTATGAACTACTTCCTATGACCTACAAACCGGCTGCTTCTCTGTTACCTCTTCCCTGTTTCCTGTTCCCTAACCTCCGAAGGAGGCCCTTTGGACCGTCTCAAACTCGATAACGTCAAACACGTCATCGCCGTCGCCAGCGGCAAGGGTGGCGTCGGGAAATCGACGATTGCGGTGAACCTGGCTGTTGGGCTGGCCGAGCGCGGCCTGCGGGTGGGTTTGCTGGATGCCGACGTGCACGGGCCGAATGTGCCGCTGATGATGGGCGTACGTCGTCGGGAGGCAGCCGGCGGCTGGTCGGCGTTCGTTCCGCTTGCGAGTGGCCTCGGCGCGTCAAGTTCGGCTAACATGCCGCCGCTTGAACGCTACGGCGTCAAGGTTATGTCGATTGGGCTACTCGTTGGCGAAGACCAGACGGCGATGCTCGACAATGTCGAGACGGTCGGCTGGCTAGTCCGTAATCTGCTGACGATGGTCGACTGGGGCGAGCTTGACGTCCTGCTGCTCGATTTCCCGCCCGGCACCAGCGAACCACAGGCCACACTGCTCAAGTCAGTCGTAATCGATGGCGCGATCCTCGTCGTCACACCCCAGGATCTCGCCCGGCTTGACAGCACCCGCGCGCTGCGCGCCTTCCAACGCAGCGATGTCCCGGTGCTGGGGCTGGTCGAGAACATGAGCTACCTGCTGTGTCCCCACTGCGGTGAACGGATCGAGATTTTCCACCGCACCACCGTCGAGCGCCCGATCTCGACCGAAATACCCCTTCTGGCCGAGATCCCGCTCGATCCCGCCCTCTCCGCCGCCGGCGACACCGGCCGCCCCGTCCTCATCACCGACCCCGACAGCCCGCAGGCGGAGGCGTTGTGGGGCTTGGTGGATGTGGTTCGGCGAGGGATTGTTAGGGATTAGGGAAGAGGGATTAGTTGTAGGGAATAGGTGACAGGTTCCTGGGGCAACAGAGCGGTGTTGACGTCCGACTAATCCCTAATCCCTAGTCCCTAATCCCTCACTCACCGGGCTCGAATCAACTCCCCATTCTCATCAAGTTCGACGAAGTGGGTTGTTCGACCGTCGCGGTAGGCCTGGCACTGGTTGGCGGGGTCGTTGTCGATCTCCTGGCGTGGGTCGTGGGCGACATCGACGGACCAGCCGGGCACGTCCTCCAGTTCATCGGCGATGCAGGGGCCGTTCGACATATCGACGCCGTCGGCGACAGCTTCCTCATAGACCTTCGTCGCCGCATCAATCGCGCGCGTTTGCTCGCTATCCCCGGTATCGTCGTCATCATCGCCAGTGATGCATCCGGCGAGGAGGGCGAGCAGCAGGAACATTCCAAGGCTCAGGCGCGTCAGGTGCATAGTGATCCTCCAGGTTCGGGTAACGGATCGTTCGTGGGTTTGTGGTGAGTATTGCAGAGCGGGGAGTTTCCCTCACCCCCGGCCCCTCTCCCACACGCTTCCGCTGCGCTCCAGCGGGGGAGAGGGGAGTAAGGCAGGGATCACCGCACTTGTCTCCTTGTTCCGTTCCCCCTCTCCCCTGCGAAGCAGTGGGAGAGGGGGCTAGGGGGTGAGGGAAATCCCGTACCACCGGCCACTTGCCAGCCATTGTGCAGGGTCATATTCTGATTGTGAATACCGATTTGCATCGATAGGCCAGGTCTGGATTGGTGAGCGAAACACATCCCATGCGATTGCGTCAGGTGCTAACCGCTCCATTCGAAACGTTCCTCGACGGTATCCGGCGCTTCTTCGCCTTCTACCGTTGGATGACCGAATGGGACGCGATGGAAGGCCGCCGCCGGTGCGTCAGGTGACCCCGTTGCGACCGCTGATCGTCCGCCTGGTAATCGAAATTGCGACGGTGCTGCTCCTGCTCGGCGCGATCTTCGGAACGATCTGGCTGCTCGATTCCGGCCTCCAGGTGACATGGTGGGTCGGGGTGCTGATGGGCGTCGCCTTGCTTGTGGCGGGTATCGGCGGGCAACTCTGGCTGCCGGCTGGCTGGCGGCCGAGCGTGGCGCTCTTCGGCGTCGTCTCGGCTGGAGCGATCGTCCTCTGGTCGACGGCGCTGGCCTTCGAAGCGCGCGGGCCGGTCGTCGATCCCTCGCTGCCGGTCGAGCGGGCGATCCTGCGCTATGTGCTGATCGCAACAACGCTCTTCCTGATCCGCGACCTCCTCTTCGCCTACAAACCGCTGATGGAGTGGCACGGGCTGGCGCGTGTGCGCTACGAAGTTATGACTGGCTCGATGGCATTGACTATTGCCGTCCTCTTTGTCTGGACGCTCGCCCGTGGATTGCCCGGCCTGGCGCTAACCGGTCTGATGCTCTCGATCCTCTTTCTCTCCGCAATGGCGGTATCGCTCAGCCCGGACAGCCGTTTGCCGCGCGTCGCAATCATCCTGATCCCCGCGACGGTCGTCGTCACATGGGTCCAGCTCGTCTGGTCACCCTGGGTGCTGCGTGTCGACCGCGGCGAGACCCACCTAACCTCCGAACTCTCAACCCTGATCGCCCTCGTCTTCCTCTACGAACTCGCCAGCAGCCGCTATCGGAAGCGTGGACTTTTGGCGGCGAGCGATCGAGGCTCGGAACCAGAGATCCGGAGGGAGGGATGAGTAGAGGACGCGTCGTAAGCGAGGTCGTGACAATATCTGCCGTCGCCTCTCTCTTCGTTCTATCCGAGTTCATTCTGGTGACTTCTCAGCGGCCTACGACTGGTGGTGGGCCACCTTATTGACCGCAGCCTTCGTGCTAGCGCCGATCGCCTTACACATGAGTTTACGCAGTCCCCAGAAGCCGAGCCTGGGCCTTTCTCTGATTTTCAGCATCTCCGCGATAGGGCTGGCTCAATTGTTCAGTGTTTCAGAGTATCGACCCGCGCTCATCGGACCAGACAACATCCCAACTCGTTGGTGGGAAGCCGTGATCTGGTCTGCAACGCCCGTCCTGATCTTTATGGGGCTCGAGTTGGTCTTCATAGGAAAGCCGATACTGGGATGGAAGCAGTACCCGAACGTCCAGATCGAGGTCGTTGCATTTGTGATCTGGGTACTGGTGCTTTTCGTTGTGTTCGAGACATTGAGTAAATGGGGTGAGTCAGAACCGATCGCCTGGTTGCTCAGCATCGGTACGATCATCGCAGCACTGATATTTTGGTTCCTCCCAATGCCCTGGATATCTCGATTCCTGCTCATACCGCTGGCGCTCTTTTCGACACATCCACTCGATCATTTCTACGCTGCTGCTGAGCAATTGATTATCTTCATAGCGATCCTGCCAATAGCCCTGAGCATTCGAAAAAACATGCTTCCGGGGGAAACGCCATACCGGTACTGGTGTCGCAGAAAAGGCCTCGAAATCCCAGATGCTCCCAACGAATCAGAAACATTCGTTGCACCGTAGTTGATCCATTTCAAGCCGGAGTGGTCAAGTAGTCAAAGGCCGACAGCGCATGGACGTGGACGGTGGCGAGGAGGTCGTCGATGAGGACGTGCTCGTCGGGTGCGCCCATGGCGTAGGGGGTCGGGCCGTAGACGTAGGCCGGGATGCCCTGGTAGCGCCAGAGGCGGCAGTCGGTGCCGCCGAGGCCGAGTGAGGGCATCGGACGGATGCCGCGGGCGGCTTCGGCGTTGTTCTGGATGATCGCGACCAGCTCGTGGTCGGGGTCGCAGGCGTTGGATTCGGCGCGGTTCATGATGCGGTAGCTTGCGCCCTCGTGGCGGGCGATGATCTCGTCGACTTTCGCCAGCACCTCGTCAGTCGAGACGCCGACCGGGGTGCGGATATCGACCTCGACCCGGCAGCTTGCAGCGATCATGTTGACCTTGTCGCCGCCCTCGATGACGCCAGCGCTGACCGTCACATGGGTTAGCACATCGACGGTGCCGGGGCCGAACATTTCTTCCAGCCGCTCGCGGCTCTCCTCAACCGATGCCAGTACCGCTGCCGACGCGCGGATCTCGATCTCGTTCAGCTCCTGCAGATCGCGCAGCACATCTCCGGCGATGAGGATCGCGTTCGGGCTCGTCTGCGGGTAACCGCCGTGGCCGCCCGGAGTCTGGACGTTCAACTCGATCCAGAGCGGACCCTTCTCGGCGTAGCGCACGAAATAGGGTGTGCTCGGCTCGCCGCTCAACAGCGCATCGCCCAGGACATCGGGCCGGTGCTCGACGAGATGGCGCGCGCCGTAGGGGCCGAAGGTCTCCTCATCCGAGACGAGTGTTAGCGTCAGTTTCCCCGACCAGTGCTCGCGCCGCTCGGCCATATAGAGGAAGGTCAGGATCGAGGCGGCGGTGCCGGCCTTCATGTCGTTCGCCCCGCGCCCATAGAGTTTCCCATCGCGCACGACACCCGAAAGTGGATCGTCCGTCCAGGCGTCGGCGTCGCCAGCCGGGAAGACATCGAAGTGGCCGTTGAGGACGAGGTGTTTCCCTGGCCCGTTGCCCTCGACATGCGCGATGACGTTCGGCATCGTCGGCTCCGGCGCGACGATCTCGTAGTCCACGCCGTGCTTGCCCAGGTAGTCGACGACCCAGGCGCATAGCTCGGTCGTGTCCCCCGGCGGGTTCTCGCTCGGAATCCGGATCAGCTGCTGGACCAGCTCGATGATCCGCTCGCGGTCGGCGGTTAGTTGGTCAGTCAAGTTGTTGTCGAGGCATCTAAGAGGCTCCCTCCCCCGTCCCCTCCCTCGAATCCAAGGGAGGGGTGTTTGTTCCCGACCAGATAGGTTCTCGCCAGTATTTCTCCATCTCTTATCCCCCTCTCCTTGCATTCAAGGGAGGGGCTCGGGGAGGGAGCTTCCCGGCTGTTCACTACAAACTACGTACTACAACCTACAAACTGGCTGTCTACCTCTACCTCCTCCGCACCCCCACCTGCACCTTGCCGTCTTCACCTTCCTGCAACTCCTGGTCGGCCTTGTCGAGATTGACGGCGGCATTGATCAGGGCCATATGGGTGAAGGCTTGCGGGAAATTGCCGAGGAATTCGCCGGTTCTCGGATCGATTTCTTCAGAGTAGAGACCGAGGTCGTTGGAGTAGTTGATCAGCTTGGCGAAGAGATCGCGCGCCTCATCGATCCGCCCGAGGAACGACAGATTGTCGACCATCCAGAAGGAGCAGATCGTGAAGGTGCCTTCTCCCCCGGCAACGCCGTCGTCGGTGTCGTCAACGTGGTAGCGGTAGACGAGCCCATTGTGGGTGAGGTGTTTCTGGATAGCGTCAACCGTGCTGGCCATACGGGGGTCGTCGCCTTTGATGAAGTGGACCATCGGCAACAACAGGGCGCTGGCATCGAGGGCGGAGCTGTCATAGGCCTGGGTAAAAGCTCCGATCTCGTCGTTGTAGCCGCGTTCGAGCGTCGTCGCTTTGATCTCGTCGCGAATCTTGGCCCAGCGCTCGATATCGCCCGGCAGGTTGAAGCTGCGCGCCAGCCGGACCGCCCGCTGGAGAGCTACCCAGCACATAGCCTTGGAGTGCACGAAGTGTTGCGGGCCGCCGCGCACCTCCCAGATACCCTGGTCCTTCTCGTACCAGACATCGCAGACCTC
The DNA here is from genome assembly GCA_963745675.1 of uncultured Chloroflexia bacterium. Taxonomy (GTDB): domain Bacteria; phylum Chloroflexota; class Chloroflexia; order Thermomicrobiales; family CFX8; genus JAUIIK01. The sequence continues at coordinate 14,713 of CAVUYM010000008.1, forward strand.
ATCGGCCAGCCGGCGCAGCGCATGTCCACATTTCGCCGTCGAGCTTCGTCGCCGTGATCGCTGTAGCGCTCAAGTCCGTCCCAGACCTCATAGAAGAGGTAGGCGGTGTCGAAGATCTCTCCGTAGATGTCAAGCTGCTTCTGGTCATGGCGCCATTGCCGATTCGGACCGGGCTGCGAGTTGCGGTAGCCGCTGAGATGGTCGAGTGTTTCTTCCGTCAGGTCGGTCTCGCCCCGGATCCCGTACATGATCTGGAGCCGCCGTCGTTCGTTGCTGAAGCAAGCGATCCTGAATCCAGTGCATGAAATCATGCGCTTCGTCATAGAAGCCGATCAATCCGAAAGACCAGAGCGTCAGCGTCGCATCGCGAATCCAGGTGTAACGATAGTCCCAGTTGCGTTCGCCGCCGATCTCTTCGGGCAGCGAGGTCGTCGCCGCGGCAACGATGGCGCCGGTGGGCCGGAAGGTCAGCAGCTTCAACGTCAGGGCGCTGCGGATGACCATGTCGCGGTACATCCCGAAATAGGGACATTCCGTAACCCAATGCCGCCAGAAATTGACGGCCTGGTTGATCTGGAGGCGCACCATGCCGGGAACGGGCGCCGGAGGGCGTGAGTTGGAAAGCACGGCGAAGAAGCGGTCACCAGTTCGCATCGTGCAGCGGCAGCCGACTGTGGCGGCGTCCTCAGTCTCTCCAAGCGGCCAGTTGCCGGTTATCCAGACCTCGCCTCCGTCGTAGGTCCAGTGTGCGGTGCCGGGACCGAGAACCTTTGCCGTTGCTTGTCGGCGAGCATAGTCCGGCGTGACCGTGCAATCGAGCTGGATTTCGACGGTGCCGCGGGTGCATTCGGCCAGCCGCAGGATCTCGTGGGCCGGTTCGTCCTCGCGGTCATCACTCTTCGGAACCGAAAAACAGTCGGTCAATTCAACGGTGCCAGTCGGCGTTTTGTAGATTGTTCGCAACACATTCGTGTCGTCGATATAGCGGCGCTCGCAGGTGAACTGCCCGGCAGGCCGGATCTGGAAACTGCCGCCCTTGTCGCTGTCGAGAATCTTGAGAAAGAAGGGCGGGCTGTCAATAAAGGGCAAGGCGCACCAGTCGATGCCGCCCTCGCTGTTGACCAGCGCCAGCCCTCGGGTATCGCCGATGATCCCGTAGTCGGAGATCGGCCGGTATCCATCACTGTTTGCGGCGGCGCCCGTCATTCTCCGCTTCCCCGATTCTCACTAACTGTCTTTTGTCTCACGAGATGGTATCAGGCTGTTGCAACTCGGCGCTCATGGTAGATCGCCTGCACCTGTCTTAGCCGAGTGGGCGCCCTGCCGTTTGAGTCGATCTTCTGTGGGTGAAAACGAGCATCAGCGCGGCGGAGAAGGCGAAGACCGGCAGGCCGAGCCCCAGGAGCCGGAAACCGCCAAACCCGATCAACGCACCGCCGAGCAAACTGCCGAATGCCGCCCCGAGAGTGATCGTCGATGAGTTGAGCACCATCGTCGTCGCCGACCCGGCCGGTGAGACGTTGGCCAGCAACGTCGTGAAGGCCACCCGCCCGATGCCGCCGACCATCGTTAGCGTGGCAAGCATGGCGATTGTCAGATAGGGTCCAACACCAGCCGTCAATATTGTCGCCCAGAGGACGCCGATCGAGGTGGTTGAAATCGTAAAGACGATGACCAATGGAACACCTCGTAGCCTGCCACCACCGAGCAGGCTGCCAATGAAGAATCCGCCTCCGGTTGCCATGTAGCCATAGCCGATTTCTCGCGTTGAGAAACCCAGTTGTTCTTCGAAGAACGCGCCGAGATAGGTGAACGGTCCGGTCCAGGCGATGGCTTGCAAGAGCGCGGCGCTATAGAGCAGAACCATCGTGCGATCTTCGACCAGCGGCTGATAGGCACGTAGCAAGCTGCCGAACGACGGGCGCAGGGTGCTGTCCCGCTGTCGGCCACTGGGAAATGTGAAAGCAAAGCCGATCAATGACAGAACGCCAATTGCTGCGACGAAGCTGAAGGCGATGCGCCACGAGAAGAATGCGCCGATCGATGTCAGGAGCGGCGCGCCGACGACAGCTCCGGCGGCAACCGTCGCGGTGATGATGCTCAAAGCTCTGCGACGCGCATCCCCGACAAAGCGAGAGCCTGCTACCGCCAGCGGGACTCCCGAGGCAATCGAGCCTCCAACGCCACCGATCACGCGGGTGATGAGAAGTACGGTGAAGCCCGGCGCCAGTGCTGTTCCAATGGCGCTGATGATCGTCGCGAGCAGTCCCGCCAGAATCATCCGGCGATGCCCGAGATGGTCAGCCAGCGGACCGACGAACAGCCCGCCGAGCGCCGTCATGAGAAAGGTCAGCGTCGCGACTTGCCCGAGGACCGGCACCCCAACGCCGATGTCGTCGCTGATGGACGGTAGGAAGGGGCCGAGCGCGAAGCCGTTAAGCAGACCGACGAATGATGTCAGCGCCAGTGGGGCAAGGACGCCGATCTGGAGCTCATCCGAAGGCGCGTCGTTGGGTGGCTCTTGTTGGGTCGATTCAGGCGGCCTGGCAACGCGAGTCTTCATCCGGCCATCGTAGCAACCGGTGGAAGATCCGGACGAACCGGATGTTGGCGAGAATGAAGATGATACCAGCGTGTTCCTGAGGTGCTGCTGGCATCATCTTCATCGTCGATCCAGTGGCATCGATATGTCACCGCGGAAGATCGGAGATGTCGGCTGCTCTTCTAAAACAGGACCTCGATGGCGGCCGTACGCGCGTTAGGGTATGCGCGCACACGATCCAGATTCCAATGTCTTCCGAGAGTAGCGTTTGGATTGTTAGGCTTCCACATACCAGCCAGTGCCCGTCGACTGTACGGATACTGTTCGTGAAGAGGACTATTTTGTCCCGCCGTTGTTCGCGAATCCGCCGCCAGTTACGACATACCCGACCGGGCAGTTCAGCTGTGTCTCAAGCTGATCGTGTGCTGGGATGGTCAGAACGGACTGGAGCATTTATCGTTTCCCCCACACCATGTGTGTCGGTGTCAACCGCCGACCAGCTCACCGGCGACTCATTCGCATTGCAGGTCGTCACTCCGTTCGGACTCATCCGGACTGCGCCAGTGTATTTGTTGACACAGGCACTGACATTGGCGGGAGCGGCTTCAGCAGTGAACTGGCGGATAATGAGACCGATTGCAATGCCCGAGACAAGCAGCAACAGTCCGATGCAAACGAGCAGCGCATGAACCAAGTGTTTATGGTTCTGAATCGTCGGTCGAGCGAACATCATATTCTCCTATCGCCATAAATCTGAAATTGAAGCTATCGACAAAGTGATTCTACTGGCAGTTCTCATGCGCCGCCATGGCAGTTAGTTGAGGCGAGACAGCTGTAAGGCAAATGCTTCGGCGATAAGAGAGGATGCCCGACCGTAGATTTCGATATAGCTTGCTCTAATGTCCAGAGTGGCTTTATTGAAATCTGGCAGCGGATAGTCAGAACCGGCACCAGCCTGATCGAATGATGCCGGTTCTGTGACGATTTCGGAATCGTGGAAAGTACTCAACTCACGACTGGGGCAAGATGCCTTGCCCTCCTCTGCACGCTCGCTAAGAGTCGTAGATCACAACATCAGGGTGTAGCGCATATCACGTAGGCAGCCGCAAAATGGCTGACAGCGTCGGGATTTGTGACTTCAACGCTCCATATGTCTTGGCCACCTAATGGGGCACTAGACGTAAACTGCATTCCGCTGTCTTCCTCGCCATTGAATCCTCCACCGGTTGCGACATCGCCGGCATCGCACGTCACCGTCAAGATTTCTGTTGCACCGGCGTCGATTGAAGTAGCGAGAGTACTGTGGCCGTACACCGTACCAACACCATGCGTATCAGTATTCGTGTCAACGGCCGACCAACTTACCGTCGACTCGTTCGCATTGCACGTCGTCGTGCCAGTGGAGTTCATCCGGACGGCTCCGGTGTATTTGTTGACGCAGGCGCTGATATTTGCGGGAGCAGCATTCGTATCGTAATACTGGAAGGCCGCGACGACTGCCACGGTGAGCGTGACTTGCAACGTCACGACGAGCCCGATGAGGACGAATCTGGAGCGAGATGCCTTTTCAATTCCTCGGCGCATTGATCTTCCTCCTGTGCATACCCATAGAGATGTGTCGGCCACATCAAGCCTGCCCGTGTCATATTCAACTATCGCAGAGCGCAGCGTACCCGGATTCTATAAATCACGCCAAAAGCGTTGGGGTTGTAGGCGCCTGACGACCCCAACCGAGCCCATCGGTGGAGGAAGTGGGAGCTATCCTTCCGGGGTCGCGCAAAGGGCATAAACATGCACATTTTGGGCTGTGTTACTTGGGTTTGTCACGTGAACTGCCCATGCCGTGCACGCATCGTCGGCAATATATCGCCGGCGCACTTGCAGTGATCTGTAGCGTTGTGTCAATAACCTCCTATATCCACCGCCAGTCGCAATATCTCCAGGATCGCAAACAGCGAAGTAATTCGTTCCGATGTAGAGAGCCAGGAACGTGGTATGAGCCGTGCGCCAGATAGTGATTGTGGAGCCCAACCGTGTCCGTGTCAATTGCTGGCCATGCCACCGTCGACTCATTCGCATTGCAGGTCGTCGCACCGTTGGGGCTCATACGAACGGCCCCGGTGTATTTGTTGACACAGGCGCTGATATCGCCGCCAGGTGCTGCCGAGCCGCCCCAGGGGCGCAAGAGCATGCCGGCGCCGAAGGCTCCGCAGGCGATCAGTATGACGAACAGGATGTGCGCGAGTCGGATCGACACGTGCTTCCTTGCCAGTTGCTGCACCATTCTCAATGTCCTTTCTGGTTCAAACGTGTTCACAGAGTTTCAACCAGGCTCTCGGCTGGCTGAAGATCGTTGGGAAACGCAGCTTGCGAGATGAGTTGCAAGCCGCCGTTCAGCACGCGATCAGCGACTATCCCAGAGATTTCGGCCAACTGCTGCCTGAGCCAGCAGGAAAAGTCACTGTTGTCAAAGGCCAATCGATTGATGCTTACCTCCGAATCGGCTGCATCCAAATGGACAACCAGATACGTTCCGCGGGGGAAAACACTCAGATACCAGACCGCTCGTGCGATGTCGGCTCGCGCCATTGCCTGCTCATAGCCCGTCCGGCGAGGGCCGTTCATCGCGTCTAGCGTTGCGAGGACAAGTTTGGTTTTCCCCGACTGTACTGGCAGCGCAAACCCGCGAGCTTCCACTCAGTGTCGCCCCCATTCTCAATCTCCAGCAGGTTGCGATTGTTCGTGGTTCTCGTCTTCAACAGCGTAGACAAGAGGCAGATGCAACGCATCGTCCGTTCCACGCAATCTTGAGCCCGGGGCGGAATTGCGTGTTAACCCGTAATACGAGAGTTGCTTGTTAGCTGATGTCGTGCTCTATCGCGAAACGCGTCGCGCCTGTACGCGAGCGCACGCCGATTTTGGGATAAATGCGGCGGAGATGTTGCTCGACGGTGCGTGGACTGATGAACAGCTTGTCGGCGACACTGGCATTGCTGTGTCCCTGGGCGACGAGCCCCAGGACTTCAACCTCGCGCCGGCTGAGCCCAGCTGGCGCGGTTGTCACTGCAACTGCCATGGAGTCGTTCGCAAGCAGCGCGTCAATCTGCTCGATCAGCGGGTGCGCTTCCAGGCGAAGCGCGATTGCGTGGGCGGCATCGAGGAACGGTCGCGCCGCATCAAGTTCGCCGCTTGCGATGCAATGCTGTGCCTGTGCGATCTTGCAACGCGCGATTTCCCAGGGCGCAGAACATTGCTCGGCTAGCACCTCGGCTGCTGCGAATCTTTTCCCAGCGTCATCGCTCTGCCCGGACGTCATCGAGAGTCGCCCGAGGATGAGCTGAGACTCGATCAAGAGGAGCGCTTGGCGGGGGCTGGATGAGAGCTCGAAAGCTGCATAGGCGAGACGGCGAGCCTCGTCACGATCTCCCGCCATCTCAGCACACCTGGCGCGCAGGAGCTGTATGCGGGGTCTCCAAGCCGTGTTCCCACTCCAGTCCAGCCAACGCTCGCTTGCTTCGATCCAACTCAACGCTATCTGGGGCTCGTCTGCATCGAGCGCCAGTTCAGCCGCGATATGCTGGATGTTGAGAAGATTATGGAACAGTCGCCTGCCTGGTTCTGTCGCTGGACCCTCCTGAAAGATCTGGTGGATGTGCTGCCAGGAGCGCTCCGCAAAGCCCTGGCGCCAATCCAGTTCGCTCAGCACCCGGGCGCGAAAGATTTTGAGCGCATCGAGCCCCGAAGTCGCCTCAGCTGTGGCGCGTACTTCGGCCCAGCGCCCGTCGAGCAGGTCGGCTGAGAATTGCTGCGCGGCGGAGATCGTGTTCTGGTCGAGCTGGTGCAGTTCCTGGATGACAGATACTCGTTCGGCGGGTTGATCGGCGGCATAGATGCATACGACGGTGTCGAGTTCCCAATCGAGCATCATCCCGAGCATGTGCGGGTTCTGCGCTTCACTGTAGCGGGAACGCGCCCGTGCGAAGGCGGTCCGGGCGCGTTCTGGCTGCCCCAGCGCGGCGTTGGATAGCGCAGCGGCGTACCATGCATGTCCGATCGTCTGCTGGTCGTTCGCGTCATTGTGCGATTGGTTGAGGTATCGATCGGCAACTGTGAGCGCGTCAGTGTAGCGACCGTGGATGGCGAGCCACTGGGCGTATGTGCCCAGATTCGTCACATAGTGGAGAGGGCTCTCGGCAATGCGGATCTGTTCGTCGGGTGGGAGCGCATCATACTCGGCCATGGCAGCTCGTAGTGCATCAAGCGCCGCTTCATCGCGAAAGCCTCGTATGCGTGCGTGAATCAGCCGCGCCAGTACGGCGAGAGCCTGGTCTGAGCTTGATGCGTCGACGGCGATACTAATAGCTTGCTCCGCGCAGCGCAAAGCTTGATACGTGTCACTATAGCGACGCGCTTCGGCCAGCTCGCAGAGTAGCCAGCCGCGTTCGTTGGCGCTCGCGACGCCAGATCCGAGGAGCGGGATAGCGCGCTCGAAGCGTTCAGCAGCGACCTGGTGTGCGCCAATCGACGATGCCTCCCGTCCAGCGCGGATGAGCCAGCCGGCGGCGCGCGGATCTTCAGCCAGAAGAAGGTGTCTGGCGACGGCGTCCGGCCCGGGATCGGACTCTTTCAGCAGCAGTTCGGCGATACGCTGGTGCCTCCGCTGGCGTAGCGAGATGGGAAGGCGCTGAAGCAGTGCTTCCCCCATCAGTGCATGCACAAAGTAGAGATAGCCGTCGCGACTCGATTCGGTGAGAATTCCCGCTTCGGCCGCAGCCAGAATCGTCTGATCCAGTTGCTCGTCGGTTACTTCAGCGACAACTTGCCACAGTCGTACTGATATCTCTGTGCCGATGACGGCGGCAAACTCGAGTAGCCTGCGCACTTCCGGATCGAGTGGGAGCAATCGGCGCTCCATCATCGATTGCAGGATTGCCGGGACAGCGGGCTGGCGGATATCACCGAGATGCCAGCCATTGGATTCCCGTATCAGTACGCCCTCATCCTCTAACAGGTGGAGTATCTCGCGGATGAAGAACGGGTTGCCCTCGCTCCGCACGAGTAGCTCATCCACCAGCCGCCTCGTATGACGCTCTGATAAACCATATCGATCAATGAGTAGTGCTCGAACGGCATGCTGGTCCAGCGGTTTGAGATGGAGCCGTTCTGCCTGCGATTCGCGCACGAGATGGGGCAAGACCTGCGCCAGGGGAAGTTCGGTGGCGACTTCATCATCGCGATGCGTCGCGACGATCAGGATGGCTTCACCGCGTATCTCGCGACCCAGGTTGCGGAGCAACAGAAGGCTTTCGGGGTCGGCCCAATGCAGGTCTTCAAGCACGAGGAGTAGAGGTGGACCATTCCTGCTCAAGTCGCTAAAGATGCGAGCCAGTTGTTGAGCATCGAATGCGCGCTGCGAGATGGTTTCGAAGATGTCGAGCCAGAGCGCATACGGCGCGGTTGGGGGCAGGTCATAGCACGTTCCGGTCAGGATGCGGATGTCGTAGCCAGCTGCCTCCTGCTTGAGGTGCTCGACCAGGGCCGTCTTTCCGATGCCAGCTTCACCACTGGCGAGCAGCATGCCGCCCTCACCGGTCCCGAGCCCCGCGAGATGCTGTCGTTAAGATCGAAAATTCTGCGGCCCGGCCGTAGAGTTTCGGTAGAGGTGGGTTGAGCCATCGACTCTCATCGACGTTCACTAAAAGTTCTACCCTTCGCACGCCAATCCGGCCGCGGCACAAGGTGATCGTGAACCACATGCTATGGAACATCAGACGCGGTGGACGTGAGCAGTTTAGTTGATCGAGCTTGCTCGGCGCATCAATGCGGTTGCCAATCGCTCGATTCCGGTCAACGTTGTGTCGAGCGGGCCTGCAAATGAGAGTCGCAACCAACCCTGACCTGCCTGGCCATAAAAGGTCCCGGGCGTCAGGACGACCCCGCTTTCGTGCAAGATCCGCTCGGCGAGCGCCCGGCTATCGCTCCCAAAAGCGCGGCAGTCGAGGTAGACGTAGAAGGCGCCGTCGGGTCGCAGCCACTGCAGTTCAGCAATGGTAGACAGCTGCTCCTCAACCGCCGTCAGCCGCTCAGCGTAGATTTGCTGTTGCGCCTCGATGCAATCCTGCGGTCCGGTCAGCGCCGCAACACCGGCCGCCTGGACGAAAGGCGCGGCAAGCCGCCCGGTCGCCATCGACAGTCTCTCGAAGCGTTCGATGACTTCCTGCGAGGCGACGTTGTAGCCGAGGCGCCAGCCGGTCATCCGGTAACTCTTCGAAAAGCTGAAGACGCTGATCGTTCGTGCTGCAAAAGCCGGGTCGAGCGCCGCGATGCTGAGGTGCCGGTGCGGTTCGTAGGTCAGGTGCTCGAAGACTTCGTCGGAGATAATCTTCAAGTCGTGATTGACAGCAATCTCACCGATTTCCCTCAGCTCGTTCGCGCCCATGACTGCTCCACTTGGCGCAGAGGGCGTGTTGATCAGGATGGCGCGGGTGCGTGCGGAGATCGCGCCTTCGATAGCTAGCGGAGTCCCAGCGCAACTGGCCATCGACGAGTTGGAGTGGTGCAAAGCGCGGCTCTGCGCCAACGACCCGTATCGCGTCAATGAAGGGCCCATAGGTCGGGTCGCTGACGATGACTTCGTCACCTGGTTGGGTAACAGCCTGGAGCGCCAACAGAATGCCCATCGCGCTGCCATTCGTGACGAACAGTTCGCGCTTGGGATCGACTGTCAGACCGTTCTCGCGCTCCAGCTTGCGTGCGATCGCGTCGAGCAACTCTGGCGTCCCTCGACCCGGTGCGTACTTCGTGCGACCCTCCGCGAGCGCTGCCATACCAGCTTCGACGATGTGCCTTGGGGTTGGCAGGTCCGACTCGCCCAATACAAGCGGGTAGACTGGCCTCCCGCTGGCTGCTCGCGCTTCTGCAAGTTCTTGGAGCTGCAGCACTGCATCCGCTTGGAATCGAATGTTGTTGACCTTCATCCGAAGACTGCCTTCCACTCCACAACGAAATATAGAACCGATGCGCTAGGCTGGAGCACTTCTCTATCGGGAGTGTGGCATCCGACCTTATCCGAGATCGAGGGATACCGTGACTGATTTGGACATCATAGCCATCCGATCGGAGTTCCCGGTTGTCGAGCATTGCACCTATCTGAACCACGCTGCCGTTGGACCGATCTCGCGACAGGTCCAGCAGGCGGTCATTGAACGCACTCATCTTCACCTGGAACAGCCTGATCGTGCCAGCGCGATATCGGCACCAATCTACCAGCGAGGACGCGATCTTGCAGCGCAGTTGGTCGGGGCACGGCCGGAGCGGATTGCATACATCCAGAATACGTCTCACGGTTTATCGCTTGTTGCCAATGGGTTGCCGTGGCGAGCGGGTGACAATGTCATCGTTCCGGAGCTTGAATTTCCATCCAACTACCTGATCTGGTCGGGGCTGAGCTCACGCGGCGTCGAATTGCGTGAGTTTCCAGCGACAGGCGGGCGGCTCTTGCCGGAGCAGCTGGAGTCACTCGTCGACGAACGCACGCAAGTCGTCACGCTCAGTCACGTCCAGTTCTACAACGGTTTTCGATCTGATCTCGCGTCGTTCGCCGAGATCTGCAGGCGCCATGACGCGCTGCTGGTCGTCGATGGCACCCAGTCAATCGGGGCGATCGATCTTGATATCGCGGCGACTGGTGTCGATGTCCTGGTCGTTAGTGCTCACAAGTGGATGCTGGGTCCACTCGGAGTCGGTTTCATGGCCCTGTCGGATCGTGCTTTCGAGCGAGTGTCAGTGACGAGCGTCGGCTGGCTGAGTGTCAACGATCCATTCGAATTCCGGCGCGAGCTCGATTTCCTACCGGACGCGCGGCGCTTCGAACCAGGGACCGAGAACGCAGCCGGGATGTTCGGCCTGACTGCCCGGCTCGAACAGATCAACGAGGCTGGTATCGATCTCATCGAGCGGTACATCCTGTCATTGACAGACCGGCTGGTCGAGCGCCTGCACGCGAAAGGTTATGAGGTCACCAGCCCACGCGGCGATGGCGAGAAGTCAGGAATCGTTACCTTCCGCGATCCAAAACGTCCGTCCGAAGAACTCTTCGAGCGGCTCGACGAAGCTTCGATCCGGGTGAGCTTGCGTGCTGGCGGTATCCGCGTCTCACCGCACTACTACAACACGGTCGATGAGATAGAGCGAGTCGTGGAGATACTGGAAGATTGAGCTGGCGTATCGCTGGTTGCCCGGTTCTTCCGGATTCAGGAAGACCAGTCGAAATCCTGATCGATTGGCCAGAGCGGTCGCTGAAGATGCCGGAAGGGCAGGCTCTCATAGTCGACGGTGCTGGCGCCCGGCGTAGCGAGTTCGATGATCTTCGAGACGATCGGGCGTAGTGAGGCGCGGTGGGCCTGATTCGACTTGACGACGATGATCTTCTTCTCGTCGAAGACGATGCCGGCACTCTTCATGAAGTCCCGGTCATTCCGTGTGTGTTGCCGGGTGAAGATCACATCGATCTTGTTTTCCAGGCGTAGGACAACGCGCATCCCGGCGTCGGCTTCGCGCCAGGCTTCGCGGGTGATTTCCTTGCCCCAACCGCCGTGGGTTGGGCCACAGATCATGTACTGGCCGTCGTCGATGGTCTTGACTCTGCCTTTGATCGTGATCGGCCCGTAGAAACGCTGATCGATGCTTGCACCGACTTCCATCTCGAGCGTTGCGCCGACACCGGCTGCGATGGCTGCATCCACGACGTTGGCGTCACGAATCGTGATGACGACATCCCGCGCGCCTTGACGGATCAAGCTCTCCAGCACCGCCGGACTGTCGGAGGGCGTCGAACTTCCCGGATCGTCACCGAGATCGACCAGCACGACCGGCTTCTCCTCGTCGCTCTCGATAGCCAGTTTCACGCCCTCATCGATCGGGTAGATCGGCCGGACGGAGAGGATCTCGTGGCGCTTTGCCCAGACACGCTCGGCCATCTCTTTGGCCAGCCGTTCGGCCAGTTCCGGGTCGCCATCGGTCGTCGCGATGACCGACATACTGGCTTCAGGGGTATCGGCATAGCCGTAGCCGCCGAGGATCGTCACATCGATGACGCCGGGAGTGTCCTCGACTGCCTCGCGAATCAGGTTGAGCTGGTAGAGCGGCAGCATCTCTTCCTCGGCGGCGTCGTGCGACCAGGTGCTCTGGCCGATGTTCGGCCCAATGATTGGCACATGCACCAGCTTCGTCACCGGGTTGATCTCGCCGTCGAGAATCCGCAGCATGCACTGCGCCTGCTTCAAGTCCGCACTCGTAGCTATCGACGTGCGGGTTGGTGTTGTTCGGGAACGCTCCCGACAGCAGCGCAACTTCGTCGTGGGTCATGATGCCGTGAAAGTCATACGTCGCGACGAGCGGCACGCCGCTTCCTACTACCTCGCGTGCCCCCTGGAGCAGGTTCCCTTCGGCGTCGGTATACGGATCGTCTGCCGCCATTGCGCCATGCAGGGCGAAGTAGACACCGTCGAGCGGCCCGGCATTGCGCAGGTCTATCGACGATGAGGTCGCGATAGTGCTCGAACATCTCGGCGCTGATCAAGCCGTTATGGATGAAGCGCACGTCAGCCACAGGCACGATCTCGATATCGGACCGCTCGACGCCTTCCAGAAATCCGCCCAGATAGCTTCTTGGATGAGTCTGGTCGATCATCTCACGCCCGAGATGAAGTTCGGCGTCAGGAGCGGTGTTTTGTTCGAGGGCAAAGGTGTTCGTCTCATGGAAGAAAGAAACTGTGGCGACTCGCTTCTTCAACGTTCGCCACCCCATTCGAGGGCATCCAATATCTGTCCGATCTCGCCGCGGTGCTCGGCTTCGTGCTGCTGCAGATGATGGACGACCCAGGCGGTTGAGACGACTGCGTCGGGGATCGTGCGGGCTGCCTTGAACTCATCATCCGAGAGTTCCATTAGCGTTTCGATGAGGAGTTCGCGGACTCGTCTGAGCCGTTCCAGGTGCTCATCAAGCGAGGCTCCCATTACCGCCGTCAGATTCCGCTGCTCGTCCCGGACGTCCCAGGGAAACATCTCGACGATCTCATCAGGATATTCTTCCTCGCGGATTTCGACATAGAGCCAGTCAGCTTCGATTAAGGCGATGTGATAAAGCAATGTCCCGATTGTGTGCCGGTGGGAGGGCGCCTGAGCGTCAACCAACTCTGGGCCGACTCGCTCCAGCGCTTCCATCGTCCGCCTACGACCATCTTCGAGTGCCGCAATCCAGAGTCCGACTCCTGGGGGGCTGCCGGACGGAGCTTCGAGCACGATCTGCCGAATTTCTGATGCCATTTCTTCTGCCCATTCGATGCATTTAAGCGGATACCGTTCGGAGGCGGTAAATCATTGATCGCCTCCAGGACCTAGTCATCACACTCTGGGTATCTGCCACCCTCGACTCTGACAAGCCAACGCCATTGCTACCGCTTGTCCGGCAGCGACCCGACCCGCGTCAACCCGGCGTAGGCGACGTGGTTGCCGAGCTTGACGTCGTCGTGGTGGGCGCTGTCCTCGGCGTCGCCGGCGACGAGCTCTTCGGCGAGCGTTTCGGCTTTGATGTAGTCGGCGTGGGCTTTGATCGCCTCGGCTTCGTCGCCGGTCGCGCTGTAGACGAGCTTGATCGTGTCCTCGATCTGCAAGCCAGCCTGCTTCCGCAGATCCTGGACGCCACGGACGAAGTCGCGGGCCATGCCCTCCAGCATCAATTCGTGGGTCAACGTCGTGTCGAGCGCGGCCAGGATGTCGCCATCTTCTGCGACGTTGAAGCCCTCACGCTCGGCCACATCGACCAGCACTTCCTCGTCGGTCAATTCAACGGTTTCACCATCGAGCGAAACGGTCACGTTGCCGCCTGATCGGAATGTCGCCGCAGCTTCGGTTGGATCGAGCTGCATGATCGCGCCACGCAGGGCATTCATCTGCTTGCCGTATTTCGGACCCAGCACCGCGAAGTTGGGTTTCACCTGGTACTCGGCGTACTCGGCCGGATCGTCGATCCAGGCGATGCTCTTGACGTTCAACTCATCAAGCAGCTGCTCCTGGAGCGAATCGACACCCTGCCGGAACTCACCGTTGCGCGACCAGATGTAGAGCGTCGCGAGCGGCTGGCGGACCTTGACGTTGGCCTTGTTGCGGGCGGCACGGCCGAGGTTGGTGACGCGCAGTAGCGCCGCCATGTCGCGGTCGAGAGCTTGCGTCGATCTTCGCGGTGTCCGCCTCCGGGTAGTCGTTCAGATGGATCGAGCGCGGCGCTTCCGGGTGTACCGCGACGACGAGGTTCTGATACATCTCCTCGGTCAGGAAGGGCGTGAAAGGCGCCATCAGCTTGGCCAGATCGACCAGCACCTCGTAGAGCGTCTGGTATGCGGCGGCCTTATCGCGGTCGGCTTCTGTCTTCCAGAAACGGCGGCGGTTGCGGCGGATATACCAGTTGGACAGCTCTTCGATAGCGAAAGTCTCGATGGCCTTCGTCGCCCGGACCGGATCGTAGTCGTCCAGCCCGGCGCGTACTTCGGCGATCGTGCCCTGCAAGCGCGAGATGATCCAGCGGTCGAGCAACGTGCGCTCGGCCAGCGGGACTTGATTTTCGGGCAGCGTCGGATCGAAGCCGTCGAGGGCGGCGTAGTTGGCGAAGAAGGCGTAGGAGTTCCAGATCGGGATGATGACCTGCCGCCGGACTTCGTCGCCGGTGCCGTAGCCGAAGTTGACGTTGATCCAGGGCGTGTGGCGCAGGTAGAGCCAGCGCATGACATCCGAGCCCATGCGGTCGGCAGCCTCGTCGAAGGGGATCGAGTTGCCCCAGCTCTTGTGCATCTCGCGGCCATGCTCGTCACGCACCAGGCCGTGGCCGAGGCAGGTCAGATAGGGCGCTTCGTCGGCGATGACGACGCTCTGGGCCAGCATCGAGTAGAACCAGTTGCGGAACTGGCCCGGGAAGGACTCGGTGATGAAGTCGGCCGGGAACCACTGCTTCCACTCGTCCTGGTTCTCGGTGTAGAACATCGTGCTGAAGGGCACGGCCCCGGCATCGAGCCAGGGGTTGCCGACATCCTTGATCCGACTCACCTCGGCGTCGCAGGTCGAGCACTGGATCGTGACCGAGTCGACCCAGGGACGGTGGGGCGAGTTGCCCTCGAATTCGTCCCAACCCGAGATTGCCCGCTTCTTGAGCTCTTCCTTCGAGCCGATGATCTCGAACTCGCCGCACTCCTCGCACTCATAGATAGGAAGAGCGAGGCCCCAGTAGCGCTTCTTCGAGATCATCCAGTCGTCCATGTTGCGCAGCCAGTCGATCTCGCGCTCTTCGCCGAACTCGGGGATCCAGCGGATATCGCGGGTGATCTCCATCAGCCGTTCGCGCAGCGGTTCCATCGAGATGTACCACTCGTCGACGACGCGGAAGACGACATCGGTCTTGCAGCGCCAGCAGGTCGCGTAGCGGTGGGTGTAGTCGTGGTCGTAGAGCAGCAGGCCACGCTCGCGCAGGTCGTTGATGACCGGGCCGGCGACGTCGTGGGCGTACATGCCGCTGAGGAAATCGAAGCCATCGTAGAAATGGCCTAGCTCGTCGATTGGCGCGATGACCTGGAGATCGTATTCCTTGGAGAGACCGTAGTCCTCGCGGCCACAGCCCGGTGCGATGTGCACGATGCCGCTGCCCTCGTCGGCCGCGACATCATCCCAGGAGATGACCCGGTGGCGCACATCCGCATTTGCAGGCAGATGATCGTAGAAGCCGGTGTAGCTTCTGCCGATCAGGTCGGTTCCTTTGACCTTGCCCAGTTCGGTGAAATCGCCGCGCAGGGCGTGCTGCTTGGCTTCGTCAGCCAGGTAGAAGATCTGTCCGTGCTGTTCGACCTTGACGTAGGTCAGATCCGGATGCACCGCCGCCGCGACATTCGCAGGCAGCGTCCAGGGCGTCGTCGTCCAGACCAGCAGCGATGCGTCCTCGTCGTCTAGCTTCAGCAGGGCGTAGAGCGAGCGGTGGGTGCGGTCGGTGTAGCCCTTCGCCGATCTCCATCTCGGAGAGGCCGGTGCCGCAGCGCGGGCACCAGGGCATCGAGTCGTCGCCCTTGTAGATCAGGCCCTTCTCGTTGGCCTGCTTCAGGAAGTTCCAGATCGTGTAGTTGTTGACGTCGGACATCGTGTAGTACGAGTTGTCCCAGTCCATGAAATTGCCGAGGCGCTTGGTCTGCTCGGTGATGACCGTGGCGTACTTGTAGACGCGTTCCTTGCACTTCTCGACGAACTTGTCGATGCCGTACGCCTCGATGTCGCGCTTCGAGGTGAAGCCCAGCTCGCGCTCGACCTCGACCTCGACCCAGAGTCCCTGGCAATCGAAGCCGTTCTGGTAGCGCTGCCGGTGACCGAGCATCGTGTGGTAGCGCACCCAGAGGTCTTTGTAGGTGCGGCCCCAGGCGTGATGGACGCCCATCGGGTTGTTGGCGGTGATCGGTCCATCGAGGAAGGACCAGTTCGTCTCGCTGTCGTCGTTCTTGCTGAGATATTCCTCAACAATCCCGTCGCCATACCACCAGTGCAGACGATCCCGTTCCATAGCAGGGAAATCGACCCTGGTCTCGACGGAGTTGAATGCTCTTTTTTGCTGGTGCGGATGCCATGCTGTGTGCCCTTTCCCGTGGAGCGATCTCGTCTGTTGGAATGTCATCTGTATCGTTGTAAATCGTAAACCTTGATTACTGTCATTTCGACCCGGGTACCCGAGCAGCGGGTGTGAGAAATCTCAGGCGAACGACGCTGCGGGCGATCGCTGGAACCTAAATGTCTCCCTCGTTCGGTTATCGCTGTCGCTACCAGGCGATGCACCGCATCGCCGGTACGGGCGTTGGTGGTGAGTTGTCCCGGCCACGTTCGCCTGCATTCAGATGCAAATCAGCGAAAACGCCGCAAACAAAAACACCCACCCTCACGATCGAGGACGGGCGTCAATCCCGCGGTACCACCTCGCTTGCCCGTGCAATTCCTTGCACGAACCGCTCACTCCAGTACGGCCCGCTGATGCGAACGATACCGGCGCCGCTGGTATCGGGCGGCGAACCCGGCCACGTCTACTGAGGTTGGATCAACCCGTTCGGGTGGCGGCTCGGGAAGGATTTTCCACCGGTTGCTTGCCGTCCGGCTCCCACCAGCCCGGACTCGCTTGGGGCATCTACCCCGGTGTACTCGTTTCCGTCATCACCTGTCTCTGCCTCTCGGCATGTTCCAGTATAACACCGCCTTCAAGGATCGAATCTGCCCGGTAAGTCACGAAAATGCGTACACTATCTAGCAAGCCAAGAGGCTTATCACAGTACGGCGCGGAACATTGCTGCTCGGTCAACGGTCTTGAGGGAATATGGCACGGTCAGAGTCAACAACGAAGTCAGTTTCGATAGACGAGGTCCGTCAGCATCTGAACGAGTTGCTGCACGAGGTGGCTACCGGCGGAACGAGTGTGCTCGTTGAGGAAGATGGTCAGCCAATTGCTGGCATCGTTTCGGTGCGAGAACTCGAGATGCTGTCGCGACTTGGCTCGGAGTGGTTGCAGCGCTTTGAACCATTGCTACGTAGTTGGGCCGCATTCAGTGATGAGTCTCCGGAGCGTATCGAGCATGAAATCGAGCAGGCACTGTCAGGCTGATCAATCTGGTTTTCAGCAGTACGGCACGCTCATCCTGATCCCTTGGCATCCCGATCCGCGCCAATGCTTCTGACCTGAAGCCAGTTGACGAGGGGATGCTGAAATAGTGGCTGACCCGCAACAGCAGCAATATCGTCTTCGAGTCGTTCTTGACACGAATGTTGTGGTATTCCGCCATCGTTTCTGTTGGCGGACTACCATCTCGATTACTTGTTCGAGGCCTGATGGGCGGATTTGAGCTCATCCTGTCAGAACACATTCTCGCCGAAACAGAACGTACTCTTCTGAAACCCTACTTTTCTGAACGGCTCTCAACAGAGGATCGTGAGGGCATTTTGGCCTTTCTAAGGGCTGAGGCTACGCTCGTCCGGATTACCGCCAAAGTTCAAGGGGTTGCTCCTTCAAGCGATGATGATCTCGTGCTCGCAACCGCTGTCAGTGCTGGATCTCAGTATCTGGTAACCGGTGATCGCGGCCTGCTTGCTGTAGAGAGCCATCAGCATGTCAGGATCATAAGCGTGCGTGATCTGCTTGCCATAGTCGCATAGCGGCAAGGTGTGATTTGCAGATGCCCACTGTGCCGCTTGAACGTCACTTCCAGGGATTGTGGCGCAACGGGAATTTCCTGAAGCTCTGGGCTGCAGATACGATCTCGGATTTCGGGACGCAGATCAGCGTCGTCGCGATTCCACTGCTGGCGGTGCTGACCTTCGAGGCGTCGCCTTTGGAGATGGGATTGCTGACGGCGTCGAGCGAGTTACCTGCGCTGACGCTCGCCATCTTCATCGGCGTCTGGGTCGACCGTCTGCGGCGGCGTCCGGTCATGATCGCCGCCAATATCGGGCGAGCATTGTTGTTCTTCCTGATTCCGCTGGCCGTCTGGTTCGGACTGCTGAATATTTGGATTCTTTATGTCATCTCGTTTCTCGCCGGAATCCTGACCGTCTTCTTTGCCGTCGGTTACCAGTCCTATCTGCCGGTGCTCGTCCGGCGAGATCAACTGGTCGAGGGCAATAGCAAGCTGGCAACCAGTGCCTCCGGGTCGTTCATCGTCGGGCCTGCGATTGCCGGCGCAATTGTTCAGATCTCCTCGGCTGCCATCGCTATCTTGATCGACGCCATCTCATACCTCATTGCGGTCATCTTTCTCTGGCGTATCGATGCTCAGGAGAGCGCATCATCGCCACGGGAGTCGCGAGCGGGGATCTGGCGCGAGATCGGCGAAGGATTGCGGGTAATTCGCGACGAGCCGATCCTCAGAACGCTCGGTATTAGCACCGGGATAGCGGTGCTCTTCGAAAATATCCAGTTCGTCGCCGTCATCCTCTATATCACCCGCGAGCTCGAATTGAGCGCCGGGACGTTCGGTGTCATCTTCGCTTCCGGTGGTGTTGGCTATCTCTTCGGCGCAGTCCTGGCCAACCGTATATCCGCCCGCTTGGGCCTCGGCCGGACGATTCTGGGCGGGCTACTGCTGAGTTCCCTGAGTAATGTGATCGTGCCGCTGGCAAGCGGACCAGCGATAGTCGCCGTTCCGCTCTTGCTCCTGGCCTTCTCGACCGGCGCGGCGGGTGGAACGATCTACGATCTCAACCAGGTCAGCCTGCGGCAGGCGGTCACGCCCGATCGTCTGCGAGGACGGGTCAGCGGCAGCTTGCGGGTCGTGATTCGTGGCGCGGCACCAATCGGCGCTTTGTTGGGAGGGTTTCTCGGTGAGTGGATCGGATTACGGGAGGCACTGGTCGTTGCGGCAGCGGGTTTCCCTGTCTCCGTGCTCGTGATCTGGTTCTCGCCGGTGCGCCATCTCGCTGAGCCACCACCGTTGGATGGGTAAGCGCACCTGGTGAAGTCGACTTACCAGAGACTGATGCCCGGGTTGGCGGCGGAGGTGAAAGCGTCTCCGTGGAAGGCTGCTTCGCCCGTCAGCGCCGCGCCACCCGGGCAGCTGCAAGATTGATTGCCAGTGCAGTAGCAGCCTGCGGGGCAGCACCAGCCGTCACTGCAGCACACCGGATTGCCCGGGGAACAGCAACTGCCGTCGCCGCAGCAATTCGGGTACTGGGCTGAGCAGCAGTAGCTGCCGGCTGAGCAGCAGATCGGGTAGTTGCCGCCACAGCACAGACCGGAACCGCAATCGATCAGCCCCGGGCAACAGACGTCGTTTGGAACACAGGTTCCATCATCGCAGCACGTCCCCGGACAATCCACGCACATCCCATCGATACAAACATCGCAGCCGAAGCAGTCGCTGTTGTTCTGGCACTCGGGCTCCCTGACGCAGATGCCTTCAATACACTCATGCCCGGCCGCGCATTCAATACCGCATGCGCCGCAGTGATCGCCATTCGATTGGAGATCGACGCACATATTCTCGCAGCAGGTTTCAAAGGGGAGACAATCGGCACAGGGGCCGGGATCGGCGCAGACCCCCGCTATGCAGTCCTGGTCTGGCCCGCAAATCACTCCGCAGCCGCCGCAGTTCTGATCATCATCCATTGGATCAAGACAGATGCCGTTGCAACAGATCTGCCCGGGGAAGCAATCAAGTCCGCAGGTGCCACAGTTGTTGGGATCCGAGCGAAGATCCATGCATACGCCGTCGCAACAGAAATTGGCGACATCGTTGCCCGGGCAGTCAGCACACGGTTCCGCGGACGGGGCGCAAACGGCGTTGATGCAGTCCTGACCACTCGGGCAGAGGTTCCCGCATCCTCCGCAGTTAGCTGTGTCGGAGAGGATATCGAGGCAGACTGCGTTGCAACATCTTTCCCCTGGCGCGCATCGAGCTCCACATGCACCACAGTTATTGGCATCGTGGTCAGTATCGGTGCAGCGATTGTCGCAACAAATGTTGGCGGAATCCGCGCCCAAGCAATTTTCGCAACCGATGCCACATAGGGCAGAACAAATCTCTCTGCACTCCGCGATGAAAGATTGACGTTGGCACGACAGTGCGACGGAATCATACAGGAAAAAAGTGCAGATTGAAATCCCTCACCAGGTTCTTCCTCGCCAAACCAAGTAATGTTGGCAAAAGCAGACTCACAGATGATCTTTGCGATTTCGGAGCATGAGCTCTTTATTTGAGCGTAGTTTTCGACGACATCGTTTGGGATCCGGTTGCAGTTATCGAGACAGGTCGTGCACTCGCTGCTGCCCTCAAGCCTTCGGTTGGACTCGCTCGCATTTGTCAGCTCTGGCGGCGGGAATAGCGTCTGCACGACGCCTTCTGCGTTGATGTAGAGGAGATACAGAAACTGTTCCTGGGCAGTCACGACGGTTGCATAGACCAGCACGTTTTCATCTGACAACGGATCAAAGATGATGCTGGCCCTCAAAGGATTGGGTGGATCAGTAGCGAAGTCGACTGAGAGGAACGTCGGTGTCGACGAGCCCTGCCCCACTAACCGCGGTCGCGCGATGTGCCACCACTGCGAACCCCAGTGTTGCGAGATATGCTTCCAGTTGCAGGTATCGAGGGTTGTCGCTAGCGGCTTCCACTAGCGCTGCCTCAACCTCCGGCGGCGCATCCTCAATCGAGGCACTTTCCTGCGGCGTAGTCCTCCACTCATAGTAGTGCTGGCCGACATTACCGGCTTCGACGACATAGCCCTCCGGGTTGCCGGGCGTGTAGGTCAGGCAACGACGCTCGAAGCACTGCATCAGGACGAGGCGTTGTGTTCCAGCCACCAACACATCCGCCCAGTAAGGCTCACTGATCGGCCGCCCGGTTGCAAAGTAGGGGCTGTCAAATAGCTGGTCGGTGATGAATTGGCCGTCCTGATAGACGACACCCGACGAGTTCATGAACTCCCAGAAGGGCGCGGCGATGCTGTGGTTGGTCACCTCGTCGACGATCGCAACGGTGACGCCTTCTCCCGCCAGCCCGGGGTCGTTGCTCACCATGCTGGCGCGAGTGATGCGCTGGGTGATCGTCGCGCCAACCTGAGACGGCGGTGCGTCGAGCGCGTTCCCGAAGGTTGCGTAGGTGGGTCCATTGGGGTCGTTCGCATCACCGGCGACGTTGATCGCCGCCGGCGACCTGTCCTGGAACTGACTGTCGCCAAGCTGCAACCGGCCGGTGATCAGCTCGACGACGAGCAGGCCGTTGGTGACGTCCCAGGGCGGGCCGTCAGCCCGGAAAGCGTTGTCCTCCATGCGGGCTTTGTCGAAGTATTGGACGGTGCGATTGCCGCCTGGGGCTTCGTCATAGGGTTCGCTCACAGCCTCGGTGAAGGCTTCCGGCCCCCACATCCAGGTGCGGTTGGTCATCCCGTCGGCGACCGGTTTGTCGGTTCTGGCCCAGGTGCGCTGAAAGGCGTCGTTGGCGGGGGCTACGGCAGGCGTGCTCTCGGCGACAGTCTCATCCCGACCGAAGCGTGAGAGCAGACCACCGGCAGCGACACCGAGTGCGGCTTTGAGCACACTTCGTCGCGAAGCGCGAGCGCCGATGAGTTTGGAAAGTTCGTCGAACCGGTTCTCGGTCATTGCGGTTGCTCTCGCCGACGGTTGGGGATGTCTACGCCCGATACGCGCTGATAGCCGCCGAGCACGCAATCCCTATACTAATGATTACGAAAGCAAGGTAGTCTGAGTCAGAAAAAGTGTCAATACGCGAGCCATAAATTCTTTTGTCTCGATGCTAGGATTATGGCGAGCAGCAGATCGAACGACCGTATTGACTCTCGGCATGGCACGCCGATCTAGCTCGCAAGAGAGCACTGGCTGAAGGGGTTCAGATGGATCTGGCACTACTCACTGCACGTCTCCTCCTGGCAGCTGTTTTTGCGGTTGCAGGTATTGCCAAGCTCCTGGATCGTGACGGTTCTCGCCAGGCGCTGATCGGCTTTGGCGTTCCGGAGCGCCTCGCGCCGCCGCTGGCGATATTGCTGCCGCTTGCTGAGCTAATAGTCGCAGTCGCGCTGCTGCCGCTGGTATTCGCGTGGTGGGGCGCAATTGGCGCGTTGGCGCTGCTTGGCCTGTTCGTTGTCGGGATCGCGATCAGCATGGCTCGCGGCGAGGCTCCAGACTGTCACTGTTTCGGCCAGATCCACTCGGAGCCGCTGGTTGGTCAACCTTGATTCGCAACGCCGGTCTGGCAGCTGTGGCCGCTTTCGTCGTTGCCGGTGGCTCTGAACCGGGCGCAAGCATCTCCGCATGGCGTACAGATCTGTCGAGCGCTGAACAGATAGGGCTGGTCGCAATCGTCGTGACCGCCGCGATCCTGGCGGTCCAGGCCTGGTTCCTCTTTCAACTCATGGCCCAGAATGGACGCTTGCTGTCGCGCGTCGAACAGCTCGAAGCGAACGATGGTTCGGCGCCATTCGAACGGGCCGAGATACCGCAATCCAGCTATTCCTGCCCGGGGTTTACCGGTCGGTAGCAAGGCACCGGCTTTTAGCCTGTCAGGCTTGTACGGAGAGACGATCACGCTCAGCGCACTGATGTCGGCCGGCAAACCGCTGATGCTGCTCTTTACCGACCCAAACTGTGCGCCATGCAACGCCATGCTGCCGGATCTCGCAGGCTGGCAGCGGGAATACATGCCGACCGAATGACGATCGTGCCTATTAGCCGTGGCGACGCGGCAGCTAATCTCGATAAAGCCAGGCGCAAGGGGTAAAAAGCGTCTTGCTCCAGCAAGATCGAGAAGTCTCTGACGCATATCAGGCGCAGGGGACGCCGACGGCTGTGCTCGTCCGCCCAGACGGCACGATCGGCAGCCCGGTCGCTGCTGGAGCCGTCCAGATCGAGCAGCTGCTCAATGTGATCCTTCAACGCCCGGCTGAAGCCGCGCCAGTTCCACAAGCCCTGCGCTCAAACGGATCGCGCCAGCCGGCGGCACCTGCCCCTCTAACGGCGATGGTCGCTGGGGGAAAAGTGGTGCCGAAGATTGTCCTGCCCGATCTGGCCGGGGATACGATCGACCTCTCCGACCTGGGTGGCCGCCCGACTGTGCTGCTCTTCTGGAATCCTAACTGTGGCTTTTGCCGCCAGATGGTTGACGATCTCAAGGGCTGGGAAGCGAATCGCCCGACGGGAGCGCCAGAACTGCTGATTCTCTCCAGTGGTGGGATCGATGTCCAGCAAGCGATGTCGTTGCGATCACCGTTTCTACTCGATGAGGGATTTGAGGCCGGTCGGCGCTTTGGCGCGACTGGCACGCCATCGGCGGTGCTGATAGGTAGCGACAACAAGATCGCGTCGAACGTCATGGTCGGTGCGGACAATGTCCTGGGATTGCTCGATCCAGCCCGCCGGATCGCCAGCGCTAATGGCAGCGCTGGGGGGAATGGCGCTCAGCCGCCGCTCGCCCCATTGGTGCGGACTGGATCGCCTGCGCCGGAATTCGAGCTGCCCGATCTCGATGGGCGGCTGGTGACGCAGGCGAATCTCGGTGGTTCGGAGACGCTCGTGCTCTTCTGGGACCCGAGTTGTGGCTTCTGCCAGCAGATGCTTGACGACCTGAGAGCGTGGGAGCGGGATCGCCCCGAGGATGCGCCGCAGTTGCTCGTCATTTCGACGGGCGCAGTCGATGTCAACCGGCAGATGGGCCTCAAGTCCAGCATTCTGCTCGATCAAGGTTTCGACGTTGGTCGACGCTTTGGCGCGAGCGGAACGCCTTCAGCGGTTCTCGTGGACCGCAAAGGCAAGATAGCTTCAACGCTTGCGGCAGGAGCCCCGGCAGTCCTCGACCTGGCCCGCTCCTCGTCAGGTTCGACAACGGCTTAGTCGGTCTCATTAAGACGCAGGTCTGGTCCCTGGATCGAGAAGGTCACCGGTTCGATCTATCGGTACCTGTGTGCGGTCACCCCTGTTGAAATCTCCAGACACGAACGTACCAAGCGATGTGAGATGAGAAGCCACTCGCATTAAGTTTGATCGCAACTTTCCGATAGCACGCACGGACATCCCAGCATATCGTGGAGTCAGGATTTGCGATGTGATCGGAGATGAAGAAGATGACCGTTCCCCAGCACCCATTTCGCTTTGGCGTCGTCAATGACGCGGCGGTTGAGCCCACCGGCTGGATCGAACATGTGAGACGGGTCGAATCGCTCGGCTTCTCGACCTTCCTGATACGCGACCATATACTGCCGGACTTCTTTGGCCCGCAACTCGCACCACTCACGGCATTGGCGACAGCGGCGGCCGTGACGGAACGGCTGCATGTTGGCACGCTCGTCTTCTCGAATGACTTTCGCCATCCTGCGTTCCTGGCCAAAGAGGCTGCGACGCTCGATGCGTTGTCGGGCGGGCGCTTCGAACTCGGTATCGGCGCGGGCTGGTTGAAATCGGAGTATGACGCCGCCGGGCTGCAACTCGACCGTGCAGGTGTGCGGATCGACCGCCTGGAGGAGTCGTTGCAGATTCTGCGGGAGTTGCTGCGCGGCGACCGAGTCGACTTCCTGGGCGAGCACTACATGCTGAGTGGGGTCGAGAATTTCCCCGCTCCTGCGAGCCCGGGTGGACCGCCGTTGCTGGTCGGTGGTGGCAAGCCCCGGATGCTTCGATTGGCGGGTAAATACGCTGATATCGTGAGCATTCTGACGACATCGGTTGCAAGTGGAGTCGTCGAAGACTCGCCCGATGAGCGCGTGGTGGCCGAGGTCGAACGCAAGCTGGGCTGGATACGTGAGGGCGCAGGGGAGCGTTATCCGGAGATCGAACTGAGTCTCATTCCAACTCTTAATCGTCACCGACGACAGGCAGCGCGCCGCCTCTGATCTGATCGAGCAACGTAGATGGCATGGGTTGACGCCGGAGGATGTACTGGCGATGCCAGCGGTTCTTATCGGCACCTACGACCAGATCGGTCAGACGTTGATCGAGCGGCGCGCTCGCTACGGCTTCTCCTACTATGTCTTCTCGGACGCGCTGCTCGAAACTGCCGCACCACTGGTGGCCGCTATGACCGGGAAATGAGCAGCTGATATATAAATAAAATAATGCGTTTGGGCAAACCGTGCTACAATCTCTGCTCGGATGGATTCAGCATAGATTGGGGAGGCGGAATGAGCATGACGACGAAGGGTGCTATCTGGATTCGCGGCGTCGAGGCTGGCGATCACCTGGAGGTACTGAGGCTGGCTGACAGACTGACAACCGGCATGGCTCCCTGGAGAGACGCCGCCGCCTGTCGAGTAGCCGTCCAGAAGTGGGTTGAAGCGTCGATAGCGCGCAATCCGGATGCCGGAGCGCTCTTTGTAGCGGACGCAGACGATGGTGTGCTTGCGGGCTTTATCAGCGTCGAATCATCCACTCACTTCAGCGGTGACGCGGAAGCCTATATTGGCGAACTGGTCGTCGATGAGCATTACGAAGGTAGAGGTATTGGCCGTTTGCTCGTGAAGGAAACTGAGGCGTGGGCTATCTCACGCTACTTCCAGACGCTCACGCTCGTTACCGGGGCCGCAAACTCAGGTGCCCGCAGTTTCTACGAGCGGCTCGGATTTCTGGAAGAAGAAGTCCGCCTGACAAAGATCCTGAATTACTGTTAGCGAGCAGGCGGTCTGGGGGCTTTGAGGGCGTCGGGATCGTTCACCTTCGAGCGGAAGACCTCTGTTAGCTTGGTGGTCGTCTCTGCTTCTGCCGCGTCGCCGGCGTCTTTCGCCCGTTCCCAACGTTCACGAAGATTTACTGGAGCGTTCTTGACTGTTGTGGTCAATGGAACGCGCTCTTCTTCGGGAATATCTTCCCGCTCTTCCTTACTTGCAATGGCTTTCGCGATCGCCGCGCCGATGGCTGAACCGACGATGATCTTCATGATGTTCCGGCCTGTTGCGGTCATTCCGCGATTCCTTCCCCGTGCTCAGTCAACGCCTTTGGTCGATTGAGAGTGCTCACCTGAGACCACTCCCCTCCGGTCCAACGCTAGTTGCGGCCAAAGATCGAACGTACCAGCGCGCCAAAGAGCACCAGCACAAAGCCCATTCCAGCTCCCGCGATGGCGGCGGTGACTGGAGTGAAGAGCGTCTTGACCTCACCCGTAGCGCTTCCGGCGAATAGCACGATCTGCGAATTCTCGATCTCGGCCTTCTGGGCGGACATGAACAGAACCCGGCTACGGTTCAGGCGCGCTTCTTCGGCGACGACCTGGACAGCTTTCGAGCGCAACAACACTGCGTTGTCGCTGCCGAGCGAGACGACGCCCGATTGGTCCATCTGTGTTGAGCTGGCTTCGATTGACTTGGCCCCGGAGCGTTCCATCACGACCCGGCTGCCTTTGATGGTCTGGCTGTTCGAGCGATTCATCATGACCGTCTCGGCTTCGACATTCTGGACGCTGGTTCGCGACACTTCTGTCGCGGGAGCTTCCTCCCGTGTCGCCGCCTTCTTATAGGTAACTTCCCGGATCCCGCTGGCGTCGCGTTCTTCTCGTGGATCGATGGCGTTTTCGCTCACCTGTCGCTCCTCCCCAGCTCCAGATCTCCCGGCTACTAGCCTACATCAACGGTCATCGTGTCGTAGGCGAACTCGAAAACATGGCCGCGATGTCCCAGCGCATCCTGAATCTGAAGGAGATCGTCGTGGGAGTAGCGATCCATCTCTTCAATGTGGGTCAGGATTGTCCGCTTCGCGCCGATCTGTTGGACCATCTCGAGTGTTTGAGCGAAGGTCGCCTCCATCTTGAGGATCGGGTGGCTCGCATCCATTATCCGCTCGCCGGTAATCGGGTCGTGTTCGACGATGCCCATCGGCAGGATTGCGAGATCGACGCCATGGGTGAACTCCGGTGGTTGCCATCCGAAGAGCTCATCGGGAGCGATCAGGACGCGCGTCTCTGCTTCTTCCAAGATGAAGGCGTAGACATAGTCCTCGGCCAGCCTGAAAGGAGTTATCTGGACGCCGTTGAGAACGATACTTTCGCCGTCAGGGATGGTGTGGACTCGCGTGTATTTCTGGCGCGACATGAACTCGAAATGTTCGGCCAGCCCGAGCCATTGCTCGAAGTCGGCGGCGACCTGCTGTGGAAGGTAGATGTCGGTTGTGTTGCGCGCTCGGCGGCCAGTTGCGGCCGTCGAAATTCAGCGCTTCCCAGACCCTGCGCCCCATCGTGTGGTCGGGATGCCAGTGGGAATAGAGTCCGGCTTCGATATGCTCGATCCCGGCCCGGTTGAGCTGGTCTTTGATCTCTTCCGGCGTGTCGATCAGAACGTCGGGGCCATGGACGAAGACCGCTGGACCGCTGCGGCTGTAGGGTACTCCACGCTCGCGTGCTTCGATACAGACGCGACACTGGCAGCCGGGTCGCGGTGTCGTCGTCGCGCCGCCGGTTCCCAGGAATTCGATGCGCATGCCAATCCTCCAATGTGAATCGTTGGATTCTAGCAGCGCTGCACAAGGTAGGTTCAGTTACGGTTAGTGGCAGGCCACCAACCGCTATCCTGTGCAATTCATGCTTTGAGCTACGGCTGGGCGCAGATCACATCAACATAGAGATCGTTTGTGTCGCTGACGACATTGTTCCAGATCTCGACGTACCAGGCGTCACCACCGGACTGGTGATTGACTCGCACGCTGGCGTTGTAATAGGGGACGACATAGTAACCGCCACCGACCGCTACTTCGCCGTCCTCACAATATGCGGTGGAGTTGCCCGGCCGAGTTCGCAGCGACCGTGACTGGATCAGCCGTTCGAACGACGAAGTTACTGACGTCGATCTCTCCAGGTGGTCCCTGTTGCCCTTGCGGTCCTTGTGGCCCCTGCGGCCCCTGTGGGCCGGGCGGTCCCTGCTGATTGACCGTGACGACTTCGCCGTTGAAGCAGAGATCCGTGTCAGCCACTATCCGCACGGCACCGGTATAGGGGTTGATACAGAGGAGCACCTCACCCGGGCCGGGCGGTACGGCGCGTACCACGGATATCCCGTAGGTTGCTGCGGCGGCCCCCAGGATTAACGCGACAATCAACAGCAGGCGTGAAGACGTTCGATTCAAGGTGCCACGCATTAATGTCGTCATGACTGGAGATCCTTTCCGATGGTATGTAGGTTCAGCCGTTTCTGCGAAGTTCGGTACGACACTCGTAATAAGGACGTGAGAGATGTGCAACAGGTTGCGGTTTTCGCTTGGCGGATACCTCTATTGACGTCGCCAACCTGATGCTAGAAGTTCTCGGTTAGCCCGCCGGCAACCCAGTCCAGCGGATCGCTGGCTGTACGACTCTGGCCACCGCTGACTGTCGACCAGAGCGCTTCGGCTTCGTTCTCATTGCCCCCGGTGACGCTCGACCGTCCGCCACTGGCGGTGTTGCTGCCACCACCGCTGACCGACGAGGCCTGGCCGCTGGCGACGTTAAACTCGCCGCCGCTGACAGTCGCATATTCGCTGCTGGCAGTGTTGCTGCGGCCACCGGCGATGGTCGCTTCTGTTGCGTTCGCCGTACCGAGCGTTCCGCCCGAGATGCTTGAGCGTTCCCCGCTCGCGTTGTTTGCGCCGCCACCGCTGATGCTTGCTTCGATGCCGGATGAGGTGTTCGTCGCGCCACCGCTGACACTCGAATGCAGACCACTGGACTGATTGCCGTGGCCGCCAGAGACGGTTGCTCCTTCTCCCGAAGCCCAGTTTGCGCGCCCTCCGGTGACGCTTGCATAGTCGCCAACGGCGTAGTTCAAAAGACCACCGCTGACACTGGCGACGCGACCCTCGGCGACGTTCAATGTGCCTCCGCTGATGCTGCTCCAGGGGCCGCTGGCTTTATTGTCGGTACCGCCTGTGACGCTCGCATAGGCGCCGCTGATGATGTTCTGGAATCCGCTGACGATTCCGGCATAGCTGCTATAGCCGTGATTTTCGCCTACGACGACATTGTGCGAGCCGCCGCGATCGTAATCTTCCGTGTTTTCGTTGTAACCGATGATCAGATTCCCAGTGCCGTTGGCCGATGCGGTCATGCCGGTTCCATTGACGATTTCAACGTTGCAGCCGCTGAAGCGGGCGTTTCCGTCGTTGTCCGACATGCAGTCCGGAATCTGGTCCTCCAGTGATTCGACTCGCCCGACCAGATCCTCGATGACGTCTCCGCTGCCAAGGTCAATCGGCAATTCGTTTGGGCTACAGGCTGGTCCCTGGCCTGGAAACTTGATACGAGCTTGACCGGTATAGGCGTTTATACAGGCATGCACGATATTGTTGCCCTCGTGGGATGCTCGTGACTCCGTGGCGCTAAGGGCTAACACGATTGCAACTGTTGCTAGCAATAGCAGACCAGTAAGCGCTAGTACGAAGGTTCGTGTGATGTGGAGAGTAAATGAGACGTTGATCGTTCGCATGGGGAAAACACGCCAATCAGTGTTTAGTCCGAATCCTAGGTTCTTAGATTCATTTGCAGGCGCGGGGTACAACACCCCCGCGCCTCAATGTTGACTACTACTAGTTGTCTTCGAACAGGCCGCCAGCAGCCCAGTCGTCCAGACCTGGCGCTGTTCGGCTGCTGCCGCCGCTGACGCTGGAGAAGTCGCCACTTGCGACATTGCTGGCTCCGCCACTTACACTGGGGTAGAAGCTGCCTGACGCCTGGTTCTGCCGTCCACCACTGACGCTCGATCCAAAGCCGCTGGCCAGATTGTCGGCCCCGCCGCTGACGCTAGAGTGTTCACCGCTTGCGGTGTTGTTGTTCCCGCCGCTGACGCTTGACGTCGTTTCGCTTGCAGTGTTGTCGTTCCCGCCACTGACGCTAGAACGTTCACCGCTCGCAGTGTTGTCGTTCCCGCCGCTGACAGTCGACCCCGATCCAGTAGCAGCGTTGAATGTGCCGCCACTGATGCTGGAAAAGTCGCCACTGGCGGTGTTGTCGGATCCGCCGCTGACGGAAGACCAGTCTGCATCCGCGATATTGTTCAATCCACCACTGACGCTGGCGGCCACTTCGCTTGCGATATTGCCTTGGCCGCCGCTGACAACCGCGCTTGGAGCGGTGGAGCTATTGCCTTCGCCGCCGCTCACGCTTGAGGCGTTGCCGCTGGCTGTGTTGTGGCTGCCGCCGGTAATAGTCGCGAATTGGGCGCTGATGACATTTTCGGTGCCAGCGACTATTCCGCCGTAGCTGCTGTAGCCGTGATCCGTTCCGACGACGATGTTGTGAGAACCGGTCCGGGAAAATCCTTCTTCGTTTTCGTTGTAACCAACTATCAGGTTGCCTGTGCCATTGGTGGTGAGCGTGCTGTCCAGCCCGTTGCGGAGATGGAGGTTGCAGCCGGTGAGGACAGCGTCCCCCGCTTCTTCGGACAAGCAGTCCGGAACCTGTGCTTCGAGGGCCGAGAGTCGTTCTTCCAGATCCGAGGTGACGCCGATGCCGGGCCACTCGACCAGGAATTCGGCGCTGGAACAATTGGGAGCTTGGTCGGAGCGCATAACTCGCGTGTGGCCTGTGTAGGCGCTGACGCAGGCGTGGACATTGCCGGATGAATCATGCGTCGCCATCACGTTTCCGGCGGTCAGCGCCAGGGCAAATGCCGCCAGAAACAGGACGGAGGCGGCTATGAATCCCAGCAGGAGCCCGGCAGGTTGTTCGGCTGCATTCCTGAAGACTTGCATCTCTGATCCTCTCAATGTGAACGCTGGCGGTGATCAGCACCCTCGCGACTCGGAGGCCTGGTCACTACTCCAGCGCCGTCGTAACTAGTCTCCGTCCATCGGGATGAGCCACTGAGCAACGCTCTCCCACTCGGAACCGAAACCGGTTATCTCGGCCAGCCTTGATTTGAGCAGGCTGTCAAATGGATGGATTGATTGCTCCAGCCGGCCCAGGAACAGCCCGCTGCCGGAGCCGCGGAGGTGAATGATCAGATAGTCTCGCTCCGGCAACACAGCCAGGTGCCAGCTCATCCAATCAATGCCGATGCGCGTACAGCACGCCTCAATGTCGTCTGCATGGTTCTCAGCCAATGCTTCCAGGGCTTCCCGCGCAAACTGGGTCATTCCCGCTTGGACTGGTAGTACGATCCCGGCCACTAGGCGCGGCTTCATTTCTGGCGGATGTGGTTCCGCTAACCAACTACCCCGGCGTCGATTCCGCACAATTCCCGGGAACATCGATTCCAACCTTTGACCATACTCGCGAGGGACCTGGCTAACATCGCGTGGACGCACGATTCGAAACTTGAAGCTAGGCGATGGCATCCGAGTGGATACCTTGTAATCAGCCTAGAACCGCCGGCCAGACGTCGGTATCGCGAGAAATAGCTATGGGATGCAGGTTCGCCAATAGCGAGACTGCGCTATCTCGTGTGGTCTTAGAGGTATCAGGCGATATGGTGCTCGATGGCGTAACGGGTCGCGGCGGATCGTGACGGCGTCTCGATTTTTGCGTAGATTGACCGGAGATGGTGGTCGACGGTGTGACGGCTGATTGAAAGCTCCAGGGCAATTTCTGCGTTCGTCAGGCCGCCAGCAACCAACCTCAAGACTTCTACCTCTCGTCCAGTAAGGCCACCGGGACGGTCGGAGTTGATTGCCGCGAGCAGCTCGTCGAGGCGCTCCACAGATGGTTGCGCGCCTATGTCATCAAGGACTGATCTGGCGCTTTCTGCGGTTTCTCGCGCTTCCTCTCCCCGGCTATCCGCGAACTGCAGCTCGGCGAGGGAGGTCTGTGTCAAAGCCGTCTCAACGCGATCCTGGATCAGTCCTGCGATCTTGAGCGCGTCCTGTAAGTGTTGTTCGGCCTCGGGGTAGCGCCCGGCCTGACGGGCAAGGTCGCCTAGCAGCCGAAACGCATGCAGGAGCGCCGGGGGTTGGCGCGGCGTCTGGGCGAGTTCGATGGCGATCTCCAGGCGCCGTTCGGCAGACAGGAGATCGTGTTTGACAATCTCGCACTCAGCTTTCATGATCTCACTCCATGGTCGGGCTGAGAGCGATTCGCTCCACTGCGCCCAGCGTTCATGAGCCTCAATCCACGCCACAGCCGTTGTCGTATCGCCCGCCTTCAGGGATTGGAATGTAGCAACACGCATCAAAGGAACAGCCGCAAGATAGAAGTGATTGCCCGGCTCGGTTCGCGGCCCTTGTGGCAGCACTTCATCGACGAGCTCCCACACCCGATCTTCGTGGCCTTGAAGCAACGCGATCTTTGCGAGAGCTGTCACGAGATACTGGCGTCCGAGAACCGGCACGCGTCCCGGCAATGCAGGCTCCGCCAACCGTTCGAGCTTGCTCCATTCTCCATGTCTCAACATTATGTCGATGGACATAAGCTCCGGGTTCCAGGCTCCAAATGCACCATCCGACCGAATCACACTATCTTGAGACTGGTGAGCGATCTGTTGGATTTCAAGCGGGTGGTCGGTGAGGAAGGGCGAATACACGCTGGCGAGCGCCCAAAATGCTGCGGACGCGCGCTCCAAATGATCTCCTGACGCTTCGAATATCGCTAGCGCTCGTTTGACCATCGTCGGGGCAAGGTCGGGCCGCCCGAGTTCTGAGACGGCGCTGGCCAGGGCGCTCATCCCGACGTCGGAGAGATGAGGATATTCAGGAAGATCGCCGAAAAGATCGAAGCCGAAAAGACTGTGAGCCAGCATCAAGGATTCACGGAAAGCTCCGACGCAGGGAAGCGATAGTAGGAGCGTGAAGCCGGGATCGTCCGTGGCAATGTCGAGGCGGATGCTCTGTCGGGAACCGAACGAGTCATCCGCCTGGCTGGAGAAATGTTCGCGCGCGCGTTGCATGTCCTCTATCCCAGCGCCGAGGGCGCCGGTTTGTGCGAGTAACTCGCCGCGCAGCCCTAACAGGCTGGCATGCAGATACTGGTCCTCGTTCGATATCGCTATCCGGATGGCTTCGTCGAACCATTCGCGGCTCTTGAGCGGGTCGCTGTATTCCCGCAACCAGGCTAATCTGCCGAGAGCAAATGCACGTTCCGGTGCAGGCGTATCATGTTCATCCATCATCTCAACTGCTCGTTCGATCCGGTCGGCGGCGGTGACACGGGCAGCCTTTCGATAGGCGCGCACGGCTGATTCCATGAGCCAGCCAATAGCGCGCGGATCGTTTGCTCGCTCCAGGTGTTGACTTACGAATTCGGGGTCCGGTTGCTGCTGCTGAAGGTGCGCTTCCGCAATCCGAACGTGCCAATCGTGGCGTTCCAGTGGTGTGAGATCGTTGTAGAGCGCCTCACGAATAATTGCGTGGCGGAAATTGAAAGCTCCGCGCGGCTCGGATTCAATCATCAGTCCCGCTTGAAGGCACGACTGGATGAGTTGAGAAATTGCGTCGGCTGTCGCACCTGTAATATCGGACCATCGATTCAAAGTGATTCCATGGCCGAGGACTGCTGCTGCTCCAAGCTGCTTCCGCTCTTCAGCGTCGAAGCGGGATAAGCGTTGAGCCAGCGCGTGTTGCATCAGCATCGGAATAGGATGTGCGCCTAGTTCTCCGAGCGTCCAACCATGCTCGCCTCGTTGCAGCACGCGCCGTTCCTCGATCATCCGCAGCTGTTCTTCCAGAAACAGCGGATTCCCAGCGCTGGACCGGTGCAAGTATGAGGCGAGTCTTGCCTGGCTTTCCTTGTCTACGTTGTAGCGAGCGCTTATAAACTCGATGATGTCCTCGATCGCGAGTGGGTTGAGGTTGATCCTCTGCGCGTTGCTTTCACGGACTAACAACGGAATCAAGGAATAGAGCGAATGCGCTGGGTCGACTGCATCATCGCGGTATGTGACCACCATCAAGAGCCTCTGGTGCTGGGCCTGGCGAGCGATGATGCGCAGGAGTTCAAGACTCTCCGTATCGGCCCAATGGAGATCCTCCAGGATCATCAGCACCGGCTCATCGCTCGCCAGTTCGATGATTGTGGTTGCTAGTTGGTCGAGTTGTTTGCGAAGGTTGACCGGCTCTGGGGCGTCCGGCTTCTGGTCGTCTAACGTTCGTGTGAGTCCAGCTTCGCGCCAGGGGCCATATGGCGGCGTTGCTTCCAGATCGTAACAAGTTCCCTGCCACACGGTTACGTCATGACCCCGCGCCCTGGCCGCAAGATGCTTCGCCAGCGCGGTCTTACCGATGCCTGCTTCACCGCCGATGAGGACGGGGCAGCCGCGTCCCTGCAACATGTCATCGAAATATTGTTCTATGAGGGAAATCTCACGAGACCGCCCAACGAGAGACGTTGGTTGTTGGACACTCATATAGCCCCTCCTGGACTCCGACCCCGGATCAGGAATTCGCTCATATTCTTGAATATAGCCTAACTATGTGGAATGTAGCCTAACGGCGTTTGCTCATTGAGCCATTCCGGACACCGGCGTGGGAAGTGTGCGCGGTATGCTTGGTGATAATCTAGCGCTTGTGAGGCTGCCAAATTAGCAACCCACTTCTTTGCCAAAAAGAGATGAGAAATTAAATATGGCTGGGGGAAGATTGAAGATAACACCGCTCGGTGGCAGCGGTGAAATCGGTAAGAGCATGATGGTCGTCGAACTTCGCGGCGATCTTGTCGTCATCGATTGCGGCTGCAAGTTTCCCGAAGAGGAGATGCGTGGCATCGAACTTATAATTCCCGATATCACCTATCTCCAGCAGCACCGCAGCCGGATGCGCGGATTCCTGATCACCCATGGTCATGAAGACCACATCGGCTCGATTGCATACGCGCTGAACCAACTCGAAGACATCGCTCCGATCCCTATCTACGGCTCTCCGCTCGCTCTTGCTTTTATACGCTCCAAGCTTGAAGAAGCTGAGAACGCTGATCTGGCGACGTTGATCGAGATCGAGTCTGGTCTGATCTATCCCATCGGCCACGAGTTCGAAGCCGAATTCATTCCGGTGACGCACTCGATTCCCGGCTCGATGGCAGTTGCTCTTAATAGTGAAGTCGGACGCATCATTCATACCGGCGATTTCAAGTTCGACCGTACCCCGCCGCTCGGCCCGGCGACGGATGAGCAGCGCTTGCGTGAGCTTGGCGAGGAGGGCGTGCTGGTTCTCTTCTCCGACGCAACACGTATTGAGACGCCCGGGCGCACGCCGACCGAGCAAGTCGTTGCGGGCACCCTTGACCGGGTCATCGGTGATGCTCCCGGGCGCATCCTTCTGGCTTCGTTTGCATCAAACATCTCACGCCTCTTCCAGGCCATTGATGCTGCTACGCGACATGGGCGCAAGGTTGGCGTTGTTGGTCGCAGTATGGAGAACTCCGTTCGCATCGCTCAGGAACTCGGCTACATCAAAGATCCCGGAGGCGTCATCCGTCCCCTGCAGGAAGTCGTCCGCTTTCCGGATCATGAGATTTTGATTCTGACGACTGGGTCCCAGGGCGAGGCCGGAGCCGCGTTATCGCGCATGGCCAGCGGCGATCATCCGACGCTGACTGTCCGTGAGGGCGACACCGTCATTCTCTCGGCGACACCTGTGCCGGGCAATGAGGAGACGGTTTCTCAGACGATCAACAGTTTGTTCCGTCTGGGAGCGCGGGTGATCTATTCTGCGATTGAGCCGAGCATCCACGTCTCCGGCCACGCGGCGCGCGAAGAGCTGAAGCATCTCATCAATATCGTCAACCCGCGCTTTGTCGCCCCGATTCATGGCGAAACGCGCCACCTCCACCTCTATCGCGAGATGGCACTCGAAGCTGACGTCCCCTACGCGAACATCATCATTCCGGAGTCCGGCAGGCCAATCTCAGTTTCGGAAGAGGACTGGAGTTTCGAACGCGAAGTCCAGCACGGCGCGGTGCTGGTCGATGCGATGGGACGTGACCGCTATCGCAATGTGGTATTGCGCAATTCCGACTCACTGGCCGACGCGCAGGTCATCATCGTTACGTTGGCTGTCGATCTCGATCAAGGCATTCTCATTGCGGGCCCGGAGTTGACTGGCAAGGGCTTTGACGATCGTGAGAGCCAACGACTGCTCAGCGACGCTCAAAACGATCTGGCACGCTTCCTAGACCGGAGTCTACGGCGCGGCAACATGTCCTACGGTTATCTGGTCAGCAGGGTCAAAGGCATCGTTGCCAGCTACGTCTTCAAACGAGCCAAGATTCGCCCGATGATTCTGCCGGTGGTGACGGAGTTCTAGACCTGACTTCAATAGAACTTGTCAACGAACAACCTTGCCATTTTGGTCGATGTAGAGAAATTTTGGCGTAGCGCGGTTCTGGTGTTCGTCTGAGATCTCTCCACTCCGCTTCGCTCCGGTCGAGATGACATCTGAGTGATCTGGCAATCTGCGATCTTGGCTGGGCCGGTTCGCTCTGCAATATCTGAAGACATCCACTGTGTGAAGCGCTAGCCTGCTCTCATAGACTCGTGGGAAGTGGTCACAGCTACTGACTGTGTCCCCGCGAACAAGCGACTGGTTACCCCTGCCGTTCGCGCATCACCCGCGGAAGATCCAGATGGGCTACGACACGCAGACCTGGCCATTGCGAGAGTAGCGCGATGAGGATGATGGCCAGCGCATGCGAAGATAAAGGTCGGCGGGTAGACCTGTAAATCGAATTGGAAGAGGTCGGTGCTGAAGGTGCCCATGAACCACCTTGCGCACAGATACCCGGCCAGCAACCCGGGTGCGATGGCTATAAGCACGAGCAGCATGTTCTCTGCAACGACGAGCTTCTGGATCGAGCGCTCCTCCATCCCGGCTGCTTCGAGTGTCGCCAATTCCACCGATCGCTCAGTGATATTGACCGACATGGTGTTGAAGATGAGTGAGAAGGCCATAACACCACCGAAGACGAGCATCACCCCGACGAAGGCATAAAAGAGACTCATGAAACTGCGGATCGTGTCCGCCAGAAACTGCGTATCGCGCACAGCCGCGACTGCTGGCAGGGCGGCGATGGCTGCCGATACCGCGTCGCGGTTTGCCCCCGGACTGAACTTGACGAGGGCGGCGTTCACAGTGTCAGCACTTTGACCTTGGGCTGCAATGCCGCTTAGCTGCGGGAGTGATGCATAGACGTACGTGCCAAGCGGTTCGTCTACGAAGCCTTCTATCGTCATCGTGAGGGGCTCCTGCTGACCGGGAATCAGAAGCATCACTTGATCGCCCTGGCCGACACCAAGCTGACTGCGAAGCGCCTTTCCGGCCAGGATGCCGGTTGGGGGTAGTTGCAACCGATCCCCGTTCTCGGCGCGGAACTCGTGGAGCTGCGTGTCGGGCTCGAGACCGATCAGCGTCGTCGGATACTGACTACTTTGGAACTGGATGGTGGTTGCCAGCTCGATGGCCGGTTCAACGCGCTCCACGTCCTGGACGCCACCCAGTGCCTCGATCTCCCCGGAAGAGACGGGCTGCGAGAAATAGACTTTGGCGTCCTGTCGTTCAATTTGGTCGAACTGCCGACTGAGCAGGATGTTCGTCGTGTCGATCATCGTCCAGGAGACCAGAATCAACGTCAGCGCCAGAACCACGCCAACGATCGTTGAGAGGCTGCGGCGCTTGCTCCGGCCGATGCCTCGCACCACCAGCTTCCAGCGCGCCGGCAAGCGTTGAAGT
Source organism: uncultured Chloroflexia bacterium (assembly GCA_963745675.1). Classification (GTDB taxonomy): domain Bacteria; phylum Chloroflexota; class Chloroflexia; order Thermomicrobiales; family CFX8; genus JAUIIK01. The sequence goes on from CAVUYM010000008.1 coordinate 52,368, forward strand.
GGAGGCATGATCCGTTCCAAAAAACTCTGCTTTGCTCTGCCGGTAGAGCCGATTCCGCGCATGGCTTCGACCGGAGAGAGTCCCGCAGCGGTCCAGGCTGGCGCGAAGGTTGCGACTGCGCCCATGAGCAGGCCGAGCCCAACGCCGATCAGGACGCTAACCGGGCGAACACTGCTGGCGGTCACTGGAATTGAAAGCTCCGACAGGTAGAGGCTGGTGACTGAGCGGGCCAGGAGAGCTCCCGCGAGCGCGCCGGGGATCGCCCCCACTAACCCGATGAAGACGCCGTAACTGAGATAGTGCAAAAGCATCGCTCGCCGGCTGAAGCCGTTGGCCATGAGCATCCCGATTTGCGAACGTTGTGAATGGACGATGCGGTTTGCCAGTACGTAGGCGCCGCCGGCGGCCGAGACGAGAAATAGGAGCGGGAACAACCACGACATTTCTCGGAAGCCGTCAATGTCCAGGCTCAGCGCCACATTCGACGGCTGCTCGTCGCGCGTGACGGTCGATACCGCGCCGGCAGAATCTGCGGCCTGGCGAAGATGTTGGTCGAGTTGCCCACTGTTTGCGGAAGGTTGGTAGCGGATGAGAACTTCTTCGACGGCCTGGCTGCCCGCAAGCTGCTGAGCCAGCATCTCAGGGATGAAGAGCACGCCGAATTCATCAGGAGAGGGAAAGATCTCCTGGCGGTTACGCACCGGCCAGAGATATTCTGTCGAAGCTGCCGTTCCGATGACTGTGACGGTCTGATCCCCGGCGGATCCGCTGATGACAAGCTGCTGGCCGACCGTCAGATTGAAGTGCTCAGCCATATGCTGCTCGACGATGACTCCATCTGGCCGGTTACTCGAGAGGTAATCGCCGGATAGCATCTCGACCCGGTTGACGGCCGGCGGAGTATCCACCGGCATCCCGACAACCCGCCCGATGAGCTTGTTCGCGTCACCAATCTGGAGCGGAAGCTCGGCGACGGTTCGAGTGGCGACCTTATCGACGCCGGTGGTTTGGCGGGCCGCTTCGACAATCGCTGCGCTATTGCCTCCAGAGACAGTGAGATCGGCAGCCGAGAGCTTTTCGAAGGTCTTGTCATACGAAGCGCGTAGATTCTGGTAAGCATCGTAGGATGCGCCGAAGAGCGTTATTCCGAGGAAGATCGTGACGATGACGGCCGCGAACTGTCCGCGCTGCCGTCCGACGTCCCGGCGCAGCTTGCGAAAGAAGAGCGCTACCATCGGACCTGGTCAGGCGCGAGCGGTGAAGGATTGACGCTGTCGTCTACGACTTCCCCGGAGCGCAGGCTGATGACGCGGTCGGCCATCTTGGAAATCGCCGAGTTGTGGGTGACGAGCAGGATGGTGCAGTTGTGCTCGCGATTGATCTGTCGAAGCATTTCCAGCACCTGGAGACCGGTCTCAAGATCTAGCGCCCCGGTGGGCTCATCACAGAGGATGATCTGGGGATCTTTGACGAGGGCGCGAGCGATAGCCACGCGTTGCTGCTCGCCGCCCGAAAGTGCTCCTGGAAAATGGTCGAGCCGGTCTCCGAGTCCAATCTGTCGTAAGACATCGGCGCTACGCGTATCCGGAAGATCTGGTCGTAGCCCCGCGATTAGCTGGACGTTCTCCAGCGCCGTCAAGGTCGGCAACAGATTGAAGAACTGGAAGACGAAGCCTATGTGATCACGTCGCACAATGGTCAGCGCATCGCGGTCAAACTGGCTGATATCCTGGTTATCGAGGATCACCTGGCCGCTAGATGGGGATTCGATGCCGCCGGCGATATTCAGCAGCGTCGTCTTTCCGGATCCGCTTGGTCCGAGGATGACGATGAACTCGCCTTGGGCAATAGCAAGATTGACCGGTCTTAGCGCATGGACGGCCAATTCCCCAGACCCGTAGGTCTTAGTGACGTCGATAAATTTGAGCGCCGGTTGCTCCGGCGTCTGTTCGGCAGGTTCCGAGGCGATCATGTCAGTGTCAAACTACGTCAAGGATTGCAGCAGCAATCCCTCAAACTGGTCTACGTGACTGAAATCCTAGTAGCCGGCGTTAGGTGACGCAATAGGCGTCCGCTTTTCTCCGGCGCTAAACAATGTCCACGGGATTTACTCTCCAACCACCGGTAACACAATGCGTGATGGATAAGCCGCCGAATGGTGGATTGTCTGGAGGGCGCTGGCGACGTCGGCGGAGCGGCCCGGCAATTCGCCGGTGTTCGGATTGCGGTCGAAGCGCGGGAAGTTGCTCGATGAGACTTCGACCCGGATGCTGTGTCCGGGTTGGAAGACATTGCTCGTTGCCCAGAGATCGATCTCGTACTCGATGATGTCGCCCGGTTCAATCAGTTCGGGATCGAGTCATCGAGTTGCGATAGCGCGCCCGGATGATGCCATCGGTCAGGCTGCGGGCGTAGCCGCAGGGGTGGACGTCGACCAGCTTGGCGGTCCAATCGGTGTCGAGCGCTGATGAGCTGGCGTGCAGGATCACTTTGATCGGGCCAGTGACGTTGACCGGCGCCTCCATTGGCTGCGATGTATAAACGAGCACATCCTCACGCGCTTCGACCGGCCGCTGATCGTATGCTCCACCGAGGCTCCAGACTGCGTTGCAGCAGAGACCACCGCCACGAGTTGGCACCGGATTGAGCGGGTTGTAAACGTAGGAGTCGGGCGGCTCGGATCCCGGTTCGTCGCGGCTGAGAGAGCCGTTGCCGTTGAGCGAATTGGCGCTGCCCTGACTGTGGAAATGCCAGTTCTGAAAGTCGGTGCCTGGCAGCGGCCAGGATTCTGCGTTCCGCCACTCGTTGATACCCATCGTGAAGATGCGCACCGGCGGCTGGCTGTCGAGATCGGTATTCTTCCCCGCGCAGCCACTTGTCGTACCAGGCAAGCTGCATGCCCTCGGCGTCGATATATGCACCGGTCGAGCGAACGCCGAAGTCAAACTCGCCGATCGGGTTACCGGCTGCCATGCCGCCGTGGTTCCAGGGACCGATCATCAACCGGTTCTGCCGGGCTGCGTCGGTGGCGCCCTGTGCTCGCATGCCGGTGAAATTCTCGATTGTGCCGCCCATGAAGATGTCGTACCAGCCGCCGATGTTGAAGGCAGGCACCGTGAGTTTGTCGTAGTTCCTGGAAACGTCGATCGCCCCCCAAAGTTCGTCGTCATAGGCCGGGTGATCGATCCAGTTGTGGTAATACGCAGCGTATTTCTTCAGATTGGGATGATCGTTGAGCGGTAGGCGCAGAAATTCGCTGTCCATCGCATCAACAGCGTCAATCAATGACTCATGTGTATCGGAGTAGAGTCCCGTCTCCCGGATGACAGTGTTGGTAGCCAGGACCGAGAGCGTCCAGGAGAGGTTGAACTGGAGCTCGAAAGCTCCCCCCTGGTAGGCCCAGCCGTCGTGGTAGTCGCTGGCAGTAACGACTGGAACGATCGCTTTCAGGGCTTCATGGCCGCTCAGCGCCGCCTGCCACTGGGTCAGGCCAACGTAGGAGCCGCCAAACATGCCGACATTGCCGTCGCACCACGGCTGGCTTGCCAGCCACTCCAGCGTGTCGTAGCCATCCTGCCGCTCGTTGACGAATGTCTCGAAGGGCCCTTCGGAGGTGAAGCGGCCACGGACATCCTGAATGACGACCGCATAGCCGGCCGATGCCGCTCGGACAACGAAAGGCGCAGGGCCGCGCAGGGCTTTGTCGTACGGCGTGCGGGTAAGCAGCGTCGGGTGAGGTCCAGGATCGGCGGGCCTGTAGACGTCAGCGTAGAGGGTCGTGCCGTCTCTCATCTGGACGGGGAGATTGCGGTCGACAGTCAGGCTTAGGGCTTCCGGCATCAGGCCACCTCATATTCGATTCAGTACGAACTCGTGGGGGCATCGTAGCAGGAATGAGGGCATCATTCGCCTGCCAACTTGGAATATTCACCGGTATTCCATGGGATATATGACAGCAGCACAGATCGTGTTCGCCGTGGGCCGGCATACGCTCAGGAAGGGCGAAGTTCGCCAATTCGTTTGACGATTATGGCGAGGCGCTGCTGGATGAGCGTCGCTTCTTCGATTCCGTAATGGAAGATTCCCCCGGCGTAGATCACTGCACCAACAGCAGTTGGGATTGCGACGATGGCGAGATCGCGCAGCAGTTCAGTCGGGCCACTGGTGTGTGGCAGTCCGAAGTCGAGACCGAGCGCCAGACCACCGGCAACAGCACTCATAGTGAGTCCGACGCCCAGGCAGACTTTGAATGTGCGTGCCAGCTGCCCCTGGTCGAGCCGCTCTCCGGCCAGTAAGCGCCGCAGCAGCCAGATCATCACAACGGCATGGAATGTGAATTGCGCCGAGTTCGCGACGACCAGCCCAGCCATGCCAAAGGGTTGGTAGAGCGATAGTGCGAAGGCGAAGTAAATGACGACGGCCAGTACCCCGACAATCTGAGGCAGTTTGGTGTTCTGGCGCGCGTAGAAGGCAAAAATCAACACCTGATCGAATGCGGCGAAGATCGTTCCTGGTAGATAGAGCACCACTGCCAGCCAGATCAGTTCTGCGCCGTCACGCGTCGTTGCACCGTGGAAGAAGAGCAAGCGCACGATTGGCCACGATAGGACTGCCATTCCAAGCGCGGCCGGCACCACCAGCACCGTCACCATTCTCAATCCACGCGCCAGCGTCGCCCGGTAGGCGACTTCGTTTCCTGCCGAAAAGTGTCGCGAGAGGGCCGGGAGGGCAGCCAGGGAAATAGCGGCTGCGACCAGCCCGAGGATCATCTGATTGAGCGTCGTTGCGAAGCGCATTGCGCCCAGCGCGTTCTCACCAACTCGCCAGGCGAGGTTGCGGTCGACGATCAGTGCGAAGGTATTGGCGAAGAGCCCGAAGAAGATTGGCACGTAAAGCAGGTAGATCCTGCGAATCGCTGGATGTCTCACGTTGAGATTTGGCCGCGGCATGGCATCACGTAATCCCGGGAGCTGGATGAGTATCAGCAGCAGGGCTCCAAGAACGATCCCAATCACCAGTGAGCGGATTCCAAGCGCGGTGCGCCCCAACGTCAGCGCGGCAAAAACGATCGCGGCGTTGCGGACAGCCAGCGACATCGCCGGGCGGGTGAAGCGTTCAAGCGAGTAGAGCGTCGCCATCAATACCGTCGACATCGCCAGCAGCAGGACGGCTGGCAGGATCAGACGCACCATCTCGACCGTTAGATCGACAACTTCCTGACTACGTACCTGGTCCGCCGCGCCCAATTGGGTCATCACCTGGACCGCAGTCGGCGCGAATATCTCGATCAGAACGACGACCGCACCAATTCCGAGGAAAGAGAGAGCCAGCAGCGTGCCCGTGATGCTGCGTAGCTCTTCGCGCCGATCCTCACCTGCATATTCGCTGAGGACCGGGATCAACGCCGCCTGCATCATGCCGCTGATGACGAGATCGAAGAGCATCGTGTGAATGTTGTCGGCAATGGTGAAGGCGGCGACGATGTCGCCGGTGCCGAAGAGATACGCCGTGACCTGCTCGCGTACGAGGCCAAGCACCCGCGAGAGGATCGTTCCAACCATCAATAGCGCCGCCGCGGTTCCGATGCCCTGGCCGGTGCCTCCTTCCGGCGCGGCTGGAGTTGGGACCTGGCTCACTTGGTCAGGCTCCGACCCTCACGGATTGCAGCGATGATCTCGCTGGTCGAACGGCCCTCGATGAACGGCAGAATGACGACCTTGCCGCCGAGTTCTTCGACGACTGACGCCTCCGGTAAGGGGGTGCCTCCCGGGCTGTAATCTCCGCCTTTGACGTAGATATCGGGACGTAGCAGCTCGACGACGCGGCTGGCCGTCGGCTCCGCGAAGATCGTCACATAGTCAACGCAGGCCAACCCGGCTAACAGTTCGGCCCGCTCGTTTTCCGGCAACACCGGTCTGCCGGGGCCTTTGCGCTGTCTGGTCATCGCATCGTCATTGAGGGCGACGATCAGGATATCGCCAAGATCAGCGGCAGCCTGGAGGTAGCGCAGGTGCCCGACGTGGAGCAGGTCGAAGTGGCCGTTGGTGAGGACGATCCTCTTTCCGGCAGCTCGGAGAGAGGCGGCGAGGGAGGGGAGGTCGGCTGGAGGGATGGTGGTTGACGCTGGGATTTCCCTCACCCCCCGGCCCCCTCTCCCACACGCCTTCGCGTCGCTACGGCGGGGAGAGGGGGAGCCGGACAAGATGAATACAAGCGAAATGCCCAGGTTCCTGCCTTACCCCCCTCTCCCCCGCGAAGCAGTGGGAGAGGGGCCGGGGGTGAGGGAAATCCCCATCCCATCACGACTCCCCACTCCCCAACGCAGCCTCAAGTTCCGCCCGCGTCGCCTGCGCGTTGCCCCATTTTCGGACGACGATGCCAGCCGCGATCTGGGCTAGCCGGGCAGCTTCGACGGCCGGGGCCTTGGCGAGCAGTGCTGCGGTCATGACCGCGACGACGGTGTCGCCTGCGCCGGTGACGTCGTAGACCTCGGAGCGGTTGGCTGACGGGACTTCGGCGTAGTCATTGGTTGTGGCGACAGCAGCACCTTCGCCGCCACGCGTCACGACGAGGCAAGTCGCAGTCCAGTGAAGTTCTGAGCTCGCTGAGAAGGCGCTTGCGGCTGCGCGAATCGTCGATGTCGTGTCCGAGAAACGCTTCGGCTTCTGCCTGGTTGCATTTGATGAGATCGAAGCCTCTGAAACGTCCGAGGTCGCCCTGTGAGTCGACCGTTGCCGGACAGCCACGGAGTTGGCGATAGTCCAGGATATGGTTGACAAGCGTGTCGGTCATGACGCCAGAGCGATAGTCCGATGCGAGGATAGATTCAGATTGGATCGCGCGAATGGCGCGTCCGATGGAGCGTTCGACATCAGGTGAAATGGGATCGCGTTCCTGTCGATCAACCCTCACAAGCTGTTGCGGAAAGAGGAAGAAGCCCTCGGCGACGACGCGTGTCTTGACCGTCGTCGGGCGGGTTGCGTCGACGACGATGTGGGTCGCATCGATGCCTGCTTCGGTTAGCAGCTTCACGACCGTCTGGCCAGCCGCATCGTCGCCAACGACGCCGGTGACAGCGACCTCACAGCCGAGCGCCTTGAGCGCCAGAGCAGGAGCCGCGCCGCCGCCTAGCCGGTCTTCCCGACGCTCTTCGTCGAGCACGAGCACCGGCGCTTCGCGTGAGACACGCTGAGGCCGGCCGAAGACGTAGTGATCCAGATAGAGATCGCCGATGACGGCGTGCCGCTGGCCCGAAAATCGATCGAGTATCTGCTGCATTTGGCCCCCTCCGCTAGCGAAAGCGAATATAGGCGATGCCGAAGGGAATGGCCATGAAGATGAGATCGGGAATGAGTCGTAAGTAGAGCGCGGAGCGGATGCCGACGTTGCTGAAATTGTCGAGGACGAACTGCACGCTCGAGTTGTTGTCGATGATGATCGTGTAACGACTGACGACGAGGCCGATCAGAATCACGCCGTAGGCTGCCATCTGGAGATCGTTGCCGCGCTTGTAGTTCGAAGCTCGCGCCATCGCTTCGACTGTCCCGAAACCGAGCAACAGGGCCATATAGAAACCCCAACTCGGGAAATTGCCCCAGAAATAGCCGATGCCAGAGGCAACAAAGAACCCGACAACCAGCGCTTTCAGAATAGTCGAGCTAGAGGTGTGATAGGCGGCGATGCGCGGTCCAGAGGAACAGGATTGGCAGCGGAAACCGACCGGGCTTTCGACCATACATTCGTAGCAGATTGGTTTTCCGCAACGTGAGCAGCGCAGGCGGGTGGTGATGCCTGACCCACAGACACATTGCACTTCACCTGGCGGGTAGTTCGTCGACATAGGATCGGTACTTTCACCAAACGCGTATGAAACCTGTGCGAGTTCTGATCGCTTCGATTAAGACAAGCACGACGAAGACGGGAAGTACCGCCTGCCTGCGCCACCGCCACGGTTGTCGTACCAGCCGGTAGAGCCACTCCAGTCCGATCCGGCGGACAAAGCCTGGCGCACGTGGGACGCGACCTGACAGGTAGTCGTAGACGCCGCCAACGCCGGACGCGACGAGTATGCCATGCGCTTCCAGCCGTTCTCGATGGAGGTCGATCCAGAGATCTTGTTTTGGGTGGCCGAAGGCGACGAAAAGGACAGTTGGAGTAGTGCGCTTCAACGCCTGAGATATCTCATCCCAGCCTCCCGGCTCTGGATTCCCGGAGAGTGTGCCGACGATGGATGCCGTTCCGTGGCGTTCTTGCAAGACGTTCGCGGCCTCCTCCGCGACGCCTTGCGCGGCTCCGAGGAGGAAGATGCGTTTGTTCTCATGATCTAGCGAAGCGATGGCGTCCACCAAATCATTGCCGGTAATGCGCGTTGGAACGGGCAGGCCCAGCATCCGGGCTGCGATGACGATGCCGACGCCATCGGCGAGCGCCAGATCGGCCCGTCGCAATATGCAGGCGAAGCGGCGGCTGCGCCGGGCGGCGATCAGATACTCCGGGTTCACCGTCGTGATGTGCCGCAGGCCGCCAGCGGGATTGCCTAGCCATGTGTGGATCCTCGCGACGACTCCATCCCGATCGACGACATCGACCGGGATGCTCAGGATCTCTATGCGCTCATGGCTAATTGGCTGCAATTGCCACCAGTTCCACGAGTCCGGTATTGCCGCCTGAAGAAGCTGACCACCTCAAAGCGCAGCGATTCCGCCGTCACGTTGACGGGGTAGGTGTGCAACATGCCTGCGTCAGGAACTTCGAATGGACCAAGTACCTCGCCTGTATCGGTCACAACCTGAAAACTCTCGATCTGGGCGCTGCTGCCCATCGTCCGGGTCCAGATACCGATTGCCTCCAGTTCGGTCGGCCCGCTGAGTTCGACGGTGATGAATGCGTCGTTGCCATCTCCAGCCGATGACCACTCCGTTGCCGGATCGCCGTCGATGGCGTTCGACGCCGCCCAGCTTGGCCCAAATTCGCTGCTGAATTCGACGATCTGTCCACCTTCGGCTGCGCTGGCAGCGTTGCGCCCGTCAGGAACGAGACTCTGCTGCTCGCTCGCCGGCGGTGTCTCGAAGGTCATGTCTTCGCTGCGGTAGAGCGTGCCGTCCGGCCCCGCGCCGAGCAGCCGGTAGTGATAGACCGTTTCCGGCTCCAGGTTGCCGAGCAGTGGATGGTGAACGCTGTGACCGCCCCCGGCCATGTCTGTGTCAGTGCTTTGCCGGCCGTAGTTTTCGTCGGGACCATAGACGACCGAACAGGCAACCGGGATCGTCGTTTCTGCCTGTAACCTTGCGCTGCTGCCAGTCAGATCAACGATCTCAATTGACCCGACGAGGATTTCATCGATCCCGCTTACATCTGATTCCCCATCATCGCCGGGAGAACAGGCAGCAAGCACGATTACTAGCGTAACTAGCAGCCCAAAGCGCCGCAGTAAGTTCGAGCCTGGATAGTTCACCATTTGATAATCTCCGATCCGACTGGGCGACTATGAAAGTGGATCGTGTCGAGACACCCAGGCGGCAAGTGTTCCACCGATCTCATATGGCGTCGATTGACGCTAAGATGGCGGACAGCGTCCACTCACTCGAGAACCCAAGAGAAGCACAATGCGTTTGGATAACATCCTCGAGATCCTGGCAGTGGCCGGGCTCGTCAATCTGGAAGATGATTGGTCCCTTGAACCGGCCTCGGGCGGGCTCAATAGCCGTGTCTACTACGCACGAGCCGGAGCAGACAACGAAGCACGACTAACGATTCGAGTCCGGGACCGACAAGACAGGTCGATCGCTGAAGTCGACGCTCTTGCAGATGTTGCCGAATGTCCAGCGATGCCGCGCATCCGCTTACTGACAAATGAATTGCTTGTTCACGATTATGTGCCGGGCGAGCCACACGATCTACGCCTCCTGAACGACCGCCAGTTGCAGGCGCTGGCGAAAAGTCTGGCGTGCATACATGCAGCGGAGTACACATCCTATACACCCTGGCCAGAAACGGGTCTACGGCTGGGCACGAGGTTTGATCTATTTCGCTTCCGGGTCGCGTCGCTGGCCAACTATGACAGTTTCTCAGCAGTAAACGAGCGCCCCGAATTTCCCGCGTTGCCTGGTTTGATTCAGCGCCTGTCCAGAGTTGACCTTTCCTCTCGGACCTGGACGGGAGCGGATTTTTCACGCATTCATGGCGACCTTAGCCGCGGCAATCTTCTCTGGCAGGGTAATGAACTTGGATTGATCGATTGGGAGTACAGTCGCGTTGGCGATCCAGCCGAAGATCTGGCCTATCTATTCAGCGAGCAGGAAGGTGGAACCGAGCTACTCCCTATCTTGCTCGGATATTATGTCGACGCCGGCGGCAGCCCCGATGTAGCGAGTCGCATCCCCGCCTATGGGATCTTCACCGCCGTTGATTCCGCGCTCTGGTGGATCGACCATGGGCAGCGCCTGAAGCAGCCTGTCGATCGATGAAGTCGAAGGTCGAGTACGTGCGGCCCAGCGCTGGATTTCGGGCGGTACCGGGTAACGTTCGCTGCAGACCGGCATAGATCCACGACGGTTTCGGTCCTGATTCAGGCTGCTTCGCCGGGAAAGATCGACGTATTTCGCCCCCACTCTTACCAGAGGATGCCCAGACGCTCGGCTTGAGAACCCCTCTGTCCTGACTCTCCCAACCGGCTATGATCGTTCGGATGAAATTCATGTGCGAACGACGACTGCTAGAGGAATTACTTCGAATGACTTCAAATCGACCCTGTAAGATCGGGCTCTATCTGCCGATGGCGGAGCATGAGTTAGGTGATCGGACACCACGCTGGACCGACATTCTGGCAATTGCCCGTCGTGCAGAAGAGCTGGGTTTCGACTCCGTCTTCATCGCCGACCACCTGATCTACCACTTCGAGGGCCAGGAGACCTATGGCATCTGGGAGGGCATGTCGTTGCTGGCGGCACTGGCCGGGGCGACCGAGCGTATCGAACTCGGCACCGGAGTCCTCTGCACCGGCTTCCGCAATCCAGCCCTGTTGGCGAAGATGGCCGAGACGATCGACGAGATCAGCGCTGGGCGGTTGATTTTCGGCATCGGGGCCGGCTGGCACGATCCCGAGTACGTCGCTTTTGGTTATCCGACCGACCACAAGTTCAGCCGTTTCCAGGAAGCGCTGCAGGTGATTCACCCGCTGCTCAAGACGGGCAAGGTGGACTTCCACGGCGAATACTACGAGGCCAACGATGCCGACCTGATGCCGCGCGGACCGCGCCCCGAAGGGCCGCCGATCATGATCGCCGCAACCGGCGACCGCATGCTCGATTTGACGGCTCGCTATGCCGACCTCTGGAATGGCTGGGTCGTTCCCGGCCGCAACGCGGAGTTGCTTGGCAGGCTCGACGCCGCCTGTGTCGCTGCCGGTCGCGATCCGGCTACGCTTGGGTCGTATCGGCATGGTGATGGTCGATCACACCGACGCTGAGATTGATCCCGAGGCCCGTCGCCCACCGATAAAGGGCACGCCGGAGGAGATGGCTGCGGAATTCCGTTCGCTGGCGGCAGAGGGCATCTCGCACCTGGTCGTCTCCCATACCCCGAATACGATGGAAGGGCTCGAAGCACTGGCTCCGGTACTGGAGATTCTGGATAGCGGGTCGTAGGCCGTACCGGGCTATGTGATTCCTAACCCTGTCATAGGTTGCTTCCAGTTGTTCGCAGGGAGAGTCTTCTCCTGCCTGTGCAACCACGTCCTGTAAACTTTTCGACATGCCAGTGAACGACAGCTATCTGAATTTACGCAGAGACGCGCTGGAACTCAACGAGAGCGCCAGCGAGTATTGCCTGTGCAAGGCGGTCGGTAGTAGCTGCTGTGTGCCGGATCTCTCGATGCTGCCGGAAGATCAGGAGATGATCCTGGAAGCGGTGGCCAGCGGCTCGATTAGCGTGGAGACGTTGCGGCGCGCGAGGGTTCGTGCCCAGGATGAGGACCTCGATCGCTGCCCGTTTCTCGGCGACAGCGGTGAATGCACCATCTACGAGCACCGGCCGGTCGTCTGCATCCAGCATGGCAATGGCGGGCTACCAAAGGACAAGGCGATTGCGCTGCGGGCGATGAATAAACCAGGCAAACGGACGATACGCATCTCTGACCTGGAACAATTCTCCTGTACCGCTTGCGCCGCTCAGATTGACGACAGCGAGCGCATCCCGCTCAGTGTCGTCGGCAAGTCCGTCGCCATCCTCGTGACGATCCAGCAAGGCGAGCGGCACTACGGCAAGCACCGCATGAATGAATTCATCACAACCCACTTCTCAGACGTTTAGACTGCATTCTCGATTGAGATAGGTTCAGGAGTGATTCCCCTATCATTTCGTAGGGGCGATGCTGGTCACACTTGTTCCACCAAATTGAACGTACGTCTCCTGTTTCTGCCCCGATCAGACACCCAAAGGGTGTCATCCCGAAGCTTGTCGAGGGATCTACGTCCAATATCATCCTACGAGCAGGGAACAAGATCTTTCGTACCCACGCCGTGGGTGCCCAGTTCCGCTCCGCTCAAGATGACACCAAGGTGGCCCACAGTTGCTATTCCCGGCCCAAAGGTGCTTACTGCCGACCGATCCACGATGAATTACCTTGAATTAGGTGGAACAGGTGTGCTGGTCATCGCCCTGCTTGATTGCAGCGAACGTACGCGGGCGAACACGAGGTTCGTCCCTACGAAGTTGATCGAGCTGAGCATGATGACGTAGTGGTATCTATGCATCCTCGATTGGTGCTTCATCTGGGTCATGATGGCGGTCGATTGGCCGGCTGGCTTCGGAGCGGGCAATGCGTTCAGCGATAGAGGGATGCGAGTAGAGCAGCAGCACTCGCAGATGCGATGGCGTCGGGTCAGCCAGGTTCGTCTCCGCTAGTTTCATCATTGCTGACGAGAAGGCGTCGTGGTTGCGGGTGAGCGCCAGGGCAAAAGCGTCGGCCCGGCGTTCGAGATCGCGACTATAGGCCAGTTGGAGAGGTGTCAGCAGTAAACTCGCAACCGAGAAAGAAAAGCCGAGCGCCGGCAACGACCGGATATCCGCGATTTCACGCGACCCGACGAGTTCTTGCCCGCGTCGCCGCAACACCGACCGGAGCACCCGATCAGTCACGAAGCTGGTCGCGAGCGTGAAGATCGAACCGAGGGCGATGAAGCGCCAGAGATCGCGATTAGCCTGGTGGGCGATCTCATGGGCGACGATGACTTCGATTTCTTCAGGCTCGAAGCGCTCGATGAGGGTGTCGGACAGCACGATGCGGCGCGTCGGTCCGATGCCGGTGAAGAAGGCGTTGGCCTTCGAAGTCCGGCGGCTCATGTCCATCGTTAGTACCCCGGCAACGTCGATACCGGTCTTGGCGGCAAGCGCTTGTAAGCGTCCGGAAAGCTCTTCGTCTTCGAGCGGCGTGTACTTATTGAAACGCGGCGCGATCAGCACCGGGAAGAGTTGGGCGACAAGCGTCGTGAGCGGGATGGTGACGAGCGTGACAACCAGCCACCAGTGTTTGAAGCGGCCAATGATCCAATAGAGCCCTTCGACAACCGGCAGAGCAAACGCCAGCCCGATGGCTTGTCCTTTGAGCTGATCGGTGAACCAACCTGTGCGGCTCTGGCGGCTCAGTCCGAAGCGATGTTCGATGATATAGCCGCTGAGATAAGAGAGCGGCAGCCCGGCCAGCCAACCGCCGATCATGAGCACCGTCGTGAAGTACCCTCGCGAGAGGAGATCGCTGCCGCGCCGGGGCAAGGTTGCGCGGGCGACTTTTCGTCCAGATCCAGACAGGAGGAAGAGTCCGCCGAAGAGTAGCCCAATCAGCGTGCCGAAGAGGCCCAGTCGTTCTTTGATCCGGCTGTAGCGCCGGGCTCGTTCGATACCTTCCACTGCAACTCCCTTGCTGTGTCGATGTTTTTCGTTGTTGCGCGACCGGGGCCGAAAATCCGGCTAGCGCTGATCCTGCCATGATTCGTGGTCAAGAATCAATCCAGCAGGCAATCTGCAAATATTCGGGAATATTCCTCTCAGTTCTCACGTTATACGTAATGATGCAAGTACCTGTCGACCAGACAATCAATCAAGGGCCAGTCCGAACTACTAAAATCGATCTATTTCGATACGTCCAAAATCGAGCGGGTATCGTAGACAGATTGAAGCCTCAGCGTGAGGCGCGAGGTACAAATCGAGCTTTAGCTAGTAGTACATGGCGTACTGATTTCGTTGAGTTCGGACTTCTTATATGAAGAGCCGTGGTATTGACAAATACTGCCAGGCAGTGTACGTACAATATAGCATTTAGGTCGATTCAACGACGTAGGGATTTACAGGTGCAGATTGGACGAGTACCATAGGAAGGATGTTTGTGGAATTATTCACAAACTCGGGCTCGTAACGATTGACGATAAGCATTTTAACTGTTATTGTAGCCAGGTTGCGCTCCAGTTCAGCCTGCATTGCATACTGGCTGGTGGAGCGTTTCGTCGCTTAGTAGGAATGAAGGGGTCGTATGACCGATAGAGCCGTGAGAGATTCACCGATCAAAGATTCGTACGAGCTGGAGAAGCTCGTCGATAAAGCTGAGGTCGGAGAAATCGTCGATGAATCGGCTGAGTTACTCGATCAGGCAACAAGTGATGCCGTCTATCGCTATTTCCGCGATGTCGGTGGTCACCGCCTGCTCAATCACGAGGAAGAGATCGACCTCTCGACCAAAGTGCAGCGAATGCTCGAAGCTCAGCGCTGGATGCGCACCGAGGAAGCCCTCGACCGCTATGCAGCCGTCAAGACATCGGGTGTCCTGACCGTGCCGATTCCCGGGGTTGACCCGGAAAAAGTCGAACCAAAAGAACCAACCCACTGGCAGAAGGCATACGTCGTTCTGACAGAGGGCATCAAGCCATCCGATGAGCTGGTCGAACAGCTCAAGGAGTACGTCCGCGACGTGCTCGATAATAACCACGTGCCCGGCCAGATCGAGTTCGTCGACAAGCTGCCGCGCCGCAAGCGTGGTGGAGTCGACCGCTACGGGCTGAAGAAGATGGAATTCGCCGAAGCAGCAACTCGCGACGAGCCGATCGCCGTCGTCATCGAACGTGGCCGCATCGCCCGCGAGAAGCTGATTCGTCACAACCTGCGACTGGTCGTCTCGATCGCGAAGAAGTACCGCTCGAGCGGGCTTCCGTTGATCGACCTGATCCAGGAAGGCAACATCGGCCTGATGACGGCCGTGGAGCGCTATGACCCAACCCTGGGTTACCGCTTCAGCACCTACGCCACCTTCTGGATTCGCCAGGCCATCGGTCGCGCCGTTGCGAACCTGAGCCGGACGATCCGCGTCCCGGTCCACATGCACGACCTGATCTCGAAGGTCCGCCGGACCGAGTCGC
This sequence comes from uncultured Chloroflexia bacterium, assembly GCA_963745675.1. Lineage (GTDB taxonomy): Bacteria > Chloroflexota > Chloroflexia > Thermomicrobiales > CFX8 > JAUIIK01. The sequence continues at coordinate 67,772 of CAVUYM010000008.1, forward strand.
AGCTCGAGCAGAAGCTCGGCCGCCCGGCCAACGACACCGAGATCGCCGAGTTCCTCGAGATGGAAGTCGAGAAGGTCGAACAGGCCCGCTCGGCCATCCCGCGCACCTCGTCGCTCGACAAGCCGATCGGCGAAGATGGCGAGTCGACCATCGGTGACCTGCTGCCGGACCCGGCCAGCGACCAGGTGGTTGAGGAAGCCGTTTCGAGCGCGATTCGCGATCAGATCCGGCGTTCGCTGGAGCACCTGAGCGACCGCGAGCAGGGCGTCGTGATGCTGCGCTTCGGCCTCAACGGCCAGCAGCCGCAGACCCTCGCCGAGATCGCCGACTTCTACGGCATCAGCCGCGAGCGTGTGCGCCAGATCGAGAAGGAAGCCCTCTCGAAGCTGCGCCGCTCCGACCTCGTCGAGCTCTCGACCGCGGCCTAACGTCCAGCTAACTCAGTACGAATTAACAACCGCCCTCTCCGGAAACGGGGAGGGCGGTTTGTTTTCACGGCGCTCTTATACGTTAGTGCAGAATGGCGGCCTATTTGAGTCGGTTGTGAGTCTCTGACGCTGCCAACTTGAGCTTCGAAGATGGAGATGCGCTACCGGTCCTTCACAGTTCAGAGCCACGGCCGTTCAGATCGATAGCATGAATGTCCGAGCTAGAAGTGAATCTTCAAGAGAATCCGCGTCCGTACGCGGTACAATTCCCCTCAGCTAGAGTAGGCGCAAACTTCTAGGCATGCACCCGGGAATTCTTGAATCGAGATTTTATTGATTAGCCTTTGCGCAAGGCTCAATTAGCACGGAGCAGGGTGAGTTTTGAGCATGGCAAATGGTGATTCCTTGAACGCTGACAAGCACGGCAGATGGCTTCTGATCACTTTCTTGTTAGTAAATCTAGGGATTCTGGTTGCAATCGGATTATTATTGTTAGTATCCGTATCCGGTTCAGGTCTAGAGTTGAAGCTGTCTGACTATGCCAATATTGCGCAAATTGGAGTGTTTGTCGCAGCTGTAGGAGCACTTGTGGTGGCTGCTTTATAACGGTCGCAGACGCAGAAGGATTAGAATCAGACGGACGCCCAAGAGGGCTCTTGGAACGTCAAGCCGCCACCTCAGCACAGCAGCTGGAAATCCTAAAAGAACAAGAGCGACTTCGTGTAGCACCTTTCGTGGCTGGCATGCTAGTTGATCGAAAGACTTACTTGGCTCATACGAGACAGGATGATAAAGACGTTGATATGGAGCTCAAGTACTTTGGCCAAACAGAGAACATATCCCCCAATTTAGCAATAAACGTGTCGGCATACATATACAATCCAGACCATAAGAAGTTTTTAGCAGGAACATATTCTTTGGATTATTTGGTGGGCGGAATCGAACAGTGGTTTGAATTCGGCAGAGTGCATACGGAAGAGGATGTTGCTAATGAACTCAAGAGTATATATGGGATTGACTGATCAGGAGAAGACTCTTACCCGATTCTCCGAGAGCATATTCATGCTTTTAGTGTACGAGGGCTTGGACAACCAACCGTATGTGTATCTAAACCGCATTTAGCCCTAGTCTACTGGTTTCATCGGTGGCGATTCTGAAAGAGAGAGCTTAAGCTTAGCAGTCCGCCATCCAGACGGTGAATTGTCGCCAGATCGAGAAGGAAGCCCCCTCGAAGCTGCGCCGCTCCGACCTCGTCGAACTCTCGATCTGCGGTTTAAACGCCCGGCGAACAACTCTGCACAACAAACAACTGCTCTTCCGTTTTCAGATAGGGGTTGGTGTCGCGTATCCAGATGAACATAGCTCCCTGCTGATGCGGGCATGCCAGTCGTTGGCGGAATATGGTGTGCCTCGCTTCTCGAACTGGAACCACTATCAGGGGTATCCCCCCAGATCGAGAAGGATGATCACGGCGTCTTCGACCTGCCGTAGAGTCGAATCACTTACGCTGCCAAGCCGATTCTGTAAGCGCAACTTCGAAATCGAACGAATGTCTTCTGCTTTGGCGAAGCTCCGGTGTGTCAGCCCTCCCTCAGGAGGATCAATCTGAATGTGCGTGGGAATTCGACGGTCGGCAGTAGTGATGGGGATCACAATAACCAGGTCAGCGGGACCAGCATTGAAGATGCTTGCACTAATGATCAGAGCCGGGCGAGTTCGTCCCTGTTCGCGACCACGGACGGGGTCGAGGTCGACGTACCAGACATCACCTCGATCGGGGGAGACGGACACCTATTCTTCGTCCCGTCCATCGCTGAGCGTCCGTTCCCATTCGGCACGTTCCGCAAGCTCATCCTGCCAGGCTTCGGGATCTTCACGAAGGCTGGCAAATGCCTGATTGGTGGCTTTCAGGAAGTACTCCCGTCGCAGCCGCTCAACGGCTTTGGCGACCAGTACCGAAATCGGCTCTCCGGATTGACGGGAAAGTTCTCTAAGGGTTTCGCGCGTAGGTTCCGGTACTCTAATCGTTGTGTTAGCCATCGAACTCTTCTATCTCGCGAACTTCACCGCAGATCGCTCGTATTGCATCTCGCGTCTGTCAACATCTGAGTAGACCCCATTGTATCCCGATAGGGCTACACCGTTCACATTGCATCGAGCTATTTGAAAGCTGCATCTCCTCTCGCCCTCCGTCGCCACCGTCTCGTAGATCTCTCGACCGCGGCCTAACGCCCGGCCAACAACTCAGCACGAACTGGCAACCGCTCTCCCTGACACATGGGAGGGCGGTATTTGTTGTGCTCGGCCGTTTTCGCAACACAGCCACGGTTAGGTCGCCACAGCGTGCGGAACGTATATCCGAATGGTCCCTTAAGACTCTACTTGGCATATATGAAGGATGAAGCGCTTGTCGGATCATAGAGCGAGTTACGCATCGGATCGTTGGATCTGATGCATATCAATGCAACAGAGAGAAGGAAACTCGCATGAGCACTACCCGACGACCAGAAGCCTATCCAGAACCGACGGATTTCGATTTTTCCGAATCAACGGATTTCGGGAAGTCGCACGCCGACGATTCTTCGGGCGTGGTGGATGCCGTCAAGGACCAGAAAGACAGAGCCGCCTCCGCGCTTGGCACGGCGGTCGATAAAGCGGACGAACAACGTGATCGAGCCGCAACGGGTGTCGAAAGCGCTGCCGACCGTATTCGCGAACACGCAGGCGATCATTCCCGGTGGCGAGAAGACAACGAAAGCGGCTCAAGGCGCGGCCGATCAGATGGAGAAAGCCGCCGGATACTTGCGCGATCACGACGTGTCGTCGATGGGCGAAGACGTTGTAGAGCTGGTGAAGTCGCATCCCAAAGAGTCCATCGTGGTGGCCCTGGCAGCCGGATTGCTCCTGGGCCGGGCGCTCCGGTCATAGACCGGCTGCGCCTACTGCGAGGAGGATGAGATGACCGATAGAGTCCGTGATGATCGTTCGCTCAGTCAGCTGCTTGGTGATTCTGTACAGAACATCCAGGACATCCTTCGGTCCGAGCTTCAACTGGCCAAGATTGAAGTCATGGAAGAGGCGAAGAGCGGCTTACGCGCAGCAGGCTTGCTGATCGCCGGCGCAGTTCTTGCAGTCCTCGCTTTGGAATTCTTGCTCTTTACCGTGATCTGGATTCTGGACGCGTTCGTCATGTCGCTATGGCTTGCCGGGGTGGTGGTCACGATCCCTGTGATAGTGGCCGCCGCAGTTCTTATCCTGGTCGGCAAAGCACGGCTTCAGGCTTTGAATCCAACACCCGAATTAACCCTTGAAAGTGTGAAGGAGAACGTCGAATGGGTGAAACAGCAGACTCCCTGAGACAGCAAATTGATGACCAGCGCTCGCATCTGACTGAGAACGTAGAGGAATTGGAAGAGCGTGCGCGAGCTATGACCGACTGGGAGCAGCAATTCCGGGAGCGACCGGAGATGTTCCTCGGGGCGGCACTCGCGGGCGGTGTCTTGTTGGGGGCGCTCTTTGGCGGAGGATCGTCCAAGAGTGGCGAGCAGCCCTACTACTACGATCCTCAGGATTCCGAGCGCAACCTGTCCAATGGATCCCATGACACGTCATCCGCGGGCCGGGAAGTCGGTCGAAATCGAGCGAGTAGCAAGCTGGACGATATTCAGGGCGCACTCATTAGTGTTGCGGCGACGAAGCTGGAAGAGATCGTGCGCGAGGCAATTCCCGGATTCGGAACTGAAATCAGCCGGGTGCGATCGGGCCAGGACTCCGCTCAGCGCAGTGATCCTCCCACCCCGGCGAACGAGAATCTGGCGCTGAGTCGAGCATAGTTGTCATTCGAAGTACTGAGTCTATATGTAATGGGCAGCGGGTTTACCCGTGCCTGGAGAAGGAAATCAATCATGTCGATCATCGCGTGGATTGTTATTGGAGCGCTTGCTGGATGGCTGGCAAGTGTCGTTACTGGCCGAAATAAGGAAATGGGTTGGTTGGCAAACATCCTCGTCGGTATCGTCGGCGCAATCGTCGGCGGTCTGATCATGACCCTGCTCGGAAGTGGTGGCGTATCAGGATTCAACCTCTTCAGCATTTTGGTCGCATTCGGTGGTGCGGTCGTGGTGCTGCTACTCGTGAACATGGTGCGTGGACGCCCTTCCCGAGTGTAAGCGGCGCTCCGATCCCGTCGAGCTCTCGACCGCGGCCTAGCAGCTAGGCAACTCAGCACGAATCAACAATCGCCCTCTCCGGAAACGGGGAGGGCGGTTTGTTGCAGCCTGCTCGAACTTGCCGCTTAGCTACGGTTGAACAGAGGTGTGGCTGTACCGGTCTCAGCGTAGGTCTTGAGCACACCGAGCAGCTGTCCCCAGGTGTAGGCCGTTGAGGGCAGGCCTTCGTCGCCGTCTGCGAAGCCGTCGTGCAGGAAGCGGACTTTCGTGGATGACCCGTCCGGATCGGGCGTCAAGGTCCAGGAGATGGTCGTATTCAACCAGTGGTCGGGGATCTCACCGACCGAGGTCCACTGGACAAGCTCCGGGCTCGCCGCGTCAACGCGCAGCTTGAAACGTGCTGGCGCGGCGGGAGCGAAGCCGAGGTCCAGGGTTGATCCCACGCCACCGTCGAACTCCACGTCGTCTGTCCACCAGGTGGCGATACCTTCCTGCGAATCCAACGCTTTTGCAATGACATCGGGGCTTGCGCCGACGTTGACGTCGAAGATAATTCGATCCATGGCATCTTCCTCATTCAAGTAGTCACTAAAACGACACGGTGCTAACCTTACTTGGATTGCGAGTTTCATTCAAGTAATGACTTAAATGAGTACTCATGGATACATTCCTGTTAGTAGCCGAACCAAGGCGCCGTGAAATCCTTCGACTGGTCTGGGACCACGAGATGGCCGTTGGTGACATCGCCAATCAGGTCGACGTCAGCATGGCCGCCGTTTCGCAACATCTCGCCACGTTGAAACAGGCGGGTTTCGTCTCGGTACGTGTCGATGGCAAACGACGGCTTTACCAGGCAGATCGTGACGCGCTCGCCGAACTGGTGCCGATGCTCCGATTGATGTGGCAGGCAGATCTCGACAAACTCGCGGAAGCTGCTGAGAAGGCTCACCGGCGAGATATTGAGGAAAAAGCATGAAAGAAATTCTCGTCGTCGTGGAGCGGCACATCGCAGCCCCTCCGGAGACGATCTTTGGCTACCTGGTCGACGAAGATCGCTGGCTTCAGTGGCAGGGTACGGAAGCTGATATCGACCCCACACCGGGCGGGATCCATCGGGTCAATCTTCGTGGCGACGGTTTTGCTTCCGGCAATTATGTTGAGATAGTGCCCTTTCGCAAGGTTTCATTCACCTGGGGCTTCGAGGACCCGAATAGCCCAATCCAGCCCGGAACAACCCTTGTAGAGATCGAGCTCATTCCCGACGAACAAGGAACGCTCCTGCGTCTGAGCCATTCGAAGATTCCAGGCGGCTCCGATTCCATCGAGCAGGGCTGGAACCACTTCCTCGATCGCCTCCTCGTCGTTTCGGAAGGACGGGACCCTGGCCCCGATCCGCACCGCATAGGATGACGAACGCCACAATGTGGACGTAGTTGCCTTCGCTCCGGCAGCAGCGACGCGCTAAGTTGGACGAACGCTGTGAGCAGACCGCTTGCCAGGCCGATACCGGTAAGGCGGAATGGCCGTAGAAGCAGTGGGCTATAGTCTGTCGATGAATGCTCGCATGGTTCAGCTGCCCTGCCCGCTAGTAGCGCAGTCATAGAGCGTGCCACCCAGCGTGGTGCTGGAGCCGTAATCACTCGCCGGAACGATCGAGCAGGTCTCAGATACCCAGCTGGTGATATTGCTCTGGGTATCTCCGCCACCGCCCGGGAAACCGCCATCGTCACTGGCCGGGGGGCGTCCATAGCCTTCATCTCCGCCGGCGCCCAATGGCGGGGCAAGGCCCGGGCTTCCGGGTGCGGCGCCGGGAGGAACGCGACCTCCGTCGCCAGTTGCGTTCGGGTCGGACGCATCGCCGGTGAGGCGGATACGCCCATCGGGGCCGCCCGGCTCGCCACTATCGTTGAACAGGAAGAAGCGCACCGTGCCGCCGGCTACGAGGTCGGCCAGTTCGTCGGTCGACAGAATCGGATCGCGGCCGCTGAAACCGCCCAGCGCCATGACGGGCTCGCCCGTCTCAATGATGATTGGTGACGCTGAATGCGAGGAGGAGACGGCGACGAGATACTCTGCCGAGCCACGGTTGGCTTGCAGGTAGGCGATCAGGCTCTCATCGACTTGCTGCTCGATATCACCTACCGGTCCACCGCCGCAAGTCGGTAGCCGCTCGTTGAATCGCTAGGTCCGGCGGCCGGTAGTGCTGCGCTGGGTGTGGCGTACATCGAATAACCTCCCCAGATCGCCGGGGTGGCCAGTAATGCAGCGAGCGCCACGACCGTTGCCGCTAGAACGACGCGTTGCGGCGCGAAGCGCGGGATGAGCCAGCCGGCGAGCAGCGCGACAGCTCCGATGAGCGTTCCGCCAACGATTACCGGCATCAAGCGGTCGAACCAGGTGCTGTAATCGCGTAGCAGGTAGAGCTGCAATCCGGCGGTGGCGACCAGCGCCGACGGCAGCATCGAAGCGTCGCCAACCGCGCCGCTGGTACTCGCGCCAGAGCGCGACGACGCCTATCCCTGCCAGTGCCGCAATTGCTGGCGCGATCGTGACCAGGTAGTAGCGGTGATAGAAGCTGGCGATGCTGAAGAAAACGGCACAGGTGATGAGCCAGACACCCCAGAAGGCGACCGACTGTTGTTCTGGGCTGAGCGGCAGCCGCCGTCGAAAGCGAGTTTGCATTGACCCGGCGACGATGCCGATCAGCGCCAGTGGCAGCAGCCAGCTCGCCTGCCCTCCAAGTTGGTGGTCGATCAGGCGCAAGAAACCCTCAGGGCCATTCTCGTTGACACCGCCAACGCCGCCACCGCCTCCCGCGGGGGCCTGTCCGCCGTCACTATTGCTGAATGGATTGATCCCGAGCAGCCGTTGCAGGCCGTTGTAACCCAGCGCTAGCTCCAGCGCGCTATTGGTATCGCTGCTGCCGATGTACGGGCGCTCGTCGCTCGGGATGAGATCGACGACCGTTACCCAGGAGAGGGACACGATAAGGAGCACGAAGGCGGCCAGCGCGCCATGTCCAACGAGTTTCCAGCCACGTGTGCGGGTGCCGGCGAGGTAAAGGATGCCGAGGGCCGGAAGAATCAGATAGGCCTGGAGCATCTTGATGTTGAAACCCAGCCCGACCAACGCCATGCTGGCCAGCAGCCAGCGCAAGCCGGTGGGTCTCGATGGCGCGGAACATCGCCCAGCTCGCCGCCAGCAGCGTCAATATGAGCAGGCTATCAATCGTGTTGCTGCGTCCGACGACGATCGTGATGGGCGTCAGAGCCAGCGCTGCGGCGGCGATGACACCCGCCCAGACGCCCCAGACGCGGCGGATAAGCACGTAGAGCAATGCGACCGACAGGACGGTTGCGATTGCTTCAGGCAGAAGTAGGCTGACGCCGCTGAATCCGAAGAGTTTCGCGCTCGCGGCCTGGAGCCAGAAACCGAGTGGCGGTTTATCGACGGTGACGAAGCCCCCGGGATCGTAAGACGCAAAGAAGAAGTTATGCCAGCTGGTGAGCATGCTGCGAACGGTCGCGGCGTAGTACTCGTTGCCGTAGCCGACCCGGCTGAGCCGGAAGACTTCGAGGCCAAGTGAGAGCAGGAGCACCGCTCCGAGAGCGAGGCGGTGTGGCAGCGCAGCCGCTGTTAGTTTTGAAATGCGCCACTGGCTCAGGGACTCTGGTTGAGCTACTTCGTCGCCCGTCATCGTCCGCGACATGGGACCACCTGTTTCACTGACAATTCCCAAACTCGTTGGGTGACTTCGTGCAGGGCCACCGCCCAGTTCGCCGACCAATGTGGATCATGCGTAATCTGGCCTACAACCCATCTAACGGGCCAACCCTGAAGACCTCGTTAAGGGAAGCTGGGAATTCTCTGTGAAGCTGGGTTTGCGCTGAGATTGGTGGCAGTAACCGTCACGTAGCGACAAGAAGTATTGAATCCGCCGCAATCCAGCGCTGCTCTATTCGATCTGCCAGACGATCTCCATATAGACCGAGAACTCGGCGTCATCGGGGTTGATCGGGACGTCCGGGGGAGCATCCATCGATTTGTATGAGGCTGCCATCGAACGCAGCTCATGCCGCTCGACCTCGACTGGCTCGCGACTCGTCTCGCGTATCGAGACGACCGCTCCAAGCGTTGCGCCAGCCAGGCGCGCCAGTTCGTCTGCCTTGTGGCGAGCGTTCTCGAATGCTCGTTCGCGGGCGCGGTCGATTGCTGGACTCGGATTCTCGACGCTAAAGGCGACACCGTTGACATCGTCAGCGCCAGCGTGGATGGCGATCGACAGTAGTTCTCCGGTGCGTGCGATTTCGCGGACCGTGATCGAAAGATCGTGGCTGACCTGATAGCCCCGGAATGTCCTGCGACCATCGACGTGATCGTAGACAGTGGTGATCGAGAACCAGCCGAGGGTGATGTCGTCCTCAGCGACTCCCGCATCCTGAAGCGCTTTCTGAACCGCCGTAATGCGCTCGTTCGACGCCCGTAACGCCCATTCCGTATCGCGATTCGTTACCCGCACGCCGAGACGCAGGTGTCCGAGGTCAGGCGGGGCGCTCACCTCGCCATGTCCGGAGACGGTAATCGTCCGTTGATTTGTTTCCATCAGTCCTCCAATTGTTACCGGGGAAAGTTGCGGGTGCGAAAACATACTCGAGGAAGTGCCGTGACTCCTCCGCTCATCGCATTACCACGTCACGATACACGATGGGGAAGAACGAAGCTCCACATTGATCAGCCTGTTGCGCGAAACGAGGCGCCTCTTGGGGCGCCTCGTCGTCGGTATAGCGTTGGATGCGACTATCGCAGGGGTTAGTTGAGTTCCCAGACAACCTGTACATCGACGCTGAAGGTCGTGGCGCCGGGATTGATCGGCACGGCTGCGATCGCGTCTTCAGCCCCACCGGCAGCGCCATAGTTGTAGGAGTCGACTGGCCCGGGCGTGTAGGAATTCTCGGAGATCGAGACGATCGCGCCGAGACTACCGTCGGAAAGACGGGCGAGTTCACCAGCCTTGTGCTGGGCGTTCTCGAAGGCGCGTTCGCGGGCCTGATCCAGGACCGGCGAAGGATCCTCGACGCCAAAGGTGACGCTGTTGACCACGTTCGCGCCGGCTTCGACTGCCGTCGAAAGCGCCGAGCCTGTCTGGTCGATGTCACGGACCGTGACCGCAAGCTGGTGGCTAACCCGAAAGCCCTGCAATTCCGGCGTGTCATTCTTGTAGTCATACTCCGGCCAGATCGAGAAGTAGCCGAGCGTTATGTCGTCTTCTGCGATACCGTCCGCGATCAGCGCCGCTGTTACCGCGCTAACCGTTGCAGTCGATTCGGACAGCGCGGCGTCGGCGGTCTCCGCTGTCACTTCGACGCCCACTGAGAAATAGCCGGTATCGGGCTCGACCGACACCTGTCCATTGCCGGAGACGCTTACTGTACGCTGCGTCGTATCCGTTTGGGCGACCGCGCCCTGATCTCCGCCCTGAAGTGCCAGCGCGGCAAACGCTCCGACGGCGACAATTACCGCCAGCGCCAGGGCGCTTCCCATCCATCGTTTTGTCATGTGCTCAACCTCTCTCTATCTAATACCTAATCGACCCGGCTAATCGCTTGCGGACCTTTAGGAAGCTCTGCCAAAACGGGACAGAACGACCATCGCGGTGATGAGCAGGCCAAGGACGATAACCAGACTGAATTCCGCGATTCGCCAGAGCCTGCGATCTGACGATTCGTTCTCGACGGAAGCTTCGTCGGCGTCGAAGGCAAGGGTGCTTTCAGCGATCGCGGAATCATCCGAACTTGAATCAGGGGTTTCGGATACTACCGTGGGTGCGGTGTTGGTTGCGCCATCGAGTGGCTCGGCATCTTCGGTACCGGATGCCGGGGCGAGAGCCGCCGCACCAGAGACTCCTTGATCGTCCGTAGCGTCACTGGTCGCTTCCGACGTTACGACGCTGGGGGCTTCCGCACCGCCTCCGGCGTCACTGCCGGAATCATCGTCAGTCGCTTTCATATTCGCAGCGCCGGTACCTGCCTCTTCGCCGGCTTGCCTGCTCACGAATTCCGACTGCTCCGCCTGATAGGTATCGTTCGAATTGACCGGACCCGAGAAGACACTGTTGAGGACCAGATCGGCCCCGAGAACGAAGACAAAGAGGACTGCCGCTGCGGCTGTCGCCCAGCGCACTGTTGCTGCCTGGCGAACGTACCAGGCGCTCGTCTCCTGAAGGACAACCGGTTCCGGCGCACCTATCATCTCGGCGGTGAGGTGATACGAGCGGGGCGCCTCGATCGGGTCGAGGCTTCGCAGCCCTGCCTGGATGATCTCCAACTCGGCGTGAATTTGCCGTGCTGTGGGATCTGCGTCAAGCAGCAGTTCAACCCCGGCCAGTTCCTCGCTGGACAGGCTATCCCGGTCATCCAGGTAGGCCGAGATCAACTCGGCCAGTGGCCGGTTTTCATCCAATTCTCGGTTGTGTCGACGTTCGTCGCTCATCGACGGTAGCCTCCACGCTGGCGAAAGCGTCCCATGACGTCTCCGTTTGGCGGTCCCATTGTTGGTCCGCTCTCATCATCGCTGGTCTATAGACGTGCCAGCTGTCCCAAAAGTTCCCGTCCCGTCTCATGTTCATTCAAAATGTCTCGCAAACGCCCTCTGCCACGGTGCAAACGCGATTTGACCGTACCAACGGCGACGCCGGAAATCTCGGCGATTTCTTCGTAGCTGTAACCTTCAACATCAAAGAGAATAACTGCCAGGCGCTGGTCTTCCGGCAGCTCACCGAGCGCCGCTTCGAGGTGACGACGCAAGGCTGCTTGCTCGGCCAGTTCGGCCGGATGCTCTTCCCTGGTTTCCTCCGGCTCCCAGTTTGAATCTTCCGCATCGAGCGCCGCATCGAGGGATCTTGCCGGGCGCCTGCCTTCGTAGCGCAGGACATCGAGCGCGCGATTTGTGGCAATGCGTAGCAACCAGGATTTGAAGCCGTGTCCATCTTCATTGCGGAATGTGTCGAGCGCATCGTAGGCACGCAGGAAGGCGTCCTGTGTCACATCGTCTGCCAGGTCGCTGCGGCGCATATAGCGAAACGCGACCCCGTAGACTGCGTCGCGGTGTCGATCCACCAGGATGTTGTACGCATCTAGATCGCCGTCGCGGGCTCGGTCGATGAGCACCCCGTCGCTATCATCCGGTGATACCACCTGACGACGCTGAATACGCAGCCGCTGCAATACGAGGAACACAGGTAATTTCCACCCCTTCGCGCGTACTGACAGGCAAACCTGCCGGGATGCGTTAGTCGATTATAGGTTGCCTGGGTGTGCAAACGGTCTGGCGCCAGATCTGTCTGGGGCGAGCCTCCCAGTACCTCAGCAATCCTTCTTTCGTGACTTTTGGTAGGTCGTAGCAAGGCCAACGGGCCCCTAGAATGATGATACGTCCGGACCATGTTGGGTAGCACTTTGATCTACGTAAGCCGGAAAATCGTGGACGTCATAAGATGAGGCGGGGTCTTTCATGCGTCGTGGCATATCCGTTCTACTGGTTGATGACCATGTGCTTTTTCGACAAGCACTACGTCACCTTCTGGAATCAGAACAAGACATCAGAATCGTTGGCGAAGCCAGCGACGGGTCCCAGGTTGAGCAACTCGTCGAAGAAGAGCGCCCCGATGTCGTTGTGATGGACATATCTATGCCGGCCATCGACGGTATCACTGCGACCCAGATCCTGCGCGACAAGTATCCAAATCTTGGAATCATCGTCCTGACAATGTTCGCCGAAGATAGCCAGGTCATTCGTGCTATCCGTGCCGGGGCGGACGGTTATCTCCTTAAGAATATCGAATCCAGTAGAGTTGTCGACGCCATTCGTGCCGTTGCTCGTGGCGAATCCGTTGTCGACCCTGAACTGGCGACCAAAGTGCTGAATGAGTTCCGGCGTCTCTCCGATGTCGATGGCTACAACAATATCGCCGGTATGACTGAGCGCGAAATCTCGCTCCTTCAGCTCGTCGCCAACGGCATGTCGAACAAAGAGATTGCCTCAGAACTCGGCCTTGCTGAAAGTACCGTGAAGAACCGTCTATCCATCCTCTTCCAAAAGCTGGATGTCAAGGATCGCACTCAGGCGGCGATTTATGCGATGACGCATGGTCTGGTCACGCCGGTTCCGGTTCCCTAGATCGACGCGCCTCTCCTCACCCCCAGCACGTAGAGATGCGCCGGGCGTGCCACGAGCGCCCGGTTTGTTCTGCGCTGGATGCCGAACCAGATACAATTCAGGCTGATGGTCTTCCGATGCCAGCCGAAAGAGATCGTAGCCATGCCAAATTCCAAGAATGGCCGTGAAGTATGGCGCCCGCAGCGTGTCGCGATTATTGGCCTTGGCCGATTTGGGCGAAGCACGGCATTCACCCTCAATGATCTCGGCTATGAAGTCACCGCCATCGACATCGACGAGAAGAGCATCAATGAAGTAGCTCAGTATGTTGCATTGGCGGCGGAAGGCGATGGGACAGACGAGGAACTGCTGCGCTCACTCCAGGTCGACCAATCGGATGTCGGTATCGTCGCTCAAGGCTCGAATCTCGAAGCGAGTGTCATGGCGACCCTGCTGCTCAAACGTCTCGAAATCCCCTGGGTTGTATCAAAAGCAAAGAGCGAGCTGCATGGCGAGTTGCTCAAGCGCATCGGCGCGGACCGCGTTATCTTTCCGGAGCGTGACGCTGGGAGCCGTCTGGCCCACTCGTTGGCGGTGCGACATATCAGCGATTACATCTCGCTTTCTCAAAACGCAGGTGTCGCGAAATTGACCGCTCCGGCCCACTTCGTCGGTAAATCACTCTCCGAACTCGATCTCGAACAGCACTACAACCTGAATCTTCTGCTCATAAAGCGCGGCCAGCGCATTATCACCGTGCCAAACTACCGGGAGATTATCGAGTTTAACGATGAATTGCTCCTGGTAGGCCCAGATGAAGATATGGCTGAGTTCACGGAGCGCGGAGTGTCTGACCACCCTATTGTCCTCGCTGGTTCGTAGCCAACCTCAACAAAATTCAGGAGTATTGGGTTAAGCCGGGGTAGTTGCTTATGGGGCGTATGCCCGTTACGCTGTTAATGGACATGCTGTCCGTTCACATTTACCAGGCGACCCGATAGAGGGTGCACTAGTTACTCTACAAGTGGGCGGGGATTCCGTTCACGTTCGATGGTTAACCCGACAGGGGGTGCGGTGGAAAAAGAAAGCATTCGAAACGCGGGCGACGAGGCGATGAAAACACCTCAGTCTCGTCGGCGCATTATCAAAGGACTGCTCGGCGGCGCTGTCGCGTCAACGGCGGCATTGGTTATGACCGGGAATTCCTCTGCAGAGGCTGGACAGACGGGGAGCAACCTTCCTGCGGGATCTGAGGGTAGCTCACTCGAACAGGTCGTCGGAATGGCGACATTCTGCGCAAATAACTATACTAACGCAGTACGTTACAGTCCGAGCGGAACTTGCCAGCCCTACGAAACGCCGATTTTGGTCAATACGGCTGGCGTAACCGGGCCGTCTGGCGCGGATGGACCGACTGGACCAACTGGACCGAGCGGTGGACCCCCCGGCCCGACTGGTGATACCGGCAGCGATGGGCGATGACCGGCCCGACAGGCGATACCGGTATGATGGGCGACACCGGGCCGCAGGGTATTCCTGGTGATACCGGCCCGCAAGGCTTCGAAGGTCCTACGGGACCGCAGGGCGTCGAAGGTCCGCAGGGTGCCCAGGGTATCCAGGGCATCGAAGGACCGACTGGTATTCAGGGACCAGCGGGTGGCGCCGGTCCGCAAGGCGCCCCGGGCAATGCCGGACCTACGGGTGCGCAAGGACCACAGGGTGCACAGGGTGTCCAGGGCAATCAGGGACCAACTGGTCCAACCGGACCTCCTGGACCATAACACTCCAGCGTCTACTGGCATTTGTGCCTGATCAGGATGCCGGTAGATAGGCGCAACGTGATTTGACGAAGAATGCGCCTGCTGTGCTCGATAGACAGCAGGCGCATTCGCATGCTGTAGGATAACTCCGGAACGGTAGGGGGAACCGTGACACATATCATGCTTTGCATGATCGTGCGCAATGAATCACAGATCATCGAACGCTGCTTGAACGCTGCTCTTCCAATCATCGACGCGGCTGTCATTTGTGATACTGGCTCTGAGGACACAACGACTGAACTCATTCAGACTACGCTCGCCGGTGCGGATTGCCCGTACCGGGTCGCCGCACATGAATGGGAAAATTTCGGAAAGAATCGCAGCCGCTCCTTCGAGGAAGCTCGAGATTTTGCCGTAGAACTGGGTTGGGATCTCTCCTCATCGTACGCACTCTTTCTCGACGCCGACATGGTGTTGCGCGTCGCCCCTGAGTTCCAGCGAGATGATCTGAGCGCGGCAGGCTACAACCTGACCCAGGTTCATTCCACACTACGCTATGAGAATATCCGGCTGGCGCGTCTGGACGTTGGCTGGATCTGCGTTGGCGCGACACACGAATATTGGGCGCTGGGCGAGCATGATGGAGAGGTCGAATCGCTCACTACGCTCTTGATCGATGATCTCGGAGATGGCGGGGCGAAGGCGGACAAGTATGAACGCGATATCCGTCTGCTGACGGAAGACCTGGAGCGAGATCCGGGTAATCCACGGACGATCTTCTATCTGGCGCAGTCATATTATGACCTGAGACAGTTCGAACAAGCGCGTGACCTCTATCGACAGCGGGCGGCGCTCGGTGGCTGGGAGGAAGAATGCTGGTACGCCAGCTACAAAGCTGGCCTTTGCTCGATCGAACTAGGCGAGAAACAGCAGGGATTTGGTGAACTGCTCCAGGCATGGAACCGCCGCCCGACTCGTGCCGAGCCGCTCGTCGAACTCGCCAAGTTCGCGCGTATCGACAAGCAGCACCACATTGCACATCTCGCGGCCGAGCAGGCGCTGGCGATTCCGCAGCCAACGGAGGACCGACTCTTTATCGAAGTGGATGCCTATGGCACGCGGAGGATCGAAGAGATCGCTATTAACGCCTTCTATACCGGAAGAATGGAACGCGGAGCCGATGCTTGCGACGCTCTGCTTCACCGCCATTTGACCGATGAAAACTCACGCGCCCTTAGCATGCGCAACATCGTCTACTACACCAAGCCGCTCACAACTTCGGAGGATGCGCTCAAGCTCGGATACTCCCCCGAACTCTGGGGGAATTCATTCTCTCCATCAGTTGGCTCTATCTGGCGAACGGGAGACGGCTACATGCTTATCAACCGCTTCGTCAACTACTACCACGAGCGCGGAACGGACTTTATCACCCGTGATCGCGGAGGGCAGTACTTGAGCTGCAATGCGTCGGTCAAGCTCGACCGTGATCTCGGTATTCGAGAAGTGCGCCGGGTCGATGATCAGATTATCGAGGAATTCGGAATCGTCCCGACCGTGGATGCGCAAGTCTGTGGGGTTGAAGATGTCCGGCTGTTTCGTTGGAAGAATGCCTGGTGGTTTGTCGGCAACTCGCGTCAATTCGAGAGGCAACATTACTATCGCGTTGTGCTCGGCCGCTACAATGATGCCTGCGATCGAATTGAGTCAATCGTCGCCCTCGAACACCAAGATATGTCGCGTAACGAAAAGAATTGGATGCCTCTGATTCACGACGACCGGCTGTATCTGCTCTATCTTTCTCAGCCGACCATCGTCGTCGAAGCGGATCCCGAGACCGGGAATTGTAAAGTGGTCAGCCGTAAAATGCCGGCCGCGAACTTGAGTAGCTACAGGGGTTCATCGCCTTTTGTCCCATTCAATGGCCGTCTGCTCGGCATCGTTCACGACGTCGCGTTCACTCCAGAGCGACGTATTTACCTACATCGTTTCATTATTCTCGACCCCGAAACCTGGACTGTCACACATGCATCACACCCATTTACCTTTTTGCACACCGGTGTTGAGTATTGCTGTGGTTTGACCTGGGCGCACGAACCGGGTGACCTGCTTATCTCGTTCTCGTTCGAAGAACGGGAATCCTGGCTCACACGAATCGACCGCGAACGGGTCCGTGAGATGCTGCGGCCAATTGCTTCATTAGCCCAGATTGAGCCGCTGCCGGGCCTTTGGGCTGAACCCGCTAAGCAGCCGACAGCGCCAGCGATTTCCGCCACTTCGAAGCCGCCTCGATGGTGGTCTCGACGGCGTCGTCAAGCGTCGCTATTGGATTAACAATGATCTGGGTTGCGCCGCGTTCGACAAGGTCGTTGAACGCGGCGACCAACGTCTCTGGCGTCGCAGCGATAGCGAACGAGTCGATGAATGTGTTCGGAAGCATCGCGCCGATCTCTTCCAGCGTCTCCTGGTCCCAGGTGTAGCCAATGCCACCGACTCGCTCACGCAGGTCGTCGGACACGACGAGACCGCGTGCGAGGAAGCTGGTGAAATCAGGCGCAGCGGCGATGAGCTTCCGGGCGATGCGGGGCCGCAATGCTTCATAGGCAGCGTCAATCGAGGCGTCGATGGAGACATCAATGCGAGCAACAATGTCGATCGTCTGTGGGTCGCGGCCGACGTAGCTCGCGCCGAGCTGGATGACATCGAGTGCCTGTTCGATCGTCCCGGGCGCAACGCACCCTTCGATGATGACGCCGTTAGCGAGCATCCCACCGGCCCGCAGCATCATCGGCCCGCCGGCTGCCAGGTAGATGGGCAGATCTTCTCGCGCAGGTGTGAAATTCAACTGGCCATTGAATGACAACAGATCTCCATGAATCTCGACCTTCCCACCGGTTAGTAGACGTCGTATCAGGTGGATCGATTCGGCTGATCTGCGCGCCACTTGCCGTCGCTGGATTCCGAGTTCAGCGAATCCGGAGATGCCCGCTCCCAGCCCGAGGACGGCTCGCCCAGCGCTAATCTCGTCAAGAGTGGCAATTGCCATAGCGGTGAGAGCTGGATGACGGGTAAAGGGATCGGTAACGCAAGGGCCAATCTGGATTTCCTGAGTGACACCAGCGACAGCGGCACATAATCCATATACGTCACGAAAGAAGCGCTCATCCGGCACCCAGAAGGTGGCGATGCCGCATGCTTCCGCAAATTGCGCTATCTCCATCACCCGCTTTGCCGGGCGGCTCCCGAGACAAAGCACCCCAAGACGTACCGGTTTCCCCATGCGCACCCCCGACCGTGCTGAATATAGATGCTACCGCGATCATGATGATAACCCCGGAATCGAACGAATTGAGATTGAAGGACTGGCTCTTGCCTTCGGTGGCGTGATCGGCTCGGGACGTTGACGGATCGAGCCACCCGCTCTATATACGGATGCTGGCATGGTGAGAAATGAACGGGAGAAGCGTGGTGTCAATGAATTATCGTGTGATCGGACAGCGGCAACGCCGGCAGGATGCCGGTCCGCGATTGACGGGTCGCGAGCGCTATACCGCCGATATCAGCTTGCCCGGAATGCTCCACGCCCATCTCGTTCTTAGTACCCGAGCGCATGCCAGGATCGTCGCGATTGATACGGCCGAAGCGCGTGCTTACTCCGGCGTTTTCGATGTCGTCACGGCAGCTGACCTGCCTGAATTCGCGCGCAATGACGAACAGTTGGTGCGCGAGAGTTTCTTTCTGGCTCACGAGCGGGTTAGCTATGTCGGACAGCACCTCGCCGTCGTTCTGGCTGAATCCCCGGCTGCTGCTCGCGAGGCTGCCGATCTCGTTCGAGTCGAATATGAGCCGTTGCCGGTCGTCGCCGACCTCGATGAAGCGCTAGGTGAAGACAGTTACCGCCTGCGGGCGTCGCTGGATAGTAACGCGAGTGATGTTGCGCTTTTCGAGCGGGGGGAAACCACGAAGGCGCTGGCTGATGCAGCAGCCACGGTGACCGGGAAATTTACCTCAGCAGGGGTTTATCAGAGCTACATGGAGCCGCGCGCGATCGTCGCTGATGCCGACGGGCCAGGCTATGGGGCGGGCACACTGACGATATACACGCCGACGCAAGGGCAGTTTGCCGTGCGTCAGTTCGTCGCCCAGGCACTCCAGATGAACGAGGCCGATGTCGTCGTACAGCCGATGACCGTTGGAGGGGGCTTTGGCGCGAAATTTGTGCTCTTCGAGGCGCTAGTCGGATTGCTGGCGCTGCGTGCCGGGAGGCCGATCAAACTTGTCCTCGATCGCAGTGATGACTTCATCGCGACGATCAATGCGCCACGCTCCAGCTACGAAGTCACACT
Organism: uncultured Chloroflexia bacterium; assembly: GCA_963745675.1. Classification (GTDB taxonomy): domain Bacteria; phylum Chloroflexota; class Chloroflexia; order Thermomicrobiales; family CFX8; genus JAUIIK01. Next base: position 86,626 of record CAVUYM010000008.1, read on the forward strand.
TGGCGCGGATGCGAGTGGCAAGATCACAGCGATCGAGGCTGAGATCAAGCACGATACCGGCTACTTTTCGCACTCGCCCTATCAACTTGCCGGGACGATGATCGGCAGCTGGTATCCGGCGGCAAATCTCAAGATTCGATCAACCGAGATCTATACCAACCGGCCGGGGGCTGCGGCCTATCGCGCTCCCGGACTGACGGCGATGGCCTTCGTGCTCGAGCAGCTCGTTGACGAACTCGCGCAGGAGCTCGGTATGTCGCCACTGGCGATGCGGCAATTGAATGCGGCTCAAACTGGCGCGCCAATGGCCGATGGTACGCCCTGGCCCAGCCAGGAGTTGTCGCAGTTGCTCGATGTGGCTGCGTCTCATCCTCTTTTGAGCGCGCCGAAGAGCCCTGGAGAAGGCGTCGGCATATCGATTGGCATGATGCGTGGATCGACCGAACCTGCCTCGGCGACTGCCCGGCTGGTTGGCGATGGCAGCTTGCAGATCAGCGTTGGCTCGATCGATCTGACCGGCACAAATAGCGCCCTCGGTCAGATCGCGGCAGAAACCTTTGGCGTCGCGGCTGATAAGGTGCGCGTGAAGACTGCCCCCTCGAACGTCGCCCCCCATTCGGGTGGCACGGGCGGCAGCAAGATTCTCTACACCGTTGGCAATGCCGTCATCGTCGCGGCTGAGGATGCCCGCCAGCAGACGCTTGCGGTGGCTGCCGGGGATCTTGAAGTCTCCTCCGACGATCTGGAGATCGTCGATGGCATCGTCCGGGTCAAAGGCTCGCCCGATCGACAGCTGACGCTGGAGCAGATCTTCAAGCTGACGACCGGTATGAACGCTAGCTACGGTCCGGTCCACGGACAGGGCAATGCCGCTAATGTCGAACGTGCGCCAGGGGTGACCGTCCACATTGCGCGCGTCCATGTTGACGAGGAGACCGGCCAGCTTGAGATCAAGGGCTACGCAGCAATTCACGATGTAGGCAAGGCGATCAACCCGGCCGAGGTGGACGGTCAGATAGCAGGCGGTGTGGCGCAAGGAATTGGCTGGGCAATCTATGAGGCGTTGCTCTATGACGATGCAGGCCAGCCCCTGACCGCTTCCTATATGGACTACGCGCTGCCAAAGGCCAGTCAGATCCCAGCCATCGACATCGATGTGCGCGAATTTCCAGCCGAGCATGGCCCATATGGCGCGAAGGGTATTGGTGAGCCCCCAGTCATCCCCGGAGCGGCTGCGATAGCCAACGCGATTCACGACGCTACCGGCGTTCGTCTCACCCATCTCCCGATGACTGCCGAGCGGGTCTGGCAGGCGCTTCGCGATCGTTAGTCCGAAGCATGGTGTTGAGGAGCAACAGAAGCCGGTCCCGGCATTCTTTACTAGAATGGGCAGTCATACGCGACGGTCGCACACGCTTGCTCAGCCGCTATCCGTTCGGCTGTTTCGCGTCACTGATGTACTGTGAGATCCAGCCGGAAGTAGATTGTATTGTCAGGTGGATGGCACCATACGTAGCGGTTCGCCATATGATTAGCGAATACCGTAACGAGTGGGTAGCTAGGGAGAATCGCAAGCTGAAACCAGTGCAGGGCACATGAAACCACCACGCGAAGATTTTGATGTCGACGAATCAGGGCTCCCGGAAGACATTCCTGCCTGGCGCGAGCATATCCGCGGTCGAAAACCCGGAGACCACTACATTCGGGTCAGCCAGCATCGCGCATTTGAGCGCATACGGCCCGGCATCATAACCCCACGAAGCCCATCGGAAGGCGGTCCGTCAGATTCCCACGGCGTTGTTGCGGCGGTGCGGCGTCGGCTGCTTGGCGCGCCGATCGCGAGTTCCGAAGAAATGGAAAGCCGGGTTAATGTTCCCCGGGGATTAGCAGTCTTTGCCTCGGATAACATCTCGTCATCGGCCTACGCAACCGAAGAGATGATGCGTGTGCTGATCCTGGCCGGGGCATCGGCGCTCGCGCTCACATTGCCGATTACGTTGGCGGTCATCGCGGTCCTGGCTATCGTTATCATCAGCTATCTTCAAGTCATCGAAGCGTATCCGGGTGGCGGCGGGAGCTACGTGGTTGCGCACGAAAATCTCGGTCCAATGGCTGGATTGATCGCCGCAGCCTCGCTGCTTACGGACTACATCTTGACGGTGGCAGTTTCGGTGTCTGCCGGCATCGCGGCGCTTAGCTCCGCTTTCCCATCAATCCACAGCCACCGGGTCGCGGTGGCGCTCTTCGTCATCACAGTGATGACGTTGATCAATTTGCGGGGAATTCGCGAGTCAGGAACGATTTTCTCAGTTCCAACCTATATCTATATTTTCTCGGTCGTTGGGGTACTTGCTTATGGATTCGTGCGCTACGCCGTAGGCGATCTGCCGCACTTTGTAGCGCCGGAGAATTTCGACCCTGAAATTGGAGCCCAGCCTCTCACCCTTCTGCTTGTCCTGCGCGCGTTCGCGTCTGGATCGGTCGCGCTCACCGGTACGGAAGCGGTTTCAGACGGGGTGCCCACATTTAAGCGTCCGGAGGTCAGAAACGCTCGCATCACGCTGGTTATTATGGGATCGATTTTCGCGACGATCTTCTTCGGGTTTAGTTTTCTGGCCGACCGGATTGGCGTCGTGCCCGATCCTGCCGAAATCGAGACGGTCAATAGTCTCATCGTCAAATCACTCATCGGCGACAATGTCGTCTTCTACTTCATCCAGCTAGCGACCGCGCTACTCCTGGTTCTGGCGGGCAACACCGCTTTCAGCGGGTTCCCCATCCTTTCTTCGATTCTGGCAAAGGATGGCTATCTGCCGCGCCAGTTTTCCTACCGTGGCGACCGGCTCGCCTATACCGGCGGCATCTTATTGCTGGCCTTCGTCGCTTCATTCGTGGTCTGGATCTTTCAGGGCAGTGTCACCCGCTTGATCCCGCTCTATACCGTTGGCGTGTTTATGGCGTTCACCCTGAGCCAAACGGGTCTGGCCCTCCGTTGGTGGCGCGAACGCGACATCATAAGCTGGTGGAAGACGCGATTATCATCGAACGCGCTGGGCGCCGTCGTGACCGGAGTTGTCGCGATCGTCGTTGGCGTATCCAAGTTCCTGCTCGGCGCATGGATTGTCTTGATCCTGATCCCGATCCTCGTCTGGATCATGTGGAATATTCAGAAGCACTATCGCGACGTTCGAACAGAAGAGTTGGGCGCTCCCGTAATCGGTATGAAACCGGGCGACATCAATGTTTGGGCCATCGTGCCGGTTGCAAATCTACGCATGCCTTCCCGGCAGGCAGTTGCCTACGCTCTCGCCATTGCCCCTGCAAATCGAGTGACTGTCGTTCACATCACGGATGATCCGGAAACCGAAGATGCGATTCGGATGGAGTGGCGCGCACTCGGATACACGTGCCAGTTCGTCGTCATCGAGTCGCCTTACCGCTCGTTACTTGGCCCATTCGTTTCGTACGTTGATGCCATTATCGAGACGCACCCTGAAGCGACGATTACCGTCGTCATCCCTGAGTACATCCCCCGCCATTGGTGGGAGCACTTGCTGCACAATCAAACGGCGTTCCGTATGAAGACGGCATTGCTCTTTCACCCGAACATCGTTGTTGCCAATGTCCCATTCCATCTAGGAGTCGAGGAGCCCGACTGAGTGAATCTTCAGGAGGTCGGTTGACCCTGTGCCGGCCCAGCCTGGTCGCCAGAGCATGCAAAACTGGGCCAGGCAGGATCGACCGCCTAGCCCGGTTGGGCTTTGATCTTTTAGCGGATTGAACCTAGAACGATGCCTGGTTTGGTGCCCCCTGGTATTGATCGTCCCCAAATCCGATGATCATCAGGAAGATTCCGCTGAGGAATGCCAGCCCAATGCCGAACAACTGGCTGCGCCCAAATGCCTTTGCCAGATCGAGCATCGCGAGGATCCAGACGATAAAGTTTACGAACGGTACAAACAACAGGAGAATCCACCAGCCAGGCTTGCCGGCGATCTTGAACAGCGCGTAGACGTTCAAGATCGGAATAATCGCATACCAGCCCGGGAAACCACCCTTTTCATTTACCTTCCACTGTCCAATGATGAGAAGGACGATGAACGCGAGATAGATAAGCGTCCCAAACGTTCCACCAATACTATCCATCAATGAGCCCTTCTAGAAGCAGATCCGTTTATGGATGTGCTTCTTCCCGAAATCGCAGCACTTGGCCAAGGGTTCCGCCGTGGCGCTGGCGGCTCTCACTTCCTAGTCCAGCGCACCTGTGCAGGGTGCAATGGCCAGCAAGAATTCCCCCGATTCTCCGTGCCAAGCGATTCATTGCCAATCTGTAGATTGTACTCACCTTCCGACTCCAGCCGCACGTTATTGGATTGAGTTGAGCAATTATTGTCAAAGTGGCGCCACGTTCATGCCCGGACATCATGGGTTTGACTAACGGGCTATCTGCTTTGTGCCAGAGTCAATGGTTTCTCGTTTGAATTCCCGGCTCGATGACAGCATACTTACCTGTTCGCCCTTCGGATGGCGAATCCCACGACTACTGGGTCGCCATAGTGAAACGTAAACTGAATATCACTCCGACACAGAATGCTTCTTCATCTGATGAATCTGACGACGATAGGCAGGAATCTCTCGGAGATGTGCCTGCCTGGCGGGAGCATATCCGTGGACGCAAGCCGGGCGATCACTATGTCCGCATAAGTCGCCATCCCGCCTTCGAACGCATTCGTCCAGGCGTTATCATCGCGCGCGAGATGTCCGAGGGCCGGCAACCGAAGCCGGGAAATTTCTTCGAAGCGGCGCGGCGCCGCGTTCTGGGTTCCCCGATTGCGAGTTCGGAGGAGCTCGGCAATCGGATCGGGGTCGTTCGCGGCCTTGCGATTTTCGCTTCCGATAACATCTCATCGTCCGCCTACGCGACCGAAGAAATGATGCGCGTGCTCGTGCTGGCCGGCATATCGGCGCTAGCTTTGACTCTGCCGCTTACCCTGGCAATAATCGTGGTTCTCGGCATCGTCATCATCAGCTACTTGCAGGTTGTCCAGGCCTATCCCGACGGTGGCGGTAGCTACGTCGTGGCGCAGGACAATCTGGGAGCGCTGGCCGGGGTTGTTGCGGCAGGTTCGCTGCTGACTGACTACATACTCACCGTTGCCGTTTCTGTTTCGGCCGGTGTCGCCGCACTGAGCTCTGCCTTTCCAGCGATTCACAATCATCGAGTTTCGATAGCGCTCGCTGTCATCGCAATCATGGCACTCATCAATTTACGGGGCATAAGGGAATCGGGAACCGTGTTTGCCGTACCAACCTATGCCTACATCATTTCGGTTCTAAGCTTGCTGGGATACGGAATGGTGATGTTCCTATTGGGTGATTTGCCTGAGTACGTTCCGCCCGAACACTTTGATGGCGGGGTGGGTACGCAGAGCCTGACTGTCTTGCTTGTCCTGCGCGCGTTCGCTTCCGGTTCAGTCGCATTGACTGGAACCGAAGCCGTCTCGAACGGTGTTCCTGCGTTCAAGCGGCCGGAGGTGCGCAATGCCCAGGTGGCGCTGATCACGATGGGTATATTCTTCGCCACTATCTTTCTTGGATTCAGCTTCCTCGCTCGCCAACTTGGAGTCATCCCCGACCCCAGCGAGGTTGAAACGGTCAATAGTCTTGTTGCCCGTACACTACTCGGCGATGGGCCGGTCTTCTATATTGTTCAGCTCTCAACTGCTCTCTTGCTCGTCCTGGCGGGCAACACCGCTTTTAATGGTTTTCCGATGCTTGCCTCGATTCTGGCCAAGGATCGTTTCTTGCCTCGACAATTCTCCTACCGTGGTGACCGGCTCTCGTTCACCGGTGGAATTCTCCTTCTGGCCGTAATCGCCGGGATGCTCGTTTGGTTTTTCCAAGGCAGCGTGACCCGCTTGATTCCGCTTTACACCGTCGGTGTATTTCTAGCGTTCACCTTGAGTCAGAGCGGGTTGGCGCTTCGATGGTGGCGCAACCGGGACACCGTACCCAGGTGGCGCGTGCGGCTCGCTTCGAATGCGCTTGGGGCGGTTGTGACCGGACTGGTGGCGATCGTCGTCGGCGTTTCCAAGTTTCTACAAGGCGCGTGGATTATTCTGATCCTGATTCCGGTGCTTGTTTGGATCATGTGGAACATCCACCGACACTATCTCAATATTCGTGCTGATGAAGTCGGGACGCCAGAAATGAGTCTCAACCCAATCAGCATCGATATTCGCGCCATTGTGCCCGTCGCCAATCTGCGTTTGCCTGCCCGTCAGGCGATCGCGTACGCGCTTGCGATGGCGGGGCCCGACCAGGTCACCGTTGTACATATTACCGACGACCCACAGGCTGAAGAAGCTATTCGCGCAGAGTGGCGGACCCTCGCCTACACCTGCCAGTTTGTTGTCATTGAATCCCCGTATCGCTCGCTGCTTGGTCCATTTGTCTCCTATATTGACGCGGTTGTTCAGACGCACCCGGCGTCCACGATCACCGTTGTAATCCCCGAGTACATACCCCGTCACTGGTGGGAGCATCTGCTTCACAATCAGACGGCGCTGAGAATCAAGACTGCTCTGCTCTTTCACCCGAATATTGTCGTCGCTAACGTGCCGTTCCACAGGCGACGCTAGGAGAATTCTTCGTCAGCTCAGTTCGAGCAGTGGTCACGTAGCGTTCAGATAGCTCGGTCCGACTATACTGATCCACCTTGCCGTCAACAAAGAGGAGGACTGGTGGACGCTATTGAACATTGCTTGACTCATTCAGAGCGGAGGGCACTTCTGGCCGTACTCGATGCGCTTTTGCCACCGTCCGGCAGCTTTCCGGCACCGTCGGAGACGAACATTATCGATGATTTCATCCTCAAGCATTGCCCTATTCCGGAGAACCGCGTGCATATCCCGGAATTGATGGAGATGATCTACGAGCGATCCTCGAATATCTTTCGGGGCAAGGGGATATAATGACCGCCCTCCAACGACTTGAGAAAGATGAGCCTGAGCGTTTTCAGGCGCTCTGGGCCCTGGCTGTCTTTGGATACTACTCTCGTCCGGAAGTGATCGCGGCAATCCAGCGCGACCTCAAGAATGAATATCACGGTGCTCCATTGCCGCTTGGTTACGCCCATGTCATCAGCCCCTGGGACGAGTCGGATCCGCTGCAAATGCCGGTTGTGCCTGCTGGTACCTACATCGCGACAGAAGACGTTCGCCGTGTTGATCTCGGACAACTGGAAGCGAGCGAGCGATGAACGCCCGGGAACGAACTGACGTGCTGGTCGTTGGCGCGGGTATGGCGGGCTCCGCCATCGCGAAACGGCTGAGCGACAAAGGCGTGCGAGTTGTCATGCTCGAGCAGGGCAGCTGGGTGGCTCCCGGCGAACACCCGCACTACAGCGACGAATTCGAATTCGCCCTGCGCAGGCGCTGGGGCCGCAGCCCGAACGTCCGCAAGCTCGACGCCGATTACCCCGTCAGTTGCGACAGTGTCGATGTGATGCTCTACAACGCCGTTGGCGGCAGCACGGTTCACTACAACGCCCACTGGCCACGACTGAAGCCGGTCGATTTTCGCAAGGGCACTGAGCATGGCATCGAAGGCTCGGCTGACTGGCCGATCAGCTATGAGGATCTCGCGCCCTACTATGAGCTGAACGATGCCGAGATGGGTGTCTCCGGCATCGCGGGCGATCCGGGCAACCCTGCACGGTCGGCGCGCCAGACGCGGCCGCTGCCCCTCGGAGTGCATACGACGAAGCTGACGGCCGGTTTCAACCGGCTCGGATGGCACTGGTGGCCCGCTGACAACGCGATTCTCAGCGAGGACTATGACGGCCGGGTTGCCTGCAACCAGTGCGGCGCGTGCCGTAACGGCTGTCCGCGCGGTTCGCTGGCGACGGTGACGCGCACCTATCTGCCAAAGGCGCTCGCCAACGGGGTCGAGATTCGGCCGTTTGCGCGCGTTGAGCGCATCACGACGGATAGTCAGGGTAAGGCGGCAGGCGCAGAGTACATCGACCTGCGGGACGATAGCAGGCATAACATCGAGGCAGATATTGTGGTCCTCGCCGCCGGTGGCATCGGGACGCCGCGGATATTGTTCCTCTCTGCGGGAGAGGGACATCAGGAAGGGTTAGCCAATAGCTCCGGGCTCGTTGGACGCTATCTGATGCACCATGCTTATGCTGACAATCACATGGTCTTCGATGAGCCAATCGATAGCTTTGCCGGCGCGTATGGCGCGCCGATCATGAGTCAGGAGTTCTATGACACCGATGTCTCGCGCGGCTTTGTCAATGGCTTCACTTATCAGATCGGTCGCGGGATGACTCCCTCCCCGGCCGCGCTCGGTTTGGCGTGGGGCGCCGACCATCGTGAGGAGTTTGCGCGCTTCTTCAATCACGAGATCTGGTTCAGCGTTCAGGCAGAGGATCTGCCAATCTTCGACAATCGAGTCGAGCTCGATCATAAACAAGTTGATTCCAGCGGGCTTCCCGGCGCGAAGGTACACTGGCAACTGCACGACAATGATCGCAAACTGGTTGAATTTGGGATGGCACGGGCTCAGGATCTAGCTGACGCGGCTGGCGCATCCAGATTGTTATCGAGTATCTCCGATCCGAACCCAGCCTGGCACCTGTTAGGAACGTGCAGGATGGGAGATGATCCCGAGTCGTCGGTAACTGACGCCAACCATCAATGCTGGGATGTACCGAATCTCTATATCTGTGATGGCTCGTCGTTTGTCACCGGTGGTTCGGTCAACCCAACGTCAACAATAGGCGCGCTGGCGTTGCGTTGCGCGGACGCTATCTTGGCTCGCAGCGGAGAGTCTTGAGAACTTCCTCGCCCGATTAGGCCAAGAGTTGGGTTCGCGCACCCATGCCGGCGTGGTAAACGACGTTGTTGATCCGATAATCCCGCTTCGCTTCGTACATGGCAGTGTCAGCCTGGCGAATCATCTCTTCAGGATCGATGTTGGGGGCCTAGACCGATGCTGATGCCAACACTACTCGATAGCGTGTGAATCCGATCTGGCAGGATGAAGGGCTCTTCAATGCGGCGGACAATCCGCTCCGCAACATCAATTGCTGCGTGCTCATCCGCAACATCCACGAGAAGGACGACGAACTCATCACCACCGAAGCGGGCAGCGGTATCGTGCGCTCGAATGGAATTCTTGATGCGGTTGGCAGATTCGACCAGCACACGATCGCCAACCGCATGCCCCATCGTGTCATTGACCTGTTTGAAGCGATTGAGATCGATGAATAGCACAGCGACCTGAACTGGATTGTCCTGCGACTCAGCCGCAATCTCTTCTAGCCACTCGATGAAGCGCGTACGATTGGGAAGGCCCGTGAGGGCATCGAAGTGAGCCAGGCGTTTCAGTTTTGCCTCAATCTTTCTGGGTAGCGTAAGGTCGGTGAGTGTCAAGATTGTTCCTCCGCCTGCGCGCGCCGTAATCGCGACCGAGATGCTGGAGACCTCCCCACTTTCATGGTCAATGAAAACCTCGAACGGTTCAGGTAATTCTGTAGACTGGTTGTGATTGTTCAGAGACTGCTCATCGTGCCCACCGCCCAAGCCCTGCAGGATATCGTCGGCGCTTTGCCCGAGGAGTGTTGTCATCGATATCCCGAGAATCCGCTCCGCTGCCGCATTGGCGTATTCAAATCTGCCGTTGCTATCGAGCAAGGCGAGTCCTTGTCCCATCGAATCGACGACCTGATCGGCAAGATCTAGCTCTGTCGTCAGCTGTGCTTCGGAGCGGTGAGCGCGTTCGAGCGCTTCCTCCAGCTGGGCGCTGCGAAGATCATTCTCCATCTGGGCGTCGATCATCTGGGAAATTGCACGCCTACGTGCCGTAAAGTTTGCCAGTGCTGAGACTCCGATGATCGGATAAAGAATCAGATAGACGCTCCATGTCATGGTCAAGCTAAGTGCTAGATTCACGGCCGTCCAGCTGGCAAAAATGAACAACATCATGCCCAAAAGCCAGCGCAGTTGGAGAAAGAGCGCCCCTGTCATGATGACGAGCAGGCTCAAACCGACAAAGCGCAGTTCAGGGAACTTGTCATAGCGAAAGACAAGGTTGTAGAGGATGAACAGGTACGTGGAGATCGACAGCATGGCAGCCAGCGGATGCGCCCAGCGGCTGGGGATTCGCTCCTGAATCAATAAGCGTTGAGTCGCGAGCAGTCCCCCACCGATTATCAGACCGAACACGAGCGTAAACAGGCCCATCATAAAAAAAGAAACGGTAGACATTCGGAATATGGTCGCTCCAAAAATGACAAATGCAACGCCGGCAAAAAGCGGGCGAAGAGCGACAAGCAGAATATTGTCAGTCAGAATGCGTTTCTGCTCTTGTACTGCAGCATCCTGATAAGATGAATCCTGAGGATTCAAGTATTGTCTGATTGCCGTCCAGAATGCACGACCATAGCGCAGCCCATTGGACTGTGTGATGTCAGGGAGAGCAACGTTCTCTTGGCTCTCGACAGGAAGCACGCTTGAACTCTGTCCACGTGTAATAATCCGCAAGCTCTTCTCGTTTTCGCGCTGCACGCTCAACCTCATGGACTAGATGTGATGCCGCCCCCACGATTGCGAAAGCAATGTGTTGCGCCCGGATTCCGTGCCGGTCGCTGCATAGCTCTAAGCTTGCAGTCAATGGTTGATTCAGACCAGCCCCCGTGTGTACTAACTTGCTGTATCCATTTGGACAGGATGAGTGACGGGACGACAAATGAAAAGTCCTATGTTTGCGCGGATTCTGATCGTATCAGGCGCTGCTTTCGAGAAGCTCCAGGGAGGTCTGATGAGAGACATCTCCATGAAGAGCGGCTCAATGCAGAGAGGGAGAGCCATGACAATCTCGACTATCGGACAGATCGATGCCCCTGGAATTGGGGTAACGAAGTGTCGGATGTTTTGCCTTAGGCGAGAACGATGAGTGTGCAGCGCCGGTTCAGGCCAGCAACCGGACACGCGCGTGCATATCAGATCTGTAGACGACAGAACTGACGGATCGGTCCCGCTTGGCCCTGTACATAGCGATGTCGGCCTGGTGAATGAGTTCCTCCGGTTTGATGTCCGGTGACTGGCTGACGCTGACTCCAATGCTGGCCGACAATGTCTCGATGCTGTCGGGAAGCACAAATGGTTGCTCAATGCTCTCCACGATGCGTTCTGCGATCTGCAGGGCCTTATCTTCGCTTTCGATGTCGACGAGCACTACGATGAACTCGTCACCGCCGAAGCGAGCGGCTATGTCTTGCTCTCGAATACAACACTCGATGCGATGAGCAGTCTCGATCAGCACCCGGTCGCCGGTAGCATGTCCCATCGTGTCGTTAACCAGTTTGAACCGATCGAGATCGATGAAAAGCACAGCGATTTTGCTTATACGCTGTCGGCGGTCTGAAGCTACCTTCTCAAGTCGCTCGATTAAGTGCGGGCGGTTGGCGAGACCGGTGAGGGCATCGTGATGAGCGAGCTGCACGAGCCGTTCCTCGAACCGTTTCTGAGGGGTCATGTCGGTAAATGTGAGGATCTTTCCGCCGCCTTCGCGGACGGCAACCGAAATCAGGAGGTTGGAGACCGTCCCGTCCTTCAGAATGATGGATGCTTCGATGGTTTCCTCAGTTTCGCCCGGCGATATGCTATCCCCATATAGCTGCTCAAGTGGTTCAATGACGCGCCCCTGGAGCAAGTCGTCGGCGCTCTGCCCGGTGAGTTCATTCATGGACTCACCGAAGATAGCTGTAGCGGCGGGGTTTACATACTCGATCAGCCCAGCGCTGTCGAGCAGCATCAGCCCCTGCCCCATCGAATCGACGACCTGGTCGGCGATTTGACGCTCGACACGGAGTTCGGCTTCCGAGCGGTGGGCACGTTCGAGAGCACCGGTCAGCTGGTCGTTCTGGCGCACATTTTCCTGCTGAGCTTCAAGCATTTTCACGATCGCCTGCTTGTGTACTGCGTAGCTCACCAGACTCGCGAGAGCGATAAAGGCCATCGCCGGCAGATACCTGGGCCAGATGAACTCGTAGCCAAGCGCCAGATAGAGCACGATCCAGGTTGCGAACATGAACGCCATGCTGCCGATCATCCAGCGCAGCGCCAGATAGAGTGCGCTGCTGAGGACCACGCTGAGTGCAAGCCCCATGAACCGCAAGTCGACGGAGTCCTCGGCGTCGGTTACGAGGCTGAAGATCAACAGCGCAAAGCCGATCATCGATATAGATCCAGCGAGTGGATGAGCCAATCGAGCGGGCACCTGCCCCGATTTCAATAGCCTGTAGATCTTGAAGAAAACTGCTGCTAGTGCCAGTCCGAGTGGGACGCTGGCCAGGAAAAATGCCGAACCAAGAAGAAATCCAATGTACATGAGGGCGAATATGAAGGTGAATCCGATACCCAGAATAAATGGCCCCAGGCTATCGAGCAACACAGCGTCGAGCTGTTGTCGCATCTCTCTCTCGGTCGAATCTGCCGTACGAGCTTTCTCTGACCGCTTGTTGAAATGCGAGAGCAGCGCTGCGAATATGGAGCGAAGCTTAGTCGGTGGCAGAGCACCTGCCAGTAGAGATGCCCGATTCATGAGGTGATTGGAAGTGTGGAACTTCGCTCCAAGTTCTTGAAGCGCCGTAGGCGTGCGTGCGGCATCTTCATTCAAAACCCATCGTCAGTGTTCGAACGATTCAATCTCTGGCGCTGCGGACAGTGTTCATCGATTCGACCTGCCATTTGGCAGCCAGCAACCTGTGCCGGAAAATCTTGTCTGCATTAAGAGAAGCTTATGTTATCACCGGAATAAGAGTAACTCCCAATTGTACTCTTTCGATGCAGACATCTGTCTGCTGCCGACATGATGAAGGATGATTAGCTGAAGCTGATCCGTGCTTGTAAATAGGTGGCCGGGTAGCGGATCGGGCCACCGTCCTCCAAGATAGTCGGTGAAGTGAATCGACGTATCAGAAGGAGGATGAGATGGCCCAGAGCGATCCTACGCGGCTGCCGGGTGTGACACAAGCGGCGCTCTTGGATGAACCGGACTTTCTACGGGAGATAGTCCAACAGGCACTGCAGACGATCCTCGAGGCGGAGATGGAGGCACACCTCGGTGCGAGCCGCTACGAGCGCACCGACGCGCGTCGCGGCTATCGCAACGGCTCCAAACCACGCGCTCTGCAGACACGAGTGGGCACGTTAGACCTGCTCGTCCCGCAGGACCGCGACGGTACGCTTTTCGACTGAGTTGTTCGGGCGTTACCAGCGGAGCGAACAAGCGCTGGTGCTGACCCTCATGGAAATGTATCTCGCAGGGTGTCTCAACGCGGAAGGTGGCAACGATCACGGAGCAGTTGTGTGGGACACGCTTCTCGAAGAGCCAGGTCTCGAGCTTGACGGTCCAGCTGGACGCGCGCTTGCGAGCCTGGCGGGAACGGCCCTTGAGCGCGGTCGCCTATCCTTACCTGACCGTGGATGCCCGCTACGAGAAGGTGCGGCAGGGTGGCCAGATCGTGAGTCAGGGGGTCTTGTTGGTCAGTGCGGTGCGCGACGATGGCTTCCGTCGAGTTGGTCGCGGTGGATGTGGCCGAGACGGAGAGCGAAGCGACCTATCACGAGCTGTTTCGGAACCTGAAGGCGCGAGGCTTGAACGGCGTGAGGTTGGTGACCAGTGATGATCACCAGGGACTCCGTCGCGCCATTGAGCGACACTTTCAGGGGGCGGGCTGGCAACGCTGCCAGGTGCATTTTAGCCGCAATCTCCAAGGACTGGTGAGTCGGCGGCAGCGCGCAGCAGGTGGCCGAGGATCTGCGAGACGATCTTTGCCTGCCCGACTCTGGCGCTGGCTCGGGAAGCGGTGCGGACGATTGCCGAGCAATGGCGCCCGACGCACCCACACTTGGCGGAGCGACTGGAGGAGGAGATCGAAGACGGTCTCGCCTGTCTGGCCTTCCCGGCCAGTCACCAACGTCGCATCCGCACGACGAATGGGCTGGAACGGGTCAACCAGGAACTCAAGCGTCGGACCCGGGTCGTGCGCATTTTTCCGAATCGGGAGGCCTGTCTGCGGCTGGTGACCGCTCTGGCCGCCGAGATCTCCGAGGACTGGGAGAGTGGCCGACGCTACTTGGACATGGAGGCGATGACTCAAGAACGGTCAATCGCGACGGAGCACGAGCGGCCGGCCGCAGACTAACGACAAGCTGGAGGACAATTTACAGAAATTTCGGGACCACGGTATGCTCCGATAGGAGACATATCGAGAGATCTTGGAAGGGCGCGCTATGACAATCACGACTATCGGACTCATGAGTCCTGGCGACATGGGACATTCAATCGGTGCTGTGCTGGTCCAACATGGGTTGGAGGTATTGACCTGCCTTGATGGACGCAGCGAACGCACCCGCGGGCTTGCCCGTGAAGCGGGGATCGAAGACGCAGGCACGCTCGAAGCGCTGGTCGAAGCTGTCGGATGTCCTGCTCTCTGTGCTGGTCCCGGCCAGAGCGACCGAGGTGGCGGAACAGGTGGCGGCCGCGATGCAGGCAACCGGTTCCGATCTGCTCTACGTTGATCTCAATGCCATCGCCCCGCAGACGGTCGCGACGATCTCAGAGATCATCACGAACGCAGGCGGCCGTTTCGCCGATGGCGGCATCGTCGGCCCACCACCACGACGCCCCGGCACGCGCTTCTACACCTCCGGCCCTGGTGCGGAAGAGTTCGCCCAGTTACGCGACCACGGCCTGGATGTGCGTGTACTTGCAGGCGATGTCGGGCAGGCGTCCGGGATGAAGATGTGCTACGGCGCGCTAACCAAGGGCATGCAAGCCCTCGGCACCGAACTGTTGCTGGCCGCGAAACTCATGGGTCTCGAAGACGATCTGCGTGAGGAGCAGATGGGCAGCATGCAGATGGTCCGCGAGTGGATCGAGAATGCCATTCCGACGATGCCGCCGAAGGCCTACCGCTGGGTTGGCGAGATGGAGGAGATCGCCGCAACCTTCGAAGGCGTCGGCCTGACGCCGAAGATCTTCCAGGGCGCAGCCGACATGTACCGGCTCGTCGAAACCACCGCCATCGGCAAAGAAACCCCCGAGAACCGCGACACCTCGCGCGACGGTATGGGCGTCATCGCCGCGATTGCGAAGGAGATGGAGCAGGAAACGGAGCGAGATCCAATAGGATTCAATCATCATCCGACTTCTTGAACGTGCAGGAACGACTCGGGATGGCAAGTGATTTCGGATCCTCGGAGTGACGCTCTAAGCTATATCGGGAAGTTCCCCAAGTGCGATAAAACTCTCCATATCGTAAGCCCCGACAATGAGCGCATCCGCGTGAGCGGCAAGCTCGACAAGCATGTCTTCGGTGAGCGTGACGTCGGTTCCGGAGATGGCATGGTCGAAGCCGTCGAAGAAGATCCCAATGGCTTGCCAGTGAATGAACCGTGCGTGATCCCACGGCTCGACCATGCGCTCGTCCGACTGCGAATCCTCAGCGGTGACGAAATAGTGCAACGCATCCCCAAAATAGGCGATCCGTAGTGGGTAATTCTGCGGATTGCGTCGTACCGCGTCGGGAACCGGATCGTTGAAGATGACGAGCCTACGGGGATCTCCAGATAGATAGGTGCGTATCAATTCAATGAAGATGGCTTTTAATTCGCCATAAAGGCTCCGCTGTGGTGCACCACCGGTGTCATCGACATCCAAAGAGCCAGCGCTATCTTCGAGCGGAAGAAAAGACCAGCGAAAATTCAGAAGCTGGGCTTCGCAGATCACCAGATCACCGGGCAGATAGGTCGATACCATCCGGTTCTTGTTCAGGATCGCAGCGAAGCTCTGCTCGAAAAGCGGTGGAGCATTTTCCATTTCCCGGCTGATGAACTCAAGCGCCGACTCTGGAAGCGTGATTCTCCTCGGCATAGAGGGCTGCTCCTGTTCGGTCACATCTGCAACATCACCCGGGAACGAAGAGGAAACAGGGATCGGGATTTCCCCTCTTCCCTGCTTCCTCTTGCCTCTTCCCTATCTACCGGTAGTCCACGACGATATCGCCAGACTTCATGACGAACTGGATGTCGCGCAGTGCGCCGATGTCGTGGAGGGCGTTGCCGTTGACGGCGAGGATGTCGGCGCGCTTGCCTTCGGCCAGAGTGCCGTACTCTTCGGTGCCGATGGCTTTGGCGGCCACACTCGTCGCGGTTGCGATGGCCTTCTCGTTCGAGAAGCCGATGTACTCGACGAGCATCTCGAGATCGAGCTGGAAGTCGTCGAAGCCGGTCAGGGTCACTCCGGCGTCGTTACCAGAGACGAACTGAACGCCGAGATCGGTCATCCGACGCAGGTTGTCGGTGCGTCGCTCGCGCATCCCGGCCCAGCGCGCTGGTAGCTCAATGCCCTGTGCCATCGCTGCCTGACGGGCGCGTTCGCCGGTGCTGAGTGTCGGGCAGACGAAGATGCCCTTCTCTGCGACCTGCTCGGCGGCGTCTTCCTCGTATTCAACGCCGTTGGGTGTCATAAACGAGCAGTGCTCGATCGTCGTCACCTCGGCGGCGATGGCATTGCGGATGCCGGGTGTGCCGTGGCAATGTGCCGCGATCTTGCGATTGAGGCGTCGGGAGTCATCGGCCAATGCCACAAGTTCAGTCTCACTGAATTGCGCATTTTCCGGATAGGTGTTCGGCGTCAATCCGCCACCGGTGGCCATGACCTTGATGAAGTCGGCGCCAGCTTTGACCTGATTGCGGACTGCCCGCTTGATATCTGTGACCGAATCGACTTCAACGCCGATGTAGTAGCAATGCCCTCCAGTGGAAGTCAGCACCTGCCCGGCTGCCCAGACGTGCGGCGCTTCGATCAGATTGTTTGCCGAGGCTGTGCGTAAAGCGAAAGCAACCTCGTTCGGCGCGCCACAGTCACGTACTGTCGTGACACCGGAGCGGATGGCCTTGCGAAGATTTTCGATAGCCCGTACCAGCTTCGTCTCGTGGCTGTCGTTCAGCGCGTTGCCGAGCACATCGTGGTCGGCGCTGAAGGTCATATGGGTGTGCATATTGATCAGACCGGGCAGGATCGTCGCATCCCCCAGATCAACCGCGTCACTTGCCGCGCTTCCAAGATCGGATTTCTTTCCGATTGCGGAGATCGCGCCATCGTCGATAGTGATAAATCCGTCCTCGATGGTCGTTTCATCCCCATCGAAAATACGTGCCGCCAGATATGTCGTCGCCATATTCTCCCTGTCTCTTCATACTCACAGTTCTATAGTCGCCTATCGTCGCACGGAAACCAGGAATTAGGGAAGAGGTGCCGAGCGAATTTGTAGGCTGTAGTCAATCCACATTGTTTCGGCTCCCCTCTCCTCGCACAGTTGTGGGAGAGGCGGGGTATCCGCAGAGCGGATGAGGGAAATCCCGGAGCTTCCTACGCCCCAAAACCTGCTAGCGCGGGCGCCCGACAACCTACGAACTCAGCCAATATGGACTCGCATCTCCGGATAGCGATAGTGGACTGGTCGTTCGCGCTGGGCCAGGGCGTAGGCGACAGTCAGCGGACCGAGCCTTCCGATGAACATCGTCAGGATGATGACGTACTTTCCAGGCGTTGAAAGTGCGGGGGTGATTCCAGTCGAAACACCGACCGTTGCCTGCGCGCTCATGACCTCGAATAAGACCGCCGAGAACGATGGACTTTGTCCATACTCCTGTTCGAGGACCATCAGAATGAGCGTCATCGTGAAATGAACCAGGAAGAAGAGCGTCGCGACGGTAATTGCGCGCAGGACGACTGGGTAGGGAATACGTCGCCGGAACGCTTCTGGGTGTGTGTTCCCTCGGATTTCTGACATGACGGCGATAAGAATCACCGCGATGGTCGCTAGCTTGATCCCTCCGGCCGTCGAACCGGAAGCGCCGCCGACGAACATCAGTGCCAGCCAGGCGAAGTCCGTCACGGTCGATGCCGTCGAGAAATCAGCCGTGGCAAAACCAGCCGTACGCGCCGAGACCGATTGGAAGAGCGCTTGCAACGGCTTAACCGCATTCGAACTGTCTGCCATCGCATGATTCCATTCGGCGGCGAGAAAGAGCAGTGTACCAGTGACAATGAGCAGCGCATTGAAGGTCAGGATCAGCCGGGTATTGCCGTCCAGCTTTCTCCAACGACGCTTTTCAGCGATGTCATGAAATGCAAAGTATGAGAGCGACCCTGCCTGGATCAGGCAGATCAGGACGGCATTCAGAAAGATTGCGCCCTTGAACGCGGTGAACGAGTCGAAATTGCCCTGTAAGTCGAAGCCTGCATTGCAGAAGGCCGAAACGGAATGAAAGATTCCTTGCCAGAGCGCCGTCGCTGGATCTCGTTCCTGCATGAAACGGAGCGTTAGTAAGCAGCGCTCCAACAGCTTCGACGATGAAGGTGAAGCGAGCGATACGGCGCGCCATCGCGACTGCTTCCCGCAACGAGAGCGTTGGGATGTTGTCGCCGATCATCAACTGGTGTCGCAGTCTGCCGCGTCCCCGGCCCAGTAGACCCAGCACCAGGCTCGCGCCGACCATGAACCCGAGACCTCCGATCTGGATCAGGATAAGGATGATCAGCTGGCCGAACCAGTTCCAGTGTGTCGCCGTATCAAGTGTGACCAGTCCGGTGACCGAGAGGGCCGACATCGCGGTGAAGAGTGCGTCGGTTGGCGCGGTTGACTCGCCGCTCCTGCTCACCCAGGGCAACATCAGTAGACCGGTGCCAGCGACTACAAGCAGGCTGAAGACCGCCACGAAGAGGCGTGCATGGAATTCAGAAGTTGGACGTCGAACCGGCGGGCGTGGTGGAGGTAACTCGATGATGCGGGTTGGGTCGATTCGGCGCCGGACAACTCTGTCACCGGGCCGTCCAGAGGGAGTCCGGCGCGGTTCGTTCGAGGAATATGCAGATTGTCGGTCGTTAGAATCAGTCGTCGCCGGAAACTCCGAGAGATGTTGGCGATTGCCCGTATAACGTTAGACGGTGCCGGGACGGGATGGCGGTCGCAGGATTCGGGGTCACGACGAGCTCCAGCGGCGCGGAATCCAGCGTGGATTTTTCGTAGATGCGCTTCTCGAACTCGGCCCGGTAATATTTCAGG
Source organism: uncultured Chloroflexia bacterium (assembly GCA_963745675.1). Taxonomy (GTDB): domain Bacteria; phylum Chloroflexota; class Chloroflexia; order Thermomicrobiales; family CFX8; genus JAUIIK01. The sequence continues at coordinate 105,779 of CAVUYM010000008.1, forward strand.
AAGCCCATGACCGGCGCAGGCGCGGCAACGCCGAGGCCGCACAATGACAGTTCGATCATCGCCTTGCTGTGGCGCTCGATCAATTCAATGTCACCGGGCCTGCCCTGGCCACTGGCGATGCGCCGCAAGATCTCGACCAGCGCCGGGCAACCAAGCCGGCAAGGGGTGCATTTGCCGCAGCTCTCCCAGCGACTGAACTCAGTCAGATACAACGCGAACTCGACAGGATCGACGGTGTTGTCGAAGAGCACGTAGCCGCCCGATCCGAGCATCCCGCCAACCTCGCGCAGTGAGTCGAAGTCAACGAGGTAGTCCTTGAGCATGTCGCGGGTGATCGGTCCCGCAGAGACGCCACCCGTCTGCAAGCCTGCAAACTCGTAGCCCTCCTGCATGCCGCCGTAAACATTGAAGACGAGGTCGTAGAGGGTCATGCCCATCTCGACCTCGACGACACCGCTACGCTCGGTGCGGCCTTGCATCGTGACCAGTTTGGTGCCCTTGCTGCGCTCGGTGCCAATGCCGGCAAACCATCGCCGCCGTTGTTGATGATGTGGGGCACATTCGAAAGCGTCTCGGCGTTGTTCAGCACCGTCGGCCGGTTCTGGTAGCCGATGACCGTCGGGAATGGCGGCTTCGTGCGCGGCATCGCCTGCTTGCCTTCGAGCGATTCCAGTAGCGCCATCTCTTCACCGGCGATGTACGCGCCGCTACCCAGCCGGGTGCGGACGTGGATGTTGATACCGGTACCGAGAACGTCATCGCCCAGCAATCCAAGTTCGTAGGCTTGCGCGACGGCGATGTGGAAACGGTCGACGGCCAGGAAATGCTCGCCGCCGATGTAGTTGTAGCCGACCTTTGCGCCGATCGCATAGCAGGCGATCATGATGCCTTCGAGCAGCTGGTGCGGACAACTCTCGATCAGCCGTCGATCCTTATAGACATTCGGTTCGCCCTCGTGCGAATTGACGACGACGTACTTCGGTTGTGCCTGCGAGTCGCGTCCACCGCCCCACTTGAAGCCCGCTGGAAAGCCCGCGCCACCTCGACCGCGCACGTTTGAAGTCGAGACTTCTGCGATCACCTCGTCGGGCGTCATCGTGGTGATTGCCTTGACGAAGGCGCTGTAACCGCCTGCGGCGATGTATTCGTCGATGCTCTCGGGATCAACAACCCCCGCGTCGCGGAAGAGAATTCTCCGCTGGCGTCCGAAGAAGGGGTGGTCGGTCAGCGGTTGATGACCATCGAAAGGCTCGTCGGCCCGTACGCCGACGCTCCACTCAGCGTGGTAGCGTCCGTCTGCGACTGCTGCTGCGAGTGTTTCGGCGCGTTCTGGTGTGATGTTGCCGTAGAGGATAGCCGGGCCGTCTGGTGACTGGATCTCGACCGATGGGTCGGCCCAGGCCCAGCCGCCGCTGCCGACGGTCCGTACGAGATGGGGTGCGCCGTGCCGTTCAAGCTCGCGCTCGAGCGTTGCGATGACGTCGCGCACGCCCTTGGCGATCGAATCTTCGCTGACGGCAACGGTGATAACCCACTTGCCCTCGCGCGCTTCATTCAGGCGTGCTTGGACAGTTTCAATATGAGCTTGGAAATCGGCTGGAGTCCTAAACACCGGGGCCCCTCCTGCGCCAGTCCCAACTATGAATACGACTGCATCCCCGCGAGCGGCTACTGATCGACGATGCTCCTTGCAGTCGGAACATCGTGAATCCTAGCACAATCTACGCCGCTCTCCGATGCTACGATCCAGCGAATTCGAGCGAGCAATGTCGAGGCGTTGAAAGGCGGCAAACGCGATGAAACTGGCAGTTACAGGTGGAGTTGCACCGGGCGGCGACTGGAGTCAGGCGGTGCGTTCGGCGCGTCTGGCCGACGAACTGGGCTACGACGCGATCTGGCTTGGCGAAACCTGGGGCCACGAGCTCTTCACCTCGATGGGCGATCTGGTCCACAATACTGAAAGAATCAAGATCGGCGCGGGCATCGCCAACGTCTTCACTCGCTCGGCAGCGCTGATCGCGATGTCGGCAGCGACGCTGGATGAGATCTCCGGTGGCCGCATCCTGCTCGGTCTGGGATCATCCGGTCACATCGTCATCGAACGGCTGCACGGCATCCCCTTCGAGAAGCCGCTGACCCGCATCCGTGAATACACCGAAATCATCAATATCCTGATGAGTGGCGAGCGGCTGCAATACACCGGTCAGATTTTCGACCTGCAACAGGGCTTCCGTCTGCGGATGAACCCGATTCGCGATCACATCCCGATTTATGTCGCCTCGATAACTCCGAAGAGCCTCCAGCAATCCGGTGAGATCGCCGATGGCATCCTGCCGATCTACTGGCCGGGTAGCAAGTACCGTTGGCTGAGAGAAGTCCTTGACGAGGCTTCAGTGGCGGCTGGCCGTGCGCCCGGTTCCTGCGCCATCGCTCCCTACATCACGACGGCGATGGTCGAGGATGAATCCGAGCGCGAGGAGATGCGCCTGGCTGCCCGACGGCCGATCGCCTTCTACATCGGACGCATGGGCCGCTTCTACGCCGAGCATCTGGAGCGCATGGGCTGGCCAGAAGAGGTCGCTGCTGTCCGCGAAGGCTGGAAAGACGGCCACGATGCGGCCGCTGCCGGTGTGACTGATGAGATGGTCGACGAGACTGCGCTGGTCGGTACCGCCGACGAGATCGCCGCCAAGCTCGAACGCTGGACTGCCGATGGTCTCGACGAACCCGTCCTCGGCATCGCTGGCGATGAGGAGAAAAAGGCGCGCACGTTGAGTGCCCTTGCGCCGCTACTGGGCAGATAAGAAGCACGGAGAGTACACGTCCGTTCATCAAGTGAACGGCTATGAGAGTGCCAAATTGAGGCGACTCGATGCGGATATTGTATTTATGGCTATTTCATTGGCCTTGTTGTTTTCCGGAATAGGGCTCACCCTGATGGTGGATCGGATCTGGGGAGTTCTGAGCTTTTCCGGCATGATGCTTTGGGCTGGCTACCTCGCCTTTGGATTGTTGCGTGGATCAGAGCGAGAAATAGAGTTCAGTGAATTGAACTGGCAGGCAATAATGAGTTCGCTCACCTCAGACGCAAATTCCCTGTCATAGAGCATCTGACGTTCGATAGAGCCTGCATAAACTCGCGCGGAGTGACAATCGGGATACTCTGAAAGCTTCCTCAATGCCAGGAGATGCGGATCACCACTGACGATATGGGTGGCATTTCCTGTTACGGCGCACTCCAGTACTCGATCGTCGTCTGGATCATTGGGTATAGCTGCGATAGCTTCTGCTGGTTCGACTTCGATCCCACCATGGCGGTATTCGGCAACTAGTTGATTGAGTTCTGTGTCGTTCTTGCCGTGCCGTCGGCGAATGCGCTCGTACCCGAGCACTTCACGGTATTCGGCCAGGAGGTCGGAAGAGACAAGCAGCTCAAAGACATCTTCGTCCCAGGCTCGGAGTATGCGAGCGGGAAAACCGTGGCTGCTGATGGTTGCGCTAACAATGATGTTCGTGTCCAGCACAACTCGCATTGATCAGCCAGAATGGGCACGCACGGCAGCGACTGCTTCGCGGGCCAAGTCGTCTGCTTCATCCGCTGAGAGATCAGCCCGTGTTTGAATCTCCTCGACTAACCCGAGAAAACGCCGTCGAGCCTCTCTCCGTGCGTGGTCTTCGAATGGTGTCAAGATAGCTACCGGTGTTCCATTTTCTTCGATCGTTAGATGGATCTTGTCACGAGTTACCTGCTGGAGTAATTCCTCAAAGCGTCGCTGAGCTTCATCGCTGCTGACAGACTTTGCGGCTGGATTGGACTGGTTCATACTTTCTCCCGTTCGATCGTGTCTTTAGTATATACGCCGACATGCCGGGATCAGTCACAGCCGATTTCCGGCCGGGGACAAAGTGCGAAAGACTCTCGGGCGCTGTGCTTGCACGGCTGTCGCGTTCGTGTTCTGATCTATTGTCATACAAGCGAACCAGCCAGGAGATTGCAATTGATGATGAACATGCAGGATCTCGCCCCCGATTTGATCCTGACCGACGCGAAGATCACGACGATGGATACCGAATCTGCCGGAGGCCGAAGCGCTGGCGATCAAGGGGCGACACATTCTCGCCGTCGGCAGCGCCGCGGAGATCGAGGCGCTGGCGGGTGACTCGACGCGGGTGGTCGCGCTTCGAGGCCGGCGGGTCATTCCTGGGATCAACGACACGCATAACCACCTGCTGAGCACAGGGGCCGTCCTCAACGAGGTGTCGCTTTATCATGCCCGCTCGATCAGCGATATTCAGGAGGCGGTTGCGAAGGCTGTGGAGCAAGCGGCTCCCGGCGCATGGATCCTCGGTCGGGGCTGGGATGAGAGCCTGCTGGCCGAGCAGCGCTTCCCGAACCGGCACGATATCGACGAAGTCGCGCCGAACAATCCGGTCGTGCTGGAGCGCGTCTGGAACATGCTGCTGGCGAACAGTGCCGCGATGGCTGCGGCTGACATTGGCCGTCACACACCTGATCCACCTGCCGATCGGCTCTATGCCGGGCGGATCGTGCGCGATCACCTTGGCGATCCAACCGGCATCTTCCGCGATCGCGCCAAGCAGATGATCAATGCTGCCGTTCCGGCACGGACGTTGGCTGACTACGAACAGCACATCCGCACAGCTTGCCAGGCCTACAACGCGCTCGGGATCACCTCTGTCGCCGAACCGGGACTGATCCCAGCACAGCTGCGCGCGTTCCAGAACGTGCGTACGAGCGGCGACCTGACCGTGCGAGTCTCGATGTGCCTGGCCGGCTGGGGCGCGAGTATGGAGCCGAACGAGGAGGTGCTTGAAGAGCGTTTCGAGCACGTTGGGCTCTTCAGCGGTTTCGGCGACGATCTGTTGCGACTGGACACGATCAAGTTCATGCCCGATGGCGGGATGGGCGACCGCACGGCGCTGATGTTCGAACCCTATCTCGATGAGCCGGACAACTATGGCCAGTTCGTCGTCTCCGAAAGACGAATTGAACCGGCATGTTCGCTGGGTCCATGACCGTGGCTGGTCGATTGACAGCCACACCTGCGGTGACCGCATGCAGGAGATTGTCGTCCGCGCCTACGCCGCCGCCCAGGAAGCCAACCCGAATCCGCGCATCCGTCATCGTATTCACCACGGCTATTTCCCGACTGAGAAGACGCTTGAGATCATGAGCGAGCATCGCTTTCCTGCCCTGGCGACGATTCCATTCATAACCAACCTCGGCGAGAGCTACGTCGCCAGCGTCGGCGAGGAACGGGCGGCCCGGACGATGCCGCTGCGGACCTATCTGGATGCCGGCGTGCCGCTGGCGCTCGGCTCCGATTCGCCGGTGACGACCTACAACCCCTTTGTCGGGATCTACAGCGCCACGACGCGCAAGACTGTCACCGGCCGCGAGCTGGGGCCGGAAGAGTGCCTCAGCCGTGAGGAAGCGTTGCGGCTCTACACAGCCACAAGCGCCTGGGTCACCTTCGAGGATGACATCAAAGGTACGCTGACGCCCGGCAAGCTGGCCGATATCGCCGTCCTCGATCGCGATCTCTTCGCCGTTGCCGACGAGGATCTCTTCAGCATCAATAGCGCGCTCACAATTGTCGGCGGGAGTATCGTCCATGACGCTCTGGGCGAAACGTCGACATGGCAGTAGATGCGGGCAAAGCGGATCGATTACAGGATAACTCAATCCATTGAGCGATTCTCGTCCGTAGAAAGCCAGGGACCGACGATGTTGCCGAACTCGTCGCCCCCACTTCCCTTCCTTCTGGGAGACCCCGGTCTGCGGCATCCCAGCCCAACAGACCGGGGTTTGCCCGTTAATCCGGCTTCAATTTCAGTCTGATCTGAGGTTCTTCTCGATCGGATACGAGTGTCACCCGGATCACCACGATCTGCGGCAGGATCGCACGAACCCGGTCGAGATCGAGCCGACCTTCACTGTCGAAGCCTAATCCGTAAGCGAGAGCGTCGCGACGCCGCAATTTCGAGGAAGTGGGTCATCGTCGTCAGTGCTTCTTCACCGGGCGGCAGGATCGTGGCCACGCCTTGCCTATTTCGCCCGGCAAGTCTCAACACGGTCTCTGGATTATCGACGAGGTTTCGCCACCATAGACGAAAACGCTTGCTCAAGATGATCACATCGTCGCCCTCTAGAAGGTAGGTCACCGGCGTCGTGTAGACCTTCCCCGACTTTCGGCCCTTGATCGAGATGAGCCCAAGCGTCTGCCCGACCCATCGCTCCAGAAGCGGAGTCCGTAGAATCCCTGCCGTCATGAGGTTGAGCCATCGAGGTGGGGACCCCGTCCAGATTTCTGGAACTGACGAGTGTTCGAGTGCTGCCTGCTGATGCATCTGTCGCTCCATCCTGCCAGGCCTCGACATAGCTGATCATGACCAGCCTATCGCTTCGGCCGTTAGAGATGTGTCGAAGATGCCGCATCCGCTGCAACAGTTTCGCTACAGTTTTCGATACTCTATTCCAATCTTTTTCGGCCCAATCACTCATACCCGCGCGCCGAATGAGCTCCCAACTCGTCGCCCCTTTCAATGCGAATTGCAACGGCTCTGTAACTTTCGAGGCGGCGATGTTGTGCCTCTGATATCGAAAGTACCGTATGTTGAGACTGGGACAACTCGCGATGAGAAAGGAGTTAGCATTATGCGATCAGTTGTTATTTACGAATCGATGTGGGGCAATACTGCTGCCATCGCTCAAACTATCGCTCGCCAACTCGACCGTTTTGGTGACGTGTGCCTGGTTTCGGTGCTGGAAGCGAACTCGCGTGTCGCGGAGGGCGCTGATCTGGTCATCGTTGGCGGGCCAACTCATGTTCACGGTATGAGCCGCCCATCGTCACGATTGTCGAGCGCTGAGACTGAGGCAATCCCCGGCGCAGCGACTGGGCCTGGTGTACGCGAATGGCTCCATGACCTGCCTGATGGAGATGGAATGTGGGCCGCCGCTTTTGATACACGTATCGATAAGCCACGTTGGCTCGTCGGCGCGGCCAGCGTTGGAATTGCGAAACGTCTTCGCAAGCGTGGTTACAAGATGATCGTTGCGCCGGAAAGCTTCCTCGTCACTGACAGTGAGGGGCCACTCAAATCTGGCGAGATTGAACGGGCCGACGCGTGGACCGATCAGATCGCCCAGCGCGTCGCTGAGAAGACGCGGGAATCGAGCTCTGTTTCCTAGACGATCAGCTCATGAAGCTTCGCTGATCTGGCGCAAGATTTCGATGCCGTCCCATTCTCCTGCCCGCTCGACGATCAATCCGTCAACGATCCGAAGCGATTCGATGCCATGAAAGACGATCTGTCTGCCGGTCGAGGCATATCCGAAGAAATCGCCCTGATGAGTTCCAGTCGAACTCCAGCGCACAGCGACTTTTCCCGCATCGACATCGACTATCAGGTCGTCAATCTCGGTGTGGAAATCCGGAAATGCGGCGTAGAGTGCACGTATCCCCTGAACATTCTGCTCGCGTGTGCCCCGTTCACCGTAGGGACTGCTGAGGTCGACGAAGGCTGGCGCGTACATCTTTAGCACGGCATCGGCGTCACCCTTACGCCAGCCTTCGTCGATCCAGCGCTCAGCGATTGCCTCGAGTTCTTTACGCGACGCCATTGCAACCCCCTTCATCTCTGGAAGATTCTCATCTCACCCCCGGTCGGGCGATCCTCCTAGCGCGCTATGATACGCCGCTTGAGAGGGGGAACATGTGTCAACTGAGAATGCTGTCATCGAACTCACCCAACGGCTTGTTGCATGCCCGAGTCATGCCGCTGTTGGAGAGGAGGCCGCGGCCCGGGTGGCCTATGACGCGATGGCCGAGGCTGGTTTCCAGGATGTTCAGATCGACGAGCTCGGCAATGTGACCGGTGTTATACCGGGCGAGAATAGTGATGGTTGGGTCGTCTTCGACGGGCACCTCGATACCGTGGGAGTCGGCGATGCCGATGCCTGGATGACCGATCCCTTCAAGGCGATCCGCATCGGTGACCGTCTACACGGCCGCGGAACCGCGGATATGAAGGGCGCGATCGCAGCAATGATCGTCGGCGTCTCCCGATTGCGTGAGCGCCGCCCCGCCTGCAACATCGTCGTTTCAGCCAGTATCGCCGAGGAATTGGTCGAGGGTTACGCCCTCGGCAGCGTCCTCGATCGCTATCCCGCAAAAGCCGTCGTCATCGGAGAATCGACCGGTCTGCGCATCGCCCGGGCCCAGCGCGGACGGGCAGAGATTCTGATCCAGACGCGCGGTATCCCGGCACACTCTTCGACACCGCAGCTGGGCGTCAATGCCGTCAAAGCGATGGCTGCCGTCATCACCGGCCTTTCCGCACTGGCGATGCCTGAAGACGATCTGCTGGGACCTGCGGTGCTCGAAGTCACCGACGTTCTGTCCCACCCCTATCCCGGCCTGTCGGTCATCCCGGAACGCTGTGACGCGACCTTCGACCGGCGGCTGCTCGTCGGTGAAGATGAGGGGCATATTCTGGCGGAAATCGAAGCCGCTCTGGATCGCATCAAAGACAACTATCCACAGCTACAGGCTCAGGAATCGATCGCCGTCGACCGTTTCACCAGCTGGACTGGTGCGGAAGTCGTTGCGCCGAACTTCGCCCCGGCCTGGCGCATGGACGATGAATCTCCAATCGTTTGCGCCGCCATATCTGCTCTCGGCTCGATTGGACTGCCGCCCTCCTGAGTCACTACGCCTTCTGCACAAATGGCAGCCAATCCGCCGGACGCCGCGGTATCCCGACCATCGGCTTCGGTCCCGGCGACGAAGCCCAGGCCCACACGATCGACGAATCAGTTGAGATCGAGCAGCTTGTCAGGGCGGCGGATGGGTATGAGGCGTTGGCGTGGGAGTTGACGGGGTTGTAAGGAAGCCCTCACCCCCGGCCCCTCTCCCAATGCTGGGAGAGGGGTGTAAGCGAAGCGGAGGCGCAATCTGGAGGAGCGGCGATGACGACAACTGATCCACAGGGCGAACGCTTTGATCTCTACGATGCGGCCGGAGAGCCGCTGGGAACGTCGAAAGCGCGTGGTGAGGTCCATCGAGATGGCGATTGGCACCGATCGCTGCATCTGTGGGTCTGGGGTGTCGATAATGGTAAGCCGTTCGTGATCTTCCAGCGCCGTTCGATGACGAAGGACACCTGGCCTGGCTATCTCGACGTGGCTGTTGGCGGGCATTTTCGTAGCGGTGAAACGCTGGCAGAGACGTTGCGCGAGGCCGATGAAGAGATCGGTTTGGCCGTTACCGAGGAAGATGTCGTTCGGCTAGGGCGCAGATTCCACGACTGGCGCGGCGAGAGCTTTCACGATTGCGAGATCAATGAGGTCTATGCGGCTCGTAGCGACCAGCCTGCTTAGCCCTGTATCGCCAGCATCCGGAAGAAATCGACGAGCTGGTGCGTATCGATGTCGACGCGGCGTTGGCGCTCTTTTGTGGCGACGTTGAGGCGGTCGCGGCGCTCTCGATGCCACGCGATGCTGGTGCTATGCGCGCAGATAGAGCTGAAACTCTCCGCATTTGTCGACGTGTCCGATGGCTATGCCCTACAGACGCTGAGTTCAATTCGTCAGCTAGCGGATGGCGTCGAGCCGTCCCCTTTCCTGATCCGTGCCGCCGGCTAATCCCCGGCATCTCAGGATCAAGAAGCTCTAGCCCTCCATCGATAGACTTGTTCATCTGGAGGATGGATGATCGAAAAAGGAGATCAGCCGGCTTGGAACATCGTGACAGATCAGTTGCCGCGGATGGACGGATGATGAGTGAGGTCAAAAGAATCGACGAAGCGCCCAGGGCGCGTCCTAAAGGCATTCTGGCGCTCGATATTGACGGCACACTGACCGGAGCCGGAGGAGCGATAGGCGAGCGTACCCAGCGGGCTGTGCATGACGCCGGGGAATCTGGCTGGCTGGTGACGATCGCGACCGGGACGTTCGTGGTCCGGCGCCAAGCCGGTCGCCGACCAGCTCAATCTGCGTCTGCCGATCATTAGCTATAACGGAGCACTCGTGCGCGACTCGGTCACGGCCGAAATCCTCCACTACATCCCGCTGTCCGCGAGAGATCGTCGGCTCGATCGTCCCAGCGCTGGTCGAATTCGGACTGCAGCCGATGGTCATCGAAGATATTCGCGAGGGTGAACGCACCTTCTCCGGTCCGCCCGAGTTTGATAGTGAACACACTCGATACTGGCTCGACCAGCATTCAAGCGAGGTATCAGACGACGGTCGTGCGCCTGACACACGACGAACTTGCGAAAGTCGGTCATGCCGTCAACATCGTAGTGTACGACGCGGCTGAACGCCTAAACGGTATTGCAGCGATTGCCAAAGGGCATCAGAATGAGTTTCGGATGCTCGCGCTGGATGGTTATGAAGAACAGGGTGGCTGGGTGTATTTTCTCCACCCGAGCGGCACCAAAGCATATGCGCTCGAGTGGTTGGCACGACAGTACGGCCTGACGATGGCGGACGTGGTCGCCGTCGGCGATGGTTACAACGATATTGAGATGCTGGCCGAAGCCGGTTTCGGCGTTGCGATGGGCAACGCCACCGAGCAGGTCCAGGCGGTAGCCGAGATAACGTCATCGGCCATCATCTGGACGAAGGCCTCGCTGCCTTCATCGAGAAGCATGTGCTGCATGCGGACGGAGTCCCGGAACTGCGCCAGATAGCGAGCTAGTCGGCGAATACAACGACCTGAATCACTCCGATCGTCGCCAGAAATTCCTGGGCCGCGCTGGTTCCCAGTTGAATGAATACGGTGTAGTCGTCAACGGCTTCGCTGCCAAGGTACTCGTATCGGATGAAATCCTCACGGTGAGACTCGATGATGTCGATCAATGCCTTGCTGGTGAAAACCCTGCCATCCTCGCCTCTGACATCTTCTTCGAGCACGAGCGTGATCTGATTCTGATCGCCTCCTATGTCCCATTTGGTGATCAGGTCAGGTCTGATCTCGTTGTTCGGACCCACTCGCAGTAGCTGACGGGTCACCAGTCGGGGTGTCGGCGTCGGCGATGGGCTGGGAGTCACCGTTGGGGTAGCGGTTGCCGTCGGACTCGGCGTCGATGTCGGAGTGAATGTGGGGGTCGAGGTTGGGGCAGTCGGTTCAGGCAGCAGCGGTTCACGATTCGAAACTCTAGTCGCTCTCGTTTCGTATTCCCCGTCTCCGTCTCGATCGACCAGAACTGTCACATCGTCGGGATCGCCGTTCGTTGCGAAATCGAATTCGAACCGCATCCCCGGGGCTTGGTTCAACTCTGAATATGGCGCTGGCATCCAATACATCGTCGCGGTAGCGATCTACCTCGATGAGAATGACGTTCGAAATGAAATCGTCGGGGGATGCCTGGGCTTCCAGGTACTGATACTCGCTCGAACCTGCATCTGGAACGGCGAAATCGGCGCTATAGCTGCCCTGGTCGCTGAAGACGAATGTCTGGGTGTTGCCGCTACGCCAGAGGCTGCTGCCGGGGATACCTTCGTAGATGATGTCAGGTTCTGCTCCATCTACCGGGCCGGTCATTTCGCCGTTGGCCCGTATCGTCCCCCAGGCGGGACCGATGACATTGACGGCAACGCCGTCAAATTGTGTGGCGTCGTTATTGATCAGCTGAGCGGCCATGCCCAGGTCAGATCTTGACGCGATGCGGGCTTCAGCTTCGCCATTCAGGAATCCGAGGACGACTTCGAACACCCCGCTGTCCTGCGCTAGACCCATGTGACTGACGCCATCGACGTAGTGGTTGTCGACACCGTCCGTCTTGTCGAAACTCCGGTCCGGGTCGCGTAGGCCAGCCGACGCTCTGGGAACCGTGCCGTCGCCTGGCCCGGGGATGACCTTGGTGACCGTCTTCTCAGGGCAGAAACCAGCTTTGAAGATGAAACAGTCATTGATCGTGAAACGTTCGATCTGAACCGGAGTTGCCCTGTCGCTCCCAACGACGCGCAGCATATCGACATCGGGATCGTGTGGACGGACCGCCAGTTGCGTTTGCCAGGTGCTGGCCGCATCAAACAGGGCGCCGTTGCGATGGCTTCGGACGGTTCCCGACCACTCGTCGTAGCTGACTTCGACGCCTTCTATCTCCAGCGGAGAGCCGACGGCGGCCTGGAAGTCGCGCGAAGGCAGCAGCTGGTAGGCGGAAGGGAAATTGCGCATCACCTGTTGAGCGGTCGACGGATTGGTGATGCAGTGGGTGTCGAGGATTTCCTCGGTGAAACAGATCGCCTTGTATTCGATTACTCCGAGCGCCTTGGTCGCTCCGAGGACGGGCGTGCCGAGCGTCACCAGCTTGCCAACCTTGCCATCCATATCAGCGTCTTGCAGCGCGTCAAGCGTGACCAGGCCGCCCATTGAGTGGGCGACAATATCGACCTTGTCTGCATTCCGTCTTGTCCAGCACTTCGTCGATGAAGGACTTGAGCCGTTCAGACTCGATATTGATATCGATGCGCCAGTCATAGGGAAAGATGAAGAGGCTGTCGTTCTCTTCGTGGCCCACTCCCTCGAAACGTTTGATGATCGTCGCGTAGAAATCAGCATCCTTAACCGAAAGACCATGGATCTCGATCGACTCTGTACGCAGGATGTCGCCGTGGGTTGATCCATCCGTAGGAATCCCATTGTCAGGGAGCGCTAGCGCCATCAGAAAGTCATCCGAAGCGCTAAAAATCTGCTTGCCGACGGCGGCCCAGTCTTCCTGGCCGTCAACAAGCAGCTGGCTACCGGCTACGCCGGGGACGAATATAACTGGGCGGGGTAGGCCGCTTGTTGCAGTCGGCGTCTCTGTTGGCGAGCTACCAGGGCCGCCGCAACCGGCGACCAGTAGCGTGAGGACGAGTGGGAGGGACAGCCAGCGTCGCATGGGGATACCACAGACCTTCAGTCAGGGAGTGATGATTCGTATGCTCTTACATTACTCTCCTGTGCGTCTGCTCGCATCGTGAAGGTTACGTATATGGATAGCGTGGCTTCCTACGAGGATCAATCGGGACTGCGAAGAAGTCTTGGAGTTCTGGTGGTAGTTTCGGATGCGACAACGCCCCGCCGGAAACGCGGGGCGTTGTCGCTTAGATAGGCTCGTCTCAAGTAGTAGGCGCGATATCAGGTAGACGCGGTCTGATAACCAGGTAGATGGCCAGGGCGAGGATCCAGAGCCAGAAAAGCAGGAATCCGAACCAGTGCACTTCTCCGAGGTACGGGACTGGCCCAACGAGCATGGCCAGCGCCAGTGGCAGTCCTGCGAATCCAAACCAGCGAGGCGCTATGCCGTAGCGCAGGCATGCAACCGATATTCCTGCGATGAATGCCACCAGCGGGGCGCCCAGCAGTTCGACGACGTCCCATGTGAGGGCGGCGAGCGTGCGGGCTACAGCCGTGTCATCACCGTAGTCATCTATGGACCCTATGGCGAGGTTCACCGCTATGAAAATGAGCATGACTGCTACATATGCCAGGCCACCCCCAAGCACAACCGTCGCAATCCATCCGCGACCAGATTCGGCGTTGCGAATCCTTTGATAGAGATAAGCGACAAAGAAGATCATGAACACGATGCCCGCGATCTGGAAGCGCGTGCCCAACTCCATATCAGCCCGGTTCTCGGTAAACAGGCTGGCGATCACCGCCGAATCCTGGTCCGGGCTTGCATCGACGTCAGCTGAGTTTGGGTCCGATATCGTCAACCCGATGAACGTCAGGATGACGAACACGACCCCGCACAATGCACCGATCCGATTCCAACTGAGTTGTTTCCACGATGAGACTCCGACTTCGATCGTTTCGATCGCGGGAGCGGCAGTTCCGGCTGTCATAGTTCAACCTCTTTCCACATAAACGTCACGCAGCCACGACGAGTGCAGGCAGTCCAACGATCAATGAGTGATCAACCCGCAGGCTGCCCGGCCGCCGGCATCTCCGGTGCCCAGAGTTGTGGCGTCGGGACCACCCGGCGCGTAGCGTGTCGGTACGTTTGCGTAGTTGTCCGGACCAGCGTGGATGATCAGGGCGCTGCCGTCAGCGTCAAACAGATCGCCGACCGCGAAGCGATCCGTATAGAAGTGTGCTTCCCCTATACCATCCTCTTGCACCAGCAGGACCGGAAAATCGGCAGCGTGATGTGGATGCTGGTCGCCGCCCGGATTGAAGTGTCCACCCGCTGAAGTAAAGCCTGTCGTCGCGTCACAAACGCCGATCGAATGTACGTGAAAACCATGAAAACCAGGTGTCAGGCCGTGTACTGTGATGTCAACCTGCACTCCTCCATTCGTGGTTTTGAGGACTGCGTCGCCGACGTGACCACCGCCTGCATCAAGGAGCGTCACCTTGCCTTTACGTTCTCCTCTCCAGCTGTCGCGAGCAAGACCGACGCCCCAGGGAGTGGCGGCTAGCACTGCGAACACGACAACGAGAAGCGAGATAGATACACGCCGTCTGTGGTTCATCGTTTGTTCCTTCATGTCGTTGAAGGCCCGTTCTCCGGGCGGATCAACTCTGTTTCTTCTTTTCGATGTTGACGGCCGTCTATGAGAGAGAACGTGTTGATTGGGCAAGTGTGACGAATTTACCGGAGCGGCTGGCGAATGTTCGCGAAGCAGGTGGGATCAGGGGCTTACGATGACGAGCGTCGAGTACACCAGCAGGATCAGTCCGAGCGCCGAGGTTGCGACCAGCAGTAGCTGACCGGCACGGCTGAAGCTTTGCCGGCGTCGACCTATTTGATACTGAAAGCTTCCGACAGGCGCTGTGTCAGCGATCTGGCGTGATGCGACGCTGAGTAGCGGGACCGCGATAAAAAGCGGCGAGACAAACATGATCAGGGCCAGTTCAAGCCTGTTTCCCCGGCCGAGGACAAAGTTGTAGAGAGCCTCCCCTATCCATATCGGAACAGTCATCGCTACGACGATGACGAGTAGGAGTCCGAGCGCTCCAGCCGGGTAGAAACAGAGCGCGCGGATGGCACGACCCACGCGTGACCTCCTTGGCGGGCTCGGATTGTTTCAACAGCCACTCGCTCAAGGGAGAGACGAGGAGGCCGAAAAGAGCTATGAAACTGGCAAACATCAAGACGTTCAGCCAGGGAATGCCCAGACGCGAGAAATCTGGATTGTCCCGATCTGATGAACGCCAGGCCGGTTGTGCAAAGGACGAATGCGCCGGTGGTCAATGTACGCGCCCGGTGGCTAGTTGGCAGCCACGGGCGAATGACCATATAGAGCAGTCCACCGAACAAACCGGCGAACATAGCCTGACTCAGAAGTTCGATAGTGCCGTCCAGCGTTATCACCCCGACCGTCTGTCCGCTGCTATCTGTGACCGTTGTTACTCCCGGATGTTCCCTCAGAAAGAGCGCGCCGCTGATCCGCATGGCGACACGCGCACCAACACCGATCGCTAACAGTCCCGCGAGCATCCCGGCGATAACCCCTGCGCCAAGAACTCGAAGCAGAGCTGCCAGCGACCCAAGTAGCCATGTCCGCGTCGTCGTGTCGTTTGGGTAGCCCGGAAGGATGTGAGGTTACTATCCTTTGCCAGACCGTTTTGGGATTCAGGGCTGAGAAGTGGCTGAAGCTGGGCAGCCAGCCGCTCTGCAAAATCCTTCATCCGGTAGATCAGGGTCTCGCAATCTACGAGCAATGCGTGCCGTGTCGACTAGCTCCATGTACGAGGGATCGTCGTCATCGGGCGGAGTTTGTTCGGCTGCGAGCGCGTCCAATGCTGCGTCGAGGCGGCGCTCAAGTTCGTCCTGTCGCGAATGCTCGCTCATACAGCCACCTCCTGCGCCAATGCGAAGCGGAGAGCGGCTAGCGCGCGGCGTTGCAACTGGCGCACCGCCTCAGCGGAGCGGCCCATAAGCGCAGCGGTCTCCGGCGAGTTGCGGCCTTCAATAATGCGGAATTGAATAACTCGTTGATAGTCCTCCGGAAGTGTCGCCAGCGCTGCCTGAATCGTTTCGCGTTCGATCGTCGCGAGGGCAAGTGGCTCCGGTTCGATCTCTCTTGATATCTGTTCGGCAGCAGCGTCAATCGGAATGACCAGCAGCTCGCGCTTGCGCCAGCGATCCCGAAGCATGTTGCGGGCGATTGTCAACAGGTAAGCGCGGTAGGGAGCTTCGGTTTCCTGGTATCGGTCCATCGATCGCAACGCTCTCAGGAATACTTCCTGGGTAAGGTCTTGCGCCTCAGCGCGATTCTGGACAGTGTGATAGATCAGGCCATAGACGGGTCGCCATTCGGCCCGGCATATCTCCTCGAGTGCATCCTTATCGCCGTTGAGGGCGCGCCGGATAGCCGGCTCTTCCGTCATGCTCTCCGCACCTGTTCCATTAACAGATGAAACGTAGTGCCGGCCCAACTGTGACGTTCTCATGCTGTTGACCAGATCATAGTGCTGCGGAAGATCGTTGCGATAGTCTCACTGATTCAATTCAGAAGGCATGCGGCTGTTGAACCAGGATCGGGATTCGTGCTACCAGTACACAACGATCCCATGAGCTTGTGTCACGGAGAGGCACCATTGTGCGCGTTTACATCACGGTGGATATCGAAGGTATTGCTGGCGTGATCGACTTCAGCCAGGGAGATCCGGCGGGCGGTATGGATTTCGCGCTGGGCCAACGGCTCATGACGCTGGAAGCCAACGCTGCTGTTGAAGGGGCGCTGGAAGCAGGCGCTACCGAAGTCGTCGTCAACGATGGCCACGGCAAAGCCCGCAACATTTTGCCGGAGTTGATGCATCGCAAGGCACGGCTGATTCAAGGTGCCGTGAAACCGCTCGGAATCTGCGCCGGCATCGATGACAGCTTCGATCTAGCCCTGGCTGTTGGTTACCATGCGCCGCCGAGCCGAGCCGATGGCATCCTCAACCATGCTTACCATCCCTTCAATCTCATCTGGGCCGGAGTCGAATGGGACGAGGTCGGGCTCGTAGCCGCAGTCGCCGGACACTACGGCGTCCCGCTTGGGCTCATCACCGGAGATGATGCGACGATCGAGCGCTGCCAGGCGCTTTTGCCGCCCCACGTCGGTGTCAGCGTCAAGAAGGGGCTCACTCGTTTTGCAGCCGATAGTTTGCATCCGGAGGAAGCGCGCGAGCTGGTGCGTGCCGGGGCGAAGGAGGCCGTTGAGCGCCGGGCCGAGTTCGAGCCGCTACGCTTTGAAGCGCCCATCGTTGTTGAGGAGACGCTCTACTGGAGTCAGCAAGCGGACATGGTGATGATGATCCCGACGATGGAGCGCGTCGACGGCCGCACCGTGCGCTACGAGAGCCAGACAGCCCTCGACGCCTACCAGACCTTCATCGCCACGTCGGTCATCGCTCAACATCCGAACGTGGCAGGGCGCTGACGCTGAGTTCGTCATCGTCGGTGAAGAGTTTGCGCTCTTCGGGCACTTCAGGTAGGACCTGTGAGATGTAGACCTCGATCGCCTCATCGAGGCCGACATCCCTGCCCGCCTGTTCCGACAGATACCAACGATGTTCGATGATCTGATGGAAGATCTCAGCCGGTTCGAGTTTGCCAGTCTGGTGACCGGGTATTGCAGCGATGGCTGGCTCGAAGCGTTCGGCCAGCCATCGATAGGCCAAAACGGCCGGTGGCGGGCGACGGCCCTCTGCCTCCTGTATCTTGCTGGCAAAGTGCTCGATATCCTGGAGGAGGCGCCGAGCCTGATTCTCCTGCACACTGAGCCCGGTCATCGAAAAGAGCCGGCGGCGATGATGGCCCGGTTCGACGACGCGCGGGTCGAGCCGCAACCGAAAGCCTTCGGGAACGGTGGCAAGCTCGTACTCGTCGACATCGAATCCCATATCGTTGAGCCTGCGCAGGCGCGCCTCGATTTGGAAACGCTCGTCAGTTCCAAATACTCGTTCGCTGGTCAGTTCGTCCCATAGCGCTTCGTAGCGTTGCCGGAGGTCTCTGGCGATCGCGATGGGGTCATCGACGCTGGCACCGCTTGCCTGGATGTCGAGCAGCTCGCCGGCGAAGTTCTCTTCAGCGATGTTGATGTCGAAGCGCCGCAGCCCATCCGAAAGCAGCACATGGTATTCAGCCGTCTCGGCATCGACCAGATAGGACGCCAGCGCTCCGGCATCGCGTCTGAAGAGCGTATTCGAGAGGGAGCAGTCACCCCAGAAGTAATCGTTCATGTGCAAACGCACCAGCAAGCCGGCTAGCGCATCGAGCAGGCGGTTTCGCAGGTCAGGGATGCCATGGCCCATGAAGAGCGCTCGATAGGGCAGCGAAAACTCCAGATGTCGGGTGATCAGCACTGCTTCGAGCGGGTCGCCTGTCTCAGCCTCGACGCGGTCTGCGACGATTCCTACTACCTCGACGACCGGAATATTGTCGGTTGCCATCTGGCGCAACAACCGATATTCACGCTCGGCCAACCTGGGAGGTAGCTCTTTCAGCGCGTAGAGTCTGTCTTCGTAGCTGACGAATCGCACGACGTGCCGGTGGATGCCTCGTGCCACCTGCACGAGCCGCTCGTGCTGCCACTCGATCAGAGGCTGATCCCAGGGCAGATCCAGAAAATCCATCTGGAGCGCCCCACCGCCATCAGCCTGCGGCACCATCTGGAAGCGCATGAATTAGGGACTAGGGATTAGGGAAGAGGGATTAGGCAAACAGCCAGTATTTTGTGCCCGTAGTTTGGGCTGCCCGAGGCAATCGGTGGGATGCGTCCCTTGAGGAACAAATCCGCCCATCTAATCCCTGATCCCTCTTCCCTAATCCCTCACACTATCGCATCCTCTGTCGCCGGGTCGAAGGCGTGGAGCTTGTCGGTGTTGAAGGCGAGATGGGCGACATCGCCGGACTTGAGGCGCACACGCGGATCGACGCGAGCTACGATCAGATCATCGCCCGGTCCTTCGAGGTGCAGCATGATCTCCGAGCCAAGTGGCTCAAGCACCCGTACCGGTAGTCGCAATGTGTTGTCTGCTTCCGCGCGCTCTGCGAACTCGACAACCTCGATGTCCTCCGGGCGGATGCCGACGTTGACCTGCTGCCCCTTGTGCGACAGCAGCGCGTCCTTCGCATGATCCGGCACGACCAGCGAGAAGTCATTGTCGCCCTGGATGCTGACACTGCCATTGTTCTGAATGATCGTCGCCGGGAAGATGTTCATCGCCGGGCTGCCAATGAAGGTGGCCACGAACTGATTCTTCGGTTTGTCATAGAGGTTCTGCGGGGTGTCGAGTTGCTGGAGCAAACCGGCGCTCATCACCGCGATCCTGTCACCCATCGTCATCGCTTCGACCTGATCGTGGGTGACGTAGATCGTTGTGACGCCGAGACGCCGCTGGAGTGCTGTGATTTCGGCGCGCGTCTGGACGCGCAGTTTGGCATCCAGGTTCGAGAGCGGCTCGTCCATTAGAAAAGCCTGCGGCTCGCGGACGATAGCCCGCCCGAGGGCAACGCGCTGGCGCTGACCGCCGGAGAGTTCCCTCGGTTTGCGGTCGAGCAGATCTTCAAGCCCGAGAATCTGGGCAGCTCTATCGACCTGTGCCTTGATATCAGCCTTCGATTTTCCGGCCAGATTCAAACTAAAGCCCATATTGTCGCGGACCGACATGTGCGGGTAGAGCGCATAGCTCTGGAAGACCATCGCAATATCGCGATCTTTCGGGTCGAGATAGGTCACATCGCGTTCCCCGATGTAGATATGACCGCGCGAGATATCTTCGAGTCCCGCCAGGCAGCGCAGCGCCGTTGATTTGCCGCAGCCCGACGGCCCGACCAGGACGAGGAACTCTCCATCCTGAATGTCGAGGCTCAGATCGTTGACGGCGTACACGTCCTCGCCAAAGATCTTATAGACATGATCGAAATTGACTCTTGCCATGGTTGATGTCCTCACTATTCGCTGGTTTTTGGAGTTTGTAGGTTGTAGTACGTAGTTTGTAGTCAACAGCCAAGAAGCTGAATCCGGTGATTTCCTACAACCTGCGCACTACGTACTACAACCTCTCCTATCCTTTGACCGCGCCGGCGGTCAGACCGGCCAGAATTCGCCGCTGGAAAATGAGCGTCAGAATGATCAACGGCAGCGTGATGATGATCGTCGCCGCCATGATCTGTCCCCAGGCGATCTCGAAGCCGCCGGCCGACTGTGGCTCGAAGCGGAAGATCGCGAGTGTAACAGTGAAATTGTCCGGGGTCTGGAGGAACGAGAGTGCGAAGAGAAACTCGTTCCATGCCGCGATGAAGGCCAGCAGGCCGGTCGTGACCAGACCCGGAGCGGCCAGCGGTAGCAACACCTTGTAGAAGACCTGGAAGGGCGTCGCGCCATCCACGTAGGCCGCCTCTTCCAACTCCTTCGGCATCTGCTGGAAGAAGGTTGTCAGCACCCAGACGGTAAAGGGCAACGTGAAGATCATATAGGTCAGGATGAGCGACCAGAGACTGTTGTAGAGCCCTATTTCGGTAATCACGGTATATAAAGAACCGAGGACCGCGATCTGCGGAAACATCGTCATCGCCAGAATGATATAGAGCACCGGCGTGCGGCCACGAAAGGCGAAGCGGCCGATGGCGTAAGAGGCAAAGGCTCCGACCAGTAGCGCCAGCACGGTCACCGATGCGGCGACAACGGCCGAATTGATGAGCGCCCGGATGAAATTGTCGTCGGAGAGGACGCTGCGGTAGTTCTCAAGAGTCGGATTGTTGGGGAAGTACTGAACCGGCGTCGCGAAGAGATCTGCGTCAGGCGTGATCGACGACCGGAAGGCCCAGTAAAAGGGGAACATCAGATAGACAGCGATGACGAGAACGAGCAGGTAGAAGGGGATGCGCCGCAGGATATTGGTGAACGTTGTCAGTGCTCGACTGCGTTCTTCCGCGCTTTCGACTGTTCGCGATTGTGCAGTTGCGGTCATGAGCGTTCCACCCTAAGCGTCGTAACGTATATCACCACGAATAGCGCAATAATCAAGAAGATCGCCACGGCTATCGCGCTGCCATAGCCAGTGCGACTGAAGGCGACGATCGTATTTTGCGCGTAAACGGCCATCGGCATCGTGTCGCGCCGCGCGCCAAACATGACATAGAAAACGTCGAAGACGCGCAGTGAATCAAGGGTGCGGAATATCAGCGTCACTACGATCGCCGGTACCAGCAGCGGCAGAGTTATCTTGTAGAACTGCTGGAGCTTGTTGGCGCCGTCAACCCTGGCTGCTTCGTAGATATCCTCAGGGATAACCTGGAGACCCGCTAATAGCAGCAATGCTACAAAGGGCGTTGTCTTCCAGATGTCGACGGCGGCGACCGCCCACAGCGCGTAGGTGGGATCGGCGACCCAGGCAATATTCTGGTCGATGATACCCAGTCGAGCGTTGAGCAGATCGTTGAAGACGCCGTAGATGTCGTTGTACATCCAGGCCCACATTTGAGCCGAGACGACCGTCGGAATTGCCCAGGGCACGAGCATGGCGGTACGCATCAGGCCGCGGCCCTTGAATTGTGAATGGACGACAAGTGCGATGATCAGTCCGAGTACGAACTCGGCGATGATGGTGATGAACGTAAAGCGAACCGTTACCCAGATCGTGTTGCGGAAATCGTCGTCTTGAATCAGGCGCCGATAGTTGTCGATCCCAACCCATTCTGGCCCTTTGAGGTCAGCCAGGCGTTCATTCGTAAAGCTGAGGTAGATCGTCTGGCCGAGCGGAAAGGCGGCGACGACCGCGACAACGAGCAGAGTCGGAATCAGTAGTAGCCAAGCGGTGCGAGTCCGACTCTTGGTGAGGGCGGAGGTGCGCCGCGGTTCTGCTTGCCCGCCCCCTTCTGGTTCGATAGCAGCACTTTCAGCCACGGTGATTCCCCTCTCCCCGTTATGACGAGTAGACCGAGCGGGGACAAGTTTCCTTGCCCCGCTGGTCGTCTCGTATCTGATACCACCTATGACAAGTCGTCGGGTGTATCTGGCGACCTGTCAGCCGGGACTGTGCTCTGATATTAGCCCAGAATGAAGTCGATGTCGTCTGCCATTTTGGAAACGGCATCTGCTGCATCGTCACCATTCAAGATCTCGTTGAGACCCTGGAAGTAGGCTGTTGAGACCTCGTTGTAGAGGTCGCCTGCTGGCGTTGACGGCCGGACAACGCGCACGACATCTGCGAGCGACTCGAGGAACGGCATCGCTTCGATGACCGCGGGATCCTCAGCCACTTCCGGCATGGTCGGCACGAAGCTGGCGGCTATCGCACGCCACTTCTGGACGTCTGCGCTCGTCAGGTAACGCGCATACTCGATCGCAGCTTCTTTGTTCTTCGAATATTCAGAGACGCCAATCTGCCAGCCACCGACGGTACCGACGTGATCGCTGCCTGCCTGTGCCGGTAACGGTGCGACGTCGAACTTGCCGGCCACGGCTGAATCTGCGCCGAGTCCAAGCGAATAGGCGTAGGGCCAGTTGCGCATGAAGGCGGCCTGACCATTCTGGAAGGCATTGCGAGCGTCTTCTTCCTGGTAGGTCGTCACGCCCGGAGGCGCGATGTTGCCGACCCATTCGCTCGCCATGGTGAACATCGCAATAGCGGCATCGTTATTCACTGTGACGTTGCCGTCATGATCGAGAATGGTGCCGCCGCCGGAGGACGCCTGCCATTCGAGACCGTCACAGGTCAGGCCTTCGTAGGCGTTGCCCTGGAAGACGAAGCCCCAGAAGTTCTCGTCGCTGGCCTTTTCACCTTCCTGGATGGTTGTCGCCATCTCGGTGAGATCGTCCCATGTTTCCGGCGGGCCGTCATAGCCGTACTTTTCGACAAGATCGGTGCGGTAGAAGAGCATGCCGAAGTCGCCGAACCAGGGGATTCCGACGAGTTTGCCGTCGATGGTGTTGTTCTGAACGATCGTGTCGTAGAAGCGGCCGATGTCGTCACCAACGGCGTCAGTCAGATCGGCCAGATGCTGGGCGAAGCTGCCGGGCCAGATGACATCGAGCATCAGGACATCCATGTCGCCCGATTTCGCCTGGAAGAGGCGCTGGTAGGTCGAGAACGTTTCGGTAGAGTCCTGTGGTCGTGCAATGACTTCGATCTCGACGCCGGTGGCCTCAGTGAATTTCGCAGCCATCGCGAGGTCAAGATCATTACCGATTCCGACGCCGTCGCCGTAGTAGGTGAGCTTTGCGCCACTATACATGCTGCCTGCTTCGGCATTACCGACTTCGGGCGGATTCGCCGGATCGCTAAAGTCGAATTCACCAGTGCCGCCACCGGCGCTTTCGGTTGCGGTCGGCTCGTCCGTCATCGCTTCTTCAGTGGCAGTCGGCTCTTCTCCACCGCTACCTGCAGCGGTTGTGTTGGTCGGTTCAGCCGTGTCGTCGTCATCGTCACCGCCGCAGGCGGCCAGAAGCGCGCCAATGGCCGGGATACTGAGTCCCAGCACGACCGCGCGCCGCAAGACGTCTCTGCGGCTCAGCTTGCCGGTAACCGCGTCATCTATGAGTCGTTGGATGTCGCCAAGATTTTCTCGTGGCATGTAAGTATTTCCTCCTCAATGAACAAGATTGTCTGACGGGGCGCTGATCGTCGTTCGTGACACACTGCCGCTCGCTGTACCGACCATTTCCCCGGACAGTTGTGCAACGAGGCGGTAGGGTATGTCGTTCCGTCTTTCTCCTTTCTGATTGCGCCCGTGATCAAAACTGAACCTGAACTCTATGTTCGAGTCTAGATTTTGATACCAATTGAAGTCGCCGTCAAGTCGCGCTATGTGCGCGGGCTGTTACCGAAGCTACGTCAGTAATGTGCAGATCGGTCCTATGGAATTGGTGTATGCGTAAAACTTCCACATTTGCTGGATTGAGGGAGCGGATGCCGAGAGAATTCCGTACGCGCCCTATTACTCCAGTTAATACACGATTGTATCGCTTCTGAAATGCAAGCGTCATGCTGAGAATTGACCGGCGTCCATGTCCAGCACTCTGTTAAGTCGGTAACGATTTCGGGCGTATGCAATGCTTGGAGCTCTGTCGATGCCATACGAACGCGCAACCGGCGCCCATCGAAAGTCGACGGGCACCGGTTGTTTGTGGCGCGTTACTGCTATGGCTTTAGCGGTAGAAATAGGGGTCGAGGACGCTCACCTTCGTGATCTTGTCGACTGGCAACCCGTTAGCCTCAGCCACTTTCCGGATCGCCTCTGGATCCGGCGCGTCGTAGACACAGAATGTCTTTTGCTTGTCTTCACTCACATAGGAGTGGACCCAGCTCACATCCTGGGCCGAATTCTTCTCGACGACATTCATGAGCGCGCTGGCTCCGTCGTCATTGACTGGAATTTCAAGACCGTCGGGGAATGTGCGTTCAATGACGTAGCGAGGCATTGGCCTCTTCTCCTTCACTTAGACAAACGGTTGGGTTGACAGTTTCCAGTGTGAATGGCTTTGAGGTTCCTGCCAATTGGGGCGACCCCCCATGTTACGCCGATCTGCCCCCTAATTTGGGGACGCCTTCTTCAATGCGCTGCAATTCTTCAATGGCGGCGGTTCGATTTGTGACCTGGAGTTTGCCGAATATCGCCGTGATGTGATGTTCGACCGTCTTCGGAGAAATGAAGAGGCGCGCGGCGATTTCGGCGTTCGGCAGCCCATCGGCGATAAGTTCCGCCACCTCCATCTGCCGTTGGGTAAGCCCCGCCGGGTTGGCGCGGGTGGTCGGTCGCATGCCCCTCGGGACGGAAGGTTCGCCGAGCTCTCGCAATTGCTCAGCTGTCGAATCTGCTGCCGGTCTTGCGTCGAGCGCATCGAAGATGCTGAATGCATCTCTCAATGCCGTGATGTTCCGGCTTTCAGCGAGTGCTCTGGCGCGTTCATAGGGGCAGTTGAGCTCATCCCAGAGCCGGGCAGCGGACTCCCAGTTGCCTCGGATCTGTAACTCGTACGGTTCGGCAATATGTTCTGGAAGCTCATCGAGATCGCCCACCTTCCAGCGCCAATACGCAAGCTCTCCGATGAACCAATTGTGCCGCTGGCTTTCGGCCAGGTCGAATACAGCTGTCGCTTCGCGCTTTGTCTGACCTGAGTCGCCGCGTAGCCAGGCTGCCTCTGCGCGCGCAGCGTAGACGGGTCCAAGGCGTTGCAGCGTCGCCGTTTGGAGGGCGCTGTCCAACGCTTTGTTCAGCACTTCTTCTGCCTGAGGATCACCGCGGCGAGCTCGCACGCGCCCGAGCGCAACCCGGGCCATGATTCCGCTGATTGCAGCCAGATTTGGCAATCGTAGGAGTTCCAACGCGACATCGCTAGCCTGCGTCCAGCGACCCTGATGCATGTGAGAGATCGCTTGCCATGAGCGCATGTAATGCAGCTCAAAATCGAGATCGCGGTCGGCGCAAAAATCAATACCTTCCTCAAGATATCGGTCGGCCTGCTCAAACAGATATATCTCGCCGGATGCAGTTGCCAGATTTCCGAGTGCCGCTGCAACATAGTCATCCAGACCGGCATCGCGGGCCATCTGGGCGCTGCGTTCAAGAAAAGTTCGCCCTTCATTTTCATTCGAGAGCATCATCGCCGAACCAACGGTGTTGTGCGCGTAGATGAGTGCTTCTCGGGCCCCCGACTGCTTTGCCAGACCAATCGCTTTCAGCCCCTGCGCGATCGCCTCTTGGGTGTCGCGGTTGAGCATCCGCAGGTGCGCCTGAATCTGGTAAGCAGAAGCAAGCTCGGGGCCGGGCGCTTCTGATTCCAAAACGCTGATCGCGATGCGGCTCGCCTCTTCCGCTTCGGCATTGCGCCCCGAAAGCACGAGCACGCGCGCCAGACAATAGAGATTCTCACCCTCTTTCAACGGTCTTCTCAGATTGCGCCAGATGGTTAGTGCTTTGCGGCGCGCTTCAATAGCTTCGTCCATCTGGTCGGTCAGATAACATTCGTGTGCATATTCTTCGAGGAGCGAAGCCCGCGCCTCATCCTCTATTCGATCGGCGACGCGCAGGGCGCGCCGGAATTGTGCGGCAGCTTCGCGGTGTGCGCTGAGTTGCGCTGCGTCACGCGCCGCATTTGGCGCGTAGTGCAGCACGGATTGCCACTGGCCGCTCTCTTCGGCATGGTGTGCCAGTCGTGCCAGCTTCGAACGATCAACTGGCCCAGATTCCAGCGCTTCAAGGACACGGCGATGGAGTCCGGCTCGATGCTGTGGGGCAAGTGTTTCGATGATCGACTGGCGTGCGATCTCGTGGCGGAAACGGTATGTTTCGCCGCTCGCCACCAGCATTCCCGCCGCAATACATTCGTCAATAGCGCCAGGGTCTGGTGCGAGAGAGAGTTCGAGGAGCGCAAGCTCAGCTGGAGATCCGACGGTCGCCGCCATTTCGAGTGCCTCACGTCCGGCGGGTGAGAGCCTTGCCGCCCGGGCCAGGACGGCGTCACGAACTGTAGGTGGTATGCCGGCGATGTCCGCCGCCAACACTTCGGTGACGAAGAACGGATTCCCGGCTGTGAGACGAAAGAGCTCGATCGGATCGATCTCTGAGCCGGTAGCGAGAGTCTCGACAGCTGCCTCGCTGAGTGCCGGGACGGAGATTCGCCGACCCGCCGCGAGCGTTGCGAGATCGCCCAATAGGATGCGCAGTGGATGCTCAGGCCCGATCTCGTCGTCACGATAGGTTGCGATGAGCATCGCGTGACAGGTGTCGATGCGCCTGCCGATGAAGCGCAGCAGGTCGAGGGTTGCTTCGTCCGCCCAGTGGAGATCCTCGAATACGACGAGGCTCGGCTGAAGCGGGGCGCTAAGTAAGTCCAGAAATGCGCGAAAACGGGCGATCTGGCTACCAGTTTCCACCGTTAGCGCGTTGGCCTGCGGACCAATCGCTGCAGCAATGTCGAAGAGTGGCCCAAGCGGATTCTGTGTTGCGAGCGCATCGCAAGTGCCGATCAGCACCTGCACGTCGTCCTCCACGCTACGGCAGAACGCCCGCACCAGTGATGACTTACCGATGCCGGCGCTCCCGCCGACCAGTACGAGTCTGCCCTCTGATTGGATGGCCTGATCCATATATTCTCGCAACTGAGCCAGCTGGGCGTCTCGCTCGAGCAGCGGCCGGTTCGAGTTCATGGTTGGGATGCAGGGCCGGCATGAGAGGGACTCCGCGTTAGCTTTCTACCGTTGAACCACCGTAAATCCTGGCTTCGTAGCCCGCCCACTCGCGCTCGCGGAGGACGAACTTCTGGATCTTGCCGGTGGCTGTCTTCGGCAGCTCGGTGACGATTTCGACGCGTCGGGCGCTTTGAAGTGCGCGATCCGGTCACGCACATGGGCGATAATCTCATCCTCACTGGTTGACTGGCCATCCTTGCAGATGACGAAGGCTTTCGGGCGTTCGCCCCAGTGCTCGTGCGGCATCGAGACAACGGCGCATTCGAGTACTGCCGGGTGGCTGGCGATGGCCTGCTCGATCTCAATCGTTGACATGTTTTCGCCACCGGAGATGATGACGTCCTTCTTGCGGTCGCGCAGTTCGACGTAGCCGTCGGGGTGCCAGACGCCGACATCGCCGCTATGGAACCAGCCGCCGCGGAAGGCCTCTGCCGTCGCTTCCGGGTCGTTGTAGTAACCGGCCATGACGGTGTTGCCGCGTAGGACGACCTCGCCCAGCGTATGACCGTCCTTCGGAACCTCGTTCATCTCGTCATCGACGATGGAAACTGGATCGGCAGTCGTGAAGGCAACTCCCTGACGAGCCAGCAGCCGGGCGCGGTCGCTGGCTCCACGCTCATTCCACTCGTGCTGCCACTCGCAGACCGTGACAGGGCCGTAGGTTTCGGTCAGACCGTAGAAATGAATCACTGCTATGTTCAGGTCTTCCAGTTCGGTGATCAGTGTCGGGCTTGGCGGTGCGCCGCCTGTCGTCACCGTCAGTGGTTCAGAGAGTGGGGCTGCCGACGGGTGATTGACCAGCATGATCAGAATCGTTGCGGCAGCGTTCAGATGCGTTACCCGATGCTCGCGGACCACCGCCCAGATCTCGCCTGCATCGATGGCCCGCAAGCAGATATGGGTGCCGCCGATGCCGGTCACTCCCCAGGTTGTGCACCAGCCATTGCAGTGGAACATCGGCAGCGTCCAGAGATAGACCGAATCGACCGTGTGCCGCGAGTGAATCATCTGTCCCAGAGCATTCAAGTACGCGCCGCGATGGGTGTACATGACGCCTTTCGGGCGGCCGGTCGTGCCCGAGGTGTAGTTGATCGAGATGATGCGCTCCTCATCATCGACTCTCCACGGCAATAGTTCATCGGAACCGCGCGCGAGAAATTGCGCGTAGCCGGTCGCTTCGAAGACCGGTTCGACACCGGCATCGTTGACGTAGACGATCTCTTCGACCGTCTCCAGCCTGTCGCGGATCGGCGCGATCGACGGCATCAGCGCCGTATCGACGACGAGGATTCTTGCGCCCGAGTGGTTGAGGATGTATTCGATCTCAGCCGGGGAGAGACGGTAATTGATCGCGACGAGCACAGCATGGGCGAGCGGGACGCCGAAATGGCCGATGAGCATTTCCGGGATGTTCGGGAGCAGGTAGGCGACGCGGTCTCCCGGCTCGACGCCGGAAGCTTTCAGTGCCCGGGCTAGCCGGGTCGTCGCAGCGGCCATTTCCTTATATGAGTACTGCCGATCTCCGTGGACGATCGCGACTCGGTTCGGCAAAGCGTGGGCGGAGCGTTCCAGCAACAATAGCGGAGTCAGCAGTGTCTGATCGACTCGGCTCATCGCATGTCCTCCTGGCGCGTCTCCTGCCATCGCAATTGCCCTCAAGAATTTCCGCTCGAACCGCCGTAGATACGAGCAGTATGGCCAGCCCACTCGCGGTCGCGAAGGACGAATTTCTGTATCTTGCCAGTCGCCGTCTTCGGCAACTCAGCGACGAACTCGACGACGTCGGGCGCTTTGAAGTGAGCGAGGTGTGCACGCACGTGGGAGACGATTTCATCCTGGTTCGTCATCTGGCCATCCTTGCAAATGACAAAGGCTTTCGGACGTTCGCCCCAGTGCTCGTGCGGGATGGAAACGACGGCGCACTCCAGAACCGCCGGGTGGCTGGCGATAGCCTGCTCTACCTCTATAGTGGAGATATTCTCGCCGCCGGAGATAATGACGTCTTTCTTGCGGTCGCGCAGCTCGATGTAGCCATCGGGATGCCAGACGCCGATGTCGCCGCTGTGGAACCAGCCGCCGCGGAATGCTTCTGCCGTCGCTTCCGGGTCGTTGTAGTAGCCGGCCATGACGTTATTGCCGCGCATGACGACCTCACCCAGCGTTTCTCCGTCCATCGGAACTTCGTTCATCTCTTCATCGACGATTGCGATCGGGTCCGCAATCGTGAAGGGGATGCCCTGACGAGCCAGCAGCCGGGTGCGCTCCGAGCCGTCCAGATCGTTCCATTCATGCTGCCATTCGCTGACGGTGTGGGGGCCGTAGGTCTCGGTCAGTCCATACATGTGCACGACCGACATGTTTAGGGCTTCGAGCTGGCTGATCAATGTCGGGCTGGGAGGAGCGCCAGCTGTCGTGACGACGAGACCGTTATCGATCGGCATGGCATCGAGATAGTTGACGATCATGATCAGCACTGTCGGAGCAGCGTTCAGATGGGTGACGCCGTGGCGCTTGATTTGCCGCCAGATGTCGCCTGCGTCGACGGCCCGCAAGCAGATGTGGGTGCCGCCGATGCCGGTTACGCCCCAGGTCGTGCACCAGCCATTGGCATGGAACATCGGCAGCGTCCAGAGATAGACAGTGTCGACGCGTATGGCGCGAGTGGATTATCTCGCCCAGCGAGTTCAGGTAGGCGCCCCGATGCGAGTACATGACGCCTTTGGGTCGCCCGGTCGTGCCGGAGGTGTAGTTGATCGAGATCGTGCGGTCTTCGTCATCGACCGTCCACGGTAGCGGTTCGTCCGAGCCACGCTCCAGGAATTCGGCGAAGGTCGTTGCGGCGAAGGCCGGTTCGATGCCTGCGTCATTAACGAAGATGATCTCCTCGACCGTCTCGAGGTTGTCGCGAATCGGCGCGATAGACGGCATCAGCGCGGTGTCGACGACGAGCAGCTTCGCGCCCGAATGGTTGAGGATGTACTCGATCTCGCCGGATGAGAGGCGAAAGTTGATCGCAACCAGCACGGCGTGAGCAAGTGGGACGCCGAAGTGACCGATGAGCATCTCCGGAATGTTGGGAAGCAGGTAGGCAACGCGGTCCCCGGGTTCGATCCCGGAAGCCTGAAGGGCGCGCGCCAGCCGTGTCGTAGCGGCTGCCATTTCCTTATACGTGTATTGCTGGTCATCGTGGACGATGGCAACCCGGTTCGGCAACGCGTATGCCGACCGCTCCAGCAATAGCAGCGGGGTAAGAAGAGTCTGATCGACACGGCTCATCGCATGCCTCCTAGCGGATGATTTTTTCGTAGCTCGGTGGGCAGTAGCCCTCAATTTTCAGCGCTTGGTGCGTCATTTAACGTAGCATAGCCCCTGTCGCTATCGGCATGTGCGTTCTGTGCCGGAATCTCTCGCCCGTTTCTCAGAAAATTCTCAGCCCGCCGGTTTACCCTACGTGGCGGGCAGCGGGTCCGTGTTTCGGTATAGAGGTAGATATGTCACAGAGTTGGGCCACCAGCTTATCTTGCGAAATCGGCGGTTGAGTACTCCGCTGAACTGGGCTGGTCTGCTGCTTGTGATTGCTGCAATTGCCTGCGTACTCGCGGGCTGTGGTCGTTCATCCGGGCAGGTGTCCGACTCGATCCCCGTTGTTTCAACTGCGGTGGTTGCGGAGTCAGGGGCGCTCCCTATTCCCACAATCACTGCATTGCCAACTGCAACGGCGACCTACCCGCCGGACGCGCTGCAGGGCATCATCGTCGCTATCGATGCCGGACACGGAGGAAGCGACGAGGGTACCGCTGGCTATTGCGTGGACGTCGAAGTTCTCGAGGCCGATGTCAACTTCGAACGCGAGAGATCTTGCAGGAATTCTGGAATCTATCGGGGCTACCGTTTTCCTCGTGCCTCAGCCCGCTGAGCGAGAAGCGCGTGTACTAGCTGCGGAGAGCGCCGGGGCAGATATCCTGCTGTCGATTCACCACAATGGCTTTGAGGATGCCTCCCTGAACTACACGACGACCTTCGTCAGCGACGAATCCGACCTCCTGCTCGCTTCGTTCGTCCACCCGCAACTGGCGGCGGCGCTGGCGCTGGAAGATTCCGGTATCCAGTTCGAGGAATTTGGGGTTACCCACTACGCGAACATCCCGGCGATTCTGACCGAGGCATCCTTCATTTCGAACAGCATCGAGGCATGCAACTTCCTCGGGAATCAGTCTCGCGTCCGCGCCGAAGCGCTCGCGCTCTTCCACGGTGTCGTGGCCTATTTCAGAGCAATGCGCTAATTCTGATTCTGCCTTCGCCTGTACCTCTATCCCATTAGCATTGAAGACGAAAGACGCCTACAATCAATTGCGGACTTCACGTGCAGAATGCGAACACGCTTTCAGGGGAGTGATCAATGCTGCGAAGTACTCGTTTTGTCGTCGTGATATTGGTTGCGGCTCTTCTCGCGACCGGTTTGCTGGCTACTAGCTCCGGCCGACTACAAGACACACAAGCCCAACCAGCGGCGATCGAGCTCAATGCGTTGTGCGTCAACTTCTACACCAGTGCCGTCTTCGTCCCCAATCCCATCACCGGCACCACCTGTCCCACCAACAGCTTCGCACTGCTCATCCCTGATAGCTTCCCCTTCAATCTGGCGGTCAATCCCTACACCGGCGCCGTCATCTACGCACCGGTCACGCCGCCTGGCTTCTTGCCGATCATCTTGCCCGACGCTGGAATCGTGCCCTTCTGCATGAGCCTCTACACCCACCAACTGCGCTACAGTTCGAGCAACACCTGCGTCGGCGCATCCATCCAGATCCTCGTCGTCGGCCAGGTCGCCCCCGATGCCGTCGATGATGGTCCATACACAACACTCGTCAACGTCACCATCAACGAGCCTGCGCCCGGTCTACTTGCGAACGACAATCTCGGCCTACCCGACGCGACACTGCTCAGTTTTGGTGGCGGCTCACTGCCTGGCAATGTATCGAGCAATGGGGCTGAGTCGAACGTTGCCTTCGCCGGCGGGCTGTTGTCGGTCCATGCTGATGGTAGTTTCGAGCTGGTCAACCCAACAATCTCCGGTGACTACAGCTTCCTGTACCGCCTGGATAACCCGGCTGGCTTCGATGACGCTACCGTCACGATTCAAGTGCAGCAACTCCCTACCGCTATCGACGACAGCTTCAGCACGCCGGTTAACCAGACCTTGACTGTTCCCGCTAGTCGGTCTTCTCGCCAACGACCTCGCGGGCTTTCCGTCCCCGGCCACCATCACATCCTTCGGAGGCGGCGATCTGGGTGGCACGGTCACAACATTTGCGCCGGGAGACATGCCAACGCTGGCCGGCGGCACCCTGAACGTCAACAGTGATGGATCCTTCAGCCTCACTACTCCAAATCAGCAAGGCTCTTTCAGCTTTGTCTACCGCCTGACCAACGGTGTGGGCTTCGACGACGCTACCGTTACGATCGTGATCGACGTCGCTCCAACAGTCGTCAGCACCGTCCCTGTCGATGCTGCCACGAACGTGGCTGCCGACAGCGACGTGAGCATCACGTTCAGTGAGCCGGTGACGGTGACCGGTACATGGTTCGACATTACATGCGCGACGAGTAGTACTCACACCGCCGCTGTGAGTGATGCTGACCCGACCTTCACCCTCAACCCGGACACGGACTTCACCGCTGGCGAACTCTGTACCGTCACCCTGACCGCTGACAAGATCAGTGACGATGATGCCGCTGATCCACCGGACACGCTGGATGGCAACGGGAATGGCACGAGCGAGGGCTCGACGACCGATGACTTCACATTCAGCTTCACGATAGCTGACCCGCCGGTGGCCAATGCCGACAGTTACGACTCGACCGGCAACGTCGGCCTCGTTGTGGGTGCGGCTGACGGGGTCATCCTTGGGGTTGGCGCCGACCAGGGCGGTGGTATCACCGTCGATCAGGTCCAGGGCTCGGGCGCGAACATCGGGGTGGCGACGGCGACGGCGATGAGCGGCAGTGTGACGCTCGCGGCTGATGGCAGCTTCACCTACGATCCACCGCCCGGCTATGTCGGCGACGACACCTTCACCTACCGGCTCAACGGTTTAGGCGGGACCTCGAACACGGCCACGGTGACGATCTCGATCAGCGACATGATCTGGTTCATCGACAACAGCACGGTTGCTCCAGGGAACAGCGGGACGCTGACGAATCCCTTCACGAGTATTGCTTCATTCAACGCCGTCCAGGGAGTGGCCAGACCGAATGCGGTTGATGGCGACACGATCTTCATCGCAGAGGGCAACGCCAGCTACACGACCGGCATCGACTTGCGGGATGACCAACTCCTGATTGGCGAGGCGGCTGGCGCAAGTATCGAAACGATCAGCGGCATCACCTTGCCAAGCTTCAGCCGGACATTGCCGACGACTGGCGGCAACGCGCCCACGCTTACTGATGCTGTCGGCAACGCGATCGACGTGGCGACGAACAACACGCTGCGTGGCCTCGACATCGGCGCAACCCTCGGTACAGGCATCAACGGGACCGAAGTCGGGACGCTCTTTGTCCGTGAGGTGAACATTAGCGGTAGCGGTGGTGGCGTCGATCTACGTTCGACGAGTGGCGCGGCGATAGATGTAGGGCTGGGGACGGTGGAGGCGAGCAGTAGCACGGACGAAGGCATCCGCCTGAACAATGTCAGTGGCTCTTTTACGACAACCGGCGGGACGATCAGTACGACCACGCTGCCGGCGATTGTCGTCATTGGCGCGGCCAACCCGAACGAGGTCAGTCTCGGCGTGACCCTGACGAGTGTCTCGGCCAATGGCGGCGTGAATGGCATCGTGCTCACCAACACGGCCGGCTCATTCACTGTCAACGGCACCGGTACAGCTGGGTCCGGCGGCACGATTCAGAATATGACCGGCGCGGATGGCACGAACAATGGCATTGGTATCCTGCTCAACAACGCCCGGAGCATTTCGCTGACCAACGTGCAACTGAACGACCACGACAACTTCGCGATCCGCGGCACGTTGGTCGTCGGCTTCACCTTGAGCGACAGCGTTGTCGATGGCGTCAACGGCACGAGCGCGGGAGATGACGAGGGTAGTATCAGCTTCGACAACTTGACCGGCACTGTCCTCTTCGAGGGCAGCACGATCAAGGGTGGCCTGGAAGACAACATCGCCATTATCAATACGTCCGGTACGTTGAACATGACGGTCCAGGACAGTGGCGCGAATCCGATGATCATCGGTCTCAACAGCAACCTGCTCGGCAACGACGGCATTCTGGTTGAGACGCAGTCGAACGCGATCCTCGATCTTGACGTTATCGGTGTTGAATTCCTGGGTGCCCGCGGTGATATGGTCGAGACGAATGCGCTTGGTACGTCAAATCAAGATGTGACGATTCAGGACAACACGTTTAGTAACGGCCACGGTAATTCGCTTGGAGGCGGTATCACCCTCACAGGTGGCTCCGCTGCCAGCAACATCACCGTCGTCTACAGTGTCTCGGATAATACGTTCACCGGCGCAGCAGGCAGTGCGATAACCGCCAACTACATCAACGGCGCCGGAACGGTTACCGGCACGATCTCAATAACACTATCGGGACGAATGGCGTTGCCAGTTCAGGATCGACGACGGGCTCGGGAATCTCGGTGGGAGCCGCCGGAACCCTTACGCATACGGTGTTGGTGGATACGAACTCGATATTTGGTATTGATGGGTTTGGTGGAATCGATCTTTTAGCGAATGGCACGTCAGCCCTGAACGCGACGCTTACTCAATAACGCTGTCCAGCAACTGGGCGGTTTTGCCTATGCTGGGCTCACTGCTATCGTTGGTGGTTCTGGCGGGGATACATCGACGATGTGTCTCAATATGAACGACAACACATTCGACGCAAGTGGCGCTTCCACTGGAGACAATGCCGTTTATCTCGATCAGATCAGCGCTACCGCCCACTATAATCTTCCTGGTTACAGTGGGGCAAGCCGATGAGCCGGGCCGAGTGCGGATATTGACACGTACCTGGTTGGACTTGGGAACACGATGACGAACGGCGGAATCCCAACGTTCCCGGGCGGCGTCGATGCTGGATCCGTAGTCGGTGTGACCGGCGCAGGAGCGACCTGCCCGTAGCGGATTCGAGTCACCGACATAAGAGAGAGCGCCCCGGGGCAAATTGTCCGGGGCGCTCTCTACTTCGCATGACTGGTGCTAACCTAGATTGACGAA
The DNA here is from genome assembly GCA_963745675.1 of uncultured Chloroflexia bacterium. Taxonomy (GTDB): domain Bacteria; phylum Chloroflexota; class Chloroflexia; order Thermomicrobiales; family CFX8; genus JAUIIK01. The sequence goes on from CAVUYM010000008.1 coordinate 141,171, forward strand.
GGGAACACTCCTTGCAGGGCGATAATGAAGTTCAACGTCAGGTAAGGCTGCAAGTTGTTGTGAGGCTGATTGCCGCCAGCGGCATCCGGCAATGCGTCCGGCGTTAGCGTTATGTCAGGTGAGGGTGCGTAGGCATTCCCTCCGACCGAGCGTGCCAACGCGGTTGTTGTGGACGGCGCAGCCGTCGATGCGGGGGATGCATTTGCCTGCATCGTATGGTTGTGGTTCGGCATCTGGTTCATATTTAGGGTCACTGTTGAAGAGCCGCCGCTCTCTCCAAGCTGGCGTGGGGTCAATCCGGGACCGCTGCCCTGGTGCATCGGCGCCCGTCCTTGAAGGTTCGGCAAATGAAAGTTTGATTCACCATCGCCACCATAGTTGGTCAGAAGCAGCGAGAAGAGCGCCGTGTTTTGTGAGATTGGCAGCGATTGGCCGTTGCAAAAAGCCCAACCGCGTATCGCGAAGTTCCCGGCGAAGATGCGGATCTCGGCAACAAATGGTTCGGACATCACTCACCCCTTCCTTACCCCTGTGACGGGTAGATGCCGTACAACGAGATAATGAAACTGATGCACTGGAATGGCATCAAATTTGTGTGCTGCTGGCCGCCGCCGACGCTGGTGACCGCATTCGAACTCATGTTGACGACTGGTGACACCGGCCTGAACAAGCGCACATTTGGTGATGCGGCGACAACGTTGGTCGCCGGGGCTGATTGTGAGCCAGCGGCCGTCGAGGCCTGGAAGTTGCCGTGGCTGTGGGAAGGCAGGTTGGCTGTGGTCAGGGTGACGTTCTCCTGTCCGCCCTGCTGCCCAAGCTGTCTGAGGGTGAGACCTGATCCGGAGCCGACATGGATTGGGATACGGCCGCGCAGATCTGGCAGGTTGAAGGTCGTTTCGCCGTCGCCACCGTACGTGGTACCAATAAGTTGGAAAAGTGTGTCATTCTCAGAGATGGGTAAAGGCTGTCCGTCGCAAAACGCCCAGCCGATGGGGGCAAAGTTCCCGGCGAACATGCGGATTTCACCGACATATGGCTCTGACATGCTCAGACTCCTAATCTCATGACGGGAAGATGCCCTGGAGGGCAATGCAGAAGTTCACCGCGAGCCAGGGCTGCATGTTGGTGTGGGCCTGTGTGCTACCCGCATTCGATACCGTACCGGTCACGAGCGAGGTCATATCCCGGACCGGGCCATAGACATTGTTCGCTGAGGCGAGCACGTTCCCCGTCGGAATTGGCGAGCTTCCGTTCCCGGACGCGGCTTGCACGGTGTGCTGGTGACCTGGCATTTCGGTGAGGGTCAACGTGTGGTTCTCCCCGCCGCCACTCTGTCCCAATCTGAAATCAGATCCCTCATGAACCGGCGCACGGCCGCGCAAGTCCGGCAGCGCGAAGTTGACTCGCCCGTCGCCGCCATAGGTTGTGCCGAGCAGCGAGAAGAGCGCCTGATTCTGACTGATCGGAAGCAGCTGGCCGTTGCAGAAGGCATAACCCTTCGGCGGGAAGTTGAACCCGACGATCTTAATCTCTGCCAGGAATGGCTCCGACATAGTCTCGTGTCTCCTTTCTCTCTAGTTGAAGACGGCCTCGTAGTGTGCCGTCGAACCGTTCTCCAGCCCGACGCGGTGGAGGAACAGTGCCTGCCTGCCGATCTCCTTGTGCTCGATCGTCACCATGCCATTTTCGAATAAGGTTCCGCCGTCAAGGTCGAAAAGCAATGAGAAACCTTCCGGGCGGACCCCGCGCGGACGAGCCGCGCCGCTAGCTTCCAGCGCCGTGACGTCACTCAGGATCAGCGTCGCTCGCTCACCGCCGGCAACTACCTGAAACGCTTCACCAATGAGCGCGCTGAAATGATCGAGCGCCAGCGCCGAAAAAGCGACCGTCGCCGTCGTCGCGCCGCTAGCGGACGCCGATTGGGCGCTTCTGCCGGACCGGTTTGATGACTGGCCCGGCCTGCTGAGCGGTCCCATCGCCAGCATCGCAGCCGTTCCGGCCATGCTGCCAACGAGCAGCTCCCGGCGCGATACGTTGCTCGCTAGCCCGGCGCTCAGCCGCCTGAGCTCCGGGCCGAGTGATACTGGTCCGAATCCTCCCGGATGTGCGCGTGTGATAGCAGCCATCCGACACCTCTCTCTGTTCTGGTCGCTTACTCATAAGTAGTCAAGTACCAAAATGCAACGCGCCCACTCATACACGAACGGTCGACGCGGAATACCCTACTTTACGTCACTCCATGAGTCAGCGCTACAGCAAGTCGTCACGTTCGCCTCAAGTGCCCGTCAGCCCTGCTGGTTGATGCCTGCTAGAGTGAATACTGCAGGCGAAGGCAGCAGGGAGGTTGTGTGGGTGAAGGTGACACTACGGCCAATCGAGGCCAGCGATCTCGATTTTCTCCTTCATGTCTATGCTTCGACCCGGGAAGACGAAATGGCGCTGACTGGCTGGCCGTCGAACCAGATCGCAGAATTTCTTCAGATGCAGTTCACCGCCCAGCACCGCTACTATCTCGAACAACTGCCGCCATCCGAGTTCAATATCATTGAAGCTGATGGCGAATCCATCGGCCGGATCTACGTCGGCGACTGGGACGATGACGTCCGCTTGATCGACATCGCTCTGCTCCCTGAACACCGCAACCAGGGCATCGGCACCCACCTGATCCGCGACGTCATGGCGCGCGCCGCAAGGCTTAGCAAGCCTGTCCGTCTCCATGTTGAGCAAAACAACCCCGCCCGCCGCCTCTACGAGCGTCTCGACTTCGAGATCCTGGAGGAACGCGGGGTGAATGTGTTCATGGAATGGCATAGCCCGAAGTAATCCTCGGCGCTACGCTGCTCCGACCAACATGAAACCGCTTTGACTGATTCCCCTTCTCTGTAGCTGCGACGCGATGCGCCGCCCGCGTATCTCTACGCACGTGGGGTCCGAGCATCTTGGGAGGTAAACAGGCGCGATCGCAGGTATGAGACACAGTCAGCAACTCCCAGCCCATCCATCTGCAATAGACGACTGGGAGTGCATGGATCGGTTGCTGAGCGTTGCCCGCTACGGCGTTGCCGCTATGCCGATGATGTCATCGAATTCGCCGATGCCGGTACCCGGTATGCCCCAAACGCCCATGAAGTTGCCGTTCGAGTCGAAGTACTGGACACGGCTATTCGCCCGGTCGCTCACGTAGATCAGGCCATTTGACCCGACGGCGATACCCTGTGGCTCGTCGAATTGGCCGTTAGCGTTGCCAGACGCTCCCCAGTGTGTCACTACGCTGCCATTCGAAGCATCGATCTTCACGACCGTATCTGCTGAATGTCGTGACGTAGGCGATGTCATTGATCGTGTCAATGTCGATGCCTGCAGGTCCATCGGCAACGAGCCATTTGCCCTGGAAGGCGCCCGCGTTATCGAATTCTTGTACGCGCGCATTAAAGATAGGATCGGTGACGAAGACATTGTCATCGGCATCAACGGCGACTTCAAGGGCGAAGAAGAACTGACCATCCTGGGTTCCAGGGCTGCCCCACTCGCCTAGGAAACCGCCTCCCGCGTCGAATTTCTGCACCCTGTAGTTGAATAGGTCGGTCACGAAGACATTGTTTTGTGAATCGACTTCAATACCGCCCGGAAGCCCAAACTGGCCGGGGTCTGTTCCGCAGCTTCCCCATTGATCGACGAAGGCGCCATAGTAGGTGAACTTCTGGACGCGGCAGTTGAGACCATCGGTGGCATAGACATAGCCATCCGGTCCGACCGTTATGCGGTAGAGGTCGTCGAATTGCCCGTCGCCAGTTCCCGGCTCTCCCCATTCTCGGATGAACTGGCCATCGAGAGCGAACTGCTTGATAACCTCGGTGCCAGAGTCGGCTACGTAGACGGACGCGACCACTTCCGGCAGCACGAATCCAGCGAACTCATACGCCGAGCATGCGCCGCCAGGCCCCGCATAGCGCAGTCGTCCGGTATATGCGCTGACGCATATTTCGACGACATCAACCTCCGCAATAGGAAGTGAAATCTCGCTGGCTGTGCACTGCCCCGGGTCGTTGACCGCCCGTAGCATCCCGTTCCAACGGCTGGCACATGCGTACAGAGGGCCATCATCAGGAAGCGTGACGGACCGCTCGCTTCCGGTGCAGCTAGCTGGGCTTGCGGAGTAGCGAATTGCGCCTGTATAGAGATTGATGCAGACATTCGTAAGCTCCACCGGGCCGACCGGCTGTGCTTCGATGTTACCCCCGCCGTTCTGCGAAAATTGCGCCTACTCCGGCTACAACCACGAGGGCCATTACGATTATGCGTTTCTTCATAGCTTCATCTCCCCTGCTCGGCTCGTGCGCCTGTGAAAAGCCCCGATATCTACACAGGCTTGTATTTGAAAACTAAACATCCTGACGCCTCACGGCATTGGCGAGAGATGTTCGCGATTCATTCCATCTACAGAGTAGACCAATCCAAGGCTACGACACTAGATGCGCCACTCCATTAATGTCACTCAACGGGACCAGCCCAAGATCGGTTAGTTGAAGATCGCCTCATAGCGCATGACGCCGCTGGCGGGGCCGAGCGGGACGATGAAGATGACGAGCTCGCCCATGTGCTCGTGGACGAATTCGAAGCTGCTCTGGGCGAGCATCGGGGCGGTTGGGCCCTCGAAGATCAGCGAATAGGACTCGACCGTCAATGCACCCGTCTCCCGCGTACCGAGCGATTTCACCTCGACCAGAGTGAGCGATACTCGCTGGTTACCTTCAACCATGACGGTGAACTGGGTATCGATATGATCCGCAAAGCGCTTACGGCTGATGTTTGGATACATCCGCACGACTCCAATCCAGACTAGGTAGCAGCTTCGACCTGGGTCAGCGCCTGGCGGAAATCAGCGACGATGTCGTCAGTATCCTCACAGCCCACCGATATGCGTATCAGATTGTCACGTCGCGGTTGGGGGTAGGCCAGCGTGTAAACGTCGCCGAGGCTGACGCCTAAGTCTGCCAGTTTCAGCGCGTTTGCGAAGCGGTTCATCTCGCCCACACCTCCCTTTAGCCGCATCGACATCATGCCGCCGAAGCGATCGCCGAGCAAGGCGCGTGCCGTGGCGTGGTTCGGGTGCTGCTCCAGCCCCGGATAGCTGATCCACTCGACCGCTGGATGCCCTGCCAGGAAGGTCGCCAGCGCCATCGCGTTGTCGCTGTGCGTCCGCATCCTCATCGGCAGCGTTCGGACACCGCGCAATACCAGCCAGGCATTGAAAGGGCTGAGACACTGGCCAAATGCGTCGAGCTTCAGCCGGATGTTCTGGAAGCGATCTCGCGGGCCAGCGATGACGCCGGCAATCGTGTCGCCGTGGCCAGAGAGGTACTTCGTCGCTGAGTGGACGACCAGATCCGCGCCATATTCGAGCGGCCGCAGCAGCGCCGGACTGAGGAAGGTGTTGTCGACGATGAAGGTCAGCTTGTGCTCGTCGGCGATCTTCCGCAAGGCGGGCAGATCGGCCACCCACATGTGCGGGTTCGTCGTCGATTCGGTGAAGAGCAGCCTGGTGGTGTCGCGGATCGCGCCACGTACAGCGTCCAGGTCGGTGATGTCGACGAAGCTGACGTCGATACCGAGATCGGCGCAATCCTGCTCGAAGAACTGGCGGCTGATGACGAAGACATCGTTGGCGACGATCAGGTGATCGCCGGATTTGACGCTGGCCAGCACCGCTGTTGCGACGGCTGCCATGCCGGAAGACGTTGCCGCGGCTTCCTCTGCGCCTTCCAGCGAAGCCAGCTTGCGTTCGAGCGCCGCCGGGGTCGGGTTGCCGGTGCGGGAGTAGAAGAAATTATCGAAGGGCTCGGCCATCGCCGCCGCCATCTCCTCAGCCGAACCGAAAGTGAAGGTCGCCGTTTGGTAGATCGGCGTGTTGTGGGCGTTCGTCGCCGGATCGCGCCCCTCCCCGGCATGGATTGCCCGCGTCGCAAAGCCCCTTCGATCACTTCCGCTCATCTGTCTCCCCCATCATGCTTCACCGACGCTTGCAACGATGTTCATCGTACACCCAGTGGCTCGAACGGAGATGCTACTGGAAGTGGCGCAGATACTCCCTAAAATGGCAGCTGTAGATGCCAAGAGGGCACATCACACTAGCTGGCTAGAGTTTCCGACTGTGCCAGAGGACATTCGTGGGGAGTCCGATTGTAGCGCGAAATATGCGAGAATGTTGACCACATCAAATGAGGATGAGAGACGGAGGACCGTGCGAATGACGGAGTTAGTCTCGTTTGGGCGCAGGCTCTCGATGTTGGCGGAAGAACATCCTGACCGCGATGCGATTATCTTCATCCCAGTCGATGGTGACGAGGAGCACGTTAGCTGGGCGCGGCTTGACCGGCGCTCGAACCAGATCGCGCGGCTGCTGTCTGGTCGCGGTGTAGACGAGCATAGCCGGGTCGTCGTCGGAATGCCGAACATGCCGGCTCACTTCTTACTGACCTATGCCGCCTGGAAGCTCGGTGCGCTGGTCATCCCCATCCGCTCGAATCTCCCGGCGCGTGAACGCGATCAGTTGCTTGACCTCGCCCAGCCGACGATTGTCATCGCTCCCTGGGGGCGCGAGATCACCCATCCCTTCCTCAGCCGCGAGGAGCTGGAGGGTTCTTACGATTGGGACGATTCCGCTCTGCCGGATGTGACGCCAAACCCCGGCAAATCGGTCTGCTCGGGCGGCTCGACTGGCCGGCCAAAGATCATCGTCGACCCGCGTCCCTGGGCCTTCGTGCCCGGTGATGTAGCTCGCGTTGGTGTCGGGATGCGCCAGGGGCAGGTCCAACTCGTCGCTGGACCGCTCTATCACAACTCCCCCTTCAGCTGGAGCCATATGGGGCTCTTCGAGGATCACACGCTGGTGCTCTTCGAGAAGTTCGATGCCGCCAGGGTCGTCGACGCCATCGAGCGCCACAAGGTCAACTTCGGTTTCCTCGCGCCGACGATGATGCAGCGCATCGTCAGGCTGCCGGATGTCCAGGAACGCGACTTCTCCAGCGTCGAAGCCTTCTTCCACACCGCAGCCCCCTGCCCGCCCTGGCTCAAACGCGCCTGGATCGATCTGATCGGTGCCGAGAAGCTCTACGAGGGCTTCGGCGCGACCGAGGCGGTCGGGAGCTGCCGGATTCGTGGCGACGAATGGCTGGAGCATCCCGGTTCGCTGGGACGCCCGGTCAACTGCGATCTGGCGATCCTCGACGAAGACTGGCAGCCAGTCCCGACCGGCGAGGTCGGCGAGATCTTCATGCGGCCGCACTCCGACCAACCGACCTACAGCTACATCGGTTCCGATCCGGCCAGGACGACGCCGGAGGGCTTCGTCAGCGTCGGCGACATGGGCTGGGTCGATGAGGAGGGCTATCTCTATCTGGCTGACCGGCGAACCGATCTGATCATCACCGGCGGCGCAAACGTCTATCCGGCCGAGGTCGAGGCCGCCTTGAGCGAGCATCCGGGCGTCGCCGACGTCGCCGTCATCGGGCTGCGGGATGACGAGTGGGGCAAGCGTGTCCACGGTATCGTCCAATTGGCTGAGCCGTTGACGACCGAGGCACTCGATGGCCACTGCCGCGAACGGCTTGCTTCCTATAAGGTGCCCAAGACATGGGAATTCATCGAGACGCTGCCGCGCGATGAAGCGGGCAAGATCCGCCGCTCCGCGCTAGTTGCGGAGCGGACGCCCGCAAGCGTGTGAACGGTTTCGTTATGTAGAGACATGCCGCTGGCGCGTCTCTGACCTGGTAGCGACTGTTCCCCGGGGCCATAGACGCTGTTGATTCCGAGACGCGCCGGCGGCACGTCTCTACGAGAGGTAGCGACAAGCATGCAGTCGACGGCTTACGAGGCGATACGGTTCGAAGTCGATGGCAATGTCGCGACGCTTACCTTCAACCGCCCGGAGAAGCTGAACGCGATCAACCGCCAGATGGCGGCGGAGATTTGTGATGCTCTGGCGAGATTATCGGACGCGCGTGTACTGATCGTGACTGGCAACGAGCGCGCTTTTTCAGCTGGGGCCGACCTCAGCGAGCGCTCGACAACTCCTGGCCCCTCCCTTACATTGAGAGCCTACGATGCTCTTGCCGCTGTCCCGATCCCCGCTATCGCGGCGATCGAGGGCTATGCCCTGGGGGGTGGACTTGAGATGGCGATGGGTTGCGATATTCGCATCGCCTCGGAGACGGCGCAACTGGGTCAACCCGAAGTGTTGCGGGGGATATTGCCCGGAGGCGGAGGCACCCAGCGCCTGCCGAGACTGATCGGACCGGGCCGGGCGAAGGAATTGATGTTCACTGGTCGCCACATCAGTGGTGCGACGGCGGAACAGTGGGGACTGGTGAATCTGGCGACACCGCGCGGCAAGGCACTCAGCGCAGCGCGGGATATGGCCACACAACTGTCGACGCAGAGTGGTCCGCTGGCTCTGCGCGAGATCAAGATGCTCGTTGATCGCGGGTTGGAGATGCCACTCGATGAAGCGCTCCAGCTGGAACGCGAGCGAGCCGCTTATCTGTACACGACCGATGACTCCGCCGAGGGTATCCAGGCATTTCTCCAGCGCCGCCCGCCCGATTTCCGCGGGCGCTAGACGCATAGTCGTTCAACGTCAGTGCTGGATGCGCCGCGAAATGTGTAAGAAGACTCTTCCTCGGTGGTCTTACCAACACGGACAACGTTGCAGTACCCACGGAAAGGGTGAGGTCAAATGGAGGCACAATCCGCTCGACTCGTACCGCTAGATCTGCGGTCTACGCAATTCATCGTGAGGTTGGTCGCGCTCGCTGCGCTGGGAATTCAGCTTGTCGCAACGCTGCTGACGGCGCAATTGGCTGGCGCGGTAGCGCCTGCACCGCCGCACTTCGAGCGCACCTGGGAACGCGTCGATCGCCCTGTGGCCGAACTGCTGGAATCTCGCAGCTGGCTGTGGGGTCCCGAAGCCAACACCGAGGTGCTGACTGAACCCTATGCTGAGTCTCCGGGCGGAATGCGCGAGGTTCAGTACTATGACAAATCCCGCATGGAAATAAACAACCCGAACGAGGGCGACCCGAATAGCCCCTGGTACGTCACGAATGGACTGCTGGTCGTCGAATTGATGACCGGCCAGATGCAGGTTGGCGACGCCGATTTCGTTGAGCGCCTGCCGGCTGAGATCAATGTCGCTGGCGACGCGGACGATCCGGACGGCGTCACCTATCAGACCTTCGCGACGCTACGCGATCTGCCACCGCTGGCCGACGGCGAAACCATCATCCAGATGGTCGACCGTGACGGTAACGTGACCGAAGATCCGGCGCTGGCAGATTACGGCGTCACCGCGGCGCACCGTGTGACGGTGCCGGGCATCGATCATCAGGTCGCGTCACCATTCTGGGATTTCATGAATTCCTCCGGGCTGATCTACGATCCGGAACTGGGCAATGTGCAGGGCGAACTCTTCCCGTCGCCCTTCTACGCTACTGGCCTGCCACTGACCGAGGCGCACTTCGTCATGGCCCTGATCGGCGGCGTCCAGCATGTTGTGCTGGCACAGTGTTTCGAGCGCCGTTGCCTGACCTTCACGCCGGAAAATGATCCGGGCTGGCAAGTTGAAGCCGGCAACGTCGGGTTGCACTACCGTGACTGGCGCACCGATCCTCAGTACGACAAGCCCGGCGGTCCCCCGCTGCCACCGCAAGACGGCATTCCAGTCATAAACGAAGTCAAGTTCTGGCCGGACGAAGGCGATCTCCAGTGGGTCGAACTCTTCAACCCGAGCGACACGGCCGCTGAACTCAGCGGTTTTGAGATCGCAAACGGCACCAATGATCATGTCACCGCCCTGCCGGAGGTCAACTTACCTCCGGATGCTTACTTGGTCGTCTACTTCGGTTCCGGTGACAACGAACTCGATTTCGGTGATCTGCGCGGCAGTTACTATGATGCCGCTGCGCCGGCCGAGTTCTTCGATCCTGATAGCGACGAAGTTGCCCTCATTGCCATTGACGTAGGTGTTGATACGATCGTCGACTTCTTCGCCTGGAGCTATGAAGATGTCTACCAACCGCTGAATCTCTACAACGATGCGGTAGCTGCTGGACAGTGGAGCCAGGACGATTACTTCGACGCCTCGCGCCGCAATGGCCTGGATCTCGTGCATCCGGTCGGTCAGGGCGAAACCGTGGGCCGTGATGGGCTCTCGACGGACACGAATAGTTCCGCCGACTGGGCCGAACTCGGTGGCGTGGACGCGCTCGGCGAGACACCACAGTTCCAGAACGCACACGAGTTGGATCTTGATCCGTCGCCGCCACCACCACCGCCTCCACCAGGCGGCGGCGGAGGACCGGCTGAATGGACGGTCATGGTCTTCGTCGATGGCCGCTCGAACCTCTACCGCGCCTTCCTGAACGAAGTCAACAAAATGGAACGTGCGGGCTCGAACGAGGACGTCAACATCGTCGTCCAGTTCGCATGGAGAAATGGCGCTGGCGACAGCACTGCCGCAGTTCGCTGGCATCTCGAGCAGGACTCCGACATGAGCCGTATCTCATCACCCGCCTTTGGCCTGGGTCCGGCCGAGGCGTCGAATCCGGGAGATCCACAGGCGCTATCGGACTTCATCACCTGGGCGAAAACCAGCTATCCGGCCAACAAGTACGCCATCGTTCTGGCGGGTCATGGTCAAGGCTGGAAAGGCACAATGTTCAATGGTGAGGATAGCGATTACCTCAAGATGTCAGAACTCAGCACCGGACTTTCAGCACTCGGCCAGAAGTTCGAGGTTGTCGATTTCGAGTCCTGCCTGATGGGCCAGACCGAGGTCGGCTATCAGATCGAGCCTGCGGCCAAGATGATGGTCGCCAGCGAAGAGGTGATGTGGACGGTCATACCCTGGGACCGTTTCTTCAACGAACTAAAAGCCAATACCGGTTGGAATGCTGGACAGTATGCCGACCGCAAAGCCGAAATCAATGCTGAGGGACACCGAGCTGGGCGCAGTCGTTCGATTCGTAATCTCTACACTTCCGCATCGATTGATCTGACAGGACTGACCGGCACGCTAGCTCCCGCGATCAGCGCATTCGCGACGACGTTGATCGACGATGTTGATGATGTCAATCAGCATGATCTGGTGTCGGATAACAGCCAGATGACGATCAAGCATGCTGCGCTGGAGCAGGCCGAGTACTTCACCGACACGAACTTCAAGGACATCTACCACTTCGCAGATCTGATCTCGAAACAGCCACTCAAAGCCGCGGCGCCGGCCGGACCGGTCAAGATCGCGTTGGCTGAGGGTGGACCTGTTGTGCGCTGGGAAGATCACGGGAGCGCGCAGCCAAACGCAAACGGACTCTCGATCTACTTCCCGCATGACCTGCTCCTTCCGGATGGCAATGTCACTGCGCGTTATCCCCAAACTCCAGTTGGCTTCCTCACCGTCGATTCCTTCGATGATCCGAAGTACGACCCTGCCGTCAATCCCAATACGCATCTCTACAAGCTGGATGCCGCGATCCTGCTGCCCCGTTTGGCTGGAGAACCGCATGCGATGGCTGATGATCCGAACTTCGAATTCCCGAACGATACGACGTGGGACGAGTTCCTGCATCGCTACTACAAGCCGGTCGCGGATGCCTGCATCATCTCCGGGGACGACTGCATCAAGGAGATCACCGTCGAGGTGGGGACCAACGTTCCACTCAGTGGCCGCGGCTCATCCGACAGCGATGGTCCCGAAGATGCCACGCTTGGTGATTGGCTCAATGGTGGCCCTGGTGGCAACGACGTCCCGGCACACACGACGACCGCTGTCGAACACTACTACTGGGACTTCAACACATCGGTCGACAATCCGGCTCCGAAACCGAATTACGTCGAAGGGCAGCGCTATGAAGTTTGTGACATAGAGGATTGCGACCGCGATGACATCGACGAGCTGGATGACGATCGTGACGCCGTTGGAAAGACCCCGATCTTCCCGTGCGTCACGCCTGGTACGTTCGGCATACGCCTGATGGTTTGGGACGAGCACCACGATCATGCGCGCCAGCGTAATGAAGATCGCGACCACAATGAAGGCCGCCACTGGCTGCACTTCAACGTCCACTCCGACACCGTGATGGTGCACTGCATCGAGAGCGATACCCCCAAGCAGCCGCTCAAGCGATCGAACAAGGAGCAGGTCGTTCCAGGCGAAGGGTTTGAGTACGAGATCATCGTCCCGGCGAACCCCGAACTCGTAGGCTCCGCGACCGCGTCGATCACCGACAATCTGCCGGAGTGGGTCGAATTCGTAGGGATCGCTGAGTGCAACCATGGCAACTGCGGTTACAACGAGGAATTGCATCGAGTCACGATGCAGAATGCGACGATCAACCCCGGCGAGGAGCTGATCCTGCGCTTTGCGGTCAAGGTGATACAGGAGCCCGAAACCGAATTCCCGCCGGAAATTCTCAATTGCGCAACCGTCGGCGATGGCGTCTTCCTGACCGAGGTATGCGCCACGACGACTCTTGTCGTCGAGAGTACCCCTCCAGAAGAACCGGCCAAGAGCGCGAACAAGGAGCAGGTTTCACCGGGCGAAAGTCTCCAGTACGAGATCAGCGTCCCGGCCAACCCTGAACTGGTGGGTCTCAGTGACGCGGGTATCGCCGACAATCTGCCTGAGTGGGTCAACTTCTCCAGCATCGTCGAATGCAACGCTGGCGAGTGTGGCTATGACGAAGTGCTTCACATGGTCTATATGCAGGGCGCGACGCTCAGCCCCGGCGAAAAGTTGATCCTGCGCTTCAACGTTGTGGTCATCGATGCGGCTGAGACGGAGTTCCCGACTGAGATCACCAACTGCGCTGACGCAAATGACGGGGTTGCTTCCCATGAGTTGTGCGTTTCTACCACGCTCATCTTGGATAGCGGCCCGCCATCGACAGGTATGAGGGCATCCTCTATAGATAGGTAGTGCGCTTCTCCTGCTCTGAACCGGCTCCGGCACGCTAAACGTGCCGGAGCCGGATTCTGGACCCGTCGAATCTTGATGAATGGCTGTAGAGATGTTCGGGTGCGTGGGGGGCGGCGTAATAGCCTTTCTCAGATGTCGCCGATGCGGATGAGTTGTGTTTATGGTATTATAGAAGCCGTGGTCAGATATTGTGGACTGCTGCCTTCTCATTGGACGACACCATCGGCCCTCGGCTTTCCAAACCAGTTATTTTAGCTGTTGCCCCCGAACCGAGGTGACAGTCTTCCGAACGTAGACGCCAGGCTCCCGCAGTAAAGGTTCGAACTCTTGGGTCAATCCGGTCAAGTTGCGTTAACGGCGCTCCTTATCTTCTCCGCCGTTATATCAATGCTTGTTGCTGCACACTCATGGCGACGAAAGCAAGCCGATGCAAGACTGATTGCTCTCGTGATGCTCGCCGTCGCGATCTGGTTGGCAGGTTACGCTGCCGAGCTGCAATTGTCGTCGCTCTCGCAAAAACTCTTCGCTGCGCGTGTGCAATACATTGGTATTGCATTCTTGCCACCCCTGTGGATGCTCTTTGCTATCAGCCTCACCTCAAGACGTCGCTGGGTCAGCCCCCGCACGATTGCGTTTGCTCTATTCATTCCAACGATCACCGTCATCCTGGCATGGACGAGCTCGTTTCATTCACTACTCTGGACATCGGTTGCGCTTGATGCGGACGGGTCAGCATCGGGGCTCGTCGTTGAATACGGTCTGTGGTTCTGGGTGCACACTACCTATTCGTATATCGCGCTCGTCGGGAGCAATATCGCGCTGATCGTGATGTTCGCGCGGGCGCTGGGACTCTACTGGCGACAGGCAAGCCTGATGCTGGCCGGGCTCCTGATGCCATGGATCTCGAATATCTTCTATCTTCTCGCTGGGAGTGAAACCACGATCGATCCGACGCCACTTGCGCTGGCCCTGAGCGGCGTACTACTTGCATGGGGCCTGTGGCGTTGGCGCTTGCTTGAAGTGAGGCCGATTCCCGGTGCGCGTAGCGTCGCAGGTATGAGAGATGGCGTGATTGTGCTCAATCATCACCACAAGATTGTCGATGTCAACACAACCGCAGCGGGGCTACTCGGGTTTGATAGCTCCTCAGCTCTCGGTCGAGAACTCTCAGTTGCGGTACCTGCGCTTGCCTCGCTACGGATAGGCTCACAAGCCGAAGCGAGTTGTCGTGTAACGGTCGGCCAATCCACTGACGATCCTGGCGGACAACGCGTGCTCGAAGCCCGCATTTCGTCTTTCACCGAGGAAGTTACTGAAGATAGCAACCACTGGCTCGTCATCGTCCGAGATATCACCGATCAGGATCGCACCGAACAGCTTTTGCGGGTCGCTGAAGAACGCTATCGCACGCTGATCGAACGGATGCCGGCGGTGACCTACATTCGGGCCTGGTCGGAGCAGCTTGTTCCGACCTACATGAGTCCCCAAATTCAGGATCTCCTCGGTTATGAACCTGAGGCGATCTGTTTGACGGATGCTCCAGTCTGGGAACGGATGATCTATCTCGATGACCTTGAACATGTCCTTCGTCTACACGCGCGCGCGACCGAGCAACGGGGCGCCTTTACCGCAGAATATCGTCTCAAGGGCGCATCGGGGCAGATCGTCTGGGTGCGAGATGAAGCAGTTGTGATTAGAAACTCCGAAGATGCCTCATTGCATTGGCAAGGTGTCATCGTCGACATTAGCGCTCAAAAGCGGCTGGAGTCCCAACTCGAACAGTTTGCTTTCTATGACACCCTGACAGGTCTGCCCAATCGCGCGCTGTTGCTGGATCGACTCCGCCATAGCCTGACACGCACGCAGCGCGAAGATAGGCCGGTTGGCGTGCTCTTCATTGATCTCGATGGGTTCAAGATCATCAATGACACGCTGGGCCACATCGCCGGTGACCGCGCGCTCCAGACTGTGTCGCGGAGACTCCAGGCGATCCTTCGCGCTGGAGACACGGCAGGACGCCTCGGCGGCGACGAATTCGTCGTCATTGTGGAGAGTGTCAGCGATGCACAGGCGGTCGTGAAAATCGCCGAGAGGATCATCGACGAAATTGGGGCGCCGATGACCGTCGCCGGTCAGGAAGTCGTTGTGAGCTGCAGCATCGGGATTCGTACTTCGGACGGGGATGACTTCTCGCCGGAAGAGTTCTTACGTGATGCCGATGTTGCGATGTACTCGGCTAAGAATCGCGGACGCTCGCGCTCGGAAGTCTTCAATTCAGCGATGCTCGCTCACCGCTGGGATAGGCTGGGCCTGGAAGCGGAATTGCGAGCGGCAATCCGCAACGAACAGCTATATGTTTATTACCAACCAATCGTCTCGATCCGCACAGGACAGATTGCCGGGTTTGAAGCGCTACTGCGATGGATTCACCCTGTGCGTGGCGAGATCCCGCCGGCTGAGTTCCTGCAGACTGCTGATGAGTGTGGACTGATGATACCGATTGACAGATGGGTGCTTGAGACAGCTTGCCGCCAGGTTGCGACGTGGCAAACACGCCTCCCTGACGACTACCCAGCCCTGACGATCAGTGTCAACATCACTCCGGATCATATCCAGCAACCGGCCGTCCTCAACGACATTATGAATGCGCTCGAACAAAGCACGCTTTCCGGTAATCAGCTGATGCTGGAGATTACAGAAAGCCATACGATGAGAGACGTATCGACCGTCGGGAGGCGGCTGGACGAGATCACTCGATTAGGCGCACGAATTATCATCGATGATTTCGGTACGGGCTATTCCGCGCTCGCCTATTTGCGCCAGTTCTCAATTGACGGGATAAAGATCGATCGATCGTTCGTCAGCGGTTTGGGCACACGTCCCGAGGAGACGTCGCTGGTGAACGCAGTCGTTTCGCTGGCCCAAACATTCGATCTGCAGGTCACTGCCGAGGGAATCGAGACCCATGATCAGTGGAACGATCTCGACATGCTCGGTGCTGACCTCGGCCAGGGATTCTTGATTGCCCGTCCACTTTCGGCAGAAGAAGTTGACGCCCATATCGATTCTGGTAGCCTCATGCAGCTCGTTAATTTTCCCGAACAACCCCGCCTCAAGATCGTCAGTGCAGATTAGAGCAACCTTCAAGCCGTAGCTGGCTCATCCAACTTCGCACTGAAAATTGCACCTGCCTTCGCCTGCTTTTCTATTACCAGTTGCCTGGAATTCATGTCGGAGGCGACGACCTTCGCGTTGACAGCGTTGTTACTATCTACCTACAATAAGATTTAGGCAGCACTAATATTGATATTTCGCCAGCCAGCGATCGAGATGCCCATTAGAAGCCAGAAGGTGTAGGAGTAATGATTCGAGCATGGTTATCACGTAGAGAAGTTCTCCGTCGGGGTGTGACGGGAGCAGCACTGATCGGCGCGGGGAGCACGATCGCGGCATTTCCACCGAATATCCTGCGTGCCGCCCAGGAATCGCCCCCGATGGATCATGAAGGCGGTCACGATAGCCACGGCATGTCGATGACGGTCGGAGACGTGGACACCGCCGCAATGGGCTACGACCCGATGGAGTTCCTGACGAACTTCGACTATGGATCCGCCAGCACACTGGAAGATGGTCGTACGCTCCGCCAGTACAATATCGTCGCTGTGGATAAGGAAATCGAGATTGCTCCGGGGATCTTTTTCCCTGCATGGACGTACAACGGAACCGTGCCCGGGCCAACGATCAGGGCCAACGAAGGCGACCACATCCAGGTTCACTTCACCAACGCCGGATCACACCCGCATACCCTCCACTTTCACGGTATTCACTCGTCATTCATGGATGGTGTATCAGGTATCGGCCGCGGCATGATCTATCCCGGCGAATCCTTCACCTATGAATTTGACGCCTTCCCATTCGGCTGCCATCTTTACCATTGCCACGCGATCCCATTGAAGCGTCACATCCACAAAGGGCTCTACGGCGCATTCATCATCAACCCGGACCCCGAAAAGCACGGGGAGCTTGCCCGCAAACGCCATCCCGATTACGAGGAATCTAAAGAGTGGCACGAATTCGTGATGGTGATGAACGGGTTTGATACGACCTTCGATGATGAGAACGAAGTCTATGCGATCAACTCCGTTGCCTTTCACTACATGCGCAATCCAATCGTCGTCCAGCGCGACCGGCCAATCCGGATCTACCTCATCAACGTGACCGAGTTTGATCCGATCAATTCGTTCCACCTGCACGCCAACTTCTTCGACTACTACGACCATGGGACGACGCTGGAGCCAACACACCGGACCATCGATACCATCATGCAGTGCCAGGCACAGCGAGGGATCATCGAGATCTCCTTCGCGGGCTTCGAGCCGGGGCAGTACATGTTCCATGCCCATCAATCAGAGTTTGCCGAGTTGGGCTGGATGTCGGTCTTCGAGGTTGTGGAATAGGTGGGCGATATGCCGGATGACTCTGCGCAGCCTGACGTCGCTGTAGAAGTCCCCCGCTCAACCGGAGCGGCTGTTTCGTTGGGATGGACCCCGAAGTGGATAGCTCTCGGAATCCTGCCGCTGTTGCTGCTGGCCGCGATCGTCGTCGCGATCATTGCGACCAATGGCGGGATAGGTGACCGTAATGCGCCGCCGATTGAAGATTTGAGCATACAGCGCATCAGTCTCCCCGAAGCGGGAATGATCGATGTCGATGTCGTCAACCAGGGGCCGGATGACATCACGATCGCCCAGGTTCAGGTCGACGGTGCTTACTGGTCGCATAGCATCGACGGCGATCGCACGCTCGGGCCGCTGGAATCAGCACGGATCAAAATCCCATATCCCTGGGTTGAGGACGAAACCCATGCCATCGCCATCGTCTCGTCGAACGGCATTGTCTTTCCGGGAGAGATTGCCGTGGCGGTCGAATCGCCGAAGTCCAATGCCGAGACGTTTGGCCGCTTCGCGTTGATCGGCTTCTATGTCGGGATCGTGCCGATTGCTATCGGTATGCTCTGGTATCCATTCATGCGGCGCATGGGACAGCGTGGCTTGCAGTTCGTGCTGGCGTTGACGATCGGGTTGCTTGTATTCCTGGTGCTGGATACGTTCCAGGAGGCCGGTGAGGTTGCTGCCTCGGTACCGACCCCGCTTGATGGACCGCTGCTGGTGCCGCTCGTCGCTCTGTTGACCTTCCTCCTGCTGATCACCGTTTCCTCAAGCGGACGGGGTAAAGAACAGAGCCCGCTGAGCACGTCATACCGGATTGCCTTCGGTATCGGGCTGCACAATCTGGGCGAGGGGCTTGCGATCGGTGCTGCGTTCGGATTAGGTGAAATCGCCCTCGGAGTCTTCCTGATCGTCGGTTTCACGCTGCACAACGTGACCGAGGGCGTCGGCATCGCCGCGCCAATTCTGCGCGAACGACCACCCCTTGCCCACTTCGCCGGACTCGCGGCGCTAGCAGGCACGCCAGCGATCTTCGGCGTATGGATCGGCGGCTTCATCTACTCAGCCTTCTGGGCGACGCTCTTCCTGGCTATCGGCATCGGCGCGCTGGCACAGGTCATCGTCGAAGTCAGCCGGTTGATCACGCGCTGGAGTCAACGACGTGACGGCGGGCTGGTCAACTGGACGACCTTCGGTGGCGTCACTGCCGGCATCGCGATCATGTATCTGACGGCGCTGGTTGTGCTCGGTTAGTTCCAGGCGGGCGGCCGCCACGAAATCATCGCGATCAGTGTGGGCTGCTGGTAGTCGTCGATGCCGGCGGCCCGCTCTTCTTCCAGCACCTGCTGGAGCTTGTGGTCCTTATCCGAGCCTTCGACCAACCAGAGCCGCTGGCGGGCGCTACGGAGCAGGTCGCCTTCTTCCCAGCGGCGGAAGTTGCGCGGGAAGAGTTCGATCTCCGGTGATGCACCACGCGCCAGAAGCAAGTGGACGAACTCGCGCATTGCCGGGAGTTGCTGGCGCTTGAAGCCGTGGACTTTCTCCCACAGCCGGACGAAGCCTCCGCTCGGTGCGCGATCCATCAGCAGCGAGATACAGAGGTCCCTGCTGGCAAGCTCCAGGCCGTCGACAAAAGCGTTGATGTTGCGGATATCGTAGCCAACGTGCGAATTGAGCGAGATGTCTGCCCGCAGTCGTTCGGATCCATCTGGCCAGCTCAGGTCATGGACTTCGATGTTCTCGATCCCATGCTCTTTCGCTTGCTCCGCCAGAACCGAACGCATGCCTGCACTCGGCTCGACCGCAATCACTCTTCTACTCGCAAGCGCGAGCGGGAGCGCGTTGCGGCCTCCACCGGCGCCAACGTCCAGCCATATGGTTTCCGGGGTTGCGAAATCTCTAAGCCGATTCAGGATCTCGTCGTCGGTGCGGTGCGGATCGGCCGTGAAATGGTGGGCGATCGGTTCGTAGTGATCGTCGTCCTGCCATTCGCGGATGGACTCGACCTGCTCATATTCTTCCTCGACAATGCTCTGCCAGGCCAGTCCCAGCTCTAGGGGGTCCGGTCGCAGAATCGATGCTGTCATTACTTGTCCCTCATGTCTAGATACAGGTCACCATCTGCATTCTAATTGCTGAAACGGGACGAATGGGCGATCTCAGTTAAGGCGGTTCGATTTTTACACTAGTAGGGTGCATTGAAGTCCCTTCTGGGAGGACCGTAGTCATGGGCGCCTATCTGCCGGTCATCATTTCATTCTCTGTCGGAATGGGTATCTTCGGATTACTTCGCCGGCGAGACAAGGACCCGATTGTCTCTGGCGTCGTGGCGACCTTCCTTTCGATGGTCATCGTCGCTGCCTACTTCGTCTTCATCCTGAAGACCGGCCGCCTCTAAACACCACTGTTCGTACAATTCGAACGAATTTTCGAGATTGGTCTCAAAACCTGTCGAAATAGGCTTGCGCCGTTCGACAGTTCTATGAAGGCCGATAGTCGGCCAATGATCGCGCTGGTCAATCGAAGGGAATAACCACCATGCGCTACGCTTGCCTGATCTACACGAATCACGATACCGATCCGAAGGAGGGCACACCCGAAGCTACCGAACAGTTCCATGCCTACATGGCGTTCGGCGAGAAGTGGGGCAGCGTCCTCCGCGGCGGCGACGCGCTGTTGCCCGTTAGCACCGCAACATCGGTGCGCGTCCGGGACGGCGAGACGCTCGTCACCGACGGCCCGTTTGCTGAGACGAAGGAACACCTCGGTGGCTTCTACATCATCGAAGCCGACGACCTCGACAAAGCCATCGAGACGGCCAAAGACATCCCCGGCGCGAAGGATGGCACCGTTGAGGTGCGCCCGGTGATGGAATTCGAGTAGCGAGATTCTAGAGAAACAGGCATCAGGCATCCATATGACGCCCTGAGCTTGCCCCCCATCTCACCCTCCGGCGGGCTCCAAGCCTCCGGAGGGTGTTCTATAGGTCTACGTTCGGACTTCTTCATCGTGGAACGGTCTTAGGCTCCGGCAGGTCGCTATGGCCGACGACTTCGAAAGTCTCGCGGGTGATGGGTCCTCCGATGATCGCTTGCGCGCTCGCCATCTGTCGCCGCAGATAGCCGCTCGATTCCGAAGCCTCAAGGTCCTGGGCTGTAGCCCAGAGCGTGATCGTCATGACTCTGCCGGTCGAGCGATCGACGAGCCCGAAGAAGCCACAGCTACCTGGCTGCTCGACTGCCTTCGTTGCCAATGTTCTTCCAAGTTCTTCCAATTCTTCGCTGTCTTCAAGCCGCTCGCGGTCCGCCTGTACGCTGACGACTCGTGCGTACATCATCTCTCCTCCTTCTGGTCTGTGTCGTGGTTGCGGAGGCTTAATCATCGAACATCTGCATCAGTATCAGCGAATGACCACGTAGCTCGATGGACTGTCCCGGGTTTACCAGGCGTGCTTCCTTTCGCTGCACGTCTGAGCGGTGAGATCTCCGTATCGATGAGCACTTGCCAGCTGTCTGCTCCGATGTCCGCTGGAGGAACGAATGTCACCGGATCGTGGTAGGCGTTCAGGAGCAGCAACAAGGTGGCGTCATTCTCATTTTGACCGCGTGCGTCCAATTCCTTCAGGCCATCGGCGGGCAGCAGGACGCCCAGGCTGCGAACCCAGGCGGTTGACCAATCTCGTGATGTCATCTCGCTGCCATCGGGACGCAGCCAGATGATGTCTTTGCTCCCATCTGTCTCATTGGGGGGACGACCGTTGAAGAATGTCGTCCGACGCAGGCTCGGGTGTGACTGCCGAATTTCGATCGCGAGCCGGGTGAAGTCCAGTAGCGCCTGGTTGCGGGCGTCAAGCTCCCAGTCAAACCAGGACAGTTCGTTGTCCTGGCAGTAGGCGTTGTTGTTGCCCTGCTGGGTACGACCAATCTCATCACCGCCGCAGAGCATCGGTACACCTTGCGAAAAGAGCAGCGTCGCTAGCAGGTTGCGTTTCTGCCGCTCGCGGGTTTCGACGATCCGCGGATTGTTCGTCGGCCCCTCGACACCGTGATTCCAGGAGAAGTTCTCATCGGTTCCGTCGCGATTGCCCTCATAGTTCGCCTCATTGTGTTTTTCGCTGTAGGAGACGAGATCGTTGAGTGTAAAGCCGTCATGGGCCGTCACGAAGTTGATGCTGGCCTGTGGGGGGCGGCCATCGTCCATAAACAGATCGCTGCTGCCAGTCAATCTGAAGGCAAGGTCATCCGTGTAGCTTTCGTCGCCACGCCAGAAGCGGCGCACGCTATCCCGGTACTTGCCGTTCCACTCACTCCAGAGCGTCGGGAAGTTGCCAACCTGGTAGCCTCCGTCGCCAATATCCCATGGCTCGGCGATGAGCTTGACCGTCGAAAGCACAGGATCCTGATGGATGACGTTGAAGAATGGCGCGAGCCGGTCAACCTCGTGCAACTGGCGGGCCAGTGTCGAGGCAAGATCGAAGCGGAAGCCGTCGACGTGCATCTCTTGAACCCAGTAGCGCAACGAGTCCGTGATAAGTTGCAGCACTTGGGGGTGCCGCACATTGAGCGAATTCCCGGTGCCGGTGTAGTCCACGTAATAGCGTTCACGGCCCGTGGACAGCCGGTAGTAGACCGGATTGTCGATGCCGCGAAAGCTGACCGTCGGCCCGAATTCGTTGTCTTCGCACGTGTGGTTGTAGACGACGTCGAGGATCACCTCAATGCCGGCTTGATGAAGCACCTTGACCATCTGCTTGAACTCGCGCACTTCACCAAATGGCTCGGCGCTTGAGGAATAGCGCGGTTCCGGCGCGAAGAATCCAAGCGTGTTGTAGCCCCAGTAATTGACCAGCCCGTGTTCTGACAGATGAAATTCATCAAGAATGGCATGGACAGGCAGGAGCTCAACGGCGGTTACTCCCAGGTGTTTCAGGTAGGCGATCGCTACCGGGTGTGCCAGGCCGGTATAGGTGCCGCGGAGAGTTTCTGGTATCTCGGGGTGTTGGGCAGTAAACCCTTTGACATGCACCTCGTAGATGATCGTTTCATTCCATGGGCGCTCCAGCCGCTGATCGTCTTCCCAGTCAAAGGCCGGGTCGATGACAACGCTGCGAGGAACAGCACGAGCGTCGTCCTGGGCATCGAATGACATATCCATCTCATTATCGCCGCGGATGTAGCCGTGGACGGGTCCCTGCCAGTCCAGCTTTCCTGCAATCGCTTTCGCGTATGGGTCGATCAGCAACTTGTTCGGATTGAACCGCAGGCCAGCGGCGGGCTGGTAGGGGCCATTGAGGCGATAGCCGTAGTGCTGTCCCGGCCCGATCCCGGGGAGATAACCGTGCCAGATGTGATTGCGCACCTGACGAAGCGGTAAACGCTGCTCGACTTGATCTGATTCAGCGTCGAACAGACAAAGGTCGACGCCGCTCGCGTTTTGGGAGAAGATCGAAAAGTTGACACCCTGGCCGTTCCATGTCGCGCCAAGTGGGGAGGCTTTGCCGGGTTCCATCACCCATCCGGTCACATCAGACTCCTATCGCAGCTGTGCTGGAGCACGGAAGTACGCTTCGATCCATGCATCGCTTTTAGTGTCGAATTCGACGCCGCTCTGTCCGATGATGGCATCCTGAACGTCCTCCCGTTGCATCAAGCGCTTTGGCGACTCCCGACCCTCAGCATTGAGTCCATATTAAGCGTTGTCACTATGGCTGGATACTTGACTCGTCGGATTAACGCTGGACGCCGGTGCCCCTCATCCCCAGACTACGCTCTCTGCAATTAAGAATGCGCCAAAAGCCCTGCCCTATCATTGCAAGTTCGTGTCAGTTTGGTGGCGCCACGGATCGACAAACAGAGTCAGCAATCCACAACATATGGCCAAGAATATCTAATGGCAGTGCATTATGAAATTCATTGTTACAATGTATTCACAATGAGTGCACGTGCCAGGGTGAACAATTTCGAGGAATGGCTAGATGGCCGCCTATAACAGGGGCTCGTTCGCTCTTGTGATTGGTGGTCTGCTAGGCCGCAAGGACACATAACCGTCAGTAAGTGGGAATGGCAGGCGCAGTTGTTCGCTGACTCGTTCCCAAATTGGTAACGAGGTAAATTGATGAGTGAACAACCTCAGACGATCATCCAGGTAGAGAAAGATGGACAGGGCTGCCTGATCACGCTGTTGTACTTCATATTCGTCGGTTGGTGGCTTTCGGCTCTCTGGATCTCCCTCGCATGGATTCTTATCGCCTTGATCATCACCATGCCGATCGGTCTCAAGATGATCAACTCGGTACCGAAGATTGCGACACTTCGAGAACCCTCTAGAGAGTTCACCACCGTAACCGAAGGGCTCTCAACGCGCATCGTAGAGACATCTGTAGAACAGTACCCGTTTATTGTGCGCGCCATCTACTTCATCTTTGTCGGCATTTGGTTTTCAGGTGTTTGGCTCGGGGTAGCCTGGCTCGCCAGCGTTTCGTTGATTGGGTTACCACTCGCGATCTGGATGTATAACCGGGTCCCCGCTGTGACGACGTTGAAGAAGTACTAACTTGGGAGTTAGATCTATGCGACGATTTGCGATCATAGCGGTGCTGTTCGTGCTGCTTGCAGCTGCCTGTGATACAGATACGACTCCAACTCCGACTGAAGCACCATCTCAATCCACAACAGCCGACATCGGAGTAGAGCAAGCGGCCACGCAGACGATTGCCGCGGCTACCGACGCAGCATCGGTCAAGCCAACCGATACGACCGAGCCCGGCCAGCCAACGAATACGCCTGCACCTACCAGAACAATCGCACCTACAAACACTCCTGAACCCACAACAACTCCGGCTCCGACAGATACTCCTGCCCCAACGAATACTCTGGAGCCTACGGCGACACCCGAACCGACAGCAACCCCCATTCCTCCCCCGGAACCTATCGTTACTTCAGGGACGGGTGACACCCTTACAGAAAGTATCCCGCTACGTGAAGGGCTCGTCGTCTTTGCGTTGACGCACGATGGCTCGTCGAATTTCGCAATCTGGTTCTTTGACGAAACATCGGGAGAGCGGCTGGATCTTCTCGTCAATGAGATCGGCAGCTTTGGTGGTCGCGTCGCGATCGAGGTCCCGAAGGACAGCACCTACCTTTACGAAGTGAGTGCCGACGGCAACTGGACGATCGAGGCACTTCAGCCCATACCGGGAAGCTCGGAAATCATCAACGCGCCCACACAATTGACGGGTGCCGGTCGGGATGTCCGGTATTTCGTGTTTATGGAGGATGGTCTCCGGCGCGTCCAACTTACCCACGACGGCACGTCTAACTTTGCGATCTGGGTCTTCAACAGCGACGCCAGTCAGAGAGACCTCATTGTCAACGAGATTGGCCCCTATGAGGGATCGTCAGCTATCGAGGTCGGCGATGGGATCTTCCAGATCAGCGATTCCAGGCACGGGGGGTGTTTTAGCAGTCTTCGACATCACCGCCGACGGAAACTGGACCATCGACATTCAATAAGTGGGGACGGGACACGGTAACCGGCCTCAACTCTGGGACGATGTTGTGCCGACGCCGACAGCGATTCGAATAAGGCGACGGCGTCTTACATCTAGATCCCGTCGATCATCAAGCCAAACCGACGATGTCCGCGTCAAAGAAATTCCCGCTAAAGGCTGCGGTCTGAGCGGTTGCGGACGCACGAAGAGTCCGTGAATTCCTTTGCAAGTTCGTTTCTCAGCCTGAGGGGCGACGTCTACTCTTACAGCAACGGCTACGAATCCGCGTAGCCGTTGTTGCCTGCCTATTTCACATATTCGATCTGACTCCTCCACCTTAGCCGTACGGTGGTAGCTGCTGCACTCGACTTGCCGCTGCCCATTGGTCTACAGCTATCACTTCGAGCCAATCGCACGGCGGAATCTCCAAACAGTTGGTCTGCTTTTATCCCTTACATCGCAGTGCGAGCTACTTCCGCGAAGGCTATTGACATTACGCTACGCACACGTTACGATACGCTCAGGTTGCGATACGAAGACGTATCGATGTATAGATCTTTGGATCGAGGGAGAAAGGAGTCGACAGTGGAGTCGACGAAAACGGTCGGATTCGAACGGCGATGGTGGACACTGGCGGTCCTCTCGCTCAGTCTGTTAGTTATCTCGGTCGATAACACGATCCTGAATGTGGCGCTGCCAACGCTCGTCACTAAACTGGATGCCAGCGCCAGCCAGCTTCAATGGATTGTCGATTCGTATGTGCTCGTCTTTGCCGGGTTACTGCTGGCGATGGGCAGCCTCGGAGACCGTTATGGACGCAAGCTGGCGCTCTATGCAGGCTTCGGGATTTTCGGTCTGGCGTCGGTGGCCGCCGCCTATTCCGGCTCATCGGAAATGCTCATCGCCACCCGTGCCGTTATGGGCGCCGGCGGCGCGCTGATCATGCCGGCGACGCTTTCGATCCTGGTCAACGTCTTTCCCAGAAATGAACGGGCTAAGGCGATCGCGATCTGGTCTGCGGTGGCTGGCATTGGCGTGCCGCTCGGGCCGGTCGCCGGCGGCTGGTTGCTCGATCACTTCTGGTGGGGTTCGATCTTTCTGGTCAACCTCCCGATAATCGTCGGGGCGATGATCGCCGGATTCTGGCTCATACCGGAGTCAAAAGATGAGCACGCGCCGCGCATCGATGTTACCGGTGGTGCCCTCTCTATCGCGGCCCTGGCAACGCTGTTGTACGGGATCATCGAGGCTCCCAAGACAGGTTGGCTGGATCCGATGACACTGGCGGCCTTCGGAATCGGCGCGGCGTTGCTGGCAGCTTTCGTTTACTGGGAACGCCGGACACCAGAGCCGATGCTGCGGATCGACTTCTTCCGCGACATGCGCTTTACTGCTGGTGCGGCATCGATCAGCCTGGTCTTCTTCGCGCTCTTCGGCTCGATCTTCCTGCTAACCCAGTATCTTCAGTTCGTCATCGGCTACACGCCCTTCGAGGCTGGCCTGCGAATGCTCCCGGTAGCCGTGGGTATTGGACTTGGGACCGGTCTCAGCACCAGACTCGTGCCGAAGCTGGGATCGAAGCTGGTGGTCTTCGGTGGGCTGACGGTCGTCTCATTGGCCCTGCTTTACGCGACGACGCTAACCGTTGATAGCGGTTATCTGGCGATAGCGACCCTGTTTGTGCTCTTTGGATTCGGTATGGGCAACACGATGGCGCCGGCGACAGACGCAATCATGGGCTCCATTCCGGAAGCGAATGCCGGCGTTGGCTCGGCAGTCAACGACACGACCCGTCAGGTTGGTGGTGCGCTGGGTGTCGCGATCCTCGGCAGCCTCTTCTCGACCTTCTATTCCTCGGAGATGACTGGCAGCGTGGCAGGTTTGCCCGAGCCGCAGGCGCGACTCGTTGAAGATTCAATCGGTGGCGCGCTCGGTGTTGCGAGTCAGGTCGGTGGAGAGCCCGGTCGCATGATCGTCGAAGCGGCCAACGCCGGGTTCGTCGAGGCGATGGGTGTAGCATTCATAGCAGCTGCCGCCGTCGCCTTTGCCGGCGCGCTTGTCGCGCTCGTCTTCCTGCCCGCTCGCGAGCGGGAGGAACCGGAAGCTGAGACGATGGTCACCGAGCTGACGGAAATCGAAATTCTGGGGAGATGATGACGAAGCGCGAACCGCTTGCAGTACGCCGGCCCGGACGCCCACGTAGCGTCCGGGCCGATAAGGCCATTCTCCGCGCGACTGTTGAGATGCTCGCTGAAGAGGGCTATCAGGCGCTAACGATTGAAGGTATCGCCGAGCGTGCCGGAGTTGGCAAAACGACGATCTACCGGCGTTTCAGCACGATCGAAGAGATTCTCGTTCGGGCTTTCGGCGAGTTGGACCTTGCGTTGGAGATCCCCGACACCGGGAGCACTCGCGATGATCTGCTTCAACTCGGCCACGCCTTTCGCGAGCAGGCCGCGACGGCGGTGATGTTCCCGGTCCTGGCCCAGATTGTCGGGACGGCGCTATCGAATCCGGCTGTCCTAGACGCCTTCCGAGAGCACCTGATGAAGCCGCGACAGGCGACGATCCGGAAGATTCTCCAGCGCGGCGTTGAGCGCGGAGATGTTCGACCGGACATCGACATCGAACTGATCGCCGATCTCATCCCCGGCGGGATCATCTTCCACAAGCTCTTCCAGCTAGCATCCGACGCCATGCTCCCCGAGAACTACCCCGACCGCGTCCTCGACACGATCTGGAACGGCATTAAGGCAGGCTGATCTGCGGCAAAAAAATACACGGGAAAGTCGAACGGCCCTGAGCAGCTACTCAGGGCCGTTTGGATTGGGGGTTGGGGGCTGGCGGAGATGTGGCTAGTCGGGCTCGTGGCCGGCGTGTGTCAGGCTACGAACGATTCGCCAGCGCAGGAAGTTGAGTTGCCGGTATTCGCGTTCGCTGAACTGTTCGCGGAAGGGGCTATGAGCCTCCCGCAGCTCGATCAGCCGGACAATCTGTTCGACCGAGAATCCGGACGTTACGAGATCGGCTGTCTTCAGTGACGGGCGTGTCATCGTCGTTGATGTCGTCATGGCTATTCTCCTTCCGTGAGCGATATGCGGGGATTTCTTACCGCATGCAGTGCTGTGAAGATCTACGATCCTGGGCGCGACCTACCAGCCGGGATCCAGTTGCACGGCGTCGTTCGGGCGGCCCCAGGCTGTTCGCGGCTCGCTCTTTTATCACGTTGCTCCCTCGTCCTAATTATGCCGAACAGATGTTCTAATTATATATCGAACAAGCACGAAAAGCACGCATTTCAAGCGTCGAATGCAAAGATCTAAAGATGCTGTTTAGATGCGTACGTACGCAGTATATAATAGCCCTGTCCAGCAGGCAATGGACGCGCAGAAGAGTAGAGTAGAAATGGCGCCCGTTTCCTCCCGAACGGAGACATTTCGAGCTCGAAGCGACTGGTTTTGGAACCGGGGACGGAGACGTGAATCAGTCGTGCTGGGGGGCTTCTTCAAGCGGCCCTGGATCAACCAGGGTTACGATCGGATTAGCCAATCTCAGCCGGATTACATTGATGACCGGATCGAATGCCGAGCGCACACCGGGAACTTTGCAAGCGTGGCGGTAAGCGCCGCGCGTGCGACTGCGCAAGTCGAGCGCGCTCATCAGGAAGCGGTAATAACGCACGAAAAGCACTAGCGTGCCAAAAAAGACCCGGAATCCAGCTTCGGAAGAGCGGAGAACCAGAGCGAGGAACGTAGCCCGGCGCAGGCCGATGCTGTGCTGGGTCAGCAGGCCGGTGATCGACGAGTCAGTCACGCCGATGCCACCTGGAACCGGGATCGCGATACCCGCAGTCTCGGAAACACTGTGGACCCAGAGCGCTTCGCTTGCTGATATACCTCGGAACGTCAGCGCGACAACGATGGTCATGAGGAAAGCTGCAGAGAGTGCGGTGGCCCCGATGCTGAATGCCATCCCTCCAAGGAGCACCCTTGGCCGCATGAGAGCCTGTACTCTCAGCTGGATGTCGCGCTCCTGCGGCAGCCAGCGACGTGTGAGGCGGAAGCGGTCGAGGAAGCGGGCGACCAGATGCCAGACGCGGGACGAGCGTCCCATAGCCAGCAGCACGATTCCAAGGGCCATCCCTACAACCGGTATAGCGAAACTATAGAGCGACTGGTCGGTGATGATGAAGAGCGCGAGGACGATCAGTGGGAGGGTGATAGCGTCAACGATAAAGCTTATGAAGAGAGCCGGAGCGGCCTGACGCATGCGCACATCGCCATGTTCCTGCGCTAGCCGTGGCGCGAGCCATGATCCACCAGGAAGAGGTGTGGTTGACATCCCGGCCAGAAAACTCGTCATGCCGTCGCGCCAGCGGATATCAAGTTGTGCGGAGCGCAGGTAAAAGGCCCAGCGCAAACTCTTCCAAATAGCACCGACGAGAAAGATCCCGATCAGCATTGCAAGGCTCGTTGGTGGGAGTGCGTGGAGCACCCGCACGAGCAATTCGATGTCGGCAAGCACGATCAGGCCGACTATCGTGGCAAATGCAACCAGGAGCAGTGAGACGCGCTTGAGCACCGGTTCCCGTTTCTATTTGTTATGTTGGGCCGGCAAGTGAATCATATCATCCTCGCCTACTAAGTTAACGCATGAACAACCGTACTGGTTTCGCCGTGCTGCGATAATGGCTAGTCGTCGCACGCCAGAACTCGATCGCCCGGTAGATGTGCGGGTGCTCGCAGCAACCATCGCCAGGATAGCGACTACGATGTCTTGGCAGCGTGCCTGAACATGTTCCTGGCGGGTCGCCAATACGGGTCACTGTGCTGCGCCGGACGCGTTCGACGATTCCACAGAATGAACTCTGGCAGATCAGACTAGTTACGCCGGTTAGCGGATTATTGAACTATGGTATTGATTTCTTAAGACGGTCCCGGATCGATCCAACCGCGTTCGATCAGCAGTTCCAGTCCGAGCAGGCCAAGCGTGATTTCTTCGTCCGTGCCTGCCTTATCGGGCCACCACTCGAAACGCGCCTGTTGGAAGACCTGATAGACCACCGGGCGTCCGTCCGGCGTCACCGTGCCCCACTCCTCGGAGATGGGTAGGCCAAAGACCTCTGCGCCGCCGTGCGCTTCCCAGAAGACGCGGAAGCCGCCACCGAGCGAGTGACCGGTATCCGGGAAATATTTCGCCCAGTCTGATTCCTCAAATGGTGCGATCGTTAGCCATGCATCGGGATCGATGAAGGTCGAGTAGCCTAGTTGCTCCGGTACCACCACCGGCGGGCCGCCATCATCCGGCCAGACGAGTGACAGGGCCGAACGCTCGAAATACTGGATATAGTGCACGGAGCCATCAGCTTCGATTGCCCGGTGGAACTCGCTTGCCGGCAAGCCAAGCGTCATCCAGCCGCCGTGCGAGTACCAGTAGTCGAGGATCTGAACTGGAACATTGTGACCCGTCTCAGTGATATAGGCGTAGCGCTCGTCCGCGATTGGTTCCACGTTGTCTGCAACCGGTGGCTGTTCATCCCACCAGACGGTTGCGATGTCATTGAAGCCGCTCGGCAGCGGCGGCAACGATTCCATGATCGATTCGCGCGATGGACCTTCCTGCCAGAGGAAGTGTAATGTCCACCCAGGCCGAGTCGGTCATGCCAAGGGCGTAGAAGGCTCCGTCACCGATATCGAGGCCGGCCGGAGAACGCACATCGCGGCCGAAGCCGTCCTGGCCGTTGTTGTAGCCGTCGAAATAGGCTGCTTCAGCGGCAGGCATGCCCTGGGGAAGTCCCTTGAAATGCCGCTCTTCCGGCGGATCCCAGTAATTGTCCTCGGTGTTCCAGGGGCCAACGTCCCAGACCGGTACGACGATAGAGGTGCCTTTATATGTCAGCCGAACTGAGTACTCGTTGCCGTTTTTCGCTGAGAGCCCACACCAGCAGGGCAATGCGACGAAGAAATCGTTTGGTTGAATGACGTGGCCGTTAGCAGTTGTATTGCCAACAAGACCCTCACGATGTGCGTAGACACGGTAGGTGTTGTTTGCGGGGTTGTATCCGGCAGCTGGATCGCGTTCCAGAGCCGTTGGTTGTGGCGCTTCGGCTCCAACTGTTGGAACCAGTAGCGTCGCAAGAATAGAGAAGGCAATCAGCAGCCCGGCGGGCCGCCGTAATCTCACCCAATTCATTGTCGATCCTCCCACCGTCCGGTAGCGCCGTCATTCAGTCGTGCGACGTTACGGTTCGTCGGGAGGCGGCCAGAGATCCCCCACCGCCTCTATACCAAGGGCATTTGTAGCACGCTACGATAGCATTCGCCAACTTTTAACTAGCCATAAAGGAGAAACCATGACGATAGTCGTCCAGAATCGCTATTTCATCAAGGCCGGTATGGAGTCCGAAGGGCTCGCTACCCGCCGTCGCGCCAGTCAGGTGCGAGCTGATGAAAGCCGCCCAACGGGACGCATCATGATCTCGGATGGCCCCCAGGAAGGCAATGTCCCAACCTTCGTCTGGGAGTGCGAATACGCCGATCTGGACGAGCGCCAGGCGGATCTCGACTGGGCTGGTGGCTCGGAAGCCTTCACGGCTGTGCGTCAACACATGGGCACATTGCTCGACAGATTTGAGCGCCTGACCTTTCGGGTAGTCTGACCGGACTGGTGTGGGTGATAGCATTGGCCGGTTGCCGTTCTGAACCCCTGTTCTAGCTCAAAGGAAAGCGCCCGGAATGTCCGAAGAAACTCAACTCGAAAAACGTGCAATGGTCATCGTCGCCCACCCGGATGACGCCGAGTTCGGCTGTGCCGGAACCGTCGCAACCTGGACCGACGATGGCTGGGACGTCCACTACGTCATCGTGACCGATGGCACTGCCGGTGGTGGTGATGAAGCGACCGACGTTGGTCCCGAGGCACGCGCGAAACTGGCCGCCACTCGCAAAGCAGAGCAAACTGCCGCCTGTGCCGAGATTGGTGTCACCGACATCACCTTTCTCGATCAACCCGACGGGCAGATTTTCCACACCCTGGAGCTGCGCAAGAAGATCGTTCGGTTGATCCGAACGCATCGCCCGAGCCGGATCATCTGCATGGCTCCGGTTGTCAATTGGGAGCCGCAGTACATGATCGGCCTCTACCATCCCGATCACCTCGCTGTCGCCGAGACGACCGTCGCCGCGATCTATCCAGCCTCGCAAAACCCCTGGGATTTCCCGGATCTTCTTATGGAAGAGGGACTCAAGCCGCACAAGGTCAGCGAGATCTGGTTCCTGGCCGCGCCGAACGCCAACACCCACGTCGACATTGGCTCCGTCGTCGATCGCAAGATCGCCTCGCTCCGTGCCCACGACAGCCAACTCGGCGCCAACTTCGAGCGCCTGGAGAAGATGATCCGTGGCTGGATGCACGAGACCGGCAAACGCCACGACATCGAATACGCCGAGGAATTCCACGTCGCCCAGAACTGGCGCCCCGAACCCGAGGATTTCCATTCGGACAGCGACGCCGAGGTGGCGCGTCAGGATTAGGACTCGACACCCGCCCGTGCAACGTGACGCATTGCATCAGCCTAAAGATCTGATCATGTGTACCTAGAGCGAAAACCATAGTGTTATGCCACTCTCCTGTCATCTCGACCCCATTCGGTTTCGCTCAGGGCAGGCTCCGGGAGAGATCTCAGTCGAACGCTACGAAAGCGCTACACTGAGATTTCTCCACGTAGCTTGCCCTGAGCAGGGCCGAAGGGGTCGAAATGAAATGTTTGTTCGCTGGCCAATTTCATTGAGTGCAGGTCTAGTTGGTGGGATTAATTCCATCCCGACTGACTGCATTGCCTGCTCATGGGGATTGTGGAGAAATCCACCCCTGTGATGTGGAGCAATATCTACTTAGCGCGCAGCATCAATAGGCGAAGAAATCTAGAAATCCATTCTCCGCCCACCATTCGCGGCAACAGTGGTTGGACGATGCGGTAGGTTGCGCCCCAGAGCTCGTGGGGGCCGAGGCGGTAGAAGCTGATTTCGCGGGGTTCGGGCCAACCGGGGAACTCGACCATGCGGGAGTCGTGGATGTCGGGGGCGAGCAGATCGTCGACGGCGATGTCGAGCACTTCCACGACTTCAGTCGGCTGGAGGATCCACTCTGGCGGTGGCACGATGCGGGCCAGGTATGGCGCGATAGTGAAGCCGGTCGACATCGTATCGATGAGCGTCCAGAGCGGTAATGATCTCGACATTGGCCGGTGGCAGGCCGATCTCCTCGTGAGCCTCACGCAGCGCTGTGTCCTGGAGTGACTCGTCGTGCAGTTCGCGGACGCCGCCGGGGAATGCAATCTGGCTGCCATGTGGGCCACCAGGTGCACGGACAATCAGAACCAGACGCAACCTATTCGCGGCATCCCGGTAAACCGGGACGAGGACGGCGGCTTCGATCGGGCTAGACAAATGCTATTTCACTCGCAGAATGTCGGCAGGCATTTTGTCGAGAACCGGTGCGTGAACATCGAAACGCGTGGCGACCGCTTTCAGTTCTGCAAGAGAGAGTCCATCGGCGGGTCTGCCCGCCTGAATGTCGAAGCGCTCGTAGGTTGCGGCAGCTTCTGCATACTCGATCAGATCGAGCGCTTCCATCGGTCCTTCGGTCGACCGGGCGATGACGCCGTGTTTGGCCCAGACGACGAGCTTATGCCGCACCATTGCATCCTGGGTCAGTTGGCCCTGATGGGCTGTGCCGGGGGTCTCAAAGCCCAGCAGTCGGATACCTTGTGGAATCATCGCGATCGTCTCAGGTTGCCAGCGATAGAGCTGCCGGTTGAATTGCCCCTGATCTCGATATTCGGGCACATGCGTCAGGTAGGTGAGGTTCGGTGGTTGGGCGTGGACGACGGCGCTGACCTTTGGCGCTCCGGCAAGCTGAACGCTGTGGATTCCGACGTGTGAGTCGATCTCGCTGGTCGGTTGAATATCCTGATGCTTGGCATGGTGGAGAAAGCTCGATCCGTCAGATTCAACTTGAATGGCGCAAAGGGCCGTATCTGGCTGAGTCAGGACATCACGCAGACGCCGCCGACTGCCAGTTACAAGTAACGTGCCATGCGGGAGCGAGATTCCACCCGGGAAGCGATACTCATGCGCTCGCGGGAAGCGCGCCAGACAGAATCCTCGCAGTCCAGTCGTCTCGGCCGGCAAGAAGAGCGAGATGTTGCCGGCGCCGCCTTCTGCTGCTCCCATCTCATGCAGCATGGCGCCGACTCTGCCAACTTCGTTGATCCATTCATCAATATCAGGCATGCGTCCTCCTGTTGAGACGATGCATCACAAATGCCTCGTACTCCTCCGATTATTGCCGATCGGTCAAGGGCGGCCGAGATCTAACCGTACTGAGTTGCCGGTTATGACCGCTTCCGCGTTCGCGACAAGTCCTTCAACATAGGCTTCGCCCCACTTCTCCCCTATTTCTTTCAGCGCCTTCCGAATCTGTGGCGGCCGCCAGCGGGCGCTGTGGGCGTCGCTGGCGACGATGTGAACCATGCCGTTGTCAAGCAACGTGCGGGCAGTGCGTTGGGATGCCTGGCTGTGATATCCGGAGAGCGAAAGCGCGTTGATCTGCATCGGTACTCCACGTGCGACGAAGCGTTCGATGATCTGCGGCTCGATGATGATGAAGGGATAGCGCTCCGGATGGGCCAGGATCGGCTGCAGTCCGGCGTTTTGAAGCTTGTCGATCACTTTCTCGACGACCTCGATCCTCCACTCGTGAGCCAGGGAAAGCTCCAGCAGCATGTGACGCGTGCCGTTGATCGTGACGAGTTTCCCTGCCTCGAAGCGCTCGACGAGATCCGCTCCGATGCGCACCTCACTTCCGGCAAGGATTTCGACGTCGATGCCCGCCGAAGCGGCTAACGCATTCAGCCGGGCGACGCCGTCAACAATCTGCTCAGGGTTGGCATGATGAGCATGTGGGGTTGCTACGACTGTGCCGATGCCGTCTGACTCCGCAACCCCCAGCATCTCCAGCGCCGCCTGATCGTCCTTCGCGCCATCGTCCAGTTTGGGAAGGACGTGCGTATGGATATCAATCAGCCGCTGACCGTCGAGAATCTTCATCTAGGTTGGTGAGCCCGAACAGGTTTCATGGACGGAAGGATACCCGGGAAGTGGGCGAGCAGTCCAAAAATGTAAGAAGTTGCTCGCTCGCTGTCTTAGTGACATAGAGAACTTGACAGGGGTGTAGCGCAGATGACAGCCGGAATGTATCCGGCAGGATCACGAGATCGGACGCTACCCCCTAGAGTGAGAATCACTGGAACACCACAACAGGGCGCACCAAGCGCCCGAAAGGAGCCGTAAGATGACAGCCGCAACAGTAAAGACGATCAACCCGAAGCCTTGAAGCCAGTAGCCTGATCGAGATGGGATTCAGTGAAGAGCAGGTCGCGATGCTCTCACAGCTCAAGTCGCGCTACAACTCCTTTAGCGAGCAGTTCGAGACCGAGCGCGAATTCCAGCAGGTTCAGTTTCTCAAGTGGCGCTACGAGCGTGGCGAGGTCGAGCGCGGATAGAGAGAACCATGGTGACAACTGAAGACTCACAGCCCTAGCGGCCCGGGACGAAGCTTAATCGCCCGGGTCGCTTCGATTTAAGCTTTGGTTGGCCATGCGTGAATCCGGATTAACTTGTAACGGTAACAGGCGTTGGCCGCATCTCCGGCTGGAAAATAACAGTGTTTGCTCTACCAGCTCGTTTAGCGACATACATTGCGATATCAGCGTCACGGAGAGGATCTGATGGTATCGATTGATCAGCGTAACAGAGGACGATACCGACACTAGCGCTGATCTGACGGATGTTGTTTCCCGGATGCAGGAGTTGCGCCAGGCTGGCTGCAATCCGATCACTCAGGGCGACCGCTTGTTCTTCCCCCTTTGATGACGGCAACATAATGCAGAATTCATCGCCTCCCAGGCGACTGACAATAGCTTCTTTCGGCGTGCTGTCAAGGAGCATCGATGCAACCTTCACCAGGACCTCGTCACCTTCACGATGGCCGTGCTGATCGTTGATCTCTTTGAATCCGTCAAGATCGATAAAGAGAAGTGTGTAGTTTTCCTGACTGGAATTGGTCCGGCGAGTAAGCGCGTCGACGAAGGCCCGGCGATTAAGTAGTCCTGTAAGTGGATCTCGAAATGCGAATTGGTTGAGACGCTGCAGATGGTGCACCAATACGGCAGTCAACGCCATAACAAAGCCGATTGGGATAATCAGAAGCTCGTCAATCTGCCATGCTTCGTGCCGGCTCGTCCACGACTGGAACAGTTCGTTCAGATCCAGCGCGTGAGCAATCGCATAGGTGCCTAACGGCAGGCCTATCAAGAGAAGCCAGTCGCGTAGTGTAAGTTGCCGCAAAATCATACTTCGAAGTCCGTCATTAGCTTCTCGAATGGATCGATCCTAATTCTCACTTATCCTATCTGGTGACATTCGATGCGCGGAACGCCTGAAGGTCCTGACTGACTATGAGCATGTGACTGGACAATCTATACGCACGTCACTTTGGCAGGTTCTATAAGTATTGGAAAAGCCCGATTCCGTTGATCCAAAATCAGTCATCTGTGACACCGAATGCTTTAGCAGTAATATCGCGCCAGCCGAACTGATTTTCTGCGTCGACGCGGCAGATATTGCGACACGCGAGATGATTCGCCCGTTGGATCTATCGTTGGTGGAGCCGTGGATGGACTGCAGAGCGTATCCAGCTTTCAATGATCGAGGCGGTTAGACATCGGGCGAGTTGCGCGCCGTGATGAGGTAACTTGTGGGAGAGCCGCCCTTTGATGGGGAAATAGCAGCCTGCTGTTACGGAGAACGATAGCAAGGCAAGACGAATACGGACAATTCGGCGCCAATATGTCCTGAAAACGCGATTGGACTGTTTCGCCGTCGCTTCTGGCAGCCGCCGCGACGCCACGGAGAAGTGATCGAGGATCGTACGGTGAGCTTCCTCGAACTCTTCTATGACCTTGTTTACGTCGTGCTCGTCGGACGTACGGCTCACACGCTGGCCCATCACGTTTCATGGAGTGGATTTACAGATTTCATCGTCATCTTTGGACTGATCTGGATCGGCTGGCTGAACGGCACTCTCTACCACGATCTCCACGGCCGGGAGGATGGACGTAGCCGTACCTTCATGTTCCTGCAAATGCTCGTGCTCTCGATCCTCGCCGTTTTCACTGGAGAAGCCGCAGGCGGCGACGGCCGAGGATTTGCTGTCACCTACGTGCTATTGCTGCTTATGCTCACATGGTTGGGGTACACCGTGCGCCGCGAGGACAACGAAGCGTACATGGCCATCACTGGAATCTACCTGATCGCCATGCTGGTTTCGGCCGTCGTCACCGGGATATCGGTGTTTGTGTCCGACGACCTGCGTATTATCCTGTGGGCACTCATCGTCGTTGGCTGAATCTTCGTTGGTACATCGATGGTCCTGTTCCCAGAGCGAACCGGCCCGCTCGCTATCACGGTCACCGATGCGATGGTTGAGCGCTTCGGCCTCTTCATCATCATTGTGCTCGGCGAAGCTCGCGATCGCCTGCTGCTGACGATCCGGAGAGTCCATGGCGGCAGCAGCCCGGCACGAACATCCATCGCCCGGGTCGCTTCGATTTTTGTAGACTATCCCACCATGAAACGACCTTCAAAAAAGGAATTACTCATACAAATCCTGAAGCCATTTCGAGCGAGTATGGTGAAAAGGTACCCCGATCTGAATCCCCTCTGGGGCGGTGAGCTGCTACTGCCATCCGAAGACACAAAAGTCTTGATTGCCGCCCTGGATGACTTGGGCATTTCGATTCTAGGGATGGACGGTTGGCGATTCTGGGGAGATCGTCAAGACGCAGTCGTTCAGGCTCTTGAAGTTACACATGAGCGAGATATCGACTACCCATTCTCACTAATTGCGTTCATAGACGAGCGTGTTCCTAACGATATTGACTTTATTTCACTGTCTCTTGATGTCCCCGTTGAGTGGGATTTGTTCTCGAGTGCCAAATGGCAGTCTTTATGATTCTCTTTGAATCCGCGATCCGGCAGATTTACTCTGACTTGAACGCCGATAGATTCGTTTTGGCTAACGGGCGCTACGGCGTGATGTCGGTCAGAAGCTGGCAGGAGATCATCGTCGCCGGTGCATCCTCGGCTGCGCCTCGGGCCATGATCTGTTGGTAGTCCGGTTCGGCCACCAAGAGGTCCGTCGCCGCGCCTGCCGCCGCCATGGTCTCGTACTCGGCCATCACATCGATGAGTCCCGTTTGGTCTCCCGAGACGCTGCGCCGAAAGACCCGAATCGATAGATCGCTGCCATCGAGCCGCTTTGACGCTCGAATGTTCTCGCTGATCCATCCCATGAAATCTGCCATCTGTCCGGGTTTCACCCGAAATGTCCAAACCTGAGCAACGACCATCTGTCTTCCCTGTCTTGACTACGCGTGGATTGCGCCGCCAATTGGCGCACCTAGACCAGCATAAGCCCCATTCCTGACATCTTCTGTCATCATTTAGTCAGGCAAGCACGAATGTGGAGGGACTGCATCCGTTGACAACGTATCCGGGCAGCAAGATAGCCAGATGATGCCAACCCTGGGATCAGCGGCACTGCGTGCTCGTGTAGCGAGATGGCTGGAACAAGAATATCAGGGATGATGATCTTCGAGGAGGCTGGAGCCTATACCGTCGGTGACCGCCACTCATTCTCGCTGTAGTGGTTATCGCAGCGCTATCTGGCGTGAGAACAGATAAGCCAACGAGCCGACGGCCACAAGTCCACCGACGGCGGGCAGCAGCCCTTCGACACCAAGGGTGCCAAGTGCCAGTCCATAAAGGAGCGGCATAATCGCCTGTCCGGTGCTCCCGGCCGACGCGAACCAGCCCATGAATGAGCCCATGCCACGCCGCTGCCCCGCTTCGACTGCGGCGGTGCTCGTGCCAGCGACGAGCGCCGCCAGAGTCCCGCCCGCCAGCAACGTCGCGACGACGGCGACCGGAAGCGAGTCAATTAGCCCGAGCATTGCCAGTGCCACGAGCGAACCGAATCCGCCGGTCAGTAGTAGGGGCCGCAGACCACGATTGTCGGCGACGTTGCCCCAGAAGGGCTGGACCGCTGCGGTCACGAAGCTAGCGATTGCCAGCAGGACACCGATCATTATCGGGCTATAGCCGCGGTCGTCGCCGAGCAGCGGGAAGAACGAGAGGATGATCAGGCTGGCAGGCGCCGCCAGGAAGTTGAATGCCAGCAGCGAGAGCGCCAGCCGATCCGAGCGTATGCCTCCGGCCCTGGGCGCGAGCCGTTTGCCGAGTCGTCGTGGTGTGCTGGCTCTGCCGCCATCAAATCACGGTCGGTCAGCCCAACTGCGACCGCTGAGAGCACGCCGGCCGGCCCGAGCAACAGGAAGACGGTTTCCGATCCGAAGAATTCGATGATGAGCCCACCGATGATTGGCCCCACGGCATATCCGAGCCACTGGGCGAGGTTGAAGCGGGCCATCGCCGCCCCGCCCCTGGTTCCGGCATGGGATCCCAGCACCGCCATGACCATCGGCAGGACGATCGCCGAGCCGACGCCATGCAGTAGCCGGGCGACAATCAGTACGGTGACGTTTCCGGCCGAGGCATAGACGACGCCGATCGGTATGTAGAGCAGCGTTCCAAAGATCAACAGCGTCCGATAGCCATGCCGGTCGGCAAAGCTGCCGATGACAGGTTGCAGGAAGAGGCGTGTCGCGTAGATCGCTCCGACGACCATGCCGATCTGAAAGCCGTTCGCGCCGAGATCGCGGGCATAAGGAGTCAGCACCGGCCAGAGGGTGCTGACGCTGCCGACCATGATGAAGACGACTGCCAGTAGCGGGAGGGTTCTGGCAGAGATCGAGCGTTCGCTCTCCGGCGGAGCTGAGCTACCATGCGGCGGGATCGGGCGGTGGGTCGGTGATGTTCTCGGGAAAGAGTCGCTCGACGATAACGACATCGCGCCAGACGCCATCGAGGTAGCTATGTTTCTCGTAGAGACCGACCTCTTTGAAGCCGACCGCCTTGCAGAGAGCCAGGCTGGCGATGTTTTCAGGGAAGACACGCGAGAGAATCTTCCAGAGACCGGCCTCGATGCAGGCTGGAATGAACGCCTCCATCAGTTTTCGGCCAATCTTGTGGCCCTGATAGTCATCGTGGACGTAGACCGAGAATTCCGCGATACCCCGGTAGCATTCACGCGAGCGGTAATCGCTGGCCGATACCCAGCCGACGACAGGTGCGTCATCGGCTTCGCCAAGCGTCGCAACGAGCGTCGGATGGTGCTGGCCCGTGGGCAGCCAGCCAGGCCCGGCGTTCTTCGGCGGAGCGTTCTTCAGTTTCGAAGGTAGCGTTGCGCCCGCGGATGCCCTGGTTGTAAATGACGGCGATCTCTGCCGCGTCGTCGAGTCTGGCCGGACGGATGAATATCTCGCTCACTGCCCCATCCCTTTCGCTGCACGAGCCTAGCCGGATCATAGTCCGTCGCCAACGGGCAGCATACCGAAGTCGTGCCGGGTATTTGTGTATGGTGCACAATCGGTTGCCCTCGAGCGCCACATGACACACTGGAACTCTGCTAAGGATGACTCACATCGAGACTGTTGAGGGCAATCTCAGGGGAACATGATGGAGACGTTCGCAGGCATGCTACAGTCTGCTCAGCCGAACATCTGTACGTATCCCGGGAGGCGTCCATGGCTATCGATACCGCAACAAATGTCGATCTAACGCGCAATCTCTATACAACCGCATTCACCATCCGCCGATTCGAGGAAGCCGTTCGCGACCTGCTGGAGATGGGACGGCTCGATGGTTTTGCGCACCTCTCGATAGGCCACGAAGCCGTTGCAGTCGGTGTCTGTGCCGCGCTTCGACCAGCTGACACAATCAGTAGCACGCATCGCGGCCATGGCCATCTGATTGCAAAAGGCGGCGATCTGGAGCGCATGTTCGCCGAACTGTTTGGCCGCGAGACAGGCTATTGCCATGGTCGTGGCGGCAGTATGCACATCGCTGACCTCGATCTCGGCATTCTTGGCGCAAATGGCATCGTTGGCGGCGGAATTCCGCTCGCGATGGGCGCGGCCTTCGCCCACCAGCGCCAGGGCACGGATCGCGTCTCGGTCGCCTTTTTCGGCGACGGCGGCGTCAACCAGGGCGCGTTTCACGAGAGTCTCAATCTAGCGGCCGTCTGGCAGCTTCCAGCGATCTTCGTCTGCGAGAACAACGGCTACGCCAATTCTGTGCCACAGGCCAAGCACCAGCGCAATCCGACCATCGCCGACCGGGCCATCGGCTATGGCATGCCCGGTGTGACTGTTGACGGCAACGACATCTTCGCCGTCTACGAAGCGGCGACCGAAGCTGTCGAGCGCGCCCGGGCTGGCGGCGGTCCGACACTGCTCGAGTGCAAGACCTACCGCCATTACGCGCACGCCGGCGTCGGCGCAGACATCCGCTCTGCCGACGAGGTGGCTGCCTGGCGAGAACGCGATCCCGTCGCTGCCCTTGCCAATATCTACGACACCGTCGCTGGAGATCGCGAAGCCATTGAGCGACGCATCGAAGGGCAGATCGAACAGTCCATCGCCAGCGCCGAATCCGCACCAATCCCCGACCCTGCTGAAATGAATCGCGGTGTCTACGGGCTGCGTCCGGCCGTTGGATCTGCGCCGGAACCCGGCCAGCGCATGCTGACGATGAGCGCCGCGATCGACGAAGCGATGCGGCAGGCGATGGAAGCAGACCCTCGAGTGACCTACTCGGGCGAAGATCTTGAATCAGGATCACGCGACAAGAACTTTCCCGAAGGGCAGGTGCGAGACACACCGATCAGCGAGGTTGCAATCGTCGGGCTTGGAACCGGTGCGGCCCTGGCCGGAGATCGTCCAGTGGTCGACATCATGTATGCCGACTTCGCGACGGTCGCGATGGATCAGATCGTCAATCAAGCGGCCAAGATTCGCTACATGCTCGGTGGCGAGGTAGATGTGCCGCTCGTGATCCGGATGCACATCGGCGGCGGCGTCAATGCGGCCGCTCAGCACTCGCAGTCGCTCGAAGCGTGGTTCGCACATATTCCCGGCCTGACGGTCCTTTACCCGTCGACGCCTTATGACGCGAAGGGCCTGCTCCTCAGCGCAATGGACGACCCCAATCCAACGATCTTCCTCGAATCGAGACAGCTTTCAGGTCTCGAAGGTCCCGTGCCGGAAGAGATGTACCGCTTGCCGATTGGCGAAGCGCGTGTGCTGCGAGAGGGCTCCGACGTCACCATCATTGGCGTTGGCCCGCAAGTCCAGGCTGCGCTTTCGGCCGCCGAAGAGCTAGCCGCGAGCGGCGTCAGTTGCGACGTGATTGACCCGCGCAGCCTCCAGCCGCTGGATATTGAGACGCTCGTCGTATCTGCCCGCAAGACGGGGCGGGTGATCGTCGCCCACCAGGCTGTGACATTCGGTGGCATCGGCGCTGAGATCGCGGCCCAGATCACCGAACAATGCTTCAGCGATCTCAAAGCGCCGGTTACGCGTCTGGGTGCTCCGTTCGCACCCGTACCCTTCGCGCCCATTCTTGAAGATGCATATGCCCCGGAAACCAACCGAATCATCGACGCTGTCAAAGCACTACTCGACTCGTCCAAAGGGGAAAATTAATGCCGACTTTCGACGCCATGGGCATCGTCGCCACTGACATGGCAAAAACGCTCGCCTTCTACCGTCTACTCGGCCTCGAATTCCCCGAGGGCTCCGAGTCCGAAGGGCACGTCGAGGCGGAATTGGCGGGCGGTTTCCGTTTCATGATCGACACCGTCGCAGTCGTCGAGAGCTTCACTACTTATGAGCCGCCGAGCGGTGGTCACCGCGTTGGATTCGCCTTCCGTTGCGACTCCCCATCCGAGGTCGATGCCTCGTTCAAGATGGTTACCGACGCCGGGTACGAGGCGAAGGTGGAACCATTCGACGCCTTCTGGGGCCAGCGCTATGCGACCGTCCTCGACCCCGACGACAACCCGGTCGACCTTTATGCGGCGTTGGGGTAATTCTTGCCGCTAACGAATCGCAGACACTTGCCTGCGATGCTGGCAGGGGGGTGTCATGATCGCAATAGGGTCATGATGAGGCTGTGCTTGATGTGATTAAGCGCCATCTGGCCCACAGCCGTCCATTTCCAGTAGCCCAGCGTTTGTGAGGCTTTCCCCAGACCTGTAAGAACTCCACTCTTCTTCTGTCCTATTCCTAGAGCGAGCGATAAGCCGGCACGATGCCATTTTGACTCGCAAAGGGTTTCTCAACGGAGAGGAGAGCAACATGCCGCGCTTACGGACAGCAGCCAATACTGACCAGGGGCGAGGTCGGATCTCACCGCGTCCAGATCTTTTCGTCGGGAGTCCGCGTCGAGTGCTGGCGGTGCTTGGGCTTACCATTCTGCTGGTCTTCGTAGCTGTCTATCAGGCGTCAGCGGCGGAACCGGCCAAGCGGCACTTCCAGGTGACCTTGGAGCGTACAGATCAGCCGGTAAAAGATGGCATGGCGGACGCTGGCGAGACAGTCTACATCTTGGACGGCAGCAACTTTCGCGTGCAGCGTATCGACCTCAGTGGCAGCTATCGCGCTCAATTTGGGACCGCCAGCAGTGGCGACGGTCAAATTATTTCACCCTACCGGGTAGAGGTTGACCACGCCGGGGTCGTCTACGTTCTTGACGTTGGGAACTTCCGAGTCCAGAAGTTTGTCCCGATGTAGCGGCTATTGCCGCAAGGTGAGTTCAAATCTTCGCTTGAGCCGCATGGCTCCGGTCATGTTGACTGGTAGCCAGGAGGCTCTCTGTGATCTGGTCCGGCGCTCTGACTGATCATCCTGGTTCATGGTGCTGTATAAGATGATTGTCGGGTTGTGAGCGCTAACCGACAGGCGTGGATCAGTCCTGTTCGTTAGGTATTCTGGGTAAGTACCATACGGCCATGGTTGTCAGCGTCCAGTTTCAATACGATTTATGGTACTTGGGAGGCCCATTGTTCTTAGTCGGAGTTCAAGCGTGACGATTTCCTCGATCCTGCTCGGTCTCTTTCTCCTTTTCGGATCGCTGGTACTTGCCATAATTCATCGAATTAAATCCTGATCGATCCGAATATTTTCTCCTCCTCGCCGACTCGATCTTTTCCATTGACTGACACTTTCAATCAGAGCATGTTGACAATAGCGAGTGTTAATCAGCGTCAACGTCTGTTGTCTCAATGAATAATGCGTGAGCAAATCCAGTCCTGCTCGATGTTGCCAGAAATTGGGAACAAAAGCGCTCGAAGAAACGTCAGTACATTGAGAGGTGAACCCCCAACCCTCTCAATCTTTCCCCTTCGACCGCCGGTCCTCCCCACATACAACGGGCCGGCGGTTGCCCTTTTTTGACTCCCCCAGCTCGCGGATAGCAAGTGCATTGCGTGGTTCGACCATCTTGCTGAGAAGGCCTAAAATGAAAGCGCGATCTCGACACAATGATGGATTGGTGGGCGATCATGACTGCAACGCTGACGAATGCTGAGATCCGGGCACTATCCCCTGCCGATGCTCGTGCCGCAATCCGGCGAGGGCAATGGTCGGAGCAGACGGCGGGGCTGGCCGCCGGTTACGTTCAAGCGAATCTAGCGATACTGCCAGCGTCAGATGC
Source organism: uncultured Chloroflexia bacterium (assembly GCA_963745675.1). GTDB lineage: Bacteria > Chloroflexota > Chloroflexia > Thermomicrobiales > CFX8 > JAUIIK01. Next base: position 185,817 of record CAVUYM010000008.1, read on the forward strand.
TGCCGACTTCCGACGCTTCTGCGAACTGAATCCGAAACCCTGCCCGCTGATCGATTTCACCCAACCGGGCTCGCCAGTTCCGACCCGCGCTGCCCCCGGTGCAGATCTGCGGACTGACCTGCCGCGCTATCGCGTCTTCGAGCATGGCGAGTTCGTCGCTGAGCCGACCGATATCAGCGATTGGTGGCGCGATGATCTGGTGGCGTTCTTGCTTGGCTGCTCGTTTACTTTCGAGCCTGCGCTGATCGAAGCCGGGGTGCCGGTACGCAGTATCGACAACGACACCGTCGTATCGATGTACCGCACAAACCGGATGTGCGAGCCGGTCGGTCGCTTCCAGGGCCCGATGGTCGTCTCGATGCGCCCGATCCCGGCCGATCTCGTCGATCTCGCGACGACGATCACCGCCCGCTACCCGGATGTCCACGGCGCGCCGGTTCACGCTGGCGATCCTTCTGCGATCGGCGTCGAGAATCTCCTCCAGACAGATTGGGGCGATCCGCCCGATGTCCAATCAGGAGATGTGCCGGTTTTCTGGGCTTGTGGCGTCACTCCCCAGGCCGTTGCACTCGCCAGCAAACCTGAGTTGATGATCACCCACGCGCCGGGCCGGATGTTCATTACTGATCTGCGCATTGATGAACTGGAGCGACCGGAGTAGGCCGGGTGCGCGTCGCTGCACCGCAAAGGACTTCAGACTCTCAATTCGACCGACTGCAAGATGAAGGGAACTGCCATGTCATCAGAGGGACCAATCGCCACCGTCATAGGTATTGAACACATCAACATCAAAAGCCGAGATATACGACGCTCGATCGACTTCTACACGAATGTCATCGGGTTGCGGCTGGTGCGACTCGACCATAATTCTGCGGGTGATATCCGCTTTGCTGCGCTACGTGTTGGCGATGCGCTGATTGACATTCAACCCAACGACTCGGCAGATTGGGATGCCGACCGCACCGGCTTGAATCACATGGCGCTGCTGATCGAGCCTACAGATCTCGCCGCGATTGCCGAACGCTGTCGCGAGCTCGACATCCCGATCACTGAAGGTCCCGTTGCCCGCCAGGGCGCATACGGCATGGGCCAGGCGCTCTACATCCAGGATCCGGACGGTCACGGGATCGAACTGAAGCACTATGAGCAGCCTGTGGGAGTAAGCAGTGCGTAGGTTGTAGTTCGTAGTGTCAGGCAGGGAAGCTCCCTTCCCTGCCCACTGCCTCGAAATCAAGAATGGGTTCTTTCGGGAGCAAGGTGAGTTGCCGCGGAAGTAGTGTCAGGTTCGGGTTCCCTCCCTCGAAGTCGAGGGAGGGGATTTGGGGGAGGGAGCCTCCGCCGTCCTGCAACCTACAAACTCCCTACTCCACTGGCGTGAACACCAGTGACTTCTGGCCTTCATATGGGCCCAGTGTGGGCGAATCGAAGCTGAACTGAGTGCCGATAGTGCCGTTGAGCGACTCGACGCCTACCGTGGTCGAGGCGCCATAGTCGTAGCGCGCATCGTCGAAGTACACATCAAGATACTGGAAGATGATGCGGTTGCTGCCCTCCTCCAGGATGATCTGGAAGGTAACCGCGCCAACCTGGTTGAAGCGTGCAGCATCGATCCAGGTCACGACGAACTGGCGATCAGGTGCTTCTCCAACTGTCTTCACCCAGACGCCCTGGCCAACGTCGGGACTGAGGTCATCCCAGAGGGCTGCGACCAGCCCGTTTGGCTCGTCGGGATCGGGAATCGGCTTGTTCCGCAAGGCCTGGGCCTGGCTGCCGCCGAAGACGACATATCCATTCGTTGAAACCTGCAGGTCAGTGAATGCTTCGCCATAGAAGTCGAAGCTGAAGGGCAACTGGACTATCGCCGCCGAATCGTCGCCAGTGAATTCAATCCGTTCCCCTGCGGCTTGCCCATCTATCCACTCGAAGGGACCATCCGAGATCGCATACGCTGGCAGGACGGAGATCGTGAACTCAGCCGCGATCGATTGCGCAGGGTCGCCGCCGTCGGTAGCTTCTGCAGTGAAGTTGTACGGGCCGGTCGATTCTGGCTCTCCGGTGATCATCCCGGAGTCGGGATCGAGTGCCAAGCCCGGCGGGAACTCGCCTGCGGTTACAGCCCAGCTGAACGGTGGCGTTCCTCCCGCCGCCGAGAGCACGCTGAAGTAGGGTGCACCGTACTGGGCGTCCGCGAGCGATTCCGTATTGATCACCGGCGTCGGGGATCCACCACTGCTGAAACGGATCGCCGTTTCACCGATGTACTGTTCCGGCAGTGGATCGTCGACCGAGAATTCAATTCCGACCGTGCCATCTGCATTTTCGATTCCGACAGTCGCTGACGCTCCAAAGTCATAGGTTGGATCGTTGAAGTTGAGATCGAGATACTGCATCACGATGTCGTTTGTACCCTCTTCGAAGACAACTTCAAATGTCCCTTCGAAATGTTCTTTGAAGCGCGGCACGCCGACCCAGGCAACGACGACCTTACGGTTCGGTGCATCTCCGATTGTCCGCATCCAGACACTGCCGCCATCCTGCGGGCTGAGATCGTCCCAGAAGACGGCCACCATGCCATTTGGATCGCGCGGATTTGGTAGATGGGTGTTACTGAAGGTAGTCGCGCGGTCTTCAGTGAAGGCGACGTAGCCGTTGCTCGATATCTGGAAGTGATCGAAGGCCTGGCCGAAGTAGTTGAAGCTGAATGGCAGGTCGCGGGTGAAGGCTTGATCGTCGCGCTCGAACGGCAACTGTTCGCCACCGTCGGTGGCGTCAATCCAGCTGAATTCGTCGTCACTCCAATCGTAGCCTGCTGCGACATCGAACTCGTAAAACTGTTGCACCTTGGCGCCATTTGCGTCGGTGAGTTGCACGGTGAGGGAGTATGATCCCGGCTGATAGGCGGTGCCACCGATGTAGCCTGTCGAGGGATCGAGTCCGACTCCCTCAGGCAAGTTGCCGGAGACGAGCGACCAGCTGTATGGCAACGCGCCGCCGTCCGCCACGAGCTGTTGAACGTAAGGCTTACCGGCCGATGCGTTGGTCAGTGATCGCGTCAGGATCTCGGGCTGTGCGGGGTCACGCAGTGAGAGGCGCAACGCTGTCGTGCCCTCGTAAGGCCGTAACGAGTCTTCGTGATAAGAGAATTGCCGGCCGACTGTGCCGCTAAAGTGCTCGACGCCGATAGCGGCGCGAACACCGTAATCGACAGCGACGAGATTGAAATCTGCGTCCAGATATTGCAACAGGATCTGGTTCGACGTTTCTTCCAGAATGATTTGGAAGGTGATGCCGTTGAATGGTCCTGTTCCGGACCCCACCCCACTCGTCTGCGCGGAGTTCGGGATGTCTATCCAGGAGATGACAAATTGCCGATTTGGGGCAGAGCCAACGCTGTCGTACCAGATCTCGCCGCCCTCTTCGAGATCGAGATTGTCCCAGAAAGCGGCGATGAAGCCATTTGGCGCGAAGATGTCCGGAATCTCCTGGTTGAAGGGGCTCGACACGCGTGTGCCGCCGAATCCGATCAGTCCGTTCTCTCCGACGGTGATCTCTTCAAATGTTCGGTTGTAGAAGGTGAAGGGAAACGAGAGCGGCACATCAACCTGGAAATCACGCTCTCCGCCGAATGGGATCTCTGTTCCACCAGTCGCGTCAATCCAGTTGAAGGCGTCATTCTGGAAGCGGTAATTCAGGACGGACTCGCCGCTGACCTGGTGGCTGTCGACGAGATCGCCTAGGCGCGCTTCTGCTGATATGACAATGCTGCCCGGATTTGTCGGGATCATCGTGCCGGTATAGAGACCTCCGCCCTGGGCAGTGAGCTCGAAGCTCTCGCCCTGAGCGCTGGCGGTGACAGTCACACCATCGGGCACGGCGCAGTTCGACGCCAATACTCGCACTTCAATTGGATCACCGGGAACCGCGGCGAAACCCGGCACCGGTCTGTCGATCCAGACCTGCGGCTCATTGCTACAGGTGACAGCATTTGCGGCGTTTAGCCGGGCGCCGGTACTGACAAGCCCTTCAAGCGACGCTTTCGGATCGGCAGCGTTGAAGATCAGATTCTTGATTCCGAGCGGTGTTGCATCTGGGAACTGGGCCTTAATCAGCGCCGCAACACCGGTGACGTGTGGCGCGGCCATCGACGTTCCACTGGCATGTCGGTAGGGCAATGTGAGGTCTTTCCGCACCCAGGCAGAGTAAATGTCTTCGCCCGGAGCACCGATATCGACCGTCTTTAAACCGTAGTTTGAGAAGTCGGATAATTCGTCGCGGTTGTTGGTTGCTCCGACTGAGATGAGGCTGTTGAGGTCGAGCGCCGAAGGGAAATGACCGATAAGATCAGTATCAAAGCCGTCGTTGCCGCCTGCAGCGACGAAGAGTGTGCCGCGCTGTCCTGCATATTCAATACTCTCCTGGAGCGACAGCGAGGGCGCAATACCACCCCATGAAGCGTTGATGATATCGGCTCCGTGATTAGCCGCGTAGAGCACCGCCGCGATCGCGTCGGCGGTCGCGCCGCCACCGCCTGCGCCGAAGGCCTTGAGGGCCATGACTGTCGTGTCATACGCGATGCCGGCTACACCCTGTTCATTGTTAGCGCGCGCTCCCAGGATGCCGGTGACATGCGAACCGTGCCCGTTGTCATCGATCGGATTGTCATCATGGTTGACGAAGTCCCAGCCGCGCCAGTCATCGATGTAGCCGTTGTTGTCATTGTCGAGCCCGTCGGTCGAGCAGCCTGGGCACATCTCACCCGGATTGGTCCACATCATTGGGTTGCTACGATTGTTGCCGCCGAAGTCGGGATGGGTGAAGTCGACACCGCTATCTACGACGGCGACGATGACGTCCGGGCTACCGGTGGTAACTTCCCATGCTTCTGGCGCGTCGATATCGGCATCTTGAATACCGATGTTGCCGTCGACGGTCTGACCGTTGTTCTCAAGGCTCCATTGGAGCGGATACTGCGGATCGTTCGGTATTATGTCCAGCGACATCAGGAAATTCGGTTCGGCGTAGGCGATCCGTGGGTCGAGATCAAGTTCGGCCAGCACAAATTCGAGATCCTCTGGAGCGGTTTCAAGCAGCTTGGCGTTGATCTCATCGAACGCTTGTAACTCGGTCAGGTTCCCCGTTGCGAGCGCCTCTTTGCGCTGCTCTGCGTTGGTGTCATCAGCAAACCGGATGATGATCTCACCTGGCACATGGGGAATGGAAAGCGCAGCAGTAATCGCCGCCGGAACTGGCCTGGAGGCGGATTGGGCTGCCGGAGCGGGAAGGGACGCGATGAACATCGCCAGCGACAGGGCTATCGGCATGACGACCGAACGGCCAGCCAGTCTCATTTTCATATGCTGCAATCATTTCCTGTTGGACATCCCACCGGGTTCATTCAGTCAACGTAGAAGTAGCTGGGACTGGATGTCAATACCGAAGACTTATTAACGAGAAGTCCCCGTCCAGAACGCTCTGGACGGGGACTTCGATTGGGGAAGGGGGGCGGAAGTGATCAGGCTGCGGCGCTGCTCAACTGTCGCTCATCGCGTAGCTCCTGGAGTGAGCCGATAAGCGTGCTGGCTTCGCTCTTAAGGAGCTCGCTGACGCCATGTCCGAAACGCTCATGGACGATCTCATCGAGTTCGTCATTCGGCACTCCCGCTTCGCGCGCCAGCGAGAAAAGGTACTTCTGCTGATTTGCCGTCATCGGGTCGGTCGAAGGCAAGGCCGTCTGCTGCCCTCCGGAGGTCTGAGCCCGAGATGACTCTACCGGAGAATCCGAGATGATCTCGTCGAAGTCTTCGCAGAACTGCGTGCCATAGCCGAGCAAAGCCAGTGAGCGACCAATCGCTCGCGTTTCCGCCTTCTCCAGCCAGTCGCTCCAGTCATCCTCACCACACTGGCCGAAGCCGGTTGCGGTGACGCCGTTTTCCAGCGTGACTGTCGCCTGGACGACGGCTGGCGAGACGCCGGGTTCGGACATCAAGCGGGTTGCGATAGAGCCATTGGGATGCTCGGTGCGGAACCAGACGATGCGCCATTTGACATCGAGGTAGTCGACTTTGACCGTCTTGTAGCTGCCGTCGAGCTGGCGCTGGCGTCGTTCGAAGACGCGCATGTGCTCGTTGGGGTTGAACTGCCGGCGGGTACTCTCTGCGTGCTGTCCGTTGTTGTTGCCGCTCATTGCTTTAATACTCCTCTACGTTACGATTTCTTACCAGAGCGACTGGCGTTCTGCACTCGCAGAACAGATGTTCTAATTGTACATCACCTGTGACTGAAATGCACGTTAATGGGGCTTTGAATTCAGTTAGAAATCGATCGATTCGTGCATGTGAAGATCACTGCGCAAGGGAGCTGCTTTGGACCGCACTAATCATGAAAATAGGCATTTGAGAGATCTGCTGCGCAGGCTGCTGGAAGCCGAGACGGGCGAAGATTCGATGATCTGCCACGACGGTGGTTTTCGCTATTCTGGTGACTTCATGTCAATGGAAAGTGCGCTGGTCGAACCTGCATCAATCCTGACTTCAGAGGAGCGCCATGCGTTGATCGCTCGTGGCTACATCGCCCCCTCCGCTGGCGAAGAATCCGCAACCATTGGTGTCACGGATGAAGGTCGAAACTTCGCGCTCGGGGACAGCGCCAGTTTGTAGAGACGTGCCGCTGGCGCGTCTTCTTTCAAACCTGTCATATCCCTTGCTAAGAGACAAGAACGCTTGGCAAGACGCGCCAGCGGCACGTCTCTACGGGTGCGAGGGAGTGTGCCTCATATTTTCATCCTGACGGATCGGGTAGTGTCGACCACTGTAGGGCCGAACATGGCATTCCCAGTGCTAGTCCTTGGCTTTGGTAATCAATTCCTCAACCGCCTTTACTCTCTTCTCCAGTTGCTCCGCATCGTCGCTGCGAACCGTGGCGTGCCCGATCTTGCGGCCCGGGCGTGGGGCTTTGCTGTAGAGGTGCAGGTGGCTTCCCGTGACTTTCAGGATGTCGGCAGGGTCCGGCGTCGATCCGATCAAATTCAGCATCGTTGCCTGGCCACGCATAACTGTCGAGCCAAGCGGTTGACCGGCGATGGCGCGGATGTGGTTCTCGAACTGGCTCGTCTCGCTGCCTTCGATCGTCCAGTGGCCGGAGTTATGGACTCGCGGCGCCATTTCGTTCGCCATGAGACGTCCATCGGTCTCGAACAGCTCGATTGCCAGCACTCCAACATAGTCGAGCGCCGTCTGGATGCGGTGGACGAATCCCTCGGCGTCGCGTTGACGCCGCTCCGAAACATTCTGGGCAGGGGCGATAGTCTGGCTCAGGATGCCGTCTACATGGGTGTTCTGCACCAACGGGTAGTAGCAGAAGCTATTGCGCGAATCACGCGTCGCGATGATCGATAGCTCGCGCTCGAAAGCGACGAACTGTTCCAGAATCAGCGGCTGATCGCCCAGATCATTCCAGGCCGTGTCCAGATCTCCGAGATCTCGCAAAACACGCTGCCCCTTGCCGTCATAGCCTTCGCGGCGTGTCTTGAGCACCGCCGGAAGCCCGATAGCGTCCACTGCCTGCGCAAGATCTTCTCTCGAATCGACTGCTTCAAACTGCACCGTCGGGATGTTTAGCGTTCTGAAATAGCGCTTCTCGACGAGACGATCCTGGGCCGCTTCGAGCGCGGAAGGGTTGGGGTGAATCGGAGCAAGCTGTTCGAGATACCTTGCGGCCTCGACCGGGACATTCTCGAACTCGTAGGTGATGACGTCGAGCCCATCGGCGAAGCGCTTTAGCGCTTGTTCGTCGTCATACTGCCCGTTGTGAAGTTCTCCGACTTCGCCCGCACAAGCCTCCGGCGACGGATCGAAGAAACGAAAGGTGTGTCCCAGCGGATAGCCCGCCAGGGCCAGCATTCTACCGAGCTGGCCTCCTCCTAGAACGCCAATTCTCATGTTGTCTCCAGCGGGATAGAGGGATCGGGATCATCAATGACTGTTTGTGTGCGTTTGTCACGGAACCGTCGCAGCGCTTCTCGTATCTCGGGGTGTTTCGCACCGAGCATCGCTGCTGCCAGCAGCGCCGCGTTAGTCGCTCCCGAATTGCCGATGGCGAGTGTGCCGACGGGAATGCCGGCCGGCATCTGGGCTATCGACAGCAATGAATCGAGGCCGCTCAACGCCCGCGATTGGACGGGAACGCCAAGTACCGGCAGGATGGTCTTCGCGGCCGTCATGCCCGGCAAATGTGCCGCGCCGCCAGCTCCGGCGATGATGATTTCCAACCCGCGTTCTTCCGCCGTCTCTGCGTACTCGAACATCAGGTCTGGCGTGCGGTGGGCCGATACAACCCTCACTTCGTAGGGCACGCCGAGATCTTCGAGCGTTCCCGTTACATTCGACATCGTATCCCAGTCCGACCGCGATCCCATGATGACCCCGACGAGTGGTTGTGAATCCATGCTCCCCCTCTTTGCCCGCTCTCGTAACCCGTCAGAAAGAGCATAGCCGAAGCGCCGGAGGTGTGATTGACCTCCGGCGCTCGATCGAACCTTACAATGACGGGAACGAGTTAGCCGCTTTGCCCTTTGCGCTGTTGAGCGGAGCCGCCGCCCATTTGCTCCCCGGTTGACCCGCCTGCCGGGACATCTGCTCCGCCGGGCCTGACGCTTTCGTCCCCGTGGCGCGGATCATTGCGGAATGGGCGCCGGATACCGCCCTGGATCTTTCCTAGCCGCTTTTGAAGGCTATTTGGATCCTCGCCTTGTAGATAGTCACGCAGGGATCGATTCGGTTTTTCGTCTTTGTTCATCTCGTGCCGCTGCCTTTCAAATGGTAAATTCAATTCGCGCGGTCAACCAGCAATGATATCCTATTATCATGATTGGCACTTGCCGATGACCCGGCAAAAATGACCTTTGTTAGTCTCCGTGTGGGCGATACGGACGGAGCGCACGCGGCCGATCCAGTATCTCACTGAGTAGATATGCACGCCGGACGCTTTGCCGATCGCGAAGCTGGCTGCGCAGGACTGTCAGCCTGGCAGATGTCCAGCTCGTAGTCACCTCCACCTCACGCACACGCCGCGGGCGGCGCTTTTCCTCCGGCGTCGTATCCCGTTCGAGTTCTTCTTCTGTTTGCGTGTACGCCTGCGGCTGCGGGGCGTGCGCTCGGAGGAATCAAATTGCTGCGGACGATTGCCAGAGCTGCCTTCAACTGATTCAGCCAGAGCTGACAGCACGTTTCTCAAACCGCGCTCGATTCTCTCGTTCATGTCGCCTCCAGCCTATGACTCATCGCCGGAGATCGACTCGCGCATACTGGTGTCGGCCTGGATGTTCTCCATGCGGTAGTAGTCCATGATCCCAAGGTGGCCGCTGCGGAAGGCTTCGGCCATCGCGCGCGGCACTTCGGCCTCGGCTTCGACGACGCGGGCGCGCATCTCCTGCTCTTCGGCGACGGCCATGGCTCGCCGCTTCTCGGCGTTGGCCTGAGCGATCTTGGTATCGGCTTCAGCCTGATCTGCCTGGAGTTCTGCGCCGATGTTGCGGCCGATATCGACGTCGGCGATGTCGATCGAAAGGATCTCGAAGGCTGTCCCGGAGTCGAGCCCGCGTGAAAGCACCGTCTTCGAGATGCCGTCCGGATTTTCCAGCACCGCCTTGTGGTCTTTGGCCGAACCGATGGATGAGACGGTGCCCTCTCCAACACGGGCGATGATCGTCTCTTCACCTGCGCCACCTACCAGCCGGTCGATGTTGGCCCGGACGGTCACACGGGCGACCGCGATCACCTGGATGCCGTCTTTGGCGACTGCGGCGACACGCGGCGTCTGGATGACCTTCGGATTCACACTCACTTGCACCGCTTCGAGAACATCGCGTCCGGCAAGGTCGATGGCCGTTGCCCGTCGCCAGGTCAGTTCGATGTTGGCGCGGTCGGCCGAGATCAGGGCCGTAACGACGCGGGCGACATTGCCGCCGGCGAGATAGTGCGCTTCCATCTGGTTGACATCGAGATCGAGGTCAGCTTTTGTCGCGCTGATCAGCGGGCGGATGATGTCGGCTGGATTGACTTTCCTCAGCCGCATACCGATGAGGGTCCCGATACTGACGCGGACGCCGGAGAAGATGGCGGTAATCCAGAGACCGATCGGTACAAAGTAGAAGAACGAGATCAGTGCGGCGAGTGCCGCAACCGCGACGATAATCAATATTATCGGAGTCATAGCAGAGGTCCTTTCTTATTCCTAATGTTTCAAGCGCTTAGACGTCTTTGGGCGGCTGCCAGGTTGAGTTGTCAATAGCGCGGACTATCCTGCGGTAGCCCTCGTCCTTTATGACGACGATGGTCGTGCCAGCTGTGACGTAGCCGCCTTCAGTGACGACGTCGATGCGTTCGCCGTCGATCTCGGCAATTCCACCTGGCCGCAGATCCGAATGGGCAACTCCTGTTACTCCCAGCAGATTGATGGCTGCTTCGGGACTGGCAGGCGCGCTCCTGGCAATCTCCTCGCGGCGCTGGGCGCGCATTTGAGGTTCATCTGCATCGACCACTGCTCCGTCGTCACGAGCGAGGCGGGTCTGGAGCGCGATGCCACGGAAACGGGAAGCTTGAGGCAGCAGGAAGAGCGTGCTGATTCCGCCTGCCAGCAGGACGACGAGGGCAACTCCTGTTGCCGTCAATGCTCGCCGGGTATCGGCGTCGGTTGTGATGTCTCGCCCGGCGACGGTGAGATAGAGCCCGGCCAGCAGGCTGATCGTTCCGAGTATCCCGGCGACTCCGAAGCCCGGAATGATGAGCACCTCGGCGACGATCAGCGCAATGCCGACGACGGTCAACGCGACCCCTTCCCAACCGGCAAGACCGGCAATGAAGTGACCCCAGAAGACAAGCCCCAACATGCCGACACCTGCCGCCGCAACGAAGCCCACTCCACCAATCAGCAGGTCGCCGATAATCAGCAGGATGCCGACCGAGAAGAGTAGCGAGGCGACGACTGGTTCAGAAATGAAGCGCACGAGTTTTTCGGCCAGACCCGGCGACCGTTCGATGACCGTCGCGTCACTCAGACCGGCCAGTTCGAGCGCTTCGGCGCGACTATCAGCCACTCCATCGGCATAGCCCCACTCCAATGCTTGCTCAGTCGTCAGGGTCAGCAGATCGCCGCTCTCGATGAGGCCCTCGATTGCGATATCCTCATCAACCATCGCCTCGGCAACCATGGGATCGCGGCCCCGCTCCTCGGCGGTCGACGCGAAGGTGCTGCGGACGGCTGAGACAACCTTTTCGCTCGCCGTTTCGCCAGTCCCGGTAATCGGCGTCGCAGCGCCCATGACCCCGCCCGGCGCCATGTAGATCTCGTTAGCGGCGATGGCGATGAGCGCACCTGCGGAGAATGCTTCGCGGTTAACGTAGGCGATCGTCGGGACCTTGGAATCGAGGATTGTCTTCCTCATTTGCAGCGCAGCGTCGAGCCTCCCACCCGGCGTGTTGATCTCAATCAGGACCGCCTTTGCAGCCGGGTCGCCCTCAGCTTCGTCGATCACCCTTTTTAGATATGGCGCCAGACCCAGGTCGATCGTGCCGGTAATCTGTACGGCGTAGACGACATCGCCGGCAGGCTGCTCCTGGGCTAGCGCCGTGGATACAAACGGCAGGAGCAGGCTCGCCAGTACAAGCACCAATCCGGTAACCCGGAAACCCTGTCTGACGCCGTTGGCGATCGGATGAAATGTCACGTTGCGGGGCGTCAGTGTCGTAGCCTTGTCATGATCCAGTCACATTGCTCTTGAGGATGCGCTGCCGCAAACCGGTCAACGAAACTCCTGTCGCAGACTCTTCATCGAGCTACTCGATCTCTCGATCCGTGAATGTTTGGTAACTGCGACGGCGATTCTGGTCTTGCTGCTCGCGAAAATCTCGTAGTCCGCCATTCCGCTGTTGTTCGAGCGGGGCAGGTCTCGGGACGACTCGGCTACGACATGCCACGCCGTAGCGATGGATCGCCCGCGTGAGAGGTTGGATTCACGTAGTTGCAACGTTGCTCTCGCGCCGCCCGGCCAGCGCAGCTTCTACCAATTCGGAATTGCGGGCTGGCCAGTTTCTTCCACCGAGCGGATCTTGAAGTTCCTCAACAGCTTACCACTTCACTTCATAGGACCGATTGTCCCGATAGGTTCAGGCTGATCCGGCTTTGAGCGTGGGAAGGACCTCAGCGCCAACTTGTCGGATGACTTCGTCCTGATGGGCGTTGGGGTGTGGAATCTCCAGTAGCATCTCGCTGACTCCCGCTTCGATAAATTGCTCGGCGACCTGTTGGAATGCGCTCGGGGATGAAAACGGGTCAATACCGAGGATCTCGCCGAAGCCGTAGTACGACCAGCGAATCTCCGATGGGTCGCGTCCGATCTTCTCGCATTCTTCGTTCAGCCGCTGACCGCGTTCCCGGAATTGGTCGGGTGTCATCGCAGTGTTCCAGACATCGGCGTAGCGGGCGATGAGCTTCAGCATGCGATTCCCACTCCCCGCCACGACGAACGGCATACTGCCGTTCACCGGCTTCGGTTCGAAGGGCGCGTTGTCAATCTGTACGTATTTACCATCGTAGGTGGTGCGTTCGTTCTTCATCAGTGAGTCGATCACGGCGAGCGATTCTGTCAGCCGATCGACCTTTTCACCGGGGGTGCCGAATGGGAATCCGTAGGCGCTGTGCTCGCGCTCCATCCAGCCTGCGCCGATGCCAAGCGCCGTCCGTCCGCCGCTGACGTAATCGACGGTGACTGCCATCTTCGCCGTCAGGGCTGGACTGCGCAGCAGATTGTCGGTCACGAGCATGCCGAGCTGGACGCGTTTCGTCATCGCCGCTGCGGCGGTCAGCAATGTCCAGCCTTCGAGATAGGGGTCGCTCTCATCGCTCTCGGGCGTATCCCACGGGACAGGTTTGCGGGCGCGCGTACCCGGGTCTGTCCACCAGGGCAGCAAGTGGTCTGCAAGCCAGATGCTGTCGTAACCAGAATCCTCAATGAGTTTCCAGCGGCCGGGCAGATCGTCCCAGCTGAGTGCCTGATCGGTGCTGAACCCCGCCCGGAATTGATGCTTCATGCTTTGATCCTACCTATTGTGTTGAACTCACTTGCAGAATTGTAGGCCCGTTGGTGCTGAGTTGGTCGATTGCCCCTACTATCAGTGTGCTCTTCGCCAGGTTCATGAGACTGGAGTAGAGTCAGCTCAGATGAGGGGAGCGGCGTGCGTGGAATTTACCGAGGTGGTTGAGAATATTGGCAAGATCGTCGATCTTGCCGGTGTTCTCGCAATAGTCCTGGGAATACTGATTTCTACAGCGGTCTTTCTCCAGCATTTCCGCAGGCAGAGTGGCTACGAATCCGCCTATGTTAGCTACCGCCGCCACCTCGGACGCGCGCTGCTTCTTGGTCTAGAGCTGTTGGTGGCGGCGGACATTATCCGCACCATCGCGATCACACCGACGCTGGAGAGCGTCGCGGTACTCGGTGGGATCGTTCTCATACGAACCTTCCTGAGTTTCGCTCTGGAGCTCGAGGTGAGCGGCCGATTGCCCTGGCAGAGCGAGGAGGCGTCGTAGCCAGACACCACCTCCTTATCGATCAGTCGATAGCTGTTGCTTCCTGGCGACGCTTTGGCGCAGCCGTCGATCGCGTCGGTCTACTGTTCCTATTGAAGCGGAACATGTTCGTCAGGCCGTAGCTGTTCTTGACCTCGACCAGCCGCTCATAGATCTCCTCCGTCTGGAGGTTGATGTAACCATTGCCCTTGAATTTGCTTGCTCGTCGCGAAGGAAGTCACGCACCCACTCAACATGCCGGTCAAATTCTGTTCGGATCTCCTCAGGTTGCCTGAATTGCCATGACAAACTGGCGTTACGGTGGCCAGCGGTGCTCGCTTCAATCGGTACGTCCGTGGCCGCGCCCTCCAGGTGTATGGACCATGTCGATTCAACTGGAGGTGCTGATTAATCGAACAACTTTTGGACAAGGACGAAACCCGGCGACGTTGTCGTCGACCGGGTTTGGCGTGCCTGAGCCTAATTGGCTACCAGGCTCACTCAATAGATGCTCTAGTGTTTCGGACCACGTGGCATCGGGATGACTGGGCACTCGAAGCGGATGCCGGTGTCGATGACAGTCGCGTCTCCAGCATCAATGGCTGCCTCGACTTCTTCGGCACTATCGAAGGTTCCGCTATCGTTCGGTATCATATGTGGCAGAGCGGCGTCGTAGTCTGCCGAACCCTACGTGCATCACCATCCAGCGCCCGCCATTGTAGTCCTTGTCACCTGGAGCTGCTTCGGCACATTGAGCTGCACCGTCAATGTCATAGATGATGTCGAAGCTGTGATCGGGGGCTCCTGTGTTGGAGAAATCAGTCGGTGTCCCAACCGTGCGATATTGTTCGCCATCTACGTAGAATGCCGGTCCACTAACCGCCTGCCGATAACCCCAACTGATCGAAATCGATCAGGAGTGACTGCCGCTGTTACCAGATCGCAATGCCCGAGAATCGTCGCATGTTCCATTCCTTCCTCTCCGGAACCATAGTTCCCTAATCTATTGAGAGAAGCATGGAGCCAAGAGGTTACGACGGTCTTCGGAATCGCTTACGGAAGACTTACACGAATATTACCGGATCATTTATGTCGAATGTATTGATCGACTAATGCGTTCGGCGAGATCAGACCTTCTCTTCTCCGGATAGATCGAGGATGCCCCGCTCGATGCTGAGCGCCGCCAGTTGCTGATCCTCGAAGGGAACGCCAGATGGCAGCGGCGCGATGTGCCAGTGGACGTGGCTTGTTGCCCTGCTGGCTGCCGAGCAAGAGGATGTAGACCCGTTCGGCTTCGGTCGCAAGCCGCACTGCTTCGGCAACCCGGTAGATGACGCGTTGTAGCTCCAGATACTCTTCAGCGGAGAAGTCACCGGTGACCTGCTCGCGGTGTTCTTTCGGCGCGACCAGCGTGTAGCCATAGAGCACCGGGTACTTGTTCAGGAAGGCGATCGCAATAGTCGTCCTCGTAGACCAGATGATGTGCGGTACTCTGGATTCCCGGCCACGATCTCACAGAGAAAGCACGGCTTCGTCTGGATGTCCTGGACGTAAGACTCGAAGTCGAATGGCTTGCGTTTGCGCGTCATTGATCTGGTGTTGAGATGACATTCATAGCCAGCGCGGAACCCGCTCTGTGAATGCACGATAGTCGTCACCAAAGCGCTGGCGCAAATATTCTTCCTCGCGTTCGATGACGCCGATCTGAAGAGCTTTGAGGAGTGCGGGCAGCAGCATCACTCCCCAGCGATTGTTACGAAGAAGGTTGATTCCAAGATAGAAGGCGGTCAATGTGAGATAGAGCGGATTTCGGCTGTACTGAAACGGGCCATCCTCGACCAGTGCGGTGGACGGCTTTCCCGGGGCGACGCTTGTGCCGGCACGTCCCATCGTCCGGAAGCCCCAGGAACCAACCGCCAGCCCACCAGCGATGAGTCCAGCGCCGCCAATCCAGCGCACCGGCGCGAGGAATCGAGGCAGGAGTGGCGACGGGCCGGATGAGGTGAATGATCTGCCCCAGCACGAGCGCGCCGAGGAATATCAACGGAGGCGGCGCAATCACATTTGGAACTGCGGACGATTCTTCGCTCATATTGACGCTCCTATTCCAGACCATGCCCAATTCGCGACTATAGCTACACAATCCCCAATAGTGTTTGCGGCTACGCATCTTGCAGTTGCTTTGCCGCCTGCAGCGCGAGTCCAAACGATAGCGTGGAGTGGAACCCTGTGCCGCTATTTGCTCGCCTCGCGTATGGCTTAGTCCACCGGCGCTAATACCTTTTCCGCTCGTCCTCGGCGAGGACGAACATCTCAGCAGTCGGCTTGTTGGGTCCGGGAGCCGGGCGGGTCAGCTCTGTCCACTGTCCGTAGACCTGACGCGAGCGTTCGAGGTCGACATGGTTGTCACCGTAGCAGTGCTGGCCGGACCTGGTCTCTTGACAGGCTGATGCCAGCAGCACTGGTCGCTGATCGGGCCTGGCTAGATCGGGACGGATTGGCCCCTGCATCACTCCACCAGACGCGAATCGTATCCGGGTCGTCGGACTCGAAGGGCTAGATGCCTCTGATCTAGCACATAGGGAATGCCACCACGTCGACTGTAATGGTATTGACATTTCTCAGGGACTGCAACCGGGTGCGATTGTTACGCCCATTCGCATAGGATCAAACAGGTAAGGGTGCGTGAAACGCCGCATGACACGGTACTGCGTCGGTGTCGACACATACCCAATTGCATTGAAGCCGGGTGTAGGTTCTCCAATATGCGATCATTGCAGGCACCCGACGCACGGAAAGGATCCGGAGATGGCATCACAGGCACCGGTCATTGTGGTTGTTGGGGGAGGCATGGGTGGCGTCGAAACGACCGCCAGCCTCGTGAACAGGCTGGGCGACAAGGCGAAGGTCGTGTCTGGTTTCTGAAACCGACGAGCTCGCGCTGCGGCCCTTCTTCATCTATCCCCCGTTCTCACACATCTTCAAACAACGGCGCATGACCCATCTGGGACTCCGGAAGGCGGCTGCCAGTCGCGGGATCGAGTTCCAGGAGTGGCACGTCGACGAGATCGATCCGGCCGCAGGGGTCATTCGCAGCAACGGGCGCCAGCAGCCCTACGACCACCTGATCCTGGCCACCGGTGCCGGCATGCGGCCCAGCGACGTGCCGGGAATGGTCGAGAACTCGGAGACGATCTGGGGCTTCCAGGACTCGCTGCACCTCGCGAAAGCCGTCGAACAGATGATCGACCGGGCGAAGCGGGGCGAGAAGCAGCATGTGCTCTTCAACGTACCCGAGAACAACAAGTGCGCCGGGCCGCTCTACGAGATGGTCTTCATGCTGGAGACCTACCTGCGGCGGAAGAAGGTGCGCGATCAGTTTCAGCATCACCTGGACGACCTTCGAGAAGTCCTTCATCGCCGCGTTCGGGCCGAAGCTCAATGAGCGCACGACTGCAGAGTTCAACCGGCGCGGCATCGAGGCCCACCGCGAGAAGCTGATCGAACGGGTCGAGCCGAAGCGCGCTTTCTACAAGGATGGCACGACCATCGACTTCGACTGGATGATCTCCTTTCCGCCGTATATTGGTCACACCCTCTTCGACAGCATGCCGACGGATGACCGCGGCTTCATCCACGCTGATCCCGAGACGTGGAAGGTGCGCGGGATGGAGAATATCTACGTCGTCGGGGATGGCGGCGATTTCCCGGTGAAGCAGGCGTTCCTGGCACTTGGCATGGCGGGCACCGTCGCGCACAACATCGCCGGCGAGGTCATGGGCGAAGCGGGGCACGAAAAGTTCGACCCGTTGAGCATGTGCATCATGGAGCAGCTCGACGCCGGGCTCTACGCACAGGTGCCCTTGCATCTCACCGGAGACCCGACTCCACGCCGTTGAGGTTCCAGAAGCGCGGATGAACGAATACATCGTGCGCGGTTCGAGGCTGTGGCAGATGGGCAAGTGGGGCATGTACATGATGATCGCCTTGCAGATGGGGCGACTCAGGACCTTCCACGAGGGCCCGCTCTGGAACGCGATGGAGGTCATGACCAAGGGCATGCAGAAGGTCACGAACTAGCAGATAGGGGCTTCGTCCACGGTGGTGAGGAGCTGTCGATAGAGATCATCCGACAGGTAGAGGCCCGCCGCTTGGAGTTCGTCAAGAATCGGGCGCACGGCTTGAATGAGCCCGCGACGTTTCAGGTGTACGAGTAGTCCGGCACTGCCAACTACTTGAAGCCCTTCACTCTCAGCATATGATCGCCCGGCGCGGTCATCCATGAGTAGTGTGTGTCCGGGGCCTAGCTGCACTGCAAGCGCAATCGCTTCGCGTTCCCCGCGGTCTATCCGGCTGAGAGATGCTTCTGCCGTTGGGTTCAGATCAACTGGAACGGTCCGAATCCAGTTGGCCCTTCGCACCTCAATCTCGGCAGGTCGTCCTGCACCGGACTCAACGACCTCCTGCCAGACGGCGGGTGGTATGAGGATCTCGCTGAAGATCAAACTCAGAAGCTTGAGTCTTCTGACTGCTGAGTAAGAGAATGAGGGGACTACTATCTGAAACAGCAATTCGAGTTCTATGGCTCATCCGCTAACCGCAATGCTGCCTGGATTTCTCGATCGATTTCTTCAGGTGTCTGAGGACCGGACGGGATCTGATTCTTGGCCATAAGATCCAAGATGCCGTAGCGAGTGATTCCGAGGAGTCTCGCGGCACGACCTTGGCTGATTTCACCTTCTCTAAGCAGTTGCAGGATAATCGCTTGACGGGTCTTCGCCCGGGCTGTTTCCGTAGAGCCGAGTAGTTCGAGAACCTCAGCCGGTAGTTCGATGGTGAGCGGTGCCGTGGACATGTCATAGCTCCTTCTGTTCAAGGAGGAATTATCCGTTCCCAAATCTACTTGGACAAGCCGTCACCGACTTCTAAGGTTTGCCGCCTGCTAGTCCGCAGGAGACAGTGCCTCTTCCGGCTCCTCCTCGGCAAGGACGAACATCTCCGCGGTGGGCTTGTAGGGGCGGGCGTACCAGAGCGGGCGGCGGAGGTTGTTGGGGCCGGGGGCCGGGCGGGTGAGCGACTTCCACTGTTCGTAGACCTGGCGGGAGCGGGCGAGGTCGACGTGGATGTCGCCGTAGCGGTCGGTCGGGCGGGCTTTGGTGACCTTGACGTGCTGGTGCCAGCAGTGCTGGCCGCTGATCGGGTCGGGCTGGACCGGGAAGGTCAGATTCTGGTTGACCCCAGCGTCGCCCCACCAGACCCGCATCGTGTCCGGGTCTTCGCTCTCGAAAGGCTTCGGACCCTCGATCTGGTGCATGTCGTACTTGCCGTCGCCCTGCGGCTCAATCTCGACCTTGGCCGACGCGATGCGGTTGAGCGTTCCACTGCCAGGCTCCCCCGTCGCCATTGGTTCTCCCAGACGCCAGCGGCCCATGTGGTGGGAGCAGGCGACGATGCCGGGGCGGATGCCTTCGGTCACCCAGACTTTGGCGACGAAGTAGCCGATCTGCGTCTCAACGCGAATTAGCTCGCCGGTGGCGACGTTCAGCCGGGCAGCGTCCTGTGGATGCACCCAGGCCGGGTTGGTGTGCGAGATCTCGTAGAGCCATTTGGCGTTGGCCGAACGGGTGTGGATGATCGTCGGTAGCCGGAAGTTCGGCAGCAGCAGCATCTCGCCGGCGTCGAAGTCGATGTTCTTGAGGGCGACATGGCTCTCGATCGTGCCCGGCAGGGTGTATTCCGGCCAGCGCCAGTCGCGTAACGTCTCGGAGTAGAACTCGAGCTTCTTCGATGGCGTTGGGAAGCCAGCGTAAATCTCGCCGTCGACCTCGACTCCGACGGTTTCAGTCGAGCCGTTCAGGCCACGCATTGCCAGATGCGAACTGGGATCGATGCGGATATCGGCTGGCGCGCCGTCAGGGAAGACCTGCTTTTCGTTCCAGTTGTAGGTCGCTTTTTCGACCTCGAATGCCCCGTAGCGACGCATGTACTCAAGCGGCGTCAGGCCCTGCTCGGCAGCCTTCTCCGGCAGGCCGGGAACGGTGTTCTCGAACATCCACCGGTAGTGCTCTTCGACGGTGATCTTCTCGCCGGGGCGGTAGGGCGACTCGTAGTGCTTGCGGATGCCGAGGTCGCCGTCGGGGTCGATCCGCCAGGAAAGCTCGATGAAGAGCTCGTCTTCCTCCCAGACCTCGCCGGGGTTGGCCTGCCAGGTGAAGTCGACCTTCTGGCCCATCTTCTCCATCGCGACGCGCACGACCGGCTGGCGGAAGCCGAACCAGCGGCTGGCGTGGGTCTCCTGGCTCTGGTTATCGTGGCGTTCCGGGGCGAGACCCATCGGCAGGACGTAGTCGGCGTACCAGGCCGTCTCGTTCCAGGTCGGAGTCAGCGCGATGTGCATGCCGATCTTCGATTCGTCGGTCAGCATCTCGATCCAGGAGAAGCCGTCCGGGTTGGTCCAGACCGGGTTGTAGACGCGCGTGAAATAGGTGTCGATCTTGCGTTCGGGACCGGCGTCGCGCATCAGGTGCGGCATCAGGAAGGACATCTCGTGGTGGGCCAGCGGGTATTCCTTCGGCCACATGATCTCGTTCCACTTGCTCTGCGGTCCCGGCTTGCTCCAGGGCGTCGGGACGAACTTGTCCCAGGCATTCGGCGAGACACCGCCCTCGGTGCCGACCGAGCCAGTCAGGACGTTGAGCAGGAAGAGGCAGCGCGCGACCTGCCAGCCGCCGAGGTTGCCGGCCGAAGCCGAGCGCCAGTTGTGGGTCGCGAAACGCGATCCGGCGTCGGCGATCTGGCGGGCGATATCGACGACCTGCTTGGCCGGGACGCCGCTCTCCTCTTCGGCCCGCTCGGGCGTGTAGTCAGCGTAGAGTTCGCGCAGGGCTTCGATGAAGCTGTCGACGGAGACGTCGAGATCCGGGCGCTCGGCCCGGAGATAGCTCTCCCAGTTGACCCAGCGGCGGATGTACTCGCGGTCGTAGCCGCCCTCGTCGAGGATGACTTTCGCCATCGCCAGCAGGACGGTCGGTTCGGAGCCGGGCCAGGTCGGCATCCAGTAGTCGGACATCGAGGCCGTGTTCGAGAGGCGCGGGTCCATGACCGCCAGCTTCGCGCCGGCCATCTTGCCTTCCATGATCCGCTGAGCGTGCGGGTTGAAATAGTGACCGGTTTCGAGGTGCGATGAGATCAAGCAGGATGAACTTGGCGTTGGCGTGGTCCGGCGACGGGCGGTCGATGCCCATCCAGCTGGCGTAGCCGAAGCGCGCGCCGGCCGAGCAGACGTTGGTGTGCGAGTTGTGGCCGTCGATGCCCCAGCTCTGGAGCACCTTCTCCATGTAGCCGTCTTCGCCGGGGCGGCCGACGTGGTACATGATCTCGTTATGTCGATCTTCGAGCAGGGCTGTCCGAATGCGTCCGGCGATATCGTCCAGGACATCCTCCCAGGTCGTACGGACCCACTGTCCTTCGCCGCGCTTACCGGCGCGCTTCATTGGATAGAGGATGCGGTCGGGATCGTAGACCTGGTTGACCGTGGCCGGGCCCTTGGCGCAATTGCGACCGCGCGAGCCGGGATGGAGCGGATTGCCCTCCAGCTTGCGGATGCGCAGCGTCTCCTTGTCGACGTAGGCCAGCAGCCCGCAGGCGGCCTCGCAGTTGAAGCAGATCGTCGGGACGATCGCGTAGCGCCGCTCGACCCGCTCCGGCCAGGCCTTCGGGTCCAGCTCGGTCCAGTCATCCCACTGGTCAGCCGGTGGGTAGGATCGCAGCCCGCTGGTGACGCCGGGATCCCAGGGCTCGTTCGTCGCCATCGAGGCTTCGGCTTGCCGGATGGCCCTGCCGAGCGCGGCCGTATCGGTTCGTTCGTCTTGCTTGACCATCACTATACCCTTGCAGTTCGCTAGCGCCTTCGGGCTTTATTCTAGCGTGAGTTGACCCAGGATGAGAGCTGGACTGAGTATTGAGCGTAGTACACTTGTCATGTGGTAGTACATGTGAAAGGTGTTGTCAGGATGCACCAGACCGGCGTCATGACGCGCAAAGGGCAAGTGACGATTCCAGCCGAGATGCGAAGAGCACTCGATATGGAAGAGGGCGATCGAGTGCTCTTCGAACTCGTCGACGACGAGGTGCATGTCAGGCGCCTGGGCAGCGTGGTCAGGCGTTCGGCGGGTGCCGTGAAGACAACGCTCCCGGCGCCGTCTGCGGAAGAGTTCCGAGACATCGCCGAACGAGCGATAGCTCGAGATGGGATCGAGCGTACTGGCGTTGCCGAGTGAGCGCTCCATTTCTCGATACGAACATCTTCCTGCGTCATTTGCTCAACGACCACGAAGACCACTCCCCGCGCTCAACCGCCTATCTTGAGCGAGTGGAGCGTGGCGAGTTCCGGGTGCAAACCGCGGATACCGTCGTCTTCGAGGTGGTGTTTACGCTCCAGAGCTTCTACCGGCAGCCGAAGGAGATGATTCGCGATCTGGTCTTGCCGCTCATTGAACTTCCCGGCATCGAGCTGCCGGGTAAACCACTCTTCCGACGGGCGTTCAGCTACTATGTTGACCAGAACCTTCCGTTTGCTGACGCATATCATGTGGCGCTGATAGAGCGGGCCGGGATCGAGGAAGTCGTCTCCTTCGACCGACACTTTGACCGCGTCGCGACAGTTCAACGCATCGAGCCGTAATCAGCACGCTTCACCATGTGCCGGCTAACCTAAGCATCGCAACCGGCTGCTACCACCCGCGCGTTAGCGCTTCGATTTGCGCCTGGTCGTCGAGCATTTCGGTACCGGATTCCTAATCTTACTGTTCGATTCGGTCGTACGTAGCGACCTTCGAGCCAGTGTGCGCCGCTGCAATTTTCACGAAGTTGTAATGAAGCTACCGTATCTGTTGTGCCTCTGGAACAGCCACCATGTCACGATGCAGGCGGCTGTGGAATTCTGTCCAGCCAGCTGACCAAGTGTGAGAGTTGGTGGCATATGAAACGGGTAGTGATTCTCGGTGGCGGCAGCGGTGGCGTGGTGGCCGTTCGCCGGCTATCGAAATGGGCAGACCCCGGCGAACTCGAAATCATCCTGATTGATCGTAGTCCCTGGCACGAATATCGCCCGAGCTATCTCTGGGTGATGACCGGTAAGCGCCATCCGGACGATGTCCGTAGGCCGCTGAAGATGCTCGAAGACCGCTATGGGGCGACCGTCGTTCAGGCCAGCGTCACCCGGCTCGATCCCGAACATCGCATCGTGGAAACAGACGCCGGTTCCTACGAGTACGACTACCTCATCGTCGCCCTTGGCGCAGAACTTCAGGAGGACGGTCGGACAGCCGGTTTCGAGGCGCCCTGGGAACTCAACCACGCGCTCTCGATGCGCGAACGACTGCGCGACTTCAAGGGCGGCAACGTCGTCGTTGGTCCGATCTCCTGGCCCTATCGATGCCCGCCCGCGCCGTTTGAAGTGGCCTTCATGCTCCGTTACATTTCCGATCAGCGTCACTTCTCCGACAAGACCAAGATCACAGTCTTCCATCCCTGGGCGAAGCCGATGGAAACGTTCGGACCACTCATGGTCGATGGCTTCACCCAGTTCATGAAGGATTTCAATGTCGGCTTCGAAGGCGGTTTCGAGCTTGCAACGCATGATCGTGACGCTCAGATGCTTCGATCTCAGGATGGCCGCAGCCTGCCCTACGACTTTGCGGTGATGATCCCGAGCCACCAGGCGCCCGAGGTCATTCGCAACTCTCCGCTGGCAGCCGCCAACGGATATATGGACGTCGTCCTGCCGTCGATGCAGTCGCCGCTATACGAGAACGTTTACGGCATTGGCGATGTCGTTGCTCCGACGATCGGGCTCGGGATGGCCGGCGTCTTCGCCCACTTCCAGGCGGATCACGTCGCGACTGAGATCATGGATGATATGCGCGGCGCGTTCATGGGCGAGCTCTACAACATGGTCGGCGTCTGCGTGATGGACACCGGCTATATGGGTGCGGCTGTCTGGTGTGATTTCACCGACAAACTCTATGGGCGTGCCGAGCACCCCGATTGCCGGATGCTCGGCGGTATGCGCTCCTTCCGAGCGGTCAAGGTCGCCTTCGAAAAATGGTGGTTCGCGAATCTCTTCGGCTCTGGTCATGCAATCAGCAAGAAAGGAGCATCCAGTGACAGCAAACGGGAGCACGCAGTTGTCTGACGTTGAGCGTGAAGCATATGACGCCATCGTCGCGCGTGTCGCGCAAAGCTCCGATGGCCTATTCCAGGCCCTTGATCTTGTTGACAGCCTGGCCGACAGCGGCACACTTGCGGCACTGAACGCGATCTTCGAGGATTTTGACGAGAACTTCAGCGCACTCACACGCCCGGATCTGATGGGCATGGTTGCCAATCTAATGATGGTCATGGGTGTCCTGAGCCAGCTCAAGTATGAGCCCTTCTTCAACCTGGCAATGCATACCGCGCCAGATCTGAACAAGGCCTATGACGACTCGCATGACAGACCCGAGAAGATGAGCATGCGGGAGATGATGGGTATGATGCGCAGTCCCGAGTTCGCGAGTGCGATGCGGACACTTGACGTTGTCCTCAAATCTCAACAGGGCTCACCAAACTAGCTAGCAAGCTACTTGTTACAGGGGGAGCGTGGCCCCCTCCGGTCCAAAATCGGAGGGGGCTTCGCAACATTCCCGATCAGCTCACCACTTATTGCGCGTTATCGGTACCTGTGCAATCGGGGCATTGCTCTAGGCGCGTGGTTACGTCTTCGAAGGTGCTCGTTTGGCTGGCCGGGCGGTTGCCGCACCGTTCATCGCGGCCGGCATGGTGTCTATTGCGACGATAAAAAAAACCAGCTGTCGAATTGGATGAATCGACGAGTATTCGCTCGAACGTGTTATCCGCGGTCCTTCAGCTAACGATCGGATAAGCGCCACTACCACTTTCGTACCTCACGACTAAATGTCACAGGGCGCTAGTATTTGGGTACACGGATGTGATGATCCTGGTGGCGAGATTGGACGCTGTGCCACTGGAGGAGCAAGTAGCGTAACCGACCGTAAGGAGACGGACCGATGGTGGCATTTTCGCGCTGGCTCAAAGGATTGTTCCTGGAGTTCAACGCATCGCAATCGTATGAAGTGGAGTGCACGAATCCCCCGCTCATCCAGCAGCGACTTAATCGCTACACCAGTTCCTGACGATCGCCCATCGCACTGATAGGATGTCCTGCTAACTGACGGAGGATCGAGCGACGATACCTCATCACGTTGTCGTGAGGCGCACTTTTAGTTGCATGCACCATGGACGAACCACTTCTAGTAATCGAAGTGGTTCGTTCGTTTCCCCAAGGATTCATTCTGTGATTGTCGAGAAACGTTTTCTGGACTGTCCGATGTGATCGCCTACCAGTCATCGCCTGGTAATGCTCGATGAGACGAAATTGCGCGCAATCCGATTCAGGTTGACTCTCCGCCGGCGTCAACACCGAGCTCGTCACCCGTTCGGGCATAAAGCGTAATTGGCCGCCTGATCAATCCAAACATAGGTGCGCGCATAATTATTAGTCTAGTCAAAGGAATATAGCACAAACAAGTACGACCTGTGTACTATGTGAGCATATTGCCCATCAATGTATTCTTGATTGACGTCGATCCTGAGATTCGGAGAAGCATTCGATGTCGAGCGTTCCGGGACATAGGCCTTGGAACCGGAGTAAGGGATAGGCTTCGATGGGTTTGCTTTACTGGGTGCAACGACTCTGGCGTGAGTTTGTTTCTTCCCAGCCTTATACGGTTAGCAATAAACGTTCATCAAGTGATGGCGATCACTCAAGCGAATGATCCATTTTCTCCGTCGTCGATGGCGTTAGATTCGTCAGCCCTCCTTCCACTATCTGCCAGCTTCAAACTCAGGTCCGAGATGAACTACCACCTCCCAGAAACTACGGGAAGTGACAGGTCATAAGATATTCACTGTGCTACCAATTGTGACTCGTGAGGAAGTGCGGCGCTTGACGGATTTGCGTCGCCGCTTCGAATCCAGACGCAAGGGTAATCAGCCTTCCTTCGTCCCAGGCACGACCCATGAAAGTGACGCCTACCGGTAACCCAAAGACGTATCCGGCTGGAACCGTTACCAGCGGATATCCAGCGCGGGCCGCAGCGGACGAACTGCCACCGCCGGAGCGATCGCCGTTTATCAGGTCAATCGGCCATGCCGGGGAACCAGTCGGCGCGATCAAGGCGTCAAGCTCGTTGCCGTCCAACGCTTCGTTGAGCTGCGCCCTCGAACCATCTCGGCTTGTTTTCAGGAACGCAAGATAGTCTGGATCGTTCAGGCCGGGCAGTGCGGCTGCCTGCTCCATGAGTTCTTGACCAAACCATTTCAACTCGACGCCGGAGTGCGCCTTGTTGAATGCGACGAGGTCCGCGAGGGTCTTTGGTGAGTTGTCCGTGCGACCTGCCAGATAGGCTTCCATATCGGGCGCGAACTCGTAGAGTAGTACCTGAAATTCCGCGCCGCTGCTGTTGATTTCAGCCAGATTCGGAAGCTCAACTGGATCGATGATTGTTGCGCCAGCGTCCACCATCGCCTGGATCGCTTGTACCATAACCCGATCGGCTTCCTGACTGAAGCCGAATAATTCGCGGGCGACACCGATGCGTGCGCCGTTGAGCCCATCCGGATTCAGGAAGCTGGTGTAATCCTCGCTAATGTTTTGAGCGTCGGCTGTCGCTTCGTCGCGGTCGTCTGGTCCAACTATCGCGCTGAGGACGGCGGCTGCATCGGCGACGGTGCGCCCCATGGGACCGATCGTATCCTGGGTGTGCGAGATAGGTACGACGCCAGCCCGGCTGGTCAAACCGACCGTCGGCTTGATCCCGACGAGCCCGTTGGCCGTTGATGGGCAGACAATCGAGCCATCAGTCTCGGTACCGAGCGCAGCTGCCACGAGGCTGGCCGAAGGTGCCGTTCCCGAACCGGAACTCGATCCGCATGGATTGCGGTCGATGATGTATGGATTGCGCACCTGTCCGCCAACTGCACTCCAACCGCTGGAGGAGTTATTGCCGCGGAAGTTCGCCCATTCGCTGAGCCCCAGCTTCGCGATGATGATCGCGCCCGCTTCGCGCAGTTTTGCTGCGACGGTCGCGTCTTGCAATGGACGTGAATCGACAAGCGCGAGCGAACCTGCACGCGAATTCATCCGATCAGCTGTGTCGATATTGTCTTTCACCGCGATTGGGATGCCATGAAGAGGTCCGCGAACATTGCCGGCGGCCCGCTCCCGATCAAGCTCGGTTGCGATCTGCAATGCGTCCGGATTGAGCTCGATGACAGAGTTCAGTCCTGGCCCACTCGAGTCCAGCGCGTGGATGCGCTCCAGATACATGCCGACGAGCTGCCGAGAGGTGAGTTCGCCGGAATCCATTCTTGACTGGAGTTCTGCGATCGACGTTTCTTCAAGCTCGTCGGCATGCGGCGAGAAGTGTCCGCCGTATGGGCTACTGCCTCGCGCAGCTCCGCCGGCGCTGAATTCCGCAGCTCCCGCCTTGAGGACATTGCGTCTGGTCACGCGATTGTATCCACTACTCATGAGTTTTTTTCTCTCCTGGAATAACTGTTCGGAGTTTCGAAACCGTTGGCCGGAACTAGAGCCTGTTTAAGAATAGATGACAGCGCCTGAATCCGTTTGGTAAATACGCTGTAAAGATGTATAGCCTCTATCCTCCCAGATACGTCATCGCTTACTGACAATTGAGCAGCCTAGCGCCGACAATAGTCGCTGTCAAAATGATTAAGCAATTGTGAACTGGTAGCGCGATACCAATGTACAGACCGTAATGTGACTCAGGAACCTCACCAGATCGGGCATTCGTGCGTAGGATTTTAAGTGCATATGGAGCTAATCCATCGATTATTGCAAGACCAGATGATTCGTCGGAGAAAAGCATGATAGCCACTAATACACGCGCCACCGGGCCGCTGACGCGGCGTCTTCCCTCTCAGGATCAAACTCAATCAAGCGGTGAGTGGGTCGTTGCTCGAGTGAGCAATCCGACAGGCTTCGAAGAAGCTATCCTCGGCGGTTATTCCTGCGACTGCAATGGCAGAACATTGGTCCAGATCAATCGCACCACAGATGTGGATGCCCGCGTGCAGATCGGCGTCAGCTGTCGCTCGGATGGGAACCGCTCCTATCTTCCGTATCGACGCATGCCGTGGATGGTGGAAGACTATATGATCCACCGCGAGGAATGGCATTGCGACACATGTAACGACAAAATAGGGACGATTCACACTCTTGATGGTGTCCTGGTCGGCGTTGAGCTCGATTGTCCCCTTTGTAAGAAGAAGCACCAGATCGACCTGACGCTAGGTTCGCTGCCCCAGGAACTGCGGCTGTCAGCGTTTGGAGTCGAACCCCCGGCACCTTTGATGTCTCCACCAGCCTATGATGTCCTACGGCAGATGTGGGAGTGTTTCCAGGCGCTTCCGATTAACAGTTTTGTTTACGTACCTTATAAAGTCCGCCACGATAACGGTCAATTACGGCACGCAACAACCGGCAAAGAAATCGAGGCAGCTGTCGACCATCTCGAGCAACTCGCAGCGGCCAATCTTATCGAGGATGATGACATCATCACGATTAGTCGCGCCGGTGTGCTTGTATGTTTGCGCGAGTTTGGCGGCGCTGCAGTCTGATTGGAGAGCGAAGTCCAATTCCTCTTAGCGCATATGGCGGTATTCGTGCAGGCTCAAAGGAGCCAATTCAGCTAGGATTCGTAGGGGTGGAGCTTGTCTCCACCCGGCAACATCATCGCATACGTACGCGGGTGGAGATAAACTCCATCCCTACCAGATGTGACCTGATTGGTCGCCGTCGAGAATTCAGCAACGCGCTGTAAACAACTGCAATTCGCCATCCATAGAGAATTGATAGCTGTTCGGGATCGCCGACCACGGTGTCTCTGACCCCGCAGGGTAGCCACTTGACGAACTGCTCAACGGCCCACGACCAATGGTTCCCTTATCATCGACGGCCATCGCGGATTGAAGTTCGAATATCCCAACCGCGCCAGGTTACGTAGTCTGATGTCTATCCCGATGGTTCTGTCATCTGGAGTGGATCGAGGATCTCGTCGAGTTGCTCGTCGCTGAGGTCCGTCTTCTCCCGAGCCACCTCGCGGATCGTGCGCCCGCTGGCGGCCGCGGTTTTGGCGATGGCGGCAGCTGCGTCGTAGCCGATGACCGGCGCGAGCGCGGTGCCGATCATCAGACCCCTCTCAACCATGTCCGGTCCCTGGCTCGTCGCTTTGATCCCGGCAATGCAGCGATCGGTCAGATTCACGCAAGTATTCGCGAGCAGCTCGATCGATTGAAGCAAGTTATAGGCTGCGACCGGAAGCATGACGTTGAGCTCGAAGTTACCGGACGCGCCGGCAATCGCAATCGTTGCGTCGTTGCCAATCACCTGAGCCGCGACCATTACCGCCGATTCCGCGATGACCGGGTTGATCTTGCCGGGCATGATCGACGAGCCGGGCTGCACGGCGGGGATTTCAATTTCACCGATGCCGGCCCTCGGTCCAGATCCAAGCCAGCGAATATCGTTGGCGATCTTCGTGATGCTGACCGCGATCGTCTTGAGTGCGCCACTCGTGGCGACAACCCCATCTATCGTGCTCTGCGCCTGGAAATGATGGCGTGATTCGGAGACGGTAAAGCCGTTCCACTCGCTGAGCAGTTCGCAGACTCGGCTGGAGAATTCGGGATGTGTATTGATACCTGTTCCGACGGCTGTCCCGCCGAGGGCAATCTCCTGAAGCTCGCTCGATCGCGCCCCGCAGGCGCTCCCGGCCAAGTTCGAACTGGCTGGCGTAGCCGAGGAACTCCTGTCCCAGCCGGATCGGTGTCGCGTCCTGGAGATGAGTCCTGCCCGTCTTGATGACTGGCATTAGCTCGTCAGCCTTGGCTTTGAGGCTTTTCTCGATGTGGTGAATAGCGGGGAGCAGATCCTCGTGGATCGCGCTGAGCGCCGCCAGGTGTATCGCCGAAGGGATGACGTCGTTGCTCGACTGGCCCATGTTGACGTGGTCATTAGGGTGAACCGGAGAGCTCAATCCACGAGCATGGCCCAGGAGCTCGTTGGCGCGCGATGCAATGACTTCGTTCGCGTTGGTGTTGGTCGATGTCCCGGAACCGGTCTGGAAGATGTCGAGTACAAACTGATCATCCAGCTTGCCCGTCGCGACTTCGCGAGCAGCCTCTCCAATCGCCGTCGCCAACTCGGCATCAAGTAGGCCGATGTCCTCATTGACCTGCGCCGCCGCACCTTTGATCTGTCCAAGCGCCTGAATGAACCGACGCGAAAAGCGGATGCCGCTGATCGGGAAATTGATCGATGCCCGCATCGTACTGGCGCCGAAGTGAACCTCGGCTGGAACTTGCATCTCACCAAGCGAATCGCGGGCGATGCGAGTATTTGGCTGGGTTGCAGTTGGCTGGTCCATAACTAACTCCACATTCATTCCCGCATTTACCGGGAAGTTGATCTGATTCTCGATTTCGGGGCAACAGGTCAATCTGTCGACGATTCTCGAATCCTTTTGCCTGGCTGATCTGCACGACCGCATGCGATCGTTATTCCGGCCTCAGTGTCACAATTTTACGCTGGGAGAGCGATGGGACGCAGGTCGCATGCGGATGCTTGAACGGATCCGCTGGCTTCGGACGGCACATGGATAAATTCCTGCATTTATCAGATCCTGACATGGCGGCCCTTTGTCTAGTCAGGATGACTCGTAGAATGCCGAGGAGTTCGCGCACGGTCAGCGGCTGTCTGCGCGCTGGCCCAGCGACCGAAGGTGATCAGGGCGGCCGCGAGGAAAAACGTTCCAACTAGAACCCACATCAATAGCCCGCCGAGCTGTTGGTCGACCAGCGGTGAGACTCCCCAGAGACGCGGCGCACGCTCGTACTCGTGATAGACAACGCTACCGGAAAAGGTTAGCAACGCGCCGACAAGTTGGCCTGGGATAGTACTGCCGAGGAGGAAGAGTCCTTTGAGCGGAGGGGACAACGCGCCAAGATCCTCATCCGGCGCGAGGATCGGCCACCAACCGATGAAAGCAGTGCTCCACAGGAGAACGTGCTCGAAGATATGCACATTCTGGTTGCGCAAGGCCAGGTTGTAGAAGGACGGGAAATGCACGAGTGCGAAAGTCAGATTAAAAAGAACGAAGGCGAGAAGTGGCCTGGTCACGAATCTCCAGGCTGTCCAGACAGGCCCGACTGCTTGAGCGATGACGCGGTAGAGCCAACTGGGAATACCGAGCAGGATGAGTGGAGGGCCCACGATCGTCAGCAGAATGTGCTGGATCATGTGGGCGCTCAACAGGTAATCGTCGGAGAGCGGTTCAAGGGGCGTCAACAGCGCGATGGCAAACGCAAGCAACCCGCCGAAAAAGCTGGCCATCTGAGCTGCTGACGGCGGCGCATTTTCGGGATAACGTTGGCGTTCCGAAGGCGATGTTATCCAGAGATAGATAGCCGCAGACCCGACTATGCCGATGATGACGGGCACGTCGAATTGCCAGCTCAGAAGCGAGACTGGCTTGATCTCGTTCGTCGCTACCTGAAATCTCATGTTGGCCGGATACAAATGAGGCACGGTTTCAATGGGATCGAATACGCATGAAGGGGGAGACAGGCTCCACCCTCAGCTTGCAAGGAATGAAATTTGCAGTGCTTCACAACCGAAGGATCGCACCGTTGCCGATCGCTCGACGTGGCTAGTGTACCTCGCCAACTGGAAGCTGGCGGATGATGTCTTCTCCGCCGGTGAAAACGCCGAAAAGGGTGGCCAGTGCGAGCACAATTCCAATGGCGATGAGCAATCCACCAGCAAAAATCCAGGTGAAATAGGGGTGATCGAAGTGCAAATGCATGTACCAGCCAACGACCATCACAAACTTGAAGATCATCAGTACTATCAGAAAGCCAACCAACGTGGCATGAGCAACTCCGGTGAAAAAGTAGAGCGCTACTTCGAAGCCGGTCACGACTGTCAAAATCGATCCGATCATCGCGTATTCGCGCGCATCGGGATGGGCGTGTTCTTTGTGAAGGTGCAGTTCCTGACTGGCCATGCGTGGGACCCCTTCGTGCGCTATGCCGATTGAATCAGGTAGACAACGGCAAAAATGATGATCCAGACGATGTCGACGAAGTGCCAGTAGAGGCCGGCAATCTCGACATTGAGTGATTTCTCTTTTGTCACCAATGGCGCTCGGAAGGAAGCGAAGAAGAGACTAAAGAGCCAGATGACGCCGACGGTAACGTGCGCGCCGTGGAAGCCGGTCAAAGTATAGAAAGACGAACCAAACAAGTTGGTATCTAGACTCAAACCCTCATGATGGAACTCGGTGAATTCGTAAATCTGGCCGCCGAGGAAGATGAGCCCGAGCAGACCGGTTGTGACGATCCAGATGCGGAAGCGTCGCAGGTCACCCTTCTGAATTCCGGCTAGAGCCAACACCATTGCGACCGAACTCATCAGCAGCACGAACGCGCTCACCGAAGTGAATGGGATATCAAAGAAGCCATTTGGATATGGCGGAACAGCAGCGCGGTTGTGTGACACGAGATAGGCGGTAATCAGCGAACCGAAGAACATGCAGTCTGAAGCAAGGAAGCACCACATCGCAATTTTGCGACTGTCGAGCCCGGTCGAAGTGGGGTGTTCGATGATGTTTTGCCGAATCGGTGGACGCACCGCGTCCTGTTGTGCAGCCATCCTGCTTCGTTCCCCCCGCCTATTAGTAAAGGTGATCCGGTTCGCCGAAGGCGGGCTCGAGCACCCAGCCGTAGACGCCAATAAACAGCACTGCTACACCGACAAAGCTCAGCGCAAAGGTGGAGATGAAGCCGGCGAATCCGAGCAACAACCCAAACGCCGTGACGAGCGGCCAGTAGGACGCGTTCGGCATATGGATTTCGTGATGATCGTCGTGTGCATCCGCGTGCGTGGCCTCTTCTACCTGCGCGCCGTGACCGTAAACCTCGGGATATTTCTTATCCCAGAGCGGAATATTGCTGGTGACCGCGGGAATTTCAGCAAAGTTATAGGCTGGCGGCGGTGAGCTTGTCGCCCACTCTAATGTCGCGCCATCCCAGGGATCATCGGGCGCATCTTGCGGCTTGCGGAAGCTCATCAAGGCATTGACGACGAATACCGCAACCGAAAGCGCGATAATGAATGCACCTATGGTCGTGAATAAGTTCCAGAAATCCCAGTTGAGGCCCTCGTCATACGTGTAGATGCGGCGGGGCATACCGATGACGCCGAGCCAGTGCATCGGGAAGAAGGTGGCATTGAAACCAATCAGCATGAGCCAGAAATGAACCTTGCCAAGCCCATCGCTTAGCATCCGTCCAAAGAACTTCGGCCACCAGTAATACAAGCCGGAAAATAGCCCGAAGATCGATCCTCCAAACAGGACGTAGTGGAAGTGCGCGACGATGAAGTAGCTGTCCTGCTGCTGGGAGTCAACCGGTGGCGACGCATGCATTACGCCGGAAATGCCACCGATGATGAACATCGAGACGAATCCTATGGCCATTAACATAGGCGTGTTGAAATGAAGATCACCACCCCACATAGTGCCGATCCAGTTGAAGATCTTGATACCTGTTGGTATGGCAATCAGCATCGTTGCGACGGAAAAGACTGCGTTCGGGACGGGGCCCATGCCAACAGTGAACATATGGTGGGCCCAGACGCTGAACCCTAGGACGGCGATAGCGACACCTGCGAAGACGACTGCGGTGTAGCCAAAGAGAGGTTTCTTCGAAAATGTTGGAAGCACCTCGGATACGATGCCCATCGCCGGTAATATCAAAATGTATACCTCTGGATGCCCAAAGACCCAGAATAAGTGTTGCCAGAGTAGTGGTTGCCCGTTCGCTTCCGGGACAAAGAAGACCGTATCGAACCAGCGGTCGAACATCAGCAGCGTCGTTCCAACGGTCAGTGCCGGGAAAGACATGACAATCAGGACCGCGACAATCAGCGTCATCCATATAAAGACGGGCATGCGCATCATTGTCATTCCAGGAGCCCGCATGTTGATGATGGTCACGATGAAATTGAACGCGGCCGCCATCGACGACAGACCGAGCACTTGAACGCCGACGACCCAGTAGTCGACGCCCATGCCAGTTGAGAACTGTTGTGACGTTAGGTTGGCGTAGGCGAACCATCCCGCGTCCGGCGCGCCGCCGTGGATCCAACCGAAGTTCATCAGGAGGACGCCGAAAAGGAACACCCAGTAGGAGAATGCGTTGAGACGGGGAAACGCGACGTCCCGGGCACCGATCATCAAGGGGACGAGAAGATTGAAGAACGCGGCTGATAGCGGCATTACCGCTCCGAATATCATCGTCAGCGCGTGCATCGTGAATAGTTCATTGTAGGTGCCGGCGGAGACAAAGGTATTGTTCGGCTGGGCGAGTTGAATGCGGATCAGAAGGGCTTCTATGCCTCCTACAACGAATAAGATGAGCGATGTGACAAGGTAGAGGATGCCGATGCGCTTGTGGTCGACCGTTGTCAGCCAACTCCAGATGCCCTTTGGATAGGCAAATGAATCGACCGAAACGATCTGGCCAGCAGTAGAGATCTGGGTAGCCATATCTGCTCCTCCGAGCGTCCTAGCCGCGACCCACGAAGCCGTGGGCCGGTGATACGAGCGTCGCCGTTAGCCTCATGGGGTGTCAAGCGTGTACAGATAGACAACTAGCGCGTCGATCTGTGCCTGAGCTTAGACCGAGTGTCGGCATTGCCGTGCCGGGCTTGACATCCTGCGGATTATTGAGCCATTTCCGCAGATTTTCCTCATTGTTATCGACCGTACCAGCAATCTGAGCCCGGTTCGCAAAATTCGTAAGCTCTGGTCCAACTTTGCCCGCCGCCGAGGTGCCGGCAACCGTATGACAGCCGGCGCAGACAGACTCTACTATCTGTAGTCCAGCTTCAGCTGGATCAGAGGGCAGGCTCCTGCTGTTTGCGACCCACTCGTTGAAGTCAGCTTCGCTGTCGGAGACAACAGTAAAACGCATCTTTGCGTGTTCTCTGCCGCAGAACTCCGCGCACTGACCGTTGAAGGTTCCGATTTCGTTCGCTTGGAGCCACATGTGGTTGTTGCGACCTGGAATGACGTCTGTCTTGCCGGCTAGCCGGGGCACCCAGAACGAGTGAATAACGTCATTCGAATGCAACGTGATCTCGACACGTGTATTGACAGGGATATGGAATTCGTTGGCGACTTTGAGCGGAGTTCCGTCTGGTCCAAGGATATCGGTGTACTCGAACTCCCAGAAGAATTGGTTACCAATGACACGGACATGGAATGCGTTGTCATCCTTTTCTGCAAGCGTCGCGATACCCTGAATCGTTGGGATGGCGATGATCGCGAGGATGACGGCCGGGATGATTGTCCAGATAATCTCAAGGCGCGTATTGCCATGGACCGGCGCCGGACGCCCATTTATCAGCTTCTTATTGCCGCGGAATTTGAAGATCGCGAAGAGGAGGGCGCCTTCAACAAGCACAAATACGATGGCAGCCAGCACCCAGAGCAAGTTATAGATGCTATTGATGTCGCTGGATGCTGAGCCAGCTGGGTCGATCGTCGTTTGTGGATTGTCGCTAGCCCCGCCACAGGCAGTCAGAAGTGCTGGAATGATTAGCAATATCAGGGCAAACAGGGCGAGCCTCACCCCAGGGGTACCCGGCACCCGTCGCGGCATACTGCTATTGTCCTTCCCCGTCATAACTCTCCCCCGAGAGGATGGCGACTGGCTCTCCAGCGCCCGGTGGGGAAGTCTAGCATGCAGGTTGTGAAACATTCCACAACCGTTTCCAAGCGATCTGCTGCAAGCTGATAATCGCAACCGATCTTGACTCTGACATCATGTCAGACCCAATACTTCATTTGACGAAGGGATCGGGCGGTGAGCGACTTGATGCCAATTGGGAGGTTCGCGACTATCACCCGACTTTCGGTGCGCATGTTGCGCTATTACGACGAGCGCGGTCTGCTCCCACCAGCCTACGTCGATCTTTCGAGCGGTTATCGCTACTATCGCGTCGAGCAGGCCCCACTTGCTGAGGTGATCCGTCTCATGCGTGCGTTCGACATGCCGCTCAATGAAATTGCTGAGGTCCTTGGTAGCGTGGGATCGTGCGATCTGCCTGGACTGCTGGACAGGCATCGGAGCCGGATTAACGAGGAGATTGCCGAGAAGCGTCGTTCCCTGGCTTACCTCGACGAGCTCATCGCTCACGTCGAAGGCGGTGGCGACTTTCCTTCTGGCGACGTCGACTTCGCCGAGCTTGTGCCGCAACAGATTATCAGCCGTCGCGAACACCGTTCGTTAGACGACGTTGGCGTTTACACCGGGGAAACTATCGGCCAGCTTTACCGGTGGACGATTACCGCGTCGATCGCTCCCATCGGGCCGCCATTCGCGATTTATCACCTGCCGGCAGGCGGGGATGGTTTCGATGTAGAAGTTGGTCTGCCGGTCGCATGTGCCAGTGATCCGGACGCTCCGCTTGATGGGCGGGAATTATCTGGCGGAACTGCTGGCGTTCTGACTCATCGCGGCCCCTATGAGTCACTCGGCGCGGCATATCGCATGCTTGCCCGCTCGCTCCAGGAACAGAGGCGCTTGCCCTCGGGACCGCCTCGCGAGATCTATCTGACCTCACCAACCAGCGGGTTGCAACCAGGAGACTATGTCACTCAGATCGTCTGGCCGGTGGCCGGGAGGCTGGAGGAGTAACGTGTTGACAGGAAACGAACGCGAAGGAGTGAAGACGATGGAAGCGCCGCATAATGTGAAACTCGTGGTCGATGTCGCATTGTTCCACGACGATTCAGTTCTAATGACCCGTTACCGCGAGCCAGAGGCCTATGACGGTCAGGAGGGTCTTTTCCTCCCAAACGACCTTTTACTTGAGCGCGAGGATCCCGAGGATGGCGCCCGCAGAATTCTCCGCGATCAACTCGGCCTTGAGGATGTTTCCGTTCGCCTGGTCTTCGCGGAATCGTTCACCGGTAGGGATCGCACCTGGCATCTCGCTCTCCACTTTGCGGTCAATTGTCTTGCGTCCCCGTCCATCGTTGTAGCCGCCTATCTGGACCTACCGCAATGGTTCTCTGTCAATGCCCTCCCAGACCGTCGTGAAGTTGCCCACGGCGGCTGGGCGCTCAACACGCTCGATCGGATAATCGAGGCTTAAGACGCACGCGGTCGGCCCGATGGTGGACATCATTCCGGCTTGCGCGTGAGGTCAGCGCCCCGTTGCCCCTCCCCTGGCGTATTAATGCGGTTACGGTAGATAGCAGGCAGCCCGCTATCTGCCCCGAACGCTTTTCAGGCTAGGATGTTTCAGCGAGCACGAATGCAGGAACGGAGCGCAACATGCCGACGACCGATCATGGCGTAGAACTGGGATTGACCACTGGCAGCCGCTGGAGCTGGTCCGCGGTACAGAAATTCTGGGCCGACACAGAAGCAATGGGGTTCGATTCACTCTGGATGAGCGACCACATTATGACCGAAGGCTACACGACCGAGTCGGGAGTTCCGGAACCGACCGACCCGAACGCTCCGCCACCTCTGACACCGATGACCGAATGCTGGACGCTGATGGCCGGGGTCGCCAGCCGGACGACACGAGTAATGACTGGGACGATTGTTTCTCCAGTTACATTTCGCCACCCGTCTATGCTGGCGAAACAAGCGTTGGCGCTTGACCAGATGACTGATGGACGCTTCACGCTGGGGCTTGGCGCGGGTTATACGGCCCGCGAGCATTCTAGCCTTTGGCCTCCCCTATCCAGCGGCAGGAGAACGCGTGTCGATGCTGGAGGAGCAGCTCGAAATCATGCGCCTGCTCGAAACCGAAGAGTACGCGTCGTTCGAGGGGCAGTACTTCACACTCGATCAGGCTCCCTGCGTTCCCAAACCGGTCAATGGGCATATTCCGATCATGATCGGCGGCACGCGCCCAAGGATGATGAGACTCTGCGCGAAATACGCCGATCACTATAACGTCGCTGGCAGCCCCAACTATGTTCGCGCGCGCTTCGCCGATCTCGAGGCCGCCTGCGAAGATATTGGCCGCGACCCATCCGAGATCAAACGCTCGGTCGGGATTTTCATCGCTCCTGTCGATCCGCTCTCCTCGCTCGACCGGGCGCTGCACGTCATCGAGAGCTTTCGGGATGCCGGCTGCGACGAGGTCATCTTCGGCGTCCGTGACGGCCACATGCCGGTCATCGAGGCGTTGGCACAACGCATGGTATAGCTGGGTGAGTTTGTGATGTGTAGGTTGTAGGAAGGCCAAGTGTTTACTCCCCTCTCCCCGCGAAGCAGTGGGAGAGGGGCCGGGGGTGAGGGAGGTTTCGTGCCACTCTGCCGGTTTCAGCTGCACGCGACGGGAAGCGAAATCGTCCGCCTTGGTTGGGTCGATCTCGCGCATGAGCGTGTCTTCGAGCTATCCGAGACACTTGCCCATCTTCTGGGATTAGATAGCGATAGCCGTTTGCGGCGTCTCGGCGAGTTGCGCCGATCGGCGGTTGCTACATTCCCCTTGCGTAATATCGTCTTGCGCGCGCCGGTAGACGAGCAGGAAGTCTGGGCTGCGGGTCTGACCTACGAGCGAAGTCGCGACGCTCGTATAGAAGAGTCAGCGCAAGAGGATCTATACAAGCGCGCCTACGAGGCCGCGCGCCCCGAGATCTTCATTAAGGCTGCCGGTTGGCGCTGCGTTGGCGACGGGCAGCCTGTCGGGATTCGCGCTGATTCGACCTGGGACGTGCCGGAGCCGGAGTTGACGGTTGTGATCGACTCCAGAGGCGAGATCGCCGGATACACCATTGGGAACGATCTTTCGTCGAGATCGATCGAAGGCGAGAACGCACTCTATCTTTCCCAGGCCAAGATCTATCATGCGAGTTGCGCGCTCGGTCCCTGGATCATGCTGCCTGAGGAACTCCCGGATGTTTCCGACCTCGACATCTCGATTGTCATCGATCGATCCGGCGAAGTGGTCTGGCAAGATTCGATCTCAACAGCGCGAATGCATCGCAAGATCGAAGATCTGGTCGGCTACCTCTATCGGGCGCTGACCTTTCCCTCAGGCGCGTTGCTCATGACAGGCACCGGATTGGTTCCTCCCACCGACTTCACGCTGCAATCAGGAGATCGAATCGCGATTGAGATCACCGGGATTGGCAAAATCACCAATCAGGCGCTTCGGCTGGAGTCACGCTAACCAGAGGGGTGTTTCAGGAGAGGATGTCGCTGACCTTGAGAATGTTCAGGGCGTCGCCCGCAGCATCCCAGGCGTATCCATGCTCGATCCGGATATTGTCAAGAATGCCGACAACCTTATCGACGAGGATCGCCGCGTCAGCCTGGATTGAGGTTTGCCCGCTGCCGACCGGCTCGCCTACGACGGCGAACTTTGCCGGGAGCGATATCGGCCGGGGCAAGTCCAGATCATACGACGGGTCGATAACTGGAATGGGATTGCGTTGCCAGGAGACAAGTCCAGAAATCTTTTGTGGCGTGCGAGGCAACGGGTGTGGTGTGCGGGAATCGGTCACCAACCGAACCGTTGACATCGGCAATATCCAGCGTTCCATGCTGGCATCGAAGTGAACTTCCAGCCCGCGACCGTAGTCGACATCGCCGTATCGATCGATCAGCTTCTGCTGAGCGTAGCGGGAACTCATCGAAACGGGTTTGGGGCTGAGGAAATCCGAATCGAGTTCGTCGATCAGCATGCCCCGCTCGAGCAGGAGCTCAAGTTCATCGTCTTCGCCCCAGACCGCCGCTACCACCGGACTGGACTGAATCGCTGGTACGAATGATGGCAACGGAATCAACGATTCACGGTTTACCGCTTGGGCTGCAAGCATCCGGTCAACTGCTAACCCAACGGGGTATTCGCCCCGTAAGATCGCGATTCTGCCGGGTGAAATCGTCTTGATTTCCGTTCGGAGGAGTGCGCTACCGCTGGCAATAGCGATGGCGCCCCGACTGCTTCGTACGTGACCTATCCAGATGCCATGGGGATCGTCGCTATGTTTTTCCATCGTCGTCGGTTCGATGACCGCCGCGATATCGGAGAGCGGCAATACGAATCGAATACCGCCGATCTCCATACGGGCCAGCGTGATCAGGTTCGCCCCGGTGGTCCCTACCTCAGTCGCAATCATTTGTGGGATCGACGGATGCGTTGCCTGGCTTACCACTGTCTGATCCATTCTCTACCCAGTGCTGCAAACGGTTGCGGGCCAGTCCACGATTGATTTCGTGGACTGGCCATTCAAGTGTCTAAACTTTGGAAGATGTGCGGCTCATTTTCGCGACAACCTCGACGAGTTCCTGTTCCTGGAACGGTTTCACCAGATACTCGTTCGCGCCGAGCGCGAGCGCTCGGTCACGGTGCTTGTTGCCTGAACGGGAAGTCAATACGACGATC
The DNA here is from genome assembly GCA_963745675.1 of uncultured Chloroflexia bacterium. Taxonomy (GTDB): domain Bacteria; phylum Chloroflexota; class Chloroflexia; order Thermomicrobiales; family CFX8; genus JAUIIK01. Next base: position 225,943 of record CAVUYM010000008.1, read on the forward strand.
GGAAGACTCTGGTAAGCACTGCGACCGCGTACGGCCGAAATGAGGTCAAACCCGTCCATGCGCGGCATCTCGATGTCGGTCAACATGAGATCTACTCGGCCTTGCTCGAGGAGTTCGAGCGCTTCGACACCGTCCCGGGCGAGCAGCGCAACCCAGCCGTGGCGCTCGATCGTGCGGCTCACTACGCGCCGGACGCTAAGCGAATCATCGACGATCATGACAATGTGAGCTGGTCGATCTTCTGATGGAGAGCCGTTTGCAATCTGCGGTCGGTCTGGCTGCTTCTTCGTTTCAACGGCTGAGACCGCGTTGAGCCGCGTCACCAGAGAATCGACTCCCAGCAAGGACGGCACGTCGACGATCAACGAGACATCACCATGACCGAGAATTGTTGCGCCCATCAGGCCGGGAGTGGCTCGCAAGAATCGGCCCATCGGTTTGACGACGATCTCTTGCTGGCCATGCAGTTCGTCAACGACCAGAGCCCAGCGTTTTCCTCCGAGTTCTGTCACCATGATCCAACCGGAGGTCTTCTCGATGACCGATGTACGCGAACGTCCGATCTTGGCGCTGACATCGACGACCGGGATGATCTGATTGGCGGTCTCGATGACGACGGAATTTCCGATTTGCGTTAGAGGCTGGTCGATTCTGTCGACGACATAGTCGATGTTCGCGACCGGAATGGCGAACTCGCCCTCTCCGGCGGTTACCAGGAATGCCTGGATAACCGAGAGCATGACCGGGAGCCGCAGGCTAAAGACGGTGCCTCGCCCGATGACGGAATCGACGGCAACACGTCCTTTATAGCGCGAGATTGTCTGTTCGACGATTTCAAGTCCGAGCCCGCGTCCAGAGATGTCGTCGATTTCGTCGCGGGTCGTAAAGCCTGGCTCAAAGATAAGCAACAGCGCTTCTTCGCGCGTCATTCTTTCCGGGACGGCGATACCCTTTTCGCGCGCGTGCTTGATAAGCGCTTCGTGGTCGATACCTGCGCCATCGTCGATGATTTCGATGACAGCTTCGCTTCCATCTCGGAAAGCACGAATACGGATCGAGCCGTGCTCTGGTTTGCCAAGTCTGCGACGTACGTCGGCATCTTCGATACCGTGGTCGACGGAGTTGCGCAGCAGGTGCAAGAGCGACTCGCTTAGCGTATCCAGGAGAATCTTGTCGAAGGGCGTTTCTCCGCCCTCGATGATTAGACTGACTTCTTTACCGCGCCTGCTGGCCGCCCGCCGCACGACGCGATAGAGGCGTGGTGCGAGCGACGAGATTGGCACCATGCGGACGCTCATGAGCTCGTCCTGCAGCGCGGTTGTCAGGCGTCTCTGGCGTGTTGAGATCGTGTCGAAGTCGCCATGCAGTGCGTTGATCTCACCAACAGCTGTTGTGACGTCTGCACCAACTTCAGCCAACTGACGAATTAGCCGGTCGAACTCGGTATAGCGGTCCATCTCCAACATGTCCCAATCGGACTGGACAGCGTTGATGGTCATTCCGATCTTGCGGCCATGCAGTTCACCTCGCAACAGGCGCCCAATGGCATCCTCGGCGTTTGCTTCCCGTTCCAGCAGGTAACTCGATCGCTGGAGCCGCGCCGCCGCCGTGGAGAGGTCTTCAAGCGTCGTTGCCAATCGTTCCAGCCGCTCTTCGAAGCTTGAGCGATTGACGACCAGCTCGCCGACGGTGTTGAGCAGATCGTCCACTCGACCAACGTCGATACGGAGCGTTCCGCCACCTTGGTCTTCTTCAGAGACGCCGAAGAGTTCGTCTTTGCGCCGGGAGAGTCTGGCTTCAACGTCTTCCATGGCGGTGAACAGCTCGCCAGCGAAAGTCCGCTCACCGAGCAAGTTAAGCCGTTCATGGGTGGCTAAAGAATCCTCGAGCCGGTGCGCCAGATCGCTGACGTCCATGAAGTCTGCCGCTGCTGCAGCGCCTTTGATCGTATGGAGCGCTCGCTTGATGTCGATGATCGGTTCGGTCGCCGATGGGTCGCGGTCAAGCTGCATCGCGGCGCGATTGAGCGTCGCTATATGGTCTTCAGCTTCCAGGGCAAAGGTCTCGAACATCTCGATTTCAAGAGCGCGGTCGCTATTTTCATCGAAGACAGAAATAGACTCGCTGGCCAGTACGTCGCTGAAACCACTGCCTTCGGCAGGGGCGGTGAAAGCCATGTCCAGCAGGGCTGAACTCAGGGCTATCGATCCTTCGGTCGTCAGGAAGCGATCGAGATCGAGTGGGCCAAATCCAAGTGAGTCGGTCGTTGATCTACGCGGCGAGCCGGTGCCGCGCTCAACGAGGGATCCTGTGCCTGGCGATAAGGGTTCGACGGATTCGACTGCGTGTGCAGCCGGAACGCTTTCTTCATCCGCTTCTTCGGGCTGTTTGAACCAGACCAAATTGTCTAGCGCGTCTTCGCTATCCAGGCTGGCGACAACTTCATCCAGCTCTGCGAGCGAACTATCGCTGGATTCGACGAGTGGATCAAAGACTTCTTCCACAACCTCATCTGTTGCCGGTGTAGTGATTGAGGCTTCAATGACGCTATCGGCGTGAACCTGGTCAAGAGACTCGACTGCTTCCAATTCGTCGACGCCGGTGTCATCCGCATCATGATCATCGTCGGACTCTATCGTCTCCGGTTCATCGAAGATGAGATCTTCGGCGCTATCCGCCTCAGCAAGTGTTTCTGCGACGAATTCGTCCGTTGTTTCAAGTGCAAACTGTTCTGGAACCTCTATGTCGAATGCTTCTTCGGCGACAATATCGCTGAAATCGACGACATCGTCAGAGGCTTCTACAAACGGAAGATCTTCGCCAGTGTGATCGGCAATTTCCTCAACGCTGACGGCATCGGTGTCAGTCGATGCTTCAACGGTTTCGACGATGATGTCAGCGGCCGCCTCCTCGTGAAGTGGAGCAATGTCGGCGACAGCGTTTGCCAATTCTATGACGATATCCTGGCTATCAACTTCACCAGCATCATCCGCGCCAGAGTGCTCGACGATCGAATCGGTTTCGTATGCGTCGTCCGGCTCAACGCCAGCCGCCTCAATGACGACGTCTTCTGCGGTATCAGCGTCGAGAGCGTCTTCTGCCTCGCCTGCTTCAAGCGTATCGGGGCGCAGGTCCTCTTCAGCAGTGATCTCAGTGTCAGTTGCGACATCCACTTCGAAGCGCTCAACTTCGTCAGCTGGTATCGCGGCAAATGCTTCGAGCTCATCCGTGCCGGTGAACATGGCCTCCAACCGGGAGATCGCGTCTTCCCCACTGATGTCGAAGTGATATGACGGAATGATGTCCTCGATCTTGGACCAGAAGGCTTCGTCCACCTCAGGAGTTGCTCCAGCAGAATCCTCGATAACGGCAACCTGTTTCGTCGCAGTACTCGCGAAGTCAGGGATGTAGGTGCCCGGTTCGACCGCTGCGCTTGCCATTGCTTCGGCTACGTCGCTGTCGAAGGCTGAAAGAACGATATCGATTGGGCTTGTGCGTGTCTCAACAACCTCGGCGATATCGTCGCCTGCTACGGCCATGGCGTCTGCGAGATCATCGTCGAGTGCAGTTCCTACTGGTTGGTCTTCACCAGCGATTTCGTCGGCGGGAGCTGAGACCTCTTCATCTGCTTCATCGAAGTCAAACGCATACGTGTAGGTGTACCCGGAGGCGTCTGTTGTCTCTTCAACAGCTTGAGGTTCAGCTTCAGCTACTGCTGTAAGCTCGGCCGCGTCAGCGTGGCCTGCTTCAACCACGACATCCTGCTCGGTGGTCGGCGTGCTTGTGTCAGCCAGGACATCTCCAACTGCGCCTTCGGAGTAATCGGCAAGGGGCGTGTTCACAGACTTGTCGACCATTGCATCAACAGGAGACTCAGCACCGGCGTCTGAATCCGGTGTTTGAGCGCTGTGGTGCAGAAATGACGTGTCAGGATTGACCGGCTCGAAGAATGGATCCATCGTGATCAGTTCGTCTACTTCGAGATCAACTGCTTCGAGTTGTCCTGGCTGGATGTTTTCCAGCCGATCCCAGAAGGGCTCGGTTTGCGGCGTGGACTCGAAGTTCAGAAGATCGGTCTGCGGTCGCGTTGGTTCCTCAAGCCAGCTCGCATCATCCAAAGCGGCATCTTCAAATTCTTCCGACGCATCGCCATTGACTCCGGTAAAGAAGTCCTCAGATGCGGCGGACGCTTCTGCCTCCGCTATCTCCGCGTCGAGATCGTCGAGCCCCTGGATATCTGCAATAAGCATGTCGGTACCGACAGCAGAGCGCATCAGATCTTCGGTGCCTGGCGTCCAGAACGGTTCGGACTGCGGTTTGTCGCTTACCTCTATGTCTGTGTCAGTAACTGCCTCGATGACTTCAGCAACTTCAGCCTCGTGCGCTTCTTCCAGTGCATCCGGCTCGCTCCAGAATGGCGTGAGCGATAGCTTATCGATGGCTGAAGCGGCGGCGATCTCAACGTCGGCTTCGACCGGCAGAGCGACTTCGACAGTGATCGGATCCAGGAGTTCGTCGGTTGGCGCGGCATCATTACTCGCTATTTCCGCAGCTTGTTCATGCTCGACAAGCTCGGGCTCAGGCGTGACAACTGCGTCGACGGGTTGCTCTTCGACCGGCGCTTCTGTCGGTTCCCGGCGCAGTGGAACAGTGGGTGCCAGTTCAACGAGCATCGCATCGACTTCGGGAAGATCGGCCAGCTGGACCGGTGTCGCAGGCTCCTCAACGACGATCTCATCGGTGCGTTCAATAGCTACGGTGCTCGCAGGGCGGGTGCCGTAGTGTCGCTCGTCCATTGCAATTGTCTCAGCGTCGGCATAGGCCTGAGCGAGCTGTTCGCGCAAGACATTGGCTCGCTGGACGATGGAATTGCTCGGTGAGGTAAAGCTGCTCAGGTTATTCAGGTTTGGCACCATCGATCGCAGCATTTTCCAGCTGACAGCGACCAATTCGAGCACATCGCGTCCGACTGGCTTATCGCGTTCGAGCTGTTCATCGAAGAGCAGCTCAATCGCGGCGCCAATCTGAGCGATCAGAGGGAAGCCGGTCATATTGGCGGCGCCCTTAAGCGTGTGCGCCGCACGATTCAAGTTGTGAATGGCGGCCTTGTCGCTGGGATTGCGGGCCAGTTCTCGAATACCATCGCCAAATGTAGCGATGATCTCGAGCGCTTCCTCTTCGAATATCTCCCGCAGCTCGGGGTCCACCCTCGGAAGTTCTTCAGTTGGCTGAGGTGGGATTGGAACAATACGTGCGGGGGCTTCTCGAGTCCGTCGGGTGACCTGCTCAGAAATTGGTTGGGTGATGTGATCAGCAGCTTGCAGCGGCACAGTCGGTCGTGCTTCGGGCATCTCTGCTGTCTGATCGGTCGAACTTGCGGACGATGCCGCGATGAGCTGCTCGGTGTCGTCCGTATCGATCGAGATGCGTTTCGTCGCCGCAGAGTGCTCGTCCTCCCCAAAGAGCGCGTCAAGATCGGTGCGCTGCCGGAGCTTGCCGGTGCCTGGTAGCGGTCCGGCAAAAGTGGGGATGGCTTCGAAAATCGTCTTCGCTCTCAGAACAATTCCGTCGACGTCATCACCGCGGTCGAGCCCGATGAGATAGTCATCCATCGCGCTGTAGAGGCCCGTCAAGCGTCTGGTGGATTCCGCCGGAGCGATAGTCGGGTTATTCTGGATCTTCTCGAACGATTCAACCAGCCAGCTTGAGATAGATACGAGGCCGTCGACCATCAAGATCTGACCGGCTCCGCGTACCATCATGAGCGCCTGGACTGCCTGCCCGACGACGACTCCGTCGCGGTTCGGCTGTGCAAACTCCTGGACACCAGCTTCGATCTGTTCAAGATATGGTCGAAGCTCGATGACAAAATTGTTGATTAGTTCGCGGTCGGCCTGTGAAACCATCTATATCTCCTCATGAACGGTGATTCCCACCATTGCGTGCTGCGCGGGTGCCCATTGGGCGTGGCGTGTCACACCGAACATTGGTCCGGTTGGTATTGAGGCCGAAGGTGCAATGGTCTTCGCGGTCCCTCTTGCACATCGGTCCGTCCACTACTGCTCGCTACGAATCTGACTTGCTCAGGCGATATGAGGACATTTGCCATAGATCCGATCATGCAATGTCTCATATCGCCTGAAGCCTCGAATCTCTAGTCGCCGTCCGCCGGGCTGGGCGCGACGACTGGTATCAAATCTTCTCCGATTCGGAAGGTCGCAACCGATTCGCGCAAACGCTCTGCCAGTCCGGCAAGTCGGTTGACCGACTCGGCCGCTTCGCGCGTCGTTGCCGTTGTCGTGCGCGTACCTTCAGACACGCGCTGCATCGTTACCGCGATCTGTCCGGCTGTTACTGCCTGTTCATTCGAGTTGATCGATATTTCTTCGATCAATTCGGACATTCGGCTAACAACCGCGTCGATCTCGGCCAGCGTCGCGCCTGCCTCGTCAGCAAGTCTCGAACCTTCGACAACCTCACGTGTACTGTTGTCCATCGAGACGACTGCTTCGCTCGTCTCCTGCTGAATCGAAGTGACGAGGGTACTGATCTGTTGGGTTGCTTCACCGGCGCGTTCCGCCAGCCGCCGAACTTCTTCTGCGACGACGGCGAAACCTCTACCGTGTTCACCAGCCATGGCGGCCTGAATAGCGGCGTTGAGGGCCAGCAAGTTCGTCTGGTTTGCGATTTCCTCAATCAATGCGACGATCGAACCAATCTCCTGCGAGCTTTCACCAAGCCGCTTGATCGTTCGAGACGTGCCCTGAACTTCCTGGCGGATGCGCTGCATACCTTCGATCGTGGCACGTACGGATTCTGCTCCACGCTGGGCGTTGCTTCGCGCTTCGGCTGCGACCGTCGCGCCGAGCCCCGCACTTTCGGAAACTTTCGAGATGGCCGCTGCCATTTCTTCGATGCCAATCGCGGCATCAGCGATCTGGCGCGCTTGCTCTTCTGACGATTCCGCGAGTGATGTAGAAGTTCGAGCGATATCGCCGGAAGCGGTGGTGACCTCTGCAGTGGTCTGGTTGACGCTGGTGACGATGCCTCGTAGCTCAGTGATCATGTAATTGAAAGAGTCAGCAACCGAGCCGAGCGCGTCAGCGGTGACTTCCGCTTCAACGGTGAGGTCACCTTCTGCGACTGCACTCACTTCATCGAGTAGGGTGATGATCTGTTGCTGTAATCTGTCTCGTTCTTCTTCTCGCATCTGCAAGGTCGCGGTGACGTCGTCGAGCGCAGTGTTCAGGGCCATAGCGGTATGGCCAATAGCATGGCTGTCGCTGACCTGCGCGCGGGCGACCAGGTTCCCAGCTCGGACTTCCTCGGTAACTTTCTCGAGATCCTTGAGCGGATCGAGGATGGTGCGGGCTACGAGATAGGCAACAGCGATCACGAGTAAAGTAGCAAGGATTGCGCCGGCAATCGCCCAGGCCAATCCTGTTGTCGCGCTGGAGCTGATCTTATCGGCTTCGCCGAGTAGCGCAGACTCCTGAGCCTGCTGCACGACATTGAGCTGCTGAACGCGCTCCATCGCTACGTCGTTCCAACCAGCAGCGCTGATGCCGTACCCACCGCTTGTGCCTGCATTGAGAAATGTCTTGCGAGCATCCTCTACGCTTGCAAATGCGGTCGAAGTGCCAGCCTGGACATAGTCGTCAAGAACAGCGTTCTGAGCGTTAGCTTCGAAGTTGGAAAGATCGTCTTCCGCGTTGACCGCGATGCTGTTCAATTCGACGAGCTTTTCTGCGCTCACGGTGTCCGTTGCGAAGATGACCGTCAGTTCCGCAGCTTCGATACTGTAACCGTCCTGTGCTTCCAGGAGGTTCAGGTAGGAGTCGAGTTCGAGTGAGATGTCAGTCCGGGCTGAGAGCGCCGGGACAACGCCAACGGTGTTCAGGAGTTCATGGGTAACTCCAGAGTAGGTGGCGATGATTGCTGCCGAGTCCGCTGAGCCGTTTGCGACAGCGGCGCGTTGCCCGTCGAGTTCGGCCGGTCTGTAGATCGTCTACGATGCTGGCTACGCTTTCGGTTGCGTCCGCACCCAAGAGATTCCAGTTGCCATCAACCTGCCTAACATAGGCAGACGCTGCGGCATCAGTGCGGGTGTACTGCGCGTTGAGCTGCGTCGTCTGCCACCAGGCTTGCGTCCTGATTTCGAAGGACGAGCAGCGAGCGCTCTACCTGAAGCTCATGAAGTAGTGTTCCAGCGGACTGGGAATACTCTACTGCGTTAGTAATGTCATTCGCTTCGAACGCTTGTTCGACTGGTTATTGGCGACAATGCCGGCAAAGATAATCAGCGGCGACGATCGGTATGATCGCCAGCACGGCGAGTCGCCATCCTTCTGGTAGCCGTCCGATTACGGCCTCATTGATACGTTTGATCACTCTCTGTTCTCCGTTTCAGCTGGCACTTGAGGCCGATTAGTCACCGTCCGCCGGCGTTGGACCGGGGCAGGCGTCCGTATCTCGTCTTCGCCAAGGCGGAAGACGGCCACTGATTCACGCAGACGTTCGGCCAGGCGGGCCAGCATCGTGGCCGAGTCCGCCGCGTCTTGCGTGCTTTCGGTTGATTCGGCGGTCGAAGTCGACACGATGCGCATGGACTGCGCCAGACCGACCGCGGTCGCCGCCTGTTCCTCAGCGGCGACCGACATGTCGTCGATCAGTTCGCCGAGGCGATTGATAACTGCGTCAATTTCTTCAAGTCGGGAACCGGTGCGTGCCGCCAGGTCAACGCCTTCGGCAACTTGCCGGGAGCCAATCGTCATGGCCGTCACAGCTTCGTCGGTATCGGCTTGAATTGTCGTGACCATCGATTCGACTTGACGGGTCGCGCTACTCGCGCGTTCGGCCAGCTTGCGGACCTCTTCTGCAACGACCGAGAAACCTCGACCATGCTCGCCGGCTCTCGCTGCCTGGATCGAAGCGTTGAGCGCCAGGGTGTTCGTCTGTCGGGCGATCTGACTGATGAGCTGTACCGTCTGGCCGATTTCCTGCGAACTCTCGCCAAGCCGGGTGACGGTCCGGCCAGCTTCCTGGATCTGATCGCGCATCTGCTTGCAGCGCTTCGATCGTTTCGCGCATGGCCTGCGCGCCGGCTTCTGCGTTGCTGCGCGCTTCGGCCGCCACAATCGAGGAAAGGCGTGCGTTCGCATTGACCTGATCGATGGAAAGGACCATCTCATCGAGCGCGTTCGCCGTTTCGGCAATGCGTTGTGAATTGCTGGAGGAAATGTGGGCGAGGTCTGTTCGATCGCTGGGCGATTCCAGTCGATGCGCTCGACACCTCATTTGTCGTTTCGTTCACATTCGAGACGATTGAGCGGAGTTGACGAACCATGTAATTGAAGGATGATGCGATAGACCCGAGGGTCTCATCACTGATTTCTTCCGGGTTGGCTCGTGACCGTCAGGTCACCACGCGCAACTCCAGAAACCTCGCTCAACAGCCGAGATACTTCAAACTGGATGGCGTCGCGTTCTTCACGGGTCTGGATAAGGCCAGTGATCTCGTCAAGCATCTGGTTGAAGGCGACGCCCGTCGCACTGATCTCTGCCGGGCCGGAGACCGAGGCGCGAGCGCCGAAGTTACCGGCCGGCGACTTCGCTCGCGACATCTGACAGCCGTCGAATCGGGCGAACGAAGAAACGTGTGTCCCAAGATCGCGGCGATGATTGCGAGGGCGATGACTACGAAACCGATGATGACACGAGAGGCGCGTATTTTCGTCAACCGGACTTCAACACCAGCGCTTCCGGCGCTGATACGGTGACGGACCAGTCGAGGATTGCGACACGGTGGGAGGGCGCTACCGGAGCCGTATGCGACAAAGCTCTTTTCAGGAGTGCGCCCTGGTTGCGCGAAATCTTCAATCACTACACCGGACTCGCCCTGAATTGCGCGCTCAAGCGCGTTGGACTGGACGGAACCCATCGAGGACCGACTGCGATGGGTCGGAACTGCCGATGATCGAGCCGTTCGAGTCGTAGACGTTGACTGCACGGCCTTCAGCTCGTGCTCAGAGCCGGCCAGGTACTGATTGAGATTCCGCTACCGGCCAGGCGATGCGAGTAACGCCGATGAAGACGCCACCTTCCGCATACCCGGGAGCAGCGATAGAGATTACTGGCTCTCCGGTGATCGGGTCAGGTCCCACATCACCGACGAAGACCTGACCTTCTTCTAGCGCCGAGGCCGCCTGGAAGTATTGACTCTCGAACTGATCGGGATAGCTTGCCGGGGTCTGTCGTGCCGACGAGAACGCGACCGTTCGGATCGACGACAGTGATATCGGAGGCATAAGTCCAGACGTGACATGTGATCCTGGAGGAATAATTCACGTGCTCGGAGGTCGGCGGACGGGAAATAGAGGAACTCGGATTTCGCCATCAGCAGCACATCGGAGGAATAGCCATTGATCAGTTCGTCGAGCGTCGCCTGGAGGGCGGTCGACTCATTCGCGACTGCAACCTTTGCATCACCTTGGAGCGTAGTTCGATGTGTTGCGGTTGAGTAGCACGGCGACTGATGCAACCGACACGACGGCGAGCAAGACGGCTGCGATGAGTAGCTGCCGTTGCAAGGGCAACCCGGCGCCACGCTCTTTCGGCCATGGCCTGGTTGAGGAATATGCTGGTGATCGTCACTCACGAGTCACCCCTTTCAAGTGCTGGGACGTGGCCGATAGGCGCGTGGTCACCCACTACAGATCTCATTTCGTTCGTCCGGTTGGACCATTGCCCCGCATCTTTGAGCAAGCGGATCACATCAAGCACGATCAAAAAATCGTCACCATCGCGATAGACAGACTGGACATATTCGGCAACCCGGCCGGGCATACGCTCGATTAGATCCGGTGAAACCGAATCCGAGAAATGACGCATACCGCGCAACTGGCTGACTGCCAGCGCCACTGGATCTTCACGCTCAACGACGAGCATTCGAGATTGAGGTGTGCGGCTCCAGTCTCCGATCTGGAGAAGGCGCGCGGGATCGATCAATGTCAGGATTGATCCGCGCAAATTGACGACGCCATGAATCCAGTCCTCTGTGTTTGGTACCGGCGCGACGTTCGGGACATATTCGACCTCGAGCAAATGGTCGACCGGGATGCCATACGAGGTGCCGCCGATATCAGCGACAATAAGCTGATCACCCAGCTGTTGGCCCAGCTGAGCATCTGCTCCTGCTAGTTCTAGTGATTGGTGACTACTCATATAAGGTTTTCCTTTGTCACCTTTCTTAAATGTGTCGCCGCACGGCGGCCACGAGATCATTCGGGTTGAATGGCTTGGTGATGTATTCGGTCGCACCTTGCTTCAAACCCCAGAACCGGTCGGCATCTTGATCCTTCGACGTGACCATGAGAATGGGCAGCTCAGCCCAGCGTCATCGCGCCGGATCTGCCGGCATATTTGAAACCCGTTCGTCCCTGGCATGATCACATCCAGCACCAGCAGGTCGAAAGGCTCGCCTTCCATGCGGTCCAGCCCTTCTTCACCACCAGACGCGATGACCACCTGATAACCGCTTGCCTCCAGCGGTTGGCGGATGACGTTCTGTTCTGTTGGGCTATCGTCTACGACGAGAATGCGCTGCATGTCTGAGATATCCCTTCTTCCCGAGCTGCGCGTTATCGCACCTATCGAAGTGTCATGCTTTCGGAAGCTTGAGTATATGGTCGAATCGTCTCGGATTCTGCTGAACGTCTGGCCTGTCGCCAGTCCCGTACCAGGCTCCTGGAGTCGCCCAGCAGCTCGGCCAGCGCCTCTTTCAGCGCTGTTGCCGAGAGTTGGTCGCTCATTGATAGCCAGGTTAATTGCTGCTCAACCGTCGATTGCAGGCGCCAGAATGAGTGCGTCTGACGCGGCCAGCCAGGCATCGGGTATCGCAGCCATTTCGAGCGTTTGAAGTAGACGCTGGGTGTCGACTGCGCGTTGCTCGGGCAACCAATGAGAATCCAGTAGCGGGTGCGCCGGAGGCGCGCTCGCAATAACGTCGGGCCCGTCCTGGACAAGTTTGAGCGCGTTCGTGTAGCTGTCGAATCAGGCTCTTTACGAGATCTCTAGGTTCGTCACTTGCCGATAAACCACTGATTTCACTTTCGAACTCGGAAAGCAGCTCAATCATTGCCAGTTCAGTCGCTTCGACTGAATCATCTTCGTTCCCGCCGAGATAGCTGGTCGAGTCGAAGCTGATGACGTCCTGGAGACTTGCGTCCAAACGGCTTGGATACATAGCGATATCGAGTTCATCGAGCCGAAGAAGTGCCATGGCATCGTCGATTGTGCCTTTTAGTTGAGTGTCGTCCGAGCCGTAGCACCCGATGATGTCTCCGTCGACAAGCAACAACGTTGCCCACAATACATCTTGATATCGCAGGACGATTGAGCCGGTAAATTCTGATTCAAGCTGTTCTTCCAGCATAGCCCGGAGTTGAGGTCGTGGTTCATTGAGGGTTGTGACGAAGCTCGGGCTGCCAAATAGTCCCGAAAGTGCGGCGGGCGCGCCCCGCGGCAGGTGGTATGTCATCGCGAAGAAATCAGATGGCCCATCGGTCCGGAGCGCATCGAGCGCTTCCACCATATTTTCGACATTCGGTCCGCGCGTCACCGCCGCAGACAGCGGCAGTTCACCTCCATAGAGGACGATGATCGTGCGACCACCGCCAGAAATGACGGCATAGCCATCAAGGTCTCCAGTAATAACGCCGCGTAACCAGCGCATAATGACGGAGCGCGTCACCGACTGCGCTCGGTTCGCCATCGTTTCTGGCAGCGTGATCGGTATCGTTGAACTCAGCGCGTTTCCGGCATACGACGTGTGCGCTTGATCGGCGCTCATACCAGGCGTGCCTCTGAACGATTGACGAGCAGCTTGATTGACGATTTCGGTCAATTCATTGGGTTTGAATGGTTTCGTGAGGTAGGCGTCAACGCCGGCATCAATCCCTGACTGGCGGTCTGAGGCGCTTTCGCGCCCGCTGAGGATGATGATCGGCGTTTGGGCGTAGTCAGGATGAGTTGCGAATCGCCCGACAGAGCTGAAATCCGTCGAGAGAAACGAGCATGACATCGAGGAGGATAAGATCCGGCCGTGTCTCGGCAAGGGTTGCCAGTGCCGCCACGCCGGAAACGGCGCTGATGACCGAGAAGCCGGAGCGCCGCAAGGTGAGTTCAACCAGTTTGCGGACGCTGGCGCTGTCATCAACGATGAGTACCGTAGATTCATGATCGTGCATAACTCTGCTCTCGCCGTGCGGGATGACGGGCCTACCCTCGTATCATAAGAAGGCGCTAGTAGTTCAACATCCACTAAAAGTACCGGCCATCTGAGGGACCACGGGGCCAATACGTCGCCCACTTGACAGCAGTAGTGTCGATTATCTGAGGTGCAGGGAAGGTGAAAACTATGGGATATCAGGAGGGGATTGCCTGGCGAAACGTCCCGGCAGAAGAAGTTTTGGAGGGTATTACGCGCCAGCGCTACAGCGGCGCAAGCTTTACCGTCGTGCGCTATACGTATCAGCCCGGCAGCGTCTTCCCGGTCCACAGCCACCCCGAAGAGCAATTGACGATCGTCCATAGTGGCGAGATCGAGTTCAGCGTCGGAGACGAGACCGTTCTATTGAATGCAGACACGTTCGCCGTCATCCCGGCCGGCGTTCCCCACGGTGCTCGTGTCATTGGTGATGAGGCCGTCGTCTCTGACAACTACATCGCGGCGGCTAACCGGACCGAACTGAGTTCGTGACCGGTGAGGATGGTGACCAGTCTGTGACCAAGTGCTAGACTGCCCGCAGAACGAGATGCAACGGGTGGGCGGCGATGGCCGGAATCTGGTCAATCCAGGATAGCGCCAATCTCATCGTTGGGCGGCAGCGCGAGCGCGAGCAACTGCGGCGATTGCTGGCTCGTGCGCTCGACGGCGAAGGCAGCCTGGCGCTGGTCAGCGGCGAGGCGGGGATCGGCAAGTCGACGCTTGTTGGCGATCTCCAGTGATGCTGCCGAGAGAGGTGGATGCCTGGTCCTGGCTGGCGGCTGCTACGATCTGGAAACGACGCCGCCTTATGGACCCTGGGCCGAGATCATCCGAACCTACCCGGATGATCCCGACTTGCCGACCCTCCCAGATGAACTGCGAGTGGGTCGTAGGCATGGCCGGGATCGATAGTCAGGCGGCGCTCTTCGATCTGGCGGGCCGCTTCTTTCGCAGAGGTCGCACGAGTCCGGCCGTTGACACTGATCCTCGAAGACATCCATTGGGCTGATCCCGCCAGCCTGGATTTCCTGCGCTATCTGGGGCGTGCTGCATCAGACGCGCCACTACTTCCTGCTCGCCACCTATCGCGATGACGAGATCACGAGTGCCGATCCACTCTATCATGCTTCTTCCGGCGCTGGTGCGTGAGAGCCGGGCGATCCGGATTGAGCTTCAGCTCACGACGGCTTGATGTCGACAACGTCGTGGATCTCAGTTCGCGCGTCGTTATCAGTTGGCCGCTGATGGACGATCAAGCTCGTCTTGTGACCTATCTCGATCGGCTTGCAGAAGGGAATCCGTTCTTCATCACCGAACTGCTGCATGCACTTGAGGAGCAAGGGACGCTCCAACCTTTGGTAGGAGCCTGGTTGGCTTCTCGGCGATCTCCACGAGACCGGCGTGCCTTCGCTCGTTCAGCAGGTCATTGCCCGGCGGATGATGACGCTTGAAGGCTCCAGCTCGAATTCTCCTCGATATTGCTGCCGTCGCCGGACGGGATGCATCGCTCGATCTGCTCAGTGACATGTATGGCGGAGCCGCCAGCGCTCTGGACTGACAACGTGCTCCAGCAGGCGCTCGATCATCAACTGCTCGTGCTTCAGCCAGACGGCCGCAGGATTTGCTTTAGCCACGCGCTGGTGCGGCAGACGGTATATGAGTCTATACCGCCGCTGCGACGCAGGACCCTGCATCGTCAGACTGGCGAGCGGATCGCCGGGCGGGTCCGGCCAGACCCGGACCGCGCAGCGCACCACTTCTATCGTGCCGACGATGAGCGAGGGCTTGAATGGTTGGTGAAATCAGCGGAGCAAGCGCACGTTCTCTTTTGCCCTCGGGGCGGTAGTCGTTCGTTGCGAACAGGCTGTTGAACTGGCGGAGCGGCTCGAAATCGAGCCGCCACTGAGTGTGTATCGGTTGCGGGGACTGGCGCTTGAGACGCTGGGTGACTTCGATGGCGCCCGTGCGAGCCATGAGATGGCTCTGGAGCGCGCCCGTGCCGCGAGACGATCGCCAAGCCGAGTGGCAGGCGCTGCTGGACTTGGCGCGTCTCTGGGCCTCCCGTGACTATGACCGCGCTGGCGACGTACTGCCAGCAGGCGGTCGATCTGGCGCGCACGATGGATGATCCCGCCGCTCTCGGTCACAGCCTCAATCGCCTGGGCAACTGGCAAGCGAACGCGGGTCAGGCTGAAGATGGGATTAGGAATCACCTAGAAGCTCTCAGAGTATTTGAAGAGGCGAACGACGTCCACGGGAGAGCCGTAACGCTCGACCTGCTGGCCATTGGCTATCGACTTTCTGGCGACACAGCAACTGCACTTGATCACTATGCGATGGCAATACCGCTATTGCGCAGCATTGGCGATCGCCGGATGCTTTCATCAGCGCTTTCCACCGCGGGCGGAATTTCGCGCGGGATGGGAGTGACCCGAAGCGCAAGGTCGCCTGACCTGCCTCCATCGCTTGGTTCCTCTCCGATGGTCCTGATCCAGGAAGGTGCAGAGTTAGCTCGCTCGCTCGGTTGGCGCTCAGGCACTAGCTATGCACTGCTGCTTTCCGGAATCGCTGCTGTGAACATCGGCGAGGTGCAATCGGGTTTGCAGCAGCTCAACGAATCCGTGCGCATTGCAAAGGAAATCAGTCATACACAGTGGTATGTGACGCTGATCTTCACCTCTCACTGGCGTATCTGTACCTCCGTGTTCTTCCCGCTGCCTTGCCCATCTGGGAATGGCCGAGCCGAGGCTGCCCGAACTCGCATCCAACGTTTGGCAGATGATGGCAAGTGGTCTGGCTGCCTCCGCCTACATCGAATTGGGGGATCTTGAGTCTGCGAGTAACGCGCTCCCGGGCCTGGGAAGAACTATCGGGGCGAACGACGATCCCGCTTGTGTGGGCAGGCTGGCTCGGTTCTATTGAGTTGGCGCTGGCCAACGAGCAGTACGAGTTCGCGCTCGAGATCGTTGAGCGGCTCATCACATCGTCTTCTGACGCACTAGGAACCTTATCTCCCGATGTGCTGCGGCTGCGAGGAATTGCGCTGCTCGCCTGTGGGCGTCCTGAAGAAGCGGAAGAAGCGCTTTCGCAAGCCCGTGAGGTTGCCGAAACATACAATTTTCAGCTGATTCTCTGGCGTATCCATGCGACACGACGAAAGCTCTACCTTGCCCAGGGCAGGATCGCCGATGCTGACGCTGCGAGGGTTGCAGCGCTGGAGGTTGTAGACCGAGTAGCAGAACAGATTGATGATGAAGAGGTCTGTTCCACATTTCTAGCAACAGCCCGGGCCGAAGTGCCGGGCGATCCACCCTATACGATCTCGCATTCTGGCGATTCGACATCCGGCGGTCTGACACCTCGGGAGATCGACGTGCTCCGGCTCGTAGCGCAGGGCATGACAAACGACGAGGTCGGCGCTCAATTGTTTATCAGCCCAAGGACCGTCGGCCAGCACCTGCGCTCGATCTACAACAAACTTGAGGTCAACAACCGCACTGCCGCTAGCCGCATAGCGTCCGAGCAGGGGCTCGTCTGACGCATCCTGAAGAACAACTGTTGCTACCTATGCGCTTAACCACGCACACTCGTCGAGTGGCGGATCCTTCCCCGAGTTGAGTCATGCAGACGATGTGCCATTTCGCTATCCACCTTAGAGTGAAGACAGTAGTACATCCCAAAACCACGAGGAGGCACCACATGGCCGTCAACCAGGCAGTGAAGATCAATCAGTCAGTCGAGACAGAAGCGATAGACGAGCTTCGAGCCAGTTTGCGTGGTGACGTGCTCCTACTCTACGAGGATGGTTACGATGCCTCACGCAGGGTCTGGAATTCGATGATTGACAAACACCCGGCGGTCATTGCACGCTGCACAGGAACATCCGACGTCGTCGCTGCTGTCAATACCGCCCGCAGGCATGGGGTTGCACTCGCCGTAAAGGGTGGCGGCCACAACGTTGCCGGCAACGCGGTCAATGACGACGGTCTGGTAATTGATCTCTCACGAATGAAGGGAATTTACGTCGATCCGGTCCGGCAAACGGCCCGGGTACAGGCCGGCGCAAGCTGGGGCGACCTCGATCACGAGACTCAGCTCCATGGCCTCATGACACCGGGTGGTGTTGTTTCATCGACCGGGATCGCGGGATTCACTCTCGCCGGCGGAATGGCTCTGACTCGCCGCAAGTGGGGGCTGGCGTGTGACAACCTGATTTCAGTCGAGGTCGTCACCGCCAAAGGAAAAGTCATCGTCGCGAACGAAACCCAGCACTCCGATTTCTTCTGGGCTATCCGGGGCGGCGGCGGTAACTTCGGCATCGTGACGTCTTTCGAGTTCCAACTGCACCCTCTTGGGCCTGAGTTCTACGTTGCTGCGCCGATGTATCCGTATGAGGGTGCGGCCCGGATACTGCGCGAATGGAAGTCATTCATCGAGCAAGCTCCGGACGAAATATCGTCCGACTTGATCCTGTGGAGCGTCCCACCACACCCCCAGATCGATGCTGAACTCGTTGGCACGCCGATCGTCCTCGTCGTCGGCGCGTACGCCGGTTCGCCCGAAGATGCCGTGCGTGAGCTTCAACCCTTCCAGGAGTTCGGAACTCCCATTGTTGATCTGAGTCATCACGCACGCTATGTCGATATTCAATCTGCGTTCGATCCCTACTTCCCGGACACACAGCGCTACTACTGGAAGTCGCTGAATCTCAACGAGATGGATGGCGATGCGATCGACTTAATAGCCAAGCTTGGAGCAGATCTGCCGACGGCCAAGTCGCTCTTCGCCCTCCGCTCACTCGGCGGCGCGATGAGCCGGATCCCTGAAGATGGGACAGCTTATGGCGAGCGCGACGCGCTCTACAACCTGAGCATCGATACGACCTGGGACGATGCGGCCGACGACGAGGAGATGATCACCTGGACGCGGGATGCCTGGTCGAAGGTCCACGATCTGACCGGCGGCGGGGTCTACCTGAACTTCGCCGGGCTGGGCGAGGACAACGACAACCTGGCGCGGAGCGCTTATGGTCGCAACTACGATCGATTGCGGGAGGTCAAGCGCAAGTACGATCCGGACAATCTCTTCCGCGGAAACGTCAATATCGTGCCGTAGAAGCTTTCGGACACATGCGCACGTTTCCTGGAGCGAACCGCCAGTTTCGCGCGAGACGGAACTGGCGGTTCGCTTCAACGCTGAACAGGTTGCGATCAATGGATGTTTTGCCTCCATCCAGCGGGGTTCCCAACGACCGCGAAGTTGGCGCAGTGAAGCAACGCCAGTTCCGCGTGAGACGGGACTGGCGTTGCTTTTCAACAACGACGATGTTCGTCAGGCTGTCTCTACTCCAGCCTGGATTATGTCACCGTGAAGGTCGTATAGGCGGTCGGGTAGCCGGATGAGCTGCGACCCTCGACCTTGTGCGCTCCGAGCGTCGCGCCTGCGGGTACCTCAAAAGTGATCGTCGTGGTGCCAAAGGCGTTGGTCGATCCGTTCGTGATTTCAGTGGAGGTATAGGCATTGCTATACCAGCGCAAGCCGACGATTTCGTTGGCTTTGAAGCCTTTCAGCGTGACCGTCACGGTCGTCCCCGCTGGTCCTTCAGATACCGAAAGTGATCCCGACGACGCGATGGTGTAGTTGACGTAGGCTGTCTTCTGGCTCTGTAGACCAGTTACCTGCACCTTATGAGACCCATAGACTGCTTCTGGCACAGTCAGCGCGAAGGTCCCGCTGCCATCCGAAGATGCTGTCACATTGCCAACGATCGAATAGGAGCTTGTCGTATCCCACCATTCGACCCGTATCGACTCGCCAGCTCTGAATCCATCGAACGTTATGGTGACATCGGCGCCGGCCGCTCCGAATGTACTCGACAGGGTCATGCCTGGTAGCACGGTATACGTTGCCGAAGCGCTAGCTCCGCTGCCGTCTACGGCGCTGACTGTGTGCGAGCCTTCAGTCGCCTGGGGCACCGTCGTTGTGAATGAACCGCCACCCGTCTGCGTCGTTGTGAAGGTGCCGATAACGCTGCCGTCCCACGAGACATCGATACTCGTTCCAGCGTCGAAACCGGCAACCGCGACGGTGAGGTTAGAGCCAACCTTCCCGACTGTTGGTGTGAGCTTGACGCTCTTTGTGATGTTGAATTGAGTGCTAGCTGAAAAGCCGCTCGACTGACCCTGCGCCTCAACCGTGTACGTTCCCCCGGCAAGTTGCGGGACCGTAAAGAAGGCAGTCGCATAACCGGCGCTCGAGGCGGTCGCCGAATAGACATTGATCGAGGATGATCCATTGTGCCAGACGATGTTGACGTTTTCGTTGGCCGCAAATCCCTTCAACGTAGCGAACGCATAGCCGCCACCAGCTCCGCTCGTGGTATTCAAGCTGAGACTCGACTGGACCGTGAAATCAGCGCTCGACTCGGAACCGCTTGTTGCGCCCACACCGATGAGGGTGTGCTCACCGCCAGGTGTGCTCGGGACATACATTGTGGCTGAGCCGCTGCCGGATACTGCATAGACCATTGCGATCTGCGCCGTCGCCGTTGTATCCCAGTAGATGCGGACAAATTCGCCGGGCTGGTAACCGTAGCAATCGATCGTAACTTTCGCTCCGGCGATTCCCGATGTCACTGAAGGATCGCAGGTCGCAACGAGGGGGCCGGAACCATTTTGGACGCTGAAGAGCGTGTTTGCCTGCCCCCATCCGGAGGTTAAGGCGCTTTCGACCTTATGGTCGCCATACGATGCATTTTCGGGAATCTGGAAGGTGTAAGTCGCGCTACCGAGTGCTGAGCTGGTAGTGGATCCGATGACCGTTCCACTGTAGGGCAGTTCGTACCACTTCATGTTAATAGTGCTGTTGCCACTGTGACCGGTCATGGTTGCGACCACTGTGTCGCCACGCAAACCTGCTGTTTCGGAGAGTACGATTTTCGCCTTGATGGTGAAGCTGGCGTTCACATACTTGCCGCTACTGACACCGGTCGCCGTCAGGCGATGGTAGCCATAGACGGACTCCGGCGCGTTGAAGGTCACTGAAGCGCTTCCGAGCTGGGAAGCAGGAACCGTCATCACCGTTGCGTAGCTCGACGTTGTCTCGTACCAGTCGATCCGTATGGTTTCTCCGGCTGCAAAACCGCTGAATTCAGCGTCGATTGCTGATCCGACGGGCCCGTTCGATGATGAGAATGTGGCTGCCGGTGCGACCGTATAGGTTGCCGAAGCGTGGCTGCCACTCGAACCGAATGCCTCGACTGTATTTGCGCCGTTGGGTGCGGCGGGAACCGTGAATTGCAGAGTAACAGTGCCGAGCGCATCGGCGACCCCGCTTGCAATCGTCGATCCTGCCCACCGGATCTCTATTGTTTCACCTTCTGTGAATCCAGATGCGGTAGCGTTGGCGCTTGCCCCGACTTTGCCGGTCGAGGGCGATAGTTTCAATGAAGAAAGGACCGTGTATTGACCGGTCGCGCTGGCGCCGCTCAGTGTGCCGAGTGCTTCGACTGAGTGAACGCCACCGGTGCTGCTGGGTACGGCGGCAAATACTGTTGCCTGACCGCTTGCGTTTGTCGTTACGGTAGCCATCGCCTGGAACGTTTCAGCGTCGTTATACCAGCGGAATTGAACTGACTCGTTCGCGCCGAAGCCCTTGGCATACCCTAATAATGTGGAGCCGGGTGTGCCGCTGGTCCAGAGCATTTCGATGCTCGCCTCGACTTGAAACTGCGCGCTCCCTTGAATCCCGGAGGACGCCCCTACAGCAATAATCTGGTGTTCTCCAGCTGAGGTGCTGGGTATCGTCAAGGTTGAACTACCGTCGCCGGATCCACTGGCGATGAACAGACCGCGTGCACCAGCGGCAACGCTGTCCCAGTAGATCCAGACCCACTCGTTGGCCTGAAAGCCAGTGCAATTGAGCGATGTCGTCGAGCCAACGGTTCCACTTTCAGGTGCAAGGCTGCAGCCCGATTCTGGAGGAGGAGGTGGTGGTAAGGTTCGAGGCCGCCAATCGTGCCGGCATTAAGCAGCGGTTCGGCGAAGCCATCGGTATCACCAGTGAATCCTTGCGGTGAGGACTGTGCCCAGGCCTCGGCAAGGAGGTTCGCTTTCGTTTCTGCCGGGGACGCACCGGGGTTCTGATAAAGGTAGATTGCGGCTGCACCGGCGACGTGTGGGCTGGCCATGCTTGTGCCGGAGCTGACATTGTAGCCGCCGTTAAGCCAGGTCGACTGGATATTGACGCCTGGTGCTGCAATGTCGACTGCTGAGCCGTAGTTGCTGAACGTGGCCAGCGTGTCATCTGCGCCGTAGAAGATTGACGAGGGGCCAGTGCCGCCCGGTATTCCATCAGTGTCTGCAATGGCCGATACGGTGATGACTTCCGGGAATGCGGCCGGGACGAAGCCGCTAGCATTGACGCCGGAGTTGCCGGCGGCCACGACATAGGTAACGCCAGCTGCGACGGATTGGCAGATGGCCTGTTGGAAGCCACCGTTTGAACAGCCGGTGACCTCGCCTTCGCCACCAAGGCTCATGTTCGCGACTTCGATCGTGTCGGCGTGGGCTGTTACCCAGTCAACGCCGCAGATAACGTCCGAGAACTCACCTTCTCCATTGGCGTCTAGCACCCGGACTGCCCAGAGCCGGGCTCCGGGCGCAACGCCGACAACGCCTGAGCCGTTGTCCAGCGCTCCGATCGTTCCTGCGACATGCGTTCCGTGGCCGTACTGATCTTCCCAGCTGGTTTCGCCAGGGACGCAGTTAACGCCCCCGACCACATTGAGATCGGGGTGATCGCTGTCGATGCCAGTGTCGATTACCGCCACGTCAACATTGATTGGATTCGTTTGGCTGCCGATCTGGGAGAGTGCGTTGCGGTCAGCTTCCGAACGTCGCACACCAATCGGATGGGTGTCGCTGGATGCCGTTACGATACGGTCTTCGATGACGGATAGCACTGCTGGGTCGTTGCGGACCTTCTGTAGTTGGGAGTCAGGGATCTTCGCACTAAACCCATTCAGCGCGTGCTCGTAGACATGGCTGACATTCATGTTCGCCTGGGTAGTCAGGCGATTGCTGACACCGCGCGGCTTCTCGCCGGGTTTCAGCGTGACAATGTATTGCCCTGGCACAGCGTTTCTGGCGGGGGCGGCCGAGGTTGGCGTGGATAGCCCCCCCGTACCTGACATGATCAGCGTCATTGCCAGTACGATGGCGACTATGATCGGAACGATGAAGCGTCGCATGCTGCTCTCCTGTTGGTGTGCTTGATTCAGGCCGCTCCTGGCCGCCGAATCATCCCTGATTTCCGTCCGCGCCCCGATGCAACGGGAACAAATGCCGGGTAACGATGGGCTAGCCTGCGCGGGCAGAGGCTGTCGCCAACGTCAGCGCGAGCTACGGTACGGATGTCATACTAATAGAAAGTACATAACTTGTCTATGGTACTAAATTCCGCTAAATATTTGCATTGTGATAGCAATTTAGTTTTATGACAAGATGAGCGGTAGGGCATGGCAACCAGCAGTCAGGCCGTTTCGCAGTGCAAGCCGCCGTCGCGATCGCCGGCACTTGGCAGAATCAGGTTGTGGAAATGAAGAATGCTACTTGAGGGTTCGCCAACGCTGGGCGGAGTTGATATTGAGAACGTGCATGATCGTCCGCGCTAGCAGATAGCCGGGAAAAAGGCTACAAACGACGCCGAAGGCAAGCCACCAGTGCTGTACTTCCATGTTGTCAGGCCTCTCTCATGATTGCGCCAGGATGTTGCTGACGAAGGCATCTGTTCCTTCTCATCTCTAATATATCTTACCCCAGTCGCATCGCCGGGACTGAGCATTTCAGGCAATCGAGATTGATGTCCTCTAAGCGGTCCACAACTCGCTCCAGCGATTTTTGATCAATGTTTGTCGACCGGGCTACGGTTGTTGTGAGGGCGGATATAGCGCCAATCACGGCCCAGCGATGCAGGCTCGGATCCCACATCGACGGATGGGTTGACTGGTATCCTTCAAGCGTTTCCTGTCTTTGTGAGTGCCCGCTACGCTGAGAACTTTGCAGCACTGATAGACGTAGATTGAGTTGAGTGGACAGCGATCGTCATTGGATCGATCGTCGCATAGAGACTGAGACGTGATATGGGACAAATAGGCCTCGGAGTCATTCTAATCGGGGTATTCATCATTGGATTCTTCTACACCTGGAGCATTCGGCACGGGTTCAATCTGACGGTCTGGTTCGGTATCGGCTGGATGGGTTCGCTCTTCGTCTTGTACGTCCTTGACAAGACGGGCCACGGCATCGTATCCACTGATCCGCTCGGATCAGCTGGCGCGGTAGCGATCGCGGTGGGGGCTCTCGTTGCCTACGTTTATCACCGGCGTTGGAAGAAAGAAGAGGCCGAACGGCAACGTATCAAGGCCGAGCAAGCCGCCGCTCGGCGCGCGCGCGGCGAACGCGAGCCGACCCTGATCGGTAACGTCGCCCGCGCGATCGGCAAGATGCGCTCCTCATCTGACAGCTAAACGGCTACCCGATCTGGCCCTGGGATGGTCGGTCAGGCAGTTAGCGCCGCAGTGCCCGGATTGGCGCTTTCATCGTATGGAGCGTCGTCCTGATCTGGGCGTTTTGCCATATGTTTCCGGCCTTGCGCCATTGCACCGTCTTGTCGACGCGTATACGCTCGACGCTCACTGGAGCTTCCAGGTCGTAGAATCCGGCCAGTTGTGTCAGCACATGTCGCCAGATGCCTTCTTGCATGCGAGAGCCGAAGAGCCGGAATCCGATTTCATACAGCGGATCGGCCGCTCTAGCGAGTGATTGGATCTGGGCGACAGCGCAGCCGTCGTCGTTTTTACTGACGCTGAATGTGATCCAGCCTGCTTCGGGATGGCCTTCGGGCGTCATGAAGGTAAATGATTCCTCATCCCGATAGAGCACCATCACACCGGTCGATACCATCGGGACCCTCGCAACCTGCGAGTCTATCAGCGCGACTCCGCCCGGGTTGATCCCCGATTCGGGCAAGTGGAAACGATTTGCGGGTGGTTGAAACGCGGCGAAGTTCTTCTGCCAGTCTTTCAGGATTTCAGCAGGGGGATGATCGATATCCGCGAGTTGAACGCGGTAGGTCTTCTGCCACATTTGGCCGAAGCCCTGAATCGGGCTGGCGACCCGCCGGCCCTCGACGTTGATGTTCCGCGCCTGCGAAGGAGCATTACCTACCTTCAGTCCTTCAACTCGTTCTGCCCAGTTCCCGGCATCACGCGGGCCAGATCTTGTTGTCTCGCTTGTTTCAGTCATGACTCAATTGCTCCGTTTCCCCTGGACCGACGTCCATCTGCAGGTTATGGCGCAAAGTGCGCTACAGCTGCAGCCTCACTCCCGAATATTTCGATCGCTTCTGACAACCGCGTCACCTCAAAGATCTGCTGGTAATGCTCGTTCAGCCCGGTCGCGACGAGACGTTGATGATTGCGGTTCACCCGTACCAACAGGGTGACCAACAAACCGATGCCGCTACTGTTCATGTATTCGAGTTCGGTGAAGTTCAGCAACACGATCTTGACCGGATCGCCATCGACCTGTCCGTAGGCGTCCATCAACGTCTCTTCAGACGCCGATGTGAGTTCACCGTGAATGTCGAGAGTGGCGATCGCGGCAGAGAGATGGCGAACTTCTATGGTGACGCTAGCTTGCAACATCGTTACATCACTTTCTCTTCAATTGGTGCAACGGACACGATGGCGGCTTCCTCGTCGGCGACCACCTGCAGAAAATCAATGAGCCTGGTGATCTCGAAAATCTCGAGATAGTGAGCACTCAACCCGTAAGTCAGAAGTGGAATGCCATCGCGACGCGCTCGGGCGAGGATGCTAACAATCAGGGCAATCCCGGTGCTATTGATGTAGCTAACGGCATTGAAGTTCAGTGCGATGGCCCGGAGATCGTGATGAGCCGCTTCCTCATAGGCGCGGTTCAGCTGATCTTCTGCGTCCCCATTGATCTCGCCGTGCAGATCGATGACCACAAGTGGGGGTTCCGGGCGTGAGACAGCCTGGAATGCTTCAAGCGACATTAGATTCTCCTTCGAGATTGAATTTCAGCTCCGTCTTATGATGGCCATCGACAGAGTCGAGGATGAGTTCGTCGACCATGTGCTGAATAAGGAACAGTCCCCAGCCTCTGGGTGACTGTTCGCCGGCGAGCTTCGCCTCGATATCGGGCGTCTCTGGTTCAGCGACCGGTCGTTCTCCCTGATCAAAAATCGCCACTGTCAGTTGGCGGTCGTCTAACAAGACTTCGACGCGCACCGGCGCGTCTTCACGATACTTATTGCCATGTTCCATCGCATTCATCGTGGCTTCGCCGACGGCCGTCTTGATCCGTTCGATCTGGATGTTCGGGAGCTTGAGATCCTGGATGGCGCGTTCTACCTGGGCTATGGCTTGTCGCTCGTTTCCAGGCTGACTCGCTGTCTCGAACTCCGCCAGAAGCCGGCGGCCATCAGCAGTTATCGTGGATTCCGGCCCACGTCCAACCGTTACAAGCGTCACATCATCCTCCTGAACCCAGCCCGCGCCGGTGAAGCGCTGAAGATCTTCCAACAGATGTTCGATCAACGACGTTTCGGGAGATCGCGATAACATGCTCCCGCGCACTCTTGGGAATCCATACATGTTCCGTTTCGGATCGTGCGCTTCTGCAAGTCCGTCGCTATGGAGGAGGAGTTGTTCGCCGTGTTTGATAGTCGTTTCGTTCTCTTCGTAGCTCATTCCTGGCATCAACCCCAACGGCATTCCGGTCGCTCGCAACTCCTGAACCTGATCTGTACCGACGAGATAGGGCAGATCATGGCCAGCGTTGGCGTAGCGGATGATTCCCGTTGCAGGATCGAGAATTGAATAGAAGCAGGTCACGAACATATTGGCTGGGATTTCATCATGTAGCAGATCATTGACCCGCTGCAGAACCGCTCCCGGCCTGACGAGTCGTTCTGCGCTGGCCCGAAGCAGGCTCCGGCAGGTTGCCATGACCAGGGCTGACGGCACACCCTTGTCAGTCACATCGCCAATGATCAAGCCCAGACGACCATCTTCGAATTCGATGAAGTCGTAGAAGTCACCGCCAACCTCCCATGCTGGTTGGTAGTAGGCGTCCAATGACCAGCCTGCCAGCTCCGGTATCTTCTTCGGGAGCAACGTCTGCTGAATTGTTCGCGCCAGCCGGAGCTGTTGCTCGATCCGTTCCCGTTCCTGGAGTTCTGCCTGTTGTTGGCGCACCATACGGGCGACCTGTAGCGCGGGCGCCGCTTGACCGGCCAGGTTTTCGAGCAGGCGGCGGTCATCGCTGGTGTACTCCTGCTCACTCAGGCGAGGTCCGAGATTGATGAGCCCGATGAGCTCTCCCTGGCTGATAAGTGGCACGACAAGCTTCACCCCGGCTTCGGCCATCGACCGCAGCGCTGGTGAGTCGAGTGCGATTGTGTCAATGTCAACGACGCCGGACGAGCTTTGAAAGTAGGCAAGGACCGGGTCGTTTGGCGCGATGTCTATTGGACTGACGACACTCGTCGGCAAATCACTCGTCCGCGCTACGATCTCGGTCTCAGACGGTGATTGTTCGCGAGCGAACACGGAGCGCCACAGCCTGCTCAGGTGTTTGGGCATCTGCATAACGGCTGAATCCAGTTGCATCGCACGCTCCCTCACTTTCATATGTCAGATTCTATTCACCCTACGTCACGGGAACGTTACGGCTTCTATTCGGGTGATCTGGCAACCTCTGGGATCATATGGCGATCACAATAGATCGGCGACCAGCTTCTACGCTGGTCGCCGATCTCTGCGCTTGGCAGGATAATTCTTCTACAGTTAGTTGGAGTGCGCCTCGCCGACCATCGAGATATCGACGCCGAAACCCGACGCGCAGGTTGCTGAAGGCCCGCCCGCTGTGCCGACTATTCGCCCACCCGCGTAGAGTTCCGCATATTCACCGGTGCCCTCGAGCACGAGAAAGTGTCCCCAGACGTGCGATGCTTCGAAGGAGGCCGAAACGTTATCCTGGGCTTCGCCGGCGAAGGCGATCGTCACACTACCGTGACTATCGGTTAACGTTACTGTTCCCCCGACGGCATAGTTGTCAGTCCACGGACCGCCTCCGATGAGGAAATCGCCGGTTGCGCTGCCCGAGCCGTCAATTGCACCGCTGCTGAGAAATCCACCCGAAAAGGAGAAATCTTCCGGGCTCGCACAGAGCCGGACGGTCGTATTGAGTCCGCCGATCGGAGTTGCAAGCGTAGAGAGCACTCCTTCAAAGCTGATGGATTCGTCGGACTGGGCCGTAGACTGGGCAGCGATGCTGCGATGAGCATTGGCGCCGGTGCCGCGCAGAACAAGGCTGTCGGCATAGTATTCCTGGCCGGGGATGTCTGAACTGGACGAGACATAGATTCCAGACCAGCCGCCATCTTCGCCGGTGATCTCTACCGTTGCCCAGCTGTTATCTTCACCAAAGCAAGCTGCCTCAGTGCATTCGCCAAATGGTTTAAAGTCGGCCCTGAAGTCAATGATTGCGGAGCCACTGATATCGCCAGTGAATTCTTCCTGCGTAACGTCGTGAACGTGGAAAATGCCGGCCTCATCAACGGTAAAGTCGAAGGGCTCGATTTCGGCAATAGTTGTCGACGTAAACGCAACTGCTGCGCGGGTTGCCATGTGATCGCTCGACGCCGAGGCGCTCAACGGAACAATCCCCGCCAGGATTGCTACGAGCAAAACGACAAGGGCTGTCTTTCGGTGCAAGATAAAGAACATTGTCTGGCTCTTTCCTTGAGCTAGTCTGAATTACTCAGACAGTCGGTAGCATGGGCAAATCTGATCGATTGCTCCACAGCATGGGAGGACCGGCCGATTTTTCCCGAAGCGGAGCTTCAAATCTTGGATGCATCGTGGCCACTCTAGACTGCCAGCGTCACGGGAGCGTTACGGATGGGTCAAGCGTGAATCGTCTTTCAATGGCTGGAGCCAGAGCGACATATGCTCGGGCTGCAACGACGTTGCCACAATATCCGTCACGTCACTGGAAAGTGCTTCGAGGTTGACGTCGTCGCGTACTTTAGCTCCGAAAGCCTGGAGTACTCGCTCGGTGTCGTATTTCTGCCGGTAGAAGCGGCGGTCGACAAAGATTTGCAGTCGTTCTCGCAGTGGGCGGATCAGGACGAAGACGATCAGGGTCGAGCCGGCGACTGCTAGATCGTTGCCGCTCGTGAAGGAGGCGAGGATCAACTGAAAGAGCACGACAGTCCCGGCAAATCCGAGGACGAGCAACGCGGTCAGCGAGCCATAGACGAGGGTGCGATTGATGAGCCGGTCGATGTCGTAGAGGTTGTGGCGTAGGATCGCGATGCCCATGGCGACCGGAAAGAAACCGATGCCGAGTGTGACAGCCATACACCTACAGCATCCGTCGTTCCGCTATCGGTGACCGGCAATATGAGAGCAGCAGGAAGAGGCAGAATCCCGCGAGAAGGACCACTGCCGCGTAGGCGAACCACTTGATTTGCAGCCGTTCGCGGTCTGGCGCGGTCTTCAGGCGAGAGAAGATTGACGCGACTGATCCACGACTATCCCGATCAGCGCCACTTGTCCAACTGCCAGGACGGCGCTGAAGACCGCAGTCGCTGACTCAATGCCGATTGGATTCGTGAGCTGAGGATATGTGTCCGGGGGTTCGAACATCGGCCCGGCTTTCAGCATGCCGGCGAGGATCACGCACGATAGAGAGAGGCCGCTGAGCCAGGCGAATGGCCGCCAGCGCTGTGACGGCAATCGGCCGGTGGGGAAGAGCAGGATGCCGAAGGTCGTAGGTAGGAAGAATGCTGGAATCCAGACCCAGGCTTGGATCCAGAAGAACAGTGACAGCTCCGGCAAGCTCCCAGGTGCGGTTGCCGTAATATACTGCGCGTACTCATCAGCCAGCGGGGTAATGATGAACGCCAAGCTGGCGAAAAGGAAGATCCAGCCGAGAGGGTTGCCGGGACGGTGAGCAGCGCTCATAGCGCCTACAGTAATGAGCGCAGTCATCGTGACCAGCATCAGGGCTGTCGAAGCCAGATCCATGTCAGCCGCGAAAGTCCCGTTAACATAGGCAAGCAGCACCGCGCAGCAGGTGAAGACAATCCAAAGCACCAACAGCGACAGCGCCAAACAGGTCGTCCAGCGCGCGTTCACAGCTCCTCCTCGACGGTTGTGCTCCTTCGGAGCCAGAGCGACATGTGCTGCGGTCGCACCGTCTGCTGGACGACGCTGCACAATTCATGTGACAGGGAGTTAAGGTCAGTTTCGTTGCGCAACCGCTCGCTGAATCCAGTCAATGCGCGTGCTGCATCGTACTTTGACCGATAGAAGCGGCGATCGATAAATGACTGCAGGTGGTTACGCAGGGGACGCGATAAAGTGAAGACGACCAGAGTTGAGCCCGCTACAGCCAGGTCGTTGCCGCGGATAAAGGGCTCGAGGATCAGTTGGAAGAGCAACACGTTCGCGGCGAATCCAAGCAGCAGCAGCGCCGTTAGCGAACCGTAGACGAGCGTTCGATTGATCAGCCGGTCGATGTCGTAGAGATTGTGGCGCAGGATCGCGATGCCGATCGTCACCGGAAGCAACGTGATGCCTATGCCGGTCGCAATTCCTGCGATTGGTTGTGTTTCGGCAGAATCCGCGGCTGAGGCGATTACAGTGAAACACAAACCAACGATAGGGAGGATGGCCGCAAAGGCGAACCATTTGATCTGCTGGCGCTCGATGCCGGCGGCTGTGCGAAAGCGCCTGAAGATCGACACGCATGCTCCAACTAGGAAGGCGATGAGCATGGGCCCTTGCAGCACATAGAGCGCATCAAACGCCAGATCCAGCGCTGGGATCGCGACGGGGTTGGTCAGTTGTGGATACGCTTCTGCGGGTTCAAGCAGCGGTCCCGGTAGGAACATTTCATCCAGGGCTATGAAAACGAGCCAGATTGCAGCCGCCCATGCGAACGCACGCCACTTCCGTGAAGGAAGCGCTCCGGTCGGAAAGAGCAATATCCCGAATATCGCTGGCAACAGGAATGCGCTGACCCATAGCCAACCCGCTGGCCAGAAGAGCAGCGCCAGCTTGGACAGGTCGTCTGGAGCGGTCCTGGTGAGGTACAGGGCATAGTTGTCGGCAGCTATGAGGACGCCGATGGAAATGCCAACGGTCAGGAAGATCCAGCCGATGGGATTCGCTGGCTGATGGATCGACAGTAGCGATCCGACAACACTCAACGAGACGACGGCGCAGATAGCGACGCTCATCTGCGTGATGTCGGTATATACAGGGGCCTGGCCATTCACATACAGCAACACCAGAGATACGGCGACGAGGCTGGCCGAAAGCGACCAGAAGCCCCGCTGTTATCCAGATAGTCCAGCGCTTGCTCATCCTTTGTCCTCTCGTACTGGCCCGGTGCGCAGCCAGATCGAGACGTGCGCTGGTTGGATCGTCGTGGAGATGACTCCTGTCAGTTCTGCCGTAAGCTGATCGAGGTCGACGGCGTCTCGCGCCGTGACGCCGAAAGTTTGGAGCGTTCGCTGCGCGTCATAGCGTCGGCGATAGAAGCGCCGGTTAACGAAGCGTTGTAGTCGATCGCGTACGGGCCTGAACAGCGCAAAGACGAGCAGGGTTGAGCCTGCCACGGCCAGGTCGTTGCCGCGCGTAAAGGGCTCGAGGATCAGTTGGAAGAGCAGCACGTTCGCGGCGAATCCGAGCAGCAGCAGCGCCGACAGCGAACCGTAGACGAGAGTGCGGTTGATCAGCCGGTCGATGTCATAGAGATTGTGCCGCAAGATCGCGATCCCGATCGCCACCGGCAGGAGCGCGACGCCCATGATCGTGATGTAGCTTCCGACTGCAGCATTTCCTGACGTCACGGTGTCGCTGGTCTCAGTAACTATCACTTCAACTATCACGCCGATGAGCGGGATAGGCGCTACGTACGCGAACCATTTGATTTGCAACCGTTCGACAGGCGTCGCTACCCGCAGGCGGACGAATACCGATGCAATAGCCCCAAGGAAAAGGATGGGAGTCACCGGTAACAGTTCATCGACCGCCAGATACGCATCGAATATCCGGGTCATCGACTCGATGCCGACAGGATTCATGAACTGTGAGATTGCCTGATCCGACTCCGGGTCCAGCGGCCCGGGGCTGAACATTTCAACGGCGAAGCCCATGGCCAGCCAGATGCCGAGGAACCAGGCGAAGGGTCGCCAGCGGCGCGACGGCAGATGCCCGGTCGGGAAGAACAGCAGGCCGAACGTTGGCGCCACCGTGAACACAACCAGATAACTCCAGGCTCCCAGCCAGAAGAGCAACGTGATCTCGGGCAACGCTCCGGGTGCGGTCGTGGTGGTGTAGTCCGCGTAATAGATGGCCGTACCGGCGAGGGCATTCGTCAGCGAGGAGACCAGGAAAATCCAGCCGATGGGATTTCTCGGACGATGGATACACAGCAGCGCGCCGGCGGTTGCCAGCGAAAGAGTGATGGCAGTGAAAAGAAGTGCGTCATATGGATCATGTGATAGCCGATTATTGGCATACATGAGCAACAGGAAACTGAAAACAAGCGATATCGCGATCGTCCACAGCAACACCGCCAGCCAGGTTGTCCAGCGACCGCTCACGATTGAACTTCCTCTGCAGCCGCAAAGCGTAGCCAGATTGAAACGTGTTCGGGCTGCATCGTGACTGCCACGATGCGCGTAAGTTCTCCAGTGAGCTGATTGAGATCAGCGGTGTCGCGAGCTGTCAAACCAAAGGACTGGAGCGTCCGCTCGGCATCGTACTTGCGGCGGTAAAATCGCCGATCGACAAAAAATTGGATTCGCCTGCGTGCTGGTCGAGCCAGCGCCGCCACTGAAATCGTCGTTCCCGCGACTGCGAGATTTGAACTGCCCGTCAGAGGATCTAGCAGGCGCTGCAGCAGCAAGACTCCCACAAGATAGCCGGCCCCAAGTAGTGTCGTCAGTGTGGCGTAGACGAGTGTGCGGTTGATTAAGCGATCGATGTCGTAAAGATGGTAGCGGAGAATGGCAACACCAACCGCGATTGGCACGATCACCAAAGCGAGCACAATGGCCGCTTTAGTCATCGCCTGTAACGTTGGATTGGCGACTACAGCGGGTAGATCGACTATTGTCAACAGCCCCACCTCAATTGGCAACACTGAGCTGGACCAGGCGAGCCACGTGAGCTGTTGGCGTTCGATGCCTTCAGCGCGCCGGAAACGCATGATTGAAGAGCCGATCGCAGCGACGAGCGTCAACGCGACCAGAGCGAGACCGATGTCCCTAAGCGCTTCGGTAAGACCGGCGAGGAGGCCGATTGCCAACGGATTGGGTGTGTTCGGGAAGCTGCCATTATCGAGCAGGCGCGGCGCGAACGAAAAAGAGAGCAATACCAGCACTATGCCGATTGCGGCAGCGGGAAGCGCAGGCGCCCAGCGACGCGTAGCTGGCCGACCGTCTGGGAAGAGCAACAAGGCCGGGACGATGGGCGCCAGCGCAGCAAGGATGGCCCAGTTCTGTACCCAGACGGCATAGTCAGCGCCGGGCAACGCGCCAGGATGCCAGACGAGAGCGTAATTGGCCCAGACGTTGCTGATTGCGGAGGCGGAATATGCCAGCCCCATCGCCAGAAAGAGCCAGCCTATTGGATTCTTCGGAAAACGCGCGGCGATCAAGGCTCCGACGGTTGCGAAACTGATCTCGAAGATCGTTCCGGCTAGGACGGGGATGATGGGCACCTTTGATGCATGCGTGAGGCCGACAAGAATAGGCGTAGATGCAACCGCAAATGTCCAAAGCGCCCACGCGAAAACCGTGCTTGCGGTCCTGCGGTGCTGCGGTCTTGTCGTGTCACGATCTGCGTGATCCGCCACCACTCGCATCCCTACTTCCGCTCGCTCTGCAACGATGGCGAACGCAACCAAATAGAAACGTGCTCCGGTTGCATCGTGACTGCAACGATGCGCGTAAGTTCTCCGGAAATCTGGTCGAGGTCGACAGCGTCCCGGGCCGCGATGCCAAATGCGTGAAGCGTCCGTTGGGCATCATATTGCTGTCGGTAGAAGCGGCGATCGACGCCTGACTGGACTCGCGATCGCAACGGACGAAACAACGCGGCGACGACCAACGTCGATGCAGCGGTGATGACGGGTGAAGATTCACTTGTTACGGCCCTGAACAAACCACTGAGGATGAAGACACTGGCGAGATAGGTCATCAGGAGGCTGAGCGTCACAATAGCGTAGGTCAGCGACCGATTGATAATGCGGTCAATAGCCCAGAGGTGATAGCGCGATACGGCAATTGCCAGCGTCAGCGGGATAGTCAGAAAGGCCACATTATGCACGGTATAGAGGATCACATCGGCAAGCACAACCCGCGTTGGAGAAGCCACTGGCCATTCGATTGGCTTGTAGCCCGTCAAGAAGTCCCCGATAGCGAATTCAACGAGAACTATCCCTAGACCAAGCCCAAACCATTTGGTTTGCTGTCGCTCAACTGGATTTGAGATGCGCCGGTAGCGCCAGAATTGAGTGGCAATCGCCAGTGTGGCGCAAATTGGGATAAATGCGGCGGATAACAAAGGGATTGGCCATGACAGCATGTCGAACGGACTATTGGGGAAGAACAGGGCACCTACACCGGCCAGGAGCCAAACCGCGGCGAGCACTCGGGTTGCGCGAGGCTGAAAGTGTCCATCAGGAAATAGAAGCAGCAACCAAAGAACCAGTGTGAAGCCGACGGTCTCAACTGTTGTTCCGATTGCTGCTCGCAGTGGTTCGGTTTCTGCCATTGCCTGGAGTACGCGCGGGTCGACATCGGCGACAGGAAGAGCGAGGAGGAAGAATGACACGAACATGGCCACGCGTTCGCCGGATTTGCGCCGGAAGAGTAGTAAGGCACTCAAGTAACAGACCGCTGCTCTGACCACGTAAAGCGCCAAAACGTAGCTGGCGTAAAGCCCGGCGGGGATGTGCAGATGGCCCAGTCCCTCACGGACGACTGTTGCGGGCGCCGGGTTCGTCGTGAACCAGGCCAGAGTCTCTTTTGCAAATCGTTCTGGCAATTCCCAGATGAAGAAGGTCAGTGAGAGAAGCGCGAGTACCACCCAACCAGCCTGCACGAGCAGAAGGAGGTGCCCGTGTCGTTCGGAATCCGATTGAGTGATCGTTGACTTCATTTGTGCTGTCCGACCACGGGAACTCATTTTATCCACCCGATGTGTTTGGCAGGGCGGGACAATCTTTCTAGGGCAAAATATGATCTCTGGCCTATTGTGTATGAACCGGATGGTCCACAGTCGGCCCGTTGGGATGAGCCACACAGATATATGTGACGGTCAGCAGTATCGACAGAGACCAAACCAAAGCGGCAAGCAGACTTGTCCATCGGATACTCATCTTCGCACCTCCCGGGCCGGCGCCGCTCGTAGCCAGACTGAGACATGCCTGGGTTGAATCGTTGCCGAAACGACAGACGTGAGCTCGTCAGTGATCTGATCGAGGTCAACGGCATCGCGGGCTCTCACGCCAAAAGATTGAAGCGTCTGCTGGGCATCGTATCGTTGCCGATAAAAGCGCCGGTCGACGAACGACTGTAGGCGGTCACGGAGCGGACGCATCAGCGCGAAAACGATCAGTGTTGAACCAGCCACGGCCAGATCGTTCCCGCGCGTGAAGGGCTCGAGCATTAGTTGGAACAGAAGCACGTTCGCGGCGAATCCAAGAATGAGCAGGGCGGTCAACGAGCCGTAGACGAGTGAGCGGTTGATCAGGTGGTCGATGTCGTAGAGCTGATGACGCAAGATGGCCACTCCGATAGCAGCCGGTAGCGCAGCAACTCCGAAAAGGAAAAAGTAGGCTGAGATGTCGATCTGTAGAGAATGAGCCATCGACTGGATCGGCGGGGTGACATCCACCAGGATGGCTAGCACCTGGATCCCGGCCGCGTATGCGAACCACTTGAGTTGTTGGCGTTCCACCCTGCCCGCGCCATGCAACCGAAAGAAGAGCGATGCAACCGACCCAACGATCAGCATGACGATTCCCAGCGTGGCGATCGCAGTTACGCCGTCGATGATTCCACCCAGTGCGTCGATGCCAAGAGGATTGCTCCCATTTTGGAGCCGTCCTTCCTCATCCAGCGATCCCGGCTTCAACATGGCAGTCAGAATGAGGAGAGCTATTCCAGCGGCTCCCAGCCAGGCCAGGTATTTCCAGCGCTGAGAAGGCAGCCTGCCCGTGGGAAAGAGCAGAATGCCAAAGGTTGGAGGGATGACAAAGGCGATGACCCACGCCCAGCTCGCGACCCAGAACAGTAGCGTCAACTGAGGCAGGTCGCTCCATTCAGGTTTGGCGAAGTAGTCGGCATATTGGTCGGCGACTCCGACTACCATCTGTGCAGTAGCGCCCGATAGAAAGATCCAGCCGATTGGATTGGCGGGGCGGTGCAGCGCGAGCAGGACTCCGACAATAGACATGGAAAGGAAGGCCGCTGCGAAGAAGACGGCTTCGCTCTGAAGGTAGAAGAAGATTCCTCCGTTCACCGTGCCAGAGCAGCAGCTGGAAGGCAAAGAGCACTATTGAAGATATCCACAGTACGATCGCCAGCCAGTTTGTCCATCGAGTGTTCAACAGGGCATCTCATTCGATTTGCACCGGCGCATCGCTATCGGTCCATAGACCATGGTGAGCAACTTCCGTCTTTCGTGCTCTGAAGCTATCCTCTCCATATTCCGCAATATAAGCGGGGCAGCGTAACGAGATCGTAACGGTCGGTCCGCTATTCTAGTAATCGTTGCGATTGCTTTGTTGATGTTTTGAGGATCGATCGGAGTCTGGGTGTCGCGTTTGCACGTTCGGTTGCTTGGCTCGCCGGGGATCGAACTGGACGATAAACCAATCGTCGTCGACACCCGCAAAGCCATTGCTCTGCTTGCCTATCTCGTCGTAACGCGGCAGCAGCATCGGCGAGACAGTTTGGCCGCCCTCTTCTGGCCCGAATCGGAGCAATCTCGGGCGCGCGCATCGTTGCGTCGAACTCTTTCCAGCCTCAATACTGCTATCGGCCCCGATTGGCTGGTGACCACACGGGAAACGATCGGTTTCCAACCCGCTGGCGAATTTGCGCTGGACCTCGATGACTTCCATGGCAAGTTGGATTTCGCTCGTGAGAGCGGTGAGCCGGCATTTGATGAGCTCAATGCTGCGGTCAGCCTCTACCGGGATGACTTCATGGCTGGTTTTGCGCTGCGGGACAGCCCGCCCTTTGATGATTGGCAGTACATTCAGGCTGATGCCGCGCGTCGCGATCTCATCTGGGCTCTCGACCAGCTCACTGCTCAGTGCATTGCGAAGCAACAATGGGATGCAGCGATTCAACATGCGCAACGCTGGCTCGGCGTCGATCAACTGCAAGAACCGGCCCACCGACAGTTGATTCAAATCTACGGAGCGATCGGCGATCGCGCCTCGGCTATCCGCCAGTATCGAGAGTGCGTTCAGTTACTGGATAGCGAACTTGGCGTCGGACCATTGGAAGAGACGACGGCTCTCTATCAGGCGATCATGGAGAGCCAGCCGCTGGCGCCAGAGCCAGCCTCCCGTCCCCGGTCGAGTCAATCAGCCGATGCGAAGATCGCCGCGCCCTTCCCTCTCGTCGGCCGCTCTGCAGAACGAGATGCTCTTCTGGCCCGCTATGAATCGATCGAAGAGCGAGGGCACCTGATCGTCATCGAAGGAGAGGCGGGGATAGGCAAGACACGTCTTGCCAGCGAACTGGTTGACTATGTACACGCTCGAAATTCTCCAGTCGTTTCGACTACTTGCTATCTGGGTGAGTCCGATCTTGCCTACGGTGTCATTGGCGGAATCCTTCGCTCGGGCAGGGATGCCACAGACGCGGCGGAAAGTCTTCAGAATTTGCCGCCGCATGTACGCGGCGAGGTCTCCAGACTACTGCCGGAACTGGCCGACTACGCTTCCCCGTTACCTCCCCCACTGGACTCACCGGGTGCGCTCGACCGCTTCTATGACGCAGTCATTCAAACGCTTGCGGCGTTCGACGTATCGGATGCGCCGCTGCTGCTCTTTCTCGATGATCTTCAGTGGGCTGACGACGCTTCCATGAACCTCCTCTCCTATCTGATTCGGCGTTTGCAGCGATTGCCTGTTTGCTTGCTGGTCACCTGGCGCACTGAAGATGTTTCGTCCACTCACCGGTTACGCGAACTGCTTGCCCGGGCTCAACGCGATGGAGTCGCAACGCTGCTGCCCCTCAACCCGCTCACGATCGGCGACATCTCGGAGCTGGTTGGCAATGCGGCACCGGACTATGACGCGAAGATCGTTCAGGAACTCTATGAGGAATCAGAAGGCATACCCTTTTTCGCGGTTGAGTATCTGGCTCATGTTGATGAATGGCGGCAATCGAGCGAACCGAATTGGCCGACTCCGGGCGGTGTTCGCGACCTGATTCACTCTCGCCTCCATGCGGTTGGCGACACCGGGCAACAACTGCTGACGACCGCTGCAGTGATTGGGCGTTCCTTCGACTTTGATCTGTTGCGCGAAGTCAGCGGCCGTACCGAGATGGAGTCGGTCGAGACGCTCGACCAGACTCATGAGTGGTGGCCTCATTCGAGAGTCGGGTGCTCCTGCACCGGCAACGATCACCTATGACTTCAGCCATGAAAAGGTGCGCACGCTGATCTATGAGGAGACGAGTCTGGCGCGCCGTCGCTTGATCCACCGGCGACTTGCCGGCGCACTGGAGCGACGATCCCATCGGCGCGAGGAAACAGGTGGCCTCGCAGGACAGATCGCCTTTCATCTACGTCTGGCCGGACTGGAGGATCAGGCCGCCCACTTCTATCGGCAAGCCGGCGACCACGCGCGTGCTCTTTATGGCAACGCGGAAGCACTCAGCCACTACCAGACGGCTCTCGCGCTCGGTGATCCTCATCCGGATCAGCTGCACGAAGCGATCGGCGATCTGCAAACCCTCAGTGGTAGCTACGCAGAGGCGTTGCGAAGCTACGAGGCAGCTGCCGCGCACGCCGGCGAATTCCGCATTCCATTCATCGAGCAGAAACTTGGCGCGGTGCATCAACGGCTGGGCGATTGGGAAATCGCTGAGGGCCACTATGCAGCCGCATTTGGCGGTTTCGCAGATGATCAGGCAGCGGAACGTGCCCGGGCACTTGCCGACTGGAGTCTGACCGCTCATCAGAGCGGAGACACTGCACGTGCCCAGGAGATCGGCCAAAAGGCTCTGCGCCTTGCAGTCGTTTCGAAAGATAAAGGGACGCTCGCACAAACGCATAACCTGCTCGGGATACTGGCGCGGAGCCAGGGCGATGCCGTGGAAACGGCAAGGCGTTTGGAGCAAAGCCTGAGATTCGCCAACGCTATGGCCGAACCGGGCGCCCGGATTGCCGCCCTGAACAACCTGGCTCTCGTCTGCGCCGACCAGCGCGAGATCGAGCGGGCAACCAGCCTGACTGAAGAGGCGCTGGAACTCTGCCGCGCTCAGGGGGATCGCCACCGTGAAGCAGCGCTGCTCAACAACCTGGCCGATTTCTGTCACATGGTTGGCGATGAAGAGCGCTCAATGACCTACTTGAAAGAGGCAGTCGCGATCTTCGCCGAGATCGGCCAGCGCACCGATTCCGTCCGCCCGGAGATCTGGAAGCTTGTTGAGTGGTAGAGGGCTGCGAGAGTTAGGGAACCAGATCAAAGGCTTCAACATGAACTGGCCTGACTACTGAGAAGTGCCGCCGATCGAAGGTTGCGATAGTTGTGATGCCAAGTCGCTCGGCTGCTGCGACGATCGAAGCATCGACCGTGCCAAGCGGGAAGTCGCGGTATTGCGTCACAAGCTCTAGCGATTCGAAACCAATCGTCTGGCTCGACCGGTTCGATGGTGAAATCATCGCTCGCCAGGTCCGCCAGGAATCTCACCTCCGCCTGGGAACCGATCCGATTCGATACGAAATGGACTACTTCCGGTACGACGAGTATTGGAACATAGAGTGTGCCCGAGTAACCAGAGATGAAATCCAGAGCGGCTATGTGGTGCTGGTCGTCGCGGTCAATGTATGCGTAAAGCGGTCCGGCATCGACGACGATCAATCCTTTTTCCACTCAATGGCAAGGAGTTCTTCGATGCGTTCCGAAATGTCAGTCTCGCCACTGCCTCCGGCCGCGGCTGCTCGGAGCTTTCGGGTTGGTTTCCCACGGTATGCGTTGAGCGCTTCCCAGACAATCTCTTCTATCGGTGTCTCGCGGCGACTTGCCTCTTCTTGAAGCCAGTCCTCGAATTGGTCCGGGATCTGGATGGTGATGCTCTTCATTGCGTTCCTGGGTTTCCTGAGCTCGTCGACAATGGTGGCCGACGGGCTTGAGGTGACCGGTCACTGTCCGGATCGATGTGCTGCCCCCAATCAGCGGCAAGAATCTCTTCGACCCGTGCTGATAGATCTGTCTCTCCACTGTACCCGGCACCTTCGGATCTGAAGGCACGCGGTAGCTTGGATCGATATCGATAGGCGTAGATTGCTTCCCTGACAAGCGCTTCGACCGACGTCTCACGGCGGGCAGCTTCGTTACAAAGCCACTGCTCGTATTGTTCTGGTAGTTCGATTGTAATTTGTTTCATGTCGCCGATCCCGCGTACAGGCTAGAACGCTCGCACCGGACTATTTCTTGTTCACTTTCTACTGGCCAAGATCGAATCCAGTATATCCCTCGGCTGCGACCTCATCGCACTTCTCGCGGTAGGCGCCGACGCCGCCGATGTAGGGCATGAAGACGCGCGTCTTGCCGGGGATGTTTGCGCCCATGTACCAGGAGCCGGTCTTCGGATAGAGGGTCATGTCACCGACCTCGTTGACGTGGTCAACCCACTCATCCTGATCTTCACGTCGCGCTTCAATCGTCCGGATCTGGCGCTCTTCCATGTACTCGATGCAGTCGGTGACCCATTCGACGTGCTGCTCGATCGAGACCATCATGTTGCTGAGTACCGATGGGCTGCCGGGGCCAGTGATCGTGAAGAGGTTTGGGAATCCGGCCATCGAGATGCCGAGGTAGGTGCGTGGTCCGGCTTCCCACTCGTCGCGCAGGCTGATGCCGTTGCGGCCGCGAATGTCGATCGCAAGTAGGGCGCCTGTCATCGCGTCGAAGCCGGTGGCGAAGACGAGCGTGTCGAATTCGTATTCGTCTTCGGTCGTGCGCAGCCCTGTTGGCGTGATCTCCTCGATTGGCGCGTTGCGAATGTCGACCAGCGTGACGTTGTCGCGGTTGTAGGTCTCGTAGTAGTTGGTATCGAGACAGAGTCGCTTCGTGCCGATCGCATAATCGCGTGGGATGAGTTTCTCGGCGACCTCGGGATCGTGGACGATTTCGCGGATGCGCTCACGGACGAATTCGGCGGCCGTCTCATTGGCCTCCTTGTCACGCAGCAGGTCGGAGAACGCTCCGGTGAAGCCGAAGCCGCCGATTGACCAGCGCCACTCGTATTGCTCGCGCCGTTCCTCTTCGGTGACCTCCAGCGCCGATATCTCCTGATATGGGCTCGGCGCGGTGACAAAACCGGAGCGGGATTCGCGCGCCTTCTGTCTGAACTCGGGGTAGTTCTCCTTGACCGAGCGCAGGTAGTCCGGATCGGGCGGGCCGTTCTGGGCCGGGACGCTGTAGTTTGGTGTGCGCTGGAAGACGTAGAGGTGCTCTGCCTGGCGGGCGATCTGCGGGATCGATTGGATGGCTGACGAGCCGGTGCCGATGACGCCGACGCGCTGGCCGTCGAAATCGACGCCTTCGTGCGGCCACCAGCCGGTGTAATAGCTCGGACCGGCGAACGAGTCACGCCCCCTGATCTGGGGAACCTGCGGCACGGACAGGCAGCCGGTAGCCATGATGCAGTACTTCGCTGAAAATCGCTCGCCCTCACTCGTCTCGACTTGCCAGCGATCGCAGTCTTCGTCGAACGTTGCCGAATCCACGCGGGTGTCGAACTGGATGTCACGGCGCAGGTCGAAGCGGTCGGCGACATGGTTGATATAGCGCAGGATCTCCGGTTGACCGGCGTAGCGTTCGCTCCACTGCCACTCTTGCTGGAGTTCTTCGGAGAAAGAGTAGGAATAGTCGAGGCTTTCGATGTCACAGCGAGCGCCCGGATAACGATTCCAGTACCAGGTGCCGCCGACATCGCCGCCGGCTTCGAGTACCTGTGTCGTCAACCCGAGCGCACGGAAGCGATAGAGCAGGTAGAGCCCGGCGACGCCTGCGCCAACTACGACAGCGTCAAACTCGCGAGCCGGTCGTTCAGTGGAATTGAGGTCGTTCATCGGTCCCTCTCGAAGGCAATACTCAGGTGACGTGCTGGGGACGATCGACGAGTTGCGGTGCGCTTGTTGGCAGCAACTCGCCGGTCGTGATCGACTCGCAATATGCCGCTTCATCGAACCAGGACGCCGGCGCTGCATGACCCCAGAAGGTCGCCCGGCGGGGATCGTCGAGACTCCAGCGGATTGGTTCCCAGTCAGGATCGGCGATCAGGTAGTCGTTGGCGTACAGTTCGATCCGGTTGCCGTCGGGATCTCTCAGATAAAGGAAGAATGCGTTCGAAATGCCGTGCCGTCCGGGACCGCGTTCGATGCTCTCAACCATGCCCGCGCCAGCCAGGATGTCACAGGCCCGCAGCACCGAGAGGGTATCAGCGAGCCAGAAGCCGAGATGATGGACCCGTGGCCCGATGCCATTCATCAGCGCAATATCGTGGACATTCTGCTTGCGGTGCAGCCAGGCGGCCCAGAGTTGTTCGGGCTCACCGTCAGTCGCGGTGTACTCCGAGCACCCAAAACCGAGGCCGTCTGAAAAGAAGCGGTACTCGGCTGTGACGTCGGGCACCTGGCAGTTGAAATGATCGAAGCGCATGACCTGCGCCCCACGGTACTGGTCGAATTGCTGCAACATGCGCTCGACGCGCTCCATCGAGGCGAAGAATTCGAGCGGTAGTCCGGCGGGCGACTGCGTGCGGATAGCCCTGCCCTGCCCCGGTTCTTCATCCGGTTCTACACGCCGGACCGGCAAGCCTTCATCGATGAAGAAGCGTTCCAGTCGATCGAGGTCGTCGTCATCCTGGACCCGAAAAGCCATCGCTCCAGCTCCCGGGGACACGTCCTTGCGTAGAACGATGTTGTGATGGTCGCGATCCTCGTAGCCGCGCAGATAGAGGGCATCCGCGGTGCGCTCGGTTTCGATGAAGCCAAGCAGATCGACGTAGAAATGGCGGGACGCTTCGAGATCCATCACACGATATTCGCCGTGCCCTCCACGCACGATTTTCGCTCCCGAGCGAGGTTCGGGCATCCCGTGATAGACGGCGGCGCTACCAGAGCTGAGCGCGGACATATTCTTCCTCCGGCAATTCTTCTGCATTGACTGACCACTCGTCATGATATATCCGGATGGCATCGTTCGACCAGGCTACCTGGTCGTCGGTTGGGCGGCCGCGTTCCAGCAACGAGCCGTAGCGCGAGCGGTGGAAAATCAGCGGAGGACGCGAATTGCCGCCTTCCGGCTCATGGATCTCCAGCACCCGTCCGACGACGATCCGGTGATCGCCGCCTTCGTGGACTGCTTCGAGCGCGCACGATAATGAGACGAGCGCACCGGGGATGAGCGGAGCGACCGGCCCCGGTAGCAAGCGGGTGACGTCGTCTTTGTCTGCATTTTGACCCGCGAACTGGCCCGAAATCTGTTCCTGATCGGTGCTCAGTATGTTAATCACAAAGCCGTCGACGTCATTGAGGAAGCGTGCCATTCGCGCGGTCTTGCCAACACAAAAAAGTACCAGCGGCGGATCGAGAGAGAGGGCGCTGAAAGCGTTGGCGGTCATGCCGTGCATGACATCATCGCGCTGGACAGTAATGACTGCCACACCGGTCGCGAATTGCCCGAGCGCTCGCCGGTAGGCTCGCTCGTCGATGGCCGCCGCTGCGTTCATGACGCGGCGATCTCCGAGTCACCGCCTGCCATTTCGGCGAGGCTGTCCTGGACACCATCTTCGATGAAGGCTCGTACCCGTTCCATATACGGTTCGCGATCGTAAGTGTGGAAGAGGGCCCCAGCCATACGAACGGGATCACCGAAGAAGAAGCGTTCGTAGAGCGCTTGCCGGGTTCCGAAGCTGCTGACTGCAGTGTCCCAGGCCAGACGGAAGAGTGCGATGCGCTCGCGTGGTTCAGCGCGGGCAGCGGTGAAGAACTTTGTGAATTCGTCGCCCCAGGGCGCTTCGA
Source organism: uncultured Chloroflexia bacterium (assembly GCA_963745675.1). Taxonomy (GTDB): domain Bacteria; phylum Chloroflexota; class Chloroflexia; order Thermomicrobiales; family CFX8; genus JAUIIK01. The sequence goes on from CAVUYM010000008.1 coordinate 269,604, forward strand.
GATCTGCGATGCCTGGCGCAGCCATCAAGCCACTGGCGCTGATTTGCTGGATGATCTCGACGAAGCGTGGGTAGAGCTTCGGGTAGAGGTTGCGTGCGGCATCCAGCGGTCCCCGGGCCGGAGTCATGATGCCCCACTGATCCGGTTCTGCTCCGTGCAGGGCCGCTAACCGCAAGCCGCGCATCGACTCCAGGCCGATGATGATCTCGGTCACCTTCTCATGGATATGCTGGAAGGGTTCGATACCGATTGTGTCGATGATCAGGCTGGCGAGGCCGAGGATGTACTCGGTCTTGACGATATTCTTTTCGATCACCTGGTGGGCCATATGAAGGACGGCGTTCGAGGCTCCGAATGCGCCATTGGCCACTTCCGGGTCGCCGTAGAGGAAGACCCGTTCCCAGGGCACGAAGACGTCATCGAAGACGACAACAGAATCCATTTCCTCAAAGCGCGAACTGAGCGGGTGGTCGTGCTTCGGGCGGCCAAGGTCGTAGCTCTCGCGGCAGACGAACTTCAACCCTGGAGTGGCACAGGAGATTACGAAACCAAAGGTGTATGGCGCATCCTTCGGGTCGGCCTTGACCACGGTCGAGGGGAAGACTTCGATCTCATCGGAGACAGGCCCGAGAGTTGCCAGCATGCGCGCACCCTTGATGACGATGCCGTCGTCGCGTTCCTCTTTGACTCTCGCGGCCAGGAATGGATCAGACTGCTCGTAGGTCGCTTTCGCTCGATTCGCTTGCGGGTTGATCAAGGTGTGGGTCAAACAGAGGTCTTCTTCACGCGCTTTGCGGTAGTAGTCCTCGACGTGCTGTTTGAAGCGCGGGTCGTCTTGTGCGAAGTAGTCGCCTGCCGCCGCGAAGGCCATCAGTGAGGAACTCAGGTAATCCGGCGTGCGGCCGAGCATGCCGTTGGAATAGAGCGCCCAGCGCCGCATGGCCGCCGAACGTTGCTCGAGATCGGCGTGCGTGCGCGGTTGCATGAAGGATGTCCCGACGCGGTCGCCGGAATCCGGCGAGACGTAGGTCAGCTCGTCGCGATACTCGGGATCGTGTTGCATGTCGTAGAGATGGGCGAGGGTCTCGATGATGCCGGAGAAGGCCGGGTGGCTGGTCACGTCAGTGACGCGTTCTCCACCAATATAGACTTCGCGCGGTTCGGCCTTCAGCCCCGCGATGAATTCACTCCCAGTTCTTGCAGGCATGAATCGTTGCTCCTCAACCTGTTGCGGGTTCGTCTTTGAATCGTAGCGTACACGAAGAACACCCGCCCAGATATCCGAGCGGGTGTTGATCTTCGATCCGTGCAGGATCAGGGGTAGTGGCTATAGCTGGCTGGAGGTGCTTTCGCCGTCCTGTTCTCCGTCATCGTCGCAGCCGTTTGGAAAGAAGTCTCCGCCACCGAACGGACCGAATCGACCACCGCGACCAAAACCGGGTCCAGGACCAAACCTCAAGCCCTCGCCATTAATCGTGGCTCTGACGTGCTCCTCAAGGTTCGCGATGATCTGATCAGCGTCGTCCTGGGTTAGATCTCCTGCCGCAACCGCTTCAGCGGCCTTTTGTTCAACTCCAGCCATGATTGCATCCACCAGCGATTGCTCGTCAACGCCATGGTCCGCCGCGAACTCCACGAGCGTCTGGCCATTCTGGAGTGCATCGAAGACTTCGCCGGAATCCGTGCCGGTTAGATCGGCTGTGATCTCGACTGGGTTGAGATCAATATCGAATTTGAAGCCGTGGTCTCCTGAGAATGGAGGCTCGATCGGTCGGATGCGCTCAAACCCGAAGCCTCCTGCGGGCCAATCGCCATTGATGAGGTCCCGGAGATGCTCGCTGCTCTCCGTCCGGAAGCGCTCAGCCTGTTCAGCAGTCAGGTCTCCAGCTATCGACGGCTTCGTCGAGTTTCTCATTTATGGCAGCCATCAGGCCGTCAAACAATGCGTCTTCACTGACGCCATGATCATCAGCGAACTCCGCCAGGCTCTGGCCATCTTCCAGTGCACTGACAACTTCGTCCGTGCTGGTTCCTGTGAGGTCAGCAACCGTTTCGATGAGGTCGGTTGCCACCGGATCTGAATGCCACATACCGGAACTGAACTCAAATGTCAGACTACTCTGGATCTCAGCGGTGCGGTCGAAATAGCCTTCGAGGCGCAATCCATTGAGTCCCTGTTGGAAGACAGTAACGTCATGTGTCTTCGCTGCCGGTGCGGGCTCCTCGTCGGCGGAGACGAGGAGCGGTACAGCTATGAAGGCGCTAACGACGATACCTACCGTCAATGCGACTCCGACGAGCCTGCCCGCGCCCATGGTGGCCAGGAAACGCTTCACCAAGTTGATCGTCCTTTCTTACAGTGACTGTCGTTTTCGGGGCATGTTGTTGCAGTGCCCACAGTCGCATCCTAGCGGTGAGCGTGTAAGACCAGCGTAAGGCCTACATTTGGCTCTCCAACTTGACATCTAGTTCTTTACGCTGGCCTTAAGAAGAAGCGGGATACTGTGAAACGGGGACAATGCGTCTCGCTATGATGCTGCACGCCGACTAGTAAGGCAGTGACAGGGGAGCCGATGAGGATCTTGCTTGTTGAGGATGAAGCGTCGCTGCAGGAGGTGGTCGCACGCGGATTACGACAGGCAGGCCTGGCCGTCGATGTGGCCGATGATGGCGGCGAGGCGCTGGAGAAGATCTGGAGCACAGATTACGACGTGATTGTCCTCGATCGCGATCTGCCAGTCGTTCACGGCGACGATGTCTGCCGGAAAATCATCGACTCGCCCGACCCGGCCAGGATTCTCATGTTGACAGCTTCAGGGACGGTCGACGAGCGTGTGGACGGGCTGATGATCGGCGCTGACGACTACCTGACGAAGCCCTTCGCAATGGCGGAATTGATCGCTCGCATCCATGCCCTCTACCGTCGAGCGGTCCCGCCGACAGCGCCAGTCCTCACCCACCGCGACATCCGCATCGAGCCGGCCCGTCACGAGGCGACCCGCGCGGGGCAGGATCTGCGGCTCACCCGCAAGGAGTTCGCCGTGCTCGAAGTGCTGATGGCGGCCGATGGGCGGGTCGTGAGCGCCGAAGAGTTGCTCGAAAAAGTCTGGGACGAGCATATGGACCCCTTCACAAACGCTATTCGTGTGACGATCATGACGCTGCGCCGCAAGCTCGGTGATCCGCCGGTCATCGAAACCGTCACCGGCGTTGGATATCGGTTGTCATGAGCCGATTCCGGCCTACTATCCGGCTTCGTTTGACGTTGCTCTACGGTTCGCTCTTTCTCGTTGCCGGTGTGGTGCTTCTGATTGTCAACTACACGCTTGTCCGCCAGAGTCTGCCGGAAGGCGTAGAAGCGCGTCGCTCCCCATTCATTGAGGAAATACGGACGATGGTTGAGCAGCAGCAGGTGCGCGACGGCCGTCCTCCGCTGCCAATCGAGATCTTCCAGAATGGCGATTTGCGCTCCGTTCCCGATGTGTTTGCCGCATTCGAGAAGGATCTGCGCCAGGAGACGCTCGATCAGCTCGTGACCCAGTCCATCATTGCATTGCTCGTGACAGGCGCTATCTGCAATTGTTCTCGGCTGGGCCGTCGCCGGCCGCGTGCTGCAACCTGTTCACCAGATCACCGCTACTGCTCGCAATGCGTCGCAGTCCAATCTGCGTTCACAGAGTCGGTCTCGAAGGGCCGTCGGACGAACTGAAGGATCTTGCAGATACGTTCGATGGGATGCTCGCCCGGCTGGAGACGGCCTTTGAGAGCCAGCGACGCTTCGCCGCTCAGGCCTCGCATGAACTCCGCACTCCAATTTCGGTCATCCGTGCCGAGGCCGATGTCGCGCTTGCGGCCGACGACGTAACCGAACGAGAGCGGGCGCTCGCCGAAGCAGTGCGTGCCGAAGCCGACCGCAGCGAGGCGCTGATCGATGGACTGCTCGTCCTCGCTCGCAGTGAGAGCACGCTCCACGAAACCGAACCGGTCGATCTGGCTGAGTTGGTCGGGAACGTCGTTGGCGAACTTGTGCCGCTAGCGGATGAGCATGGCGTCGACATCGATCTGGCGTTGAGCGAAGCGCAGGTAGTTGGTGATCGAGTCCTTCTGGAGCGACTCGTCACGAACCTCGTCTCGAACGCGATTCTTCATAGTGAGGTGGCGAACGGCGGGCGCCGCTGGATGCGCGTGACGGTTAGCTCGCAAGCTGGGCAGGCTGTGCTCGCTGTCGCCAACTCTGGGCCAGATTTGCAAGGTGAAGATCTGGTCCAGTTCTTCGAGCCATTCCAGCGTCGGAATGGCCATGCAGGGAGCGATCGTCGTGGTGTCGGACTGGGGTTGACGATTGTGCGATCTGTGGCGGAAACGCACGGCGGCTCGGTCTCAATCGAGCCGCTGAATGGCGGCGGCCTGGACGTCATCGTTCAAATTCCGAGCAGCCATTAGAATAGAGGCATCTCTATTCCTCGTCCCGACCCGCTGCCGATTGGAGAAAAGCGTTGGCTTCGACTGCGACAACATTGCTGACTGCAGAAGACGTAGATGATTTGCCGGAGAACCCATGTGTTTGGCGGTATGAGCTAGTAGATGGGGAGCTTGTTGAGGTGTCTCCTGCAGGAATGGTCCACACATTGATCGTTGGACTCGTCTATCGCCTTCTTGCCAACCATGTTGACCAGCACAACTCGGCTTGGTGATAGTCGATGGCTTAGGTTACGTTCTGGAGCGCGACCCCGATACGTTGCGAGTTCCGGACGTTTCTTTCATCTCACAGAGCCCGGCTTCCCGAATCCGGCCCGTCAGGAAGTTTCGCCGACACTGTCCCTGACCTTGTGGTTGAGGTTGTTTCTCCCGGGAACACCGCCGCTGAGTTGCGCCGTCGAACTCGCGACTATCTCGCCGCAGGGGTCCGGATCATCTGGATTGTGTGGCCCGAAGAACGGAGTGTGTCGGTCTACTCCGATAGCTTCTGACTGCGCATTGAACTTGACGCCACAGACACACTCGATGGCGGCGACGTGTTACCGGGCTTCAGCATCACCGTCGCCGAGTTGTTCGATATCGAGTGGTAGGCGGCAAACCGCTACTCTTCCGCGACGACCGTGCTCTCCAGCGCTCCCAGCCCATCGATCTCCAGACGTATCTCATCTCCCGGGTAGATGTGGCTGATGCCCTCCGGCGTGCCGGTCAGGATGACGTCGTAGGGATTCAGCGTCATGAACTCGGAGATGTACTCGATCAGCGTCGGGATATCTCGCAGCAGTGTCGAGGTGTTGCCCTGTTGGCGTAGTTCACCGTTGACGTAGCTGCGCATGTTCAGGTCGTGCGGGTCGTCGACTTCGTCGATGACCAGATACGGTCCCATCGGCGTGAAGGTGTCGTGGCCCTTGGCTTTGACCGGTGGCCGGAACATGTTGACGACGTAGTCGCGGATCGTGACATCGTTGGCGATCGTGTAGCCGAGGACGTGGTCCATCGCGTCGGCATGCTTGATGTGTCGCCCGGCTTTGCCGATGACGACCGCCAGCTCGACTTCATAGTGCATATAGTCGATGTTCGGCGGGGCGATGACGCTCGACTTGTTCCCGACCAATGACGAATGGCTCTTGAGGAACAGAATCGGATCTTCAACCTCGGTGAAGCCCAGTTCCGCGGCATGATCGCTGAAGTTCAGCGCCAGCCCGATGATCTCGTTCGGCTCGAATGGCGGCAGCCACATCACCTCGTCCGGATTGTGGCGGTGTCCCGCCTCGTCTAGAAGCACTTCGTCGTTCTCGACCGACGTTCCACGGTGAATGCGCCCGTTAGCGGCGAATCGACAGTGTCGCATGGTAAATTCCCTCTCCCCTGGGCAGGGAATCGGTGACAGGTAACAGGGAAGAGCGGAACGGGACTGAAGTTGGCTCTCCCGGTTTACCTCCAACCTACTCACTACAAAGCTATGGGAGAGGGGACGGGGGTCAGGGCCTAATCTGCCGCCACAGCCGCCGGCAGCAATCGATACGATTCCAGGCACTCGACCAGCTTGCGGTGGTTCGCATCCGAGAGTGGGGCCAGCGGCAGGCGCACCTCGGGATCGATCATGCCCATCAGACCGAGCGCGGCTTTGGCCGGGACCGGGTTCGTCTCGTAGAACATCGCGTCATTGATCGGCGTCAGCTCGTAGTGCAGTTCCTTCGCCTCGTCCCACTTGCCTGCTTCACAAAGGTTGAAGAGTTCAGCAGTCTCCTTCGGCATGACGTTGCCGGTCGCGCTGACCATGCCCGCGCCACCGAGGGCGAGAATCGGGAAGGTCAAAAGCTCAATGCCGGAGTAGATGCCGAAGTCGCGGCCGAGATCGCGGGTTTGGTGGAAGACGCGGGCGACGTGCTCGAAGTCCTTGTTGGATTCTTTGACGCCGATGATGTTCGGGCAGTCCTGAGCCAGTCGGAGCGTCGTCGCTGGCTCGAGATTCGCACCGCCGCGGCCGGGGATGTTGTAAAGCATGACCGGCAGGCTGGTCGATTCAGCGACGCTTTGAAGTGCAAGTAGAGACCTTCCTGAGAAGGCTTCACATAGTAGGGCACGATGAGCGACGGCGGCGTCTGCGCCAATCTGCTCGGCGAATGCGGTCAGTTCCAGCGTGTCGGCGTGGTGGACCGAGCCGGTGCCGGCCATGACCGGGATGCGTCCGTCGCTCGCTTCGACCGCAAGCTGGATGATCTGTTTGCGTTCGTCCTGGGAAAGCGCCGCCGGTTCGCCGGTCGTGCCGGTGATGGTGATGCCGTGAGAGCCACTCTCGATATGCCATTCGATGAGCCTGCGAAAGCGTCTCTCGTCGATCTTGACCATGATGGAACGGGGTTACCAGCGGGACTAGTGATCCTCTGAACATGTCGGGATTGTCCTCTCAGCGTGTCTGGGGCGAGGCTATATGCTGCTGGACATTGTAGAACAGCCGAGAGCTATCATGAGAACACGGTTCGTGATGGAGGGTGAGATGGCCGAGAAAGATACCCGGGTCGTGCGGCTCAAAGTGGAACCACTGACTGCCGAGGCCTTCCGGCCATTCGGTGATGTGTTGAGTGCAAGCTCGCGAGGAACCAGATTTCACCGGCGTCAACAGCGTCGGCTGGCGAGCGCATTTCGAGAGCGATAGCCCGGCCGAGGTGATGTTCTATCGCAGCAGCAGCGTCGGTTTGCGATTCAATCTGCTCGAACGTCATCATTATGTCACGCAGTCGTTCGTGCCGCTTGGCACTACCCCGGCGGTCATCGCTGTGGCCGCGCCGACAGCGGCGGATACTATCCCGGAACCCGAGGATCTGCGGGCATTTCTCCTTGACGGTACGGCAGGTTATGTCATGCAGGCTGGGACATGGCACGCGCTGGATCGCTTTCCGCTCTCCGATGCACCAGCGGATGTCGTCATCATCACAGACAAGGCGACCCAGCGAGAACTCGAATCGAACTCGGCAGGGCCGTGGGTGCGTACCGAGGCGGTCGACTACGCAGAGCGATTTGGCATCGTCTTCGAGTTTGAGCTGTAGAGTTCAATTTAGGATGACTGCGACGATGTGGCTTCGACGAGGAGCCTGACTCTCCTCGTCGAAGCCACATCGTTTGCTCGCTGGATTGAGCGCGCGGGCTAAAGCACTCGCCGAGCCGTCAAGTAGCGTGACAACCAGTAGGGATCGTTGAGATTGCTGATTCCAACGGCGGAATGTTCGCCGCTAGCGCTGATCATTTGGCCGTTGCCGATGTAAATGCCGACGTGCGAGAGTCCCCATGTATAGGTGTTCTGGAAGAAGATCAGATCGCCCGGCTGCAGTTCGTCGGACGAGACATAGTAGCCGCTCTCGATCTGATATTCCGTCGGTCGGGGGAAGTCGTAGCCGAGGATCGACGTCATTAGATAGTAGGTGAATCCTGAGCAGTCGAAGCCGTTCGGGGTGACTCCGGCCCAGACATAAGGTGTGCCGATATAGGCCATCGCTGCGTTCGCGAGCGCGGAACCGGCACCGGTTCCGCCTCCGGTGGCAAGCTGCGCCCAGGTTGTCGCCGCGAGGTACCCTCCGTGAACCCAACCGCTGCCGTAGTCTGTCGAGATCATCCACCAGGCGCGCGCCGTCGGTGTCCCAGCGCGGTCCGTCGATGATGTCGCCGACCGTACCCTCCGGCAACACCACTAATGGTGTGCCGTAGACGTCATCACGCATGTAAACACCATCGCCCCCAGTTCCGATGATAACTGCGAGCGACCCTACCCATAGATCGTTGCTAGCAATTGTCGAACCAAAGGCCTTGTAGCCGATGTAGTCCGATGCCGCATAGCCAACCATGCCCGCATAACGAACTTCCGACCAGGCAATCCCGGCATCGTCCCAGATCGATGGCGCGAGAACTTCGATCCAGGTTCCATCGGGGATCGAGGTCAGGATCGCGGCACTCGACCAGGGGTTTGCGCGCATATTGAGCGAGCCACCGCCAGTATTGACGACGATTGGGACCTGGCTGGCCGCTGCGTCACCTTCGTAGACAAAGGTGCTACCACCGAGATCGCCGGAAACGTAGTCCGACAGGACATAGCCGGTTGTCCAGCCCCATTCGAGGTCAACCGACACGGCATACCAGTAGTTGCCGTCGCTGGCCCAGTAGCCGTCCTGTATGACTAGCGGGTAGCCCTCAGCGAGATAGGCCAGGACTTCGCCGCCCGGCTCTGCGCGCAGCACAAGTCCGTCGCCGCCTGTGTAGGCGACAATTGCGCTATCGCCGGCGATCAGGTTTAGGTCGGCTGCAGCCGGGATCAGGAGCGTTGCGCTGAGGAGCATTGCTGTAATCGTTCCATAGAGAATGCGTCGCCGTGTCACCATCACGTTTGTCCCCCATGATGTCCCTGCCCAGAAGCGCCACGACCCAGTTGCGGACGCCTTGAACAGTGGTGTACGTACATATTATATAGGATAAGTCTGTGAGTTGACTGGGCGTCACGTGAGGGTTTGCTAGTATGCCGGAAGAAAGCGGAAGATTAAGCAGTTTGGACCTTCAGAAAGTGACAACTGACTATGAGTGATCAGCCACGCAAGCCGTCAGATCCGGTGCTGGAGCTGAAGCTGCCGCGCTTCTATGGCAGCGTGCCGACGCTCTTCGGCGCGCCAAAGGCCGGTACGGGAGATGAGATCAAGGGCGCGGACATCGGCTTTCTCGGCGTTCCATGGCAAGCGCCGGTGCCGGATTCGCGTATCGGCGCAGCTGGCGCGTCCTATTTCGGGACGAATTTGACACCACAGACCTTTCGGACGAACTCGGTCAAATACGGTGGCTTCCTGCCGGAGATGGATGTCGATGTCTTCGAGCATCTCAAGCTCGTCGATTGCGGCGATGTCGAGATCAGTAACGATCACGCGACGACCTTCGACAATACCGTCGCACGTGTCCGTGAGATCATCCGGGCTGGCGCGATGCCCTTCACCATTGGTGGCAACTCCGGCCCCTCAACTTACGGTGTGCTGAAGGCAGTCGGGCTGGAAGCCGGCGGTCCTGTCACAGTCGTCAACTTCGACGCTCACCACGATAATCTCGAAGGTGAGATCGAGGACGATCCACCCTATCTTCCGCGCTGGGGCGGCACCTGGGCACGGCGCATCCTCGATCTGGAAAATGTTGATCCTGCTCGCTACACCCACATTGGCTTGCGCGGGCCACGCAATGACAAGGGCGTCTTCGATCGTTTCATCGCGAAGGGCGCGAAACGCGAGAACATCCACACCTTCTGGGAGATCTACCGGGCGCGTCGCACAGGGTATGAAGAGTGGATCGAGTCAGTCATCGCTCCAACGGTCGAGGGTGCAGAGAAAGTCTGGGTCGCGGTCGATCCCGATGTTCTTGATATGAGCGTCAGCCAGGACTTCGGGGATGAGCCGCTTGGTTTGCATCCCGAAGAGCTCTGTTGGGGCTGCTATACCGCCGGCAAACTGGCCGGGCGCGAGCGATTTGGCGGCATCGGATTCATGGCGATGCCTTTTGATGCGATGAAGCTGCATTGGGTCATGATGTATGCGTTCCTTTATGCCATGGCAGGGGTGATCGACGCTGGGTGATGTCTGGCCACAACCTTGAGCTGCAGTGATTGAAGCGGCTGTCATCTTCAGGGACTATGCCCGGGGCAGCGATAACGAAGGATTTGACCAGACGCCATATGGCAGCGCCGGGCAAGAAAAGGGGATTGTGGATGAGTTCACAGAGCCACCTCGTTCCCTGTCACCTATGACCTGCTCTCTCCGCCGATCCTCGACTCGCGAGCGACTCCCTCACAAGCGGCCAGAGTAACCACAGCGCCCAGGCGGCCAGCGCCGCGAGTATCACTGCTCCTATCGGCACGGCCCATGCGGGGCTGGGGATGGCTTCGATGGTTGGCATGTATTTAAAGGGTGAAGGGAAGGGCAGCCAGGAGAGGGCTTGGTCGATCAAATAATTGTTCCTGGGGCCGCCGCGGTCGATGTAGCCGGAGAGTGGGCGCCAATGAAGCAGCATCGTCACAAGCAGACTCCAGGTCAGGGCGACGACCACCGCTGCCCGCAGGAGCGTACGGCCACTGAACCAGAGGCGTAGCATGCCCGGCAGGGCTAGCGTCGCCATCAAGGGGATGACTGGCAGCAGGTAGCGTAGCGGCGAACCAAACGTCTGCCAGCCTCCCGCTCGGAGGGTCAATATGGCGTAGTAAATCAGCGTTATTAGCAGCGCGCCTCGCTGGGTGCGGCGTAATGGGCGTGGCACGGCCAGCGCGAAGATCATCCAGGGTGCAAATGGCAGCACACCCGAGCCGCGGTCGAGCAGCATCCCGACACTGTTGCGCGCCACCCAGTCCAGATTGAAAAAGTTCTCGATCCCGCGTGATCCGAGCGCGACTGCATAGCGCTGGACAACAATCAGCCCGGCGAGTCCAATGGCTACTATTCCCCCGATGCCAACGAAAATCGTGATGCGCCGCGGATAGCGCTGCAGGATAGCCCGTACCCATGGGATACCCGAGTGTGCCGCGGAGAGTAGCGCGAGGGACAGGACGACAAGGGCCGGCGGAGTCAAGCGCCCATGGACGAAGGGTAGGGCCACGGCAATTGCCGCCATCCCGGCTAGCGCCCGATTCGAGTGGCCGGCACGCTCCCAGAGCACCAGTGCCCAGACCAGCAGCGCCGCGGTGACGATGTCCGTGTAAAAGCGCACGGCGTACGTCGAGATTGGAGCGAGTGTGAGCGCGATCAAGGCTGCCGTGCCAGCGAGTCGTTCGTCGATACCGCTGGCGCGTAGTAGCAGGAACAGGCCGGGTGCCAGTGTGATCCCGGCTAGAGCGGTCGCGAGCAAGACCGGCCAGTAGGTGTCGAAACCTGCCAGCGGCGCGGCTAGCAGCGGCAACCCGAGGTCGAAGTGCAGCTTCCCTGTACGCTCTTCATAAACTACAGCAGCCGCCGCAAACCGCGCGCCGTTGACGCCCGACACTCGTAGCCTGCGTGCGTCGTTCCCGGCCTCGATCCGGATGGTGGCGGCGCAGTAGCTGCAGACTTCGAGCGTCTCGGACCCACTCGCGGTAGGTACCCCGTTAACGTCCTGTATCTCTGCCTGCATGGGCTCGCCATCAGGGTTTATGAGCGTGAGCCAGACGCCGGCGTCGCGATCAGGGTTGCTGCCGACCCGCGTCTCGAACGTCTCCGTCGCATGGGTAGCCGGCATCCGATAGCGAGCGTCTTCGACGACGCCGTAGAGCGCGGCCCCGAATTCGACCGGCGTGGTCGCTGTCACCGCAACTGCGTCGGCGCCGAAGACCGGCAACGGCTCGATGTGTGTCTGGCCCGGTTGCAGTCCGATTGAAATTTCGCTTGTCGTGAGGTCGGAGGGCGTGAGTAGCCGCGCCGTCACCAGAATGACGTCGTCCGACGGGTTGTAGAGCAGCAGGTGCGTCAATATGTCGACCGAGCCATAGCGGTCGCGTGGCAGGCCGGCGAAAAGCCAGCTGCTTTGAAGCGGACCGCCGGCGAGCTGAAGGCCGTGGTAGTGGTCGACCCCCTCGACGATTAGCGGCGCTTGATCGGCCTCGATGGTGACGGTCCACGCGCCCTCGCCCTGACACAGCCCCACCTCGGGTGGAATGGTGAACATCTCTTGAGGTGGGAGCGTGTCGCGATGGTCCGCATAGAGCAGGTCGCCGGCCGAATTGAAGATCCGTACCTGGAACCCGCCTCCTTCATCTCCCGGCGGCACGCCAATCGCTAGGGTATCAACGGCACATGGTGCTTCGAGCAGGATTGCGTGCCGGGTGGCCAGGGTGAGCGGTGGCGGGATGGCCAGCGCCCCGTTCGGCCCCCGAATGTCCGGCGCGGGCTCAGCCGCCGGGATCACGCCGATGCTATCCCCATCCACCCGCCAGCCTTCATCAAGCGGCGGCACGAGGTACCAGGAATCGGAGGCGGCCGGGACGCTACCGGCATAGCGTAGGACTGATGCGTCGCGAGTTGGGAAGATATTGCCGATGGGAGAGTAGGTGGAATCAACGTATTGGGGTTCGAGGTAGTTGTTCAACAGCTCGAGGTCGCCGTCAACGGCGATACTGCGGGATGTCACGTAGTAGTGCTGCTCGTCGCCGTTGAATCGCATTACCTCGATACGCCAGAGGAGCAAGGCGGCGACGATGGTGGTCGCGGCAAGCGTGACACGCAGCAAGGCCCGGTCTCGGGCTGCCAGGACCACCAGGATCGCCAGCCCGGCGATGACAAAGGCTGCGACCACATAGACGGCCCCTGCAATAGAGCCCGTGTCGATCCAGGCTGGACCTTTGATCTCGTGCGTCCAGCGTCGCACTGCCCAGCTTGAAAGCGCAGGCATCGCGATCGAAATGAGTCCAACGGCAGCGCCTGCTACGGCCAGCCACGGCCCGCGCCGGCCCCGGAGCAACCCGGCAGCGAGCACTGCGATTGCGGCTAGTCCCGGCAGTGCGTTCAATGCGTTGATCTCGACGCGAGTCCAGGGCGCTTCGAGCAGGAGACTGGCATCCGGTTGTGGAATAGCAACGACCGCAACGGCGGCCAGCACGCCGACGATCAGCGCCTTGCCTGTTCTCTCCCGGGTCAGGAGCTGGGCCGTTACACCGGCAGCCAGGATTAACACTCCTTCTGGACCGCTCACCGTCGACAAGACATGGTCCGGCCCCCGTTCGACGAGCCCGATCCAGACGACGAGTAACGCGGCCGGTCCGGCCAGCCAGAGCCACGGTGTAGCGCGTCGCAGCGCTGCCAGGGCAAGGCCAGTCCCTGCCAGCGAGCAAAATATCGTCAGGCTAGCGAAGGCTCGGAACGCCAGCCGGTCATCGCTATCGAGCGCCGTCGCGCGAATGTCGCGGACCGAGACGCCGAGGGCGCGCCCGCCATTTGGCAAGCGGACGACGGGGACATCGAAGGCAACCTCGATTCGATCACTGTCGGTACTGCATTCAATTGGAACAGTAGAATTGGCATCGACTGAGGCCAGCGGGATCTCGACTATCTGTTCGTCGCAGGTCACGTGCAGCACACGGTCGGCAGGGCTAACCGTCGCGATGTGGAGATCGAGACGGTAGCGGCCGGCGCGCTCGACCGGAATCCGCACTTCGGCATGGCCGCTCGTCCAGCGAAACGTCTCTTTACCGTTTGACTCAGGGGGGAAGTCGAACCGCGTGTACGCTTTGTCGCCGGGCGAACCGACATCGAGCCAGGTCACGACCGGCGGCACGCGAGCGGCCAGTAGGAGCGACGACAGCAAGGCGAGAGCGAGCGCAAGAACGGCGAGTACCGGAATGCGGGACAGTCTCTCTCGTCGAATGTTCACGTTCCGGACGCGTCCCCTCCCATTCGCGAGCTATTGTATCGGGCTTCTCGTGCTGGTCGCGCTTTCGTTTGGCCCACTCCTGACTGGCGTATCGGCTCAACCATCGAATGGCAGCGAGCCAGTCAACCTGCTTAACGGAGCTCGCGTTCGGGCGAAGGTGCAGCCGCTCGCCCGGCACGAAGGGCTGGACCGGCTGGCGGAGCGTTATTTGGATGAGATCATTGCCTCTCGCACGTTAGTCCCGCCGGGGTACGGCCGGCTGGACGCGCGCGTTCTATCCGAAGATGTCGTGGCAGCCATCGGCGACGACGGTCCGAGCTATCGGTACACAGGAGTCGTCGTTAGCTACGGCATTTCGCTGAGTAATGCCATCGAGATTGCCGTCGGCACGGTAGCGAATGCACCAGCTTTGCTGGAGCCGGCGCTCGATCTCGTAGGGATCGCCTCGGCGCCGATTCCTGCCGGCGAGCCCTGGTTCGCGCCGCCGCCAGGGGGCAGCGGACTTGAGATCGAGTTGACCGGCATGACGCTGATCGTCATCGTGACAGCCGGACAATACCGTGCTGGCCTCTAGCGGCGAACGTGGCAGGCTGGCTCCGACGGCTTTCCTCGTTGCCGGGTTGCTAGGGGCCGGTAGCCTTGCTCCGATCATCCGCGATTCGCTCGTTGCTGCCCGTCTTGGCGCCAGCAATGAGAGCGACGCCTACTTTCTCGCCACCTACATCATGCTCATGGTCGTAACGATACTGGTTGCCGATTCCTTCACTCCGGCTTCGGTCGTAAGCCTCTCCTCCGGGCGGGATGCGAACAGCGGAGGGCTGCGACTACATCACGCTTTCCTGGTGGCTGCAGGCGGATTAGCCGTCGTCGCCGGGCTGGTGGCATTGCTTGCCGGACCGATGGTCGCGCTCTTTGCGCCAGGCTTCGATGAGCCGACGCATGCCATCGCGGTAGACGCATCGAGAGCCGTTGCTCCTGGTGTTGCGTTTCTTGGTCTGGCCTGGCTGGTGACCTCCTATCTGAACGCAGCCGGTCGTTTCCTTTTGCCGGCAATGATTACTCCGATTGTGGCAATTGGCGCTGTCATTCCTCTGGCCGCCGGTACACACTCACCAGTTGTTGCAGCGGCAGGCTGGTCTCTCGGGGCTGGTTTCGCACTAGTCATCCTGCTCGGCTGGGCGGTGACGGTCGCGTATCGGGGAGGCGAGCGCCAGCCGGTGACTGCTCGGCTCGATCGCGATGCCCTGCGACGCTTACTGCCGAACGCCGCGCCACTGCTGATTCTCGTCACCATTACACAGTCGGCGGAGATCGTTGATCGGATCATTCCCTCCGGCATTGAAGCCGGTGCATTGACAACGGTCGCGTTGGCGAAGAAGACGATGAATCTTCCGCACACGGTCCTCATCGCCGCAGTAGGTGCAGTCACCTTGCCCTTTATCTCGCGCGAATCCGGCGCTGGGCGGCCGGCGCGGGCGTTCGTCGAAACGATAAACCTTGCGCTCTTTTTCCTGCTTCCGATCACAGCACTGCTCATCATCGCCCGGACCGAGATTGTGACCGTGCTGTTTGGGCGGGGTGAATTCTCCGGCAGCGACATCCGGCAGACGGCGGACCTGCTCGGTATTTACGGTTTCGCATTGATACCGGTGACGCTCGGCGTCATTCTCCAGCGTTCATTCTCGACGATCGAGCGCAGTTGGGACCCATTGCCGTTCTATGCCCTCGCGATCGGTGGCTATGTCGTGGGAGCATGGCTTGGCGTCGGCTGGTTTGGACTCATCGCTCTGCCAGTTGTCTTTGCTCTGGCGCAGATGGCCTATGTTGTGGCGCTGATGTTTCGTCTGAATCGCTTTCTGTCATTCGAATGCCAAAACGCTCGTCTGGCCGACGGTGATTTCGCTGATGGCCGCGAGCGTGACCTCGCTTGCAGGGCTGGGGGCCGCCACATTCGTTCCAGACAATGCCTGGTTCCAATTGGCCACAATCGCTGGCGTAATCAGTACTGGCTATATCTTGCTTGTCGCCTGGCTACGGCATCCAGCGGCCAGCGATCTGTTGGACTATCTCGGTTGGTCACAAGCAAGCTCCGGCACCGTGATGCGTATTGGTATCGACGCTACATACGCCGCGATGCGGAATGGCACCGGGCGCTATCTTTCGGCGCTGATCGAAGAACTTGAGCACCGTACCGACGTGCAGCTTATCCAATTTCGCGCGCCGCGCGTTGAACGGCTGCCGAGGTTGCTTCGATTGCCGCTCAACGGAAGTATCCACGTCCTGTGGTCGCAGCTGGTGCTGCCTGTCTGGGCATGGCAGCGGCAAATTGACGTCATTCATACGAGCATGGTCGGGCCGCTGTTGACGCCCTGTCCGCAGCTCCTCACGATCCACGATGGGCTCGATTTTCGCCCGGAATGGAGACCCTCAGCGATCTGGAGCGCCTACGTGAGGCTGCTCGGCGCATTGGCGGCTCGCCGATCGGCAGCGGTCGTAACGGTAAGCCACGCTGCGGCGGAAGATGTCCAGCGCTTTTTTCGAGTGCCAGCCGAGCGCCTGCACGTCGTATGGAATGGAGCCAGTTCGCTCGCGACGGCTGGCGGAACATCTCCAATTGTCGGGCTCGTCCCGGGCCGTTACGTGCTCGTCGTCGGCTCGCGAGCGCGTTACAAGAATCACGAAACGGCAGTCGATGCGGTCGCTTTGGTCCGCGAGCGTCATGCGGACATCAAGCTCGTGCTTGTGGGCCGGGGGCTTGAGGATCTGGAGTATGGACGCGACTGGCTGCATGCGCCGGGGCGCTTGCCGGACGGCGAACTAGGTTGGCTCTACGAGCACGCCGCACTTTGCTGTGTTCCTTCCCTGCATGAGGGTTTCGGACTGCCGGTTGTGGAAGCGTTGATCTATGGTGTGCCGGTCGTCGCGTCGGACATCCCGGCCCTGCGTGAGGTGGGCGGGGCAGGCGCGCGCTTCGCTGATCCACTCGATCCGGCTGCATTCGCCGCTGCGATGCTCGACGTTATTGACCACCAGTCTGCCGAACGAACGCGCCTTGAACCAATCGCCGCACGCGCAGCGGAGCGCACCTGGCTACGGGCAACCAATGAGATTGTCGACATCTATGCGTCGATCGTCGAGCCGCGAAAGGATGGACGCGCTTGGGCGCCCGTCAGCGCCTCCTGATCGGGGCAGCAGTCGCGATGCTTGCTGCCGGGGCGATTGTCGTGAGCGGGCGGCTCGACCTCGCGCCTGAGATTGTAATTCCCATCGCGACACTCCTTGGGGCGGCAATATTCATTGTCGTGCTAGGTCCGGCACGCGGTGGGCTGGCCTGCCTGTTACTGATGGCCGCGCTAAATCGCTATAGCGCCGAGATATTCGGGGCCAGCCTGAAGCCGGAACATTTCGTCGCTCCAGTTGTTGCCGCCGCACTCCTGCCACAATGGCGTTCGCTCGTACCGGAGCTTGCGAGGCGTTGATCTGCTCCTGCTCGGCTGGCTCGGGTGGTCGATCGTCGGGGGTCTGTTGAACGCCCCGGACCCGGTCGATAGCACCAAACTTTGGGCGATGTTGCTCCTGGTTGCCTTCCCCTACTTCGTCATCGTCACGACGGTTCGTACGGCCGGGAGGATGATTGCCGTCGTCGATTGGTGGATGCTCGTCAGTATCGCGGTCGGACTCTTTGGGATCGCGACACACCTGCTCTATGCCTGGGAGATCAATCTCGGGATTCAGATCAACCCGGTCACTGCTGATCCAACTGTGCCGTCTACCTTCAGAGAGTCGAATCTCTTCGGCAGCGCCATGATGATCCTGGCGCTGACCGCAATCGCGCTATTGCTGCTTGGCTATCGGCAGCGCCGCCTCGCCTCGGTCGCTGCGGTCGTCGGATTCGTCGGATTGCAAGTGAGTTTCGCGCGCACGGCCTGGGTCGCATTCGTCGTCGGCATCCTGATTTTGGCGGCGCTGCTCGTTCTTCTCTCGGCTCCGAAACGCTTACAGCATTTCCCCGGAACTGCTGCGGCCCGTTGGCATAGTGGCGGCGGGTGCGATCCTGGCGACCGTTTTCGTCTGGTTGCCGATTGGAGATACAAGTGTGCGAAAAAGCAGGGATGACACTGTAGCGGCGCATGCGACGCGTGAAGCACAGTTCTATGCCAGTATGACCGCGGGAGCGCAGGCTGCCCCCGCGACGCTGCAGCCTCTCCTTGCGGGAACGCCGACGGTCTTCTTTGTTCCGACTCCCTCGCCGGAAAATCCGGACATCGTCGGTCGTGTCGGCAGCATCGCCGACACTTCAGATTCATCGCTCCGCATTCGGATCGAGTTTGCGCGACAAGCGTTGCGGGACTGGCGCGACCATCCAGTTATCGGTCTGGGTATCGGCTCATTCGGCCAGACATACACAACAACAAGCTACGACCGCGCCTGGCTCAGCAATACGTTTGTGCGCACGTTGCACGACGGCGGCGTCATCGGGTTGGCGCTCTTTCTCGCTCCACTCGGGATACTGGTGGCAGCCGGGCTCCGGCTCACCGATCAGATCAGCGGCGATCTGGATCGACTGGCACTGGCAATCGGCGTCGCGGTAGCGGGAATGTTTATTGCCTTTCAAGCTACAGAGGGATTCCAGCTAGCCTGGTACTGGGCTGTCCTTGGACTCTTCGCGGCTGCCGTAAGACTCGCTCACGAACGCCGGGCTAGCGTTTAACATGAGCCTGCCGGACCAGAACGATTCTCTTCATCCACCCGAGCGATGAACTCTATGGTTCAGATCGCTGCTTGCTTGATATCGTCAAAGGCTTGCCCGCTGGGGATCGGGCCGTAGTCGCACTGCCGATCGACCTGCCCTATGCCGGGGCATTGAGCCGCGAGTTGGAGGCATGCTGGAGCGCTCATCGAACGTATCGACATGCTCGTTCTACGGCGCTCGTTGCTGCGACCCGGGCAGTTGCCGGTGCTCTTCTGGCGTTTTGTGTTGGGTACGCTCGCAATCGTCAGGCTGCTGAGACGCTATGATGCGGATATCGTTCACTCCAATACCGTTGCCGTCGTCTGTGGTGCGAGCGCCGCCGCATTGACTGCTACACCACATCTCTGGCATGTCCACGAACACATCGGCGACGAACCGCGGCTCTACCGGATGCTCATCCGACTGATGCTGACGATCTTTCCCGGCACGGATCGTTGCCAACTCACGCTCGGTGGCGCGGGCGCTCATCGGTTCAAGCCAACTGCGGCTTGGACGCACGCGGGTAATCGAGAATAGCGTTCGATCCGTCGATCAAGCCGGTCGAGCGGTCCCTGCGAGATGCAGATGTCCGCTTTGATAATCGGTGTCGTGGGGCGCTTGTCATCCCGCAAAGGCACTGCTGAGGCGATCGACGCCGCCGGGATTCTGGCAGCTTCCGGGAAGCGCTTCGAGATGCGGTTTGTTGGCGCTGTACCTCCCGACCGACCGAATCTGATGCGGAAGTATGAGGAGCAGGTCGAAACCCTGGATCTCACGTCTTATGTCACATTCAGTGGTCAGGTCGATGATATCCGTTCGCAACTCGAACAGTTCGATCTCTTGCTCTTGCCATCCCAGCGTCCAGAGCCCTTCGGTCTTGTCGTCATAGAGGGCATGGCTGCCGGCCTGCCGGTAGTTGCGACGCTCAATGGTGGTGGCAGCGACGAGATTCTCGCTCATGGCGTCACGGGCATCTACTGCGGGCGCGAACCCGCATCGATCGCAGCCGCCCTGGAAGCACTGCTCGACGCCCCTGACCGTCGCCATGAACTTGGAGCAGCAGCTGCTTCGGTGGCAGCCCGTCGTTACGCCCGAACCAGATACCAGCGCGACTTCGTACGAATTTACGAACGCCTCGTTGCGACTCCGAGTTGATCTGGGATGCGCTCAGGCACTAGACTCCCGTTGGCCTGATCGTGTTAGTGGGGGAAACAATGACGGCATCACGGTCCCGGTTGCGAATCGCGATGCTGGGTATGCGGGGGATTCCAGCCAATTACGGCGGCTTTGAGACGTGCGTTGAAGAAGTCGCTCCGCGTCTGGCAGCGCTCGGGCACGACGTCACCGTCTACTGCCGGGTGCCGCCGATCCAATACGATGGCGATGTCTATCGCGGCGTTCGGTTGGTGAAGCTACCGACGATTCGCAACAAGTATTTCGACACCGCCTTTCACACATTTCTCTCCGCATTGCACGCTAGCTTGCTCCCTTACGATGCCGTCATTATTTTCGGTGTCGGGAATAGCCCTCAGGCGTTGGCACTCAAATTACTGGGCAAGCCGGTGCTGCTGAATGTCGATGGACTTGACTGGCGGCGGGCAAAATGGCCTGGCCCGGCAAAGTTGATGCTCAAGATTTGCTGAACGTCTGGCAAGCAGCGCCGCGACACGCACAATCACTGACTCGCACAATGTCCAAGCCTATTATCGTAAACGCTATGGCGTCGAGCTCGATTACATCCCCTACGGCGCGAGCCCCGCGACGCCTGCCCAAAATGGCCAGCTAACGCGCTTCAATCTGGAGCCCGGCGGCTACTTTCTCTATGTTGGTCGTCTGGAGCCGGAAAATCGGGTGCTCGATCTCGTCGAGGCGGCGCGCAAGGCAAAGATCAGCCGAACGGTCGTCGTCGTCGGTGATGCACCCTATTCCAGTGATTACATCGCCGAACTGGTTGAACGCGGGAGAGATCACGTCACCTTCACGGGTGCGATCTATGGCGCTGGCTACTGGGAACTCAATCATCATGCCCACGCTTACGTCTTCCCTGTTGCGTCGGATGGCACGCACCCGGCTCTGATAGAAGCTATGGCATGTGGAAATCCGATCCTCGCACGTGGCATCCCCGACAACCGTGCTGTCGGCGGCGACGCCGTGCGCTACTTCGATACGGTCGACGAGCTTGTCGAACTCATGGAGTGGGCGGATCATGGCGGCGACGATACCCGGCGTTTGGGCGAAGCGGCGCGGGCACGTGCGAACAGCGAGTTCAACTGGGATCGCGTGACCCTGGACTATCAGAAGCTCAGCATCGAGATTCGGAAGCCTTCGGCTAGCAGTCGAAGAGCAATGGTAGCAACCACGCAATCAGCCCAAGCTCTCGTCGACTGGCTAGAAACACTGACCTTCGAGGGCAGCTCATCCAATACTTCCGGACGTCGTTGGGCTGACCGACTCGGCCATCATCCAGCAGATATCGGTACACGGAATTGGACCGCTGCTTGGCAGGCGCGTCCAGAACGGGAAATTGAACATCTCGCCTGAGGTCGATGCCTTTCTCTTGCGCCAGGTCGATCACAACCGCGATCGGCTCAATCTGCTCGGAAACGACCTGGAACGGGTGCTGGCGGCATTCGAGCGGGACGATATCGAGGCAATCCCACTCAAGGGCAGCGCGATGTTATTAGAGCGTCGCGATGAGATCGACTGGCGACCGATGGCGGATATCGATCTGCTCGTGCGCCATCCGGTCCAGCAAGACGTTAACCTGGCCTACGCTCATGCCGGATACTGTTTGCCTATCAATTTCTCGACCGGGCTGAGCGGGCTGACCTGGAAACACTTGCACTACCAGTATTGCGAACACGAATGGCCCGCTGTTGACGAGGCTGGCGAGCATCGCGACCATCCTCGTGACATCGAATCTCACCCTCGCGTCATTGAGATGATGCGCGGTGTGCGCTGGGACATCACCGGCTGGATCGCGAACAATCTCATGGAGGTAAACGGGCGTTGGATTCCGGATGATCGAGCGATGACACTCCATCTGGCTGTCCACGCTTCAATATCGGCGCTCGACTCGCGCTTGCGAATGATTCAGATTGTGGACCTGTTGCGGCAGCTTGAACGCACTGGACCTGCGCCGATACTGTCCGCCGTCCAAAAGTCTGGCCCGCTCTACCACGCGCGCTTTGTCTATCCGGCGCTGGCGCTTGCAGCCCGGCACTGCGACGATGCGCCATTTGCATGCGGCTGTCGACTGGTTGCGGGTCATATATTCCGCCTGCAATGGCGTCCTGGATAGAGGATGTCTCCTACCACGATCTGTCGTGGTCGACGCGCAAGCTCCATCCGGTCGATCAAGACCCGAACCGCTGGGCCGTTACCTTGCGTGAGAGAGCGAAACTGGCGCTCAATGCTGCCGCGCCGCTACCCCGCGATCTGTCGGGGCGCTATTCGGGCGAGGGTATCCGCGCTATCGCTAGCTGGTATCCGGCATATTATCGAGACCGTCTTCGGCGGCAGAGTTAACGCCGGGACGCTGACTTTTTGCCATAGAGATGCGCTCGCAAAGGGTGTTCGTGGTTAGTCTGCGGGGCTAAGGTCGAGGTTGCCGGGTAGTGACTCACCGACTGGTTGCGTTGCCGGTGGTTGTGGCTTCGTCGCGAAGATGAAGAAGATCGAGCCCAATCCAGCGGCGACGCCGAGGATGGTAAAGCCTAGCTGATAGTTGCCGAGGCGGTCAGCCAGGATACCCGCGACTAACGGCCCGCTGGTCATACCGATCATGACGATCATCGACGAGAAACCCATTACTCTGGCGAAGGCTTTGCGTCCGAAGTAGTCGGCTCGCATGGCTTGCATCAGCGGGCCGCGCATACCCCAAGAGAGACCGTGGACGACCGCAAAGAAGAGCACCATCCCCAGATTCGTGGCGTATGCCAGGACGATTAGAGCTGAAGCGTGGCCGAACATCGCGACTACCGCAATCTTGCGCTTCTCGAAGCGGTCGCCAAGGAAACCGCCAATCGGCAGGCCAATCATCTGCATGAGGGTCATCAGCGAGACGACCAGCGCTGCGGCGCGCAGCGAGTAGCCCAGGCCCTCGTTGAGATGCACGATGAGGTGCACCATCACCGCCGAAACGACAAGCACCGCTGATCCATGACCGAGGGAGATAAACCAGAAGGCGCGTGTGCGCATCGCCTCTTTAGGCGTGAACTCAACATCGTCGGGCTCTTCACGTTGTTCGGCGCGAGCTTGCGCCCGACGCAAGCGGGCTTCCTCGTGCGTCTCCCCGTCCGGAAGCAGTCCCTGCGCTTCGGGATCACGGCGCATGAGCTGTGCGATCGGGAGTCCTACGATCAGCACGATGATGCCGGAATAGAAGGCGGTGCTGCGCCAGCCGAGGCCGGTCAATGAGATGGCGACGAGTGGAACGAGCAGCCCGCCAACACTCATTCCCATCTGTGCGATGCCCATCGCTGTCGCGCGCTTGCGGACGAACCAGTTGACTAGCGTCGAAGTTAGCGACATGAAACCGCCCAGGCTGCCACCAACCGCGATCAGAAGGAAGACGAGATAAAAGGTCGTCAGCGAGTTGACCAGACTAAAAAGCATCAGCCCAATGCCAAAAAGGGTCAGCCCGACGCGCATGACATTGCGCGGTCCAAAGCGGTCGAGTAACCAGCCCTGGAGAGGACCAAGCAGGCCGCTTTCGACCCGCTGCAGGGAAAATGCGGCAGAAAGCTCTGCTTTCGACCAGCCGAATTGATCCTGAAGGACTGGTACATAGGCGCCGAAGGATTGCATCAAAAGTGCGGAGAGGAGGATCTGGATGCCAAACGCGCCGGAGACGACCCACCAGCCATAGAAGACACCCTGGGCGCGTTCCCGAACCCGTGTCGTTGTGATCAAGCCAACCAACTCCCTGGCTTGCACGACCGAACACAAGCGCCGATCATAACAGATTCCTCAAGCGCGGCTAAACCAATTCGCCTTGCCGACCGACATTCTTTCTGCCGATTCATGACCAATTTCCCGCTCATTGTTGCCATGCTTACGGATAGGATTAGTTGAAGCAGTGCTGTCTGTTTGTTGGCTGGATTCCCAATAGGCCGAGATCTCTCTATGACAATCGGATCCGATCACCTCAAGACTTCGCCCAGCGATCTTCATCCAACGGGTGCTGAGTTGGATCCAACTATCCATCTTGGACCGGATTTCTTCGATCTTTCGACCTTCGCGAAGATCATCATCACTCCATCGGGCGCCTGCGTGCGCGCAAATCCCGCCATGGCTGATCTTTTTGGCCGTCCGCTTCCTGAATTTCCATCTATACGATTTGAGCAATTGATATTTCCGGACGACCGTAATGCGATCATGGCTGAACTATGTCGGCTCGCCGTGCAGGAAATCGACCAAATCAGCGTCGATGTCCGCAGCGTCAATGCGGCTGGAAAGAAATTCTGGACTCGCCAGCACATAGCCGTACTCCAGCCTCATCAACGTGGCGTTGAGCATATCCTCGTGCAAGTTGAGGACATCAGCGAACTGAGAGCACTGAGCATTCGGCTCGAACGACAGTACGACTATGAACGCACCCTGATTGATCACCTGCCGGGTATCATCATTGGATCCTTCGATAAAAACCTTCGTTACCAGACCCTCGAGGGACTCGCCCTTGAGGAACATGGCGTCAGTCAGGAAGCGTTTCTCGGGAAGACCCCCTGGGAAATTCGCGGAAATGAACGCGGCGCAGAAATAGCTGAACACTTCCGTGCCGTTCTGGCTGGCGAAAGTCGCTCATACCCTTCAGAATTCGGCGGGCGATTTTATGAAACGAGAGTCGTGCCGAAGAGGGATGAAGAAGGAACGATCTCATCTGGAACTGTGATCTACGTTGATGTGACCGATCTCCGAATAGCCGAGATCGCTCGCCAGCGGCGAAGTGAGATCTACCGAGCGATCGTGAGAAATCTTCCGGGCGCAGTGGCGGCGATATTCGATACGGATTTGCGTTACATTGTTGTTGATGGCCACGGGTTGGGCGACCTGAATTTGACGCCTGAGATGATAGAGGGAAAAACGGCCTTAGAATTCTGGGATCCTGAAGGCCGAGATTTGATGGTGCAGCACTTGCGAGCCACTATCGAAGGCAATCCCCAGTCCTACGAAGAGGTGATTAATGGCCGTCACTATGAGATTCGCACCGTTCCGATTCGCGACGCCGATGGCACGATCGAGCTTGGCGTTGTCATCAATTACGATATTACGGAACGTAAAGCTTCCGAGCGAGAACGAGAGAAGCTGACCGAAGCACTGGAAAAGAGCAATCACGATCTCGCAGAGTTTGCTTCCGTCGCAGCGCACGATTTGCGGGCTCCACTTGTGACGATCAACGGGCTGGCAACGATTCTTGCGGAGGATTATCAAGACAAGCTCGATGAAGAAGGGCGCCATCTGCTCGATCGGATTATCGTCAACTCGGATAAGATGCAGACACTCCTCGGCGAACTCCTCGAAATCTCCCGCCTTGGCCGGAGCGAGACGGATTTTGTGCCTGTAGATCTCGCCGCGGTGATCAATCACGTTCGTGAGCAGCAGCATTTCTCACTCGATCGCCATAAGGCTGAGCTCGTGGTGAACGTCGGTAGCATTTCGCTACTTGCGAACCGGACGCGCATGGTGCAGCTATTCGGAAACCTTGTAGATAACGCAGTGAAATATACGCCGCGCGACCGTACTCCGCGGATTGAGATCACGGCGACCGACGAGGGTGATTTCTGGTTAGTAGCCGTCGCCGACAATGGCGTTGGCATTTCAGGCGATCACCAGACGGCGGTGTTTGAAATGTTCCAACGCTTACCTGATGGACAGAAATTGAATCCGAAAGGGACTGGGATGGGGCTCGCGCTGGTTGAGCGGATAGTGAAGCTGCACGGAGGCAGCGTCTGGATTGATCCAGATACAGAGGTGGGGACGACATTTTGCATCAGGCTGCCAAAGCTCGGATTGGACGACGGGGACGCAAGTCTATGACCAGCGCGCGAGCAATCACAACTCTGCGGATCATGCTGGTTGAGGACAACCCAGATCACGTACTCCTGATCCGGCGCGCTATCTATCAGATCGACGACGGCCATGAGGTCGAAATTGTAAGCGACGGAGCACGCGTCTTCGGTCTGATCCAGGCGAGCGATCAACTTCCTGATCTCATCCTTCTCGATATCAACATGCCCGGCTTTTCCGGCTTTGATGTCCTGAAACAATTGCGAGCCGACGAGCCGTCTCGGCTGATACCTATCGTGATGCTCACTTCGTCAGAAGCTGACACAGACATTGCCCGCGCCTATGAATTAGGAGCCAGCGGATATATCACTAAACCTTCCCACATCCAGGATATGCGAGCGATCCTCGGCAATACGATGCTCTACTGGTCAGCGTTGAAGCGGAATACAACCGAGCTCGAGGAGTCGCGTCTTGACTGATATGGTCGTCCTCATCGTCCCGGAGAATGAGCGTCAGTTTGGCTCGCTTGCGAAGGCTATCCGTGCCGTCGGTGTCAATACAATCGAGCAGGTGCGTAGCGCAAAAGAAGCCGTCCACTGGATCAATCTCTATGAATGTGATGTCTGTGTTATTTCCCAGGAAGTGCCCGGAGGGCGAAACGGCCTCACGGCTTTGCTCGATATGCGCAGCCATCGGCCCGATTTGCGGGCGATCATCGTCTCATCGTCGCGCTCTGAAAAGGTAGCAGTTGGAGCGTTTCATGCCGGTGTCGTTGACTATGTGCCGATCGGTCGTGGTTATGAACGGGAGGTCGCCAACCTGATCAACCAGATTAAGACTTCTCCGGCGGGCTCCTCTATCGTTCCAGCACCGATTGTCCCGGCCGAATTCAACGACCGCCTGCTCCAACCAACCTATCAAAATAGGTTGCGGGTCATCGGCCGCCACCTCGACCTCTATGATTTTCGGCGAGTCAACGTCCTCGAAGTAGAGGGCGGCTTCATTGTTCGCGCTGCACTGTCCAATAGCCGCACGACAGAAACGATCGAATTCGTCGACCAGAATTTCGTTCCGTTAATGGTGGCTGCGACGACCGATCGTGGTGATGGCGAACGAATGCGCGCCCAGGCCACAGGGCTCCTCCCAACCGGCTACGAGGACTTTTTGCGAGCGACCGGTTTTCAGCTCGATTATCATGCCGCCGAAGCGGTGACCATTAGTGAACTCGACGAAGTTGTCGCAGTGGGCGGCATCGGTCGAGTTGACGAGACTGGTATCAGCCGCCTTGGTCCTATCCAATGGTTGTTCCGCGCTAAAGAGGTGGCGGCACTCCTTGACCAAGCCTATCGGCGGCGAGGTGTTCCCCAGAATGAGGAAATGAACCGCGCTGCATTCAGCCTTCGCTAGCATCGCCAGGCGCGGGCCCAGTATCTATTCAGTGCCTGAATCTCCGAACCCTGATACTGGACCCTATCCGACCACTTCCTGAAATACACGCAGATAGTTCAAACCAAGCAACTTGCGTAGCTCATCCTCATTGAACCCGGCCTCGGCGAGTGCGACGGTCAGGTTTGGCCAATCGCCAAACTTCTGAAAGCCTTCCATATCGTAGTCGTCCGTCAAGCGGTGCTCTTCGTTGCGGAATCCCGACCAGTTGAAGTCGCTTGGTAGTGACGCCTTCATAGAGTCCGGATACTCGACCAGGGAGCTGGTCGAAGGTCCCGGCCCGGCCTTATCCGTGCCAATGCCAACATGATCGATTCCACAGACGTTCACCAGATGCTCGATCTGTCGCACGAAATCGGCCACGGTCGCGCCCGGTGTCTCTCGAATAAAACCTGGAATGACGACGACGCCGAAATAGCCGCCCTGTTCCGCGACCGCTCGCGCCAGATCATCGGACTTGCCACGGTCGTGGACTGCAACGGCTTTGCTGGACGAGTGCGAGACGATCACCGGCGCTGAGGAAACATCCATCGTGTCCCAACCGGTCTGCTCGCTGCAGTGACTGACATCGACGAGGATATTCTGTTCGTTGAGCTTCTCGACCAGCGCGCGACCGAAGTAGGTTAGTCCTCCGCCATAGGTTTCGGTGCAGCCGTCTGCGACCAGATTCTGCAGGTTGTAGGTCAATTGGACCATGCGCAGTCCCAGACCATAGAAGAGCGCAACACGATCCAGATCGTCTCCAAATGGAACTGTGTTCTGGAAGTCGATGATGAGCGCCCGTTTGCCTCCGTATGGGCCCGCTCGACATCGGCGGCCGAACGCGCGATCAGCATGTCGTCGTTCAGCGCGCTGACGATCGCCTGGGCGTTGGCGATCTTCGTGACTGCGCCCTCGAAGGCGGTCGAGAACTTGTGGCCACCCGAGTAGGTCCCGCAAGCTGCTGTTACTCCAGCCTGGTCCCACATGTCGAGATAGAGCTGCCCGGCAGCTTCTGACGTCTGGATGTCTCTCACGAGCGCCGCTTCGACGACTGGTCCCGCTTCGGCGCGGGTACGTCCCTGTGCGGCCTGTTCCTGGACTGCTGCGCGCATTCCATCGGTAAAGACGATGCCCGAGGTGATAGGCGGCTGTTGTGTATCGATGACGATCGCGTCCTCGTGCAGTTGGCGTGCTTCGTCCGGTGTCAGCGTCGGTGCGCTTCCAGCAGGCATGGTGATCCTCCTCATGGTCTGCTCATTGCTGCGTATTTGCGTGGATCATAGCCCAAGTCCGAAGCGCCAGCTGTAACTTCTTGAAGGATCAGGACTGTATGAATCTGAGCGTGTGCAGTGTACAGTTGATACAGATACCCCCTACCCCTATGAGGAGGATTGGTGAATTCAACACATTCTCATCACGAGGAATCACACGGCGAGCAGATGGGCCAGCGTGCCAACGGCGGGCATGGTAGCCATGACAAGCACGCTGGCCACGACCCGGATGCATTTCGAAGGAAATTCTGGCTGAGTCTCGTCCTTACCATTCCGGTGCTTATCTACTCGCCATCCATACAGGACTGGCTTGGATTCACACCGCCCGATTTCCCGGGTCCGGTTCGATTCCGTTCGTCTTGAGCGTCGCGATTTTCTTCTACGGTGGACTGGTCTTTTTGCAGGGCGCGTGGCGCGAACTCAAGGATCGCGCGCCGGGCATGATGACGTTGATCTCACTCGCCATCGGTGTCGCCTTCGTCTACAGCATCGCGACTGAAGTTGGGCTCAGTGGCGATCCGCTCTACTGGGAGCTGGCGACGCTCATAACGATCATGGTCCTCGGGCATTGGGTCGAGATGAGCGCCGTACAGCGTGCCGGGAGCGCTTTGGATGAGCTATCGAAGCTGTTGCCTGATCGCGCGGAACGGATCGGTGACGATGGTGAGATCGAAGAGATTGCCGTCTCGGATCTGAAAGAAGGGGATCTTATCCTGGTCCGACCCGGCGCTCAGGTTCCGGTGGACGGCGCAATCGAGGAAGGCGAATCGAGCCTCAACGAGTCGATGATGACGGGTGAATCGCAGCCAGTTCGCAAGCGCCCGGGCGATCAGGTAATCGGCGGGACGGTCAATGGAGATGGTTCTCTGCGCGTGCGGGTCGAACACGTCGGCGAAGATACCGCGTTGAGCGGGATCATGCGCATCGTCGATGAAGCACAGCGCTCTCGCTCCCGGGCTCAGGCGCTCGCGGACCGCGCCGCCTACTGGCTGACGATCATAGCGATCGTTGCTGGAGTCCTGACCTTCGCCGGCTGGATGCTGGCGCGAGAATCGGCAGCCTACGCGATCTCGAGAACGGTGACGGTGCTCGTCATCGCCTGTCCTCACGCTCTGGGATTGGCGATTCCGCTTGTCGTCGCGATTTCGACGAGCCTGTCCGCTCGCAACGGTCTGCTTGTACGCAACAGGCTGGCGATGGAGCAGGCGCGCGACATCGATATCGTTGTCTTTGACAAGACGGGCACATTGACCCGTGGTGAACTGGGCGTTGTGCATTTGCAGACGATTGAGGGCATCGACGAATCAACCGCGCTGAGACTTGCTGCGGCGGTGGAGTCTGACTCAGAGCACCCCATCGCCCGGTCAATCGTCACCGCCGCCCGCGAACGCGAACTGGATCTGCCGCGAGCTTCCCAATTCGAGGCCATGTCCGGCCGCGGCGTCCAGGCGGAGGTCGAAGGCGAGCGCATCTACGTAGGCGGTCCACGTCTCCTGGAAGAGTTGGCCCTGACACCCGCCGACAAACTGCGCGACGCGGCTCAAGCGTGGGGGAATGACGGCCAGTCAGTCATTTATCTAGTTCGCGGCGATGAAATTGTCGCCGGGTTCGCGATTGCCGATGTCGTGCGCGAAGAGTCTGCGGCGGCGGTACGGGCGCTCCACGAGGCTGGTGTGAGAGTTGCCATGATCACTGGGGATAGCGAAGAGGTAGCCCGCGCGGTGGCCGCTGAACTCGGGATCGATGAGGTCTTTGCGGAGGTATTACCGGAAGACAAGGCTGGACATATTCGCGATCTTCAACGCGACGGCCGGCGCGTCGCGATGGTGGGCGACGGGGTCAACGACGCTCCGGCGCTGGCGACTGCAGATGTTGGCATCGCTATCGGTGCGGGTACCGATGTTGCCATCGAGAGCGCCGACATCATCCTGGTTCGTGATGACCCGCGCGACATCGCAAGCATCATTGCGCTGAGCAAAGCGACCTACCGCAAGATGCTCCAGAATCTCGGTTGGGCGACGGGCTACAACCTGCTCGCGATCCCGCTAGCCGCAGGTGTGCTCGCCCCCTGGGGAGTCGTTTTGGTCCCTGCCGTAGGTGCCCTGTTAATGTCTATCTCAACCATCGTCGTCGCGCTCAACGCTCAGCTCCTGCGGCGCATTGATCTCGGCACAACGACAGCCTGAAGGATCCGTTTGGTGTGTATGCGATTGCCTACCGCACACCCACTGGCGGTCGCGTCTTCCAATGTTCCGTGGCCTGTTCGAAGGCGTGTCCGAGCTGAAGGGCGGCGAGATCCTGGTGCCAGGGGGCGACGATCTGGAGGCCGACCGGCAGCGGCGGGTCGTCGTCGGTGAAGCCGGCCGGGACAGAGATAGTGGGCAACCCGGTGAAGCTGATGTAGTAGGCTGATTTCATCCAGGCGATGTAATGCTCCATCTCGACGCCAGCGATCTCGGTCGGGTACTCGATCTCAACATCGAACGGCGGAACCT
Organism: uncultured Chloroflexia bacterium; assembly: GCA_963745675.1. Taxonomy (GTDB): domain Bacteria; phylum Chloroflexota; class Chloroflexia; order Thermomicrobiales; family CFX8; genus JAUIIK01. The sequence goes on from CAVUYM010000008.1 coordinate 300,368, forward strand.
GATTGACCGGGCAAACGAGGAAGTCGTAGTCCTGGAAGAATGTGTGCATGCGTCGGAAAACATCGGAGCGGACGACTTCAGCTGATGCCACATCGGCGGCGCTGAGATTCATCCCATATTCAATGTTCCAGATGATCGTCTCTTTGAGCTGGTCGCGGTGGTTCTTGTAGTTCTCGCTTTGGCCGGGGAGCATCGTCCAGCCGCGCAGGGCCAGATAAGCCTCATCGACGCCACTCATGTCGGGATCGGCGATCTCGACTTCGCAGCCAATATCTTCAAACGCTTTGAGTGACGATTCCAGAACCGCTGTCACCCGCGGGTCAACCGGCAGGCCGCCGAGCGTCGGGCTCCAGGCGATTCGGCATCCGCTGAAGTCACGTCCCAGCGGCACATCGAACGTTGCGCCTGCTTCGGGCAAGGAGAGCGGTGCGCGGGAATCTGGTCCGGCGATAGTGCTGAACATCATTGCGACATCCTGGACCGTGCGCGCCATCGGGCCGGTGACGGCGAGCATGTACCAGGCCAGCGCAGCCGACGGATTCGGGACCCGGCCAGCCGATGGGCGAAAGCCAACGATGTTGTTGAAGTTGCCCGGGTTGCGCAACGATCCGCCGTGGTCGCTGCCATCGGCTATCGGCAGCATGCCGCTGGCCAGGGCTGCTCCTGCACCACCACTACTGCCACCGCTGGTTTTGCTGAGGTCGTAAGGGTTGCGGGTTGGGCCGAAGAGCGTGTTGAAGGTATGAGAACCCGCACCGAATTCAGGCACGTTCGTCTTCCCGATGCGTAGCGCTCCCGCTTCGACCAGGCGTCGCACGATCAACGCGTCCTGATCCGGGATGAAGTCGCGATGTAATGGCGAACCGAAGGTTGTGCGCATACCGGCTGTTGGCGCGAGATCTTTGTGAGCTATCGGCAGACCGTGGAGTTTTCCGATCTGCTCGCCAGCTGCGAGCTTCTTGTCGGCTGCATCAGCCAGCGCAAGTGCTGCCTCGGGCTCGATCATTGTGATAATCGCATTGACGTCCGGGTTTACCCGATCAATCTGTGCCAGAAACGCGTCCATGACCTCGCGCGCTGAGAGATCGCGGTTGCGGATTTGCTGCGCCAATTCTGTCGCTCGCATGAAGCAGATATCGTCGCTCATCGCCATCCCTCATCCTAAATACCGCTAATTAAGCTGTAGCAGGCTAGCACAGTAGGCTCCCTGCGTTACGATGTTTGACGAAGCATACGATTTGAAGGAGCAGGGGCGGGCGACATGAGCACAGACAAAGCACTTCGCGTTGGATTGATCGGACTGGGTGCAATCGGTGGCAGCGTTGTCAGGCGCGCCGCAATGCACGATGATATCGAACTCGTCGGCGCCCTCGTTCGCGATACCAATCGTCCCAGGCCAGATGGCAGCCCGCCGGTCTTCTCGACACTGGACGAATTGCTTGCCCAACATCCCGAGGTCATCGTCGAGGTCGCCGGACACGAGGGACTGCGAGCGCATGGCCCGGCGGCATTGCGTGCAGGCTGCGATCTCTACTTCGTTGCTGTCGGAGCGTTAGCGGACCCGGAAACCGAGCGCGAATTGATCGCTGCGGCGCGGGAGAGCGGACGCCAGGCAAAGATCATTTCCGGGGCGATTGGCGCACTCGACGCCCTGGCCGGCGCATCGGCAGGAGAATTGCGCAGCGTCACTCACACGACGCGAAAACCGGCTGCGACACTCATGCCATCAGAAGAAGCAGCTGCGCTTACCGAGGCGGTTGAATTGTTCAGCGGTTCGGCCCGGAAAGGCGCATTGAAATTTCCGGAGAGCGTCAATGTCGCCGCCGCTGTAAGCTTCGCCGGACTAGGGCTCGACCGGACGACCTTGCGGGTGCTCGCCGACCCGAAGATTGAACGCAACCGGCATGAGGTCGAAGCTGAGGGTGAATTTGGGACGCTGCGCTTCGAGATTATGAACGTTCCCAGTGCCGACAATCCGAAATCGGGGAGCCTGGTGGCGATGTCGATTATCCACCAGCTCCGTCAACGCCGCGGGGGCCTCGTTGTCGGTTAAGAGCGATGCGACAAGATGGGGCGAAGTTGACCCGTCAACACCCGTCGATTATCATAAGTTCATCCTAGATAGAAGAATGAGGAAGTGTCATGGCGACAGGCTCTAAGAACCAAACTAGGGAGACTGCCGACAGACATTCATCGAATGGTCACTTACCGGCGGATATGCTCGATGAAGTCGTCGAACTGCCGCGTGAAGAATTCTTCGCCAACGGAGTATCCCCTTACACCCAGAAGCTCAAGCGCAAGGAGTACGAGCGGCTTAAAGCGGAGCTCCAGATCGAGCTCGTCAAGATGCAGTACTGGGTGCGAGAGACCGGGCAGCGCGTTCTGATCCTCAACGAAGGGCGTGATGCAGCCGGTAAAGGTGGCACGATCAAGCGCTTCATGGAGCACCTTAATCCGCGCGGAGCGCGTATCGTTGCGCTGGAGAAGCCGACCGACATCGAGCGCAGCCAGTGGTATTTCCAGCGTTACATCGCCCATTTGCCGTCCGAGGGCGAGATCGTCTTCTTCGATCGCTCCTGGTACAACCGGGCTATGGTCGAACGGGTAATGGGCTTCTGCACACCGGCTGAGTACCTCGAGTTCATGCGCCAGACGCCCGAACTTGAGCGCATGCTGGTGCGTAGCGGCTTGACGCTCTTCAAGTTCTACTTCTCAGTTAGCCGCCAGGAACAACTCCGGCGCTTCAATTCACGCGAGCAGGATCCACTCAAACAGTGGAAGCTCAGCCCGGTCGATCGGGCTTCGATCAACATGTGGGATGAGTACACGGCTGCCAAGGAAGCGATGTTCTTCTACACCGACACGGCCGATGCACCCTGGACAGTTGTCAAGTCAGATGACAAGAAGCGCGCCCGGATCAATGCGATGCGTTCGCTGTTGTCGGCGCTGCCCTACGGTAACAAGGATGAATCGGTCGCAATTCCGCCCGATCCTCTCATCATCGGTTCGGCGGCGGAGTTCTACGAGGTCGGCGAACACCTCGACATGCGCATGTCAAAGATTCACTGACTTTCCTATTTGAACAGACAGGCTATGGCTGCGCACATATTGACGCGTCGAGACGCGGCCAGGCTCGGGATCTAACTACGTTTTTCCGTGTTGACCGTGCTGATAGGTTCATACGCGCTACCCCAAATCTTTGTTAAGGGTGCGAATGCTCTTAGACCCCTTGCTCCGCAAAACCTCTCTCAAGATCCTAATTTGGTGCTGCTTCAACTCTGCTTCATTAGCTTCTGATGCGCCGGTCCACGACTTCACTTGCCCAGGATTGACCAGGAACCCAGGCCGCATAGATGACGCAATCTCCGAGTAGCGCGAGCGCGCTCCGGGATAGCGTGTTTGTTGATAAGTGTGGCCGAGGGACACATATCGAGACAATCGAAGGTCCGTTAGGATATACCCCGCTGAGTTGAGAAATCAACCGTCAGATGTGCCAATAGGTACATGCAGGTGATAGCGGTTGAGGGGAATACTGATAACGTGCCAGAACGAGCTGGCACCAGGGGCTAATCGCCCGGATGCCAGGAGAGCGACAACGACGTTGCTCAGACACCCATCGAGGGGAGCTTGAGATGGTTGCGACCACTTTCCGCAACGCTGCGGAACACGACACGACGGCACGAGGATGGCCACGCCCTGGTCTACGCTTCTGCGCCATCCTCCTGGCCCTGCTGATCTCCGCGTTGACCATCGATGCCCTCATCGAACCGATCGCGCCATTCGATGTGCCGCTCACCAACGCCGTCCAGGGCGTCGACCTGCCGGGCCTCTCGTCCATCATCAGCGCCGTCGAACACCTCACCAGCTCCGAAGGCGCCATCGCCCTCTGGCTCGTCGCGCTGCTCGTCTTCGCCGCCGCCCGCGCCTGGCTACCGGCGCTGGCCATCATGACCTTGCCCATCGGTGGCGTCCTCGGCGAAGGACTCGGCGCACTCATCGTCCAGCGCACCCGCCCCGACAGCGCCATCTACGATATCCAGCGCTCGCTGCCCGACATCGACGCCTTCTCCTTCCCCAGCGGGCATGTCATGGGCGCCGTGCTCTTCTATGGACTGATCTTCTTCCTGGCCGGCAAACTCCACAACTCTCTGCTGCGTACCAGTCTCCGCACCGTCGCCCTGAGCATCATTCTGCTGACTGGTTTCGCCCGTATCTGGGAAGGCGCGCACTGGCCGACCGATGTCCTGGCTGCCTACAGCCTCGGCGGACTCCTGCTCGTCGGACTCATCGCCGCCTACCGCCGCATCGATGCCGCTGCCGGTCACCTGCCCTTCGTGCACGCCGGTTATGTTCCCCACGATGAGCAGCGCGAACATGCCCACGCCCTGACCAGCACCGTCTTCTTCCAGGAGGAGACAGTCTCGAAGGTCTATGCCCCCGGCTTCGTGCCACGTGCCCTCTACTGGCTGGCGTATCAGGCCGAGTTCCCCTACATCCGCAATCGGGCTGCCCTGGAAGCCGCACAGCACCGCCGCAACCTGGCGGCCCTGTTGACCGAGTACTGGTATGGCCAGCCAGCCGTAGCACGCGTCACCGCTATTGAGATCCCGCGGATGTGACGGCAACCTGGCCCTGACGAGCGAACGCGTCTTCGGTGGCGAACCAGCCGACCGTCAGGCGGCCAAAGTCTGGTTGCAGGATCTACGAGGTCGTTTTGAAGAGGCAGGGCTACCCGACCTGGCAGATCGATCCACGCCAGCCGCGCGCCATCGACAACGTCCTCGAGACGGCTGATGGCCGTTACATGATCGTCGATCTGGAGTCGGGACTGGTCTCGCCGCTGGCTTCCCTAAAGACCTGGTGGCGGGCCATCCGGCGTGGCATGGTGCCGATCTACGACGATGTCTATTTCGATGTCACACGTGCCTATGTTGCGGCAGAACGCAGCCAGATGCAGGCTGCGCTGGGCGATGCGTGGCTGGCAGAGCTTGATCTGAACCTGGCGCAGGCGGAAGCAGCCACGACGGCCTGGCACGGTAGTGAGCCACGCATCTGGAGCCGGACGCTCACAGCAGCCTGGCATGGCTTCTATGTGCGCAGCTGGCCGGAGCGCATCCAGGCGCGTGTCGATGGTGGCCAGCAGAAGGCGACGGAATGGTTGACGGGGGCGGTGGCCGCCTGGCAGGCCGATGGCCGTATCGATGCAGGACAGTCGGAGCGTCTGCGGGCTGAGATCGCCTCGCCGGCGGTGCAGGCGGTCTTGCCGCACTTCGGCGCGCATTTCGTGATCACTGTCGTGTTGCGCTTTCCCTTTGGCAGCATCGCCCGTTTCGCGTGGAGTCTGTGGGGGTTGAGTAGCGCGACGGTCAAGCTATTGCTGCGCAAGCTCGACCGGCAAGAGCTGGAAGCAGGCCTGGGAGGTGCATCATCCGGTTGTGATCGTGCTCTCTGTTATCCCGGGCTTTGGCGCCTTTGCCTACCTGGCGGCACGGCCGGTACGCGCCAACCGACTACTGATGCGGGTGACGCTGGATGCGGTCATGTTGAAACTGCCGAAGGAGTTGTGGCAGCGCTCAGGGCTGCGCAAGCTGGTGGCGCCGTCGCCACAGCTGGTTCCGGCTCGCGTGCCTGCTGGACCGCGCATCGCTCGCCGCGCTCACTCTCGTCACGCCCTCGCTTTCGCCTCGCGCGCTGTTGAAAAGCGTGAAGACCTTGGAGATCTTTCTGGCCCGGTCGCGCAGACCTCGCATCGGCAACAGGATCACCTGGAAGGGATACCTCCGCTTCTGTAGCGAGGCCTAAATCTAGAAACCCCATCATCCCCTCCCCCCATGAAAGGAGCTGCTTCGAAGCGGCTCCTTTTTCACTTTCGACATATGCCTTCACACCTTGCGACACGATCGGGAGAGCCGATGCGAGCTTGCTAACGCAGGGCGTTCCCAGCGATCAACACGAGGAGCAAGATCAGCAAGGTTGACCAGAGAGTCAATAGCAACCCTGTCGCGCGCCAGCGTTGAGGGGGCAGTCCAAGGGCGAGCAACGTGACGATCCCGGCGACGTTAATGCTGACGAAGTTGGTGACAAAGAGTAGCGCGGCTCCGAGTGCGAGATCGGGATAGCCGGAGCCGAGCAACATGCCACACGCAGCCAGTGGAGGCATGAGGGCGACCGCGATCATGACACCAACGAGCGAACTGGAAAGCCCTCGTCCGAATGCAAGCGCACCGGCCGCACCACTCGCGAGGGCCAGTACGACATCTACGGGCGCGACGTGGGTCCTCGCCGCCAGCTCGACGACGGTTGGATCGACGGAAATGAACAGCCCGAGTACGAATGTGAGCGCAAGTGCCACGAATACGCCCGCAGTGAGTGTCTTGAGAGATTGGCGGCCAAGTCGCGCATCGCCGATGGTGGCGGCCATTGCACCGGCCATCGTGGGCCCGAGCAGTGGTGCGACAATCATGGCTCCAATGACGATCGCTACAAGTCCGCTACGCAATCCCAACGCCGCGATTAGCGCGGAGAGAGCAACCGTCACCAGGTAAATCGGCGTCAATGTTGCCGATTCCTGAACGTCCTCATAGAGTTCGTCGGTGCTCAGCCGGTCGCGCGTGAGGTATTCCTCAGCCTGGGAGGGCGCGCGGCTTGGGTTAGATGGGACAAGTGGCTGCTCCAGCGACGGACCCGGCAGTGACGCTTCCACTTTGACGGCGAATGCCCTGAATTCGGGTATATTGCCGAAACGCTTTTCAAGTTCGTCGAATAGCCGTTCAACTCTTCTCGTTTCGACAAGCGCTTTTATGCGCACAGAGTCGGTCAGCATCTCATCTACCCAGATTTCAGTGCGTGTATAGGTGAGGAATACTTCGCGGACAGCCGGTAGTTGGTCGGAAGGAACGACAACCTCAATCAGGCGGACTGCCAACGGGGATAGCTCCTCTAATGCGCTCAATCCTCTAGGATGCTATTGAAGAGTAGCAGCAGAAGACCTTCGCAATGAAAGGTGAGCCATGCGCACTGTGAACGAATTGGTAGATATTCCGGGATCTGGGTTCCCCGCCTGGTCGCCGGACGGTAGGCATCTTGCGTTTCTTCAGGACCAGCCTGGCCTTGGCTGGCAGCTGAGCCTCCTTGATGCTGAGTCTGGCGCTATCTCGACCCTCAGCGACAACGCCGTCGCTCCCTGGCGGCCGGCCTGGGCTCCGGATGGCAGCCGGGTTGCCGTCGTGCGGGGTAACGATCGTGGCGGCTCCGACATCTGGCTCGTCTCGACTGACGGAGGCGAGGAGATTCTCGTTTCGGGCGATAGCGAGACGCGTGCTCCATCGTTCTCCCCGAATGGCTCCGAACTCGCCTACGTGAGTGCCACGGACGGAAGCCTTGATGTCTGGGTTGTCACACTTGATGGAGGGGAACAACGTCAGCTGACCAGCGACACCAATCCGCTCGATGAGCCGCGCTGGACACCGCGCTGGTCGCCCGATGGTCAATGGATCGCCTACGTCTCATCACGCTCCGGCGAGCGCAACAACGACGATCTCTGGCTCGTCTCGGCCGACGGATCGGAACATCGCCAGTTGACGAGCGGCATCTGGGTCAACACTGACGCCTGCTGGTCGCCCGACGGCAGTTCAATCGTCGTCGTTGGCAATGCTGAAACCGAACACTGGTATGGGGATGATGCCGATCTCTGGCTCGTATCAGCCGGCGAAGGACCGCTCGAGCGCTTGAGCAAGGCTGGCGGGCACTCCTGGCGGCTGGAAGGCGCGGGGTTGGCCTGGTCGCCCGATGGAAGCACAATTTACGCGTTGCATCTCCATCGTGGCGACAAGCGCATCGCCGCGGTCCCAGCCAATGGCGGCGTCTCGACGGTGGTTACGAACGAAGCTGGGACCGTATCCGATTTCGCACTATCGCCTGACGGCGGTCAACTGGCGATCATCCATGCTTCGCAGACCCATCCGCCTGAACTCTTGATTCTGTCGACTGGGGGCGGTCTGCCACGACGCATGACGGACAATGCGGCGGCAGTCGGTGAAGACTTGCAGGAACCTCGACGCGTGCCCTACCGGTCGTTTGATGGTCTCTTTTGCGACGCATATCTTTATCTGCCGCCCGATTTCGATGAATCGAAGAGCTATCCCGGGCTGATCCAGGTGCATGGTGGTGGGACGAACGCCTACGGCAATGGCTGGCATGCGGTCGAACAGTGGCTGGCACTCAACGGCTTCGTCGTCATGGCTGTCGAGTACCGGGGTTCGAGCGGCTATGGACGCGACTTTGCTGGACTCTCCTATGCCGATTGGGGTGGCGGCCAGACGCATGATGCCGTTGCGGCTGGGGAGTGGCTCAAGGCTCAACCCTGGATCGACAAGATCGGGATCTACGGCGGCAGCTATGGAGGTTATCTGACCCTCCACGGTATCGTCGCCGCGCCCGACCTCTTTGACGCAGCGGTTGACATGTATGGCAAGACGAACATGATCACCGGCCAGAAATACGCTGACCGGGTTGGGCGCGTCTTCGTTGCCCGCGACTACTGGAACCGCATGGGGCACGAAGTCCCGGAGGCGATGAAGCGCGGTTCGACCCACCACCGCCTGACCGAGATAAAGACGCCGCTACTGATTCTCCACGGCGACCGCGATCCGCGTGTGCCGCCGAGCGAGTCTGCCCAGGTTGCCGAGACGCTGTCTGCGGCAGGCATCGCTCACGAGTACGTCGTGTACCCCGGCGAGGGCCACGGCTTCCGTAAGCGCGAGCACCGCGTCGATTGCTACGAGCGGATACTGAGCTGGTTTACTGAGCGCTTATAGGCGATGGATCCTGTTTTGGTTGATTTTTCGAACCAAGCGAAGAAGGCCGGTCAAACTGACCGGCCTTCTTCGAGATACCCGTTTCTACTCCGACGAGGCTCCTGGCGATTGAGGTTAGTTCGGCTGGTTGAGACCCCCGCCTGTCCAATCATTCGCACTTGTTGACGTCCGATTCTGACCACCACTCACAGTCGAGTTATTGTTGTTCGCGATATTTGTATTACCGCCGCTTACGGTGGAATTGCCGTTTTGAGCCTGGTTACTCACGCCGCCGTTGACGGCCGCGTTGGTGCCACTGGCGGTATTCATCTGGCCGCCGGTAACGCTGGAATTGCCGCCGCTCGCGGTATTCATGTTGCCACCGCTGACGCTGGCGTTCGCGTTGGTTGCCTGATTATTCTGACCGCCGCTGACGCTCGACGCTCCGCCGGAGGCAATGTTGCTCTGGCCGCCACTGACGCTGGACTGATTCGCATTCGCAACATTACTCAGGCCACCACTGACACTCGACTCCACACCACTTGCGGTGTTGCCGTTCCCACCGCTGACGGTGGATCGAAGACCACTGGCCGTGTTGCCGGTACCGCCAGTGACACTGGCAAAGTCGTTGCTGAGCGTATTGGGAAAGCCTGCGATGAATCCGCCATATGCTGTGAAAGTATGGTCGAGGCCCACCACGATGTTGTGGGACCCGGTCTGCGGATTATTCAGCGGATTTTCGTTGTAGCCTACGATCAGGTTGCCCTTGCTGTTGGTCGTATTCGTGCTGCCGGTGCCATTGACAATCTGAACGTTGCAGCCGCTGAAGACTGCATCGCCGCCAATATCGCTCATACAATCCGGTACCTGGGCTTCGAGCGCCGTCACTCGCGCCTCGATATCAATGACCGTTCCGGACGCGGCCCATTCGACCAGAGTTTCGTAGGGTGTGCAGTTCGGCGCCTGGCCCGGCGTCATGATGCGTGCCTGAGTGGTATAGCGATTTATGCAGGCATGGATATTGTCATTCGCATCGTGTGTCGCACCGGCATCCATCACTTGTGTGGCGAGGATGAATCCGCCGAAAAACAGAACCGCTCCAATGACCAACCCCAGTATCAGTCCGCCGGTCTGGTCAACTGCCAACTTTGCAACCCGCATAGGTCTCCTTCTCCCGCTCGAAAACGTTTGCACTGTACGAACAATCATAGACCGCATGATCTACAGCGTATCGAACCATAGATATGGCTTTTCCCCCCGCAATGATCTTAACGATAGTTCGGCAGTGTTCAAAGCTTGTGATTCACTCCGGAATCAGGACGTAATGGCGGGATCGCGGCTACTGGCCTGGCAGGTGATCGTTCAATGCAAGAATCGCCTCAAGCGCTGCGTCGCGATTTTCTCGATAGGCGGTGAAGGTCGGTGGGAGATACATCAGCGGAGCGATCCAGGTGCGGTTGTCGGTCGGCCAGGAGCTCTGCCAGTACAGGTCGGAGACATTCAGCGTCAACTTGCTATAGGGCAATTCGATCGGGATCGTCTCGCCGAAGAAGTTCGGGCTTGCGCCGGTCGGCTCGCCTACGAAGATCGCTTCGGTATGGCGTTCGATCAGACTGGAAAAGTTCTGAGCGGCCGAGAAGGTCCGCCGTCCGGTGATGACGAATAGCCGTCCACGCTGGTTGATCCTGTTGCCGATCAGCCGGTGGAGGAATGGCATCTCCAGGAAGGTGTTGCCGCCGTTGTTGCAGCGCAGATCAATGACGAGCTTCTGGACGGGATGATCGTCGATGAAGCGGAAGAGCCGCTCGGTAAATGCGCCGAAACTTTCGCTCGCTGAATCCCTGACGCGATTGAACTGGAAGTAGACCGTCTCTTCGTCTTGCAGGTACTCGAACCAGTAGTAGGCGGCCTGGTTGCGGATGTAGCGTGGTAATGGCGCTTCGAGCGTGTTCGGGAAGAAGTTCCAGCCGGCCGGATAGGGGAAGCTGTAGTACAGCTCGTCGGTGCTCAGATTCTTGCCTGCAGAGACGGTAACTACCTCTTCTCGCCCGTCCGCGTTTTGGATCTTGAGATCAACCTGATCGGGACTCGGGATCAGTCCAAGTGCGTGAACGATTGGCAGTTCTCGAATCAGGTAGGGAATCTTGAGCTTGATCCAGGAATCGCTGTCCCGTGGAATGGTCGGGGTAAATACATCGATGATCTCGGCTATGCCAGTGTCGCCAAACTGCAGCACCCGGCTGCCGAGGAGGTCGGCGTGCTCGGGCGTGCTTGCGATGATGAACAAGCCTTCCTCGAACAGATAGAACTGCAGTGGCAGCGTCGCCGGCGCGAGCGGATGGTCGTCGGCAAAGGAAGCGCTAGCGTGACCGTCGCCGAGCAAGGTGAGGATGCGCCGCATCTCGACGAGGATCTCATATTCGCTCAGCTGTGGGATATCCTCATTCAACTTCGCAACAGCCGCGTCGAAATCGCTCTCCGACACCAGCCGCCAGGGATGGAAGGCTTTGCGCTTGATCTCACGAGAGAAGAATGCCAGGTCGAAGCGCCAGCCTTCGTCGCGTGACAGCGCTTCGGCATCGACTAGTCCGACGAGGTCGCGAAAGCGTTGGTCGTCGTGGAGCGACTCGAAGTTTCGTCAATCTGTGCCAGTTTCAGGTTGCGATAACCAAGCTCGAAGGCACGCTCAAGCCAGTCTAGTGCTTCATCAAACTGCTCGTCGTGGGCGTGGCAGCGAGCAATCTGGAATGCCGTGTCGAATGGAAAGCCCGCGCCGAGATCGAGTGCCTCATAGTAGGCCGCGATGGCGGACAGATAGTTTTCCGCCCGATACTCTGCGTCGCCGAGCGCCAGCCAGAAATCCGCCCGTGTTGGATTGCTTGCTACAACGGTTTCCCAGAGTGAAATGGCGGCGTCCCATTCTTCCCGGGCACTTGCCTCGCGAGCCTGCATCAGCGTGCGCAGGAATGTGGCCGGTTGTAGCGTGGAGTCGGTCATCGAATGCTCCTCCTGTCCATCTGGTTGCCGCGTCCTAAGCCTCCCACTCCATATCCGGGTCGAGCGGGAAGATCGGACGGCGGAGGTGCTGGAAGTCAAAGCGCGACCAGTTGGGCGTCGAAAGTCCGGGCGCGTCGACTTCGACGATCTCTTTGACCAGCGGCGTGAAGTCGGCCCGGTAATGGACGCTCGATTTGATCACGACGATCTGCCTTTTCGTCGGCTCGATGCCGACCGAGCGCAAGCTGTTCGCGTCGTTGGCGGCGTGGCGTAGCGTCGTGCAGACGACTTCGATGCCGCCTCGCCCACCGATCTCGAGGACGGCGGTTAATCCCAGCTCCGTCGTCGAGCCGGTGCCGAGCGGGCCGTCGTTGGTGTAGTGGCCATCGGTCAAGGCTCTAACGTAGGCGCTCGTTTCGATCGGCGCGCCGTGGAGGTCATCAACCTTGCCGCCGATGCGGGCCTGGATCGTCGCGCCAATGCCAGCTTCGGCCGCTTGCTCCACCGTCTCCGGGTCGAACATCAACGCCAGCGCTGTCGAGCGTGCATTCCTTGCTATCAGTTCGCGGAGAATTTCGGTGCCATCGCAGGATGTACCGGCGCCGGGGTTGTCGGCGACGTCGGCCAGCAGGATTGGTCCCTCGGCTTCCATCGCGTACTTCACCGCGTCGGGAATCGACATCGGCGTGGCCTGGAAGTCCTGGCGCCGATCCCATGCGAACTGCGCCAGCTCGCGGACACATTGCTCGGCAAGATCCGGGTCGTTGTCAGTTGCGACGTAAGCGGCCATTCCGGTTTGAGGGATGTCGGCATAGGGGAAGCCGCAAGTGATCGTCGCCGTCAGAACGCCCGGCCGCGATTCGATCTCGTGACACAGCGCCAGCCAGTCGGTCATCTGTGGCGTGCCGGAGAATTGCGCCGTCAGATTGGCGAGGACCGGAATCTGGCGAAATGCGGATGTCGGCTGGATCTCCTTATTCACGATCCTGGCAAGCAGATGGGTCAGTTCGACGGCGCGATCATAGACATCGATGTGGGGGTAGGTGTCGTAACCGACCATGATGTCGACCAGGTCGATCGACTCGGGCGAGATATTGGCGTGCAGATCAAGCTCCATGACGACCGGCATGTCTGGCCCGACGAGCTCTCGCACCCGTCGAAGATACTCACCTTCGCCATCATCGATGCCTTCAATCACCATCGCGCCATGCAGGCCAAGCAGCAGGCCATCGATGGGTCCGCTTGCGAGCGCCGCTTCGAGATCGTCGAGCGTATCGGCGATCTGCTCGTCCCATGCTTCGCGGGTAACGGCGTCGGAGGGCATGGCGAAGGAGTGAATCGTCGGCACCAGTTCGATGCCAAGTTCGGAGGCCGCGTCGATGAAGCCACCGATAGCGGTTTTCGTGCCTGTCGATTCATCCAACAGCGCCTGTCCGCGCGCGTAATGGTTTTCTCTGAAGCGTTCGATGCTCGCTGGAATTGGGGAGAAGGTATTCGTCTCGTGGTTGATGCCGCCGACCAGAAATCTCACTTCGGTTCTCCGATCAAGAAATAGCTCGTCTAATAGGTGGAGACTAGCATGGTGGCCATCGATCCCGAAGAAGGGCTGAATCTCGGAGACATCAACCGTCCTGCCGGTTCTTATGGAGCCAGCTCAGACCGTAGATCATCTCGCGTGTTCGCTCCGCTACTGAAGCGGGATCTACCTGCAAGCGAGCAACGCCGGTTTCGATTGCAGCTCCGGCAACGGCGGCGGCAACGGCGGGCGCTACACGGAGGTCGAGAGCCTCGGGGATAATGTAGTGGGGCGCCAACTCGTCGCTTGTCACTAGTTCGGCTATCGCCGTTGCGGCGGCGACCTTCATTTCCTGGTTTATGCTCGATGCCCGTGTATCGAGAGCGCCACGGAACACGCCCGGAAATGCCAGTGAATTGTTGACCTGATTGGGATAATCGGAGCGCCCGGTTGCCGTTACCAGAGCGCCAGCCGATGTTGCCAGCTCTGGCGCAATCTCCGGGACCGGGTTTGCCAGGGCAAACACGATAGGGTCACTGTTCATCGACTCGACGTGTGTCGCAGTGAGTATTCCAGGTGCCGAGAGGCCAATGAAGACATCAGCACCGCGCAATGCAGTGGCGAGATCCCCGCGCAGACCTTTCTGGTTGCATTCAGCGGCAATCTGCTCCTTGACAGGGTTCATGCCCGAACGCCGATCTCGGTGGATAACCCCGTGACGGTCGCAGACGATCAGATCGCCGATGCCGAACTCCAGGAGCAGCCTGCCGACCGAGATACCGGCCGCGCCGGCACCGTTAATCACTACCTGGGCATTTTCAAATGCCGTCCCCCGCAATTTCAGCGCATTGATCAGCGCCGCAAGCACGACTACTGCTGTGCCGTGCTGATCGTCATGGAAGACGGGCAGGTCCAAGTTGCTCGCTGAGCAGTCGTTCGACTTCGAAACAGCGTGGGGCAGAAATGTCTTCTAGATTGATCGCTCCGAACGAGGGCGCGATATTTCTGACGATGTCGGCGATCTTGCCAGGGTCCCGTTCGTTGACGCAGATCGGAAAGGCCTCAACTCCTGCAAGTGCCTGGAAGAGAACCGCTTTACCTTCCATGACCGGTAGTGCAGCCCGGGCACCAATGTCGCCCAGACCAAGAACCGCGGAACCATCTGTGACGATTGCGACCACGTTGCCCTTGATCGTCAGTTCGTAGACGCTCATCGGATCTTCACGAATCTGGGCCGCTGGAGCGAGCGCCGCTGGTGGCAGGTAGAGCATGTTCAAGATGTGGTGATCTTTGATCGGGATCTTCGAGCGCACCTCGAGGATCCCGCCGTGACGGCGACGCAATCCAAGCGATCCCTCTTCAGGGTCGCCTTGCTCCACCCCGGTATCTGCTGTGAGTAGTGAGAGTGGATGCAGCACCCCTTCGTATACATACTGGTGGGTGCGCTTGGCGACACTTTCAGGGCTTACTTTTCGGCGAGATTCACCAGTTTCGTTGGCCGCTTCTACAACCACGGCCGCAATCGTTGAGGCAACACGAAAGTCAAATATGTGTGGCACGATGTTATGCCGGTGGAGGTCCTCCTCCGGTACGAGCCCGGCAAGTGCGCGGGCCGCGCCAAGTAGCATGCGCAATCGGATATTGCGCGCGCCACTATCGAGCAGGCCACGGAATACGCCGGGGAAGACCAGCGATATATCCATCTGGTTGGGAAAGTCGGAACGACCGGTAGCGACCACCGCTGCGCCAGCGTCGGCTGCGACGAGAGGCTCGATTTCCGGGTCTGGAATCGAAAGCGCCATCACGATTGGATCTGCCGCCATAGACCGGATCATGTCAGCAGTGACGATCCCGCCAGTACTCAGTCCGATAAAAGCATCGGCGCCAATCAGCATTTCGGCCAGACTGCCGCTTCGCTGTGCGCGATTCGTCTCTTTCGCCAGGTAGGATTTGGCCCAGTTCATCCCGTGCGGGCGCCCAGGGTAGATCGCCCCCGAACTGTCGCAGGCTACGAGCGAGTTGACACCGGCAAGCCGCAACAGCCGTGCTACGCCAATTCCCGATACTCCCGCACCGGCGACAACCACATTGAGATCTTCCAGTTTCCGGCCAGTCACTTTCGCAGCGTTGATGAGCCCTCCGAGAACGAGGATTCCTGCGCCGTGATACTGGTTGGAGAAGACGGGAAGTGTCGACGCCTTCTCGAGATGGTCTGCGATCGTAAAGGCCCGCGGCGTGCTGATATCGTCAATACAGAATGCCCCAAACGTTGGCGAGAGTGCATTGACCGTGTTGACGATCTCGAATGGATCGAGCTGGTCGAGACAGATCGGGAACGCGTCGATACCGGCGAAGGTCTTGAAGAGCACGCTCTTGCTCTCGAGAATCGGCAGCGCCGCCTCAGGCGGACCTCCTGCACGACCAAAGAGATCTGACCCGTCGGTCACCATTGCGACCGTGTTGCCTCGGGAAGTGATATCGAAGGCGGCTTCCGGGTGCTGTACGATCTCCATGCAAGCATCGGCGACACCAGGCGTGTAGATCTGGCCCAGGATGGAGCGGTCGCGAATTGGGACCTTGCTTCCGACTCCTATCAGTCCACGATATCGTCGGCGGTAATCAAGCCCCTCTTCGCTATCTTCGATAACGTACAAGTCGACTCCAAGCTCTTAGCGTTACTACTCTATTAACTGTTCATTATGTCGCCAGAGATTGGAATCCCACAATTGGAAATCTCCAGCACGAACTGTCTATTCTAATCCACACCTTATCAGTCCCGACCGTTCGTCTCGCGGTAGACGAAGGAATTAGCAGCGCCGCGATGATCAGCTGACAGCTTCGTGAGTCATTCGGTTGTCGTTGATACCGCGTGTCATGCATCGTCTTTCTGTGCGACGCAACGTACCGCCGGAGTCTGTCACGGGAAGCGGCGCTTGGCCTGAATAGAGCGGCTCGACCCTGTGAGTATTGCACTCGCGGAGCTTCCATATGAACGAGTGGGTAGCAAAGAAAGACAGTTGCGAGTCTTTGCAGGATCTACGCGTTACGCAGTGCGGGCTTCTTTGGCGCTCGCCAGACGACAAGGGCTGCCCCGAGCGGGAAGAACGGCATTGCGAATCCTAGGGCCGGGTAGCCGCCGAGGCTCAGGATTGCGCCACTCAATGCGACGCCCAGCGCAATGCCGAAGCCGATGATCGAGGTGAGGAAGGTCATCGTCGTTGCCGCGCCGCCAGTCGTTGCATTGGCCAGCAGCGACGTGTGGCTGGTGAAACTGAGCCCGCCGGTAAAGGTGGTCAAAGCGACGATGCAGACGACAGCCAGCGCCGGCACCTGGATCGTGTAGATCAGAAACCAACCGCAGCCAAGGCCGGCGGTGGTCGCTACATAGACCGACTCCAGCCGCCAACGTGCCAGCCAGCGCCCTCCGGCTGCGAGATTGCCGAGAAAAATACCGATACCCGACGCAGTGAGAGCGAAGCCGATCTGTTGCAGCGACAGACCGTGCACATTCTCATAGAAGGCTCCGATATAGATCATTGGACCGGCAAAGCCGATCGCTCGCAACACCGCTGCCAGATACAGGCGACGCATCAGTGAACTGGCGAAAATTGGCTGGTAAATCGCTTTCAACGAAGGGTGCACGATATCTCGCGCTTTTTCACCTGCAGCGTCTGGAAGTCTCCGTATCGTCAGCACCAGTGCCAGCGCAAGCATGAGCGCGACGAAGACGAATGAACCGCGCCAGAGAGTCAGCGCGGCGACTGCCGTAAGAATCGGTGCTCCGAGAATTCCAGCCGAGGTGTTCGTCGCCTGGGTGACGCTAAAAGCTCGCCGCCGGTTATCGCCGCTATAACGGGTCGCGACGAGTCCGAAGACGACGCCATTGATCATCGAGATGCCGACCCCGCCGACGAGGGCTGCCCCGAGCAGCATCGGGTAGGTCTGGGCGCTGGCGAAGAGCAGCGCGGCCGCGACGCCGATACCTAGCCCGGCGACGATACAAGGCCGGAAGCCGTAGCGGTCGGCAAGCGGACCCGAAAACAGGCTTCCGATCCCCATCATGAGGAGCGACATCGTCGATACCTGACCGACGAGGGCAACCGAGGTCCCCAGATCCTCAGCAATCGTCGCAACGAAGGGGACGAAGGCTTGTCCCCATAGCCCTCCCAGAAAGAGCGGTAGACAAAGCGGCAGGAACTCGCCGAACTTGAATTCCACCTCTCTGGCCGCTGCCGGAGCGATTGCGACCGCCGTGCCGCTATCCGCCACGGCGCGACCGTCTCGTCGAGGGTAACGTTTGCAGAATATCGGGCGATGAGCATCGTTCGGAAGCATTTCATGTAGGCCAAGGACGAACTCAGCCGGAACGGTAGCAGGGACAGGTCTCGAATGTCTATTGTGTGCCCTCACTACACTTTGCACTTGCCCGCTGCATCGAGAATGAGGCCTTTGTCGCTGAAAAGCCAGGTATTCCTTCCGACTTCGAGAGAGCCCCTGTCTCGGTTTCGGCCGAAACAGGACTGATTACAGGCTTGACGAACCTGGAAAAGGATTAGAATATATGTTCGACTACAAGTCACGGGCCAGAGTTCACAGGAGGTTGAAGTGGCAATAGTATCGGTCATCGATGAAACGACGGCTGGCGACCGCTCGCAGGGACTGACCCTTGAGTTCCTGTCCGAGAAGGTGTCGGTGCGAGAGCTCATCCGCAGTCGTGTCTATCAGGAAGTCACCGAACACAACGCCCGCCAGGCACTTAGCCGCGTGCCGTTGGTGCAGCCAACTCCCGATGAACGAGCCCTGAATAGTAAGGATGTGTCGCTGGGTAAACGCGTGGATTGGGAGCGGCAGTTCGAGCTGGCGCTACGCGCCTTCGAGAGCAACGGTTTCCTTCTCTTTGCCGGCGCCACGCAGCTCGTTGATCTGGATGAGGAAATCGAGCTTCGCCACGACACGGAAATCACCTTCTTGCGGCTCGTCCCGCTCGTAGGCGGATAGGGGCCATGCCATGGCCGTAACAATTGGACTGGGAACTCGAAGATCGGATTGAGCTCAGTGCGATCGAATAACTACGCTGCCGGACTCTCTCGATCCTGCATCGCGGGAGGACGGCCAGACCGCAACCGCGCCAGAGAACTCCTCGCTGAGGTCGCTGGACGATGCAGCAGCGCAGCGAAGGGCAGGCGAGCCGCCAATACGCACTTCTTGGAGGTCGACTCGAACCGAGAGCTGTCTGATCTGGCATCCTGGCCGGGCGATCCTGAAGGCAGATCGCCCAGTTCAAGTGGCTGTCGTTCGTGACTGTTCTCGAACATGGGCTCCCCACGCTGAGCATGGGGCTGGTCGATACTTGAGCGATACCTGGAGTGGCGGATTGCGGAGCTGCAACCAGTTTGCTGCGGCGCAATCTTGCCTACACGGATCGAGATATGCACTGGCTGCTCCAATGCATGCCCGTACAGATTTGAGGCGGATTGGCGTCTGCTGGGGTTCTGCCGTGTGAGCATCCGGGCCCTCTTGCGAGCATTCAGCGCTGGACGAGGAGACGATCTTGCCGCCGGGAGCAATCGCATCGCTTGCAACTTTCGTTCGATATATCCTGGCAAACCACTATGACAGTGGCGGCGTCAAGAGCGCTGGCGTTGATCGCAGAACTGCTCGGTGAAGATGACAGACCGCCTCTGATTGACCCAGACGACGACTGGGGGCAGGAAGCTGATCAGACACTTTCTCTCGAGATTCCATCTGATCCGAAGGCCGCATATCTGGCGATTCTCGCTCACGCTGGCTCGATCCTGGGACTCGCCCAACGAAGACCTGGCAACAGGAGATGGACGCTCACATGAACCGGATTGGTGAGCCCGGGTTTCGCGATCTCATCGCCGAGCTGATGGCTTGACTCCTCCAGCGTCCGACGCCGGGCACGCAGTACCGACGAGCGGATGGTTCGAATACCCTCCTCCTGCATGACCAGAACGCAACACGTGATTTGCTGAAAGGGCTGGCCTGGGCATGCATCGCTCAGCTCTGATGGATCGATGGCTATGGCGCTCGGGGACGCCGCGCTTGCCTGCTACAGGAAGATCCCGAACTACGGCGCCCGCTCGACCAAGGCGGGCAACGCCTGTGTGCAGGCGCTTGGCGCGATGGCGAGTCTGACATCGATAGCTCAGCTTCAGCGTCTACTGCAGCGCATCAAGCTGCCTTCTCAGACGAACCAGGTCGAAGGTGCGCTCGCCGCAGCGGCACAGGCACGCGGCCTGAGCGCTGACGACCTGGAAGAGTTGGTCGTTCCGACCTTTGACATCGTGAATGGCGTAGCGACCCGCGCGTTCGGTGAATTCACCGCTGAGCTCGCCGTTCGTGGATCGGACACCGTCGACCTCAATTGGTTGAAGGCCGACGGCAGCTCTCAAAAGTCAATCCCATGGCAAGTCAAAAGCGACTACCCCGATCGCCTCAAGGAGTTGAAGCGGGAGCAGAAGGAGATCCGAGAGGCGCTCGGCGTCCAGCGTTCGAGGATCGAGCGTCTGATGGTTGACGACCGCAACTGGTCATTTCCCGATTGGCGCGCGCGCTATCTCGACCACCCGTTGGTGTCGCTGATCGCAAGCCGCCTGCTCTGGACGTTCGAGCAGGGCGGGCAATCGATGGTCGGCGGTTGCGTCGATGGTCAGATTGTTGGCCTCGATAATCGCAAGCTTGACTGGATTGGGGATGCTACACGGGTGCGCATCTGGCATCCGATCGAGTCGGTGGCGAGTGATGTTTTGGCCTGGCGGGAATGGTTGGAACGCCTGGAGATAACGCAGCCATTCAAGCAGGCACATCGCGAAATCTACATTCTGACCGATGCCGAGCGTGAGACCGATACCTACTCGAACCGTTTTGCTGCGCATATTCTTCGCCAGCATCAGCTCAACGCTCTCTGCCAGCAGCGCGGCTGGCGCTACCGGCTACAGGGCGCATGGGATGGCTTCAATGTGCCGACGCTCGAATTCCCAGATCTGGGATTGCGGGCGGAATACTGGGTCGAAGGTATTGAGCAAGGCGACGGTGGCGGCCTTTCGTCTGCATTCGTCTACCTCTATGTGACGACGGATCAGGTGCGTTTCGCGGATAGCTCTAGCGGCGCGGCGATTCCGCTGGCCGAAATCCCACCTCGACTCTTCTCAGAGGTCATGCGTGACGTCGATCTCTTCGTCGGTGTCTCCAGCATCGGCGCAGACCCGCATTGGCTCGATGGCGGCCAGGCGCGCATGGATGGCTACCAGGGCTACTGGTGGGATTTCTCTTTTGGTGAATTGACGGTTCGCGCAGAATCCCGTCGGGAGTCTCTAGCCCGGTTGTTGCCGCGTATGTCGAAGCTCGACGGGCGCTGGGAGCTTGATGGCCGCTTCCTGAAGATCCGAGGCGAGATACGCCGCTACAAGATCCACCTCGGCAGCGGCAACATCCTGATGGAGCCGAACGATCAGTATCTCTGCATCGTGCCCGGCCGCGGCGCGAGAGGTAGGCGACCGGGCGACGATCTCTTCCTGCCTTTCGAAGGCGATCAGACCCTCTCTGTGATCCTGAGCAAGGCGCTGATGCTTGCCGAAGACGCGAACATCAAAGACCCCACTATCAAGATGCAAATCAGTCCGTCCGCTTCTTGCTGAGGACGACTAGATCCGATGGATGCACGTCGTCCGGTATGGCGACATGGCGCTTGACCGTCCGCAGCGTTTTATCGTGACGGTTCCAGCCACGGATCAAGAGTTCAATGTGGTGGCCCCCTCCTTCCAGCGGCGATAGCCTGACCAGCCCAGCGTTGTTCGCATAGGAAACGAAGTGCCGGGTGAAACGCCAATTCGGTTCAAAAAGGTTCGAGCCGCGCGATGCAAAGAGGTTCAGATAGCGTTCGAATGATGTCAGTGGCGTCGTGAATGCGCTGCTGGTGAACTGCTCGACCTTGCCCGTTCCGAGTCTCGGGCGCACGGTGAAGGCCCCGGCAACGTGGACGTCACCGGATAGCAGGACGACCTGACGCCTCGGCCCAGCGTTTTCCCATTCGATGAGCTTCTCTAGCAATGCATCTCGCTGGGATCGGAATGCATCGGTTGACCAGCGATCGCGCACGGAATCCCCGAGCTTGCCAGGCACAGGTTCGAGCAACATCGTCATCCAGCGTGAAACATGGGCAACCGGCACGCTGCTGACGACGAAGAGTGTCTTTGTTTGTCCTTCTGTCGTCCGCTTCAAGGTACTCAATGACTTCTTGCCACTGCTGCTCCCCAAGCAACTGCCCGGTTTTCCAATCGCGCTGACCGCGAATATCGAGAACAAGGAACCCGATGTCGCCGTAAGTGAAGTCATAGTGAAAGGGCGGCTGGCTCGTGCGGTTGCTTGGGGCCCTCATTTGCTGGTATTCGGAATAGACTCTTGTCGCCGCTTCGAACAAGCGCGCGTCGAGATCAGAGACTTCTTTGCGAGAACCCCAGTTATCGAAAATATCATGGTCGTCCCAGATCATGTAGCCTGGGACCTGCTCTCGTACCCGTTTGAACCCGGGTACGCCGAGATAGCCTCGTGTTATGCGCCGGTATGACTCGATCACCTCGTCGAGCGGTGGCGATTCATGATGATCACTGCGGTTGATTCCCCGGACGCTGATCGGCTCAAGCTCGTCGCTGTAGACCTGGTCTCCGCCTAGGATCATGAACCTGGCATCGCTGCGATCCAGATCTTTGGCCAGCGCATCGTAGATTCCGGCGGCCTGGTGATAGATGACTTTGCCATCGTCGAGTTTGAAGGGGCGGTTACAGCTTCCGAAGCCGAAGGTCAATCCGGTTGTTTCTCCCGGTCGGGGTGCGAATCTCGCTTTCCGGGTGGCTCCATCGACATCGATCTTGAAACGCGCATTAGGGAGCGGGTGCTCCAATTCGAGATCCATCGCGCCGGTCCAATCAGTCTCTTCAGACAGGGCCGTTTCAGCGCGAGCGACAATCTCACCGTCAACCGAGAGTGTTCCCGAGATCCAGACCCTGTTGGGTTTGCGCACCCAGACCCGGGCCGACCGGTCGCTGACTGCACCGATCTCGACTGATTCTTCTAGTAGCCCGTCGGGAAATGCTGCTCGTTCCGGCACCATCCCCTCCCTCCGCATCTAGGCAGTCTAGCGCCTCATGTCGTTCCCTCTCGGACGAGGACACGAGCTTTCGAGGACGAGCCCGAGTGTCGGCAAGTATTTCAGTACCAATGGTGAGCTCGCTGGGGGCTATGATCTGAGTCTACTGCAGCGCTGAAAATGGGAGCAATCGAGTGCGGAGATTCATCGCAAGATTGACGAGTCGAGGTCGAATCGGGAACGCTCTCGGGCTAACAATCCTGATGCTGGTTCCCGCTGTGTTCGCGGCGCCTGCAGATGCGGAGCCCATCCGTTCGTTGGCCTGGTCAGAGTGCGCGCCGGGCGTCCTGAACCTCGGCTTCTCCGACCGGCTCGATAAGACGATCTACGATGGCACGAACGTCGGTGGTCTCTCGGGGCTGGCGTACGATGAACAGCGCGACGTCTACTACGCCCTGGTCGACATCGAAGAAGGCGCTACCGCGCGCTTCTATACGATCATGATGGCCCGTCCCTGGGCCGGTGGCTTTCGTGGTCCTGTGATCATTGGGGTGACGACGTTGGTCAACCGTGCTGGTATTCCATATGACTCCACGAATTTCGATGGCGAAGGGATCGCCGTTTCACCACGCGGCACGCTCCTGATCGCCTCTGAAACCGAACCAACCGTTCGTGAATTCAGCCGCTACGGCAGACTGCTATTCACTCTCCCGGTCCCCGCTCCTTTTCGAATTGAGCCTGCCGGCTACGGCCAGCCGAACGTGTCGCTCGAAGGGGTGACGGTGAGTCCCGGCGGCAGGCGTTGCCTACGCATCTAATGAAGGTCCGCTTCTCATAGATGGTGAAGGGCAGAATCGCTTCCTGCGTTACGATCTGCTCTGGTCGGGGCGTTCGCAGCTAACAGGCGAGTTCTATTACCAGGCAGACGCTGGCCAGAGTATTTCGGACGTCGTGGCGCTCTCCGACACGGAACTCCTCGTGCTCGAACGGTCATGGGTCCCAGATGTCGGCAATACGGCCAGAATCTTCCTGACATCGACCGCCGGCGCAACAGACGTTTCAGATGTTGAAAGTCTGGACGGGGCGGGCGTCGAGCCGCTGCCGAAAGAGTTACTGGTCGACATCGTGAAGTGCCCGCCGGGCGACGCCATCGCGAAAGAGACGCAGCCGAATCCACTGCTGGATAATTTCGACGGGCTTGCTCTCGGCCCTGTCGTCGATGGCCAGTACCAGACGATCTATATGCTGAGCGATGATAATTTCAGCCCGCTTCAGGTCACGCGGATTATCGCGCTCGGTATCGATCTGGAATTGCTCGGGGAGCCATAGACTCGGTGTACAGGTGTCCTGCCGCGCATCTTGTATAGATAGAGGGTTGACGCTCGCGCCGCTGAGTGGCTAGCATGCCGAGCGCGACGGTTGGATTGCTCAGGGGCGAGTGGAGTCGTACCGTGCCGGTCTCAGTCTCAAGCTCACAAGTTATCTACGACGCCCTGAAGTCCTGTGGCGTTGAGATCATCTCGGCGCTGCCCGAAACGTGGCTGGTCCATCTGATCCGGATGGCCGAGGATGATCCGGACGTGCAGCTCGTCCGGCTGGCCAAAGAGGAAGAAGGCGTCGGGATTTCAGCGGGCGCGCACCTCGCCGGGGTGAAGTCGGCCATGCTGATGCAGAATCACGGCTTTCTTGCCAGCATCAACGGCATCGTCGGTCTCGCTCATCTTTACAAAATCCCGTTGCTAATGGTCATCAGCTATCGCGGCGAATTCGGCGAACCTGATCCCTGGCAGACACAGGGTGGCGGGGTGACATTGCCGCTGCTCGATGCATTGCAGATTCCCTGGGTGACTCTGGAACATCCTGACCACGTAGCGGAACGGGTAGCCAAAGCTCAAACGCTGGCTAATTCGGCCCTCAAGCCGGTCGCATTACTGCTGACCCGCGATCTAATGTGGGAGAACTGACGTGCTGCGTTACGACGCCCTGAAGGCAATCTACGACCGGCTCGAAGAGGACAACATCGTCGTCGTGACGATCATGGGCGCGGTCTCGGCGGAACTGCAAGACATCGGCCACCGCCCCAACTTCTTCTACCTCCAGCACGCGATGGGACTGGCTTCCTCGATGGGCCTCGGTATCGCGTTGGCACGTCCCGAATTGCAGGTGGTCGTCTTCGACGGCGACGGCTCGGTGCTGATGAATATGGGCGGGTTGACGACGCTGGCCCGCTACCGCCCGCCGAATCTCGCCCACATCATCTTCGACAACGAGAGCCTCGTCTCTGTCGGTGGCTTTCCTACTGCTACATCAACCGGCAGCGATCTCGAAGGTATCGCGCGTGAGGCGGGCGTTCCGCGCACGGGTACCGTCGAGGGGATCGATGCGTTTGTGGCCGCCTTCGACGAAGCGCTCGCCGCTGATGAATTGACGACGCTCGTGGCCAAGGTGTCGACGGAAGGCCCGGCAGGCTACGTAACCGACCTGGCCCTGATCGAGAACCGCTTCCAGTTTTCGCGTCATCTAAAGACATTGCGAGACCGCTAGACTAAGCGTTTGTGACGAAGTGACAATGACTCTCGGCTAGTTCGGGAATCTGCCGGGGTTATGTCCTGGGGTTTGGAACGAGCCAGGTTTC
The DNA here is from genome assembly GCA_963745675.1 of uncultured Chloroflexia bacterium. GTDB lineage: Bacteria > Chloroflexota > Chloroflexia > Thermomicrobiales > CFX8 > JAUIIK01. The sequence continues at coordinate 325,420 of CAVUYM010000008.1, forward strand.
AGCCCAACCTTCGATAGCTTCAAAGACGTTCGAAAGATCGCGACCTTTGGCGGTTAACTGGTAGCGGGTCCGTACCGGCGTTGAGGGAATCACCTCGCGGTTGATCAGGCCTGCTCGCTCCAGTTCCTTGAGACGTTCCGAAAGCATGCGTGGACTGAGCGTGGGTATGGCTCGTTTGATCTCGTTGAAATGGTCGAGATCGTGGAACAATGCGCGCAGAATTGCGCCGTTCCAGCGTCTCCCGATAAGCTCGATTGCTTCGTGGAAATACGAACAGAATGCGGCATTCGCCGTTTGTTCTCCGTCATGCTTCATCATGGCCCAATTCTAATTAAGCTGTCTGAAGTGGCATCCTATTTCTTCGCTGGCGCTCAGACAATCGACTGAATCCGGGCACTAGCGGTTTACAGAGTGTTCGCTAATGTGCGTCCGTTTCCATCAAATTTGGAGCGCGACGGGCGAACTGGAGCAGAATGATCCCTACCCCCGCCGCGCACAGGCCGTAGAGGAATGCGTCTCCGAACTGGCTGTATTCGGCGGGCCCACGATAGATTGGCAACAGAGCCGACTCGCCTTTACGCGCCGACAGCAATCCTGTCGAGATGGCCGCTCCGAATGACGATCCCACAAAGAACATCATGTTGTAGAGGCCGATGCCCGTCCCCGCCAATCGCCGCGGCACGACTCGCGTCACCGTCGTCTGGAGTGGGGAGAAGGTAGATGCCTGGCCGACGCCGTAGACGAGCAGTAGCGGGATGAGAGCCCAGACTGGCCAGCCAACGGCAACGGTCGCGAGGACGACGATCACACCCAGGACGATGGAAAGGCCAATCGAAGAAAGGATGACTGCGTCATAGCGATCGGCGAGTTTCCCAATCGGCCGGCTGAGCAGTGTCACGACAATCGCCTGTGAGAGCAATACCAGCCCGACCTCGGCTGCGCGCAGTCCATTGACATCCTCAAGCATGAAGGGCAGCAGAATCAGGGAGGATACGCTCGCGCTCATCATCGTGAACGCTGTCAATGAATAGAGCACAAATCGCTTGTTCGCTAACAACTCCTGATTGATGAATGGGAATTGCAGCGAGCGTTGCCGCACTATTGTGGTCGCCAGCGCAAACACCATGATCGGCACAGAGATGAGAACCGCCGGTGAATTGAGCCCCTGGCGCTGAATGCCGTTGACGGAGATGAGCAAGCCGGCAATCGTCGCCGCCAGCGCAAAGCCGCCCAGCCAGTCGACCGGCGCGGGTTCATCGTCAGGCTTGCTGGGGAACATCCGGTATTGGAAAGGGATGAGGACCATGATGACGGCGCTGACCAGAAAGACTCCACGCCACGAGACGAATTCGGTGAGTGCTCCGCCCAGTGACGGTCCAACTGCCTGACCAGCCCCTACCGACGCAGCGATCAATCCGATCGATGCGCCGCGTCGGACGCTGGGTATGCGCCGCATGATCAGCGCCGTACCGAGCGGTGGGATAGCCGCGGAGCCTATCCCCTGGCCAACGCGGAACATCACGAGCAGCGGGAAGGCGCTGGTCGGCACCGTACTGGCCAGCAGCGACGATACACCGAAGATCACCATGCCAGTGATGTAGAGCCGTCGCAGCCCGTAGCGATCTCCGAGCCGTCCATAGAATGGTGTCATGATCCCAAAGAAGAGCGAATAGAGCGTCGCCAGCAGACCGGATTCGGCCTCGGTAACATCGAAAACATCCCGGATCGTCGGCAGGGTGACATTGATCATCGTCGTGTTGAGGACACTGAAGAAGACGGCTGCCGCGAGTAACGGCACGAGCCAGCGGCTGGTATCTTCAACGGTGCCGGGCGAGGTGGTAGTGTCGGACGGGCGGCTCAACGGTCTATCCTGTAATAAGCTTCGCGCATCGCCCTCTTCTGTCGCTCTGATCGCTCGTACGTCAATCGGTACTGATCAGCCGCAAACAGAAGGAGATGGTTGAGGAATCAACGGCCCGACCAGACGAGATTGTACCGATTATCACAATCTATGCGGGGCTAGACGGAACCAAGCAAGGGATAGATTGCCTGCTGCCAGTGTTGCCGCACCGCTTCGCGTGCCGCTTCCGTTGCCACAATCCGGATCAAGCGGCGATGCTGTTCGTAAGTCTGGAGGGCGGATTCTCCGACGCCAGTTGCGTCGTGCCACGACATCGTCCGACTTAGACCGACCGGTGGATTAGCGTAGTGAATCCAGAGCGTCGAGCGCCATTTTTCTGGCTTCGGTATGTCGATGAGAACATCGCCAGCGCCGATGGTTGAGCCGCTCGCGCTTGATATGATCCGCGCCATGCGGTCTTCCAGTTCGCGCCTGCGGGTGGGTTGTGAAAACAATCCACTGAGATAGTTGTAGAGATCCCCGGCCCGGGAACTGATCTCGACCGAGCGCTTGTGAAATCGTCTCTGGCGTAAGCCCTGGACCAACGTTCGAGTGCTCTCCGACATATCCGGTTCAGCCAGCCGCTGCAGCAGCATTTCATCGCCGTACCCCGAGAGAGAGCTGGGTGGCAGACCGTCCTCGATGGCCTCCTGGACAGCCCGCAAAAGCATCGCCATACAGGCTCGATTGGTATGGTGCCAGTAGACGTTGTCGAACATCTCCTGGCGCGCGTTCATCAGCGAGTGCATTGGCGAGATCCCTTTGTGGTCGATCCCCAGAACGTGCCCGCCGGGTAAGTTGATGTCTACAAGAGCGGCGAGCAGCCGGGCCGTATCCACGCCACCATAGGGTACGGCGCAGGCGCGGGCGTCACGCGGTAGATAATCAAGCTTGTCGACATCGAGCGGTCCGGAAAGCAGTTGGCGTGCGATGCGATCACGCCGGTCGACGCCACCTGCAGGCGGATCAATCAAATCTGCGACACGTGCAGGGCTAACTCTCCACGCTGATTGAAGTACGTGCGAAATCTCGTCACCCAGGATCAAGCGCCGCCCGACCACTTCGTGTGGCACGACCGGATCGCCAAGCTCTTCGATTGCATGGCTGAATGGATAATGGCCAACGTCGTGAAGTAGCGCCGCCGCGATCCCGGCTCTCCCGCTCTCATCGCTCACGTCGACGCCGCGAGACCGCAGCTGAATCAGCGCTTCTCGCATGAGGTGCATAACGCCGATGGAATGTTCGAGCCGCGAGTGACGTGCGCCGGGCCAGACGCGAGAGACGAAGCCGAGCTGCTGGATCTCATCGAGCCGCAACATCGACGTTGTTGCAAGCAGTTGTGATGCTTCCCTCGAAAGAGGGACCAGGTCATAGAGGCTGTCTCGAATAGTCGTCTCAGGTGTCAGATCAAATTCTGCGCCGATCTTCATGAGCGAAGTGTACTCCGATAAGGTGAACCTCTGGCAATTCCGACTACAATGGTCGAAACGTCATGCTGGAGAATAGGAAACACGATGGATAACTGGAAGTCGGCACCGGAATCTCAATCTGAATACAGCGTCCTGAGAGCAACGGATGTGATGGTTCCGATGCGGGATGGGGTCCGCCTCGCGACTGATATCTATTTCCCGTCATTGCCGGATAGCCCTGATACGCGGGTTGACGATGCTCTTCCCTGTATTCTGATCCGGACACCGTACAACAAGACTACTGCTTCATCTGCCGCAGGCTGTGAGTATTTCGCTCAGCGCGGATACGTCGTCGTCGTGCAGGACTGTCGTGGGCGTTATCGTTCTGAAGGCTTGTTCTATTTCCTCACTCAGGAGGCTGAAGACGGCTACGACTGCGTCGAATGGGCCGGTAGCCAGCCCTGGTGCGACGGCCAAGTCGGTATGATGGGCACCTCCTACCTCGGATGGACTCAGACCGCAGCGGCGGTGATGAACCCGCCACATCTTTCGACACTGGTTGTCAATCAGGCTGGTGCGAGCGCTTACAGCAGCTCCGTGCGTCATAATGGAGCGATTGAATTGAGGTTTCTCGCCTGGGCCTTCATGGGTGCTGCTACAGGCACCGAAGCCATTGCCGACCCGGGAGTACTGGCCGCCCTGGAAAACGTGCGTGCTTCAGATTGGCTCGACGCGCTTCCCTGGATCGAGGGACAAACCCCGCTGGCGCATGCGCCTTCCTACGAGCGCTGGGCGCTCGATATCTATCGACATGGCGATTACGGCGAATACTGGGAGCATCCCGGATACAATTTCCAAAAGTTCTGGAGCGATCATTCCGACGTGCCGACCCTCTTCTCGGGCGCCTGGTATGACTCCTACACCCGCGCAACGATTGAGAATTACATCGGTCTATCGGAACGACTGACCAGCCCGGTGCATTTGCTCCTGGGGCCGTGGACGCATGGCTCGACGACTGTCGACCAAACCTTTTCCGGCAACATCGAGTATGGGCCACACGCGTCGGTAGCCGGGAATCTCGCTCATGATTTCGATCACTTCCACCTGCGCTGGTTCGATCACTGGTTGAAGCAGGTTGACAACGGTGTTGGAGAAGAAGCACCGGTACGCCTCTTCGTTATGGGCGGCGAGCCTGAAGAACGCACCCGCGAAGGCCGCTTGTATCGAGGCGGTCACTGGCGAGAAGAACACAGTTTCCCTGTGACCGATGCTGTTGAGACGAATTTCTACCTTCGTGATGGCGGCCAGCTTGCAACGGATAAACCGGAAGAAGATCGAGCCTCATCTACGTTTCTATATGATCCGGATAACCCCGTGCCAACTGTCGGCGGCAATATGTCCTCACTCTCGGACGTATTCCCAGTTCCGGACCAGATTGCGGGAAAGGTCACCTATGAACAGCGCTGGGGACTGATCGTCGCTGTTGGCGGTCAAGATCAGAAGGAACCGGAATCGAGAGAGCGTGCTGGATTGCCGATCAACTCGCGCCCGGATGTCATCAGCTTTCAGTCAGAGCCACTCGACGAGGCTGTTGAGGTCATCGGTCCGCTGCGAGCGGTCATCTATGTGTCGTCTACCGCACCCGACACCGACTTTACCGTCAAGCTCGTCGATGTCGTCCCGCCGGTTCCAGGTTTCCCCGAGGGCTACGAACTGAATATTTCAGACAGCATCTTCCGATGCCGCTATCGTGAAAGCTTCAGCGACCCGCAGTTGATGAAGGCGGACGAGGTCTACAAGATCGAGATACCGATGTATGGCACGGGGACGATCTTTGGCGCGGGCCATCGTATCCGGGTTGACATTTCGTCCAGCAACTATCCGCGTTTCGATGTCAATCCCAACACCGGCGAAGCAATTGGGCGCCATACCCACACTCAAACGGCGCTGAATACGATCCACCATAGCTCTCGCTACCCATCGCATATCGTGCTACCTGTGACCTCGGGTTAAGGTGACAAAATTTTGCAGTCCCCTCTCTGATAGCCTTGACTCCGGCGCTGCCGCCCAGGAAATCGGATAGGGAGGATGATGAATCGTTCACTTCCCTCGCTTTCGAATATGCGTGGCTGGATAGAGACTGAGGCAAGGCTCTACTTCGCCGACTTAAAGGTTCTCAGTCGTAGGTCCGTTCAAGAATTCGCGGATGATCGTTGTACGCAGATTGCGGCGAGCATCTCGTATTATGTCTTCTTCTCCGTCTTTCCGCTTTCGATATTTCTCGTCACTATATTCGGGCAGATCCTTCGCAATGATGATGTCAGAGACAGGGTCATTGACGCGATGATGGAAGTCGTGCCGCTGACGCCGACTGAAGGGCGCGCCCAGCTCGATCAAATTCTTTCTGGCGTAGCGACCGAGCTTTCGTTGCTCGGTCTGTTGAGTGTCATCGGTTTGATCTGGTCCGCCAGCGCGATGATGTCGGCGCTGCGCAATGCGCTCAACGTCGCATGGGATACCGATCACCGCCGCCCTGCTATTCAAGGAAAACTCGTCGATATTCTTATGGTGATATTGGTCGGAATCCTCGTCGCCCTGTCCGTCGCTGCGACAACAATTCGCCCATATATCCAGGATGAAATACGCGCGACTGCAAACGACCTTGGCGCAATTGGTGTCGTGGTCCAGTTTGGGATGTGGTCGCTGACAATTCTGGTCCCGATCATCGTATCGTTCATCATCTTCACAGCGCTCTACCGCTTCGTCCCAGCTGTAAATACCTCGTTCGATGAGATCTGGCTGGGCGCCCTGTTTGCCTCCGTCGCGTTTGAACTTGCGAAGGTTGGTTTCTCGTTCTATCTCCGCAATTTCGGCAACTACAATGCAATCTACGGATCGCTTGGCGCGGTAATTGTCTTCATGCTCTTCATATACATCGCTGCGAATGTTTTGCTGATGGGTGCGGAAGTCGCTTCGGAGTGGCCGCGCGTTCGAGCTGGACACTATGATCACGGTTTGCCGGTCCGCGAGTCAACGCCGAACATACCGATACTGGAGCGAGCCAGGATACTGTTACGTCAAGCCGTTGTCGGAAGCGGCACAGAGGTAGAACACGTTGATGACGACGAAATCGATGAGCGTCAGAAGCGCAGGCGCGCTCTTGCCCGGGCTCGCGGTAAGAACCCGGATGAATCCTGATTAGACCGGTTTTCGACCTCCGTAGGTTGCCAGCTCCAGGATCTTGAAGTAGCAATCGACATCCACAAAGCCCACTTTACGCAGCCATTGGCACTGGGATTCCACCGGTGCGAGGATATTGTCGTGCTGATCTTCGCGAGCATGATACGTGGCGGCCACATCGCTTCGAGTTGTAGCCGAGCCCGTCATCTGCGCATAAGCGAAGAGATTATCGATGAACAGATCGTCGAAGAGTTCCCGGATCAGCGAGCTGGCGGGCGCGACGTGCTCGAAATTGAGGAAAAGCCCACCGGGCCGGAGCAGGCTGAAGATTTCTTGAAACAGCTCGCGTTTCCCGCTGTCCTCCAGGTGATGGATGGCGAACCCGGAGATGACGAGGTCGTAGTCTTGGGCCACCGGTAGCGCTTCAGTCCACGACGGCTCGGACAGATCAGCCGCCACAAGCGTCACGTCCATCCCGCTTCCATCGAAGCGCTCTTTTGCTCGCACGAGCATAGGACCCGAAAAGTCGACCAGGACAGCTTTCGCTCCGGCGTGGCGGGCTAGTACTGACTCGGCAAGCGCTCCGTCGCCACAGCCAAGGTCGAGCAACGTATTGACGCTGCCGAGCGTCGTATCGACGATGCGGTGGAGGAGCGCAATCTGATCAGCAATAAGCGGAATCGCCGCTCGAACACCGTCCAGGTAGGAGTCCGCGTTCTCATGTTTTTTCCAGGCCGACACGGACGTTTCCTCTCGCTCATAAGTGGCTTGGATCAATCGAAATCGGTGGCGAGCTGTGGTTGCCTGTAATGCTCGAAAACCCGCCGGATCTGCCCGGCTGTAACACGGTGAGTCGAAAGTTCCGGCAGGATTTCCAGATCAAAGTATTCAACCGCCGTCGTCTCGAAGCTCGTTGTCGCTTCGCCGCTGAGCAGCTCGCAGACAAAGAAGAGTTTATAGGTGTGCCGTGGCGAAGGCGGGTGATCGTGGAGACGCTTGTCGTAGACCATCGCGAGTTTTGTTGCCCGTACGGTATAGCCCGACTCTTCGAGGACTTCTCGTTCTATCGCTTCTGAAGGGCTGTCATTGACATCGGCGTAGCCGCCCGGCAGTGTCCAGAGGCCATCGAGCCGTTCGCGAACCAGCAATATCCGGTCATCACGAAATACAGCGCCGCGGACATCGACCTGCGGCGTCGCATAGCCTCCATCATGCACGAAGAAATCCCGAATCTCTTCATGCTCGATGCCTGTGTGCGTGGCGACGATGTCGTCTGCGATCCGCTCGATCTGCCGATAGCGGTCGAGGTCGTACTCACTCTCGCCAAATGCCAGCCCAGTCTGGGCGATTGCGCGGAGCCTACGTGCCCAGACAACCCACTCTGGCTCCGAACTAGCTGACGTCATCGAAGTTTTCGATCTCGGGCATAAACGCAGTCGGATCAACGTTCATGCCTTCAACAATGATCGCCATCATGCCGTCCGCTGAACCGGACTCGTGGAGTTCGCCAGCCGTCCAGAAAGCAGCTTGTCCCGGTCGAATCGAGGCCCGGCACCGGTCGGTCCCGGTCACCCAACCCTGGCCTGCGACACACATGAAGAGCTGCGCAACGGTCGCTTCGTGGTAGCCGATCACACCATTTGGCTCGATGTGGAAGCAACCGATCTGAGCGTCGCCGTTGAAGCGAACTCCACGTCCCATTCGTACACCGTGACTGTTAAATTGCGTGATAGCGTGTGCGACTTCTGAATCAAACCGAAACATTCTCATGGCTAAGCTCCTGGTTGTGCGATGTCTCCCAACGGCATCGCATTTTGCCGATCGTAGTTGCGCACAATCATGCCACCGGCCGGCTTCATTCCAAGGCGCTCGTAAAACGGCCGTCTGTCGTCGTCACACATGAGGTCGATTTGATAGAGATGTTGCAGCGAGGCGAACATCCTCCGCGCCAGTTCGGAGCCGATCCCCTGACCCTGATATGGCTCAAGGACCTCAAGCAATGGAATATAGGCGGCATGGACACCGTCGCTGATGGCACTTATGAAGCCGACTACGGTGTCGGTATCATCGTCGATTGCCAGCCAGACTGCGTAACTGCCAAGCAAGATCCGCAAATGGTTCTCCGGGATTGGAGGATTGGGCCAACCAACCCAGAAACCGCCCGCGAGTTGCCGGGGATGAATATTCGAGACGTCGTTGGAATACCGGATCACGCCTTTGCCCTCTAAACGCACGACGGGACCGGTAATCAACCGGTCCCGTACATGAATTCCTTACGGTCTTAAGAGATCACTGACAGTTGACTATTGTGCCGCCGCCTGGAGAGTTCGGATGTAGTTCACCAGATCCCACATCTCATTACCCTCGAGCAAGTCGGAGAAGGAGGGCATATACGGCGGCAAGCCATTGGTCAGTGTGTTGTAGAAGTAATTATCTTCTACTTGAACGAGCCGGTCGGCTGTCAAGACTGCCGGTGGCCGCGCGCCGTTATCAACGAAATACTTCGCCATCACTCCGTCACCATTGCCACCTTCACCGTGGCACTCGACGCAGTTAACGTTGAATAGCTTTTTGCCCCGTTCGATCGATGCCGCATCCGCAGGAGTCGGGTTCTCCAGTTGGAGAATCTCGGCGGATGTGTAGGACGGCGCTCGACCACTGATCGGTACCGCTTCTTCGGGTCCCAGAAAGCGTGGTGGTTCTAGCGTCCGGTAAGAATGCTGGTAGTGCATTCCCGTGTAAATATCGACCGGATATGTATTTGTCGATTCACAGGCGGCCAGAATCGCCAGCAGCGCAACGCTACCTAACGCGAACTTACGCAGCCTGGACCATGAGCGCACCACGGCGATCGGACGGCCGAGATAGCGCCCACGCGTCAAACCGGTGAGCCGGGTCGCCATTACTGGTCCTCCGGGTCCTCGAGGAGGTTGATTGTCTTCCCCACCTCATCAAACTTGACATCTTCGGCGCCAGCATCGGTCATGATCTTAGCAGCAGATCGAACCATATCTTCCGCGCCTGAAACAGTCACCCCAATATATCCGGCGGTTACACGCGCATCATATACGCGTGGACCGGCGGAAGGTATCCGTGACTCAAAGAGCACACCCAGTACAGTGAAGATAATCGCTCCCAACATCGTGCCCTCGTACATAATGACGAGCATCGGCGGAATTGAGAGGATCGGCTTGCCACCTGTGACGAGTGGGAAGGAGATCTGTGTTCCAGCAGTAATCAGCACACCGGTGATAAATCCACAGGCTGCCCCGATCAGCGGAAACACGTACAGATTATGATGTCGCTCTGCCTCACCGAACGCCCCATGCGGGAACGGCGCACTTGAGAGGATATCGAAATCGTTGCCGCTGATGCCGTTGTCGAGCATAGTCTGCGTGGCAGCTGCTGCTGAGTCAACATCTTCGAACACACCGATGACGGCGCGATCAGCCATGTTGCATCCTTCCTACCATTGGGAGCCTTTTGGGCATCACGGGATTACTCTTCCTTGACGATGGCAGGCACAACCGCCTGGCCAATCTTGACATTAGCAGCAAAGCGCTGCCCTTCTTTCTCTTCCCAAAGCACAATCGGCGGGAACAGTTTGCTGAACATCAATAGGAGGAATACGACGATTCCGAACGATCCAATTACCAACCCTAATTCAGCGAGCTGCGGGTTATAGAAGGACCAGCTGAATTTGAGCTCATACTTGCGCTCGATACCGGGCACGATGAGCCAGTAACGCTCGGACCACATCGCTATGTTGACGAGCAATGATGACCAGAACATCAGCTTAATATTGCGCCTGACGCTGCGTTTCAACCACATACCGACCGGGATGATATATCCCAGAATCATGATCTCCACAAGCAGGAACCAGTAGGGCCATTCGAAGACACGTCGCTGCATAACGGCGATTTCGCGCGTCTCGCCCGAAGCAATCGCGAAGGAAAAGTCAAGGAAGAAGAAGTACAGCCAGACGGTCGCGATCACGATGAGCAAGCGCCCGACAGCGTCGAAATGCTCGGGTCGGATGAACTTATCCCACTTGAAGAACCAGCGCATGCCGGCCATGAGCGTCAACACCGCTGAGACGCCAGAGTGGACCGCCCCAACGACGAAGTAGGGAGCAAAGACGGTCGCATGCCAGATCGGCACGATCGAAACTGCGAAGTCCCAGGAAACGATACTGTGCACTGAGACGAAGACGGGCAGGATAAGCGCCGAGATGAGAATGCCGGCGATACCCTGGAGCTTCCACTGGCGTGTATTGCCTGTCCAGCCGAGCGCCAGCGCTCCATAGATTGTCCGTCGCAATCCGGTGGAGCGGTCGCGAATGACAGCCAGGTCGGGTATGAGCGCCGTGAAGACGAAGAGGGCGCTGCCGGTCAGGTAGGTAAAGATCGCGCTCGGGTCCCAGATCAATGGAGAGCGCACATTCGGGAACACATCACGCATGAAATCGTACGGGAAGACCCAGTAGATCGCGCGCCACGGACGACCGGTGTGCAGCAATGGGAAGAGTGCGGCTGTGCCGAGCGAGAAGACCGTCATGACCTCGGCGGCGCGCACCACCGGGCGACGCCATTCGGCCTGAGTCAGACGCAAGATCGATGAGATCATCGTTCCTGCGTGGCTAATACCAACCCAGAAGACGAAGTTCGTAATAAGGAAGCCCCAGTAGGCAGGGCGGTTCAGACCGGTTACCCCCACACCCCAGTAGAGCAGGAAACTGACTGATACCAGCCACATTGCAACGAAGATACCGAGTACACCTGCCCCGACCCAAAATCGCAGGGGGTGCTCGAACACCGAGCGTAGTAGCTCGTTGTTGATCTCCTGATCGCTCATGATGACACGTTCTTGCATGTCTTGCTCCTGGTTGGCGAAGGCTAAACCTTCGCGCCGTTAGTCCGGTTTTGCGATTACCGTGACCGGATGATTCAGGTATTGCCGACGAACCCGCAGTCCAATACCGCCACTTACTTCCCAGATACTTGGGAGCGGTACGATGCGCAACGCCATGCGCACGCAGAAAACTGCGGCGGCCAGAGCGCCTATGACAATCAATATATCGAGCACGCCGGGTAACGAGAAATTTCGGAACAAGATTCGTCCGACATTTCGGGCGCAAAGGGATCCTTGCTAGCGAAGGCTGCTCCAAAGATACGCAGTCGGTCAACGAACGTCCCGAAGAGCACGAGACAGGCGACGATCGTCGGACCAGCAATCGTCTTCCGAACGCGGTTCCACATCAATATGAAGAGAGGTAGCGCGAAATTGCATAAGAACGTCAACAGCATCGGCAAACCATATACGTCAAACATGACCGTCTTGAGGACGTTGATCTCATCCGGTTTGCGACCGTACCAGAAGATCATGAATTCCGAGAACCACAGGTAGAACCACAATAGCGATGTTGTGAGCAGCAGCTTGCTTATCGACCAGAAGAAGTCCCACGTCAGATAATCTTCAAGATCCCCCCAGCGCTGGAGGACATACATCGTTACGATGATGAGCGCCAACCCGGTTTGGAGCGAACTTATCGTGGCAAACCCCGGAAATACTGAACTGCGCCAGCTTGGGACGAGTGACTCCCCAAAATCCCAGAAGAAGATCGATACCGTCCAAACGTAGAGAATCAAATAGCTAGCGCCGAGTACACCTATGCCTGCTCGGTGGACATTCCACTGCCGTAGACTGCCGATCCATCCCCGAGCCAGCCATGAATAGCGTTCAAAGCGTGGCAGATTGTCGCGGCTTTGGTCCCGAACAATCGCGAAATCCGGGATCGCCGAGATATAGAGGAAGGCGTAACCGCCAAAGACGAGTAACCCGAGTACGACGGCTGAGAAGAATCCAGGCGCGCCCCAGGGCCAGTCGACCCAGACGGTGAAGCGGCCTTCGGCCTGTGGAATTACGAAAAAGAGCGGAAGATAAAGGATGTAGACGACAATTCCCGCCGACGCCTGTATTTCCGCGATGCGACTCAGTGGGCGCCGCCAATTGCTCCGAGTCAGGCGTAGCAGGACGGCCAGAATGGGAGCTGAGAGCACGCTCGAAAGCAGGTAGCCACCGACGATCGCGGTGTAGCCCCATGCTTCAAGATTATCTGTACCTTCGATAATCAGATTCAAAATGAGTGCGATCAGCCCGATTGCTCCGACTGCTCCGAGCACGATATCGAGCGTCGCAAACCTGGCACCGGTACTGACAACGCGTCGAGTGGCGTCGTCGATCGTCTTCCGAACAGTTAGTTCCGGAGCGACGTGTCCGGCGTGGGCATGCTCAGCCATTCACAGTCATCCAAATCACTGGCGCTGGTGGAGCCACAGCGTGGTCATTTTCCTCGTCGGACTCTTGAGCGTCGATATCGATCTTCGAGAGATAGCTTAGACTCGGATTCGTTCCCAGCTCTCCGAAGACTTGGTAGCTTCGACCGGCAGCAGCCATCTGAGAGACTCGACTATTCGGGTCATTGAGATCACCGAAGACGATCGCGTCGGTCGGGCATGTTTGGGCGCAAGCCGGCGTGATGTCGCCGTCCTGCAAAGTGCGGTCAGCGTAACGGGCTTCACGCACTCCGCGCCGAATGCGCTGGACACACATCGTGCATTTCTCCATGATGCCGCGGCTGCGAACCGTAACATCAGGATTCAAATGACTGGTAAAGGTATCCTCGAACTTTGGATCCCAATAATTGAAGTAACGCACGTTCCACGGACAGTTGTTGCCACAGTAGCGCGTGCCGATGCAGCGGTTGTAAATCTGCGCGTTGAGCCCGTCAGTCGTGTGATAGGTCGCGTAGACCGGGCAAACCGGTTCACACGGCGCGTTCCCGCAGTGCTGGCAGGACATCGGTAGATATTGTGGCTTGGATTCAGCGAAATCTTCCGAATCGGTCCAGTAGCGTTCGATGCGCACCCACTCTATGGCGCGATTCTGCCGAAAATGATCTTCGTGATTAATGGGGATGTTGTTCTCTGCCTGGCAGGCCACGACACATGCCCCACAGCCCGTACAGGAATCCAGGTCGAGGACCATACCCCAGTTGTGGTCGAGCGCCTCTAGTTGCGACAACATCTTGGCTCTTTCCCGTGCATTCGGCCTACTACCAGCTATTCTCCGGACGAAGGCGGAACGATCCGCACAACTTTATACTCTTCTGGGGCGACCATATCGACGGTGCCCTCCATACGCGGCAACTTCTTGGACTCCCCAGGCACCGCCTGCACATTCGCGCGCGTTGCTGCCCAGGCTAGTGCGCCAGACTCCGCGTCTCGTAGCGAAGCGTCCACCAGCTTCATGACATTCACTCCACGCCCTTCGGCGTAGCGGGTGTAATGGGTATGCCCCTGGCCCATCGGAATCGCGACGACGTTTGGCGGCGCGGCGCGGTTGACGTAGGCCTGAAGTTCAAGCTCTCCAGCCGGCGTCGTCACGCGCACATAGTCGCCAGTGCTGACATCAAGCTCCTTGGCCGTTTCAGGGTTCAGGTTCGCCCAGGAGGCCCATGTCACGGTCGTAATTGGATCGGGTAGCGCCTGCATCCAGGGCAGATTCGCGTACTGACCGGCTCCAAGCGACGTCGATTCGTACGGAACGAGGAAATAGGGATACTCGCTCGCATCACCGGCATACTGAGGCGGATCGGCGGTAGCCATCGGTCCAGCCCCTGACGCGCTCGCCGGGGCTGCGCCCTCATCGGTCCAGACGCCTGTTTGCACCAGCTCAGTCCAGTAGAGTGCCGGATCGTTGGCCGCCTGAATATTTCCTGCGTTACTCGTTCGGAGCGCTTCCGCCTGTTCTTGAACGACTTGTTGCATCGTTGCCCAGGGGAGCGCATCGGCCAGCCCAACTTCTTCAGCAATGGTCAGCAGAACATCGCCAACTGGCTGGGTGTCATAGAAACGCAGGACGACCGGTTGTTGGAAGCCAACGACTGGAGTTCCTGGCTGGATGCTCGAGACAACGCTGTTCCAGCTTTCCAACGAAGTTTGACCGGGGAAGATCCAGTTTGCGAGAACCGACGTTTCATCGAGATAGCGCGAGAAGCTAATAACGTTCTTCGCGCCTTGCAATGCCCCGGCCAGCTCGTCGCCCCAGGGCGAGCTATAGACCGGATTGGCCTGGTTGATGAATACCGTCGTGAAGTCGCCGTTCTGAATGCGGGTGGCCATATCGCGCCATTCCTGGTCGCTTGCGCCACTATCACGGTCGAGACCCGCGAACGGTCCTTCGAGCTCACTATTGAGATGCAAGCCACCCGGAGCGTTGACACTGCCCAGGAGAATGTTGAGGGCGTAGATGGCAGTCAGGTTGGCTACCCCATTTGTGTGGGCTCCGGCATTGTTGCCACCGAAGACAACACTCGGGCCGTGATTGCCCAGACGATCCGCAATCTCGCGGATCATATCGGCAGGGACACCGGTTTGCGCTTCCGCAACATCGAGCGGGGGCGGTGCCAGGCCGCCAACGACAGCATTGAAAGCTGCTTCGTCGGACGCGAGTCCTTGTTCGATAATGACCCCGGCGATTGCCATGGCCAGCATGCCTTCGTAGCCGGGATTGACCGGTACCCAGCGGTCGGCAGCGCCTGACGTGCCATTAATATGGGTGTCGACGTGGTAGAGCACTCCGCGTGGTGACCCTTCGGACTCGCGCCGGAACGACGCATAGCCCTGGCTGTACTGGACCGGCGAGAGCCAGGTGTGCAACCAGTCGGCTCCGAAAGAGAGCACTGTCTGGGCATTTCCGATATCGGCAAAAGGAATTTGGCTAACGCCGAAGGCTCGGTTCGTGGCCTCGCGCAATGCCGCTTCTTCCAACGGCTCATAGACAATCCGCTCGCCACCGACACCGTCTACAAAGGCATCGATAACCTGTTTGAGAGCGCCGCTTAGCGGTTCCGTGACAAATAGCACGCTACCTTGTGACGACCGAATGGTGTCGGCCAACGAATCGAACGCGTCATTCCAGCTCATTTCACTGAATTGGTCGACTCCCCCCGGCGCCGGAGCGGCGTAACGGCGCGCGAATGCGATCGGGATGGTAAAGATCCTGAAGCATTGCTTGACCGCGGGCGTTGAGCTTGCCGTTGTTGACCGGATGGTTCGGATTACCTTCGATCTTCTTGGCCCGGCCTTCAAAGACGCGCACGATTACGCCCGGCGCTTCGGCGCTGTCCGCGAAAACTGTCGCATACCAGGCGTCATTACCGAAGAGATAATCTTCAGGGATGTCGCGCGGGCTTTCGACCTCGAATTCGTGCTTCGGATCGCCATCTCCCCAGTCGGTGAAGTCACACGCCTGGAAGATAATCGCGCCAGCCGCGGACGTGGCCGATAATTTGAGAAAGTCGCGTCGTCTCATGCGTCTTCTGCCCTCGCCGCTAGTAGTGGCACGTCGTGCAATCGATTGGCGCTTCGTTCGCAAGATGGCACTGGACGCAGTCGTCCATGCGAAGATCACGCACTTGCTTGATCTTTTCCATACTCTGAACGTCGCCGTGACAAGTTGAACAATCGAATCCAGCGTTTATGTGGGCTTCGTGGACAAACTGAACGTGATCGGGCAGTTGGTGCACACGTTCCCACTCGACGCCTTCATAGTTGTTCCAGTGCTCGAGTAGCAGATTGATTTGCTCGGTTCCTGCGTCTGTACTGGCGTTCTGGACGACCGAGTGGCAGAACATGCACTGTTCAAGCGCCGGGAGCCCCGCGTGCGGCTCTTCTGACGCAGCCCGGTGACAGAAGGTGCAGTCGAGATCGAGCATTCCAGCGTGAACGGTATGCGGAAAATCTATTGGTTGATCCGGAGCAGCCTGAGCCGTTGGGGTGAAAAGAGTTCGTTGCAAGATGAGCAACGTTGCAATACCAACCACCAGCAAGATGATCGGCGAGGCAAGCACCCCGTAGGCGATATATGGGTTCCGGAACATTTTACGTATCCGATTGCCCAAGCTCTCGGTCCTTTCTCAGTCGGAACCCCGAACGCCGCCCTGCGTCCAGGTTCTCGTCTCACCTACAGGCTAATACCAGTGGTGGTCATACATGTCGTATGCGAAATCCAGATTACTAATGAATTGGAATGCAAAGAAGATGACGGCAAGACCGGCTAGCGCAGCCAGTCCGAACAAAGGAACACGCAGACGTCCTACGCGCTCCGAAGCGTGTCCGGTGAAGTTGACGAGGGAGGGAATAACGCCGCGGGCAAAAAGGATGCTACCGGCAAAGGTGACGATGGAAAGGTGCAGCAGTGCTAGATAGAGCAAATCGAGCATCAGGTCGTCCCAAATGGATTGTGTGAGCGCATCTGCCCCCATGGATCCCCCGAATCTTCCGTGCGTCGCAACCTGATATCAGTGTTGCCTTGACGCCCCTGGTGCCTCTTTCAGCTTTGTCGCCCGATTCCCCCGAATCGTCCCCGGCGACTGTAGCTTTATAGGCCCTCCACTACTTCGGCGTCAAGATGCATGTCAGAATCTCCGAAGCAGGACAGTGTTACCTAATTGTGAAAGAATTATCAAGTGAGCGAACACTCCCCGAAACACCACGTCGTGATCGTCGGCATCGGCTTTGCCGGTCTGAATTGCGCGCAAATACTGGCAAATCAGCCGGAAATCCTCGTCACTGTGGTCGATCGCACGAACCATCACCTTTTTCAGCCACTCCTCTATCAAGTGGCGATTGCCGGTCTTGAAGCTCCAGAAATCGCAGAGCCGGCTCGAGCGTTACTGCGTCGCTTCCGAAACGTCCGCTTTCAAATGGGCTCCGTTCATGGGGTCGATCTAGAGCGCCAGATCGTGACTGTCGACGATCGCAGGCTGCGTTACGACTTTCTTGTCGTTGCGACAGGAGGGACTACTGCGCACTTCAATATCCCCGGTATCGAAGAGTATGCCTTCGAGATGAAAACGCTCGACCAGGCACTGACGATCCGCGATCAGATTCTCTCTGCCTGCGAAGAAGCAACACGCGAGAGAGACCCGGCCCGGCGACGAGCGTTGCTGACCTTCATCGTTGTCGGTGGCGGAGCGACCGGCGTCGAACTAACTGGCGCCCTGGCAGAGCTGCGTTTGCATGTCCTGGAGCGCGACTATCCAGAAATAGACCCGGATGAATTCCGCGTCATCATGGTGGAGTCGACAGATTATCCTCTCGCATCCATGGGTGAACGGCTGGGTAGCTACGCGAACCGAACCCTCAAAACCCACTTTCTGGTTGACGTTATCAGTGGCACGCGAGTCAACGAGGTTCGCGAGGACGGGGTCGTGACGGACAACGGCGATCATATTCGCGCCTACACGGTTATCTGGACGGCAGGGGTGGTTGGAGCTCGTTTTCCCGGGCTCCCTGAGCCGGCAGGCGGTGGGCGCTTGCTCACGGATGGAACGCTTGCATTGGTGGACCATCCGAACGTCTTTGTCGTTGGCGACATCAATGGAGCGATCAACCCGGAGACTGGCGAGCCTTTCCCGCAGCTTGGCCAGAATGCCGTTCAACAGGGTGCACACGCTGGAAGCAATATACTGCGCGCCGTTCGCGGCAAGTCGATGCTGGACTTCAAGTACAAGGACAAAGGCGTCCTTGTCACGATTGGTCGCAACCGCGCCGTAGCGGACTTTTCGGGCCGCCAGTTCACCGGTTTTCCGGCCTGGATCGCCTGGCTCGGCATCCACCTGATGTTGCTGGTCGGGTTCCGCAATCGCCTACTGGTGCTCGCAAACTGGATAATTAGTTATGTCACGTACGATTTTGCCGTCCGGATCCTCCGGCATCGCCGCAGTTTCCCGAGATAGCCGTTGGCGCGAGCTATGCCAGCGCTCAGGGCTGCCGCGCGACGATGCCAGGCATCAATGTGAGTGGGAGAAACTCCGGCGGCAGGCACCACCAACCGTCGTCACCGCGCTCCTTGAACGGCAGCGTGCGCCAGGCTAGCCGGAGATGCTCTCGAAGTTGCTCGAAATGCAAGCCCGCCGCGATGAGAACGTTGACAATCTCTTCCAGGCGATGATGCCACTCCCTGGTATCTCTCTGTTCGTCAATGGCGAGCTGGAACCATCTCTGGCGTAGGAGTAGCCGCTGGAAAACTCGAATGTCGTGCCTGTGTTGAAATGGTCAAACTCACTCGCCGTCACATCAACCTTTTTGAGTGTCCAGGCCGACGTTTCAACGTCGGGCAACCAGATGATCGTGCCGTGAGATGTGAATACGATGTCGTATTTGTCTTCAAGCAGATCGGGGAGGTCATAGACGTTCACCTCGATGAAACGAGCTTCCAGGCCCGTTTCTGCCGCCAGTGAACGCGCGGTCTCGATTGCCTTTGGAGAAAAGTCGACGCCAGTCACTACAGCGCCGTTACTGGCCAGCGACAATGTCTCCATCTCAAAATGGCATTGCAGGTGAAGCAGGCGCTTCCCGGGGACATCGCCGAGTAAACCCATCGCTGCGTCATCGACGCTATTACGCCCATTCAAGAAGCTATTCAGATCATAGAATGCCGAATTCCCAATGGGTTGGAGCGAGTTCATCTCAATGCGTCAAATTGATGCTCATCTGTTTTCCATGGGCCTCCATACCGGTCTATTTGTTTCCGGTCGCGGGCACGTCACTTTCTTGCGAGGCCGGGTGGATCAGCATTAACGGCACATTGGTGCGATTCAACACTCGCTGCGCAACTGATCCGAGGAGCAGGCGTCCAATCCCTCCACGCCCGTGGGTAGCCATTGCGATGAGATCCGCTTGATGCTCCGTCGCAGATGCAAGAATTCCGTCGGCCGCGCCACCGGAACGGAGTTCCGCATCGGCACTAAAGCCACGCTCGCGCAGCTTGGCTGCAATCTGATCGAGGTATTGCTGGGAGGTCTCTCTACTGGCTTCCAGATACTCGCTGATGAGCCCGGCGTTTATCGAGTGGGCAGTCCAGGCGGGATGCTCCAGCACTTGAACCAGACGCAATTCGGGCTTGGGTTCGCCGAGAATTTCCAATGCATCGTGGATAACTCGTTCGCTTAAGGCCGTGCCGTCGGTCGGCAGCAAGACTCTTTCGAGTTTCAACTGCGACTCCGCCCGCTCGCCTTGCATATGTACGACAATGACGGGACAGTGGACATCATGCACCACGGAAAGCGCGACGCTTCCTAGCACTAATTGTTGCAACCCACCACGGCCGTGGCTGGCCATCACAATGACCGATTCTTCCGCAGCTTCGGCAACAGCCTTGATTTCTACAGCCGGCCTGCCGACACGCACCTCGAAGTCGATATGGTCGCCAAGACGTTCAGCTACACTCCGCAAGTAGTCACGACGGTTATCGAGCCAGCTGTCCAACTCATCTTCCAGTGTGAACGGCGCGGTTTCGATCCAGGCGTCGAACTCTGTCGTGATCTCAACGACGGAAATCAGCTTGAGCGTTCCTCCACGCCGTATCTGCAATTCGCGCGCGATTGCGAGAGATTCTTCCGAAGCTTCGGACCCGTCTAAAGGCACAATTACTGTTACTGACATGATCTCACCGTACTTTCCTCCCGCTCCAACTTTCCCGAACTTCCAGCAATAGTAGACGCCCACAGCTAATCAATGAACAGCCGGGGAGCATCTCTTCCGGCCGAAAGTAGCTAGTTCAGGAGATCGTCGATGTCGCGACGCAAACTCTTTAGGTCGCGGCGCAGGTCATCCGATAACGCCTGACCGCGCAGTTCGACGAGCGAACGCGTGAGGCGGCGCATTTGGCGGCCAGTGGATTGGAAGAGCTTCGTCATTGCCGGGTCTTTATCGACTGCTTGCGCCAGGTCGAGTAACGCTACGGCCTCGCTGATTGAGCCTGCATCCGCGACCGACCGCGCCGCCTGGTCGAGTTCAGCCGGAAGGAGACGGCCATCGGCGATTCTACTGGCCAGCTCATCCTGGATAGCGTCTTCCAGCCGCTGGACGGCCCGGGTCTGCTTTTCGCTGACGACTCCCTCGCGCAACAGCGTTCGAAACTGCTCCGAAAGCTTTTCAGTGCCGAGCAACTGAAAGAGCCTGCTGCGGCGAATCCCACCGCTTGCGCGACGTTATCCCAGGGCGCGTCGTCCATCTGTTCTTTCAGCGCTCGCAGGGCGTGAGCGCGGTCGAGGGCATTGAGATCCTCGCGGACGATATTTTCCATCAGCTGTTGCAGGAGGATATGATCTGGCTCGATCTCGCGGACGATGGCGGGGATTGTTTCCAGACCGGCGAGTTGCGCCGCTCGCCAGCGTCGCTCACCGTGGATTACGACGTAGATATCGTGCTTCCTCGTCATAGCGCACCGCAATTGGCTGCAGGACGCCCTCTGACCTGATGGAGGCGGCGAGTTCCTCGAGCGCCTCGGTTTCGATGACGCTGCGCGGCTGGTTCGGGTCGGCGTCGATGCGATCTAGGCTGATCTCTTTCGCGTTGACCAGCTCTCTAACGCCAATGGCCTGAGGTCGGGTATCGGTGAAGAGATCGTCAACGGAGAATCTGCGCCGGCTAGTCATGCTCGTTACTGTTCCACTTCTTGGCTGCGAGCGTCGCCGCAATCTCCCGATAGGCGGTCGAAAGCGGGGAATTCGGCATATAGTCGAGGATCGACGTGTGTTCGACGATCGACTCTGCGCCTTTGACCGAAAGCGGCACCGAGGTCAGCAGCGGGATGTTCGGGAACTGGTCTCGCAGCGTTTCGAGCATATCGGCGGCCAGACGCGACGAATGATGCACCTTGGTCGGCAGAAAACCGACGACTCGGAGTTTCGGATTCAGCCGCCGGACGCGCAAGATCGTTTCGAACAGCCGCCGCAGGACCATGATCGACAAGGGATGCGGTTCGATCGGAACGACCAGTTCATCGACGCCAACGAGGATATTGATGCTGAGAATGTTCAGCGCAGGCGGCGAGTCAACCAGCACGAAATCGAAGGAGTCACGCGCCAGTCCCGAGAGTGAATAGGCGAATCTGCGCTCGCGCTCGAGCACGTTGAGCAAGTTCCAGTTCAGCGGCGGCGAGATCGGGATGGCTAGGCGCGATCCAGACCCCGGGTATTGATGACGGTTGGAGCACATCGCGAAGTCGCACATCATCATCAACGAGCACATCGTAGATCGATTGGTCGAGTGTCGGAATGTCGACTCCGACCGCCATCGAAAGGCTGGCCTGAGGATCCATATCGATAACCAGGACGCGTTCGCCACGTTCGACGAGCGCTGCTGCGACGTTGAGCGTGCTGGTCGTTTTGGCGGTGCCGCCCTTCTGGTTGAAAAAGGCAATCGTCCGCATCGTTTGCTCAGAGTCCCGCTTTGCGAAGTATCCGTACACACATCCCCCGAGTATACGGCCTTACCTCTGACTGTCGCCGCATGCCATGATAGTGACGTTGAAGCTCGGTCGGACTTTTACTCGGTGAGTCCATTGCGTCGAAGGTAGCGTATCGAAGCATGTCGCTGTCGATCCCGCGAATCTATGCCGGCCGCTACGAGATTGCTCGCCCACTCGGGGATGGCGCATTCTCGCGGACTTTTGTTGCCCGTGACACGGTTCTTCAACGAGATGTCGCCCTGAAGGTCCTACGCCGGGAACACCAGTCAAACAGCGAATTCACTGCTCGCTTCGACCGCGAAGCTCAGGCTGCCGCGCAGGTAAGCCATCCGAACGTTGTCCCGATTTTCGATTTTGGACGGGAGCAGCAGCTTCCGTTCATCGTGATGCAGTACATCGATGGGCGTACGCTACGCGAATTCGATCGTGAGGAAGGCCCGCTGACAACAGAAGAGGTCATAAGCATCGGCCGCCAGGTGCTTGACGGTCTGGCGGCTATCCACGATCAGAGCATCATTCATCGTGACGTCAAACCGCAGAACGTCCTGCTTGACAAGCGCATGGTTGCCCGGCTCAGCGATTTCGGTGTCGCCTTTCTTGCCAACGACATCACATTGACCGAGACGGGCACGACGATCGGCACTGCCGCTTACATGGCGCCCGGAGCAGGCGACCGGCCAGACAGTCGGGCCGGCGGCTGATATTTACTCCGTCGGCGTCATGCTCTACGAACTGCTTACCGGCAGGCTGCCGTTTCGAGGCGACAATCCGGTCCAGGTGCTTTACCGCCACGTAAGCGATCAGCCGCCACGACCGCGCGATCTGAACCCGCGCATACCGCTCGAGTTAGAAGCGGTCATCCTCCGGGCGCTTGCCAAGATTCCCTCCGAGCGCTTCCCGGACGCGCGCACGATGCGCGACCACCTGGGCGGTAAGCCAGGACTCGCACCGTTATCGCACCCGCAGAGGCAGTGCGGGCACAGCCCGAACGCTTCACTCGGGCGACTGTGCCTTCCCGTACAGCGCCTGCAGCGCCCACACTGCGGACGCGAATTCCGGCTGCGGGCAACAGGTCGGCGCAAACGAAGATCCTGGCTATTGCCTGTCATGCTCGCTATCGCTGCTGTTGGCCATTGCGACCGTCGCTATTCGCGATGAGCAGGCTTGAGCGGTGACGGACGTAACGATCCAGCGCGTAGCGATCCCGGCCCGAACTGAAGTTGAGGCGCCCGGAGTCGTCATCTCATCGCCGACTGCCACCGAGGAACCGTCTCTCCGCCGGCCGAGCACGATCGCTCCAACTCAACCGGAAGCGACAGCTATGCCGACGCCAACGGCTGCACCGGCTACAGCGCCGCCGACAGAAGCGGCGGCGGTTGTCCCAACTACAACGGGCCGCGGACCGGCCCCGACCGTAGCGTTCAACAGCTCCATTCCTCGTCTCAACATTACCGCCGACCTGGGTGCAGGGCGCGAGTACGACATTCAGCCGCGATGATTTTGTCGCGGGAGGGGCTTATCGACGCGATGATGGCCAACTTTATGGTCGCCCGGCGGCGCATCTCTACTCGCAGCAAACCGAATACGCCCGTGCATCCGTGCAATTCGCACTTATCCAAAAGCTCCAACGGAACACATTGGCATCGTATTCCGTGGGATGGATGATGAGCTGCCAGGGGCTGTGCCTTGCCGCCTCCTGCTCAATGGCAACGTTGTCTGGCAGGGACCTTCGCCATTTGCCAACGAACAGTGGACAGTGATGGGTTGGCAGGTTGGGAACTTGAAGTGGCTTCAGGCAGGGTGACAACACCCTCACCTTCGAAATCCTCTCTGAGACGGGCGATTTCGGTTTGCCGCCCTGGATACTCCTGACGGAAGCGGCTGTCTACTGGGATTAGTCGTATCGACGATCTATGCGCCCGGCAACTCAGGTAATTCTTCGCTGAAGAGCCAGCTCTCAAATAGTTGATCGAGCTGTTGGCCGGAGACGGATTCCGCTACCTGAATGAAATCATCGGTACTTGCGTTACGACCGGTATAGGTTTCGACATAAGTCGCGCAGAATCTCGAAGAAAGTGTCATCTCCGACGGTTTTTCGAAGCGCGTGCAATGTCAGTGCGCCCCGGATGTAGACGCTCCCCGCGAACATGTTATCCCGCCCGGGCGCGCCCGGCGGCGGCAGGGTGACGTTGCCAATATCTGGCATTACGTTTGAAGCAATGTACCTGTCAATGCTGACACCACTCGCTTCTTCGATCCAGAGCCAGTGTGCATAGGTAGCGAATCCTTCGTTAAGCCATATGTCGTCCCAGTTTTCAAGCGAAATGCTATCGCCGAACCATTGGTGAGCGAGTTCGTGCGCGACAGCCGGTTCAGCGCTGATGCCGCGCCGGGCATAATTACTGTCAAAAATCGAGAAGGTTTGCGTTTCCAGGGCAATGCCACCCCAGTTGAAGTCCAGAACCGCCGAGCCGTAGATCTCGAATGGATAGGGACCAAACAGATCCTCAAAAAAGGCGACCATTTCGGGCGTACGCTCGAAGTTCTGTGCCGCTTCATCCGCGAATGCGGCATCGTAGGCATTGCGAATGATCAGCCCGTCGTCGGTCTGCATCTCTTCGAACTCGAACTGGCCGATGGCCACCATCGCCAGATAGCTCGCCATCTCGGATGGCGAGTCGTAGTACCCAGGTCATCCATCCGTCGCCGGCGTCTAACGTCTCAATGAGTGTGCCGTTTGCCAGCACTTCCAGGCCGGAAGGGACGGTGATATGAAAGCTATAGGATGCTTTGTCCAGCGGATGATCGTTGACAGGGTACCAGGTCGGCGCTCCAGTTGGTTCGCTTAGCACATATGCGCCGTCGTCCGTGGTCTTCCATCCGACAGCTTCCTGGAATGGACCTGCCGTCGCTTCAGGAATGCCGACGTAAACAACGGATATCTCGATGCTTTGACCGGCTTCGACACGATCCGGCAGGTCAACCCGCAATTCGCTACCGTTGCGGCTGAACTCAGTCGCGACCCCGTCGACATGTAATTCTGTTATGTCAAACCCTGAGAAATCCAGATACAACCAGTCGATGGCTTCAGTAACGACCGCATCAATCGCAACGTTGCCATGCAGTAGATCCGTGTCGGGCTCGTAACGAAGCTCGAGGTCATAGTGCAGGACATCATAGCCACCATTGCCTGCTCCTGGATAATAGGGATCTCCGAGGCCGCTCGCTCCGCCGATACCTTCGGTGTTGGTCTCTGTTGACGCTGGGAGTCGATGCTGGTTCGGTTGGCGTCGAAGTCTCGCCTGCGCTCGTTGGCGTACTTCTAGACTCGATCGCGGTGGCCGTTGGATCATCGTCGTCGCCGGAAATACACGAGGTTACAACGACCAAAAGCGCCAGAAAGCCAACACAACACTTCAGTGTTGCAAGCGTGCTGCTTGTCTTCACGAACGGTGCCCCGCTCTAGCCTTCAAGTGCCTGCCCCAGTTCCGCGTTCGTGAGATAGATGAATGGAACGCGAACATCTTCCTGATGTCGGCCTGAGTGAGTGCCTTTCATGCCTTCGGGAGCGTTGTCCTCTGGCTCAACATCGTGCTGGCCGTGGTCGGCGTGCAAGAGCAAGGCGTAGCCGTGTTCAGCGGCGGCACGCGCCATCGTTGCCAGCCGAAAATCAGTGCGTCCGATTGCCTGACGCGAGCGAACACTGAATGGCCCTGCTTCATGACCAGCTTCGTCGACATCGAGCAGCTGAGCCAGGATGTAGTCGACACCCTCAGTGGTTCGCTGGACGAAAAGCTCCATCACTTCTTTGTCCAGGTTACTCTCCGCCCGCGATGGAATTGCGCTGTGCCCGGCCAACAAGATACCTGCCGTCGATATGGCTCGGCCGCAAACCGCCGTCGACTTGCCTGCAGCAGCCAGACGAGCAAATGATGTATCGACGGTTAGCGTCTCCTCGCGGTTGCGCACATTGTGGCGCTCAGGCGATGCGCCGGACGCGATTGTCGAGAAGTTGACTGGTGTGATCGCAGGTAGGACGGATTGCAGTTCAACCTGTCGAACATTTGCAAGTGCGTTGAAGGTGTGGGCGATATTATTGTGGCATTTCCATGTTGCCATCCCATAGGCATCGATCACAATATGGGCGATTCGTTCGCAGCCCGAAAGCGTTTCAACAACATCGACGATTGCCGCTTCATCGGCATCTGCTGGCAGCTCTGCGCCGAGGATCGTGCAGACGGTTGGGGCGAGGGCGCGCATGGAGGCGAGCGGCGCGTAGGCCTCAGGCAGGTACTCCAGCGCCGCCTCACTCGCCGGTCCAATTTCGGCCTGATCGGCCAGTAACAGATCGATCACAGGAACCTACCTTCCGAAACGATGGCAATCGGTACTGAAGAATACTGATTCTATGTACTTGAAGATGATACGGTCGTAGTGCGTGCACAACCACGTAAATTTGTACGTCTATGGAAAGTTATGTGATGGATACCCTGTTACTGTTTTTTGGATTCGTCGTGCTCTGGTTTGTATTCCAGCGTTTCGTGCTGCCTCGCCTGGGCGTCTCAACCTGAATGGTTCCGGTCCCTCCTCCGTTGGGGGAGCAAGAATCGCAGCAAGGCCCCATCAACCTCTCGAAAGTAGATGTTGAGAGCCTCGTCAAAGAGATTGCGGCAAGACCGCCAGCCGGCGAGCAAAACGATAGGGCTGGTTAGAAATAGCATCCAGCCTCGAACGAGAGTGCGCTAGACCACAGCCTGCAATACGTCTAATCAGAGTGATTCAGCCTGTCGACGCGATCGAGAACCGTTGCGATGCTTGCTTCGCCATAGCGCCAGATGCGATCGCCCAGTGCCTGCCGCCAGATCCACCGGACCAGCACCGCCCAGCCGCACACGATGAAGCCCAGCATCACGTAGCCCGACCAGGGCAAAGTGCGCAGATCGAAGAAGGCGCGTAAACCCGGCACAAGCAGGATTGTGGCGTAGACGGCGTACATAGCCCCGACCAGATAGGCGGGACGCCGGTCGCCGTTGAGGCTACTCGCTCCTACCCAGATATGAGTCGGCGGTTGCGCAAAGAGCACGATCAGCAGCAACGTACTGACCATCGTCGTCGTGACTGCAGCCTGCGCCCAGATCACGTTCCCGCCGGTCAGCGTCAAAAAGAAATCGTAGACAGCGACGGCGAGTATCGACACCATAAGCGCCGCTGGCAGCACAAACTGGACGATCAAGCGCCAGAGATCGCGTGGTGTGTGGCCGGGCCGTGCCCAGATAGCCAGCGCAAGCGAGGGAATTCCGACGGTAAGCGTCGCGAGTATCGAGTTTTGGCTCGGGGTTAGTGGAAATTCTTGCCCAATCAGCAACGTGAAAAAGACGAGGAAGACGATAGATATCGTGCGCGTCAGGAAGAGCTTGATGTTGTCAGTCATCCCACGCATCACGCGCTGTCCTTCGGCGAACGCTTCTGGCAGGACATCGAAAGAATCCTCCAGCAGTACGATGTCGGCGGCGCTTCTGGTTGCGGGGCTGCCGCTACGCATAGCGATGCCGACGCTGGCTCGCTTCAGAGCCAGGATGTCATTGACGCCGTCGCCGGTCATCGCGACCCAATGGCCGCGTCGTGCCAGGGCCGTCACTAGTCGCTCCTTGTGTTCGGGCGTAACTCGCCCGAAGATCGTCGCGTCTTCCGCCGCCTGTTCAAACTCCTGATCGCTCATGCCGTCCAACTCGCGACCAGAGACGGCATGGCTATCGGTGGGCAGCCCGGCCTGCCGGGCGAGCGCGAGCACCGTATCCGGGCTGTCGCCCGAAATCACTTTCAAGCCGATCCCCAGCTCGGTGAACGCTTTGATCGTGCGTTCAACACCCGGTCGCAATTCATCGTTGAGCGCAATCAGTCCGAGTATTTCCAACTCCAATGGCAACGTCGGTCCAGCTTCGCCATCCTGGAGCGGTGTTGCAAGCGGTCCACGGGCAAAGAGCAGCACCCGGAAGCCGCGACCGGCCCAGTCTTTGAGACAACTTTCCACGTCATCTGCAATGCCTGAAGCGGCTGCGAGGAGCACTTCCGGCGCTCCAAGTATGAGCGCTGTCGACGAATCGTCGTTGAATGCCAGGCCGCTCCACTTCCAGCTTGATGAGAAGGTCACTTCATCGGCGAGCTCTCGTTTGGTCCCTGAGAGCCCCGCCGCTATCGCCTCTGAGGTCTTGTTCGGCGATGATCCGCTAGCGGCGAAGTCTCCGACCAGTTTTTCCAGCTCATCCTTATCGATGCCATAGGGGATGATCGTTTCGAGTGCCAGCCGCTGCGTCGTCAACGTGCCGGTCTTGTCGACGCAGAGCAAGTCGATATGGCTCAGCGATTCGACGGCGTTGATCCTCTGGATGAGCGCGCCCTTAGGTGCGATACGCAGCACGGCCAGCGAATAGGCGACGGTGATCATCAGGATTAGCCCCTGTGGCACGAGAGCTACCAGGACCGCTGAAGCCTGGACCGTTTCGACTATCGGTAAGCGCCCGTAGAAGCCGCCAAAGGCCTGGAAAACTTGCAGGGCCAGCAACACGACGACGACCGTCATCGAGCGGATGATCGTGTCTACGTCGCTTTGCAGCGGCGTCTTCACATTGCGGTAGGCGCGGGCCTGGGAGGTCACCCGTTGTGTCGCGCTCTTTTCACCCACGTTGAGCGCTTCGCAGAGCCCGCTACCGGTCATGCAGGTGCTCCCGGCCAGCAGCACGTCACCCTTTCTCTTGGGCACCGGGTCGGATTCGCCCGTCAAAATGGCTTCATCGGCCAGGACCGGCGTCTCGGTTCTCAACAGTGCATCCACCGGAAACTGCTCGCCGGTCGTGAATAGAATGATGTCGCCAACGACGACGTCAGCCGGATCGATCTGCGTGCGCTGGCTGTTTCGGATGACCGTTGTCGTTTCTCGATTGAGCAACGCAATACGTTCGAGCTGGCGCTTGGCGCGCATCTCCTGGAAGATGCCGATGACGGCGTTGATCAGAACGACGCCGGCAGTGAGTAATGCATCTCGATAAAGGTCGAGCAGTATGAGACCTATTGAGATGACGAACAGCAAGACGTTGACGGCGCTGAAGGCGTTGCGCCGCACGATCTGCCAGGTAGCGTCTCCCGATGCTGAAGGGGTGGTGTTAACCTGCCCTGCAGCAACCCTGCTGGCTACTTCCGCATCAGAGAGACCCGTCCCGAGCTTTATGTCCAGTGTAGGGGCGAGTTTGACAGTGTTTGCCTGCGAACTCGCGACGACTTCGCTAGACGTAGGGAAGTACCTCTTCTATGACTCGTTCCAACTGCCCAAACTGATCCCATCCAGTCACTCGCAGCGTCACCTCATCGATGCCCATTTCTTTATAGACCCGCAGATGTTCGATGCATTGTTCCGGGCTGCCCGTCGCAACCCAGGAGTCGACGAAATCGATGTCGTAGTCTTCGGTGTAGTAGATGTCCAGAAACTTCTTCGACTCGTCGAGCGCAGCCTGTTTGTCCTCATTCACGTTGATGTTGTGATACAGATGCGTCTCGAAGCTCGACCAGTCTTTGCCCTTCTCGGCTGCATATTCCTGGAGATACTCGATTCTGCGCTGTACATCGTTGTGGTCGGACAGCGATGTCTCCCAGCCATCGGCATGGTTGACCGCCCGGCGTAACGTCCTTGTTATCAAGTCCCAATCTCCGCGAGCGTTATTCGCGATCCAGATCGGCGGTCTTGGCGAAGCTGCCGGGCGTGGTTCGATGGTGATCCCCTCGCAGCGATAGTGTTTGCCTTCGAAGGTGACATTCTCCTCTGTCCAGAGCCGTTTGATCAGAGTGATCCACTCGATCAGCCGCCCGACTCGATCGCGTGATTCCAACCCATACAGCTCGCCTTCTATGCGCCCGCCCTCCTGCGGCACGATGCCGGTGCAGGCAACCAGGACGGTGCGTCCTTCCGCCAGCAGGTCGAGACTGGCCCACTGGTACGCCAGCAGGACGGGGTCGCGCAGCGGGAAGCTCGCCATACAGGCCGGGCCGAGTCGGACGTTTTTCGTTCGGGCCGCGACTCCGGCCAGCAATGTGATCGACTCCATCCGTGGTTTGCCGAGCAGGCTGTCTCCCACCCAGACGGAGCTGAACGCGCCTGACTGATCGGCGATCTCAGCCATCCGCAGCATTTCCTCGGCAGTCGTTACGTCATAGAGTACGCCCCTGTTTGGAAGCGTCAGACCGATCTTCATCAGCATCCCTTTCAAGTGTCTGCATGCAGGTGATCGATGACATCCTAACCTGAAAACGCATAGTCCACCGGGGTGGACCGCCGCGATGTGTGAACCTCAAGACTGCCGGGCTATCCCGCAGCACAGCGGCGCTCGTGTATCTTTGAAGCAGGATCGATTTTTCCCAGCAACGGGCAAATTCCACGGAGGATTCGATGAGCGGAAACAGTCCGATAGTGCCACAGCGACGCGAGATCGAGATCATGCGCGTTCTATTTGAACGCCGCTTGAAGGATCGAGCGATCGCGCTCGCTGAATCGCGCGTTACCGGCTCTGGGAAAATGGTTGATCTGGCGTACGAGTGGAGCAAGCTGGGCCCGACTGAGCGCCGTGAACGCCTCAGTGGTATTGGCCCGGAGGAGATCGCCCGCCTGCGAGATTTTGCCGAACTAAACCCTGATCTTGCCCGTGCAGTCGAAGAACTGGACCGTCGTGGTGTATTGCCACAGATCGAAGCTGCTGCTATTGATATCGCCGCCGCTGCGCGGGAAACCGATGCGGCCAATGCTGCAGTCGAGAACACCCAGTCAGCGTCCATTATCAATTCGGAGCCAGCCGGCGAAGTCAGCCGCTACTACTTACACCTCACCATTTGCCGCGCCGTCCAAATTGTTCGAGGTTCCGTCTGGATTTGAAGATCTAAACTTGAGCGAATTAAACGTTGATATGCCGGACCTCGATCTTGGCCTCCCAACGACGGACAAGTTCCTGGAGGAAGAATCGCAGCGGCGCGAAGAAGCTGCCAAAGCAACCGAAGAAACAATGGATCGCGTACGGCGTAGCCTCGACCGGGCGACCCAGCGGGCATTTGACCGTAGCGCATCTGTTGGGATGCCCAGGAAAGCTGAGATAACGCGACCGACGCTCCCCTCGATTGGGTTGAATGACGATACCACTGCTGTACCACCTATCCCGCAGCCCGGAGCCGCGATTGAAGCTCCAACTTCGCTTGCGAAGCATCTCGAGCGGCAATATGTCGCAATGATCGGTTCAGGCGATGCTCGCCCGACGGTCGATCAACTCGTGGCTCTCGCGAATGACAGGCAGATTGGTATCACCGAACACACGATTACCCTGGGTAATCGAAAAGAGGTTTTCGGAGGTCTCGCGACTGAATTTGGACAAATCAAGGTCAGGGCTGGATCCATTCCGAAGGCTATCGCTGGTCCAAATCTCGTAGTTATCCACGGTCGACTAGCCCCGCAAATGGCAAAACGTATTGAAGAGGGGTTCCTCGACATACCGGGAACACGCGCAACGGTTCGTGTGCATCCGGACGCTCGCGTCGTCGTCCTGGAAGACTAGTCCGAAGAGGAGCCCACGACACGAACTGTCGCCTCGCTGAAAGCCACGGAGGATGCTGAGCGCGAATTTGCCTCGACTGGATCTCGAAAATGTTGGATGCTGAAGAGAGAAAGATCTGGGAGAGTCGTAGGGGCGAAGTTTGTCTTCGCCCGGCTAGAGGGCGCGTACGTTCGCGGGTGAACACAAGGTCATCTGTTCCACCTCATTCAAGGTAATAATCGTAAATCGGTTGGCATTGAGCACCTCGGGGCCTGGAAGAGCAACTGCAGGCAACATCGCTGTCGTCTTGAGCGGCGCGCAGCTGGGCACCACGGCGTGGATACGAAAGATTGTGTTCCCCGCTCGTATGAAGATATTGGACGTAGATCCCTCGGAAAGCTTTGGGATGACAACGTTTGGGTCTCTGATCGGGGCAGAAGCAGGAGACGTACGTTCAATTTGGTGGAACACGTGATACAAGGTTCACTCCTACCGTGGCCGATAAGATGAGTCATCGCTTCAGGATCTATGATTTCGGAGTGTGGTGTAGAGAATCGTCCTGGTGAGAGTTTCGCCACCGAATCACTGAGCCTCTATTTTTCAACAGCCTTGCTGCCCTTGCCTACTCCATTACCTGAATCATCGATACGTCCAACATGGCGGACATTGTGCAGATACCAACAGCCGGTGGATCGAATACACAATCCACCGGCTGTTCATGTTCAGCCATTTGAGACTGTCAAGGCGTACGAACGCCCCGAAGAAGCCGGAAACCCCGGCTATGCCACAAGAACACAGAATGCCAGTTTGGGACTTGTGGTGTATCGTCAGACCGTTACGTCGGTTCCTGGACCCAGAAGGGCTGGAAGCCATTGTGGCCGTCAGCCGACGTTCGGCCTCAGCGTGTCTTCGAGGATCGGGCAGAATAGCCACAGTAAGTGACCACTGCTTGTCGTGCCGCAATATCGCGTCACCTACGCCTCCTCTCTTGATCAAACTTCTGACGCAACTCCAATATAGCGGATAACCCGCCTGGACGCAAGTCCCGTTTCTCCGCGTTCGTATGCTGGTTCGCGGCTGCAAATCAGAGTGGCAGCAATCCCACCGACTTCATCTTCTCAGCCGTCTCTGCAAACGTCGCTACGGTGTGGGCGATGTCTTCATCCGAGTGAGCGATCGAGGTGATCGCGCGGGCGTTGAAGAGATGCACGCCACCCATCAGCATGCCGAGATTAAGCGCCCGCCGAACCGCGGGATCGTCCGTCGCCTCGCGACCATCGGGAGATCCCGGTATTGGTCGCAGCAGGTCACTATCGGGCGGTAGCTCTTCACCACCGAGCGCAATTCTCACCATGGATACCGCGCCATAGGCGCAGCCTGGGATCTCCTGATCGCGCAGGACACGATTGATACCCTGGCGCATGGCGGACGCAGCAGCTGTTGCCTTTTGCTGTACTGCTGGATCGGCGACGAGTGAAAGGCAGGCAACACCAGCCGCGGCCGAGAGCGGATTCCCGTTGAAGGTACCCGGGTGGAGGACCTTTGCCCGACCTCCTCGTTCCGCCGGATCAAAGGAGAGCGTGTTGACGATATCGGCGCGTCCCGCGACTGCCCCGCCCGGTAATCCACCGGCCAGTATCTTCGCAAGCGTCGTCAAATCTGGTGTGACGCCGTAATACTCTTGCGCGCCGCCTGGCGCCCAGCGGAAGCCACTGACGACTTCATCGAAAATCAGGACCGTACCGGTACGCTCGGTGATGTCCCGCAGCCCCTTTAGAAATGCTGTCGGGTTGGGCAAAGTGAAGAAGGCTGGGTGGCTCGTTTCGAGGATGACGGCGGCGGCCGTTTCATCGGCGAGTGCTGCTTCAACCGCATCGAGATCGCCGCATTGCACGACTTTTGCAAGACCCCGCAATGCGGCCGGTAAGCCCGGTCCACCTTGTCCACCGAAGGCCGTATCTCCCCAGCCGTGAAAATGCCCGGCGAACTGCACCAGCGTGGTGCGCCCGGTGTAGTTGCGGGCCATCCGTACCGCCATCATGACGGCTTCGGTGCCCGATGAATGGAAGCGGACGACTTCGGCGCTGGGTACTATTTCTATTATCTTTTCGGCCCAGGCTAACTCGAGCGGATGGTTTGCCCCGAGGTGGGTCCCCTTCTGGAGTTGTTCCGCGACCGCGTCGATGACCTGCGGGTGATTGTGACCGAGGATCAACGAGCCGTGGCCGGTGACGTAATCAATATAGCGATTGCCGTCAACATCCCACTTATAAGCTCCCTTTGCATGGGTTGCGACGATGTTGAAGGGCTCGCTGTAGCGTCCGTCATGCGTCACTCCGCTTGGGAACGTGTCACGAGCGCTCTCAAAGTGTTTCAGCGAACCCGGATGAGCTGCGATGTAAGCCGCATCATATATCTGTTCCGCTTCTGCTCCGGCCTGTTGCTGTTCTGTTTCTCGTCGAAGAACCACTATTTGCTCCTGTCATTACGACGATAGGGTGTGCTGACAAACTAGCACTCTCGACGCGGGACAGCAATAAGCTGCTTGTAGGTTTACAGAGCGCTCAATATGCAAAAGCACACGGTCTATTTGCAGCTGGTGTGCGGGGCAACGGGAGTCTCGTTGGATAGTCTCCCGCGAACTTCAACGGTCAAGTCTTGACAACATCGAACCCGGCTTCATAGAGCCCTTCTGCAATGCGTTCGTCTGTCACCGCTTGTGTGAGTTCGACCGTTACCGTCTTCGCTTTGAGGTCCACCTGAATGTCGCTTACGCCATCAATCTGGCCGAGTTCGCGGTTGATAGATTTAACGCAGTGATCGCAGTGTATCTCCGGAACATTGTAGATTCGCTTTGACATCTCTCACCTATCTTATGTCGACTAATAATACCCCAGTGGGGCATATTCACGATATCATGTGGAGTGAAATTGGACACGTAGAATCCAACCTCTTCGCACTGGAATTTGGAACCTCTTGTAGTGACAGACGTGATGACTCAGCTTGCTCTGGGTGGCATCAAAATCTCACTTGCCTATGCACGGCCGCTCCGTTGTCTCAGTGCAGGGCTCATCGTTCCAGGTAATATGCGAGGCGTCATGGCGGCAGGGTTTGCCGGCGAGGTGCGAGTCCGGGCAGGTCGTAGCGTTGAAGAAGAACTTCTCGGTCATCGACCGTTTAGCCTCGGAAGCGCCTATCCAACCGGACCGGGTAGACTCGGGAGCGACGGTGTGGTCGCGCTTGTTCACGCAATATCGACATCGGAGCCTGGAGAAGCGCCTCGCGCGGTCGATTCCGAACGCGCTCTGCGTTCCGCGTTGGCTCTCCTCGAAGATCTCGGTGTCCGCTCGGCCACCGTGCCTCTGATCGAAACACTCTCCGGTAGTCCGGTCTCAGTGAAGCAGGGCCATGCCTTCGGTGGGCTAGTGTCAGGGCATTTGCGCAGGCGTTCGCGCTTGCGGCAGGTGACGGTCGCTGGCCTGGACCATGAGTTCTTAGCCGGCCTGCGAACTTGTCTTATCGAAACTGGCGCTATCCCGATCCTTGACTGATTGTCGTCGGAAGCTCCTCACACTTTCGAGCAGGACGTCAACTACTCACGGATAATCCAGATCACGACAAATGCTTCATCTTCCTCACGGTGTCTCGTGATTCGGCGGATGAGATGGCGCCGGAAGCGAATATGTTCCGGGCCGTCTCAGGGCCAGAATTGCGGACGCATGCAGTCCCACTGGGGGCGCTGCGCTCAGCGGTGGAGTTTCACGTGGAACAGGCAGGGCTCCAATCATTGGGAGCAGTGAGAACATCCAGCAGTTTGCCACCTGAGAAGCATCTCCTCTCGTGAGTCCACCTGGGTGGACTTCAGCGCAGAGAGGTCACGATCTTATTCACAGGGCAAGAACAACTGGGCACTGGACAACGCTGAACCTACCGTCAGCGATTGGCACCCGCGCTCTTTCCGTCAACCGATGCGCTCCGAGTGCAACACGTTCGAGTACTCCGCAAATAAGACTGTGCGGGGCGACTTCGTGTACACCGTCTCAGCGCCAGAGGTCGTAGCGCCGGTCATCGCATACAATCTCAACGAAGGAAGCCGCGTCGCGATGCCGAGTATGCTCACGATCGTTAAAGTGCCGATCGGTCGCAACGCGGCGAAACATCCCCGTTCGGATGTAGGTCCAGTGATGGGGGGAATTGGTCGCAGGGATTCGACGGCCAGTGTCATGGAAGCAAACGTATATCGAGAAGGCGTTGAAGACGCATTGTACGGACGATTAGAACTAGCAAGATCGATCCGATTGTATTGTCTCCGTGCCGTCGATCTCGATCCACGGCTGGAGATATCAATCCCTGACGAAGACTGGCTCGTCGATCAGCGACGCCCGAATGCCCCGCCGCGCGATGTCTGAGCCCTCTACTGTCCGGGAGAAGATCCGCCGCGATAGCCATCTCGCACTTGGCTGCGGTTTTGGATTCGCGTTGCTTGTCGTAGCTGCCTTGATCATCCTGATGCTGGTTCGATAATGAATGAACGAGACATCAAGATCCCTGATTATTTCCGCACGTTCATCGAAAACTACTTCGACGATTCCGGGCGGCGCTGGCTGCGCAAACTCCCGTCCGTCGTTAGCCGTTACGCCGAAGCCTGGGATCTGGACGTGTTGCCGCCTTTTGATGGCTTGACTTTCAACTATGTTGTGCCGGTTCGCAGACGCGACGGCTCAGACGCGGTTCTCAAGGTGGGCGTGCCGGAGGCCGAACAGCGGGCGGAGATCTTCGCGCTAAGAGCCTTTGCGGGATGTGGCATCGTGCAACTTTACGAGTTCAACGTTGATGACCAGGTCTCGCTGATCGCACGCTTGAAGCCCGGCACAGCGCTCTCCACCCTTTTCCCCCAACGGGACGATGAGGCGACAGCGATCGCCGCCAGTATCATGAAAGACCTCGCTATACCTGCGCCAGCCGATCAGACCGAATTTTCCACTGTCGAAGAGTGGGCGACACGCGGCATGGAGGATCTACGCCTGCGCTTCGAAGGTGACACCGGGCCGTTTCCGCCCGATCTCGTCGAACGGGCTGAGTCGTTGTTTCACGACCTGTTGGCCTCAACCGACCAACAATGGCTGATACATGGTGACCTGCATCACATGAACATCCTGTCGAGCAAGGCGCATGGCGGCTGGCTTGCGATCGACCCCAAGGGTGTTATCGGTGACCGGGCCTATGAACCGGCGCCCTTTATCCTGAATCCATACGACGACATCTATTCTGTGATGGATGTTCGCAAGATCTTCGAACGACGCATCGATCAATTCTCAGAAATCCTCGACATCGAGCGAGAGCGCATTCACGGCTGGGTGCTGGCCTTCTCTGTGCTGTCCGCGTGGTGGGACTACGGTTCCGGCGACAGTTGGCGGCGAACAATCGGCCTCGGGGAAGTGCTGGCAAGCATCAAACCCTAAGCCCTGCCGTGTTGTTCCCCTGGGATCTCCCCATTGAGCCTGCTTTGAAGAGAGCCGCCGACGCGGAAATGGCACGACAGCGGCTCGGCACTTTGGATTTCAGTCTACGGCGCGTTGCTGAATTCTCGACGGCGACCAATCAGGTCACATCTGGTAGGGGTGGAGTTTATCTCCACCCGCGTACGTATGCGATGATGTTGCCGGGTGGAGACAAACTCCACCCCTACGAATCCTAGCTGAATTGACTCCTTTGAGCCTGCGCGACTACCGCCATATGCTCTAATGCCCGGTCATCACCAGTTCATTCTCCGTTGCAGTATCGGAGATGACCAGACCGTCGAGGATGTCGATGACCCGATCGGCGATGTCGATCAGGGCCGGATCGTGGGTCGCGACGATCGCGGTAACTCCTTCGCTGCGAACGAGAGCGAGTATGAGATTCATGATCGATCTACCGGTGCGCGAATCGAGTTGCCCAGTGGGTTCGTCTGCCAGTAGCAACTGGGGACCATTCGCGAGGGCGCGTGCCAATGCGACGCGCTGTTGCTCGCCACCCGATAATTCGTGTGGTCGATGGCTGGCGCGCTCGGAGAGCCCGACGAGCTCCAGCAATATGCGCACACGCTCTTCCCGCTCGGCAACGCTGGTATGTGACAGCCGCAATGGGATCTCGACGTTCTCCGGAGGCGGTGAGTATCGGTATCAACCCGAACGCCTGAAAAACGAAGCCGATCTTCTCCCGCCGTAACCGTACGAGATCCGATTCGTCCATCACCGTAATATCAGCGCCATCCACCCGGACAGTTCCCAGTTGTTGGCTGGTCGAGTCCTCCGAGCACATTGAGCAATGTCGTTTTGCCGCTGCCGGAACGGCCTCGGACGGCTACGAGCTGCCCGCGATCGATCGTGAAATCGATGCCTTTGAGCGCCTGAACCGTGTGGGCTGGGGTGACATAATCGCGCGTCAGATTGTGGGCGACGACGATTGGCTCGAAGCGATTGGCGTGCGATTCCGAGCTTTGTCGAGACCAGCGCTGCGTTGAATTCTTATCTTCGGTGATGAAGGCGCTCCGCGCGCCTTCGGTGCCCGGTCTGCGCCAGCGTTGAGGGTCTGATTCAAAACTCATTCCCCGACCTCCTCGGTTTCCGTATCACGCGCTGATCTGTAGCGATCGTCGACATCGGGCCAGACATTGGCGTGGTCTTCATCCATCGTCAATCGCACTCGGCGTTCCAGATGAAGCGAATCGACATAATGCTCAGGTAGCTGGAGCCGTCCGACGCGATCGAGCACGACAAATTCCTCAGCGAAGGTGAGTTGCTCGCCGGCCTCGTCGATCTCGGTGCGGCGCAGCGTTTCGGTGCTCGTGCGGCCATCGCGAATCGCAACGGTCCGGTTGACATGTTCCGATACGAGCGGATCGTGGGTAACGACGACAACGGTGACGCCCTGATCTTCATTGACTTTGCGCAGCACTTCGAAGATCTCGGTCGATGTGGCGGTATCCAGCTCTCCGGTAGGCTCGTCGGCGAAAATGACTGAGGGCGCATTAGCGAGCGCGACGGCGATGGCGACACGCTGCTGCTCGCCGCCCGACAACTGCTCGGGGCGGTGATCTGCCCGGTCGGCCAAGCCAACGAGCTCGAGCAATTCCAGCGACCGCAGTCGTCGGAAGCTTCGAGGCGTGCCCTCGAGGATCATTGGCAACTCAACATTCTCAGCTGCTGAGAGGTAGGGGAGGAGGTTGCGTGCCGTCTGTTGCCAGACGAAGCCGATGACCTGTCGCCGATAGCGTGTGCGATCCTCACTCGACATGTTAAGCAGGTCATATCCCGCCACGGCCGCCGCGCCAGCTGATGGCACGTCCAGTCCTCCGAGAATGTTCAGCAGGGTAGATTTGCCGCTACCGGATGCGCCAACGATCGCGATGAATTCACCCTGGTCGACGAGCAAGTCTAGACCCTGCAGGGCTACGACCTCCAAGTCAGCGACTTTATAAATCTTGACGAGGTTATCGCAGGCGATGGCCGAGTCCCCACCGTAAGCTACCCGCTCGGCCGTCGCGGCGCGATCCCGTAGCTCTTGAAAATCCAGCGACTCACTCATATACGATCTCCAACCCTTAATACGTTTCCAAGTTGCATTCTGCGTGTCAGATAACTGTAAACCGCGATCGCGGCGACGACAGTCGCGAGCTCAATACCGGTGACCAGCCCGACAACCCTGCCGTTGAAGAGGATGTTCGCCGGAAGTGTCGTGCCGGCGAAGGTACTGAGGTCGAGCCCCGGCTCCACCAGCCAGACCATGAGATAACCGAGCCCGGCCCCGGCCCCCGCTGCAATCACCGCGGGCGGTAGCTGCTCGATCGCCGTCAAGATCGCAGCTTGCTTTGATGTAAGCCCGAGCGTGCGCAAATACCCCAGATCACGCGCGCGTTCGTTCGCTGTCAGGGCAATACCAGCGAGAGCCGCGAGGACGGCATAGAGCGTCGCCAGAATAGCGGTCGCCCGGAAGCCGGTTTCGACGCCGTCGACGAGCGGCGCGCCTGCGATATCGTCCAACAGTTCAGGTCGCGAAATGATGTCAGTCGCAAATGATTGGTTCTTCACCGTTGTGGATATTTCCTCGTCGGCGCTGTCCGGCGCCTTGATATAGACAAATGTCGCGCGCAGATCGGCGCTGGGGGCAACGATGTCGAGGCTCGCTCGCGGCATGACGACGAATTGCTGGTAAGGATTCAGACTGGGGAAGCGCTCTCGCACACCACGCACGACAACGGTGAAGCTCTTCTCTGCCCGCCTCGAGAACCAGCGTATCTCCTACGGACGGCCGCTGTCCGCCGGGCCAGGTGGCTCGAGATCGAGAACGGGAATCGGGTTTGCATCCGTTCCGATTCCCTGGACGTTCTGGTCGATCAGCATCGACTCGGGAAAGTCGGGGTCGGCTCGCGTGCCAGCGGCAACTGCTCGTAGTCGTCCGCTTCGATGGCGAGCAAGGTGAAATTGCCAACCCGGAACGACGAGGATCAAATCACGGGCATCGAGGACTGTCCCTTCAGCGGTCGCCTCGATGGCGCTGATCTCCAGTCAGATCGACAAAGCTGGAGACTGGCGCATTTTCGCGTACCGATTGCAGGCGATAGTCCGCGCCGACTTCCTGCCAGGTTGAATTCTGCTGTCCCTCGGTGATCGAAAAGAGGACGACAGATGAAAATACCGCCAGGCCGGTCGCGACGAGCATCACGACGAGTGGGAGCCGCGCTGCTAGCGGTTGCTGAATGATGCGCCGAAATCCAACGAAGATCACTGCGCCTCGCCGCAGCGACCCAAACCAGCCTGCTAGCCGTACTGGCAGCGGATAGAGCCGCAGAAGCACGACACCCATCGCCAGCGTCAGGAGTATCGGGACCGATGTCAGGAAAGGATCGAATCCCTGATCTGGATTGCTCAGACTGCCCGCCTCAAGACCCCGCCGCCTGAAGAGGACGAGTCCGCCAATGGCCGCCAACACGATCAGCCCCTCGACGACCAGCCGATAGCGGCTGCGCGCCCGACCGCGCCTCTCTGATGAGTAGGTCGACCCCAGCTCGCCAGTCAAATCCGGCAGTGCCAGGAGCAGGACGATGACTGCGACGGCAATCGCGACGCCGATGGCGATTACAATCACGAAGCTAGATGCGCGCCCCGGAATCACCAATGTCGCCAACAGCATCCCAAGCAGCGCTGCGGGCAAGTAGACGATGAACGATTCGATCGCCTCCGACCAGCCAATCTGTTGGCTGGATGCGCCGCGACTACGCGAGAGGATCGTTGCAGCGCGCCTCCGTGCAGCGATCAACGCGCCGAGCAACGCCGCAACGGCGATAGCGACGATCAGCGTGCCGGCGATTACCAGCGATAGCATCGACACCGTCAACTGGCGTTGGCTCCGGTAGACATCCGCGATACGAACCAGCCCGGTACGGAGCTTGTTCTCATCAATGCGAGAAAGGCCATTACCGCCGAATTGAACCTGCAGGGCGCGTAGCTCAGCGGTGATCCGATCGATCTCACCGGCATCGAAGCGTTCCGGGTCGACGAAAAAGCGCCAGGCGTAATTCCAGCGCCCAGGACTGGTGTCCGCCAGCAGCTGTTCGTAATCGTCCGGCGACATCAGCCCATTCCGTAGATCAGGACGAAATCCGGATTCTCGACGATGACCGGTTCATGCAGGCGGGTGTCGCCATACCAGTATTCGTCATCTGGCTGGTTGATCTCGATGATTCCAGAACCCTCGCAACAAGCCTGTAGTCGATCTCGCTAGGGCCATGCCAACGTTCAGCGGATCTTCTCGAACGGGATTGATGATGCATCGAGTCACCGATCCCAACGCGCATCTATTCTGCAGTCGCAGCGGTGATGACGACTCTCGTGAACAGGAAGCATCGTCGGCGCTGCACCGTCGACGAGTTGCACCTCCATCGCCTCGGCCGGCTGCGGCATGCGGCCCTCGACCAGACGTCACATTCGCTTCGGCATCCTGCTGGTAGCGAATTCTGAGAAATCTGGGAAACGGGACGATCGGTTCGCCTGGCAGCGAGTTGACCTCGAAGTTCGTCGTGTCCGCGACATAGCTCTGCTCGCCAATGATCTTCTCGATCGGTTCGGGGAAGTCCTGGCGAATAGTCGTTGCCTTCGTCGATGACGCCCTGGAAGACATCGCCGCTGTCCGATGCAGCGGATCCTGTCTCCGCGCTCGATGCTGATGTTGCGATTGATCGGCGCGGCGTCGCGCACAGCGGTGCGTAGGGCGTCGTCCGATACGTCGTTTAGAAATCGTGGCAGCGCGACAACTGGCGAAAGAGGTGAGGAGGACAACACCGGCAAGGACGAGTGATGCAGCGCCTTCAAAGCGCAGGCGCCGCAGGCCAATGAGCAGTGAGCGGGACGATACTGCCGAGGTTGAGTCTGGCATCGGTACGTTCTGCGCTCGCCACGCCTACTCCTCCCCAAGTCCGTAACAATGCGCCGAGCCCCATACGCCGTGAGCATGATGGTCAGCAACCCGACGGCGGCGACCAGGACGAGCACGAGCGACGAGTTCGAGCCAGAGAATCGTCTGCCAGGGGTAGATGACGATAACACCGGGAACGGCGACGGTCGCATCCTGGGTGATCGCAATCAGAGGCAACACGAGCCAGGCCAGCGTAATGCCGAGCACCGTTCCACCAACGAGGCCGAAGATGACCAGCAGGGCGTTCTCCAGCCCCAGCCATGCGATCAGCTGTCTATTGGAGAGACCAACGGCTCGCATCAGCGCGAATTCAACCAGCCGCTCGCGGGCCGATACCGCGGCGTTGACCGCGAATCCTATGCCGGCAAAGATGGCTGCAGCGACAAAGCCGAGCATCAACGAGCCGATTGTCCCAAGCGCGACGGGTCGGATTGTAGCGTCGTCTCGCGTTCTTCGCGGCTTAGCACATCCGA
Organism: uncultured Chloroflexia bacterium; assembly: GCA_963745675.1. GTDB lineage: Bacteria > Chloroflexota > Chloroflexia > Thermomicrobiales > CFX8 > JAUIIK01. The sequence continues at coordinate 367,724 of CAVUYM010000008.1, forward strand.
ACTCAGATATGGCTCTTCAGCCATTGCGCGACGGCCGCATCGACGTTTTCCGGTGCAACCGTCATCCAGTATTCGTCCGGCGGTCGCGTGACTTCGCCCGGGTCGTAACTCGCCGCGAGATAACTGGGTAGGTCGACGATGATCGGTTCGCCGCGATTGAGGTTCGACCGTTGGAAACTCGAAGATCTCTCCGACAATCGTGCCGGTGCCATCGTAGCCGGGCAATGCCGGCAGGGGAAGCTGGTCGCCGATCTCCAGTCCGCCCTGTTCCATCAGTTCGGAGGAGACGAGCACCGGCAGGCTATCTATCACTGGCGAGTTCGCCGGTCGGAATCCGATGACGATTGGTATGGCTGCTTCGCTGGTCGTTGCGCCGGAGAATATCTCGAGATTGATTCCAGCGGTCGAGTTCGTATTGGCGCAATCGAAGGCCGCTCGCGCGCCAGGGCGAGGTTGGTGACACTGATATCCCATGCTCGAAGGCGATAGATCGACGGGGACAATTTGCCATGCTTCGCCTTCGTCGTCAGGACTGACGAGCAAACCCTCGATCCGCAATCTTGCCGTCCGTGGCACGTCCTGCGGTGCCGGGGCTCGCATTTCCACGACAGCAGGCGCAATGGATAGGCCGGCCGGAGGCGGCTGCCATCATCCAACATATGGCTTAGTGCGGCGTCGACTCTGACAGTTCTCCGATCGATGGCACTGCTCCCAAGTCAATTCTGAATGTCTGCCCATTGGCGTCGATCAACGTAACCCGCATCGTGCCGATAAATTCGAGCCGCGAATCGCGTACATCTGGGGGAATTACGACGTCCGGGGCGAGGGGATCGACCTCGAAGGCGACATCCATCGCTATGCGAGCTGGCTCACCCGGGCAAGCTCAACCGTTGCTGGTTCGACGCGCGCATCGACGAGACGGCTCATCAGTTCGTCTAGATTGCCATTCGCAAGATCGGAGCGGAACAACACCGTGTCGGCGGCTCTTTCGGCATCCAATATGACATAACGCACAGTTGAGCTTGATGCGGGATAGCTGGCCGAATTCCCGTTGGACGGGCATCACATCTTGAAATCCGGGTAAATCCTCGTATGCGTCCCGTAGAACCCAGTAGGGTATCGCTGTACCGACCCGCCGGTCCGGTTCCACGCGCAGCTGGGCTCCGGTTTGAAACGCAGCCTGATCGCTCTGCGAAGCTCGCCATGTCGTTGCATAGGCTACGGAAAAGAGACCGATGGCGGTCGCAAGCATCAGCAGCAACGCCGCCCGGGCATAACGTAGCGGACGCCGGGCAACTTGCCAGGCGCTCAGGGCCGGGACAAGCACCGTGCTGCGCGATGTGAGCGTCTCCGCGAACCTGGATATCAACGGCAATGTTCGCAAGGCGACGACGCCTCCGGCCAGCAGGCCGATGGCGGGCGCGGCAACGAGTAACGGATCGATCCCCAGCCGTCCCTGGACCGTTTCAGTGATCGGCGCTCCGAAGCGTTGGAGCTGCCAGAAGCCGACAATCGCAACGACGATCAGCGCTATATCCAGACCAGCCCGTTGAACGACGCTGCGTCCCGATTCGCGCGAGCGCTCAGCCCGGATATCTCCAAATTGACTCGCCGAGCGAAAAGCCGGATAGGCCAATGCAGCCAGGCATCCGAGTGCGGCGATGCCTGCAATGATGTAACTCGACTGAGTGACTACCGGGTTGATAACGAGATTGATTTCCGATAGTGGGCCAGCCACATTCAGCGCCCGCAATACGAATGTCGCCAGGAATGGCGCGACGATCGCGGCAGGCACCGTCAGCAAGATCCCTTCCATCAGCGCCATCGCGAGAATCTGGTTGTTGCCCGCCCCACGCGAACGCAGCAGGGTCGTTTCTATCTGACGGCTTTCGGCCAGTAGTCCCGCTGTGAGCAGCAGCGCGTAGCCTGCCAGGATTGCGAGCTGGATTGTCAGGATCAGGACCGAGGATCGCGTTACCAGCAACGAACGCTCGGTCTCGCGCAAAATGGTGATGAGACCTGTTTCCAGGCGCATACGATTTCCGCTGTTGCGACCGACGTTCAAGCGACCTTCCAGCGCTTCAATCTGGCGTCGTAGTGGAGCGACTTCCGAAACGGTCAGATTGTCGTGGATTGGATAGACGCGCCAGCTAATCTCGGAGCTGAAAGGCGTCATCGACTCGAAAAATGTCTCCGCCGTCACGTAGAAGGGTCCATAGGTCGTAAATGACGATCCGACGAGTACTCCGGTCGTGTCCAGCTCATCGCCATACCAGTAGTCATCTTGTGGATTGAGAACGCGATAGGTTCCCACCACGCGCACTGTTTGGACAATTTCCTGCTCGCGACGGTTCGTCAGGTCAATCTCGTCGCCGACTTCGTAGCCGAGTATCAATGCAACGTTTTCAGGGACTGGCTACCTCGGGCGGAGAGGCACCGTTTTGGGGCCATGATCCGGCGACCAATTCGTTGTGCGCCTCGAACTGGTCGAAGAATCGAAACACAGTCAGGTCAGTGACGGTATCGCCCGGTTGGTCCGGCAATGCGTACGAATCGGATGTGCCGCGTCGAAAGATCGCCCCACCTGTCAGCGCAAAAGCATTCGCCACTTCCGTCGTCACGCGATCGTTCGCTTCCGGATAGGTGTCGCTGGTCAATCTAACGGTGATTTCGGCGTTGGAATCCTGAACTTCGGCATCATTGAGGGTGCGCCGTACGGCACTGAGCGAGACCGCGTCGGCATAGATTGGACCGGAGGCGACGAGCATCGCCGCCAGAAGAATAGTGATCAACGCGGCGAGAAGAATAATGCGGTCGGAGACAGCTCGTTGAACTACGACACGCCATGAAGTTGCAAGAACCGACCACATTCGAGTGTGACTCTCCCCCAATATCCCCGCCGCTAACTCGCGGCATGCTATCAGAACCTACGAACCGGCGATACATCCGGTCCTGTTTCGCTCAATCGAAATGTGGTCGTCATCCGTGGTAATAACGATCTCTAGCAAATTCTTGTGACAATAGCGTTGCAGAGCAAACAAGCCGTGCGATAGTGGATTAACAGAAATCAGGGGCTATTTCGGGCGTAATGTATTGTGCGAAATGCTACGTCTGGGCCTCTAAGCTTGGGGCGGGTCGACCGGGCGCTCGCTCGATTGAGATATACTGGCGCAACTGATACGAAGTCTCATTAGCAATAAGCGGTACGGACCGATATGGATCTGCTATCGATTGAACATCTCAGCGTCCTCTACGCTCACATTCTCGCGCTCGATGAAGTATCGGTTTCCGAATTCGGGGCGGTGCCGTCACCGGGATTATCGGGCCGAATGGCGGCGGCAAGAGCACGCTGATCAAAGCAATTTCCGGCGAGGTGGCCAATTTTGAGGGTTCGATCCAGGTCGACGGCCGGCCGCTGGACCGCACTCGAACTCGCATCGCTTACGTCCCGCAAGCCCGCGAGGTGAACTGGGATTTCCCGTTGAGCGCGCGCGATCTTGTCATGATGGGGCGCGCCCGGGACATCGGCTGGTTTGGCTGGCCGTCGAAGGACGATATCGCAGTTGTCGATCGGGCGCTGGAACAACTCGGACTACATGACGCGGGAGATCGCCACATCAGTCAATTCTCCGGGGGCCAGCAACAGCGACTATTTCTGGCGCGCGCCGTCGTCCAGAAGCCAGATATCGTCCTGCTTGACGAACCGATGACTGGCCTTGACATGACGACAAGAGAGACGATTCATCAGCTAATCGCAACATTCGTCGAGTCCGGAGCGGCCGTCATTCTCGCCTCGCACGATCTCGAAGAGGTGCAGGAGCTTTGCGACTATCTGATCTGTCTCAATCGCAGGATTGTCGCATCCGGTCCGACAGCGGAGTGTTTCAAGGCCGCTAATTTGCGCGCGACTTTCGGAGGACGCGTCGCTGTTTTCGATGCAGCATGATCGACTTCCTGACTGAACCCTGGACGTTCGCGTTCATGCAGCGAGCATTTCTGGAGATCGCGATCATTGGGCTGGCGACCGGCCTGATCGGCTGCTTCGTCGTCTTACAGGGTATGGCCTTCATCGGCGACGCACTGATTCACGCGGTCTTCCCGGGCGTCGTCCTGGCGACGATCCTCGGCTACGACATCATGCTCGGAGCGTTCATCTTTGGCGGCGCCACCGCGCTGGCGATCGGCCTCGCCTCCCGCAACAGGAGGGTCAGCCATGATGCCGCCATTGGTGTCGTCTTCGCGGCTTTCTTCGCGCTCGGGATCGTCCTGGTCAGTGCCAGGCGCAGTTTCACCGGCGAAGTGTCCTCGCTGCTCTTCGGCAACATCCTGGCGATAAGCGAGCGCGGCATCGTCATCACCGCTATTCTTGCGTTTGCGGTCATCGCCTGCGGCCTGCTCTTCAAGCGCATTTTCGTGCTCATCGCCTTCGACCGCACACTTGCCGCGTCAGCCGGCTATCCGGTCTTCCGCTTGGAACTACTGCTGCTGCTACTCGTCACGCTCACTGTTGTCTTCAGCCTGCAAGCCATCGGCAATCTGCTGGTCTTGTCACTCCTTATTACCCCGGCCGCTGCCGCCCGTGTGTTGACTGACCGGCTAAACCGCATGCTCATCCTCAGTATGCTGATATCCACCGGCAGCGGGATCGTCGGGCTTTACATCTCGTTTCACTGGGATCTGAGCGCCAGCGGTTCGATCGCATTGGCGACAACGGCCGTCTTTCTCGCGGCGCTCCTGCTTGCGCCCCAGCACGGCTACCTCAGCCGCATCCTCCAGGCGCGTCGTGGCGAGCATCACGAACATCATTTCCACGAGCCGCATGAGCACTCGGATGTTGAGGGAATTGAGGAAGAGGGATTAGGGATTAGGGATTAGGGAAGAGTCGACGGTGCAAGAACTCGGACGCGGTCCAGGTAATGATGCTCCGGCTGCTTCCCTATTCCCTGTTACCTCTTCCCTAATCCCTTCACTCCCTCACATCGCTGTGATGTTGAAGCCGCAGTCGGCGTAGATTGTCTGACCGGTAACGGAGCTGGAGAGTTCGGAGGCCAGGAATAAGCCGACGTTGCCGACCTCTTCGAGGGTGATATTTCGGCGCAGCGGGGCGCGTTCTTCCATAATTTCGCGTGCGCCCTGAATCCCGCGCACCGCGCTGGCCGCTAGCGTGCGCATCGGACCAGCTGAAATCGCGTTGACCCGGATATTTTCCGGCCCGAGGTCGGCGGCGAGATAGCGCACGCTCGATTCGAGCGATGCCTTGGCTGCCGACATGACGCTGTAGCTCGGCACGACGCGTTCAGATGCCAGGTAGGTCATCGTGATGACGCTGCCGCCACCGGCTGCCTGCATCAGGGGCGCGGCATTGCGGCAGGTTTCGATCAACGAATAGGTGTTCACATCCTGCGCCAGCAAATAGCCGTCGCGGGAGATTTCGCTGTAGCGGCCGGTGATCTCGTCGCGGTTCGCGAATGAGATCGAATGGACGAAGACATCAAGGCTGCCCCAGTGTTCGCCAACGGCCTTGAAGAGTGCTTCGACTTGCGCGCTGTCCTGTACGTCGCAGGGAACGCAGAGTGAATCCTCCGCGCCTTCGAGTCCCCCGACCAAGCGATCGAGATTGCGCTTCATGCGCTCGTCGGGCACGTAGCTGAAGGCGAGCTCGGCGCCTTCACGGTGCAGCGCCTGGCTGATGCCCCAGGCCAGCGAGCGTTGATTTGCGACGCCCATAATGAGCGCCTTCTTGCCGGTCATCAATCCCATCGTCTCCCCCTTTAACTATCAGATCATCGCGTCGGTACGATGACAAATTGCGATTTCTCTTTCGTCTCAATACTCGCCAGTAATCTAATCGAGTGCCGCGGAATGACACATGTATGCCAGCGGCGTATCGCCGGTGTTGCGTACCAGCCGCACGACATCTTTCGGGTAGCAGAGTGCCGAGCCGGGTCCAATCTCGACTTCTTCGTCATCCCAGACGGCGATGCCTGTTCCGGTCAGGACGTAAATCGTCTCCTCGATATCCGGATGGGTGTGGCGTTGGGTAGCCGATCCCGGGAGCAATGTGAGAACCTCGGCCGGATCGTGGGTGCGCTGGCTGCGGCGCAGGGCGATCAGATGGATACGCAGATGCAGCCCTTCTTCGTGGCGGTGCGTTTCATAGAGATTGACCGTGTTCTGTCCAGCACCGGGCGCTGCGCCGCCTGACGCGTCTACCGCCGTCCATGTCAGCATCCCATCGCGGATCTCGGGTATTGGCACGTCGCAGTCCGAAAGACGGCGAAGTAGAGCGGTCGTGGACCGGTGTTGCGAATCTCAGTCGGGATCATTGGTGTCGTCCAGAGGGCGGTGTTCTGGCGAATCTCGTACTGGTCACCTGGGTAGATGTCCATGAAGCCGCGGCCGTCAGTGAAATAGTAAAGCCGTTCTTCGGGGTAGCCCTGAAGCGGGATCGTCGCTCCGACGGGCAACATGACCTCGTCGACGGACGTGTGCTGGCTTTGTTGGTATCTGTCGCCATGTCCTGGTTCGAAAAGAGTCTTCACTTCCATACTCAGCGTCCTCCGTCGATTGAGTTCATCTCGGTATCGCGATCTCGCCGTAGTGCAGCATAGACCAACAAATCAACGAAACCGTCCACCGAGTGCACGCGCTCGCGCAGGCGGCCCTCGTATCGCATGCCGCACTTTTCGAGGACGCGCTGGGATCCGACATTCTCGACTTCGGTATGCGCCTGAATGCGGTTGAGCCCCATGACGTCCCATCCGAAGCGCATCACTTCCTGAACGACTTCGGTCATGATGCCCTTACCCCAGTAGGGTTTTGCCATGACATAACCAATTTCGGCTGCCGCTTCATTGGTTTCCCACCACAGAAACCCTACGGTGCCGATAAATATGCGATCCCGGCGGTGCTCGATGCCCCAGTCAGCCAGATGTTCCCGCTCATACTTTTCCAGCGTCGTGCTGATGTAGGCCTCGGCGTCGGAAAGCGATTGATAGGTGTCCCAGCCGACGAAGCGACTGACCTCGGGGTCTGAACCATAGGCGAAAAGAGCGTCGGCATCTTCCCAGCGCACCCGTCGCAAGCGCGTTCGGGCCGTCGACAGTTCAGGATGGTCCGCGAAGACGGCGGAGATTGTCAGATCGGTGCGCGCGTTCATAATCATTCCTGAGTAACGAATAGAGTCGAACAGTGATGAGCCGCCCTTTGACATATTGCGCATCCCGCAGGATGCCGTCGAGCTGCATGCCCGCCTTTTCCATGACTCGATATGAGCCGGTGTTGTCGATCCTGCACGTCGCTTCGATCCTTCGTAGTCCCATGTGTTGGAAACCGAAGTCGAGCACGGCTCTCAACGCCTCCGTCATCAACCCTAGCCGCCAATACTGTCGCGCGAGCGCGTAGCCCACCTCACCGACGTAGCCACCGGCATGAATCGAGTTGTATCCGATGGTTCCGATCAGCCGCCGCGAGGCTGAATGTTCGATGCCCCACGTCGCTTGCTCATCCCGTTCATAACCGTCAATGACCTGTTGAATGAAGGCGATCGAATCATCGATCGAGAGATGCGTCTCCCATGTCAATGTCGCGGTCACTGCCGGGTCAGAAGCGTAAGTGAAGATGTCTTCCGCGTCGTCGGTTCGTATGCGCCGTAGTAGCAGCCGTTCGGTGAGCAATTGAGGCAGATCGTGGAGCGCGTCGCTGAGCGTCAACGTGTTGGCCATTCTCGCTCCTGATCGCTACCAGGTGATGTTGTCTGGGTCGAATTGTAATTGCAACGTAATGGAGTGATAACCGTTCGATCACAATCAATCCATAAGCTTCCACAGTAACCGAAGGATTCCCCGGCTAATGTAGCCGAGGGAAGGGGATAATTCGAGGAGGACACCAACGTGACCAAACCATGGCGCTTGCAACGCATTGCGTTCTTCGCGCTGATTGTAGTTGCCGGCATGCTGCTGTTGGCAGCGTGTGGTGGCGACGATGATGACGATTCGACTGCAACGACGAGTTCCAGCGGCGGCAACGATGTCGAAGCGGCCGGCAGCATTACTGGCGCGGGAGCATCCTTCCCGGCGCCGATCTACAACCAGATGTTCCAGCAGCTGGCGGCTGACGGTGGCCCCGAGGTCAACTACCAGTCTATCGGCTCCGGTGGCGGCGTCGAACAGTACACCGCCGGCTCGGTCGACTTCGGTGCATCCGATGCCCCGATGAGCGATGAAGAAATTGCTGGGGTGGATGTCCCGACCCTGCACATCGCAACCGTTGGTGGTGCGGTCGTCCCGGCCTACAACCTCAAAGGCGTTGACTCGCTGAACTTAAGCGGCCCGATCCTGGCCGACATCTTCCTCGGCAACATCACCAAGTGGGATGATCCAGCTATCGTTGAGATCAACCCAGACGCCGATCTGCCCAGCGAGGACATCAATGTCGTCCACCGTTCGGACGGTTCCGGCACGACCAACATCTTCGTCAACTACCTGGCCGCGGTGAGTCAGGAATGGAAAGACAACGTCGGCGTTGGCAAAGAAGTCAGCTGGCCGGTCGGTAGCGGTGGTCAGGGCAACGAAGGTGTGACCGCTCAGGTCCAGCAAACCAACAATTCGATCGGCTACATCGAGCTGGCCTATGCTGAAGAAAACGATATCCCGCATGCGGCGCTCGGCGCGACCTCTGACGGGCCGTTCGTCAAAGCCTCGCTGGAGACCGCCAGCAACGGCATCGGTTCAGCAACGATCCCGGCCGACCTGCGTGTGACGATCTCGGCGACGGCGCCGAGTGGCGTCGACGTCTACCCGATCGTCGGGCTGACCTGGTTGCTGGTGCGCCAGGAGATGGACGATTTGCCGGTCTGTAAGGCGGTCGCCGAGGCTGCCTGGTATGCGACGCACGACGGGCAGCAGTTCGCACCTGACCTGCAGTATGTTCCGATTGCGGGCACGGTTGTCAAAATAGACGAAGAGTTCATTATGAGCATGATGGCCGAGGGGCAATCCTGCTACTCTCAATGATTGTTGCGCCAGGCCGTATCCGCGCGATCGCAAGATCTTCCAGCGGACAGGAGAGCCAGATCTGGCTCTCCTGTCCAACAACGGGATGGAAACATCGATCCAGGGGTGGATCGATTCTTTGTGTCATTGGGGAATGAGGGGAGACCGTTCAACACATGCTTATGACAGGACTGAGTGTATCCGCGAAGCGCCTTAGTGGCTTGCGCAATATGGCCAAAGGCAATGTTGGCGATCGGGTCTTCAAGGCCATCGCATATCTCTTCGGATTGTCTCTCCTTTTCGTAGCGCTCGCTCTCGTCTATGAACTTTGGGTCAAGAGCGAAGTTTCACGCCATGCATTCGGAATCAGTTTTCTGTGGGGCACGGACTGGAATCCGGTGACCAAGGAATTCGGCGCTTTTCCGTTCATCTACGGAACGATCATGACGTCCTTGTTTGCAATATTGCTGGCTGGCCCAATCGGTATCGGCATCGCCGCGTACCTGGTGGAAATAGCGCCAGGTGGTATTGGCCGCGTGCTGGGATTCATGGTCGAGCTGCTGGCTGCGATCCCCTCAGTGGTCTACGGACTCTGGGGCATCTTTGTGCTTGGCCCATTCCTCGACAGCTATGTTGTGCCGATCATCGAGCCGACGCTCGGTTGGACACCGCTGTTTGAGGGCACGTTCACGACCTTCAGTGTCTTCACCGCCAGCCTGGTCCTCGCGCTCATGATCCTGCCCACCGCCGCCTCGATCTGCCGGGATGTCATCTCAGCCGTCCCGAACGATCAGCGGGAAGCGATGCTGGCCCTGGGAGCAACGCGCTGGGAGATGTTTGTGCGGGCCGTCATGCCGTATGCCAAGAGCGGAATCATCGGCGCGATCGTGCTCGCCTATGGTCGTGCGGCTGGCGAGACGATGGCCGTTACCATGATCGCCGGCAACCGCCCGCAGGTCTTCGTATCCGGCTTCGATCAGGGGGCTACGATGGCGAGCATTATCGCATCGCAATTCGCAAACGCCGGGAGCGAGGAGTTTCTCTCGGCGCTGATCGAACTTGGTCTCGTCCTGTTCATTCTGACGCTGGTTATCAATGTGCTGGCTCAACTACTGGTCTATGCGGTGTCAAAGGGACCATCCATCGGAATGAGAGCGTAGCTATGGAAGTGGAACGAAGCATACTTACACTCTCCAGCAATGTCCGCCGCCGTCAGCTCGTCGATCGGATCATGACGATCCTGGCTTATAGCTGCACGCTCCTGGCGGTTGTAGTGCTCGGCTTAGTGCTTACCTATGTCGTGTATCGCGGTCTGGGAGCCTGGAGCCCCGACTTCTTCACCGGTTTGCCCGAGCTGTTCGGAGACGGCGGTGGAATCAAGAACGCGCTCTATGGAACGTTGGTGATCGTCGGAATTGCCGTGTTGATCGGTGTGCCTACCGGAGTGATGACGGGTATCTATCTGGCTGAATTCGGCAATGGCATTCTCGGTCGATTCATTCGTTTCCTTGCAGATACAATGACCGGGATTCCTTCGATCGTGGCCGGCATCTTCATGTACGGCTTGCTTGTCACGACGATGGGCTTTAACGCGTTCGCCGGCTCGTGCGCGCTGGCGATCCTGATGGCGCCCGTCATAGCGAGAACGACCGAAGAATCGATTCGCCTGGTGCCGCACAGCATACGCGAGGCGTCGCTGGCGCTTGGTATCCCGCAATGGAAGACAACGATGCGCATTGTCGTGCCAACCGCTATGAGCGGCATCATCACCGGCACCATGCTGGCGGTTGCACGCGTTTCCGGGGAAACCGCGCCGCTCCTTTTTACGGCCCTCGGCAATAACTTCTTCAACAGCGACCCATTCAATGGTGCGATGTCGGCGGTATCCCTTTACACTTACAGTGCGTCAATTTCGCCGTTCAAAGGTGTGCAGCAGGCTGCCTGGGGCGCCGCGCTTGTGCTAATAGTCATTGTCCTGATCATGAACCTGGCCGCCCGGCTCATCTTTGACCGCAGGAGGGTATAAACGATGGCATCCGCTGAGCAAGAAAAACAGAATACACAGACTGTTGCTCCCATGCGTATTCCAACGCTGTCCCAACGAGCGACTGTGCGAGCCAGTGTGGACAAAAATGGCCGGACGCAGGCGGACGGCGCTCCAGAAATGGGAGATCAAATCGACGACACCGTCGTCGAGCGCCAGGCCAAGGGCATGGTGGTAAGGGATCTCTCTGCCTACTATGGCGACTTTCGAGCGGTCAAGGGCATCAATCTCGAAGTCCAGGCGAACAAGATCACGGCACTGATCGGTCCATCTGGTTGTGGGAAGAGCACGCTTCTGCGCTGCCTCAACCGGATGCACGAACTGGCACCCAAGGCGCGCGTTGAGGGCACTGTGCTCCTCGAAGATGAAGATATCTATGCTCCGAATGTCAGTCCGGTAGCTGTACGCAAAGATATCGGGATGGTCTTTCAGAAGCCCAATCCTTTTCCGACGATGTCTATTTATGACAACGTTATCGCGGGTATCAAGCTTAACCGCCGAGCGAAGCGCTCCGAACTCGACGAAGTTGTCGAACGCACGCTACGCCATGCCGCACTTTGGGATGAAGTCAAAGATCGCTTGAACCGCCCTGCGACGTCACTCTCCGGCGGGCAGCAGCAGCGCCTTTGTATCGCCCGGACGATTGCGATTCAACCCGATATTGTACTGATGGATGAGCCATGCTCCGCGCTCGACCCGATCGCTACCGTGCGTATTGAGGATCTCATGCGGGAGCTCATTCGCGAATACACGATCGTGATCGTGACTCACAACATGCAGCAAGCAGCGCGCGTTTCGGACTACACAGCCTTTATGACAATGTCTGACGACCGGGCCGGAGAGCTGGTTGAGTTTGAGCCAACCAACGAACTCTTCACCAATCCCAAAAACAGCCGAACCGAAGACTACATCACCGGGCGATTTGGATAGTCATGACCCGTTGACCACTTAACGAAGTGAGTTGGCGTCAAGAAGGGATCCTGAGTTGTGAGCCGCATCGAATTCATAAAATCGCTCGGCGAAATTCAGGAGGATGTCCTCATCCTCGGTAGTATGGTGGCGAAAGCTATCGACCAGTCAATCAAGGCTCACGAGATCCAAAATACGAGCCTTGCCCAGCAGGTGCTCGCTGGTGATGAGGCGATCAACAACAAGCGTTGGGAGATTGAGGAAAATACGCTCACCCTGATAGCGAGGCAGGCCCCGATGGCCGGAGATTTAAGGCGTATCATGGCCAGCGTGCATATCGCGACAAATCTCGAACGTATGGGCGACCATGCTGAAGGCATAGCCCGGCTTACGCTCCTCACTGCAGACGAGCCCCTGCTCAAGCCGCTTGCTACCATCCCCCAAATGGCGGAGGCCGGGCTGTTGATGCTGAACGGCGCACTTGATGCGTACGTGGAAAACAGTCCGGAACGCGCGCGCGAAATTGCCAAACAGGACGATGCGGTAGATAATTTCTACGATCAAATGTATGGAGAACTGTTGACAATCATGATCGCTGACCCAAGCACGGCCGCGCGTGCGACCCATTTGCTTTGGGTGGCTCACAATCTCGAACGCATCGCCGATCGCGTCACGAATATTTGTGAAAGAGTTATTTTCTCTGCTACGGGCAAGTTTGAAGAGGTCAATCCGAAGGACTTCGGCAAGCGTGCCGCCATTCTGAATTAGACGCGATAGGGCTGCCTTGCGAGTCGAGTGGTCAGCCAGCGGTATGACGAAACCGGAGAACTATCCCGTATGGCAAGGTTAGAGTTCGCGTCAAATCTTGGCGATGTCCGAAACCGGACGGTCACACTTGCCAGCATGGTTGACAAGGCCATCGCTCGGTCGGTTGAAGGTTTCAGGGCCTGGGATGTCGAAATATCGAACGATGTAATAGCCAGCGACAGCCAGATCAATAGTGCTCGCTGGGATATTGAGGAGGAAATTGTCCTCCTCATCGCCCGCCAAGCGCCGATGGCAAGAGACCTGCGCGAGCTGATCTCATTTCTCCACATCGCGACCGAGCTCGAGCGCATCGGGGACTATGCAAAGGTCGTCGCCCGCACCGTTCTCGAGTACAGCGATCCACCAGCTATCAAAGCCACGCCGAGCATCCTCGATCTCGGAGCCTTGGGGCGGTCCCAGCTGGCAGACGCGATCGAAGCATTCCTTGAGCGAGACGCTGCAATGGCACGCCGCGTAGCGAAGCATGACGACCAAATGGATGTTCTCTGGACGCGGATATATCACCAACTGGTCGCCGAGATGATCGCCGAACCGGATCTTGTCGAGGAGGCATCAGCGTTGCTTTGGATCGCACATAACTTCGAGCGGATGGGCGATCGTGTCACGAACATATGCGAGCGCATCATCTATGCAGCAACTGGAGAATTCGAGGAGAACGTCCATCTCCCAGACGACCAGCGGGAGCAGATTGGTTAATCGCGACTGGTCGGCACAGCTCGTGCAACTGATGATTCAGTGTAGCGAACGAGTGCATCAGGCGCTCGTGCGTGCCGAGTTTCGCCAGTTAGCCGTTGTCGTCGGGATGGGCGCTGATGGTGAAGACACGAAGGGTATAGATCAGGTTGCGGAGATGGCCGCGCTGGAGTTTTTGGAGCAGGCCAGCCCGCGAATGAATATTCTCAGCGAAGAGGTCGGGTATATCGACCAGGCCTCGTCACTGACCGCTGTTATCGACCCTATCGACTCGACGATCAACGCAACCTCGCTACCGATCTTCAAGGATCCTGATCCATCTGATCTGACTGATCGAGCAAGCGCGCTGGAAGTGAATCAGCACCTCTTTGGCTACCCTTACTTTGCTTTCTCTATCGGCATTTTCGAAGACGGCGAGCCGATTGCCGGTTGTGTTCGTAATCTGCCGACTGCTGAGATCTTCACCGTCGTCCGCGGCACGCCCGTCGAACTGGATGGTGTGCCTGTCCAGGGTTCCGGCAGAACGAGCGTGAATGGTGCTCGGGTTGGCTTTGTGAGACCCGAAACCGCCGCTGCCCTGCAAGCGATCGAACCGCTGCTTGTGGGCTCAAGCACGCGAGTCCGTATCGCTGGTTGCTCTGCCCTCGATCTGGCCCTCGTTGCAAGCGGGATTCTCGACGGCGTGATTAATCCGAATCGCGTCTCGCCACGCGGCTATGGGGAGAAGATCGTGGACTATGCAGGAGCATGGCCAATGTTGCTTGAGTCCGGCGGCATCCTCACCCACAACGACGGCTCGCCCCTTCCTGATCGTCTCGATCTCGCCGACCGAACGCCTATACTGGCCGCAGCGTCGCCCGAACTCCATGCTGAGTTCGTCAGTATGATCGACAAGGCGAATTGGGACGAGGTTCGGCATGACAGCAGCAGACCGGTTTGAGCTTTTTGATCTGCGCGTAACTGTTGCGGAGATCCACGGGCGCTCAGTCTGTGGCCTTGAAGTCGGCGACTTCTTCGAACTCACCGAATCGAGCAAAATTCGCATACCCGACGGCAAACATTTTTGCCTCTATGCGCTTTCGTCCATTTTGCCGCTGTTGCCTCCCAAGCAGCGCCGGTTGGATGCAAACGACTGGCTGGAACAGGATACGCTCGTAGCCTGCCCAGACCCTGAAGAGCGACTCATCATGCGTATCGAGCGCATCCGCCAGCGCACGCTGAAGACGAGCGATCTAACGTGACCTCACCGCGCGAAGTGTCAATCGCATTCCAGACTGATAAACAGCCCGATGAATACCGAGAACTGGCGCAACAAGTTGAAAGCTACGGCTTCGACCTCCTATCGATGTACGCGGATCTGACCTTTCAGCCACCTATCGTGCCTCTGACGCTTTCGGCGATGGCGACGAAGCGCATCCGCCTCGGCCCGGCGTCGCTCAACCCCTTCACACTTCATCCTGTCGAGATTGCAGGGCAGATCGCGACTCTTGACATGGTTAGCAGAGGGCGCGCCTACCTGGGAATATCGAGAGGCGCCTGGCTCGATGCGATCGGTGTCAAACAGCAGCGAGCTGTCAGCCGGGTTGTCGACACGCTGCGAGCGGTGAAGCATCTCCTCGCCGGTGAAGCAACGACGTTTGAGGGGCGCACCGTCAACTTGCGTGCAGACGTCAACCTGCGATATCATCCGGGAACGGTCAATCGTACCGATGCTCATCGGATCCTGGGGGCCGCGCCTCGTCGGCCTGGCAGCACCGCATGTTGATGAAGTCAAACTCGGCGGATCGGCTAATCCGGCGATGATTCCCGTTGCGCGTAAATGGCTCGGAGACGAGCAGTGTGGCATCGTCGTTGGCGCAGTCACCGTCGTTGACGAGGATGGAGCGCTGGCGCGTGAGATTGTCAAACGCGAAATGGCTCTCTACCTCCCAGTCGTTGCCCCACTCGACCCGACAGTCAGCCTAGATCCTGACTTGCTGCGACGGATCGATGACCTGGTACGGCAGAACAGAATTGACGAGGCTGGCCGGCAGATAAGCGACGACCTTGTGAGCAAGTTTGCATTTGCTGGTTCCCCCGCAGAAATCATCGAGCACTGTAACGAGCTCTTCGAGGCAGGCGCGACGCGAATCGAATTTGGTACCCCACACGGGGTCACAACCGCAGCCGGCCTCAGATTGCTTGGCCGGTCGGTCCTGCCGGCACTGCGCAACTAGCACGGCAGCTGCAGTTTGTTCGTTACCGGTCGGAAGTCAGGTTCGCACCATCACTGTACGTACACTGGCGCGTCAGTCTTGCGTCGCCGCGTTTATTCAGGATTTGACCGGATTCGGGCTCATCGGCCGCTGTAGTGCTAGCTGCCGTCGCGTTTGGTTTGCAGCGCCGCGGCTGAAGAAACGGATGATGCCCGAATGATCAATTGTGGCGCGATCTGGACCTGCCTGGGCTCATAGTCGTCGTTGTGTATCTGGTCCATGAGTGTGGCAAATGCAGTTTGGCCCATCTCGTAGAGGGGAATTTCTACAGTGGTCAGGGCCGGTCTGACGATGCTCGAAACATTGGAATCACCAAACCCGACGATTGCAATTTCTTCTGGAATGCGAACGTCGAGAGAGTGAAGGTACTGGATTGCTCCGACAGCCGGTAGATCATTCGTGGCAAAGATCGCACCAGGGCGAGGGCTGAGCCGAAGTATGCGCTCCATAGCATCGGCCCCACCCTGGAGCAGATCATTGAAGCCTCGTCCGAAGCGCCCGGCGTCGCGCGTAATCAGCGCCGGATCTGGAGCGATACCGGCCCGTTCGAGCGCGGTGGAGTAGCCTGCCAGTTTCCTGGTATCGACATTGCTCGTCTGACTCATACCCAGAAAGGCGATCCTTCTATGGCCAAGGCGGAGGAGATGTTCCGTAGCGATCCGCGCACCGGATTCGTAGCCGGGCCAGATCACGGATGACGGTTTCTGCTGAACTTCCTGATTGACCATGACGATGGGGAAAAGTCCGCCGATTGCGCGTTCGAAGGTCTCATCGTTGAGTCGGGAATTGAAGCTGATGATTCCCGCGACACGATGGCCACGTAATCGTTCGATTGCCTTCAGTTCACGCTCGTCGTCTCCGGATGAGTTGCAGAGAAAGACGCTGTAACCTAGCTCTTCGGCCGCGTCTTCCACTCCGCGCGCGATCTGAGGAAAAAAGGGCTGGTCGATATTCGGCACGGACAGTCCGATGACGAGCGATTTATTCGTCACCAGGCTGCGGGCCAGCGCATTGGGCTGGTAGCCGAGCTCCCGGATTGCTTCGAGGACCCGCTTGCGGGTGGAGTCAGCGACATCGCCCTTGTTATTGATGACGCGAGAGATCGTCTGTTTCGAGACATTTGCACGGGCGGCTACATCGCTGAGCGTAGGTTGGCGTCCGCGTTCCGTTGCCATCTATCCCAACTCATCATCCATCGAATGGAATCGTCCTGGCTGCGCCGGTTTGCGAGGACCTGCTATTCGGGAGGGAAGCGGATTTCGCCAGAGATCGTATTGCTACCGGCGAATGCTTGGGAACGCTCCCATAGAAACTTAGTCTATCGCACTGCCCGGACGCAGTAGCTGATTGAACAGCATAAGCGATCGCTGAGTGAAGATTATCGCCATAAACAAGGTAAAAAGAGCGTCAGGTTGAGAAAGAATCATTGAATCATTCGACGTTGTAGCGGGGCCGATGATGTTGACGCAGCCGGGACTACTGGTACGATGTTATCGGTAACGGGAACGATAACAGTCCTCCGGGAATGACGAATGTATCGCAGCCCGAAAAGACGAGAAGCGTGCCGAAGCTCGAAAGAGGAGAAGTGCCGTGTACATGATGGAGAAGCCCTGGGTCGATTTCGACGCCATCCGTCAGGAGCAGGATCTCGTCATCATTCCGACAGGCGCGGTCGAGGTTTACGGCCAGCACCTGCCGGCCGGGACGGACACGATCGTCATCACCCATGTGGCTCGTCTGGTGGGCGAACGATTGGGCGCGCCTGTGCTACCGGCGTTGCCGGTCGGCTTTTCGCGCTCGCTCGGCGACTTCCCCGGCACGCTCAATATCTCGACAAGTACGCTCATGGCCTACGTCCGTGAATGCGCCGAGAGCGTCATTCCCTGGGGCTTCAAGCGCATCCTCTTTCTGAACAGCCATCGCGGGAACATCGGGCCAATCGGCGAAGTCGCGATGGAACTGCAAGCTACCCATGGTGTGACCTGCGCCCAGGTCTTCTGGTGGGACTACGTGGCCTCGCTGGTGACCGATATCGTCGATTCCGCGCCGCATGCAAACGGCCACGCGTCGGAGATCGGCACCTCGATCATGCTCCATCTGGAGCCGGACTTCGTGGTCGCGGATCGCATCCAGGATCAGACCCCGACCAGCGGCGTGCCGTACGCCGACATCATCCAGTACAAGGGCATGCGCGCCCGCTCGGACACCGGTGTTGTCGGGAATCCTGCAGTTGCGTCAGCTGAGAAGGGTGCGGTGATGGTCCGGCGTGGCGTCGACCGGATCGTTGATTTTGTGCGAGATGAGTTTGGCGGCTAACTCCCGGCTTTGATAGCGAGAGTGCTGTGCCTGAAAGGAACAAGAATGTCGGCTCCAAAGCCTGGCTTCACGATTGTCAAGACGATAGAACGCGCGGATAAAGATCTGGTCGAGCGCTTTCGAGGGCTGGCGGCGGCCAACATTTCCGATGTGCAGGGCAAGCAGAACACACTCGATGCCCGGATCAACCCGATCTATGCCCCGATGCCGCACCTCTGCGGAACGGCCCTGACGGTCAAGGCCCGTCCCGGCGACAACCTGCTGGCGACGAAAGCGATTCACATGGCCCAACCGGGCGACGTGATCGTCATCGCCGGCGGTTTCGACATGAACCTCACGGTCTGGGGCGGCGTGATGAGCACGATGGCCAAGACGAAGGGCATCGCCGGCGTCGTGACCGATGGTCTCGTGCGTGACGTCGCCGAGACGCGCGATGTACAGCTGCCGGTTTACTCGATCGGCGTTACGCCGGTTGGGCCGACGAAAGAGGGCGCCGGCCAGATCAATATGCCCATTTCCTGCGGCGGCGTCATCATCAATCCCGGCGATATCGTCGTTGGCGACGAAGATGGCGTTGTCGTCGTGCGTAAAGAGGATGCCGAAGCCGTCCTTGAGCGGACGCACGCGCGCATGAAGCTCGAGCAATCCTGGATGGCTCAGATCAACAAGGGCGAGTCAATTCTCGAGGACTCCGACGACGATTTGCGCGCTCGCGGCGCTGAGATTATCGAGTAACGATAGATCCGACTCTTATTTGCCCTCCGTACTCAAAGGATCACGGGCGCGATTCGCCAGTCACCGGGTTTGCAGGGCAACGTGACATATTCGCGACGTAGTGAAAGTGAGCATTCGTGGCAAAAGTTCGACTGGCATCGATGACCTGGAAAGAAGCGGAGGAAGCCTACGCAGCTAATCCGGTTGTGCTCATCCCGAGCGCATCAATCGAGCAGCATGGGCCACAAACGCCCGTTGGCGACTTTCGTTTGAGCGAGTGGATTGGCGATCGCGTCGCAGAACGCACCGGTTCGATCGTCGCCCCAATGTTGCCGTATGGATACTCCGAGATGTTCCGGCGATTTCCCGGGACGGTGACGCTCGAAGCCTCGACCGTCGAAGCTGTCATGTATGACGTCGCCGTCAGCTTTCTCGAGCATGACCTCGATCATCTCGTCTTTCTCTGCGGCCATAACGGCAACATGCCCCTGCTGAACCACGTCGCCCGCCAGATTCGGCGCGAATATGGCGTGCGCATGGGCTGCTTCGAGCCCTTCCGCCTGTTCTCCCCGGCAACACTGGCTGAAGCCTTCGGTCAGGAAGGCAAAGCGATGGGACATGGCAGCGACCCGATCATGTCCTTCAACATGCATCTGTTTCCGGACGATGTGCGTCTGGATCTCGTCGAAGAAGAGAACCTCACCAGCTACGAAGATCTCGTCGTGCGTGGCGGCACCCAAGTCGCTGTCGGTGATGTAGCCGGGCATATCTACTTCGATACCCAGGATATTGCGCCAAACGGCGTCATGGGAGACGTATCGGGTTTCGACGCGGAGGCCGGCGGGAAGCTGCTCAACCACATCGTGGATAGAGGAGCCGAATTCGTTGAACTGTTCAAGCAGCACGATACGCGCATAGCGATAAGCGCGGCTGATCCCGAATTGAGGAGAGGACCAGGACTGTGACTGAAGAAAACAAGCGCTTGTCAACCGAGTTAGTCGAGCGACTGTTCCAGGATTCCGTTTCGCGACGTAGCTTTTTGAAACGCACAGCCGCGCTTGGGCTGAGCGTCCCGATCGTTGGAGGATTGCTGGCTGCCTGTGGTGGCGACGATGACGATGATGACGGCGGCGGTGCGGACGATCCAACTGCCACGACCGCTGACAGCGGTTCTGGCGATGATGCAACTGCTACGACTGCTGACAGTGGTACTGGCGATGATCCAACTGCTACCAGTGACGCTGGTGGAGCTCAGGGCGGTGGCGACGGAAAATCGGGCGGGACGATGAATTTCGGCCTGTTGCGTGATGCCATCGGTTTCGATCCTCACATCTCATACGGGGCGAGCTCTTCGTCATTGCAGGGCAATGTGTACGATCAGATCATCACCTACGATCTCGACGGCAATCTCATCGGCGGTCTGGCTGAGTCGTGGGAAGTGTCGGACGATGGACTGGAATATATCCTGACCCTGCGCCAGGGCGTCGTCTTCCACGAGGGCCAGGACTTTACGTCGGCCGACATCGTCGCCAACCTCGATCGCATTCGTGATGAGGCCAACAGTCTGGCGCGCCGCACTGAGCTCGCGAACATCGATTCGTATGCAGCAACCGATGACTTCTCCGTGACGCTCACCCTTGCATCACCCTATGCAACGCTGCTGGCAGTACTCGCGACGAATGAAGTCGGTATAGCGAGTAAGGAATGGCTCGACGTCCGGTGTCGACCCGGCTCGCGAGATGAACGGTACCGGCCCCTTCATGCTCGACTCCTTCGAGCCAGAAGTCCGCTACACGCTGGCAAAGAATCCGAACTACTGGGTTGAGGGTTTGCCTTATCTGGATACGATCAATGAGACGCCGATTCCGGATGACAACGCCCGTATCAGCGCCCTGCTCAGTGGCGACATCAACTTCGTCGAGTACGTCCCCTGGCAGAATATGGCCGAGCTTGACTGCGAATTCAGATTTCACGCTCTTCAAGGGCTTCGACACCTATAACCTCGTGCGGCTTAATGTGAACAAGCCACCACTGGATAACAAGCTCGTGCGTCAGGCGTTGAACTATGCCATCGATCGTGAAGCGGTCATAGCGGTCGCCTTCGGTGGCGAGGGACTTCCGATGACGAGCGGCCTCTTCCCGCCGGGCTCGCCCTGGAATCACGAGGAGCTCGAAGGTCACTGGACCTACGATCCGGAAAAGGCGATGGCCCTGCTCGAAGAAGCAGGCGTCGATCCGACTGACTGTAACGCTGGACTTCACGGTAGCGTCGATCAGCGTCCACTCCGATACTGCCCAGGTCGTACAGCAGCAACTGGAACAGCTCGGATTCACGATCAACTACATCGCCGCAGGATGTCCCGACGTCTGACCGAACGGCGCTCAACCGGCGACTACCAGATGATGCAGGACGGCTTGAGCCTGAACTATCCTGATCCCGACTATTACAGTGTCTACTTCGACATTGGCGGTACGGCGTACGCTGCCGGGGTCAACTATGAGAATCAAGAATTCTCGGAGATTCTGGCGCGCGGTCGGGCCGAAACCGACCCGGTAGCCCGTAAGGAGATCTATCTGGAGTTCGAGCGAGCCCTGCTTGAAGAGGCTCCCTGGATCTTCGTCCTCTTCCGGCCACAGGCCGAGGCGATGAAGAACACAGTCATGGGCTACACACGTATTCCTGGACTGGGTTTGCGATCGGAAGCGTTCATGGAAAACGTCTGGATCGACGAGTAGATCCGGACGAAGGCTAGGAGGGGCGGCAACCGCTGCCCCTCCCATTCTTAATCACCGACGGTGCGACGAGAGGGGGTAGTCCACATTGGGTGCATATCTTGTTCGACGAACTATCTCGACCATCGTCTTGCTCTACCTGATCATCACCGTTGTATTTCTGCTGCTGCATCTGTTGCCAGGAGATCCAGCGCTGGCGGTTCTTGGCGGGATTGACGCCAATCCCTCAGAAGAGGACATCGCGGTGCGTCGAGAGACTGGGGCTGGATCGTCCACTTTACGAACAGTATTTTGACTATCTTGGAAATGTCGTGCGGTTGGACTTCGGCGAATCGTTCGTCAGTGGGCGTTCGGTTTCGTCTGATATAGCGACACGATTGCCGCGCACATGCTGATCATCGTGCCGGCGATCATCGTTGCCGTTATTGTCGGGATGCCGCTGGGAATCATCGCCGCCCGCTATCGTCAGTCGGTCGTTGATCCCGCGGTTTCCTCTGTCGCTTTGCTGGGATTTTCTGTGCCGGTCTTTGTCATTGGTCTCCTGCTCGTCTACGTCTTCTCTATCCAGCTTGGCTGGTTGCCGGCAAATGGCTACGTCGACCCGCGGGACGACTTTCCGGAGTACCTGAAGCGCAGCACGCTTCCGATCATTGCCCTATCGCTCGGACCGATGGCGCTGACGATGCGGATGACCCGGTCGTCGATGCTCGAACAGCTCGGTCTGGACTATGTGCGGACGGCGCGAGCCAAGGGGTTTGACCGAGCTGACGACACTGTACCGGCATGTGTTTCGCAACGCGCTCCTGCCGATCGTCACGATCGTCGCCCTCCAGTTTGGGGCGATGTTCGCGGGTAGCGTCCTGGTCGAATCGATCTTCAACTGGCCAGGCGTCAATACCTACCTGCTCACCGCCATCGGCGTCCGGGATTACCCGGTCGTTCAGGGGGTGGTTGCCGTCGTGGCTTCGATCTTCGTCCTCATCAACTTTCTGACCGACATCTCCTTTGCCTTCTTTGACCCACGCATCCGGCACGATTAGTTGGAGGACACCCGGTGGCGCAAGACCTGAGAAGCATTGGGGCAACAGCGCAGGACCCATCAGAACGCCGTTCTGCGCGAGTTGAGAACTTGCTCGATTGGGTTTCCTGGTTTTTCACGAACCCCCGGGTTCTGGTCAGTGGTGGATTCATCATCTTGCTGTGTGTCGCGGCCATCGCCGCGCCGCTCATCACCGATAGCGATCCCTCATTGATCCGCGCGGACCAGCGGCTGCTCCCGCCAGGCGACGGCGGATTCCTGGGAACAGACGAATTTGGCCGCGACCTGTTCGCCCGGATCATCTATGGTGCGCGCTTGACGCTGATTGTGAGTCTGTCGAGCGTGCTGATTTCGGCGACGCTCGGGCGTCATCATGGGTATGGCTGCGGCCTATTTCAAGTCGCCTACCGACACGATCCTGATGCGTTTCGCCGATGCGATCCTGAGCTTTCCGCCGATTCTGCTGGCGATCTTCGTCATCTCCTTCTGGGGCTCGTCGGTGCAGAATGTCATCATGGTCATCGGCATTCTCTATACTCCGCGCTTCCAACGCGTCGCCTATAGCACGACGCTGGCAGTGCAGGAGAATGATTACGTGCTGGCGGCGCGGGCGATCGGCTCGAAATCCACGCGCATCCTGCGTCTTGCGATTCTTCCGAACATCCTGGCTCCGTCGATCGTCCAGTTTTCGCTAGCGATGGGCACTGCCATCCTGCTGGAGTCGGGCTTGAGCTTCCTTGGTCTGGGGCCGCCGCCGGATATTCCTTCCTGGGGACGCTCTATCCAACAGGCGAGTCGCTTCCTGAGCCAGCATCCGTGGGGTGTCTTCTGGCCTGCGCTGGTCATTTCGATGACAGTGCTGGCCTTCAATATCCTGGGCGACGCGCTGCGGGATAGACTGGACCCACGGCTGCGAGCCTGAGCACGCCATATCGCAGTGAAGCATCTCGGACTGCCGGGACTCTGAACATATCAATGAGTGGTATTCAAATAGCGTAGTCGTACCGCTTGTCTCCGCTCAGCAGCGGTTCGCATGCGTATGTCGCTCGGAATGAGCCCCACTCCTACGAACACGTTGCTCGTCGATTCCTCCCAACCTGCGATTACGTTGCACCGTGGTGTAGCCGATCACATGTGGAATGCTCCGAGTAGCAATTGGTCCCATGCCTCGCTTCGACACGGTCCAAATTGCCCGCACCAGTGGGGACCACGGAATCTCTCTTTGCTGCCGGCTCTCAGAGTAACCTACGTATAGAAACCAGAAGGAGACGCCCTTCCCTTCTGCACCTTACATCTGCGGCCTCCGGAGTGGCACCGGGGGCCGTAGCCATTTTCCGCCCATGACCTTCTAGTATTGATATGAATATTCCTTCGCACCTCGAAAACGGCGAGAGATCCGCGTACGTACGAGCCCTCCATACGTCGTACCGGCGAGTCAATGCGTTATTAGATGGGTGTACGTGCAACCTGTACTTAGAGAGACCCTTGACTCATGTACGTACTAAGGGGATAATTCATCACAAGGAGAATACTCCTGATTAGGGTCTGAAAAGGTGGGGACCGTGGACCTGATCGGAGATACTGGCACAACTGAGTTGGGCTATCTATTGCTTTTGGCCGGAACGTTGCTTCTGGCTGTTGTGTTTGCCGTGCAAACCGCGATGCTGAGCCGCAAGCTACGCCAGCGCGAAGCCCATGGGCGACAGCTGGAAGAGCTCGCCTACTTTGATCCGCTTACGCGGCTGCCGAATCGTCGCTTGTTGTTGGACCGCTTGCAACAAGGACTCTATGCGGCTGAGCGAGAAAACTCCAACGTCGCAGTCTACTTTGTCGATCTCGACAGTTTCAAAGTGATCAACGATCGCTATGGGCACAACGTCGGCGATCGAGTATTGACGGATCTGGCAACTCTTTGGTCGGCCGGGCTACGGGCAACGGATACGCTTGCTCGCTGGGGTGGCGATGAATTCGTCATTGTCACCGATGGTATCGATAGCGCCAAGGATATTCACACGGTAATAGAGCGCCTGAAAAACGCCGTGAATGCGCCGTTGGAGGTGATGGGCCAGGAAGTCGCCGTCCAGATGAGTATTGGCGTTGCAGTGGGCTGCCAGGGCATCGAGAGTCCGGAAGATCTGATTCGTCGCGCCGATGCCGCGATGTATCGGGCGAAACGTTCCGGCGATGAGCATGAATACGAGATCGTGGGCCGGCCCGATTGTCTCAAACGTATCACCGGTCTGGGCTTCATCCCGCAAATTAACGCGGGCGAAGCGGAGTATGTCCGCGTCACAGCATGAACCTTGCGCTACCATCGTCGAAGCAAGCACGGGCACTTCGACGGAGGCAGACAGTGGCGCAACAAGTACACAATGAGGCACTTTTACAGGCGGAGCTGGCCGCACTTGGGATTGACGCCCTCGTCGCCAGATCGGGACGGAACGTTGCTTACCTGTCGGGGATGACTTTCCCTGGCACCCTGGGCCGGCTGCAGGATTTTACCTACGCCCCCAGAGCGACCCTCGTCGTCTGGCCAGCGCTGGGCGAACCTACGCTCGTCGCCAGCGCGATTGCGGCAGGACTGGCCGAAGAACGCAGTTGGATCGAAGACATTCGCGTATTCCGGGAATACCTTGAGTCCCCCTTCGCAGCAGCGGTCAGAGTACTCGACGGTCGTTCATTGTCATCGGGCCGTATCGGGATCGAGCGTCGTGAACTGGGAGCGGACCATTGGCTGGAACTTCAGTCACTGCTGCCCGACGCTGACCTTGTCGACTGTACCGATCTCCTCGAAGGCGTTCGCAATATCAAGACGCCGATCGAACTCGAACGACTCAAGGCCGCCATTGAAATCCAGGATGAAGCGCATCTGAAGGTATTTTCAGAAGCGCGTCCCGGCGACACCGAACGCGATCTTCATGCTCGCATGGTCGGCCGGATGATTGAGAACGGCGCAGACAGCGCCCACGGCATGCTCCAGGCCAGCACGACACCGGTGACCTATGGTGGCGAAGGGGACGTGCCAATCGAGCCCGGCGTCGCAGTGCGTACCGACTACGTCTGCTACTACCAGGGCTATGCTGCAAATCTCTCGAGGATGGCCGTCATGGGGTCCCCATCGACCGGCCAGGCGGAACGCTATGCCACGCTTCTGAACGTTCATCGGACAACTATCGATGCTGTCTTGCGACCCGGAATGAGCGCCGAAGCGGTCTATGACTTTGGCCGTAACAGATTGATCGAAGCGCGTTCAACCGTCGTAGCCGGACTCATCGGCCACAGCGTCGGTGTCTGGTGGCACCAGGAAGAGCCGATGCTCGTACCGGGCGAAACTCGCTTGCTGCGTCCTGGAATGGTCGTCTGTCTGGAACCGATTCTCGACGGTTTCTGGCATCTTCAGGACCAAATCCTGATCACTGACGGCGATCCGCAGTTGCTGTCGACGAAATTCGATACCGACCGTCTCTTCGAGATGGGATGATGCCACGTCTGGCGCTGGCGCTGAATACTGTCTACGATGCCCAAAGAATCGAAATTCTGGGAGGTGACGATGACAGATCGACTCTATTACAAACCAGCGCACGAGCTAGCGGCCCTGATCAGGGCCGGTGATGTCTCGTCAACTGAGGTCGTCCAGGCTCACTTGGATCGCATCAATGAAGTCAACACAACCCTGAACGCGATCGTTCAGTTGACCGCCGAGAAAGCGCTTGAGGAAGCAGCGCAGGCTGACAAGCAACGCTCCGATGGTGCTGAGCTTGGTCCCCTGCACGGCGTGCCATTCACGGTTAAGGACAACATCCCGGTCGCCGGTGTCATCATGACTAACGGCACGCTTGGATTGAAGGATTTCATTCCAGATGAGGATGCGACCGTTGTCAGGCGCCTCAAGCAGGCTGGCGGCATCGTTCTCGGCAAGACGAACCTGCCTGAAATCGGAATGGCGGGTGAGAGCGACAATCTCGTCTACGGCCGGACCAACAATCCCTACGACCTTACGTGCTCCCCGGGCGGGAGCAGCGGTGGCGAAAGTGCGATTATCGCCGCCGGAGGATCGCCGCTCGGTATCGGCACCGATATCGGCGGGAGTATCCGCTATCCAGCTCATTGCTGTGGTATTGCCGGAATCAAACCGACGATGGGCCGGATACCCTGGCATGCGCCCTATGGATTCACCGATGAACTACGCCAGAGCGGCCCGATGGCACGCACGGTTGCCGATCTCATCTTGAGCCTGCCGCTCATGTCCGGAGCGCACTGGCGCGATCCGTCTGCTCCGCCGGTGCCTCTTGGCAACCCGGACGACATCGATCTGGGTTCGTTGCGAATCGCCGTCTACACGGATAATGGCGTCGATCACTCCGGTCGATTCCATCATCGCGGCCGTCAATGCAGCTGCGGCCGTCATCCGCGATACCGGCGCGACTGTCGAGGAGGATCGGCCTGCGGAACTGGTCGACACAATGGATATCTTTGGCCGCTTGCTCGGCGCCAGTGGTGGACAGAACTACCGCGATGCGCTTGAGGCTGCCGGAACCGCCGAAGATGAGGTATCGCCGATGATCCGCGACTTCCTCGGAGGATCTGATGGGGACCGAGGTTTCGACCATCGATTTCCAGCGTACGATTCTGGACTGGGATCTTCACCGCAGTGCCATCTGGGGCTTTTTCGAGCGCTACGACGCGGTGATCTGCCCGGTCAACTCCCAGGCTGCTCCAATCCACCGTACCGGTCACGAGAACATCGCAGGGCTCAGCTACACCGCCGCCTATAACGTGGCCGGACTTCCCGGGCGTCGTAGTCCGCGGCGGCACGACTGAGGAGGGGCTGCCGGTTGGCGTGCAGATCGTCAGCCGTGCCTGGCGCGAAGATATCGGGCTCGCGATCGCGCGCGAAATTGAAAGTAAACTCGGGGGCTGGCAGCCGCCGTCGCTGTAGTAGAGCAACTTGTTGAGTGTTGATCGAAAAGAGGAACGACGTTGACCGCTACATACGACGCTATCGTCATCGGACTCGGGGCTATGGGCAGCGCCTCGCTTTACCATCTGGCCAAACGTGGTCAAAAGGTGCTCGGGATAGACATGTTCGAGGAAGGGCACGATCAGGGTTCTTCTCATGGCGAGCACCGCATGATTCGCAAGTCAGCCGGCAGCAGTAGCCTGGCCGGGATGAACGGATACGTGCCGCTCGTGGCGCGTGCGTTCGACCTGTGGGATGTACTCGAACAAGAATCTGGCCAGAATATTCTCAAGATCCTCGGTGAGATCGCGATAATCAGCGATGAGCGCCTCGGCGCAATGAATCTGACCGTGGATGACCTGAAACGGTCACAGTTTCGCGAATTGCTATCGGAGGCCGATCTCCGCTCCAGATTCCCTGGTGTGCGTGTCCAGGAGGGCGTAAACGTCACCTACGAGGCTGAGGCTGGCTACCAACGACCGGAAGTCGCTATCTCGGCGCACCTTGAGATTGCGCGTCAACATGGCGCGACGATCCGGCGGCCTGAGACCGTTCTGAGCTGGGAGGCGGATGGCGGCGGAGTCGAAGCGACAACGAATCAGGGCCGCTACCTGGCGGATCGCATGATCATCGCCGGCGGCGCGTACGCAAGCGAACTGTTGGGCGATCTGAATCTTCCGCTGCAGGTGACACGCATCATTAACGGCTATTTCGAACCTACTTCACCTCACTGGTACAGCGAGAACGGGGCTCCCGATTTCCTACTTTCGGTTCCAGAAGGCAGCTTCTACGGCATGCCTGCTGACGAAGGTGTAGGTCTGAAAATCGGCTTGCACTATGGCACTGATACGACGGCGCGTGAGATCAATCGGGAAATCGGAGATGAAGAGATCGAGTATCTGCGAGGCGTCCTCGATCGCTATATGCCAGGTGCCTCCGGTCCGGTCGTCAAGACAGCCACATGCATGTATACGATGACGCCCGATGAGGACTTCATCGTCGAACTCCATCCGGAACATCCTCAGGTGTCGATCGCTTGCGGCTTCTCCGGTCGCGGCTTCAAGTTCTCACCTACCGTCGGAGAGATCATGGCGGACTTCGCCATCAGAGGTTCGACCGACCACAACATCGACTTCCTCTCCTCCAGCCGCTTCCAGCCGGCGGGAGTGGCCGACTAGCACACGTATCTGGCAGGCGCGAGATAGAGCGACCACACCAGGTGCTCGAAGGAATGATCGATCAAGCTAAGGGCGTCGCCATGTCGTAGCGACGCCCTGAGCGACAATTATTCTGTCTGCAAGGTAGAGAGGACTTCGTCTGGCGGCTTCCAACGTACGCTCGACGTGAGCGTCATCGTGGACGGCGGAGACGTACCAGAGGCCACGTTCGAGGACGCGCACACCGCGTTCCAGCATTGCGAGAGCGAAGCGTTCGTAGAGATCGCGATCGACCTGATCGGCGAACTGGGTTGCGTCGGAGAACGGTCCGTCCTCGCTGAAGCCAACGAAGAAGGCGGCGGGAAAGCCCTGAATGACGAGTGGGAGGTCGTGGCGTTCTGCTATCTCGCGTAACCCGTCCATCAGCATCGTGCCGCTCTTGTCGATGCGTTTGTAGGCGGCATTGTCGTCCCTGGTTAGCTCGGTTACGGCGGCCACCGTCGCCGCCATCGAGATGACGTTGCCGTTGAAGGTTCCGGAGTGGTTGACGCCCCTGCCGAAGCGCTCCATCAGATCAGCTCGTCCGACGATTGCGGAAGCGGGGAACCCCCCAGCAAGCGCTTTGCCGTAGGTTGCGATGTCGGCCGTCACGCCGAGGCGCTCCTGCGCGCCACCAGGGGCGAGCCGGAATCCGGTGATCACTTCGTCGAGAATCAAGCACAGTTCCGTAGCGGTCGCAGTAGGCGCGGACGCCTTCCAAGTAGTCAGCATCGGGTGGAATGACGCCGGTATTGCACATAACCGGCTCCATGATGACGGCGGCAAGCTCAGCGCCGTGTTGCGCGAAGGTGGCTTCGATGGCGTCGAGGTCATTCCAGGGCTGGACGATAACTTCTGCCACCGCGCCCTGGGACTGCCCCTCGGTCATCGCCGCCGCGCCTGTCCCATCATCAGAAGGTCCGACGAGAACGTTGTCGAACCAGCCGTGATAGTGGCCCTCGAAGCGCAGCAGCTTTGGTCGTCCAGTGACGGCCCGTGCCAGCCGCACCGCCGCGTGCACCGCTTCCGATCCGCTGAGGCTGAAGCGGCAGAGTCCCGCGCAGGGGACGTACTTCGCGACAATTTCAGCAGCTTCCACTTCGAGTTCCGATTGCCCGGCAAAGATCTGTCCCCGACGCATGGCTTCATCGACGGCGCTGAGGACAGCCGGGTGGGAGTGGCCGAGTACCAGCGGTCCCTGTCCGAGGGCATAGTCGATGTAGCCGTTGCCATCGACGTCGTAGAGCATCGCGCCTTCGCCGCGTTCGAAAAAGAGCGGCATGGGCTTCATGTTGATCCGCACGTCGGAGGTTACCCCTCCGGCGATCGTTTTCTGTGCGCGTGCGAACAGTTCGGCTGATCGTTGATATCCCATGATCTCAGCCTCTTCTCGATTCGAGGTAGTTTCCGGCATCGTTGAGCCAGGCCAGTAGATCGTCGACCGGCCAGGTGTTAATCACCTGTTTCGGCTCGACCCAGGCACGCCGGGCGATGCCAATGCCGTAACGCATGTTCGCCAGCGACTCGGGGTGGTGCGCGTCGGAATCGATCGCAATCAGGCAGCCGGATTCGAATGCTCGCCGGGCATGTTCCTCTCGCATATCGAGCCTGGCGGCATCGGCATTGATCTCCAGTGCAGTTGCGGACCCGATTGCTGCCGCATAGACCGCGTCCCAGTCATAGTCGGCACCTTGACGGCGCTCGATGAGCCGTCCGGTCGGGTGGGCAACGATATCGACATTGGGATTGGCCAGCGTCCGGCAGATGCGCTCGGTGATCGTTTCCCGATCCTGCCGGATCCCGCTATGCAGCGACGCCACGACCAGTTCGAGGCCAGCCAGCACGTCGTCTTCAAAGTCCAGCCGGCCATCGCGATGAACTTCAACCTCGGAACCGGCCAGGAGCCGCACCGGGGCGCCGCTTCTCAACCCTTCGATTTCGAGTCGCTGTTCCGCCAAACGCGCCGCATCGAGACCATTGGCAATCCCGAGGCCACCGGAGTGATCGCAGATCGCGATGTAGGTATAGCCGCGTTCGGCGGCTGCTTGCGCCATAGCGAGAATCGATCCACTGCCGTCGGACCAGGTGGAGTGCATATGGAGATCGCCGCGGATATCGGCAAGCTCAATCAATTGCGGCAATTTGCCTGCGCGTGCGGCCTCCAGCTCCCCGCGGTTCTCGCGCAATTCCGGCGCGATCCAGGGCAATCCGAGGGCCTCGTAGCACGCTTCTTCGGTGGCGGCTTCAGGCAAAGCGTCGACGCCTCCCAATGCCTGGAGATGTGCGTGGGAGCCGGTCGCTTCGATCCAGGCACTGCCCGCCCGGCTGGCTGGAGCGACGATCAGGCGCAACGCCGGTCCAGGATGGAGTGCGAACGTGGCCCGATCCTCAGATACTTCCGTCACTGCTGCAACTTCATCGAGTTGCTCGACGGCGCCGAATACTGAGGATGGGTTGTCTGAGATGACGAGTAGATTGATATCGCCGACCGTCTCCGCCATGCGCCGGATCGACCCGGCGATCTCGACCCGATGGCCAGTCGCCTCCGCGATCGTGCGTTGTAAGCGCTCGGCGAGCGGCAACCCGAGCCCGATCGAATATCTGTCGGTCCGCGTTCTGAGGAAGGCGATGCCTTCGAGGATCTGTTCCTCGGCCTTCGGTCCGATGCCTTTCAGCGCTCGCAGTCGCTGACCTCGCGCAGATTCTTCAAGTTCTCCGACCGATGTGATGTTCAGTTCGCGATAGAAGCGATGAACCCGCTTCGCCCCCAGGCCGGGAATATCGAGCATCGTCAGCAGCGAGCCGGGGAGAGCCTCCTGCAAGTCCTCGAACTCGCCGTACTTGCCGGTCGAGAGGATTTCAGTGACGACCGCCGCGATTCCTGCGCCAACGCCATCAATCGCCGTCAGATCGGGTTCGTCGGCGACGGCGCGCTCGTGGGCTTTGATTGCCCGCGCTGCTTTACGATAGGCGGCGATGCGGAAGCGATTCTCGCCCGCGATCTCCATCAGGTCCGAATGCTGGGTGAGAATCTCAGCGATCTGAGCGTTCGTTTGGGTCATACTCGGCCGGCTCCTTTTAGGACTAGTCGTCGAAGGCGTCCATGAGGGTGCGGACACCTGCGAAGTAGTCGCCGCCGGCAACGCTGAGCGCCATGTGCGTCATGCCGGTGTCGAGCCAGGATTGGAAACCTGCGCGTACATCGTCGGGCGTTCCATAGACAGCAATGTCATGTACCATCGCGTCCGAAATAACGGCCAGCACGCCGTCATCGTCGCCAGCCTCAATCGCTTGCCGGGCGCGCTCAACCTCATCGACATAGCCAGCTTCAAGATAATAGTTCTGATAATTCACCAGCCGCAGGTAATTGATCAGCGCCCTGCGAACACGTTCACGAGCGGCATCTCTGTCTTCATCGACGGCGACGGGAACGACGTTACTGACGATGAAGTCATCTGGAAGACCATCAGGCAGTTGTGCGAGCGAATGCGCCATATGCGAGCGAACACCGTTGGCCCACATCACGCCCTCCGATATTTCCCCGGCCAGGCGGGTCATGCGGTCGCGCAGTGCGGCGAGCATCAACGTTGGCTGGGCTGCGTCGCCCCAGAATTCGCGCATCTCTGCGACATAACGACGGGTGTCTCCCAGCGGACGGCCGGTATCAACCCCGAGACGCCGGTGGGTTGGCGGGTGGGAGACGCCGATACCCAGAATAAATCTGCCCGGGTGCAGCTCCTCCATCATCGAGGATGCCGATGCCATCTCGCTCGGATGGCGCGTGTAGATGTTGGCGATGCCTGTTCCGACGACGATGCGTTCGGTGCGCTCCAGCACGGCGAGGAGCAGCGCGAGGTTGTCGCCGGTACTCGGCGCCATCACTCCCGGGAAAGCCACGCTCCTCCGCCTCAACTGCGACGGCCAGAATATCCTCCCGCCGTCCCGGCATGTCTCTGATGAAGATATATGGTTTCGCCATTTACTCGCTCCCTGTCTCTAGCCTGCTACCTCGTCGTAGCCGAGATCGCGCAATGCTGATCGAATGGACTCTGCGGCACCTTCGAGTTCGTCTGGGTCGAAGCTGGTCGCCGCGTTTGCAAAATCCAGATGGTGCATGCCATCCATTGGCACGACGTGTACATGACAATGCGGCACTTCAAAACCAGCAATGACCATACCAACCCGCTCTGGATTGAACGCTCGCTGCTGTGCTTTGCCAATCGCGTGACTGATTGTCATCAGATGCTGGGCGAGATCCGGCGAGAGGTCAAGCCAGTGGTCGACTTCGGCGCGCGGGACGACCAGCACATGCCCTGTATTCAGTGGGTTGATCGAAAGGAATGCGACGGCCCGGTCATCTTTCCAAACGAAGGTTCCCGGCAGGTTGCCCTCGATGATCTGGGTGAAAACTGTCGGCATGATGCCACCTCTACTCCCGTATCCCATCCGTTACAATCGCTATGCTTGTATTCGCGTCCTGCGGGACAACCTTTCTGGAATTATGCGCGACGATCAACGCCCTGGAGATCATAATCACGAAGACGAAGAAGAGCGTTTCGACGATGCTCTTGACGACCTCTTCGGTCCGGATGATGACGACCAGGAGATCAAGCCGAGACCGTCTCGACAAATGCCCCAACATGAGGGCGGGAATACACCGCCACCGCACAGCTACGTGCCCGATACCGAACATCACCAGCGCACTGCAGGACATGTCCTGGGTTCTGGTAACGTCCCTTCTCCGCCATCGTACGATACTTCGAGCCGAACGCCCGGATCGACAAGCGCTCAGACAACAATACCTGTTAGCGTGCCAAAAACGGGACGCAACTGGCGGCGCATTGCCTGCTTTGGCTGCCTCGCCGCTGTTGGAATCCCTGCCTTTTGCCTGGGCGTCCTGGTTGTCATCGGCATCATCTGGGGGGACTCTGGAAATGCTACTCCAACCGTTGCCGGTGTTTTCGTCGATGAACCGACAGCGCAAAGCACAGACGAGCTCGCCGACAGCGCTCCAACCGTCGCTGGCACTACAGCCGATGAATCGACACCGCAAACTACTGACGCACGTTCCGAACCTATGCCAAGCCCAACTGACCCGTCGTCGTCTGATCTTCCGGAGCCTTTCCGAACGATCATGGATGGCCGTGAGCCGCTGGTAATCGAAATCGACGGCGAAGCGGGCTTCGGCACTTTGGCTAAGCCTGTGCCGCTCCTCACTATTGCCCCACTCGGAGACGGATGGGAACTTCAGATCAATTCAGTTACTACGGATGCGAATCAAATCGTCGCGGACACCAACATGTTCAACGAGCCTCCGGCTGAAGGGCGGCAGTACGTGATTGCAAATGTCACCGCTTCCAATGCCACCGAAGCGGCGAACACCTTCGATGCCAGCTTCCGCTTGCGACTCGCCGGCACAGAGAGCGGGAATATTTACACGACTTTTGATGAAACGGATCGTTGTGGGGTCATTCCCGAGCCTGTTGAAGATGGCGAATTCGCTCCGAATCAGTCGACGACCGGGAATCTCTGCTGGCAAGTGCGGAGCGAGGATGTCGATAGCCTGGTTCTCTTCAGCGAGAATTTCAGCGAGGATGATGGAGCAATCTGGTTCGCGGTGACTGCGGTTGGCTCAACTTCTTGAGTCGTTCACCAGGCGGCGTATCAACAGGAGACCGCCCAACGCAAACGCGATTCCGATCAGTAACGATGGCGATGCCAGCAACAGACCCCTTGTGCTCTCGCGGTTGACGAAGTACATCGTGACCGGAAGCTGTCCCAGCATCCCGATTGCCATGAGCAAAGCGATTGCCCGCATCCATCCGCCTCTGGGTGGTCTTGCGATAACCTCGCCGGTAGCTCTGCCCATCATCATCGCGCCGATCACCGGATCATAGGGACTACGCGCAAAGGCTTCGACGAGCGGGTCGACTTCCACGTGAGCCTCACCCGGGTGCGCCCCCGGTTTGAAGTCGCCGTCTTCCGTCTCTTGAAGTACAAGGGACTCTCCGTTGTAGTCGAAGCGAACGAGGATTTCGTGTTCCTCTTCAGCCATTGGCAGTCTCCGTTCGGAATGCTTTGGATGAGATGTAATATCGGGGCGGTTCGGCTGACAACTTCAGAATATCCAATAGCGGGATTGTTGGCAACGCGAGTGCTTCTTCGGGCTGGCGCTTGGGCTGGGTGCCGCCTGCACCTGCTAATGGGGTAGAAGATTGTGGCTATCGCTGTATCAGAAGGAGATTTCGTATGCGCGTCATTGTAGGTGCTGACCATGCCGGTTTTCCCATGAAAGCGACAATCGTCGCAGCACTCGAAGAATGGGGTCACGAAGTCGAAGACGTTGGCACACACAGTACCGAACGGATCGACTTCCCAATCGTTGCTCGGCGCGTCTGCGACCCAGTGCGAAGGGGTGCATTTGATCGTGGAGTGATGGTATGTGGTACGGGGATTGGCGCTTGTATCGCCGCCAACAAGCTGCCCGGCATCCGTGCCGCGCTTTGCCACGATGTCTACTCTGCCCATCAGTCTGTCGAGCACGATGACGCCAATGTGATCTGCCTGGGCGCCCAGATCGTCGGCGACCTGCTCGCCCTCGACCTTCTCAAGGCATATCTCGCCGCCGAAATGGACCCGGCCGAACACTTCCAGCGCCGTGTTCGGATGATCGCGGAGATGGAACGAGAGGCAGCTCAAGAGTTGCTGGGGCTGGACGAGGTTGACTGACGAATATCGCAAGAGTCAGCCATATCAACACGGCATGAGTGTGGCTTTCGTTTGCAATCGGACCAATCGCTAACGCGCGTGAATCTTCAGGCGGAAGCCAGCCGTGTCACGAATTGGGCTATCGTATGGAAGCAGATACCTGAAATTAAACGGAGAGGCAGTGTGGAGTGGAGTACAGCGCCGAGGAATGGCGAGGGACCGCCGAGATTTCACCCGACGATCCAGTGCGAGCAGGAACAGTCGGGACCTGGACGATTCGCTACACGACCGGCGTCGCAGGCGTCGATGAGGGCGGGCGCATTCGCATCGCCTGGCGCAGCGTCAGCGACTGGCCATCGCCGCAATTCGACGAACCTGCAGCGCCGAACTATGTGACGTTGCGGACATCTGGAAACTCGACCCTTGTTCCATCCTTTGGTGGTACCGGTATTCGCCCCTGGTCGCGGGCGTTGACGATCCGCGTAACAGAGGAGGCGCTCGCGCCAGGAGACGAAGTGATTGTCGTTCTCGGTGACCGCTCAGGCGGTAGTGCAGGGATGCGCGCTCAAACACATCCGGAGCATCCGTTCCGTTTCCAACTCGATGTCGATCCATTTGGAACTGCGTTGTTTGAACGTGTGGCTGACCTCACGCTCGACATAACCGGCGACAGCGCGATCGGTCTGGAAGTGGTTGCTCCCTCGGATGCCATCGTCGACGAACCCATCCGTATGCAAGTGCGCGCTCTGGACGCATGGGGGAATCCGGACCCCCTTTACACGGGTACCGTCTCCTTTGAATCCGAGCAAATCGACGGAATTCCAGACCGCTATACCTTCAAGGATAGCGACGCTGGGATCCACTGGTTTGACGGCATCGTGATATACGAACCCGGTATCGCTCGCATCACTGCCAGCGATACACTCCTCGGATCCAGCGCGACAAGCAACCCAATCCAGGTCCATGAAGCGAAACCGGATCTTTATCGCTACTGGGGCGATATCCACGGCCAGACCGAGGAGACGGTCGGGACTGGCACGATTCGAGGGCTTCTTCGAGTACGCCCGCGATGTCGCCGGCGTCCAGGTGGCGGCGCACCAGGGCAACGACTTCCAGATCACGCCTGAACTCTGGGACGAACTCTGCCAGAAGGTTGAGGAATACAACGATTCTGGCCGCTTCGTGACCTTCCACGGCTACGAATGGAGCGGCAACACGACAGCCGGTGGCGACCACAACATCTACCTGAAGGAGCCACGCACCCCGCAACGCTCCAGCCACACCCAGATCGAAGATCGCCGCGACGAGAACGAGGATCGCTATCCGATCACGCGCCTGCACGAATCGAACCGCGATCGCGACGACATGCTGATCGTGCCCCACATCGGTGGCCGTAGGGCGGACATCCAATGGCATGAGCCGGCGCTGGAGCCAGCCATCGAGATCGCCTCGCAATGGGGGCGCTTCGAATGGTTCGCGAAGGAAGCGCTGGAGCGCGGCTACAAGGTTGGCTTCACCGGCGGTTCGGATGACCACAGCGCCCGCCAGGGCTGGAGTTCGCCGACGTTGGCGCATAATGGTGTTCGGGGTGGTCTGACAGCCTTCCGCGCCCCGGAGTTATCCCGCGACGCAATCTGGAATGCGCTGAAATCACGCAGTCTCTACGGCACATCGGGCCCTCGCATTCTGATCGATCTCGACGTCAACGGCCATCAGATCGGCAGCGAGTGCGAGCTGACAGAGAAGCCTCGTATTCGAGCCCGTGTCGTCGGCACAGCTGAGATAGACACGGTCGAGTTGCGGCGCGGCACCGAAACGGTTCACACCGTCTCAGGCCTCTCCGCCCCCGAGCAAGATGAACCGATGCGCATCCGATTGGCCTGGCGTGGCGCGCGTAACCGTGGCCGCAGCAGAGCGCTCGACTGGAGCGGCGAGCTACGGGCCTGGAACGGACGCATCACCTCGGCTGAGAATTACAGCGTTGAGAATCCGCTTGAAGGTATCCAGGATTGGAACGAGAGCCGCATCGTCTGGACCAGCCACACCTGTGGCGACTGGGACGGCATCATCTTCGATGTCGATTGCGACGAGAGGACCATCTTCGATTTCCGCACGCCGACGATGTTGTTCCTCTTCTCCCGCGATGATGTTGCTAAGGGAGAAGTCCGCCATGATGGTCGGTTGCTGGAGCAGCAGGTCGTCGCTCGTCGCCTGTCGCACAAACCGGGAGTCAAGGAGATCACGCTGGACTGGACCGACGAGCATCCACAGGATGGCGTCAACCCGTACTGGCTCTGGATCACCCAGGCCGACGGTGAACTGGCCTGGACCAGCCCGGTCTACGTGAACTGGAACGGATAGCCGCACGGATCGCTTGCGTTCTACTGCGATATATTCGCGAGTTTTGAGACGCATAGGAGTAACGTGGTTGGCTCGTCACCACCTGTGTCACCCAAAAGCCGGGTAAGGACGCAATTTCTGTCCTGATTGGACACCCACAAGGGTGTCATCCTGAGCGAAGGCTTTGCGGAGTCGAAGGATCTAGCTGCGGCCGAGCCACAGGTTCGACGTCATAGATCCTTCGACTCCACTGCGTTTCGCTCAGGATGACATAATGGATACTCTTTGAGCTCAATTGTCATGCTGGTTCAAAGAGGCTGTGACCTGTTCGGTGTAGGGACGTGATTCATCACGTCCGGTGTCCGCAACTCGCGTACGTTCGTGGAGACGAAGCGCGGGCGTGATGAATCACGCCCCTACCATGTTTATGCCATCCTCATCGTGAAACAGTACGACTCTCAACCACGTGAACAGGTGCTCGTCGAGTCAACACTACACATCAAACGTCACCGGCAATGTTCTAGCGTGGCGGAATGCGAAGCCGCGCGCCCAGTCGACTTCGTCCGACACCAGTTGCATATTCGGGCAGCGCTGGATCGCTGACAGGACGGCGATCTGGGAGACGTTGCGGGCCAGTGCCGAGCCGAGGCAGAAGTGCGGGCCATGGGCGAAGGTCAGGTGGCGGTTGGGGCGGCGGTCGATCACATAGGTGTCGGCATTCTCGAACTGGTCTGGATCGCGGTTGGCCGAGGCGATCATGAGATTGACGTTGTCACCGGCCTTGATCTGGCGTCCGTGGAGTTCCATATCCTCGGTCGCGACGCGGCTCGTCGTCATCACCGGGCTCTCGTAGCGCATCACCTCTTCGACGGCAGTCCGAATCAGATCGGGCTCGGCGAGCAATCTGGCACGGTCTTCGGGGTGTCGAGCGAGCGTAAGAATCGAGTTGCCGATCAGGTGGGCGGTCGAGTTGTTGCCGCCGATCAGGATGGCGACGACCATGACGACCATCTCGTTCAGCGTAAGCTGGTCGCCTGCTTCTTCGGCCTGCACCAGTTCGGTCAGCAGGTCCTCCTGCGGATCCTGTCGCTTTTGCTCGATGATCTCTTCCAGGTATGCCTTCATCTCGAGCATGCTGGCCTGACCCTCGCGCATGACCGTGACGCGGTCGCCTGTACCGAGGCGGTCATAGATCAGCACCTGGGCGCGTGCCCAGCGGGTGAAATCCTGCTGGCGATCCTGGGGAATCCCGAGCGTGTCGGCGATCGTCCACCCGGGTAGAGGCGTCGCGAAATCGGCCATGACGTCCATCGTGCCGTCCCGCGCGCGATGATCTCGATCGAGGAAGCGGTCGCAGAACATCTGGATGCGGTCACGCCGTCCGGCGGCGGCACGGGCCGAAAATGCTTTCATCACGAGCGTCCGCAAGCGCGTGTGCTTTGGCGGGTCGCTCAGCAGCATGCGGTCACCGAGCACCTCACGCAGCGGCTGGAGTTCCTCTTGCACGTCCGGCGGAAGGACGGCGAAGGTGGCGTCGATGCGTTGCGATGACATCCTCGGGTCGGTGAAGAGCGCGACGCAGTCCTCGAAGCGAGTCACGAGCCAGGCATTGCCGTTCCAGAAGACAGGATCGTTCTCTCGAAGGTCCTTCAGAATCGGATAGGGATTCGCCTGCACTGCTGGGTCGGTGAAATCGATCTTGACCGTCGGAGTTGTTGCCATCTGCTCGCGCCTCTCGTGGATGAGTAATTAGCGGCAGTATAGCGAGGAATGGGATTTGTATAGAAGCTAAGAGGCCAGCTGATCGGCGCGAAGCTGTCCGCAGGCGGCGGCGATGTCGAGGCCGCGGGAGTAGCGGATGGTGGCCGGGATTCCGGCTTCCTCGAGGACGGCGACGAAGCGCTCGGTGCCCTGCTGGGTCGGACGCTCGTAGGGCGCGCCGGGAGTCGGGTTGTAGGGGATGACGTTGACGTGGCAGCGCAGGCCGAAGAGCAGTTCGGCCAGTTCGCGTGCTTGCTCGTCGCTGCTGTTGATGCCGTTCATCAACGCATATTCGAACGATACCCGTCGATGGGTCCGCCCGATGTACCGTCGCACCGCCGCGATCAGATGATTCAGCGGCCAGCGATCGTTGATCGGCACCAGTGATGAGCGCAATTCGTCGTTTGCGGCATGGATCGAGACGGCCAGATTGACCTGATAGGGCTCTTCGGCCAGCTTCTCGATGAAGGGCACGATGCCTGAGGTCGAGATCGTGATCCGTCGCGCTCCGAAGTCGAAGCCCTCATGATCGTTGAGGATGCCGACGAACTTCATCGTTGCGGCGTAGTTGTGGAAGGGCTCGCCCATGCCCATCATGACGAGATTCGTCAGTGGTCTACCGCGCTCTTCGGCTCTACGGGCCATGTCGACGGCTTGATAGACCATCTCGCCGGTCGTCAGGTTGCGTTGCAGGCCGCCCATGCCGGTCGCGCAGAAGGAGCAGCCGACGGCGCAGCCAACCTGGCAGGAGACACAGACCGTCGCCCGGTTCGGATAGAACATCAGGACCGTCTCGATCAGATGACCGTCCTTGCCCCGATAGAGCATCTTCAACGTCTCGTCGACATCGGTCCAGAGTTCGCGGACCGCTTCGAGCGGCCTGATCGAAAGCTCGGCAGCCAGTTGATCGCGTAGAACGGCCGGCAGATTCACCATCTCGTCGTAGCTACTGACCCGCTGGCGGTAGAGCCAGCCCCAGATCTGGCGTGCGCGATAGGCAGGATGGCGATGCTCCGCGCACCATGCTTCGATCTCTTCGAGCGTCAGATCGTAGACCGAAGTTAGATCCGCTTTGCGCGATTGCGGTTGGATTGTGAGTTCCTGGTTCGTATTCATGCTGTCAAGGATACCGCCCGATGGGATCACCATATTTGACGAGGGCACAAATGCCATTTCATATGTTGTTTGCTGTGCGTCGTTAGGTGGTCTGGTTGCCGTCGAAGGTATCCATTGACGAGCGACCAGCATCGCCCCAATCGAGTATTTTAGGACAGAGCGATGCTGGTGTTGGAACTTGCCTAAGCGGCCGGATGCCGGATTTGCCTGATGCGGCGAGTTCTTCGAGGATAGGACGTAGCTCGTCGACCGAACCTCTCGCTGCTTGCGCAGGACAGCGGTGGCGAGAGTAGGGACACCACCCACACAGGGGTGACGAAGTTGGTATCCGCTCGTCGCCTTGAATGCCGTCGATACCGTGAGGATGGCCTCCACGTGGGCTCACACGTCTTTGTAAGCTCGCGGCTCGACGTCTGAACCGCCTCTGGATGGTGGTTGTGATCGCCCAGCTCGATCGTGATTCCGTAGTTGGCCGCGACTACGATTCGTGACGGAGGAAGAGTTGTTGGATCGCGTTTTCCCGCGCACTCTGCCTTGCAATCGATGATCTCAAGGATTCCATCATCGTGCTTGACCACAAGGTCGACTTTGGCGCGCAGGATGGTGGTCCAGGAATTCGGGGGCGGTAGGAGATGACTCATCACGAGGATCTCGCCGGTTGTGGCGATCTCCCGGAGCCGTTCCCTCCCACTTGACCCCCTGCACTACCTGGTCGATGTCTTACGCCATCCGGGCTTGAGCGCGTCCGGTCTTCGCGACCGGTAGCGCACGCTTTACAAGCTACGCGGACATCATCGCGGAACGGCTGTCCCTGCTGGAACGGGCGAGCATCCCCGGCCAGCACCTCATGCAGCGCGATGCCGCGAAGGAGTGGCCTTACGTCGCCGTCCACCTTGGTGCGGTCCTCGTACTGATGCTTGTACCAGCGGGGCACCTGCAGGAAGCGGTCAATGCAATTCGGGAACAACTGGAGTTGGCGGGACGGAAGATTGGCCATTTGGCCTCCTGAATTCTTGGAATGGAGGTCCCGCAGCATGAGGGTAAACTGGACAAGGCGTACGCATCCATGACGGGCCAACTCGGAATCGCGATAGTGGTTGCAGATGAAGCAGTCGGTGTTGGCGCATCGACTGCTTTTCTATGTGGTCCACGTGGCGGCCCTCGATCCTGCTGGTCCCTGGTATCTTCGCCTTCGTTATCTCCAGAATCGACTTGCCTGAGAAGATTGTCGACATCGTCGCGGACCACGGGGGCCTGGGCACTTAGACGATCCCTCACATAATCGAGATGCTCTCATCTGGCCATCTATACAGTGTGGCATGTTCTCTGAGGAGCTATCGCGGCCTCCCCGACCGTCACAAGTTCAGATCAGCCGTTCATAAGCGAGATATTTCGCAATGGAGATTATCCGCCCCAATTCAGTCTCCCAGAATTCACGAGGAACCTGATAGTCGTCAGCCATGGGTGCCCAGAACAGCAACTGCAGGACGAAGTCGATTCTCTCGTTGATTTGAACTTTGGGTTCCTTGCGTTCACCGTACGCCAATTCCAAGAAGACATTTAGGTCATTACCCAATCGACCATTTCGCAATTCCTCGATCTTCAAAGGGCGGTGATCACCTGGGAAAAGCGACGACTCGAGATGGTGATGAACTGAGTACACTCGTCGTAAAGCATCATCCACCGCTTCTTTGGCCTGGGTTCTCGGCGGCAACGAAGCGCTAGTGAGTGCGGATTCGATATCAGAAACACGCATACGGCGTGATCGACCCCTTTGACGAGTCTCAATTCTCCACGCTCGATAAGTCTTGCAATCACATACCGGCTCGATGGTAGCGCCGTAAAGCTTCGGTGATATTGATCCATTCTTCCTTGGTTACCATCGGTCCGCATTTCTATTGGAAAACTGCAACGCACATAGTGTACGTTACTCTTTTACATTAATCAAGCACCTGTCTGCGGACCACTCACAGAAAGGCGAATAGTTTCAATCAACTGGTCATCGAGGTGCGGGAGAGAGGGCTCTGGGTTGACAACATCTTGAGTTTTTCGCACCAATGCCTTACGATCTGCCGTGGAGATCGACTTGATCTCCCTACAACCGCTCTAGAAAGCGGGGGCCTGATGAACAACCAGACAGCTTTGGCCAGGGTGCTTGCCGGCGATTGCGTCAGCTAGCTGACAGGTTGTGCATCGACATGGGCCTGACACTTCAGTCCCTCCTGAATTGATCCCAACCTCCAGCTAGCCGCCGCAACGATCGTCGTTGCCGCTTTTTGCCGGTCTTCATAGCCCGGTACGCTATTTGCATGAACAAAACTGGAGGATCTTTTGAGACATGAACTGAGCTTCGCGGCCGCCGTTGCGGCTGTCAATACACCCTGTAAACCGCAACATTTAGCCACAGGAGCTCTCTTATATGGGATCACTGCGTGGACATCACGCACAAGACGTTTACGACGCTTATGACGAATACGACGATATTCACAGCCACTTCGAGAGGAAACGCCAACACCATCCGGCGTCGACCCTTTCGCTGGAACCCGAAGGGATGCCGCGCGCGTTACGACGCAGCCAGCCCAGCGAGTCGTTCAAGTGCCACAACTGCAAGGCCTTCATCGGCATGCCGTTGACCGGCGGACGACATCGCAACCATTGCCCGAACTGTCTCTGGTCGCTGCACGTCGACCTCAAGACACCGGGCGACCGGGCCAGCGAGTGCCGTTCGCTGATGGAGCCGGTCGGCGTTCTGGCACGCCGCAATGGCGAGCAGGCCGTCGTCCATCGCTGCCGTGGCTGCGACATCGACCGCCACTGCCGGGTTGCCGCCGACGACAACCCGCTGCTGCTGATGAAGCTGCCGCTAGAGGCCCAGAACGTTGCTATCGAAGCCGTTCCCGGCGAACGCGTCGGGGTGGCATAGCCTATCGCTCTCAAGCCTCTCTCTGTTGTCCAAGCGACCGGAGAGAGGTTCGAGAACCCTTATCAGGAGATTGACTTCAATGACTCCTTGACGGGAAACTATGAGACATCTGTCACCTTCCAGCCGAATCTGTTGACCTCATCGCCCAGATCGACCGTTCGGAATATGTCGACTATGCCTACCGGGTCGTCGATGGGAAGCTCGAACGCTATGCCGTCGATTGGGATGTGCCGACCTTTCGAACGGAGGGATCGGGTGGGCACACACTTCAGTCACAGATCAATAAATGGCGACCGGTGGTTGAGGGCGGCGGTACTCTGCTTGCCGCTTTCGATGGCGAAGAACTAGCCGGGATTTGCATCGTCGTCGCGGAACTCGAACCGCAGATGGCCTGGTTGGCCTATATGCACGTCAGCCGTCTCTATCGGCGTCGCGGCGTTGGCGGGTTGCTCTGGGATGAAGCCGAACGAATTGCTCGCGAAAGTGGAGCGACTTCGATGTACGTCTCGGCAATTCCGAGCGGACCGGCCATCGATTTTTACACCGGTCACGGTTGCCAGCCAGTTGAGAAACCGCATCCTGAGCTATTCGCCGACGAGCCGGAGGATATCCACCTGATCAAGCGGCTCTAGCCATCGCACAGAACAGTTCAATGGTTGTTGGCCTGAGGTTGGAATTAGCAGCGTCTGCTAGTCAGGCAAGGTGATGCCCAGACCGAACTACAATGGCGGCAAAGAAGGGAACGAAATTCTATGTCCATCAACTGGTCATCAC
This sequence comes from uncultured Chloroflexia bacterium, assembly GCA_963745675.1. Lineage (GTDB taxonomy): Bacteria > Chloroflexota > Chloroflexia > Thermomicrobiales > CFX8 > JAUIIK01. Next base: position 412,026 of record CAVUYM010000008.1, read on the forward strand.
TCGAATCTGCCGTCATAGCTGCCGGGGAGCAGGCAACCGTCGGCGTGGCTGTCATCGCGCCTGATGGTTCGACCTGGTCGCACAACGGCGACCACCAATTCCGGGCGGCAAGCACGGTCAAGATCGGGATCATGGTCGAGATCTACCGCAAGATCGAACGCGGCGAACTGGCGCTCGACGATGTCTATACCCTCAACCGTTCGGACAAGACGCCCGGCAGCGGCGTGCTGACGCACATGCACGGCGGCATCCAGCTGACGCTGGCCGACATCCTCTATCTGATGATGTCGATCAGTGACAACACCGCGACAAACTATCTGATCGATCTCGGGGAGTTTGCGGCGATCAACACGACAATGCAGGAACTCGGCATGGAGAACTCGGTCCTTGCCCGCAAGATGGCAGGCCGCTCAGCCGCGAACCCCGACCTCGAGAACTGGGCTGCGCCGGACGACTACGCCCGTTCGATCCAGGCCATCCTCGACGGTACTGCGGCATCACCCGCTTCGTGTGAGGCGATGATCGCGACGCTCGAAAAGCAGCAGAATGGACGCCGCATCGGACGCAACGCTCCGGTTGGAGAGGGCTGTAGCTGGGGATCGAAGACCGGTTCGCTTGAGGGTGTCTGCAACGACGTTGGCTTCATCAAGACGCCGGACGGCACGCTGATCATCGCCGTCTTCACCAGCGGTGTCCCGGACCAGATCGCAGGCGAGCAGATCATCGCCGACATCACGAAGGCAGCGCTTGAAACAACCGGACTCGCATCGAACTGATGGAGCGTCCGAATATCGTCTATCTCCATTCGCACGATACCGGGCGCTATATCCAGCCCTATGGCTACCCGGCGGATACGCCGAATCTCCAGCGTCTCGCCGACGAAGGAGTGTCGTTTCGCGACGCGTTCAGCGCCGCGCCGACCTGCTCACCATCGCGGGCAGCGTTGCTGACCGGACAAGATGCGCATTCGAGCGGCATGCTTGGCCTGGCCCACCGCGGCTTCGCATTGCACGATCCCGGCCGCCACCTGGCTCACACGTTGCGAGTCCGCCGGATACCACACCGTCCTGGCCGGTTTTCAGCACGTTGCGGCTGAGGAGGGGATCTCTGCCTGTGGCTACGAAGAGATCCATCTCGATCTTGAACGCGTCGAGAAGACCGCGGCCTCGTTCCTGGCTGGCCACCCGCAGCAACCTTTCTTCCTCGACGCCGGGTTCGTCGAAACCCACCGGGTCGGGCGCTCCTTCGGTGAAAGTGCTGCGGAGGAAGCGTCAATCGAACAAATGGCGAAGTTCGTGCAGCCGCCTTCGCCACTCCCTGACGATCCGGCCATCCGGCGTGATATGGCAGCCTTCCTGGCATCCGTTCGTCGTCTGGATCGCAAGATCGGCGTCGTTCTCGACGCACTCGATGCTGCTGGCCTGGCCGACAACACGCTCGTCATCTACACGACCGATCACGGGGTCGCCTTCCCTCGTAGCAAGGGTACGCTCACTGATCGTGGGATCGGGGTCGCGCTGATCCTGCGTGGGCCGGGAGGCTTTCGTGGTGGCAAGGCTGTCGACAGCCTCGTTTCCCATCTCGATCTCTACCCGACGCTCTGCGACGTTGCCGGGATCGAAGCGCCTCCATGGCTACAGGGCTATTCCCTCGTTCCCGTCGTGCGTGGCGAAGTGCCGTCGGTTCGGGAGGAGATCTTCGCCGAGGTTACCTTCCACGCCTCCTTCGAGCCGCAACGAGCGGTGCGTACGCAGCGCTGGAAATACATTCGTCGCTTCGGATCGCGCCGCAAGCCCGTCTTGCCAAACATCGATGACAGCCCGAGCAAAGACAGACTGATCGAGCTTGGTTGGGCCGAGCATGAGCTGGCGGACGAGGAGCTCTACGACCTCGCATTCGACCCAAACGAGGCTGACAATCTCTGCGGTCATTCGGCATCTCAGCCGAGGCTAGACGACATGCGTGGCCGTTTGGCGCGTTGGA
>CAVUYM010000009.1:0-742219 GCA_963745675.1 uncultured Chloroflexia bacterium
GCTTGAAGAACCCGGAAAGCATTTTCAATTGGCTAGAGTCAGCGCGGGATCAAGGAGATCTGATTTCCGAACTGCACTAACGGTCGATAACCTACCAGGGCGCGCAATAGCGAGGAGGCTGGGTGATCGTACAAAGCAGTTTCAACATCCCGGATAAAACGCTGGCTGAGATCTGTCGTCGCTATCATGTCCTTGAATTGGCGGTCTTCGGCTCGGTGCTACGCGAGGATTTCCGGGATGGAAGCGATATCGATGTCTTGTCGCGTTCGAAGACGATGCTCAAATAGGATTGATCGAATTTGGCGACCTGAGAGAGAGAGCTTTCGGCAATCCTGGGCCGCAACGTCGATCTTGTAAGCAAAGGGGGGCTGAATAAGCACATCAGGCTACACGTTCTGGATACCGCAGAGACAATCTACTCCTCGAGATCTGGTGTTCGTAGCCTGCGAACACTCGCTTCTGGCCAGACCGAAGCACCACCACCGATTGATCGTGATTTGCTCCGCTTGCACACCATTGAGGAATCTTGCGCCGGTATTGCGGAACTCCTATCGAATGATGATCGGGCCACAATGGAGTTGAACGATCTTCGGCGTAGCGCAATGCTCTTCGAGTTGCTCCGGCTTGGCGAGGCAGCAAAGCACATCTCCCCAGAATTCAAGCAACGTCACCTGGGCATCCCCTGGCAACGACTGATCGATGCCGGAGAATCAACTGTTGGATTAGATCGTCATGATGAATGGGACGAACATTGGGCGATTGCGGTGTCAGTCATCCCCTTCGTCCATGACGAAATTCGCAGTATCCTCGCTATCGACTACGGCCAGCTCGGGCCTTGATCGAAGTAGTCGACGGCTTCGAAAAGCTTGCAACTGGCCGGAATAGATGGGCGACAATCCACGCCATCGTCTAGGATCACTCCGGGCATTTTCTGTGGTGGGTGTGGAGGGAAACCAGGTGGCGGAGATTCAGACGCCGGAGGCGCGCTTCGGGTTCAGGATGGGCAGCGACCGGAAGCTCGTGCGCTGGCCGGATATGCTCGAATATTTTCAGGAAGTTGCGGCGGCCAGCGACCGGGTGCATTACGAACAACTTGGCGTTGCAACCGATGGTCAACCCTTCGTGATGCTAACGATCTCTTCGCCGGACAACCTGGCCAGGCTCGACCGCTATCGAGAGATCCAGCAACGCCTCGTCGATCCTCGCAATCTGGAAGAGGCTGAAGCCGAACGGCTGATTGCGGAAGGGCGCACGATCGTCCTCGTCACCTGCGCGATCCACGCCACCGAGGTCGGCTCGGTTCAGATGAGCCCGGAGCTTGTCCACGAGCTGGCGACGCGCGACGACGCCGAAATTGAACGCATTCTGAACGAGACGATCCTGCTCCTCGTGCCATCACTCAACCCGGACGGCATGGAGTTGGTTGCCGACTGGTACGAGCGGACGCTCGGCACGCCCCACGAAGGTTCGGCTCCACCGACCCTCTATCAGCGCTACACCGGTCACGACAACAACCGCGACTGGTTCATGTTGACGCAGGTCGAAAACCGGCTGGCGATCGAGAAGATTCAGAATGTCTGGCGACCGCACATCGTCTTCGATCAGCACCAGATGATGTCCGACGGACCGCGCTATGTGCTACCGCCCTTCATCGACCCTTACGATCCCAACGTTCATCCGCTGCTGGTGCAACAGGTGGCGTTGATGGGCCAGGCGATGGCGGCAGACCTCACGGCAGCCGGAAAAACGGGCGTCGCCACCAATGTCATCTTCGACGCCTTCTCACCCTCACGCGCCTATCAGCATTACCACGGTGGGGTGCGTATTCTCTCTGAAGCCGCCAGCGTCAAGATCGCGACGCCAATCGAACTGAAAGAATCCGACCTTAAAGAAGCGCGTGGTTTCGATCCGTTGATGACAAGTTGGAACCACCCGGTCGCATGGCGCGGTGGGACCTGGACGCTGCGCGATATCGTCGAATACAACCGCATCGCCACGCTTGCTTTGTTGAACAATGCCGCCGCCTACCGGGATCGCTGGGTGCGTAACTTCTACCGCATCGCCCAGGACGCCCTTAAGCTGGCCAGTCCACATGCCTTCGTCATCCCGGCCGGCCAGCCGGACGAAGTAACGGTCAGCGAGATACTTCAGACCCTGCAAAAGGGCGACATCGAGATTCACCGCTCCTATGAAGCCTTCTCCGCCGATGGTGTCGAGTATCCCGAGGGCTCCCACGTCGTTTTCACCAGCCAGCCTTTCGGCCGCTATGCCAAGACCCTGTTGGAGCGACAGGACTATCCAAACCTCCGGCAGTACCCGGGCGGACCGCCGAAACCACCTTACGACATCACCGCTCACTCGCTTCCGCTCCAGATGGGCGTCGAGGCTGTCGAGATTGAGACGGAGTTCGAGGCCAATCTGGAGGAGGTCGCGCGCGTCGATCTACCGAGCGGTGGCCTTCGGGGAAGCGGCGATGCGTTCATCCTGGATCCCAGGGTCAACGCCAGCACGCTGGCGATCAACCGCATGTTGCGCAACGGGGCGGTTGTCTCGCGCTACGCCGGCGACGCTCGAAGATACTGGCGTTTCGCCGGGAGCGTTCGTCGTCACCGGCATCGGCGCGCAGGAAGCGGAGGAGATCGCAGCGGCGTCGCACGTTTCCGTCGGGGCGGTATCCCTGTCGAGTTTGCGCGAGAAAGCGCAGCAGATTCGAACGCCGAAGGTAGGTCTCTATCGATCCTACCGGCCAAGTGGGATAGACGAGGGCTGGACCCGCTTCATCCTCGAACAATATGACTTCGAATTCCAGACGGTGCGTAGCCAGGACATCCGGCAGGGCGAGCTATCGGATCAGTTTGACGTCATCATCCTGCCGCAACAGTCAGCCCGCGACATCCTCGACGGCAATAGTGCCAGCGACTACCCGGTCGAATATGCGGCGGCATCGGCGAGATCGGCGCTGCGCGCCTGCGGCAGTTCGTCCATCGCGGCGGAACACTGGTGACGCTCGACTCGGCCTGCGAGCTGGCGATCAAATATCTCTACCTGCCGGTCACGAATGTTCTTGAAGGCGTCAAGTCGGAAGATTTCTACAATCCAGGCTCGCTATTGCGACTGATCCTCGATCCGCAGCACCCGGTCGCCTACGGCTACGATCGCGAAGCGGCGGCGATGTTCGTCAACTCGCCTGCCTTCGAAGTCGAATCGAATGGCGGCAGCGCCCGCGTCGTCGGGCGCTACCCGCTGTCGAATCAACTTCTGGCAGGCTGGATGCTCGGGCCAGAACATATCCGTGGACGCTCGGCGCTGGTCGAAGTGCGGGTAGGCAGCGGCAGGGTCATCCTCTTCGGCTTCCGCCCACAGTTCCGCGCCCAGGCGCGTGGCACCTATCGCCTGCTCTTCAATGCGCTGTATTGGTCAACGGTTTCCTGAGCAAAAAGGAACCGGAACAGGGCGTGTTTATCGTGGGGAGACTGTACACGCCCCGATTCCGGGGAGGGAGAGTAGCAATAACCGGGGTGGGGGCCCAGCTACCACCAAGAAAGATGTTCAAAAGGAGAACTCAAGCGGTTCTCGACGACTCGAATTCAGGTACGAACGGCGGTCCGTTCCGCCTGAACGAAAACCTCTTCGCGACGGGCCACACCTGTAGGCATCGGCTCTTCAGCTTCGCGCAAGAACTCGATCAGTGCCTGCGGCGGAACGCGCCACTCGCCGGTCTGCTTATCCTTGCGTCCCGGGAGATGTCCCATTCTCAGCCAGTAGGCGACCGCCTGTTTGTCAAAATCAAGGAACTCGGCAGCCTCATCCAAAGAGTAGGTGCGAGGCTCGCGAGAACCCGGTCGAAAGAACAACATGCAACCTCACCTCTTTACTCATTCGAAGCACTCACACACTGTACATTCAGCGTGTACGTACACTTAGCATACCATGCCTCGTTGAACCTGTCACCATCTTTTTACCCGCGTACGTATGCAGGAAACGGGCTGGATGTGCTTGAAGGATATCTCAGGAGTAATCGGCAGTTGATGGTCGCTCCCAGCTAGTCAGAGCGATAGGGTATGCGCTGCATCGAAGCATGAGGTTCGAGACCTCCTGCAAAAGAACACCCGCCCCGGTCAAATGACCGGGGCGGGTGCGGTTCTCAAAGAATTTTCGGAAGGTTAGCCGCGGGTCACACGCGCCTGCCCATGTCCAGGCTATGGGAACAGGACGCCGTGTTGAGCGCCGCCGAATTCGCCACCAACCGCCTTAATAGCGCCAGGCATAGTAATGCTGACCGATATTGCCCATCTCAACGCGCCATTCCGGGGCGTTGTCCGGGGTATAGGTCAAGCAACGGCGCTCGAAGCATTGCATCAGCACGAGCCGAAGCTGGCCGCCAACCAGTACATCGGCCCAGTATGGTTCGGTGATGGGCCGCCCTGTCGCGAAGAATGCGTTTTCAAAGAGTGGCGCGGTCGTGAATGCGCCATTCTGGTAGACCACGCCGCTCGAATTCATGAAGGTCCAGAAGGGAGCGGCGATGCCATGGCTGGTAATGTCATCGACGAAACCGATGGTGATTCCTTGGGCCGCAAGAGTCTGATCAGCCGTAACCTGACTGGCGCGGTTAACGCGCTGGGTTACTGGTGTTCCTAAAGGCTGCGCGGGAGCAGCCAACAGCGGGTTGAATGTCGCGTAGGTCGGTCCATTGGGATCGTTCGCATCGCCCGCGACATTGACGTTCGCCGGTGCGCGGTTGTCAAAGCGATTGTCACCCAGCTGCATGCGCCCGCTGATGAGTTCGGTTGCGAGCAGGCCGTTCGTGACATACCAGATGCTGTTGGGATCTACCGCCGGATCGGTGATCTCCATGCGGGATTTGTCGTAGTACTGGACCTGCCGCTGACCGTTCGGCGCCTCGTCATACGCTTCCAGCATGACCTGCGTGTTCGGCTGCGGTCCCCACATCCAGGTGCGCGTCGCCTGACCGTCCGCAACCGGCTTGTCGGTGCGCTCCCAAACGCGCTGGAAAGCTGATGCGTCACCCGGCGGCGGTGGAGGTGGATTGTCTCCACCTGTTGCTACGTTGAACGTGCAGCCAAGTTGCTGGCAAACGCCGGTGTAGTCGTCGACGATATCCTGGGTGATTCGCCGCGTGCCGTTGATCGTGTCGGTGTCAAAGGATTCGATGCCAACGATTAACTGATCGGCACCGCGCCAGACGGCAGAACCGCTCTGCCCCTGGAACGAGTCGATCTGATGCTCCAGAATGGTCGGACCGACATAGGTAAAGGACGGTTCGTTACCAGTCCACATCGTGCCATCAGGTTTATCGCCAGGATAACCCGCCGTGGTCGGGTTGAAGTCCGGAGCCATCAGCGCGGCGTCATCAAGAACGCCGATCGTCATAGTGCCGACCGTGTTGCCTAGTGTCGCATCGTCCAAAACGATGAGCGCATAGTCGAAGTCGCCGCCGGCGTTGATGTCGCCATTTGCGTCGATCCAGCCTTGCGGCACCCAGAGGTTGTCTCCCACGGAATACCCGAAAGGTTCTTGATCAACGTTTAGGCCCGGGACAACTTCGAGATATGGCGGATAACCATTGTATTCGGGGAACCAGACACAGTGGGCCGCCGTCATGATGACCCGCACCCCAATAAAGGTCCCGGTACAACCAAAGCCCTGACCGGTGTCCAGATCGCCAGCCCAGATGTTAACGATCTTCTTATAGGGATCTTGCGTGGTGTCAGTAATCTGAACGCGCGAATCCGGCCCGATTACGACCTGCGGATCGCGCCCGGTCGTGCGATCAAGGTAGGTTAGCGTCTCCGGTCTCTCGCCGGCCGAGATCCCCTGTAGTTTGTGGATGCCTCCGCCGCGATCAACCCGCGCTTGATCCGTCGCCGTTATGGGTAGCGCCAGAGCCGAAAGGCTGCTGACGATCAGCATGAAGCTCAGAAACGCTGTCAATAGCAACGGTTTCCTGTGCAAAGGCTTCCTCATTCAATCCCCTCTCAGTTGAGTGATCGGCGCCCTCCAATCGGGACGCCTATTCCCCGCAGTGCTTATCGCACACGTTTCACTATTCGGCAACGAGCAGAGATCGCCTCTCCGAAAATTGCAGAATGTCGTCAAGTGAATTTTGGCCACGCCGAAACTCTCTTAAATCTAGCTGCAGTTGGTTGGCGCTGCGTCGGCTACGTAACCGAACTCGACCGTCCAGTACCAGTCCCAGGGGCTATCCTCAACGAAGACGCGTCCGATTCCGACGACGATCGACGAAGAGCGCAGGATCTCGTCCGTCTCCTGCGTCTGCTGCCAGGTTTCGAGAATCTCAGTTGTGGAGCCACTTCCAGCGGCGATATTTTCCGCCACGTTGCCGGCGTAGCCCGCCGCCTCGGCACGGTCTTCGGGCCCAAGCCCTTCAGGCGTGTAATGGTCGAAGTAGGCTCGCTCACCCATGTCCAGACTATGGTCGTATGCCACCTGATTGAGGACGGCGGAATTTGACAGCGGCTCGTATCCGAGGGTCTCGCGATATTCATTCAGAAGCGCCAGGAATTCAGCTTCGGCCGGGTCCAGGCAGGTATCGACCGGAGGCATCTGCTGACCGCCGCCGCTCTGATAACGCCACTCATAGTAGTGCTGGCCGATGTTGCCCATCTCAACGCGCCATTCCGGTGCGTTGTCCGGGGTATAGGTCAGGCAGCGACGCTCGAAGCACTGGACCAGAACCAGTTTCGGCGTGCCACCAACGAGCACATTCGCCCAGTATGGCTCGGTGATCGGCCGGCCGGTCGCAAAGTAGGCGTTTTCGAAGAGCGGCGCATTTGTGAAGCCGCCATCCTGGTAGACCACGCCACTCGAATTCATGAAAGCCCAGAAGGGCTCGGCGATACCGTGGTTGGTCACATCATCGACGTAGCCGATGGTCACACCCTGATCCGCCAGCGCAATCTCGTCGACAACCTGGCCCGGCTCGGTTGACCCGCTGGGTGATGACTGTCCCGGCTGGTTGCGGGTTGAGATCCAACAGCGCGTTGAAGGTCGTGTACGTCGGGCCGTTGGGGTCGTTGGCGTCACCAGCCACATTCGCAGTTGCTGGCGAAAGCTCCTCAAAGCGGTCATCGCCCATCTGCATCCGGCCAGTGATGAGCTCAGTTGCGAGGAGACCATTCGTGACATACCAGATGCTATTCGAGTCTCCGGCAGGATTCGTTATCTCCATGCGTGACTTGTCGTAGTAGAGCACGTACCGCTCGCCACCCGGCGCCTGGTCATATGCTTCGGTGATGATTTCCGTGTTGGGGCCGGGTCCCCACAACCATGTGCGCGTCGCCTGACCATCTGCGACTGGCTTGTCAGCCCTCTGCCATGTGCGTTGGAAGGCTGAGTCGTCGATCGGAGGCGGCTCCATTTCATCGTTTGCGACGTTGATACTGCAATCCACCAATTCGCAAACGGCGGTGAAATTGTCGACTACCTCCTGGGTTATCCGGCGCGCAGCATTGTCTGAAGCCGTCTCCACGATTTCGATTCCGACGACCAGCTCGTCCGATGCGCGCCAGACCGCAGAACCACTTTGGCCCGCTGCAGAATCGATCGTATGAAAGAGAGCGTTCTCGATAACACCAGTGAATTCAGTGCCCGTTCCCAGCCAGAGCGTGCCGTCCGGCTTGTCGCCCGGGTAGCCTGCCGTTGTGGGATTGAAATTCGCCGCTGCGAGAGCGGCGTCATCAATCACGCCAATCGTCATCGTGCCGACAGCCTCGCCCAGACTGTCGTCCGCCATCAGCACCAGGGCGTAGTCGAAATTAAAGTCCGGAATGAGATCGCCGTCAGAGAGACTATCGATCCAGCCCTGCGGCACCCAGACATTGATGGCATATCCGCTGCCGTAGGGCATCTGTTCGCCATTGCGGCCGGGGATCACCTCCAACGTGTCGGGATAGCCATCGAAATCGGGACGCCAAACACAGTGTGCGGCCGTCATGATGACGCGCACTCCGATAAAGGTGCCGGTACAGCGCTCGGCAATGCCCTGCTCTGTACCAATAGCAATGAGGTGAGCGATCTTCTTGTACGGATCCTGCGTAGTGTCTTCAATTTGCATGCGCTCATCAGGCTCGAAGACTATCTGCGGGTCACGGCCACCGAAGGCATCTATAACGTCAACTGAAGCGGACGACTGCCCAGCAGATTGCGTCGATAGCTGGTGCAGTTCGCCGCCTGCTACTCTTAGTGATCCGTCCGCGTCTGCCGGGGAAGCAAGCGCTGGAAGGCTTCCGAATAGCGCCGCCAGCAGCAAGATCGCCACACTCAGAACTGAATTTCTTCGGGCTATGTTCCGCATACGTTCTCAGATCCCTCCGGTAAGACACCTCGACAATTGCCGAGCTTTCAGCCCACTCTAACGTATCGGCGGGCACTTCCCTGCAAACGAGCGATGACGGCACTGAATGGGACGACCCCTTGCAAGCCCGAAAAGGACGAGAATACGTGGCGGTCAAGACGAGGCGTGCACCGGCACAATGCTCCGCCAAACCGGGGTTGGCGCCATGGCTACCCATGAGCAGGTAGTTCTGCCCACCTACCCACACAGCCCTCAAATTCATTCAGGCAATTCCCCAGATTCCCATGTCCGAGCTGGATGCATATGATGGATACATCAAACGAATTTGCTCGCGCAACGAAGCCCGAGCCAATTGCCGAAGGGGGCAATGATGAACGGACAAAAACGAGGCAACCGGATGTGGCTGAGTGAGACACACGATCTGTGGCGAGACTATGTGGCCCACCACCCCCGGAATCAACGTTTTGCTCCATACACGAAGTTTGAGCCAAAGTCACGCAGCTGATAGCGGCGGGACAAGCGCAAGATCGCAGCAGAGTCGTCGGGCACATGCCCGGCGATTCTGCTTTGTGCAAGACGCGGAAGGCTATGGCCTATCTGGTCACCATGGACGGTAGCTATGTGAGTCCCTGATAGGCCAAGCCGACGACCGCGCCGCCCATGACCAGCCAGGCGGAATTGATCTTGAAACGCAGCAACGCCGCCAGCGCCACGAGCGCCAGCAGGACGGTCACGACATCGACCAGCGCAGCCCGTCCGAGTTCCCAGGTCACCGCCGCCATCAAACCCAGGGCCGCGGCATTAACACCGTCGAGCAGCGCCCCGGTCCAGGCGCGGTCACGCACCCGCGTAACGACCGGACGAATCAGCACAACAAAGATGAAGGCTGGGATGAAGATCCCCAGCGTGGCCAGCGCCGCGCCAATAAGGCCCCCGGTAAAACCACCACTGGCTTCACCGCTGACGTAGCCGACGAAGGTCGCCGTCGTGAAGACAGGACCCGGCGTGAATTGGCCGATGGCGACACCATCGATTAGCTGCTCCTGCGTCAGCCAGCCATATTTGTCGACGAAATCGCCCTGAAGAAAGGCCAACAGGACGTAGCCGGAGCCATAGAGCACTGCCCCGATTTTCAGAAAGGTCAGAAAGAGTCGCGTGGCGTTGTAGGAGACTGGCTCATTGTCTCCGACGGCCAGTATTGCCAGCGGGAGCTTCAGCAAGTAGAGCGGCAGCAGCGCCAGCGTCCCGCCGGCAAGCATCCGGCGTCCGAAGATCAACAGCGCGCCGATGATCGCCCCGCCGAAAAGCAGCAGCAACTCGTTGATTCCGACGAAGAAGAGCGCGGCGACACTCGCGCCAACGATGGCCATCAGAACGGCGGTAGCACGGTCGGTCACGCGCAACGCCGTGTTTCCAAGTCCGTAGAGTGCCTGAGCGATGACGGCGATGATGACGGGCTTGATGCCGTAGAGCAACCAACCTCCCGCGGTCGTGGTGCCATATTCGACATAGAGGATGGTGAACAGTAGCACCAGCGAGAAGGCCGGCAAGATGAAGAGTGATCCTGCTGCTGCAAGCCCGCGCCAGCCAGCCCGTTCGTAACCGGCGTGGATGACCATCTCGGTCGAGTTCGGGCCCGGCACCAGATTCGTCAGGCCGATCAGATCGAGAAAGTGCTGGTCGGTCATCCACTGGCGTTTCTCGACAACCTCCTGCCTCAGCATCGCGATGTGCGCGGCAGGGCCGCCAAATGCCGTCAGCCCGAGCTTCAACGCCAGCATCGACACCTCGCGTAGATCACCCTGTTGTGCTTGTGGTTGCTCCGCCATCCCCCACCTCTTCCATGCTTGAGATGGTCTTAGCATAGAAATGTGAGCAATAAGTTGGTGGTGGACCGGTCACAGATCAACAGACCGACCAGAAGACGCGCCGCGGCACGTCTCTACGCGTAGTGAAGTGGCGCTCCACTTATTGCTCGCTAGAAACCGACGACTCTGTAGAGGGCACCGGATTCCAGACTGACGATGTAGACCTCACCCTGCTCGTCCTCTCCGAAGGAGGAGAAGAGCGCGCCGGTGCGTTGAAAAAAGAGCCGCGTTTCGACGCCAGCATCCGTGACGCGCAGGCCCCAGAAGCGGCCGCTGCAATAGTCGGCGTAGACGTAGGTGCCCCAGAGGCCGGGGCTCAACGAGCCGCGGTAGACATAGCCGCCGGTCACGGCGCAGTTACCTTCGGCGTGGTCATACTCGGCGATTGGCCGGATCAGTCCTTCGATTGTGCAGGAGTTACTCTCATAGCAATAGGATCCTTCAATGATCGGCCAGCCATAGTTCTCGCCACCGGTTGAGGCAGCGCTGGCGAAGTCGATCTCTTCCCACTGTCCCTGGCCGACGTCGGCGATATACAGATCACCGGTCAGACGGTCAAAGGAATAGCGCCAGGGATTGCGCAATCCGATGGCCCAGATCTCATCGCGAGCGTTCGGATCGTCGACGAACGGGTTGTCGGCCGGGATGCCATAGGGGTCGCTACTATCGATGTCGATCCGCAGCATTGAGCCGAGCAGCGTGCCGGGGTTCTGCGCATTCTGGAATTGATCTCCCGCCGCGCCGCCGTCGCCGAGGCCGATCCACAGGAGACCGTCTGGCCCAAATGCCAGATGGCCGCCGTTGTGGTTGCCCGCTGGTTGTTCCACAAACAGGATCAGCTTCTCCGACGACGGATCGGCGATATTCGGGTCGCCAGTCACAGCGAATTCGGAAATGACGGTCTGGCCGTCACGGTTGGTGTAGTTCACGAAGAAGCGCCCGTTGTTTTCGTACTCAGGATGAAAGACCAGACCAAGCAGACCGCGCTCGGTTGAGTCGGAACCGACTCGGTCGGTGATGTCCAGGAAGGGTATCTCAACCAACGCGCCAGCGATGACAACACGGATACGGCCCGGCTGCTCCAGCACGAAGATGCGGTTCGAGCCATCTTCGGCATTGGCGATGCCATCTGGTTGATCGAAGCCGTCCGCGACGAGTTCCAGTCCGACCGTCAGCTGATCGAGTGGGAGCGGGTTTGGCGCCGGATCGGTCGTCGGCGTGGCCGGGAGTGCAGGAAGTGGCGTAACAGTTGCCGTTGAAGTCTCGCCGTCCGCAGGTGTGGGTGTGGCGGTGGAAGCTCCGGCCGCCGGGATTGTGGACGTTGGACCTGTTGGTGTATTCGGCGCAGGTGTTGGAGTCGAGTTCTGGGAAGGTTGCGTCGCTGTTTGCATGACTTCAGTGCCAACGACAGCCCCTGTTGGCGAGGGTGCCGGGGTTGATGGGTTTTCATCATCGCCCACGACACAAGCCGCGAAAATTAGTGCAGCAAAGACGGCAAGCAGGAAGGTGCGGATCAGCATAGTCCTCTTTCAGTTGATCCGTTCAGCAGCGCAGCCCCGGCGGCGGGACCCGATTAGGATACGTCACTGCTCTCGGAACGGTTGGGCGTGCTAGCCTCTGGTGCGAAAGAAGGGGATTCGCGGATGCCATACGATCATGGGTTGCGAGTGGAAGTTGAAGAAGGGCGTTGCATCGGCGTTGCCAACTGCGAGGTTTGCGCTCCCAATCTCTTCCGGCTCAATGCTTTTCGAATAGCCGAAGTCCTCGACCCCGCCTCGACTGACCGCAAGACGATCCTCGAAGCAGCGATGGATTGCCCGGTCGACGCTATTATCGTCGAAACCGAAGATGGCAGGCAGCTCTGGCCGCGCTAGCGGCGGCACACGATGAGCACATACTGGAGCCCAGGGATATGCAGATGGCTGGTATCAGACAATTTAAAGAGCAGGCGCTGGCGGCGATTGATAGCGATTCCGAGTGGTTGGCCGAGGTTGGATGGGACATCTTCCGGCATCCGGAACTCGGCTTCAAGGAACGGAGGACGGCTAGCGTCGTGGCGCGAGAATTCGGCAGGCTCGGTCTCGGCTTCCATGAGGAACTGGCGCTGACCGGCGTGAAAGCAACCGTCCAGGGCGCTGCCGGGCCGGGACCGAACATCGCAATCATCGGCGAGCTGGATTCGGTGCTGGTAGCCGACCATCCGGACGCCGACCCTGCCACTGGGGCAGCTCATTGCTGCGGCCACAACGCCCAGATCACCGCGATGCTCGGCGTTGCAACCGGACTCGTGACCTCCGGCGTGCTCGATCATCTGGCTGGCTCGGTGACATTCTTCGCCGTCCCGGCCGAGGAATATGTTGAACTCGGTGAGCGGCTCGAACTCCGCGATCAGGGCAAGACCGAATTTCTTGGCGGCAAGAGCGAACTGGTGAAGATCGGCGCGTTTGATGACATCGACATGGCGCTGATGGTCCACGCCGGAGTCTTCGACGATGGCACGATCTGCAGCCTCAACACCTCCTCCAACGGCTTCGTTGGCAAACAGGCGCGCTTCATTGGCAAGGCAGCCCACGCCGGAGGAGCGCCGCAGAACGGGATCAACGCCCTCTACGCCGCCAACATTGCTCTCGAAGCGATCAACGCGCAACGAGAGACGTATCGTGACGCGGATAGCGTCCGGATCCATCCGATCCTGACCCGCGGCGGCGATCTTGTGAATGTCATCCCCAACGACGTGCGGCTGGAGACGATGATCCGTGGACGCACTCTCGATGCGATCGTCGATGCAGACCGCAAGGTCGATCGTGCGCTCAAGGCGGGCGCAATGGCGCTGGGGGCATCCGTCGAAATCACCAGCTTGCCGGGCTATCTCCCGTTACGCAATGACGATGGGTTGTCGCAGATCTTCCGGTCGAATTTTCTGGAGCACTTTCCCGAAAGCAGTTGGGAAGAGGCGGGACACGGTTCCTGGTCGACCGACCTGGGCGATCTTTCAGCGATCATGCCCGTCGTCGAGCCGAACATGGCCGGTTTTGCCGGGACAGTGCACGGTAGCGATTGGCGCATAGTGAGTGACGAACTGGCGTACATCTGGCCCGCCAAACTGATGGCGAGCTGTGTCATCGACCTGCTGGCTAATGGCGCCGCGCGGGCAGTGGAAATTATCGAGCGCTACGACGCCGAGATGACACGCGATGAGTACATCGCCTTCATGCGCCGCGCGAGCCGTAGCGAACACTTTCCCGAATAGACTCAAGGTCGCTGTATTTAGCGGCAGCCGGGAGAGTCTCCGTCGTAGACTGGTGCGAGTCGAATTGGACGCCTCTGGGAGACGAATGGGTGAGCACTAGCGCGGAGCGACGCTGCTACTTCTGTGGCCAGCCTGTCAAGGCTGATGCTGAATTCTGTGTGTCGTGCGGTCGCCGGCAAGCGCCCACGGCCACCCCAGTTGCCCCACGTTCAACGAGTCGAGGACTCATTGCGGCATTGCTGGCTTTTGGCGGCCTTTCAGTCTTTGGTTGTCTGGCCCTCTGTGTCGGCCTGTTACTGGTCGTCAGCGTGCCAAACCCGGTCGCTTTGGCACTCGCAACGATCGCCGCTATCGTTCCGGCAGTTATCTATAGCCTGCTGGTATTGTTGCTTGACCGCTTTGAATCGGAACCATGGTACACGCTACTCGGCGCGTTTCTGTGGGGAGCGATAATCTCCGTCGTCTTTAGCATTATCTTCGAACTGATTAGTGGCGGCCTTGTGCTGGTCGCATGGGGTGAAGGAGCCGCTGACGTATTCGGAGCGGTAATCGCAGCGCCTGTTTTCGAGGAGAGTACGAAGGGCGCTGCGCTGGTCGTGCTGCTGCTTGCCTTTCGCCACGAACTGGACAGTACCCTCGACGGTATCATCTACGGCGCGCTGGTTGGCCTGGGCTTCGCCATGACTGAAAATATCCTCTACTTCGGATCATTCTTCGTCGAAGGAGGATTCGTTGGTTTGGTCGTAGGGTTCTTCATTCGAGCGGGTATAGGTGGCTTCTCTCACGCACTATTCACGGCTTCCACCGGCGCGGGAATCGGTTGGGCGCGAAGTCAGTACGGGCGTGGCGGCTGGCGATTTGTTGCGCCATTTGCGGGACTGGCGCTGGCGATGTTTCTGCACGGCGCTTGGAATGGCTCGTCCGTTCTCGCCACTTATCTGGATATCGGCGCCGGAGGAGTTTTGGTGCTGCTCGGATTCCTCTTCTTCGGCCTTGTCGCCCCGCCCTTCATGGCCGTCTTGATCATCGCTTACATGAGCTGGCGACGCCAGCTTGGAATACTGCGCGTTCAGCTCGAAGATGAGGTGAGTCAGGGCACGATCTCCCAAGACGAATATGCCATGTTGACGAATCCAGGTTTGCGCCGACGCGCGCACTGGACCATGCTCTTTTCGAGAGGCGTGCGCAGCTGGATTCGCCAGCATCGCTTCTCGCGCTTAACTAGCCAACTGGCCTTCCAGAAATATCACGCGGCCCATGGCGAAGCGAAACCGAGTGGCTTCGGTAAGCGCAGCGACGCCGAGCTGCGCGCCGCGATTGCGCAGGCCCGCATGCAGTTGCTCGCAGCCTGACCGCGGGCAGGAACGCCTATACTGGATGGTCACGATCCAACCAGGATCGGTCCGGAAGGTGTCGCCATATGACCGCTCTCGAAATGCTCGATTTCAGCCGTTCGTTTCTGACCTTCACCACCCTCGATCGCGGAAATAATGCCCGCATCCAGATTGAGGCACGCTGCATGTTGACTGATTCGCTGGTCGGTACGCCGGAGAAATACGTCATGATCGCTTCCTGCAAAGCGGAAGATACCTATGGCGGTGGCCAACTCTTCAAACAACCAAATTACGACTTTTCGGGTGTCTTTTCCAAATCCGACTACGCCATCTATCGTCTCTTTGCATCGGCGGAGGACAATCAGCCGGAGAGCGGACCGCTAGGCCAACTGTTTGCTGGAATCGAGATCAAGGAAACACCGCTACGCGCGCCCAGAATGATGGCCGGTACGGCCGAAATCATCCAGGCCACGCTGGATGGTAATCCGCTCTTTGCCCGCACGACGTTTCAAGCACTGGCTGGTCGCTTCAGCGTGCTGCTCGACTATCCGATCAAAACGATGAACATTAATCCGGAGCGCCAGCTTTTCCAGATCGACACCGGGCCGCTACCGTTCCCACGATTGGAGCATTCCCTCGACAAACTGATCGATAGCTTCGTGCCTGCGTTTGTCGCCTTCAAGACACTCGATCGGGCAGAGTTTATCTTGCAACAACGAACCAGCCTTCCCGGAGCCACTACGTCGGTGAATCATTTCGAAGCCACACATGTCGTCGACGCAGAGACTACGATCTTTGCAAGCACCTAGGCCTACGGCACCTCACGCAGCAGAAGCGTGCCGCCGGCTGGGGCCGGTGTTGCGCATGCTCCAATTGGCGGCCCTGATTGTTGTGAGTCTCTTGCTGGCCGCGTGCCAGGCATCGGAGACGCGCTTCGCGACCGAAACTGCTGCAGCCCGGACGATGCCGCAAACGACGGCAACGAACACACCTTCCGGAGACCTGTTGATGGTCGATGGAACACCGGTCCTGGCGGTGTACATTCCGTCAATCGACGACCCTGCTCTCTATGCAATGACTGCTAGCTGGCTCTATCGTCAGGACGGGAATGATTGGGTGTCGACGAATACCGCTGCCGACGGCCGTGCCATCCTCGTCGATCCTGCTCGTCCAGAGCGTCTGTTGCGCGGCAACCATCCTGCTTGCTCAGATGAATCCGAAGGCGAACCGATCACCTTGAGCAAGAGCACCGATGGCGGTAACACCTGGAGAGCCATTCCCGGCGGCGATAACGTCCTCCCACTGGCGATCGATCCGACGTTGGGCGATGTTATTTACGGCTCGGATTGCGGATTGTCGATTTCGACCGACGGGGGCGAGAGCTGGCGATCCTATTACCATTCACGAGGTCACACTGTCATCGACGCCATTGCAGTGGGTGAGCGCTTGCTGGTACTGGAAGTGTCAGCAACCGGGCGTGGTCGTCTACGCGCAATCAAAGTGACCGTTCCGGGAGACCCGGAACTAGAAACGATTCTCTTTGAAACCGGTAACGTCTTCGATCTCGATGCACGGCCCGGGCGCATCGTGGTCGGCGGTATGGAGGGCATCGCGCTATCAACCGACAATGGCGAATCGTGGACGATGTCGAGAAATGGACTGGAAGAGGTTACCGTCGAGTCGCTCGATTACGTGCCACCCGTAGCGTCCGGAGATGTGCTGCCGACGTTGGGTGTCCTGGCGGTTCGCTTCGATCCCAGGAATAGCAAGCGCATATTCGCTGGAACTGTGCGCGGGCTCTATATCTCTCAGGATGCCGGCATCACCTGGGATATCTATTCGAAAGTCAAGCGCGACGCGCGCGTGCTCGATGTTCAGTTCGGCGCCGGAGGCAATGACGTTTACGTGACTACCCCGCAAGGTGTCCTGGTCGTCCCGAATCCCTAGCAAGTGCCGGTGCTACAATCAGCCAGAAGGGAAAGGGAACGCCCCACACATGACAATCCGCTTCATTCTCGAAGTGCCCCGCACAGAAGGACTTGGCGCACTCGCCTTCGTCGAGCGCGTTGCCGACGCCGAGGTCATCGTCGCCCACAATATCGAAGGGCTTGATGCATCGCACGCAACCGGCGACATCTCGATCATCGCAGAATCCTTGAAGATCATCGATGAGCTATATGGTTGGTACGATGGGCTGGAAGGCAACCCGCCCGTTTTCATCAACATCGCCGATGGTGAGCGTTACCGCCTGAGCGCATATGACGGCGGTTCGCTGCGACATGTCCTCGAAGCCCATCTCGGGTCCGAAAGTGTCCCAGCGCCCACACCGCCGATCCAATACGCCGGGAGCAGAGCGGGCAATCTTATATTTGAAGTGCCATTCGGAGGAAGAATGTCAGACGGACCAGCCCTTGTCAGCGCTGATAGCGCCATCACCATCGAACGATTTGATCACATCGCCCTGAGGGTCGCCGATCTCGCCCGGGCTGAACGCTTCTACCACTCTTTCTTCGGCATGGACATTGTCTATCGCGCGTATCGTGAAGACGGTCGCTGGGAGCAGGTTGACGAGACATTCGACTGGTCGACGAGCATCAGTGAGGGACCGTTTCCAGAGATCGTCCGGCTCGAAAACGGACCGGTCGCACTGGTCCTGGTCCATGTCGGCCTGGCGCAACCTACCTATGAGAATCGCATAGACCACGTCAGCGTCGTCGTTTCACCGGAAGTGCTGGCGCAGATACGAGGCAAAGCGCTCTTCCAGTCCTTCACAATCCGCGAGGACGGCCAGCGCGCATTCCAGTTTGTCGATCCATTTGGTCTGGTCTGGCAATTGATGATCGGCCAAAGCGCCGCGATTGCCGCAGGTCAACATGGCGCTTGACAACTATCGCGAACTGATCGACGAGCTCGCAGGCTTCTCGGTCGAATTACGCGCCGCAGTTGCCAGTGCCGGGACGCCACCCGATGGTGAATGGAGCGCTGATCAGATTGTCGCCCACATAGCTACTGGCGATGAGTTCTGGCTTCAGCGCCTGAACTTGCTCGTATCCCAAAAGGAGCCTTTCCTACCGGAGTTCGGCAAAGCCGCTGACGAACGCACAGCTGAGTTGATGAACAACTCTATCGAGGAAAACCTCGATCATTTCGGTGAGGTGCGTGGGCAGATCGTCTCGATGCTGATGAGCATGACGCTGGGTGACTGGGATCGAAAAGGCACGCACGAGTTACATGGCGAGCAGACGATTACCGACCTCGTCGAAGCGATCTCCGACCACGACGCCGACCATCTGGCGCAACTCGAGAGCTACTGAGCTTAGCGGCGGCACACGACTAACGCTTTCCTCTTTCCCTCGCTCGTTTCACCAGTCTCTCGGTTCCCTAAGGCCCGATCTCACAGAGAGGTGTAGGGGTGGAGTTCATCTCCACCCGGTAGCTGGGATGCGTACGTACGCGGGTGGAGATGAACTCCACCCCTACGAAATGCAGACGCTCTCATCCTTTATTGCAGGAGATCACTCCGAAATGCGGGTTGGAACGGAGAAGAGGGGCGTAGCGCATTGCAGTCTCAGACGCGCCGAACTTCGTTCGACTGTTAGAAATCGCAATGGTTAGAGCGGCCCCTCTTTCAATCGGGAAAGGGGGCCGCAGTCTTCGTTGACCGGATACTACGCTCTGGCAACGACCGCTGCTGTAACTGACAGTTTTCGTCCGGCACGCTCCATCTCGAGACGTATCGCCCCGCCTGCGCCCGCATCGATCAGTCCGTCGATAAGGGTGGTGTAGTCACGTACCAGGGTATCGCCTACAGCGACGATGATGTCGCCTGGGATGATTCCGGATGCTTCTGCAGGGCTTTCGGGTTGGACATCGGTCACGATCAAGCCTGCGTTAACCGGCTGGACTGTGACGCCGATGTGCGGTCGCGGGTTTACCTGCTGGGCGATGAAGCGTCGCACTGCCTGTGACGGGATCGAAAGGCCAAGTCCCGGCCCGGCGACCATCGCATTGACGCCGATCAGACGTCCATCGGAGTCGAGCAAGGGGCCGCCCGAGTTGCCGCGGTTCAGGGTGATGTTGCTGGCGATCAACTCACGCTGATCGCCTTCATCGGGGGGCCGGCTGATAACGCCGACGGTTACGGCATCGGCCAGTCCCAGCGGATGCCCGACTGCCAGGACGAGCTGCCCGGGTCTCAGGGCACGCGAATCACCGAATTCGATTGCTTCGAGATCTTCGCGCTCAACCCGGATCGCCGCCAGATCGAGCGCATCGTCGCGTGCCACGACCTGACCTTCGAGACCGGTGCCGTTATGCAAGGTGACGCCTGCAGATTTGCCGCGCACGACATGGGCATTTGTGATGATCAGTCCGCGCGAATCGACGATGATGCCCGAACCAGCGCCGCGACGGCCATCGGTAATTTGCACGACGCTGTCGAGCGCCTGCCTGGCTATTTCGCTAGCGGCGTCGCCAGTGAGTGGTAGTTTCGTTGTGGCTGTCATGTGACCGCTCCTCTCTAACGCTCGCCTGGTGTAACTGTCATTTCTACAGCCTCACCGGCCCGGAGCAGCTTGACAGTAAGCTCGACACCAACGCTATCCGGCCCAAGCTGTTCGTGAACCTGGCGGGGATCATTCACCTCTTGGCCACCAAAGCTCACGATGGTGTCACCGAGCATCAACCCGCCAGATTCGGCCGGGCTATCGGCTTCGATACCGACGATCAGCAATCCGGCTTCCTGACCGCTCTCAAGCTTGCCCTGAAGGCTGGCCGGAATACGTACCGGTTGTAACGCGACGCCGAGATAGGCGCGTGCGATGCGACCCTTCTCCAAAAGGATCGCAGTAATGCGATCCAGCTCGGAGTGAGGAATCGTCACCGGCAGACCGCGGCTCAAGGCGGATGTATTCATCCCGACGACTTCGCCAGCCGCGCTGACAAGCGGTCCACCGGAGAAGCCGGGGTACATCGTCAGGTCAGGGCGTACCGTCCCTTCGATGCGTGTGCCGCCGCGCGTGCGCAGCGTACTGCCGGCGACGCTGACCGCGCCGAGGGCTACCTGTGGCATGTCGCCGTGCGGCCTGCCGAGCGCCAGCACGATCTGTCCCGGCCTCGCTTCGGACCCAGCCTTTGGGACGGGCGTCAACTCGCCTTCAACGGCCACGCGCAGAGCTGCGACGTCGCTGGCCGGGTCGCGACCCACCAGTTCAGCCGCGACCTCTGTGCCATCCGGCAACACGACAGCGATATCTTCGTCGCGTTCGACGGCGTGGTTCGACGTGACGATCAGGCCATCCGCCGACCAGATCAGTCCCGTTGCCGGAATCCGTTTCCGGGCTTTGACGATCACTATTGAGGCGGCGACCGTTTCGACGGCATCAGCGAGGGCATCCGAGAGTTGAGTAAGTACATTCGATTCGTTCGACATTGTGATGCTCCTTTCAATGCTGCAATCTTGATCCATCCGAAGCCAGCGCAACACCGGCTGGGTGGGCAGGCGGCGGCCTATCCAAATGGTCAGGTGCTGAAGCGACCGAGCTCGCGGTCCTGCGCTTCGAAATACGCGAAGCGCTTTGCCAGCCCCGCAATAATCTGCGTCCACGCTTCCCGCCCACCGTCCACGGTAGCTGGCGAAGGATCGCCCAGCGCGCCGGTGCTGCTCATTTCGTCGAAGAGAAAGACCTCTCCGCCCTCACGGTATCTCTCGGTTAGCTGCCTCGTCTCGGGAGCGATCATGCGCTCTTTCCGCACCAGGTTGGCGCGTTCGGCGAGGCAGAGTGCCGTCTCCATCACCGCCGCGTGCCCGCCATCTCCGCCCGGGAAGAGCTCTTCCGAGATCGAGCGCCACTGGTCGGAGACGCCAATCACCCGCAAGACGATGTCAATTCTGGCTCGATGCGCCTCGGCCTTCAGATCCCAGAGGGCACCGGGTACAGCCCAGTGGCCACCGCAGCCGGTCACGACGACTATCCGCCGAAAACCGCTATCGATGACGCTCCAGACAATCTGCTTCACTAGCTGGATATAGATCTCATTGCTCAGGCTGATTGATCCTGCCATCCCCAGATGCTCTGAAGCCGGTCCAAAAGGCAGTGCAGGCAACACGAGGACTTCGCAGCCGTCGCCAGCCGCAGCCTCAGCAGCGTCGACGGTCGCCCTTTCGACCTGATAGGTGTCGGTGTCGACCGGCAGGTGAAAGGCATGTTGCTCGGTACATCCCAACGGGACGACGGCCAGGGCGCCACGTTCCGCTGCCGCTTCGATCTGCTCGCGTGTCATTTCTCCCCAACGCATTGCACGTTCCTTCCCAATTACCCAGTAGTGCGTAGTTCTACTCGGAATACCCTATTTCGACATTCGCTCCGTATTGAGCAATTCAGCCGATGGACGACACTGGATAACTCCGTAGACTGCTATCAGTCGAATGTGTAACCAACATCCTTATTGATACTTTGCGCGACTGGACATAGGAACATGAAACGTGAAAATCGACACCATACTGCGCGACTCACAGACCCGTTGACGCGTTATTTCAAGTATTTGAACGACTCCACCTGGGCCCGGCGCCGCGGGGCGCGTGATGTCATGGACTTCATGCTTGGAACTCCACAGGAAATGCCACTGCCGGAGGTGACGGCGGCGTTGAAGTACTGGAGCGACCCGCTGACGAAGGACTGGTACGGCTACCAACCGAATTCAGAACAGGCTCAGGAAATTTCCGCCCGATCGCTGCGCGAGCGCACTGGAGTGCCTTTCGCGGCAGAAGACATCGCCATGACCAATGGCGCGTTCGGAGCCCTGACAGTTGCCCTGCAGACTGATCACCTCACCGGGTGATGAAGTCATCCTCAGTGTGCCGGCCTGGAATTTCTTCGAGCCGCTGTTGCGCCAAGCTGGTGTCATCTCGGTCAAAGTACCGGTGCGCTCCGATTCGCTTGAGATTGATGTTCCTGCAATCGCCGCTTCAATCACGCCAAAGACGAGAGCGATCATCCTCAATACACCGAATTCACCAACCGGCAAGATCTACTCACGCAAGACGCTCCAGTTGCTTGCTAACGTGATTGATGAGATTTCGCGCTGCAATGATCGCCGAATCTACCTCATTTCGGACGAGGTCTTCGCCCGCGTCACATTCGACGGCGAGCGCGCTGTCAGCCCGTCCGAAGTCTATGATCACACGCTCGTCGTCTATTCCTGGAGTAAGCAACTCCTCACCCCTGGGCAGCGCATCGGCTACCTTGCGCTGCATCCGCGGATGCCGGATCGTGAGGCACTACGCGATACGTTGCTCATGACGCAGGTCGCAGCCGGATACGTCTTCCCGAGCGCGTTGATGCAGCACGCTCTGGCCGACCTCGATCCGCTCACGATCGATATCGATCACCTCCAACGCAAACGCGATCGCATGGTGCGCGGTTTACAGGATATTGGCTATGACGTGCAGACGCCGGAAGGCACCTTCTACCTGATGCCGCGCTCGCCGATTCCCGACGATATGGCCTTTGCCGAATTGCTTGCAGCGCGGGACGTATTCGTCTTGCCGGGAGAACTCTTCGAATATCCTGGCTATTTCCGGATGTCTCTGACTGCCAGCGATGACATGATCGAGCGCAGTCTGGCCCACTTCGAGGCTGCCTTTCGGATGTGCCTGCCCGCCGAAGCCCTGATCGCCGATTAGGCGCGATAGTCTCGGCGCAAGCCAGTAGAGCCGTGGACGGATGAGTAGAGACGCGCCGACGGCGCGTCTCACTTTGACCAGTTCAATTTTCTATAGGAAAAGCGATGGTTATAGACCAGGACGCGCCAGCGGCACGTCTCCACAGTCATTAATGCCGCTACACTATTCGACAATGCACAACCTAACCTTCGGAGGCGCGACGAGAGGATTGTTCAATGGGGATAACGACGGACGCATTGCAATGGCTAGTGGGCCAGCAAGCGGCGATGGTTGACGAACTTGGTTCGTATGTGTCGATCGAGAGCGGGTCATACGACATCGCAGGCGTCAACCGGGTTGGTGAACACCTGTCGAAGGCCCTCCGCGAGCTTGGCTTCTCGGTCGACCGCATCCTGGAGAGCGACTGCGGCGACCATCTGGTTGCTCGGCGGAACGGCGCGGGTGCCGGGCGCCTGCTTGCGCTGATCCATCTGGATACCGTCTGGCCGGCAGGAACGCTGGCGGAGAATCCATTCCGCGTCGAAGACGGTAGAGCGTATGGACCTGGCGTGCTCGACATGAAAGGCGGTTGGGTCGTATTGCTCAACGCCTTGAGAGCCCTTGACCGGCTTGGCTGGGATGGGTTGGCCCAGACAAAGATCTTCATCACCGCCGACGAAGAGCTCGGCAGCCCTAGCGGTCGCAAGCACATCGAGGATCTGGCCAGTCGCTCCGACTGGGCCATTGTCATGGAACCGGCCCGCGCTAACGGCGGCCTCTGTATTCAGCGGAGCATGGTTGGCGCAGTTTATCTCGATGTCACCGGCAAGACCGCCCACACCGTCTACGCAGATGACCAGGCTGCCAGCGCCATTGAAGAGATCGCCCACAAGATCGTCGCGCTCAATGCGCTCTCCAAACGCGAGCGAGGCGTTCTGGTAAATGTCGGTACGATCACTGGCGGCAGCGCCCGGCAGGTGATCCCGGATCGCGCCAGTGTCAGCGTCGATCTCCGCGCACCAACGACTGCGCTGGGCGACGAGCTGCTGGGACAAGTCGAGGAAATAGCCAACCGCCAGTACGTACCCGGCACGACGACGACGCTGCGTGGCGGCATCACCCGCCCGGCGTATGTAGCGGGCGAGGGCACATTGAGGATGCTCGCACTGGCGCAGGCCTGTGGACGCGAGCTAGGCCGCGATCTAGAGGGAGTTTCGTCGCAGGGCGGCTCCGACGGCAGCTTCACCGGTGGAATGGGCCTGCCAACCCTCGATGGCCTCGGTCCGGAAGGCGCGAACAGCTGCAGCCGCGACGAGTACGTTCTCGTCGACTCTCTGCCTACCCGTAGCGCACTTCTGGCCGGGATCATCGCGGGATTGCCGGGCATGAGTTCATCCGGGGTCTGATTTCCCCAGTCGCGACCAGTCCCCTGTCTTTCATCCCGAGCGGAGGCTCCGGATGACACTATGAGGATTGCAGCAGAAAGAACGTCTGACACGGGCAATCGATCCGTTCTACGATACGCGCGAAGATAGGCCTTCCAAATAGGAACAGAGGGACGATGATATGCGAATAGCGATTGGGCAGATTAGCCACGAGACGAACACGATGTTCGGGCCACCGACTCCGGTCACGGAATTCGAACGGCAGGGCTGGGCAGTTGGTCAGGAAATCATCAACAACAGCACAGGGGTGCGTGGCTATCTCGGAGGGATGATTGCCGCTGGAAGCGACAACGACATTGAGATCGTGCCGACTTTCGCAGCTCAGGCGCACCCGTCGGGGCCAATCGAGCGCTCGGCCTTCGACACCATGCTCGCTAATCTGCAAGATGGCATTGAGGCAGCCAGCGCTGGCGGCTTTGACGCCGTCTGCCTGTCGCTCCATGGGGCGGGTACGGCAGTCGGCATCGACGATATCGAGGGCACGATCCTCGCCGCCGTCCGCGAGCAGATCGGCCCGGACATTCCACTGATCGCGACGCTCGATCTGCATTGCCATTCAACTGAACTGATGCTCGAGAGCGCAACGGCATTGCTGACCGTGCACGAGTACCCGCACGTCGATAGTTACGAGCGCGGCTACGAAGCGGTCGAACTGGCGGCGAAGACCGTTCGCGGTGAGGTTTCGCCGGTTATGGCCCGGGCAGTCTTACCAATGGCTATATCACCGATCACGAGCTTCCACGGTCCCGCACGCGAAATCAATGAGCTTTGCTGGGAGTGGGAGAAGCGCGGCCTGCTCGACATCACCTTCATCCACGGCTACCCCCACACCGACGTGCCGATCATCTCGGCCAGTGTTATCGCCGTCGCCGATGGCGATCAGGAACTCGCCCAGCAGGCGGCGAACGATGTCGCCGCCCGTATCTGGTCGATGCGGGAACAGTTCCGCTCCGTCCTACCGGACGCGACTGCCGCTGTCGCCGAGGCGTTGGCTTTCGACGGCGCGCCGATCGTCATCGCCGAGGTGTCGGACAATCCCGGCGGTGGCTCACCGGGCGACAGCACCCACCTGTTGCGTGCCTTGCTCGACGCAGCTCCGGAAGGGGCAGCCTTCGGCTTTGTCTATGATCCGGAGACAGCTATCCAGGCACACGAAGCCGGCCCTGGCGCGACGATTAACGTCCGTATCGGCGGCAAGACAGATCCCGAGATGATGGGTGCGCCGATCGAGGCGTCTGCCTACGTCAAGAGCTGCACCGATGGGCGCTATATCACCCAGTCGACGATGGGCCAGGGCAGCCTGCGCGACCTCGGCAAGATGGCCCGATTGGTCGTCAACGGTGTCGATGTCATCGTCGGCTCGGAAAGCCAACAGACGATAGACGACGAGCTCTTCCGGCTACACGGCATAGAGGTATCGCGCTTGAAGATCATCGCACTGAAGTCACAGAATCACTTCCGTGCCTACTTCGAGCCGCTCGCCGCCAAGGTCATTCGAGCTGATTCGCCCGGTTGGACGACCTCAAATCTCTCCAATTTCAATTACCAGCGCATTAACCGGCCGATCTGGCCGCTGGACGAGGGTGTTGAGTGGACACCATAGAGGCGCGCATACCCGCCGATGTCGACCGGCTCTTCGCGGAAGCGTTGAGCCGTGGTGATCTCGAGGGGGCGGTGGGGATGTACGAGGCCGATGCTGCTTTCGTCCTTGAAGGCGGGGAGGTTGCCAGGGGGCACGCCGAGATTCGCGCAGCACTGGCCGATCTGATCGCGCTCAACCCGACTCTTGATTGTTACGAGATCGATGTTGTTGAGAATGGCGACATGGCCGTCTTGCGTGCGGACTGGATCTTCAGCGGCACCGGCCTCGACGGTGAGCCATTCGAGAGCCGTGGCCGCAGCATCGAAGTTGTCCGCCGCCAACAGGACGGACGCTGGCTCTTCACTATCGATCTCCCATCGGGCGCAAGTCCGCGGCCGGGCGAATGAAGTTTTGCGAATGGGTTGAAATACACTCAACCCATTCGCAACAAATTGAGATATGTCTTGAAATTCCCGAGGTTGGCACGAACACCAGATAGGTGAAGGTCGCATACAGCAGCGACCGTGCTGGCATCCCGACGTCAGGAGGGATCTACGATCAACAGCTTGCAGCTCTGGGACGGAAGACTGCCAGGCGCGTCGCTGCGATGGGTCTCCTGATACCTCGATACAGTTTGCTTGTGCGGCTAGATCCCTCCTGACGTCGGGATGCCAATAGGTTGGGTGTCTGCTGTCATCGAGTGGCCAAGCGTCGTGGCGACACTCGCTCTCTCCTAGTAGGGCTTTTCGCCATTTTTTAGCATCTCGACGATCTGATCGACCCTCGCCATGTAGGTCTCCCGGTCGAGTATCCCTTGGAGCCGGTATGTGAGTGCGTTGCGATCTCGGTCGTCGAGACTCTCGAAAAGCTCCTTCGCCTTAGGGAAACTCGCCAGTCGCGCCTTTAGCAGGTCGGGCACGGGCAACTCACCGCGTGAGGAATAGGCGCGTTCCCAGCGATCGTCGGCTTTCGCCGCTTCGACAAGAGCCATGCCGGCCGGTTGCATGCGGCCCTGTTCGATCAGCCACTCGGACTTGTCACATTCGATCCAGGACCATACTCTATCCAGTGAACCAGGCGTAAATTTCTGCAGGAAGCTTTCGCTGTCGACAGTCCGGCGCACTCCGCCATACCAACCGTAGCTGAGCGTGACGTGGAGTGCTTCATCGAACGAGATGGCATCACTGCCGCTACCCGTTTTAGCGATCTTGACCCAGGCGCCGTCCGATTCCGCGTGGTGCACCTCGAGCCAGTCTTCAAAATCAGCCTCGGTTGTGAACTCGACCACTGGAAGGTCGTGCGTTGTATTTGACATTTCCGCTCCTGCGTTTCGTCATTCGGGCGATCGATCGGACGTTTTATACCATTTCGTTTGGATGACGGCTGGGAACGAAGTGCAAAGCACTCTCACCCCCACTGCTAGGCGTCAACGCTATGGCCAGGAGCGCGAGCATCGATCCAGGGCCGGTGGCAAACGCGCCAGGCCTACCGCTTCGCGTATTCCTCAATAGATCTTCTCTCCGCTGATAAGCATCGATACGAATTGTTCCAGACGTCTCGCACGTGTTTCCGGGCGCTTGGCATCTTGGATACGGTAAAGGATAGCGTAGCGGTTGCGGCTGTCGAGGTGCTCGAAGAACTCCTGAGCCTCAGGGTGTTCGTCGAACCGTGCTTGCAAGTCCTCCGGGATGCCAATTCTGCTCTGAGGTTCGTAGGCATCTTCCCAGCGACCGTCTGCTTTTGCTGCGTCGATCTGAGCCTGGCCAGACGGACGCATGCGGCCCACCGCTATGAGCCGTCCCACCTTTTCCTGGTTGATCTGCGACCATTTGCTGCGTGTCCGGCGCGGCGTGAATTTTTGCAGGAAGTAATGCTCATCGAACGCACGCCGCTGGCCGTCGATCCATCCAAAACAGAGTGCCACGTCGAGGGCTTCAATGTGGGTAATGGACTCTATTCCGCTCGCCTTCTTCGCTATTTTCATCCAGATCCCAACCGGATCTTCAAAATTGCTCGCCAGCCAGCTCTCGAACTCGTCTTCGGATGCGAAAGTCATGATTGGCGGATCCGATTTCGCCTTTGTCATGGGATTCCCTTATCAGTGTATTGGAACGTATGTTCTAATTACACCAGGCACTCGCCACCTCGCGCAACGATTTGTCCGCGCTTGACGACCAGCCAGCGAAGCGGGCGTTCGATCACGGCTTCAACGTGCGTTTCCCCATCAACGAGGACGAAGTCGGCGCTACAGCCAGGTTCCAGACCGTAGTTCTCCATTCCAATGACCTCGGCGCTGCTGCGGGTTGCGATATCGAGCACCATCTCGATATCGTCGTCGCGGCGCAAGTTGTTGCGGTAGGCGATGATGAAGCTACGCAGCAGCATGTCGGGCATGTTGAGCGGCCCCCAGGCGTCGCGGATACCATCGTTGCCGGTACACATCCGGACGCCTGCGTCATAGAGCCGCTTTACCGCCGGAACTGGACGAAGTCCGCCCGGACCGTGGCTCATGATCGCGATGTCGTTCTCGAGTAGTAGCTCGATCAGGCGTTCCAGGTAGCTCTCGTTGACGCCGCCCAGGCAGAGCGCGTGGCTGATGACGACACGCCCCTGCCAGCCGAGCGCTTTGGTGCGTTCAGCGATCAGCTCGATTGAGAATGCGCCGAGGTCGCCGGGCTCGTGGAGGTGAATATCGATGTCGGCGTCGTGCCGCTCGGCCATCGCGAAGATCGTATCCAGATGGCCCTTCGGATCGCGGTCGATCGAGGATGGATCGAGCCCGCCGACGACCTCTGCCCCATTCCGCATCGCCTCTTCCATGAGCTCGACGGTTCCTGGCCGGATCAGCATGCCGCTCTGGGGAAAGGCGACGATCTGGATATCGAGCGCGTCGCGAAGATCTTCGCGGGTTTGCAGGACACCCTCGAAGCAGCGCAGACCGACGTCGGTATCGATATCAACGAACGTGCGGATATGGGTGGTGCCAGCCGCGATGCTCCGGCGAGCCTGGCGGAGCGACTGCTGGTGGATGTCGATGTTCTGCTCGACTCGCATCCTGCGCTCGTTATCAATCATGTCGTTCAGGCCGGTTCCGACCTCGTTGCGATACCAGCCCATCCCGAGCAGGCTCTTGTCGAGGTGGGCGTGGGCGTCGACAAATCCAGGAAAGATGAGCCGTCCTCCGGCATCGATCGTTTGCGGGTCGTCGCGCTCAAGATGGAGATTTGGCCCTATGGCAGTGATCCGGTCGTCATTAATCGCAACGTCCACGATCCCGGCTCCAAGCCGGTGAGTATTCTTTATCAGCAATAGATTGGTCCCTTTCGTCCGTCTCAACACCCTCTTTCGGTGGATGCCTGTCGAACAGTAGCCTAATGACGTGGTATTTTGCCCGAATTCGTCCCGCCAGCTACCGAGGGGAAAACAGTCGTGTCCCGTTCCGATGAGAGCCCAATCGGCGTCTATGAATACCTCGACTATCACGAGTTCGGGGAAGTCTTCCGGCCCTATGATGATCGTGCTCCCAACGTCGCGCTCCAGGTTGCGGACCTGATTCGTGGTCGGATGCCGGATGCACAGGTCGAACATGTCGGTAGCACTGCGATTCCCGGATGCCCTGGCAAAGGCATCATCGATCTGATGCTGATGTACGCTTCGGGGCGCCTTGCGGCTGCGCGAGATGCCCTGGATTCGCTTGGTTTCCAGCGTCAGACCGGAGCTGCTCCGTTTCCGGAGGAGCGCCCCATGCGTGTCGGAACCATCGACTACGACGGCGAGTCGTTTCGCTTGCACGTTCATGTGATTGCCAGTGATGATCCTGAAGCGTGCGAGCATCTCTATTTTCGGGACCGGCTTAGGGCGGACGTGGCACTGCGGGACGAGTATGTCGAATCGAAACGGGCAGCGCTCGCCGATCTTGACGTCCGGAGGAATGGGCGAGCGCACAACATCGTCTACAACGAAGGCAAGGCCCCCTTCATCCGGCGCGTGCTCGCCGAAATGGATACTTTGTCCGGCGCAGGCCAGAAAGGATCGTAAGTGTGTCCCAATCTGCAGATGTGTTGATCGTCGGAGGCGGCACGTCGGGAGCGGCGCTGGCCGGTTTGCTTGCGCGCGATCCGAACCGAAGCGTGCTATTGCTCGAAGCCGGACCCGACTACGGAGCGATGAGCGAGGGCCGCTGGCCAGCGGAATTACTCGATGCCAGCACGATCCCGTTAACGCACGACTGGGGCTATTCCGGGTTGACTCACGACAACCAATCTGAGCCCCGCGCCTTCGATCGGGCCAGAGTAATCGGCGGCTGTTCTGCCCACAACGGCTGTGTGGAGCTCGTCGGTCACCGCCGCGACTACGACCGCTGGGCCGAGCTTGGTAATGAAGGCTGGTCCTGGGATGAAGTTGCGCCTGCCTTCGAACGGGCCAAGGAAGGTCTGCGAGTGCGCATACCCCGCGACCAGGAAGTGACGCCATATCAGGCCGCATTCATCGAGGGCGCTGTAGCCGCCGGAGTCCCACGAGTCGATGACCTCAACGTGCCAGATGATCTTGCAGGCGTTGCGCCATCGCCGGTGAATATCGTCAACGGCGTGCGCTGGAATGCCGCCCTCGGTTACCTCGATGCTGTGCGCGGGCAGGGCAATCTGACTGTCGTCGGCGACGCTCTGGTCGATCGCGTCATCTTCGATGGACGCCGGGCCGTCGCTGTTGAAGCAATTGTCAACGGTCAACGGCAGCGCTACGAAGCGGGCAGGATCGTACTGTCAGCCGGCGCATACGGTTCGCCCTCGATCTTGCTACGTTCTGGTGTTGGCCCGGCCGGCGACCTGGAGGAGCTTGGTGTTGAAGTTCTCCATGATCTGCCTGGTGTCGGCCGCAATCTCACCGACCATCCGATGGCGGGCCTTCGCCTGCGCCCGAGCGCGAAGCTGCTGTCCCAGATGGAGGTCTTCGGGATGGTGAACTGGCTCCCCGACGAGCAGGCATTGCTCAAGGCGCGTAGTAGCCACTGTGACGAGGCGTTCGATCTGCATCTGTTTGCAGTCAGCGGTCGCGAGGAGGATGGCAGCTACCGGCTCGCGATCGAGGTGTCGTGCGTCGATCCACGATCCGCGGGTCGTCTGACGCTGCCGTCAACCGATCCAGCGGCGACGCCGCTGATCGATCACGGTTACCTGACCGACCCTGCGGGGCGAGATCTCGCAGTTATGCTCGATGGGGTCGCACTGGCGCGACGCATCGCCGATCACATGCGCGACGAGGGCCTGGTCGAAGACGAGCTCGCGCCCGGCGCGAATGTCACCTCGCAAGATGATCTCAGCCGTTGGATCGAGTCTGCCGTCGGCATTTATTACCACCCGGCCTGCAGTTGCAAGATGGGACCGGCGAGTGACCCGTTGGCTGTCGTCGATCCGCGCGGTAGCGTCCACGGCCTCGAAGGCTTGTCGATCTGCGACGCCTCGATCTTCCCGGTCCTCATGCGCGCCAATACCAACCTCCCGGCCGCGATGCTGGCCGAGCATATGGCCGGTTGGATCGGGCGATAACGGCCGGGCACAGCTCAGGCTGACACGATGCCCTGGGCGAAGGCGCGCGCGACGGCGGCAGTACGTGATTCGACGTCGAGTTTGCTGTAGATCGCATTCAGGTGCCCGTGGACGGTGCGGGGGCTGATGAAGAGTTCCTCGGCGATTTCTGCGTCGGTCATACCTCGTGCAAGCAGCTGCAGGACCTCAATTTGTCGCGGCGTAAGCCCGAGTGTGACCGCTCTCGGGTGTTTCCTCCGTTTGCGGTGATCCGGCCTCCCGAGCATTGATGCGATCGAGCAGGGGCTGCGCTTCAAGCCGTTCAGCAATGGCTCTCGCATCTGCCAGCATTGAAGAGTCCTGTTTCAGGTCACTGATCTTCTGTTGCAGTTCCATCTGTGCGACCTGAGTCAGGGCCAGTTCGTATGGCGCGTTGAACTGTCCGACGAGTGTCAGGGCTTCGTCCAGATAGTTCTCCGCATTTTTCGGGTTCCCTGTCTGGAGACTCAATTCTCCGAGTGTGCGTAGCGATTGGAGGCGGGCTAGCGGTTGAGATGGATTGCCGGACAATTCGAGCGCTCTTTGGGCGCGACGAAGGGCTTCATCCAGATCGCCGCTCAGGACATAAAGTCGCGCGCGGAGTAGCTGGGCCGCAGCGCTCCGGTTGCGCGACCGCTCCACTCGGTCCAGCGTTCGAATGCCTCGATCCACTGGCGAGCCAGCGCTTCGTCTCCGCTCTCAAGAGCGATGTTGGCAGCAATCCACTGTAGCTCCTGGCGGTGGATGAAGAATCGTCCGCCCAGGTTTTTCCTCGGGACCAGCGGGCAAGGTTCGTCTGATGTGTTCCCAGGCCCGCTCATGATTGCCGCGCAGCCATTCAATCTCGGCAAGTTTGCGAGCGCTTGGTACGCGCGAGGCGGGGATATCGAGGCGCAGATTGGCGCTGCGCCAGCAAGCATCCCAATCCCCGTCAAATATCAATGTGTCGGAGGTGGAATCCTGGCGTTCGCCCGTCACCGCCTGGATGAATTCGGAATTGCAGATTGGCTTGAACTTCTTCCATCTGGAGCTTGTGACGTGTATTTGGCCGATCCGGGTAATAGACCAGCATCACCGTATTCAGCTCCCAGTAGTAGCAATTTGAAACCATCTGGAAATTGCCCGATTCTCGGAAATAGTGGCGAGATGTTTCAAATGCGGTCTGGGCACGTTCGGGATGACCAAGCGCGGCACTTGCAATCCCGATACCGAAGTATGCGTTTCCAAACTCGATGTATTGCGATCTCGATGTCGGCGCGATGTAGCTTTCGAGGAACTGCTCGGCGCGTTCTAAGGCCGTGCTGAAGTCGCCGTAGTTGGCGAGGTCTTGAGACAGCGTGGCGTTGCTGACAACATAGCCAAGGGGTGAGTTCTTGATGCGTTGCTGCTCATCAGCCGGCAGATTTTCGAAGGCGGCAGCAGCATCGACGAGACTGTCAAGCGCAGGCTGATCGTCGAAACCGCGTACCCGCGCCTGAACCCAACGAGCCAGGACCGGGGCTCCCGGTTCATCTGCGTCGTTGGCTAGATCAACTGCCTGACTAATATAGTCCAGCGCCAGTTTTGTGTTCGTGAAGCGGTGAGCCTCCGCCAGAGCACAAAGGACGCTGATCCGATCACTCAATCGTTCGCGATTTCGCTCGAGAATGGAGAGCGCGCGGGCATAGTCCGTGACCATTGCCTGTAGCGCGAACGCCCGGCCAGCTCGTTGGGCCGTCTCAATGAGCCAATCGGCAGCACGCTCGTCCTCTGCCTGGACGAAATGGTGCGCAACCGTGCCGGGATCTACTTGCGGGCGCTGTTCGAGCGCCGCGCCAATCTGGGCATGCCATTGCATCCGCTGAAGGATATTCGTGCTCCAGTAGATGGCGTCGCGTACCAGCGCGTGCCGGAATCGGACGATATCAATCTCGGTCGTCTCTTTGAGGATCTGTGTCTGGAGTACTTCTTCGAGCGCGCTCAATGTGGGGTCATCGGGCGTCGAGCTGATTCTCTGCCAGGCTTCGAGCGGCACGTCCATGCCAAAGACTGCCGCGATCTGTAGCGCACGTCTGGCCGCAGGACTGAGATGTTCGAGCCGCCCTTCGATAATCTGGCGAATCAGCGGCGGAACGGCGAACTCGGGCAGGTCTCCGAGACTCCAGATTCCATCGTTGGCATGCAGCGATCTGGTGTCTTCGAGCAGGCCGATGAATTCTTCAATGTAGAGAGGATTCCCTTCGGCGTGCTGGTGGAGATAGGTGGCCAGTTGATCGGCCTCTTCGGACTTCATCGAGGGGAATCGGTCAGCCACAATTGCTCGTGCGCCATCGAGCCCGAGCGGTCTGAGTCGCAGTCTGGTGGGACGCAGCTCGCGCACGAGATTGGGGAGCAGATGATAAAGCGGAAGACCCGAGGTCAGGTCAGTATCCCGGTAGGTTGCCACAATGAAGATCGGCACCGGCGCGACCTGGCGGGCAAAATAGCGCAGCAGTTCAATGCTCGATTGATCGGCCCAGTGGAGATCTTCCAGCACCAGCAGCATCGGCTTTTGCTGGGCTATTTCCAGGATCTGATTGGTTAGTAAATCCCAGAGATCGCGCATCCCGCTTACAGCTTCGAGGCCGTCTTGACCATCAACGCCGAGCGGCGGCGCAGGAAAATCAGCGTAGTGACGGGCGCTATGGAGCAACTCTTGCCAGACGCTGTAGGGTGACGGCAGCTCCATATCGTAGGATGTCGCCGCCAATACGATCACATCTGCCGCGCGCGCCTCTGCCTCCAGCGCTTCCACGAGCGTTGTCTTTCCAATGCCCGCTTCTCCGCTGATGAGCGTGACCGTTCCTCTTCGCTCGTGATGCAACTTCCTGAGGAGATCCATGAGCAGATTCCACTCAGGCTCGCGCGTGAGAGGAGCGAGTTGGTTTGGAGAGCTACTGGATGCAGCAAAACCGGCGCTCAGGACTTCCCCCTGTTTCGAGTGTCTGCCTAACGGTTGTGGCTCAGTCCCGCATTCATCTTCTATCCTAGTCACCCAGGCTGATCGGTTCAATCGATTTGGGGCTTAAACCCGGGGCAATCGTATGTAGAAGTGGGATCGCTCTCAGGCCCGAAACGTTATTTCGCTGATCGATCCAGGTTAGAAACGATTGCCCCGGACGTTCCAGGCTGCGATGGGCTTGAAATCGCTGTCTTTAGCCTTCAGTCGTCTCGCTGTGCAATAGAATGTTGCCCGGCGCAGGCACAGTTGGAGTTGCCCCGGTTGAGTGGACAAGTTCGAATTAGACCGCCTGGCTGAACTGCCAAACCGTTCATACTCTCGAACTCAGGTAGTCGAGCGTCAGGTGTCGACGCTACGGCTTGTACCAACACTCCAGATAATCGAGGACCGTGGTGCGAGTTGACTGGCGGGCCGGCCAGGGCTGGATCGCGGGCGATGGTTGCGCAAACTGCTCGGGGGTGATCCTGAAGATACCGGACGAGCCAGCGTTCAAGAGAGTCCAGAGTTGGAGCCGTGTGCTGGGATTCGCTTGCGGAGTCGCTCGAATCGAAAGACTACTGATGACCCATTGCCTCGGGGTGATAATCTGTTGAGACCTTGATGCCCAGCGCCCTGACGCACGATATTTTGCTTCTGGCAACGTCCACACCCGACAAGGAGAACGCATTGGCCACATCATTCTACGAGCGCTACGGGATCAGGACGCTGATCAACGCTGCTGGTCCGATGACCAAGCTCAGCGGCCACGTCCTGGCCCCTGAGGTGCGTGATGCCATGGCCTCGGCCGGTGCTGCCTGCGCACGCATCGAAGATCTCCAGGAAGCAGCCGGCAACGTGATCGCCCGGGTCACTGGTGCTGACGCAGGCTATGTGACTGCAGGAGCTGCCGCTGGTCTGACGATGAGCGCGGCTGCCGCGATAGCGGGTTTTGACCTGGCGGCGATGGACCAGTTGCCTGATACATCCGGGACTCCGTAGTGAGATCATCATCCAGCGCGGTCATGTCACCGCCTACTCGCATGCGCTACGCGCATCGGGTGCCAAACTGATCGAAGTTGGCTACGTCGGATATCCTGGCCAGGGACGGAGCTGGCCCTGGCAGGTCGAGGCCGCGATATCCGAACGTACCGCCGCAGTTGCCTAT
The DNA here is from genome assembly GCA_963745675.1 of uncultured Chloroflexia bacterium. Taxonomy (GTDB): domain Bacteria; phylum Chloroflexota; class Chloroflexia; order Thermomicrobiales; family CFX8; genus JAUIIK01. Next base: position 35,169 of record CAVUYM010000009.1, read on the forward strand.
TCAGTCGGTGCAATGCCTGGCATGGTTGATCTTCCAACCATCGTCGACCTGGCCCATCGGCACGATTTACCGGTAATCGTCGACGCGGCGGCCACGCTGCCGCCAGCCCGGAATCTCCAGCGATTCATTGCCGAAGGGGCGGACCTCGTCTGCTTCAGCGGTGGCAAGGCCATCGGCGGGCCTCAGGCGTCAGGCATCCTGGCTGGTCGGGCTGATCTGATTGCTTCGGTCGCCTTGCAACACCAGGATATGGACATCGAGCCGGAAACCTGGAGCTGGCGCACGCGCTATCTTGAGGACCACACGTTGCCGGGTCCGCCACACCACGGGCTGGGCCGGTCGATGAAGGTAGGGAAAGAAGAGATCGCCGGACTCATGACAGCGCTTGAGCTCTATGTGGCGCGAGATCATGAAGCTGAGTGGCAGCGCTGGCACCGAATGCTGGAGACGGTGAAGGAACAACTGGCGGATGTGCGCGGTGTAAGCGTCGACATTCTGATCAATCAAGAGGAACCGCTGTCGGTCCCGGTGGCGCGGATCAAGCTTGATGAGGTGATCCTTGAGAAGTCGACGACCGCAATTGTCAATGAGCTGATCGCAGGGAGTCCGTCGATTGCAGTTTCTCAGGCCTTTCTGCAAGAGTCGGCGCTAGGAGTCAACCCAATGGTGCTTCAAGATGGTGAAGACCGTATTGTCGCGGCACGGATACGGGAGACGGTGAGCGGCTAGGTCCAGGAGTGCAAGGGGTGTTCTGGGAGCTCCGCATAGGAATATGGGGCCTGCGAATCGGACAATTATCCTGAGCACGATTATGAATAGCGAGCGGAATCTGCTTCCTTCGTTTCAGACTGGAGTAAGGATGATCCACAGCATACATATCAGTGTAGATGCCGCCGCCATCGCGCGATCGGTTGCCGGTCATATCCATGGCTGATCCAATCGTTGCTTACCTGGAGCAGCATCTTCCCGACTATCTGACCGACCTCGAGATCCTCGTGAATCAGGATTCCGGTAGCTACGACAAAGTAGGCATCGACCAGGTCAACGACTGGCTGGAGCAGCGCCTCGCCCTCATTGGGTTCGATGTTGAGCGCCATCGCCAAGCGGCATTTGGGGACGACCTGGTGGGGCGTTTGCGTGGCTCCGGCGACGCCCGCATCCTGCTGCTCGGTCACGCCGATACCGTCTTTCCACGCCGGCACAGCCGCGAACGGCCGATGACGATCTCCGGCAATCAGGTACGAGGGCCCGGCACCTGCGACATGAAAGCCGGATTGCTTTGCAGGGATCTACGCCGTTGAGGCGTTGGCTCATGCTGGGTGGGAGCAGTTTGGGGAGCTGACCTATCTCGTCGTTTCGGATGAAGAGATCGGTGAGCGGCACTCGATCGAACTGTTGAAGGAAGAGGGTCCGAAGCACGACGCCATCCTGACGCTAGAGGCGGCCCGGGAGAACGGTGACATCGTCACAGCCCGCAAAGCCGTCGCCTGGTTCACCGTCGAAGCGACTGGTCGCGCGGCCCACGCTGGCGTCGAACCGGAGAAGGGTAGCAGCGCCACCCTCGCGATCAGTCGGCTCGTCGTTGAGGCGGACAAGCTCAACGGGCTAGCGAGATGGCATGACGGTGAATGCGGGGACGCTGGCAGGCGGCAGCACGCCAAACGTCGTTGCCGAGCAGGCATCGGTGCGCTTCGATCTGCGCGCCTGGACGAACGAGGACATCAAGGAGCTGGAAGAGGCATTGCGAAGGCTCGTGGCCGTAGAGTGGGTTGATGGTGTCAGTATGGAGATGCGACTTGAACCGGGTTCCGACTGCCCGGCGATGGAACGCACCGAAGGCGTGATCGCGCTGGAGCAACTGGCAAAGACAATTGCCGGAGACCTCGGCTTTGCGTTGCAGGGTGCAGCAACCGGAGGCGCCTCTGACATCAGTTTCGCCGCGCACCGTGGAACGCCGGGATTGGATGGTCTCGGGCCGGTTGGAGGGTTGGATCACAGTCCCGCCGAGTACATTCTGCTGGACAGCATCGTTCCGCGCACTGCGCTGCTCGCAAAGCTGATGCAGGCAATTGGAGAAGGGCGAGTGAGGCGGGAGTGATGACCCATAGCTTATGTGGGCGTGATCAACGGCGAACCCAATATCTATGTCCTGAGTGCAGATGGCGGCGAGCCAAGGCAAGTTACCGATATCATTGGTATGTTGAATATTCCGACGGTCGATTGGTCACCTGATGGTCAGCGCCTGCTCTTCGTTGATGAAGGAGAGACTGGCATCTACGTGATCAATTTCGATGGAACGGGCCTAACGCAACTCACCAGCGGTCACGATGACAGAGTTCCTCAGTGGTCGCCAGACGGGAGCAAGATCGCCTTTCGCAGACATCAGAAAGGGTCAGTGGACCCAGAAACCAACGGCTTCATTCTTCGTTGGGACATCTGTGTCGTGAAGCGCGACGGTTCAGGCCTCAAGCAGATCTCCGGTGGCGGGCTTGATCTCAGCTCTCCCGTTTGGTCGCCAGACGGGAAGTACGTGGCGTTTGAGCGTGATACCGGTTACTCGAAAGCACATACGATCTCTGGATCGTCGGCGCAGAGGGGAGCAACGAGCGCCAGCTCACATCCGGGGCTGAGCAGCGAGACGAGATCGTTGGCTAGACATGGTGGAACGGCCAGCAACGATAGTTGGCGCGTCTCGCGACCGTGTGGTCCGTCAGGATTGACCTGAAGCGAGTGCTCTCCACCGCAACGGGGGGATCGCAGACGGTAGCGTGCTCCGCTGGCAGCCAACGTCGCGACGGAGTATGGATGATCACCCCATCCTCCTCGGGCGGTAGGTACTCGAGGTGATTGACCGGGGCGTGCGCGCGACACTGCCAGTAGTGTACGAAGGGCTACTCGGCTTCAATGCTCACGTTCATGCAGGATTCTTCCTGGGACTGAATCGTTCAGACAGAGCCACCTTCGTCGACATCGGCCCAGCGCTGCTCATCCAAGGATGTGCGGATTGCAGCCAGCACGCGCTGTGCCGCGAGGCCGTCCGCGAAACTCGGCCAGGAGACCGCTCCAGCTCGGATATCGCTGAATGAAACTCGCATCGAGGCGGCGGGTGTAGTGATAGGAGATACCGATCGGAAACGGGCCAGCGTCGATGGCAGGCTCGCGTGGTGGAGCATACTCCAGAAGCGTTCGGCCCTCTCGGTCATCCGATGTGATGGCTAAGAGCGACTCGGACGTGCGCCCATGTTGCTCCCACAACAAGGTGCCCTTCGATCCGTAGATGCGGGTTGCCCCCGATCCCACATTGAGTGATGTCCAGCCCGAGCGGAAAAGGGCCTGTCCGCCGTTTGCGTATTCAGCGATCCAGGAGGCGGCATCATCGCCATCGACCGCAGCGGTGCCTCCGTTTGGGAGTGGCCGTTCTGCAATCATCGTGATCCCATGCGCCACGACTTTCGTGATATCCCCACCAAACCAGAGTGCAAGATCAATCGAGTGCGAGCCATATTCGACAAAGACGCCGCCATTGGCATGCTTGCGTTGCATCTTCCAATGCAGTGGCCGGCTGGGGTCGAAGAATTGCGGGTTCACCTCAATGCGCTCGAACATCTGCACCTCGCCGATCAGTCCCTCATCGATGAGTTCGCGCATCCTGCTCACGACTGGCGAATAGCGGAAGAGAAAGTCGATCTTCGCAATGCGCCCAGCTCGTTTTGCCGCCGCCAGCATTTCTTCACCCTGGCGAACGTCGTAGGCAATCGGCTTTTCACAGAGGACGTGCAGACCGCTGTCGAACGCAGCGATGACGAGATCTCGATGGGTGTCATCCGGTGTGGCGATGACGACTGCATCGAGATTGTCGGGATCACGGAAGAGTCGATATGCGTCTGTCTCTACCCGTTCGACGCCATAGGCCTCAGCCGCCGTTCGCGCCCGCGCTTCGTCGGGATCGACGACCGCCACGACGTCGACATCCGGGAAGGAAGTGAAGGCAGGTAAATGAACGCGAGCCCCCCACGATCCCATGCCGATGATCCCGAGGCGGATACGACTGTTTGTCATCAGGAAATCCCCTTCGTCCTGGACGATAGTTTTCACGTTGACGGCTAGGAACCTACTGGGAGAGAAGAACCCCTCACAACGACGGTAGTCAATGCCGCTTGGATGTTCCGCATTACGTCCACTGATTGATACGGAGCTTGTTTGGTCGCGGCGGCGTTCAGCGTTTCGACGTCAACGATGCATCGATAGAGCTTTCGTCGCCAGCATTGAGTGTAGCGTGCAAGGTCGTTTAGGATATGCCGTGTTGATTTTGTTCCTTTCGATGGAGGTTTGCATGGATCCGTTCCCTGACTTTGGCCTGTTCGAAGTATTGGCCGCCCTTGGAATTGCCTGGTTAGCCAACCAGATCTTTGCGCGTCCCATCCTCGGCTTTGCGCTCGTTGCCCTCGGCATTGCCGCACCTGTCGGGGTCATCATCTTCGCTGACCAGGAACTCACGCGTTGGCTCGGTGCGGGCTGCTTAGCGACGGCCCTGATCAACGCCGGCTATATTTTCCCGCAACTCCGGCGGCGTGGTTCCGAAGACGAGTCCCCCGAACCCAGTTGACCGCCGTTGCCCGATAGGCTTGAGTCGATGCATCTTTCCGTGATCTGTGCTTTGTGATTATATAGTACTCATCAGTCGAGCAGATTTTCTCCCAACTCCACCTGGACGATGCAAACCACCGCTGTGGTGGTTTGCATTGGCAAGAACGGCCGCCGCGTCTGATCAACGAGTTGCTGAACCCCATAGCCCTGATAGAACCCCACCGCCGCCTCGTCCTTGGCGTCGACAATAACGGCGAGCGCTGCAATCTGCCGACGCTCGGTCAGCGCTCGCGCCAACGCATCCATGAGCAATATCTCTCCGCGCTCTTGTCCCCGAAGGAGTGAATCGAAGGCGATTCGGCCCCGGAGCACGACCGCCAGATCCGGGTAGTGTGGTAATCGATGGGCGAGATTGTCCGGGAGATCGGTCAACTCCATCTCCATCGCCGAGCGTGTGTAGTAACCGGCGATCTTTCCTTACCAGTACCAATACCGCGACGATGTGGCGTTGCATTTCCTGGCGTGCCCGACGTTGGAGATAGTGATCGAGTGCGGGCACGCCAAATGTAAATCCCGCTCGGTCATGATGACAATCGAGCGGCTCAAAGCGGTACTGATCTGATCTCACGATACCTGCGCGCGACGGAAATCCTGGTAACACTGAACGGCCCGGGTCAGAGCCAGCGTCTGGCGAGCATCCTTCGAACGGAAGACGGTGCATTCTGTGCCACCCTTCCCCTGCACCCGAGAGATTCTCCCCGTTCGGGTCGCACTTAACCTCTGAACCCTATTGGGCTCCAGTTGATCGAGATCGAGGTTGACTACCTTATCGCGCCGCAGTCCGGTCGAGAGCAACACATACACGAGGGCCTGATCGTGCTGCGGCCGGCTTCGGCCCTTCAACGGCACCGGCGCACTAACTCGTTGTCAGCGCTGGCCATTCTTGCGATGAATGCGCTCCAGTCGCTCGCACAGGCTCTTAAGGCTGCGCACCTGTGGCGGTGTTGGCTTCCGCGGCTCTGAGGGCGGCAGACCTAGTGCGCGGATGCGAGTGGCTGGATCGCCATCCGGGTGGGCCTTGGGCGCGTGGCTGGCCACCCAGGCGGTTGTTGACCGTCGCCTGCGCACGACCTGCTTCCTTCGTAGAGGCGCGTTGCCAGACGACGATTTCGCGATGGAGGCAGGTCGAGATGCGATCCTGTCTATAGGCGTCTTCGACTTCTTCGAAGATGCGTTCGAGGTACAGCGCGATCTTGCGAGTCACTTCCGAAGATCGCATTCCGACGATCGTACTCTGAGCGTCTACGAGTTTAGTGGTGGTATGCGGCGGACTGATTTTGGGCTACGCTGCATTTATTACAGTAGCCTAAAGGGTCATTGCGCCGCGGCTGCGCGCGTAAGACGGAGGACGAGCATGATAGATTTTTCCCTCTCGACCGAAGACCAGCATCTACTCGACACCGCTAGGGATCTGGCCAGCGAGTTCGCCACCCGGGCCCAGGAATACGACGAAGCTGCGGCGTTCCCCGCTGAGGACTTTGTGAGCATCCGTGCTGCGGGTTTCCACACGCTTGCTGTGCCGAAGGATCTTGGCGGCTATGGCATGTGGCGCGACGACCGTTTTGCAATCTACTACATGATTCTGGCGGAGCTTGCGGCGGGCAGCGCATCGACCGGCCAGCTTGTTCAGATTCAGTCCCACGCGACCGGCATCATCGGCTACCTCGGGAACGACGAGCAACGCGAACGCTACCTGGGCGATGTCGTCAATAATGGCGCACTGATCGCTTCTTGCGGTAGCGAAACCGATCCCCGACAGATGGAGTCTGGGACGGGTCGCGCCGAGCTTCAGCCTGTCGCGGGCGGCTTTGTGCTCAACTCGATCAAGTTCTTCGGCTCGCTCTCCCCCGCAGCCGACCACTACGTCGTCTACGTCATGGCGCCCGACGCTCCGGGTGCTTCTGAGGGCTACACGACGATCGTCGTCTCGAAGGACGATCCAGGCGTTTCGCTGCAAAATAATTGGGATGTCATGGGCATGCGGGCGACGGTGAGCTGGAGCCTGGTCCTGAAGGATGTCTTCGTGCCCTGGGAGAATGTGCTGGGTGAACCGGGCGACTGGGTCCAGCACGATCCGCGCACCTTCACTCTGGCCTACGTCGCTAACCACCTCGGCACGGCTGAAGGCGTCTACCGCTTCGTGCTCGATTACCTCAGGCAACGGCCTTTCCTGATGGATGACAATCAGATCGTCTACATGGTTGGCGAGATGGACTCCGCGATTCAGGCCACACGCACGTCGATGCTTTACGCCGCCTGGCTCTGGGAGCAGGGCCAATGGGTCGAGGCTGAAAAAGCCTCGATGCGGGTGCTCCACACTTCAAAGCAGATGGCCCTGATGGTCACGTCGAAGGCGTTCGACGTCTGCGGCGCGCGGGCTGCCTTCCGCCACTTGCCGGTCGAGCGGGCCCTACGCGATGTCCGCACCTTCTCGCTGCATTTCCGCGAATCGCAGGTACTCCGGATGCTCGTCGAAGCCGAACTGGGCGGGGAGTTCCACTCGAAGCAGAAGTACGGCGCAGCCGTCGGTCGCCAATCCTGGAGCGGCCTTGGTCACCCGCAGCCCGGTGGAAGTTAGGCTGCCGCTGTCCGGTTGTTGAGCAGTCTTTCTACTGCCTTCGTAAGCTCGTTGGGGTTCCTGGTTGGAATGATCGCGGCATGCTGATTTCCAACATCGAGTAGCACTTTGAACGTGTTCGCATGTCCAACTGCGTCTGACTCTGGTGACGCCACGAATCGATGTGACTGGGATTGTGAAGTCGACATCCTCTAATCGTTCGGTTCCGCGGATATTCTTGGCGATCGTCGCGAATCCACGCTTCGGTCCGTTGTAGGAGATATTGACGTTTTCAGTATCGATGACAACCCGGTAACTCCCAGGTTGCTCTCTGCGATAGCTCATAATATCCCAGAGCCCGTTCGCGAGCATGCCGATGGCTAGTCCGATGGCCCAACCGTAGATGTGCGAATCAATCTCCACAGGATTGGGTCCGATATCGAAGTGGTCGATGAGCAGTGCAAAGCCACCGAAGACCAATGAGACGAGCAATATCGACGCCGTGTGGAAGCCACGCCGTTGTCGAACGATAAATGACTCTACGTAGACCGCGCTGTTGTTGCTTTCATGTGCCATGATTGCTTGCTTCCCAGTAATGCTCCTGTATGGAGCAGTCTACCGGGAACCAATTGAGGGCACTATGGCCACAGGTCATGAATTGTCCACGATGTAGGTGCGCTGGCGCGCTGTCTGTCCAGGGGTTTAGTCGAGCTTGGCATGCCGCTTCGGATGCCGTAACCTGCAATTTATACTGTTTCAAAGAGGCTATGACTTGTTGGATATAGGGACGTGATTCATTTCGCCAACGTCGGGCACAGTCTGGAGCAGCGTCACCACCAAGGCCACGTCACTCGGCTTGCCGTAGCACTCGACAGCCTGCTCCAACGCCCACCCACTTAGTTCGATACAGGTGTCCACAGTGATCTGAGGACCAAACTCGCGATTCGACAGTTTGCTCCTTAGCTTCTTGATGCGTCCGCTAGTACCCCTGCGGTTCCGCAGCGAGGGTGGCTGGACGAGGATCGGGCAGCGTCCGCTTTGGCAAAGAGTGACCCTACAAGATCCTGGGAGGGGGACGATGATAGGCGACCGCAAAACAAACACCAATAGGCCCGCTAGTCCCCCCATCGCTCCGTTTGTTTTTGCATGCTCAAGCGATGAGTCCACATTGACGGCCGGCTTGCGCAAGAACGGAAACCGCGAAATCGATGTCCTCGTTGCTATGTGCCGGCCGTCACCGTCGTACGGAGTCTCGGATGCTTGCTGGGAACTGCTGGATAGACGATCGGCAGTACAAAGACACCGTTGGCTTGACAAAGACGGGTCATCTTATATGTCATGAGTTCGGTTCGACACATGATAGGTACGATTGGTGTCGTTGTCTTGAGCAGGTCGAACCCGAGACGGCGCAGGGCGCTACTATAACGTTCAGCGTTTTCGTGTAAGCGCCGCACCCGATCCGGCTCTTCATGGATGACACCAAAGGCGGCATGCGCAGCTGCCGCCTGCGGCCCGGGCAGAGCAGCCGAGAAAATGAAGGCCCGCGCGTTGTGCTTGAGGGCGTTAACAAGTGCAGCACTGCCAGCAACGTAACCCCCAATGCTCGGAATTGTTTTGGAGAGCGTGCCCATCTTGATGTCTATGGCCTCTGGATTCAATCCAAAATGCTCCTCAATCCCTCGTCCGAATGATCCAAGCACTCCCAAACTGTGAGCCTCATCAACCATGAGCGCGGCACCATAGTGGCGGCACAGCTGCACGACCTCTGGTAGGTTCACGATATCGCCATCCATGCTGAAAACGGCGTCGACAACCACTAACTTCCCTGCATTGCCCGCCTGCTCTAGTCTGCGCTTCAACGCTCCCATGTCGTTGTGCCGGTAGACCATCAGCTTCGCTCCAGAGAGCACACAGCCGTCGAAGATGCTAGCGTGGTCCAGCCTGTCGCAGATGACCACATGTCCCCTGCTAGCGAATGCCGAAATGACGGCGATGTTGGTCACATAACCACTAGAAAATGCAACTGCTGATTCTGTTCCGTTGAACTGGGCGATCGCTCGCTCGAGCTCCACGTGCAAGCTATTGGTACCAGCCAGGAGACGTACACCGTGCGTACCAGTCCCAAAAGTGGCCAGAGCTTCCTGCGCCGCGCGGTTGATCGTGGGGTGACCGAGTAGGCCAAGATAGCTATAGGAGGACATCATCAGCATCGGCTGCCCTGCAACGGTTACCCGTGCGCCGTCGAGTTCTTCAATTACCTGTTGATAGAAGTAATTCCCTTGAGCTAGTCCTTCAAGATAGCGCTCACTAAGTAGAGCGACTCGTTGGTCGATGAACGGAGTATCCGGTACCCCATCCGGGCAGGAATCACAAGTACCTGTCCTCGGGTTCTGTTAGGTAGCGGACTGCACATCTTCTTGCTACTCCCTCCAGGACAATTTCCAGCTTCTCTATGTTATTCGTCGACCCTTGTGCTAGCTGATTGGCCGATAGCCCTTCAGTTGGTTATCGGTCGAGTGTGAAATCCAGCCGATTGCAGCCGATGGCATGTGCGTCGATGACAATCAGCTTTCTCGATTTCTGTCACTCTGTCTACGTCATCGTCGACGATGCCTTGCAGGCGTGGGCGGTACCGCCAGGAGATCCGCAACCGCGCTGTAGCAACAGCGATCTGCTCACGGCGGTGTAAGCCGGCGAATTCCGTGGACGGGACCAGGAGTCGGAATTGCCGGTCGCCTCGTGACTACCCCGACATCTTCGAGCGGATGCCGGAATGCAGCCTCTTCAACCGCCGTCGCCGCAACCTCCTGGGCACGCTCAATCGGCAGCGGCAGCCCCTGCTGCGCCAGCTCGATCTGGTGCTCGACTGTCAGTGCGTTCTCGATGGTCTGACCATTCCGATGCCTGGGTTTCACTCGTCCCGCGCTCGCAGGCTATCCCTATTTGGCGCGCATTGGCTGGACCAAGAGCGAAACGCTGCGCGTGTTCGGCTACAAACTGAATCTGCTGATTAACATCAACAGACTCATCACTGACTTTGCCTTAGCTCACCACTAGCGTGCACAACTGCGCTCACTGGTGCCGAAGTGCCGTCGCCCGCCTGCGATGTTTGCGTTCAGGACTTGCCAGACCCTCCACATCTTCGTGAATCAACGCCGAATAGTGGATACCCAGCGTGACGCCGATGATCGCCGAACTGTGGATGAGATGCATCTCACGACACAAAAATTAAGAAATAGCAGGAAGTTTCACGACAGACGGACTGAAACTGCAATAGTGTCGTCTACCAGCGGTCCCGGGCGGGTTGGTCGATTGATTTGCTACGCTCAACGGGGCTATCGGCCAGGGACGCAATTGAGATGGCCGTTTGCCCCAGGGTAACGAGCGCAGTCATGAAAGCCGGTGAGAGGTCTTCGATGGAAGAACGCTGCGACATCGAGATGAGCTTTGTCGGGGATGATCTGAGCGGCCAGGACTTCATTGATAGGAAGTTCGTCAGGTGCTCGTTCCGGTTCGCCAATCTCGGTGAAGTTGTGACCCAAAGCTGTGTTTTCGATGGTTGCGAGTTCAAGAATGCGCGCCTGAACAGCTCTCGCCACGTCAATACGGCTTTTCTGAACTGCCAGTTCGACAATGCCAATCTGTTCGGGGCTCAGTTCGACGGCTGCAAAATGGTCGGTTCCGCTTTTGTCGGGGCCGAGATGAATGGGGTCAAGATCACCGGTGGCGACTGGTCGTTTTCCAGCCTGAGGGCTCAGGATCTGTCACAGATGGACCTTGAGTGGTCTACGGTTGGTTGAGACGGATCTGTCCGAATGCAGCCTGATCAAGACCATCTTCCGGGGCGCTGACCTCAGCCGGGCAATTCTCTGGCAGGCCGACCTGACCGATGCTGACCTGCGCGGCGCGCGCCTCGATGGCGTCGACCTGAGTTCGACACGCTTGAAAGGCGCAAGGATCGACATTGCTCAGGCTATTCAGATTGCTGAGAGTCACGGCGCAAAAGTGGAGGAGTAAGCGCCGAGGTCCATCCTGATGTCAGGATGGACCTCGGAAGGTAGCTATGCGCTGCGTTTGCGGCGAGGACTGAAGCAGGCCGAACAGTAGACCGGGCGGCTCGGGTCGGGCCGGAAGGGCACCGTATCCATCTCGCCACAGGAGGAGCAGACTGCCTGGTACATCGTGCGGCTGTCGTTGCTCCTTCTCGACGTTGCGCGACCGGGCAACGGGTAGCGAGCGGCTGCTCGAGCTTTCGGCGCGGTCCGAGTTCGAGCACCATTTGACGGTGTCGTAGCGCGAGCCATCAGGTCGGATGAGCTTGGCTGCGTCGTCCCAGGATGCCCCGATGACCGAGATCGGCAGATCGCGCTTCAATTTGCGCCATTTTTCGCCGTCGCCGGACCCCAACAGCGTGATCGCCATGCCTTCCCGATCCATCCGGCCGGTGCGGCCGATGCGATGGGTCAGGAGATCCGAGGATTCCGGCAGATCGACGTTGATGACCAGATTGACATCGGCGATGTCGAGACCGCGTGCCGCGACGTTGGTCGCAACGAGGATGTCGATCGCGCCGGAGCGGAAGTTGCTCATCACCCGGTCGCGGGCATTCTGCGACAGATTTCCCTGGAGCGCGCCGACGGGATAGCCGTCGCGCTCTAGCCGGTGAGCCAGCTTGCGGACGCCGTGCTTGGTGCGTCCGAAGACGATCGTCGAGCCGTCGCCGCGACGATCCAGGAGATCGCGCAGGACGTCGTGCTTGTTGTTGTTGGCGATGTCGACGGCGACGTGGTCGATCGATGTGTCGTCCATGCGGCCTTCGTCGACCGCGACGCGTTCGGGGTTGTTGAGGTAGCGGCGGGCCGCATCTTCCACCCACTCGGGCATCGTCGCCGAGAAGAGCGCCGTCTGGCGATCCCGGCGGGTGTATCGAATGATGCGCTCGACGTCGGGGCCGAAGCCCTTGTCGAGCAAGCGTGTCGGCTTCGTCCAGGACGAGGAAGCGCAACTGATGCAGTTCCAGCGCGCCCTGATTGAGCAGGTCGAGCACTCGTCCTGGCGTCCCGATGAGCACCTGGCAGCCGCGGCGGATTTCCGCCTTCTGCGGCTTGTCCGAGCGCCCGCCGACGATGGTGACCGTCGTGATGCCCTGTGGCGGGCCGATCTGCTCGGTGACGTCGGCGATCTGGACGGCCAGTTCACGAGTTGGAGTCAACACCATGACCTGGACTGAGCGCTGTCGAGGATCGATCTGCTCGATCGCAGGCAGCATGAATGCGAGCGTCTTGCCGGACCCTGTGCGGGCCTGGCCAATAACATCGCGGCCGCTCAGAAGCAGCGGCAACGTCGGCGGACTGGATCGGCGTCGGTGTGACGATATCGATCCGGGCGAGCGCCTGCTGTGATTTCTGATTGAGTCGAAATGAACCAAAGGTCAAATTTGACGGCTCTACGGCCGCCCTGTCTTGCGTTGCAGTGGACACGAAAGTAGCGTTCCTAACAGCCCGTAGCGTAAAAAATTGGGAAGTAAAAATCCGGCGAACCGGTTAGTACGGTTCGCTGCTCTCCCTGCTACGGATATCTAAGGGGGCATTGTCGTACTCTCGCGCACTCTAATAGCGCGTCTCTACCTGCTAGACGTAATCCTAACAGGTTGTCAGCAAAGCTCCAACCATCCAATCGTCATAGTTGCATTACCAGATAAGCGCATGATCATGATAGAGTCTGTGCGGTAAATGTTTTGCACAGTCGGAAACGGGATGTCCCTGTTCCTCCGCTCTGCATCCTCTAGGGAGTCCCTATGAACCTCTATGTTGGCAATTTGAGCTTTGATACCGATGAATCGTCATTAAGGCAGTTCTTCAACGATTACGGTCCGATTTCCTCGGCCAGGGTCATCACCGACCGCGAAACCGGCCGCTCGCGCGGTTTCGGCTTCGTCGAGCTCGATGATGCTGCCGCAGCCCTCAAGGCCGTGACCGAACTCAACGGCTCAGAACTCGATGGCCGCACGCTGACGATCAACGAAGCGCGCCCACGCGAGCCGCGACAGCAGCGTTCGAGCTGGTAGGCGAGCAGCGATTCGGCCAGAACGCCGGATAGTTAATACGTTCGTGAATTGAGAAACCGCGCCGGATGATGTCATCCGGCGCGGTTTTGCGTGCCCACTTTCCGGGTAGAGTTATTTGCCGTCATCTAGACCGGAGACTGAAATGTCAGGTCACTCGCTTATCATTTCGAGTGCAAGGAGAAATCTCAGGAGAACGCTAGAACGGCCTCAGACTGAGATCTCTCACTCCGCATTCCAAACGCATCGCCCATGGCATCCCGAGGTACGAGGGATCTAGCTACCCGCCTGTGTGGCTTGCCTGTAGCTAGATCCTTCATTGCGCGAAGCCTCCATTCAGGATGCCAACGGGTAGCGTTTGGGCGCCGCTGGCGCCTTGCGACGCTACTACGGTTTGATGTTCTGGTTGACGCTGAAGACATTCTCAGGATCGTACTTGCGCTTGATCCCGACAATGCGATCATAGTTCTTGCCGTAGGCAGCCCGCACGCGCTCGTCGCCCTCCCCGTCGGTCATGAAGTTCACGTAGCCACCCGGATCTGAGTAGGGCCGCAATTCTTCATGGTAGGCACGCAATTCCGGGATACGACTTTCGACAAGGGCCGGATCAGGGTTGATATTCAGCAGGTTGTGGGTCGCTAGCGCGTCACGGAATGGCCATGCCATGTCACCCGAATCCCGATCGTGGACCGCGCCGTTCAGCGGATAGATATGAGCGCCCGACCACGGATCCTGCACATTGGGAGCCTGCCGGGCATGTATCGCAATAGCTTCGTCAGGAAGATCGTTGATGATATCCGACTTCCAGTAGTGACTGAGGCCATCGTGGTAGAGATCGTCAAACATCGATTGCACTGCCGGGTACGGAATCGGTCCAGCAAGATCGAGCGCAGGTTCGGTCAGCTCGCGGAACGGCCTTGCGGCATCCTCGCCCTCCTGCGACGTCGCCGCTATGGCAGATCATGAAGAGGGCTGCCGGAACGAAGTGCAGTTCCTCCGGGATGAACGGCGCCGGTGCTCCCTGGTGAAAGCCGAAGAAGGCACTCGTTTCGCGCGGCGCTTGCTTAACCCAGTCCCGATAGAACTCCAGCATCATCTTGGTCTTGTCGGCCGGATAGAAGATCGGCCCGCCATAGACCATGCCGACATCGTGCAGCCGGAATGTGAATGACGTGACGATGCCGAAATTGCCGCCACCGCCGCGCAACGCCCAGAAGAGATCCGGGTTTTCCGTCTCGCTGGCGGTGACGAACGAGCCGTCAGCCAGGACCACGTCGGCTTCGAGCAGATTGTCGATCGACAGTCCGTAGTTGCGTGTCAAATGGCCAAAACCACCGCCGAGTGTCAGCCCGCCGACGCCGGTCGTTGAGATGATGCCGGTTGGGGTGGCCATCCCGAATGCGTGCGTCGCATGATCAACGTCGCCCCAGAGTGCGCCGCCTCCAACTTGCACCGTGCGTGCCTGCGGATCTACATGCACATTCTTGATCCTGGACAGATCGATAACGATGCCGTCATCCACCGAGCCCTTGCCTGCAACGTTGTGTCCACCACCGCGTACTGCGATAGTCAGGCCATGCTCGCGCCCGAACCTCAGGGCGCTGATCACGTCGGCCACGTCATCGCACATAGCGATGGCTGCCGGTCGTTTGTCGAACATCGAATTGTAGAGAGTGCGAGCCTCGTCATAGCCGGCGTCCTGCGGGAGAATGAGCGTGCCGCGCATCTGAGCTTCCAGCGGGCCAAAGGTCTCGCGGTCTAAGGATTCTGGTGCTGCTAATGTAACCAAAGTTGACCTTCTTTCTGGTGCTATTCGTTGCACCTGTACGGTCGGGAATGTGTTTCCCTCTTCATCGGATTAGGTCGATGCGTTGATCACGCTGCCGTCGTCGATCACCGTGAGCGGCAAGATCGATCGAAGTCGCAGGTGATTCAGATATCTGACAGGCTGGGTGAAATTCCATTCCCGACGAACGCTTGTCGGTGCAAGAGGATTCGCAGTACAGTTGCTGCGCTTATGTTCCATGGATGGACCCAACCGGTTCTGTCTCCGGCCCCCAGGGCGTTGCCGCGCCCTCGGGGCCTCTATCGTTTGCTCATTTCATGTTTTATCCTCCTCTCGTGATGCTAGAGCAGCTTTGCGATCTTGTCAGCCGCACGTTGAGCGCCCCCGTTTTCCACGGCCCGATATTCTGGAAGAGCTTGCATCAAACGGGTTAGACGCTCCGAGATGGAACACGCATCCGCTTCGCTGTAGGGGACACGAGCCCAGCTAGGTACGCCATAGTTCTCCAACCGGTGGGCGACGTGGAGGTTTTGTTCGAAGTGATGCGTCAACGGGAAATACAGGAATGGCGTGCCCGCTGTTACCAGTTCCATCGTCGTTGAAAGTCCGCCCTGCACGAGAGCGACGTCGGTCGCCGCCAGCATCTCATAGAGATTGTGGACATAGCCGAGATATTCAATGCCTGGTATCTGAGGCAAGCTCGCTGGATCAATACGCGGACCACAAACGACGACCAATCGGAGATCCGGGATCCTCTCTCGGGCGACCGAGTAGGCATCTACGATTCGTCGCAGTAACGTCGCTCCGACGCTCGTGCCGCCAACAGCAGCGACAGCTATCCGTTCATCTGGCGCAAAACCGAACCGCTTGCGCAACTCGTCGCGACTGTCCAGATCGCAGGGTCGAAGTAGCGAATGTAGCCGTTGTACTCGAAATTCTCGTCGATCCAGTCGCGGATGTGTGGCAGTTCAGGACCAAATCTATCAGGCACAACGTCCTCAGGATTACCGATATAGAGCGAAAGGTCGCGAATGCGTGGATAGCGCGCTACCTGCTCGATCATCTCGGCGTTATAGTCGGCGGTGAGAAACGCTTCCCGATCGTCCGCTCCGCCGACCATCGGCAGATAGCCGACGAAGTCGGTCATCCAGACGAAGGGCGCGTTCTTCAGTTCGGGGTTCTCGTGCAGATAGTAGTCGACCTCCCAGGCTTCGTCGCCGATCCACAGGTCGTAGTTACCTTCGCTGGCGGCGTCGTGGAAGACATGGAAATTGTTGAGCAGGATCTCATCCATGTTGCGCAGCGCCTGGAAGACATTGAGCTCGTGCTCTCCGCTCATCTCGGCCTCGATGTGCAATGACTCTCCGGCAAGCTGATTGCTGAGCGGGTGGATGCATTCGCCATTGGCTTCGAGCACCGTCGTAACCGGGTGCTGAGCCAACCAGTGGATGTCGAGATCCGGGACGAGTGCCCGTAGCTCCTTCGCTATCGCGACATCGCGCTGAACATGTCCGAGGCCAATCGGGCTGCTGACGAAGAGCGCACGTTTTCGCGAACGCGCCATCGCCCGCTGCCAGCTTCGCGTTCGCGGTTGTTCACGTCCGATGAAATCGTGAATCATGTGGTTCACCTTTACTGGATCGCGGGCGTTTGGAACGTGCCCGTTGCTCTCGAAGATCACCATCTCTGAATGCGGAATCGCCCTGTGTACCCGCCGCCCTGTTTCGACCTCAACCGAAGGATCGAGCTTGCCGTGGATGAGAAGGGTTGGGCAGCGAAGCGCTGGAAAGTAGTCGTTCGGGTCGTGTTCGGTCATCTCCACGCAGGCAGCGATGAGATGTTCAGGATCGATCTCAAATGACCATGTAGTGAGGTCTTCGATTGCCTTGGTTGAACGCGGCTCGGGGAAATCCACGTCCGCGACGGCTTCGACCAGTTCCCGATAGCGAGAACGCATATCCTCTGCAAACCAGTCGACCGGCTCGTCGGGGTTGGTAGCGGTGAAGAATGGCTCTAATCGCTCACGCGTTTCGTTAGGATCGGTCAGGGGCTCGGTCGAATGGAGGGCCGGAAAGGAGCTGATACTGACCAAATGGGTCACTCGCTCCGGATAGCGAGCGGCGATCTGCCCCATCCAGCGGATGGCCCAGGTGATCCCGGTCAACGCGGCTTGCTCGATTTCGAGCTCGTCCATGATTGCGAGGAGATCTCCGGCCAGAAGGTTCGGCGCGTAGCCTGTGTCCAAGCGGTCGGACTTCCCACTGCCGCGACAGTCATAGGTGACGACCCGAAAACCGTGACGGGCAAAATATGGCGTTTGCATCTTCCAGACGCGGCTATGCGCGTAGAGACTGGCCGGGCAGAAGACGATCGTCTGCGTCGCATCTCCTGGTCCGAAGACCTCATAAAAGGTGCGTACGCCGTCGCCGGGATTCGAGGCGTAGCCGGAGGTGTGAGGCTCAAGCGCTCGCATAGCTCACCTGCCTCACTGCTGATCGGTCGGGCCTTGTATTGAGAAAATCGTGAATCGCCAGATTGACCTTCACCGGATCGCGGACGTTTGGTGCGTGCCCGCCGCCCTGGATGGTGAAGAGTGCCGAGCCAGGGATCGTTGCGTGGATATCCTGACTGTTCGCGTGTGGGATGACGTGGTCATCAGTCCCGTGGATGATGAGTGTCGGGCATTGAATCGATCCGCAGAACTCTGCCATGCGCGGCGTAAGACTCTCGATGGTCGTTGCGACAAGAACCTCCGAGTCGCCTTCCATCGCCCAGCCGACGAAATCGTCAATCGGTTTTGTCGAATGGGGTTCGGTGAAGATCTCGTCAGTGAACCACTCGACGAAATCGCGGTAGTCCTCTCTCCAGTGAATGGCGTTGTACTTGTTCCAGCCGTCACGGTCTGGCGGTTCGTTGAGAAACGGATCGAGATCGACGCGGGCACTGCCCTGCAGCCTGATTGCCGGAGCGATCAGGATCAAATTGCTGACACGTTCCGGGATGTTGGGCGGCAAGCTGGGCTCCCGGTCTGCTGCCCGCCGACAGCGTTACCACGGCAGCTCGTTCGACCCCTAGCTCATCAAGGACAGCGAGCGCGTCAGCTGTGTAATGATCGGAAGTGTAGCCGCTATCCGGCCGGTCAGATTTGCCGTTGCCCGCGCCCATCGAAGGTAATGACCTGGAAACCGCGCCGGGCAAAGTAGGGCACTTGCATCTTCCAGCAGCGACTATGGATGAGTGACCATGTTGGGATGAACAGAATCGCGCGATCGGCGTCCGCTGCGCCGAACACCTCGTAGTAGCTGCGCACTCCGTCGCTCTCGTTGATGACGTAGCCACTCGTTCTCGGCTCTAGTGCGCGCATTGCGTCGTTCTCCTAGCCATTTCCAGGCCGATCTGAATGCTTGTTATCTGCGCCGGCCGATTCTCTTGATTCAATCCACTCCCCGACCTGCTTGAGAATTTCCAGGTACGGCGCTTCTTCTTCGCTCATTCCAATGAGGTGTTGCTGTTCCATTCCGTACCAGAATGCTGCGAAAGCTGGAACGAGGATCGACGGAGGAATCTCCAGCCCGAGTCCTTGCAGATGTTGTTGAGTGACTTCTGTTAGCAGGGTGTTCCAGGCCTGAATGCGACTCTTCGTTCTCTCCGCAAGCGCCGGGTTAGCAATCCCCTGGATGAGCAACTCATGGTGGATGCGCACGAAACCTTCGTCGAGATCTTGTCGATAGAACTCGACCGCGCGCCGCCACTTGGAGCTGAGAGATTCGTCGGGATCAGCGAACATTCCCGCCTGACGTTCGAAGCGCTGCCGTTCCAGCCGGTCGTAGATCGCGAGTAGCAGACCCTGTTTGCCGCCGAAGTAGTAGTTGATGAGTGCGAGATTGGTGCCTGCCTCGTTGGCAACGTTGCGCGCGGTCAACTTCTGGAAACCGTCTCGACCAAGAATAGCGATCGCTGCGTCTACGATCAGATCCGCGGTTGATTGAGAATCGTCTACTTGTGCCTCGGTATCGACATCTACTTGATCCGGCACTCTGAGGGCCTTCCTTGTCGCGACTGGGCTACCGTCTGCACAAATCTACCGATGGTCAGACTAAGTATGAAACGATTGTATAAAACATCTGTTTCATAGTAGCGACTGCAATACGCCTTGTCAATCTCTGACGCGCGCGAGTTCTTGTGAGATTAGGCTGTCCTCATGGGTCTCGAGCAGCAGAAATCGCTGCCGGATTGCAGTGATCCATGTATGGGATGGCTGGAAATGCGTTCGAAAAGTGACGCACCCGGGGTAGCGGGTCGCCCCGGATGCGAAGGGATTGTGATTGAGAACTAACGATCGATAGGGGTGTTGCTCACAAGTTCATCAACGAAGCCACAGAAGTTGTCCAATGCAGAGTCTATAAGCGCCTTGCCCCGTTCCCGAGTGGCCTCGCGTGCATCGCCGAAGGCTCCGTTGCGGGTGTATTCATCGAAGCGAAATGGGGCGGTCACGCCAAAGCGTCTGCATCGTTTCACGGAACCCTTCTCCGAGCGGGGTTACCTCTCCCGGAGCGAGTGCGTCGGTCTTGACCATCTCAGGGAAGAGTTCGAGCGCTACGGATGTCTCACCTTCGCCAGCGTGATCGGTCAGCGATTCGTCGGAGAACTGGAAGTAGGTTGAGGCTCCGATGAACGTCGGCATGAACTCCTCGCGTATGCGGGTCGCGGCGACATTCATGGCCGGTACGTTGCCGCCGTGTCCATTGACGATCAGAAAGCGTTCGAAGCCGTGCCCCTTCAGCGAACCCACGACTTCGACGAGGACCTGAGCAAAAGTCTCCGGACTGAGAGTGATCGACCCGGGAAAATTCAGATGGTGATGAGATATCCCCCATGGCATCGCCGGCGCGACAAGCAGACGCGGATAGAGGCGCGCACTGGCACGCTTGCAGAACTCGTCGGCCGCAGCGCTATCCATACAGAGCGCAATGTTCGGCCCGTGTTGCTCGATCGCGCCGACCGGCAGGAGCACCAGATCGACCTGATCGCGGATTGCGGCCACTTCTGGCCAGGACATTGTCGCAAGAGTCAGTGGTTGAGATTGAGCGCTCATTTAGAAGCTTTCCTCGCTAGTAATCTGTAACTACAGAGCAAAATGGACAAGTTCGCCGGTCTGGGAGATGCCCCGTACTGAGAGATGTTCCCTGATAACCGTGGCCAGGTTTCCGCGACCGTGACAGGATCGACAAGCTGGTTCTTTGCAGCACGGGTCAAAATCCCTTCCCATCAGTGAATCGTAGTCCTGATCTCAGTCTGCATGGACGCTAAGGATTCATCCGTACTTAGGGGTCAGCGTTGAGCGGCGACCAGAATTCGACCAGGTGGCCTTCCGGGTCCCAGAAGTAGCAGGCGCGGGCGTTCATCCAGGAGAGTTCGATCGGGCCAAAGACGGGGACATCCTGCGCTTTGAGATGTGCGATCGCCGCTTCGAGTTGCTCGTCTGGCACCTCGAAGGCGAAATGTGCTTTCATCCAGCGCTCCTTCTCAGGGATTGGCGAATGCTCGTCGAAGGGCAGGACGTCGGCCAGGGAAGCGCGGCCCTTGTTGACCGCGAAACGGGCCGACTTCCCCGGTTCGCCTGTCCAGAACCAGCTTGCTCCATCCGGAGCTGTATCATCGGGAACCAGGCCAACGACGTCACGGTAGAAGTCGGTCACCCGTTCGACATCGTCTACCTTGATGATGAGTTCGGATATGCCATGCGCACGCATCGTGTGCTTGCCTCCGTCAACCTCTGGATTCCTTATCGTCCACGCTCATGCTGCACGACCAGCGGCTCGATCACAATGGAAGAAATACGCAACTCACACGCAGCGGTGCGTTGGCTAGTCGCTCAGCAACTTGCCTGCGATGGCGAGCCGCTGCATCTGAGTCGTGCCGCCACCGATCGTGAACATGCGCGCATCGCGGGCCATACGTTCGACCCGGTAGTGACGCGAGTAGCCGTTGCCACCGAGTACCTGGATGGCGCTATTGGTGACGAATATGGCCGCCTCCGAAGCAAAGGTCTTTGCGACACTGGTCGGGTAGCGATCGGGGAAACCATAGCGATCTTCCGATTTCGCGGCCCGCTCGATCAGCAATTCCGCTGCGTCAAGCTGGATCGCCATGTCGGCCAGAAGAATCTGGATGGCCTGGTATTCGGCAATCGGTCGACCAAACTGGTGGCGTTCCTTGGCGTACTCGACGGCAATCTCCATCGCCCCTTTCGCCAGCCCGTAAGCGACCGCTGATGCGCCGACGCGCTGTCCGTTGTAGGCGGCCATCAAGCGGCCAAAGCCACCCGGCTCGACGATGACGTTTTCTGCCGGTACGCGACAACCGTCGAAATGCAGTTCCGCTTCGCGCAGGCCTCGTAACCCCATTGTCGGCTCACGGTTCCCATTCCGTACTCCAGGAGTCTCTGCTTCGACAAGCACTGCGCCCACGCCGGCTGATCCAGGGATTTCATCGAATCTCGCGAAGACGAGATAAAGGGCGCGTTCGCCGGCGCCGGTAATCCAACGTTTCTTGCCGGTGAGGATGATCTCGTCGCCGGAACGCTCGGCGCGCGTTGTCAGGTCATTGGCGGCTGATCCCGCTTCCGGCTCGGTAATCGCGATCGCGATGAGTTTTTCCCCACGCCGAATCAACGGCAGGTAGCGTTGGCGAATCGCGTCCGGTGCGAACTTGTCGATGATCTGGACTGCGCCAAAGTTTGAATCGACGATGATACGAGCGCTGACTCCACAGCCACGAGCCACTTCGTCGATGGCTCGGGCCGCATCCCAGGTCGTTGCTTCGCCGCCTCCGACATCGGCGCGCAAGGTCATGCCCAATAGGCCGGCGCTCGCCAGCCGCGCGACATGTTCCGGCGGCACCTGCTCCTGTTCATCCCAGATTGAAGCTTTTGGTGCAATATCCCGATCGACGACGGCCTTGAGATCGGCGAGATCGATTGTTATGGGGGCGCTATCCGCCGTTGATCCCGATATCATCCATGACTCCCTGTCGAATTAGCCCAACGATTCACGCCACTTATTATAGGAATAGAGCCGGACCATTGAGTGGCCCGGATTTCTTTTCACCTGGGTAGCGGGGTATCATTTTGTGTTGGGACCTTCGCCTAAGGAACGAAATTGCCCGGGACGCCCATGACGACAACGACTCAGACCCGTCAGCGCTCATCGCGCTTCCCCGTTCTGACAACGAAACTCCTTGCGCCTCCTGTACGCCGGGACACTATCCAGCGGCCTGCATTAGAACAGCGCCTTACGGACGGTCTGGCAGGTCGGCTCATCGTTATCTCTGCGCCGCCTGGATTCGGCAAAACGACCGCTGTTGTCAACTGGCATCGCACCGTCGCAGATCAAGGCTGGAGGCTTGGTTGGATAGCGCTGGATGCGGGAGACAATGATCTGGCGCGCTTCCTGACCTACGTTATCCACGGCTTCGGTGTACTCGGCGATAGCTTTGGCGATGATGCGATTGCTCTGTCGCAGAACGTGCAACAGTCGGACTGGCATGTGCCGATTACTGTTCTGCTCAACGAACTCGAACAGAACGCCGAGCCGGTCATGCTTGTCCTTGACGATTATCACGAAATCGTTGAACCCGAGATACACCGTGCCTTGACCTACCTGATCGAGCATCTGCCGGCAACGGTGCGCATCATCATCACGTCGCGGGCGGATCCGCCGCTCTCTTTGCCTCTATTCCGCGCACGACGCGAGCTGACTGAGATTGGCATCGATCATCTGCGTTTCACGAACGCAGAGGCGAGCGCATTCATCAACGATGTTATGCGGCTCAATCTGAGTGCGGACCAGGTTGACGAGTTGGAGCGGCGCACAGAGGGGTGGATTGCGGGCCTGTTGTTGGCGGCGCTCTCCGTTGGCGAGTCGTCTGATCCATCACAACTCATCGCTGCATTCGGTGGAGCTCACCACTTCGTCTTCGACTATCTCGCTGAAGAGGTCTTGAATCGCCAACCGGAAGAGCTGCAGAAATTTCTGCTGCAGACTTCCGTCCTGGAACAGCTGTCAGCGCCGCTCTGCGACGCCGTTACTGCTGCGAGCGATGGCGCTGAAAAACTGACCAGCCTCGACGATGCGAATCTCTTTGTCGTGCGCCTGGATCAGAACCGCAGCTGGTACCGCTATCACCATCTATTCGGCGAGTTTCTTTCTAGTCGCTTCCGGCGAGAAGATCCAGAGGGCTGGCGGCGCGCTCATTTGAGGGCCGCAGATAATTACGAAAGCCAGCGCCTGTATCATCAGGCCATCGAACATACGATGGCAGCGAAGGACCATGAACGCACTGCTGATCTCATCGTCGAGACTGGCATGCGCACCGTCAATGCAGGCCGCTCAGCGACGCTACGGCGCTGGTTTGCAGCGCTGCCGGAAGAGGTCGTGACCTCGCGACAGGATCTCCTGACGATCCGAATCTGGATGCTGCTTATGGAGCGCCAATTCGGTGAAGTCGCGCGTCAGCTTGAGTACATTGATGCGTTAGTCGAATCCGAACACATGACACCTCGTTATGCGGGCGCGCTCTCTGGTGTGAGGGTATCGCTTGCCCTCCTGACCGGTGATTTGGACCGGGCGATAGAACTGGGCGAAGATGCCTTGCCTCAGCTGTCCGAAGACGATGAGTTCAGCCGTAGCATGGTGACTGTCCATCTCGGTATGGCCTACCGCATGCGAGGCGATTTGGCTCCGGCAGTCCCGTTGCTCACCGCCGGTATGAAGCTGAGCGATATGCTGGAAACACCCCCGCCTGGCTGATCGCTGCCAGCCAACGGGCGATTGCCTGGATGACGCTTGGCGACCTGCGCCTCGCCCACGATGCCTTCCGTGAGGTCCTCGATGTCGAGTCGAAACTCGGGCTAACGAACCTCGGCTTCGCGATCGCATCCCATCTTGGCCTGGCTGAAGATCTTGCGCGAGTGGGATCGGTTGGATGAAGCGGACGACATCCTCTCGAAGGCGCTTGACGTTCTCGATGCGCTGGACAATGGTGAACAGTTCGGCACAAAACTTTACGCACTGATCATTCTCATTCGAGTGCGCTGCGGCCAGGGTGATCTCAAAGGGGCGCTTGAGATCGCCGACCGAGTCAATGCAAGAGGCTGCAGAATCTGATCTCTCCGAGTGGGAGTTCGAGCGCGCTGCCGCCTTCCGCGCGCGTATCCTGCTTGATCTTGGGCGCCTGGACGAAGCGGAACTTTGGGCTAACAGCATCGAGCCTGCTACTCGACCGCTCAGATCGACGCGGGAGATTGTGTATCAGTTGCTCATCCGGATCGAGCTCGCTCGTGGTCGCATCGAGGATGCGTTGCAACTCATTGCGGATGCCTGGGAGTTTGCCGAATCAAGCGGATTGAGGCGGAGATTGATCGAGCTGTCCGTTCTTTCTAGCCTCGCATCGATCGAGCTGGGAGAGCGATCTCTGGCCAGGAACCACCTCAGCAGAGCGCTCGGGCTTGGGGAGGTGGATGGATATCGGCGTGTATTCCTCGACGATGCGGCCACGCTGGCGCCGGTATTGAAGGATTTGCAGCGGGATCGGCCATCCAACGCTTCATGGTCGACGGCGTACCTCGATGAGATTCTGACGGAGATTGATGGCGGTACAAAAGCGCTGCGGACCAACCAGTCGGGAAGATGCGGAACAACTTGTCGAACCTTTGACTGACCGCGAGCAGGAAGTTCTTGGGCTGCTTGCCGAGGGGCTTTCGAACCAGAAAATCGCTGACCGGCTATTCCTGAGTGTCGGAACTGTCAAGCGTCACACCCACAATATCTATGGCAAGCTTGGCGTCAATAGTCGCACCCAAGCTATCGTCCGTGGGCAAGGTTCGGCCTGCTAAGCTAACATCCTCCCTTATGCTGGTCGATGACTCAGATGCATGCATTGAGAGACCGTCCATCATTAATAGAGGGTGCCGGCTTCCGAGGCCAATCTGCGACAACAGATCCTGACGACCAAGCTGGCAATTCCGCCCCCATCGAACGGATGTGGTGTCCCGCTCGCGTCTGACCTCGCAAGTGGCTCCCGGTTTCCCCGCAAAGCTCACGTTGCTTTCCGCTCCGCCGGGTTTCGGGAAGACGACATTAGTAACCGAATGGTTGGCAGGCTACTGCGCGCCCAAACGCGTCGGCTGGGTCTCCCTCGACCCGGGCGACAATGACCTCAGCCGCTTCCTTATGTACGTTGTCGAAGCGATCAGAAGCGTTGAGGACAACTTCGCGCCCGGTCTGCTCAATCTCATCCATGCTTCGGCCGGTGATAATCCTGCGCTTGCGCTGACGGACTTCTTCAACGCGCTGCGCCAACTACAGGAACCTATTGTGCTCGTGCTGGACGATTATCATGTGATAACTGACGTCAGCGTCCACCAGGCTACCGTATTTATTCTGGATCATCAGCCTCAGTCAGTTCATCTCATCGTCACCAGCCGCACAACGCCGCCCCTCTCCCTCGCGCTCATGCGGACGCGACGAGAGATTGCTGAGATCACTGCGGTCGATCTGCGCTTTACCGTCGAGGAGGCGACTGAGGGCTGAACGACGTCATGAGCTTGCATCTCTCACGCGAGCAAGTGCGGCAACTGGATGAGCGCATTGAGGGCTGGGTTGCCGGTCTGCTGCTCGCCGCGCTCTCGTCCGCAGACTCTTCCGACCCTGAACAGATACTCGCATCGTTCAGCGGCGAACATCGCTATGTCTTCGACTATTTGGCCGAAGAGGTTTTGCGACGGCAGCCGGCGGCCGTCCAGCACTTTCTCAATCGAACGAGCATACTCGGTCGTATGACGGCCACCCTGACCAGGTGCTAGCCGGGGAGGGGCAGGAGCAGCTGGAGAAGAGTACCTGGCGGGGGCCAACCTCTTTACGTTACCGCTCGACGATCAGCGCTCCTGGTATCGCTACCACCACCTGTTCGGGGAGTTTCTGTCGGCACGCTATCGCGCAAGCGATCCGCAAGGCTGGGCTGACGCCCATCGAAGCGCAAGTTACTGGTTGGGGGAGCACGATTTCCCGTACGAGGCCGCAGAGCATGCGCTGGCCGCGGGTGACACGGAACGTCTGACGGAGTTGATCCAGACCTTCGGGCGGGACTTCGTGCGCCGTGGCGGCGTTGCGACATTGGAGCGATGGCTCTCCGGGCTGTCTGAAGAGACGATCGCCGGACATCCCAATCTCATTCTGTTGAAGATCTGGACGCTGATGTTCAGCCGCCGCTATGAGACTATTCCTGCCTGGTTCGAGCGCATAGACTTGAGTGTTGTGGAAGATGAGAGCGAGCGACAGGACCTCATCGCTTACCAGGCAGTTTGCGAAGCGACCTACGCGCGCTTCCGCGCCGACGTGGATGAGATCATCCGGCAATCGAGGGACGCGCTCGACTATTTCGCCACCTTGCCTTCAGGAACTGACTCGAACGAATCCGTCGCCTTCTTGCACCTCGGCAGCGCCTTGCGAATGCGCGGAAACACGCGCGAGGCAATCGGATAATCTCACGAAGGCGATCGAGCGTGGCCGTGCTGGTGAGGATCTTGTCGTGGAGCTTGAATGCGATGAGTCAGCTCTCGGCAGCCTATGGTGAGCTCGGGCGCATGACCGAATCAGAACGGCTGGCCCGTAAAGCGCTTGATCTCGAACGGGAGTTGGGGCTTCGACCATTGGCCATGGCGGAGGCCGCCCGGTTGATGCTTGCCCTGATTCTTCGCGAGCGAGGGCAATATGACGAAGCTCGGGCGCTTCTCAACGACGCCATCCAGGGGATTCAGGCTGCCGGAGATCGGGAAGACCAGAGCTCGCAGATCCTTTATTTCTACGAGCAAGCGCTCATCGAAGTTGCCGAGGGCGACGCTCGCGCCGCGCCAGCGCAACGATGGTCGAGGCAGCTGGACGTGCTCGCCAATTGCAATTTGACGCTGATTCCCTGTGGCGCGTGGCAGGGCTGGCAGGCGCATGTCCACCTGCTGACAGGAGATCTGGAGACCGGCTTGCGATGGGCGGCCCAACGCGAATTTCCGCATGAGGAACCGTATCTCGTATCTGAATGAGCGTGCGGCTATTACGCGCACCTGGATTGACCTTGAACGCGACGAGACCGATAGCGCTGAGCGGCTCATCCGGCGCTTGATTGCCAACCTCACGCGGATTGGTCGGTCGTATCGACGGGCAACTGCGCAGCTCATGCTGGCGGCCGTCTGCCTCAGATCGGGCAGACGATGAAGAGGCGGAGTCGATCGTCGATGAAGTCGTTGCTTTTGCGGCCGAGCAGGAGTGCAAGCGGCTGTTGCTCGACACGCATCCCGCTATCTCCGAGCTGCTTCCAGACGCTCGCACACGAGCAACGGCAGCAGGCATCCGCTGGCCGCTGGACGATATCCAGATCGAGGATGCCTACACTGAGGGCCCCGACCAGGCAATGCTGATCGAACCGCTAACGGCCCGCGAACTTGAGGTGCTGGCGTTGCTAGGCGACGGCGTGACAAACCGCGAGGTCGCCGACCAACTCTATGTGAGTGTCGGAACCGTGAAGCGCCACACGCACAACATCTATGCGAAGCTGGGAGTCAAGAATCGAGCGCAGGCGGTCATCCGCGGTCAAGAAGCGGGGCTTATTGATCGAGGGTGAAGAGTTCCGGTCGCATACGACATCGAACGCTTCACGATATGCTCCCGGACGCTCGTTGCGGGCGCTTATTCAGGCGACCCATCGCGTCGAAGCTACAGAGCATGGGAATTCATCAAAAGGATTTCGTACTAGATTGCTTCTCGGCCAGCTAGCATATCGATGCGATCAGCGTCGACGGCGTCTCCCCAGCAGTCGCAGATCTGCCAGGCACCATCTTCTGTCGCGGTGACATGCAGGACTCCGTATCCCGGCACTCCATCGGCATCGTAACCGTATGTGCCGGAGACGCGTCCATCGTTGACGATTGGCGGTTCGAGGATCGAGACATTGGTGAGGTTCGTGTCGGTTCCGACTATCCAGGTAAAGACCCGCCGCCAGGCGATCTCGTCGAGCTCTGGCGCGCAAGGACGCGACCATTCGGCAATGTCAACGCCTACCGAACTGGACTTACTGTCGGCAAATCCCGCCGCTTTGAGCGTCGCCGTCTGAGCTAAGCGATCCGGCACCAGCTTCAGTTCCGATGAAACCGGAAAGAATTCATTGCGTAATGCGATGGCGGTGGCGATTTCCTGGCTCTGGAGATCGCCAATGCCGAAGTGGCGACGAGGGAGTTGATCTGTGCCGGGCGCCGATGCGACGGTCTGTAGGAATGCGAAGAGCGCTTGCGAAAGCCGGCGCATGGCTCGTTCTGGAATGATTGTCCTGCCGTTGGAGGACAGGTCTGATGTAATGACCGCCATCACTGCTATTCACTTTCCTGCTCGTCGTTCGTTCTGCAATGCACCACATCTATAGTGTCGTTGGAGCGACTGGCCTCTACAGCCCCCATGCGGTCCTATCCTCGCTGGCCATTGTGGGCCCATGCTCAGGTACTATCGACCTGCGCCGACGTACGCGCTCAGCGATGCTTAATCTTGGAGATGCACTATATGGACAGCGGATTGACCCATTTTGACGATGACGGGCGAGCACGCATGGTCGATGTCGGCGACAAGGCCGAAACCCATCGCATTGCCATCGCCAGCGCTCGCATAACGATGCAGCCCGTGACGCTTGAGACGATCGTCTCCGGTACGGCCAGCAAGGGTGACGTGCTCGGAGTGGCCCAGGTAGCTGCGATCATGGGCGCAAAACGAACTTCCGATCTGGTGCCAATGTGCCACCCCCTCAGTCTAACGTCGGTTAACGTTGACCTCGTTCCAAATCGCGACGCTTCTGCCGTCGATATAACCGTCCGGGTCGAAACGCGCGATCGGACCGGCGTAGAGATGGAAGCGCTGACGGCTGCTTCCGTCGCCGCACTGACAATCTATGACATGGTGAAGGCGATCGATCGGGGGATGGTCATCGAGTGCGTTCGGCTGGAGGAAAAGCATGGCGGGAAGGCTCCCTGGGTGCGGGAAGCGAACAGCACGGCGCAGCTTGAGGACCACTCAGCAAAGGGAATCTAGGTCAGAGAATCAAGTACCTCGGTCGTATAGTCGACTTTGATAGATAGCACTAGACTCCGAAAGTGAGTGATCGAGCGCCCTCATTTCAGTGGAGAATATTGTGACATCGGAACAGTTGACGACCAGCTTAGATAGGGACGATGCAGAAGTCGAAGAGATCCTCGAGCGGCTCTGGCAGACCCAGCGGCCGACTCCGAAGCTGCCCGTCTGGTTGCCTGTGGCGCTGGCGCTGCTGCCCTATGTGCTGATCACGGTCACGATCATTAACGGGCTGATCGGCGTCGTCGCTATCCTGACACCGCTGCTTGCCGCCAGCCCCTGGACAGGTCTCGCAGACGGGATCTACCACGTCTATTCGTTTATCTGCCCACAGCGTCCGGATCACACCTTCTTCCTTGCCGGGCATCCAATGGCTTTTGAACAACGCGACCTGTCAATGCATTTGGGCTTTGGTGCCGCCGGTCTGATGTATGTGCGGTTCGCGTTCATGCGACGTCCGCTGCCGCTAGTCTGGCTCGCAGCGGGCCTTGCGCCGATGTTGAGCGATGTCTTTATCAGCACGGTTGGCCTGTTGCCGTCTACCGCGATGTCCCGCACCTGGACCGGGGCGCTGGCCTCCTTCGTCATTGTCTGGTGGAGCTATCCGCGTTTCGATTCAATGCTGCATGACGTAGTGCGCCACGTCGAACGGGCTCGCGAGCGTATCGATGCGACGCAACCGGGTTCGGACTGGTTCGTTCTAGCAAATGGTGATGTAGAGATACCCGCGAACGAACGCAGCTGAACCGTATGGAGCTATATCGCCTGGTATTGCGCCAGATGGAGTCGATGGTCTGCAATGAACTGGATCGCGCTTTATACTTGTAGACTGGCGAGGAACGAAATTCCCGGGAGACTGAACCGGCGTCGGCCGGAAACAACGTAGCAAGGTTGGTTATACGCTTATGAGCCGGTACGAAATGTACTCTACGCCCATCCCATTATTACCGCTGAAAAATGTCGTCATATTTCCTCGCAACGTTGTGACAATGCTCGTTGGTCGCGCCAGATCGATACAGGCCGTTGAGGAAGCTCTTACCCGAGACCGCCGGATTATCGTCACGACCCATCGCGACGCAGAGATCGATGATCCGCGCCCTGACGATCTGCACCGGATCGGAACACTGGTGGAGATCATATCGGTCGAGCGCCAACAGGGCAGTAACATACAGGTCATCCTCGAGGGCCTTGCGCGGGTCTCGATCCTCAGCTTCACAATTCCCGCCCCTTCTACTGGGTTGAAGCCGAGCAGGCCGTTGAAGAGATCGTCAGTGAGGGCGAAGGCTCCATACTCTCAGGCGTCGTCCACGATCTGATCCAGCGCTATAGTGAGACGCGCAACAAGCTCAATCCTGAGGTCATGGAGATGATTCTCCAGACGACCGACCCCAGTCATTTGGCGGACCTTGTCACGACCCAGCTGATTACCGATGCCACCCGGCGACAGGAATATCTCGAAAACTTCAATGCAGTCTCGCGTTTGGAACAGCTTTCGATCCAGCTATCAACCGATGTCGAGATGTCGGAGCTGGAGCAGAAGATCAAGGAACGCGTGCGCTCCCAGATCGACAAGAACCAGCGCGAGTACTACTTGCGCGAGCAGCTCAAGGTGATTCACGACGAACTATCCGGCGAGGGCGGCAACGAAATTGAGTCGCTTCGCAAGGAAGTTGAAGAGAAGAAACTGCCTGAAGAGGCGCACGAAAAAGTCATGCGCGAGATCAC
Source organism: uncultured Chloroflexia bacterium (assembly GCA_963745675.1). Classification (GTDB taxonomy): domain Bacteria; phylum Chloroflexota; class Chloroflexia; order Thermomicrobiales; family CFX8; genus JAUIIK01. The sequence goes on from CAVUYM010000009.1 coordinate 66,113, forward strand.
CAGACTTGAACGCATGCCCGCGGTATCTGCCGAGGCGACGATCGTGCGCAACTACATCGAGACGGTTCTGGCGATGCCGTGGCACGAGAAGAGCGACGATAATTACGATCTCGATCACGCCGAAGCTGTGCTGGACGCCGACCATTATGGGCTGGAGCATGTCAAAGAACGCGTGGTCGAATTTCTCGCGGTGCGTTCACTGACCCGGCACCTACCTGAGGCCTCAGGGGGCAGCGCTATCCTCTGTCTGGTTGGCCCTCCTGGCGTCGGCAAGACAAGCCTGGGGCAGTCGGTAGCGCGAGCTATAGAGCGCGAGTTCGTGCGTGTGAGTCTTGGCGGAGTGCGGGACGAAGCCGAAATTCGCGGTCATCGGCGCACCTATATCGGCGCATACCCCGGCCGTATCATCAGTGCCTTGAAGACCGCTGGAACGACGAACCCCGTCGTCTTGCTCGACGAGATCGACAAATTGTCATCCGATTACCGTGGTGATCCAGCATCTGCCTTGCTCGAAGTCCTCGATCCCGAGCAAAATGCATTCTTCGTCGATCACTTCCTCGATATTCCGTACGATCTGTCGGATGTGCTCTTTCTCACCACATCGAATCAACTTTCAGGTATTCCGTCGCCGCTGCTCGACCGTCTTGAAGTCATCGAGATTAGTGGTTACACCGAAGACGAGAAGATCGGCATCGCGCGCAATCACTTGCTTCCGAAGCAGCTTGAGGCGCACGGCTTGCCCGCCGATAGTCTCCAGATTTCAGAGCGCATGTGGATTGAGATATTGCGCGGCTATACCCGCGAGGCAGGTGTCCGCACCCTCGAACGTCAGATTGCGAAAATTTGCCGCAAGGCCGCACGCGAAGTGATCCGTGAAAGCGATGCTGAAGACGAAGAATCGAAGGCAATCCGGCTGACGCAAAAGCGCCTTGAGGACTTCCTCGGCCCGAGACGGTTTGGCTACGATCAACTGTTCACCGAGTCGATGATTGGTGTCGCGATCGGGCTCGGCAAAACGAGCATTGGCGGCGAGATCATTCCGGTCGAGGTCGCGACGATGAGGGGTACAGGCAAGTTGACGATCACCGGTCAGGCCGGCGATGTCATGCAGGAGTCTGCTCAGGCGGCGCTGTCCTACGCTCGTACACGTGCAGAGCAGCTGGGTATCCCGCCAGATTTTCAAGAGAAGATCGACTTGCATATTCACCTGCCCGAAGGCGCAACACCGAAGGATGGCCCTTCAGCAGGTATTACGATGGCAACTGCACTGATTTCAGCTATTACCCGGCGACCGGTTGACCATAGCATCGCCATGACCGGTGAGATCACATTGCGGGGACGTGTGTTGCCGATTGGCGGCTTGAAAGAGAAGACGCTGGCGGCGCATCGAAACGGCATTCGGACCCTCATTGCCCCGGCCGAGAATCAGCGCGATCTCATCAATATCCCTGAAAAAGTCCAGAAAGACATCACCTTTATCTGGGTCGAGAATATGGATCAGGTTGTCAGTGCGGCATTGCTGGCCGATGATATTGAATTACCGTTGCCGGAGTCCGCTTCACCGGCCGGGCAGACTACGACGATAGATCTGCCGTTGGAAGACAACCATCCCGATCTACCGGCTGGAGCAGGGTTCGAGTAGTCGGGCCGTCAGCGCAGTTTCAGCGCCAGAACGAACCAGCGCTACCCAATCCGCTGGCTAAGACTGATCTTCGTTGAGCGGATGAGCAGGTAAGTGAGAGGCCAGACGACGCTCCCGGAGGCGTCAACCCACTGGGCGAAGAATTTGCGTGCAGCCTGATCGATCGCGTCTCTATTTCTCAAAGGAATGGCCTGGTATGCGGCGCGGATCGGGCCGTAGTTACGAGACCAGTCTCGCCAGGCGGCGTCCACCGTCGGATAACTAATCCTGATCGAACCTTCCTCGAACTCTAGTGTCGGAAAGTAGCGCTGGCTTATGAACTCGCGGATGCGTTCGCGACGCCCCCACTCTGCCGGGTCGACTGCGCCGCGCATGGTCGGATCTGAAGCCGGTACCAGGCGTCCAAGGCGATATATGGGCGAATCGAAGGTCCAGGTAGCCAGCCCGAGTTTGCCCCCACTGATGAGGACCCGATTCATCTCGGCGCTGACGATGTCGGGTCGCGGCGCGTGGATCGCGCCAAAGGTTGATACGACGACGGTGAAGCGTTCTGCCGGGTAGGGCAGCTCCTCGGCATCAGACTCATTCAGCCCGATATCCGAATAGCCGCTTGCCAGCGCGAAGTGCTCGGCTTCGCCGATCAGCACCGGCGAAAGATCCTGCGCCTCAACGGTTGCGCCGGTTGCCCGGGCAAGCACAGCTGTCCGCCCGGTACCCGTAGCAACATCGAGCACTCGGTCCTCGGGACCAATTTCGAGCCATTCGACGAGTCGCTCGGACGCGGGTTGGAAGTGGCTGGAGAGCCTGTGCAGCCCGATCGATGAGCCCCAGTTCTGTCGTTGTCGTTGTCTGTAACTGTTGAGATCCGCCTGCACTGACTCGTACCCCGTCCTCGGTCTCTCGTCATCTATTCATTGCAATAGTTAATCGTACAGTGGATTGAAGCCAATCGACGAAATAGGCGTCAATGGGCTAGTGATAATATTCACAGGCGTTACCCGGCTGGCTTAGGTGGGTGGCAGCGTGGCCATCCGCACCGGGAGGATCATTGTGAGCGATCTGCTCGCCGCCCGTTCCCAGATGGCTATGTCGCTCGGATTCCACATCATCTTCGCATCAATCGGCATCGCGATGCCGCTACTGATGGTCATCGCCGAAGGGCTGTGGCTGCGATCCGGCAATGATACCTATCTCAAACTCGCCAAACGCTGGGCCAAGGGCACGGCGATCCTCTTCGCCGTCGGCGCGGTCTCGGGACAGTACTCTCCTTCGAACTCGGCCTGCTCTGGCCACGCTTCATGGAGTGGGCCGGACCATTGATTGGTATGCCGTTCTCGCTTGAAGGCTTCGCCTTCTTCACCGAAGCGATCTTCCTCGGTATCTACCTCTACGGCTGGGACCGGGTTGGGCGCAGGGCGCACTGGTTCGCCGGCTGGATGGTCGCCCTGAGCGGGATCCTGTCCGGCATCTTCGTCGTCATGGCTAATGCCTGGATGAACCAGCCGACCGGTTTTGATCTCGTGGATGGCGAGCCGGTCAATATGACCCCGTCGCCGCAATGTTCAACCCGGCTGCTTCGGACAGACGCTGCACATGACGATTGCCGCCTTTCTGGCGACCTCTTTTGCCGTCGCCGCGATCCACACAGCTCTCTTGCGCGCGAACCGGGCAGCGAGTTCCATCGCAAAGCTATCGCGATCGCCTTGAGTGTCGGGGTAATCGCCGCTGCTATCCAGCCGTTAGCGGCGACATCAGCGCCCGCTTCCTGGCCGATAACCAGCCTGCGAAACTGGCTGCACTCAAGCGCAATGGAAAACGGAAGAGGGCGCAAGTCTGACGATTGGCGGTATCCCGGACGAGGATGACCAGCGGACGCGCTTCGGCATCGAAATCCCCTATGGCCTGAGCCTGCTGGCACATCATGATCCAAATGCAGAGGTCACCGGCCTTGACGCAATCCCGGACGACGAGCAGCCGCCTGTGGCCATCGTCCACCTCGCATTTCAGATCATGGTCGGGATCGGATCGTTGCTGCTGCTCGTGGGCCTGTGGGGGCTCTTTCTCGCCTGGCGTAAACGACAGCTTCCGACGCATCCATGGTTCCAGCGGGCGTTGATGCTGTGCGGGCCGCTCGGCTTCGTCGCGGTTGAGGCTGGTTGGGTGGTAACCGAAGTCGGCCGCCAACCCTGGGTGATTTACGGCATCTTGCGAACAGAGGATGCCGTTACCGATGTGCCAAATCTCGTTGTACCCTTCGCCAGTTTTACGATCCTCTATATCTTCCTTTCGATTGCAACCGCCTGGTTGCTCTACCGCCAGGTCGTCATTGAGCCGCGCGGAGAGGCGGGTGAGTCCACGACAGAGGGTGTGCGAGAGCCAGGCTATGCCAACTCTTGAGGTTGCTGTCGCCGGCGCGATGCTGATCTCGCTCATCGGGTATGCCGTGCTGGGCGGCGCTGACTTTGGCGCAGGTGTCTGGGATCTCTTCGCCAGCGGGCCACGTCGGGCGCGTCAGCGCGCAATTATTTCCGACGCTATCGGGCCGATCTGGGAAGCGAACCACGTCTGGCTGATCCTGGTTATCGTCATCCTTTTCACTGGCTTCCCGCGAGCCTTCTCCGTCATCATGACAGCGCTTCATATCCCGCTCACGATCATGTTGATTGGCATCGTCTTGCGTGGGACATCGTTCGTCTTTCGTGCCTATGACTCATCCGATGACCACGTCCAGCGACGTTGGGGGCGTGTCTTTGCCATCTCCAGCACCGTCACACCAGTGATGCTCGGCATGATCGTCGGTGGCATCTCATCGGGCAACATTCGCGTCGATGACGGCATGGTCACGAGCGGCTGGTTCAATGCCTGGATTGAGATCTTTGCCCTGGCCGTCGGCGGCTACACCCTTGCCCTGTTTACGTACATCGCCGCGGTCTTCCTCACCGTTGAGGCCATTGACGTAGCCTGAGGTCCAGGAAGATTTCCGTCTCCGGTCGTTGATCGCGGCTGTCGTCCTCGGCGGCTTCGCGCTGCTGGTCGGACTGCTAGCCGGAGATGGCGCGCCGGTGCTGCGGGACGGCTTGCTGGCGTCATGGTGGAGCTGGCCGCTGCAGATACTCACAGCCGTTGTTGCTAGCGGGGCGATCGTCGCCCTCGTCACTCGCCGGTACTTTCTTGCTCGAACCCTTGCCGTCAGCCAGGTCGCCTTGATCCTGGCCGGCTGGGGGCTGGCGCTCAACCCCTATCTCGTCGTCGAGTGATGTCCAGATCAGCGAGGCCGCCGCGCCAGGCATTACGCTGCAACTCCTGCTCGGCGGCCTGGGGGTTGGCGCGCTTGTGCTCTTTCCGTCGCTCTACTACCTTTTCAGGGTCTTCAAGGGCCAACGCGCCTTCGTCCTGTTCGATCTTCGGAGGGAACACCATCGCCATCCACTGACGCTGCTGACTAACGAAGTTCCCGGGATTCGCCTGGAACCAGGCCGTAGCTGTCTGATCCTTCAAGATGTCCATAATCCACTAGCAGACGCCGACGATGGCTGGCTTGCCCGAAGAGCGGCCGACAAAATCCTTAGCCGCGAGTTTGATGAGTATTTTGAGACGCTGAGGCTCGTCGCCGGGAATTTCCGGGTGCTTGCGGAAGCCTGTCGTGACGCTGGTATTCCGGTTGTCTACGTCAGTCTCGGGATGCCACTCAACGGCCATCCTTCGGCATTTCAGAAAGCGACCGGTTGGATCTGGGACGTTGACTGGCAGGACTGGGGTTTCCCGGAAGAGCTGGCATCCGGCCAGCCGCGATCACATCCATGTCAAGCAGGGCTGGGGTGCGCTGACAAGTCCCGAGTTTCGTGCATTCCTTTCGGAACATCGGATTGAGTCCGCCATCGTTGCCGGCACACTCTACGACTTTGGCATTCGCCAAACGTGCTACGAACTTACCGATCTCGGCGTGAGCAGCCTCGTCGTCTCCGACGCCGTTGTCGCCCTGACCCACGCGGGCCAATCCCATACCTCCGGTAACCTCGCTCACGGCCTCACCAAGCTCCGCTCCACCGCCGAGATCCTCGATCTGTTGAAGGTGATGGAGAGCGATGGGTATGTGCTGGTATGAATTCGTCAGATCGGCAGAAGCGACTGTCCCCCGTGCGCGAGCGATGCGCGCCTTGATGAACGGGAAGATTCCGCGGAGATGCCCATATGAACAGTGACGACGCATCGCGTCGCCGGTACAGGGGCTGGGGTATTGTCGACTATCATCGTGTATGGAGACGGCCGGCTCGGTTGCCCATCGATTGAGACAATCGTGCAAAGGGGAGGCAAATAACCAATGATCCAAACCGTCCTCGGTCCTATCGAATCCTACAGAACTCGGCGTCTGCCTGACACACGAGCACATCTGGTGCGACCAGCGACCGCGCCACGGCGAGAACTCTTTGGCGTCAGTCGGTCGACTGACGATTACATGCGGCTGGATGATGAAGAGAAGCTGGTCGGTGAGCTTGTCGCCTTCCGTAAGGCTGGCGGTGGCGCAATCGTTGAGGTCACCTGCGACGGCTGGGGTCGCGATCTGGATGTGCTGGCGCGGTTATCGGAGGCTAGCGGCGTCCACATCATCGCGACGGCAGGCTTTTACATCGAGCCCTGCATGCCGCTCTTCGTCGCCGAGTGCGTCGGTTGATGAGCTGGCTGACCACGTCACGAACGAGATTCTTGAAGGAGTCGGGCCGGACAATCGCAAACCAGGCATCCTCAAATCCTCGATTCACCGAGCCAGAGTCGAGGGGCTGGAGCTGAAAGGCTTACAGGCCGTCGCTATCGCCCACAAACGGACCGGCGCCGCGATCACGACCCACACAACGGGGGCACGGAGGCAGGAGATCCCCGGTGGCCTTGCCGCCGTCGAGCAACTTGAGATCTTGAAAGCCGAAGGGATCGACCCCAACCGCTTCATCGCCGGTCACGTCGACGAGCGGCCTGACATCGATGTCCTCGCGAAGTCTTGCCGAGCAGGGCGCATACGTCCAGTTTGACGTCATCGACAAGGAGAACTACCTGCTCGACGAAACCCGCGCCGAACTTGTCGCCGCCCTGGTCTCACGTGGCCATATCGAACGCCTGCTGCTCTCACACGACCGCAACCGCGACTACGAGATGCGCTATAGCGGCCACACCGGCTACTGCCACATCTTCGAGGATTTCCTGCCGAGGTTGCGGCGTTTGGGCGTGAGCGAGGATCAGATCGAAGTGATGATGGTGGCGAATCCGGCGAGGGTGTTGGGATTTCCCTCACCCCCGGCCCCTCTCCCACACGCCTCCGCTTCGCTTCAGCGGGGGAGAGGGGAGTAAGACGAGGGAATCGTGCTTCGTCTCGATGTTCGGCTCCCCCTCTCCCCGCGCAGCAGTGGGAGAGGGGGCCGGGGGGTGAGGGAAATCCCCTACACCCGCAACACCCCCATCTTCGTCTCCCCAATCTCGACATTCAGGCAAGTCTCCAGCGCCAACCCCAACACCATCCGCGTGTCGCGGGGATCGATGACGCCGTCGTCCCAGAGGCGGGCTGTGCCGAAGTAGGGCTCGGTTTCGTGTTCGAAGTGGTCGCGGGTTTCCTGCTCCATAGCCGCCACCTCGTCGGGCGTTAGATCCTGGCCGCGACTGCGGATGGTCGTAGGACCCGTGCCGCCTGTCGCCGCCCATGACGGCGGTGCGCGACGTTGGCCAGGTGAAGAGGAAGCGTGGATCGTAGCCGCGTCCAGCCATGGCGTAGTTACCCGCGCCGTAACTCGCGCCGGTGATCAATGTGATCTTCGGGACCTTCGCCGTCGCAACGGCTGAGACCATCTTCGCGCCGTCGCGGGCGATGCCGCCGTGTTCGGCTTCGCGTCCAACGAGGAAGCCGGTGATGTTCTGGACGAAGAGCAGCGGGATCTTTGCTGGGTGCAGAGCATGATGAAGTGGGTCGCCTTGCGGGCCGATTCGCTGAAGAGCACGCCATTGTTAGCGATGACCCCGACGGGGATGCCGTAGAGGTGGCCGTAGCCGCAGATGATCGTCTCGGCATAGTCGCCCTTGAATTCGTCGAGCACGCCGCCGTCCAGGACGTGCCGTAGCAGTGGACGGGGATCTGAGGGGTGCGCGGATCGGGCGGAACGAGGCCGAGGATGTCGTCCGGGTTGCCGTCTGGAGGGCTGGCCTCGCGCCGCTCCCAGGGCAAGGCGGTGTTTGCGGGTGCCGCACCATAAGTAGCCTGCGCGCTAGCTGGAGGGCTTCCTCCTCGTCCTCGGCGATGTAGTCCACGACGCCGCTGATCCGGCCATGGACGTCAGCGCCACCCAGTTCCTCGGCGGTGATCTCTTCGCCGGTTGCGGCTCGCACCAGCGGCGGGCCACCGAGGAAGATCGTGCCGTTGCCACGCACGATGATGGCTTCGTCCGACATCGCCGGGACATAGGCCCCGCCAGCCGTGCATGAGCCGAGGACCGCCGCGATCTGGCGGATTCCGGCTGCTGAGAGCACGGCCTGATTGTGGAAGATGCGCCCGAAGTGTTCGCGGTCGGGGAAAACCTCGCTCTGGAGAGGCAGAAACGCGCCACCGGAATCGACAAGATAGAGACAGGGCAGCCGGTTATCGAGTGCAACTAGTTTGTGCCCGCAGGTGTTTCTTGACGGTTTGCGGGTAGTAGGTCCCGGCTTTGACGTCGGGTCGTTGGCGACGATCATCACCGGCTGGCCGTCGACCCGGCCCACTCCGGTGACGATGCCTGCCGACGGCACCTCGTTGTCGTACATGTCCTCAGCCGCCAGCGGCGAGAGTTCCAGGAAGGGAGAGCCCAGGTCGATGACCCGATCGATGCGCTCGCGAACCGGGAGCTTGCCGCGCTCTCGGTCACGCTCGCGCCGCCGCGGTCCGCCACCATCGGCGACGCGGTCGAAGCGCGCCCGGAGATCCTCGACGGCGATGACATTCGCTTCGTACCAGTCTTGACGAAACCCTGCCGGTCGCGCGGTTGATAGACATGGTTGCCCGTTCTGTTTCAGCGTTGAGAAGTAGCTAGCCGAGTCGCGTCGCTCGGATAGCTCCCGCGCCAATAGACTGTTCATAGGCGCTCATTCTTGTTATTGGAGCCCCTACGAGTTTAGCGTCAATGGTACAGATTCAGATGTCACTGGCCGTACGGTCAATCCAGGCAAGCACATCCTGACATGATCAGGGTAGTGTTCGGCGGTGCCGTTGTAGAGCAAACTCCAGAGCGGGAAACGAAAACCATCGTCATCTGTGGCCGGCCGGACGTGGTTGATGTTGTCGTAATCGGCGATAGTGTAGATCGTGCCGAAGGCCGAATCCGGCAGCTCCTCGATCATCTGCACGAACCAGCCGTAGGCGAAGATGCCTCATCGAGCACCGCATCAAGGGCCAGCGTTGTGCCGCTCGTAGTTCCAGTCGTTGCGATCCTGATTGTGGCCGATGTTGATTCCGGCGGCGGGGCGTCATCCTGGCCGAAGCAGTCTCTGGCCGTTGGAGCTGTCGGTGAGTGGCGGCGTCGAGCTGGGCGGCCAGCCAGCGGTGATCGGCGGCAATGTGGGCGATGACGTCCTTGACCGTCCAGTTGCCGATCGCTTCGGGTTCGGTCATGCGGTCGGCGGAACCTGTTCCAGGATCGTCAGCCACTCGCCGTAGCCAGGCGTATTTCATCGAGGATCTCTTGCTTGGTCATTGGCGCTCTGCAATCCTCTGTGGACCTGGGTAGGTCGGGTCCGGCATCCCGAGCATGCCCTTCACGAACTTCATGTCGCCGGCGTGCTCGGCCTGATGGAGAACTACCATGCCCCACAACCGCGCAGGTGTATAGGTTCCGAGGTGGCGGTGTGCGGGGCCGCTCTCTCTGGCGCGATTGAAGTCGTCGCTTGAGACACGGTCGAAGTATTCGCTGGTTTCCGCGTCGAGCAGGTCGTGGTAGCTGGTCAGGAGATCCAGATGCTTTGGCACAGCGTCGACTTCGGCATCGCTGAAGCCAACACCGACGCCCCGGCCACCAGCTCCGATTCCCAGCGGCTCGTAGGCAAATGCGGCGCTAAGCTTCGCCCGGTGCCAGGTGTCGTCCTCGGGCTCGCGGCTCTGCGAGAGGACATTGAGATCTTCGTCCCAACTCCGCAGGATGTGGAAGTAGATGAATCCCACAGGATTCAATCCCAGGCCAGGCGCCGTCCGAAGAGCTCATCAGGCAACCCATTTGCCGCTCGCCGTAGCTTGGCTGAAGACATCTCCAACAACCCGCCCAGCAATTCAATCTCTGCTGCGTGGATCTCTTCTGATCTCTCATCCCTCTTCCCCCATGCCACGCTCAAGCATGCCAGCGACATACTGAATGTCGCCGATGTGCATGTTCGTGTGCGAGATCATATGGCGTATCCAACGTTCGGGCTTGAAAGGATTCTCGCGCGAATTCTCACTCGTGCGGTCGGCGTTGAGCTCATCGATAGAAACCGCATCGAAGTAGGCGTAGGTCTCGTCCTCAAGCATCTGGTGGTAGCGCATGAGCGCTGCGTGATCTTTTGGTGTTGCGTCGACTTCCTCGTCGGTGTATCCAAATCCGACGCCGGAGCCGCCCATCCCGCAGCCGAGCGGTTCGTAGTCCAGCTCGTCGCTGAAGCCGCCGCGATGCCAGGCGTCGTTGTCGCGCTGTTGGCCGCGGCAAAGCACGTTGACATCCAGATCCCAGCAGCGCAGGACGTGGAAATAGATGAACCCGGCCGGATTCAAGCCTGGCCCCGGTCGCTGTTCGAATTGCTCCTGCGGAATTCCATCCACCGTATCCCGCAAGTCCAGCGAGGCCTCCCGAACCAGCGCCCTCAATGTCTCTTTCTGATCCATTCTTCTGTTCCCTATTCTCTGTTACCCCGGCTGTAGGTCCCATCCGGCTGCCCGAGCGCGCCCTTGACGTAGGCGATGTCACCAGTATGGCGGCCGGTGTGGAGGATGAGGTGCTGGTGCCGCTCCCGGATGCTGTAGCCGTAACCCTGATCGGGAAAGTCTTCGTTCACGATCCGAGCGTCGAGATCGGCGCCATCGAGCGATTCCATGAACGCCCACGTTTCTGCCCGGAGCAGGTCATGGTAGTGATTCAGCGTCGACCGATCAGGCGGCACGGCGTCTACTTCACTGTCGCTGTAACCATAGCCGGTGCCTACACCGCGCCAACCGATCCCGCGCGGGTCATAGCCCATCTTCTCGCCGATGCCTGCTCGCGCCCAGAGGTCGGTACCGGGTCCTTCGCCCTTGCATACCCAGTTAATATCCCGTTCCCAGTGCCGCAGCACATGGAAGTAGATGAAACTGGCCGGGTTGAGCGATGGCCCTGGACGCTTGCCGAAGTTCTCGTCGTCGAACTCGTCAACGGTGCGTCGCAAAAATCCGCTGACTTGCTCGATCATTTCTCGATAGACGTCGAACTCTTTCACGGGAATTCCCTCACCCCCCGGCCCCCTCTCCCACTGCTGCGCGGGGAGAGGGGGAGGAATGCAGGGAGTAGGAGATAGGTGACAGGGGACAGCAGAGCCGACGAGCGGTCATAGTTCCCGGTTCGCCTGCAACCTACTCACTACAAACTACGAACTTGCTTCTCACTAGTCCCTCTCCCCTAATCCCTAATCCCTCCCGCCGTAGGTGGGATCCGGCTGGCCGAGCGCGCCTTTGACGTAGGCCATGTCACCGGTGTGGTGGGCGGTGTGGACGACGAGGTGCTGGAGGCGTGCCGCAATGTCGTAGGAGACGCCGGGCAGATACTCGCTGGTCATCTCGGTGTGAATCTCGGACTCATCCAGTTCATCGAGATAGGCCATCGTCTCGTCGTGGAGCAGTTGCTGGTAGCGCGCCAGCGTTGCGCGGTCGGTCGGGACTGCGTCGACTTCTTCATCGCTGTAGCCGATGCCGGTGCCGAGACCGCGCAACCCCAGTCCAACGGGGTGGTAGTCCAGTGCATCGCCGATGCCGGCGCGGTGCCAGAGGTCGGCGTCCGGCGCCTGGCCGCGGCTGAGGACGTTGACGTCGCGATCCCAGTGGCGCAGGACGTGGAAGTAGATGAAGTTGGCCGGGTTCAAGTGCTCCGCCGGCCGCTTCCCGAAAGCTCGCCTCATCGATATCTTCGACGGTATTGGTCAGCAGGTTACCCGCCTGACCAATCATCGTCCGGTAGACCTCAAGTTCGTTCATGGTCGTTCCTTTCTGATTTCCCTCACCCCCGGCCCCTCTCCCACTACTTCGCTTCGCTACGCGGGGAGAGGGGGGCCGAACATGAGACGGAGACGCACTTCTTTTTGTTCTACTCCCCTCTCCCCCGCTGAAGCGCAGCGGAGGCGTGTGGGAGAGGGGCCGGGGGTGAGGGAGTTCCCTTATTCTCCCGGATACGTCCCATCCGTCATACCCAGCATGCCCTTGGCGTAGCTGAGTTCGCCGATGTGGCCCCAGGTGTGGGTGACGGTGTGTTGGAGCCGGGCGGCGACACTGGAGTCGGGACGGCCGCCAGTGCCGGGCAGCGTGCGGCGAATCTCGTCATCGTCCGCGCCGTCGAGATAGCTCATCGTTTCGGCTAGCAGCATCTCGTGGTACTGCTTGAGGACATCGGCGCTGATGACGTTCAGCGCGTCCACCTCCGCGTCGGAGTAGCCCAGGCCGATGCCGGCGATGATTAGTCCGATGCCGTCCGGGTTGTAGCCTGATTTGGCGCTGAAGTCGCCTCGGTGCCAGGCATCCTCGGCGGGATCCTGGCCGCCAATCATCCAGTTGACGTCGAGATCCCAGACACGCAGGGCATGCCAGTAGTTCCAGCCAACTGGATTCAGATGCGGCCCCGGTCTCGCATGCAGTTTGTCAGCTGGTACAGCCTCAATCCGTGACGCAAGTGCATCCGACGTCGTCTGGATCATCTCACGATATGCTGCAGCTTCGTTCAATTGGTTTCCTTCCAAGTCTTCACTATTCCCTAATCCCTCTTCCCTAATCCCTCATTGACCGGGATAGGACGGGTCACTCATTCCTAACATTCCCTTGGCGTAGCGCATTTCCCCGATATGGTTCCAGCAGTGACCGATGGTGTGCTGGATGCGCTTGGCAGGGGTCTCGACCGGTTGATCCGGACGCTCGATCTCGCGGTGCAGCTCGGCGTCGTCAGCGGCTTCGAGATAGGCGCTCGTTTCAGCCAGAAGCATATGGTGATACTCCTTGAGCAGGCCGCATCGACGCTCAGTTCGTCTACCTCGGCGTCGGTGTAACCGAAGCCGAGCCCCATCTCGCGGCCGCCCTTACCAAGCGGTTCGTAGCCCGATTTTTCGGAGAAGCCACCGCGGTGCCAGGCGTCCTCCTCCGGGGATTGCCCCTTGCATATCCAGTTCAGATCGAGATCCCAGATACGCAACATATGGAAATAGTTCCAACTCACCGGGTTCAGGCCAGCGCCTGGGCGCTGATGAAACTTCTCCTGAGGAACCTCCTCGATCTGCCCGTCAAGGAAGCTTGACATCGTCTTCAGTTGTTCGAGATAAACTGCCGCTTCGTCCACACATGGTCCTTTCTCTGTCGAAGTAAGCCAGGACAGTGTAGCCGAGGAGCTTCATTGCTTGAGTCGCGGGATGGCTGAAACTGGAAGAGGCGCGTCAGCAACGCGCCTCTCGTGTACGGATTGATTGATGTGATGGCTAGTCGGTGGCTGGGACCGTCGCCATAGAAGGTTGCAGCGCGGGCATCGTAACGGAACGGAGCGAGACACCTCGCAGCAGCCGCAACCCGTTCATGACGACGATGATCGTGCTGCCTTCGTGGCCGACGACGCCGAGTGGCAGCGTCGTGATGCCGAAGATGGTGCCAGTGACAAGCACGCCAATCACGGTCAACGCGAAGGCCAGGTTCTGTCGAATGATCGAGCGCGTTTTGCGGCTCAGCTCGATGACGTAGGGAAGTTTCCCGAGATCGTCAGCCATCAGGACGATGTCGGCTGTTTCGAGCGCGACATCGCTTCCGGCGGCGCCCATTGCGATGCCGATTGAAGCACGTGCCAGCGCCGGCGCATCGTTGACGCCGTCACCAACCATCACGACCGTGCCGTACTCTTTCTTCAGCCGCTCGATGACATCGAGCTTCTGGGCCGGTAGCAGCTCGGCGGTCACGTCGTCAATGCCCAACTGGGCCGCAACAGCCCGGGCAGAGCGTTCATTGTCACCGGTCAGGATGAGGGTCTTCGTGATTCCGATCTCATGCAGTTGTTTGATGATGGCGGCGGCCTGGGGTCGGACGGTATCGGCGACTGCGATCGCTCCCAGCAGCTCGAATTCTCCGTCGCTGGCTCGACGCGCGACAAACATGACCGTCCTGGCCTGTTCGCGGAGTGCGCTGGCGCGATTGAAGAGATCGGTGTTCTCCGATATCCCGTGGTCAGCCAGCAGCGCATTGTTGCCGATAATCACCGGCTGGCCAGCAACGGTGGTCTCGATGCCCTTACCGGTAATCGCCTGGAGGTCTCCCGCATCGTCCAATTCGAGCCCGGTTCGGCGGGCTTCGTTGACGATGGCTTCAGCAAGCGGGTGCTCCGACATACGCTCGGCCGACGCTGCGACGCGCAGGAGATCGGTTTTGGTGAATCCGGGCGCTGGGAGGATGTCGGTCACGCGCGGTTTGCCCATAGTGAGTGTGCCGGTCTTGTCGAAGGCAACGACGTTAGCGGTTCCAATGTCTTCCAGCTGCGCTGCACCTTTGACCAGGATGCCGTTGCGAGCTGCGTTGGCCAGCGCCGAGAGGGTCGAGGCCGGCGTCGAGATAACCAGCGCACAGGGTGATGCGACGACGAGCAAGATCATCGAACGGTAGAAGGCGTCGCTGAAGTCGAAGCCACCGAGTGTGACCAGCACCCCAAGGTAGAGCAGCGATGCGGCGATGACGCCGACGGCATAGGTGCCTTCAAATCTGTCGGTGAAGCGCTGGGTGCGCGATTTGTCTTCCTGGGCTTCCTGGACGATCTTGATGATCTTGGCAAGTGTGCTCTCGTTTGCCAGTCGGGTGACGGTGAGTTGCAGCGCGCCGTGGCCGTTGATCGTGCCGGCGAAGACTTCGTCGCCGAAACTCTTGACAACCGGCATTGACTCGCCGGTGATCGCAGCCTGATCGACTGCCGATTCTCCGCTGGCGATCTCTCCATCTGCGGGTATGCGTTCACCCGGACGGACGATGACGAGATCGCCGATCAGGAGAGCGTCAATGTGAACGCGTTGCTCCTGGCCATCGCGCATCACGACGGCGTCCTCGGGTGAGAGATCCATCAGCGCTTGGACCGCTCGTTTGGTGCGGCCCATGGCGTAATGTTCGAGGGCATTGCCGAGCGAGAAGAGGAAGAGCAGGATCGCGCCTTCGGTCCAGTGGCCGATGATTGCCGCGCCAATTGCCGCCGTCACCATCAGCAGGTCGATTTCGACCGAGCGGTCGATCAGAGACTTGACCGCTTCGATCGTTGCAAAGGTGCCGCCGGCCAGATAGGCCACGACATAGAAGCCAATCTCGACATTGTTGCCGATCAGATCGAGTCGTCCGAGCGCCCAGCCGAGTACCAGCGATACGGCGGTGATGACCGCCGCCGCCATCAGGCTATAGCGTTCGAAAAAGCTCTCACGTTCGGGCATATTGCGCGTTTGAGGGGCGGAAGGTTGAGGTTGTTCCGCGGGTGTTGCAACCGCTTGAGACACATCACAATCCTGACACGAGATCTCAAAATAATACTGAGAACGCATCCTAGTTAGGAATCATTCTCAACTAATAGTATACCATTCCTCGCATCTCGAAGGCATCAATGTTTCTGCGTACGTACGTAGCAATAGCGTGTCAGTTTCGTTACAGGATGCAGGATAGTATCTGCAATGGCTAGCGGTGCACGGGCCAAAAAGTGGCATGGCAGCGTATGCGATCGTGCTCCATCTGTCGAGGTCGAATGTTGCGAGGCCATCGAAGAGCAAGTTTCATGCCCGTTCGATGTCCTCGTCATGGTGAGTAAACTGTTGCGCCAGGCGAAGCTGCTAGGCCTCTGCGGTTTCGATATCTTCGAAGTACTCGGCCTCGTTGTCGGCGCGGATGTTGCCGGGATAGAGCTTGAGCTCGATCTCTTTGTCGCGGCGGCGCATGGCGGCGTCGACCGCTTCCTGGCCGCCGAGGTACTTGTCGCGCAGCTCCTGCATCCCGAAGACGACATCTACCTTGACGTCATCCTCCTGGTACTTCATCACCAGGCTTTCGAGGCGCTTGAAGTAGACATCTTCGCCGCCGCCGGCCTTGTACTCCCAGTCCATGCGGACCTGCACGATCTGCTGGTTGTCGGGGTCGTAGTAGTCCCAGATGTGCATGATGTCGTGGACGTAGCCTTTGCAGGCTGGGCAGCGCGAGCGGTGCATCGAGCCGCGCAGGATGCCTTCGATCGCCGCTGGATCGGTCTTGGCGTTGATCAGCACCGCGACGCCCGCACCCCATTCGGAGCGGCACTTCGGGCACATCAGCTCAGTCTCGGTGAACTTCGTGCGCAGGTGTTCCGGAAACTGCTCGGCCAGCTCGGGGCGGCTACCAATTTCGTGCATGCGCTCCAGCGGAGCCGGTTTGATATTTGTATCTGTCATTGTTCTACTCCTTCTTGCAACCTAAGAGTATTGGCTGTCAAGCTGCTCAGTTTGCAAGGTATTTGCCCAAAGACCGAAGATCTGCGTTCCCCAGAGCCTCCCCGCTAGGAGTACGCTCGGGCGCTAGTCTTCGGTTTCGTCCTCCTGAAGCTGACGTATCAATTCCATCATCGGGTCGGAGCGCAATGGGTCCCCGGGACGCGATCCACCGGCAGCCGGCGAGCCGCGGTATGGGTCCATGAGTCGGTTGGCGATCTGCCTCACCTCTTCGTGCGGACTACCCGCCGCGGCGATTGCTACCTCTGGATGCCGGTGATGGCGCTGGAGCAAGTTCGCGGCGTCAAGCGCCAAATCTGCATTGGGGTGCGCGACGAAGTAGGTGAGCAGCCCGATCATCTGATCCGTTGGCAAGATCTCCCCGGCGGCGTTCAATGCGCTGCGCCGGATCTCGACCGCGATCGATTCGTTCCCGAGCACGTCAAATGCCTGCGCTGTCGCCTGCGCTCGATTGGCTCGGAAGGCTGAAAACCAGGCGAAGCCGCGCACGGTTGGCGAGCCGTCCAGGGCCAGTTGCTCGATGCGGTCTGCAAGCATTTCCGGAGATGCCGATGCGAGATATTCCGCGGCGACGGCGCGAGCAACGTCGATATCTGTCTCAAGGATGCTGATCGCGATTTCGTCCCGCTGTTCGTGCGGTGAGCCCGAATTGCCCGAACGTGTCGAGCAGCAGGTGCGTAGCAGTCGCTTCGAGTGCCCTGGCATCTCGGCTCCGCAACACTGCGGCCAGTGCCGTCCGGAATTGCGGCGGATCCTCGGCCAGCCGCGACCAGAACGCGGGCGCGCCGGAGCCAGCGGCAATCGCCACTGCATGATCTGCGGAGACATTCCAGACTCGCCACCATTACCGTCGCTGCGAGTGTCGCGTCGTACCGGCGCTGGCTGAAATCTTCGTCGTATGCGATCAGCCGGTCAGCTAGTGCTTCATTCAACAGTGACGACGCCCGGAGCCATCTTCGCCCGACGGGTTGCTCGATCAGACGATCAACCGTCGCGGCTCGTGTAGGCGCGTCCATCTCATCCAGGTCGCTCTCAGAGGCCCGGCCCTCGATCAATGCCACTGCTAGCTTGTCGATGTCACCCATACCACTCATGGGCGCGCTGGCGCCGTTGCGGAGCCGCCGGTTGCGCGGCCGGGCCGGGTGGCCCAGATGACGGCCGCGACGACGACGCAAGCCCCTGCGACCTGGAGCAGGGTTGGGATCTCAGAGAGGAAGATCGCTGAAAGGATCAGGCCGAAAATCGGCACCAGATTGATGAAGAAGCTGGCGATACCGGGACCGACCTGGCGGATACCGCGGTAAAAGAGGACGTATCCGAAGGCGGTCGTGCCGAAGGCGACGACACTGATGTTGAACCAGTACATTGCCGGCGCGCCGCTCAACTCCCCGTAGCCGCCCTCCGCCAACGCCAGCATCGCGAGGACCAGTCCGCCGAGAATGCCCGAAATCGTCATGGCATCGAGGGGCGTGATCGTCCTGGTGACGACGCGTGACATGATGTGGCTGAAGCCGAAGATGAACGAAGCGAGGATGAAGAGTCCGCTACCGAGCAGCCGGTCGTTGGTCACATCGCCCTGGAATCCGCCGACGAGCACCAGCGACATACCGATCACCGCGATACCCACACCGATGAGGATGCGGCGTGGCGGTCGCTCGGCGATCAAGACCGAGGCGAAGAGCATCGTCCAGATCGGGTTCGTCGTTGGGATCAACAGGATCGCGTCAGACGATGGTGCAAGGGTCAACCCGACGAAGTAGAGCACGTTGTAGCCGACGACTGCGGTCAACGCCAGCGCCAGCATCGGCTTCCAGATCGTCGATGGCGGCAGGATCGATTCTCCACGCGAATGGCGTCCCTGGATATAGAGTGGGACGAGCACCAGCGAGGTGAGGAAGTAGCGCATCGCGCCGGTGACCAGCGGCGGGACATCCGAGACCGCCGCTTTGCTCGAGGTGAATCCTGCTCCCCAGAAGAACGCAACGACGAGCATCGTCGTTGTTGGAGCGGTGAGAAAGGCGAGGCTACGCGCCTTCACGACCCGGCGCTCGATAGGTCGCCGTGACCGTCGTGTAGAGGCCACCCCGCACGTTGAACTTGCCTATTACTTCGGCTTCACGCGGGGATGTTGCGGCAACGATGTCATCGAGGATCTTGTTGGTAACGGCCTCGTGAAACGCGCCCTCGTCGCGGTAGGACCAGTAGTAGAGTTTGAGTGACTTCAGTTCGACGCAGGTCTGGTCGGGAATGTAGCGCAGGCTGATCTCGGCGAAGTCCGGTTGCCCGGTCATCGGGCAGACGCAGGTGAACTCCGGCGTCACGATCTCGATCGTGTAGTCACGGTCCGGGTTTGGGTTTGGAAAGGTATCGAGTTCTTTCGACTGCTGGCTCGGCATCGGCTATCCTGTCTGGCAACGATCTTATATCCATCTAAGCGTCAACACCGGCAATTCTGACACGCTAGCGCCGTATTCCGTGAGATTTGAGTGGCTGACCTTGAGATGAAGGGCAGGTCGGGAGTGTTCGAACTGAACGACAAGGTTGCAGTGATCACTGGCGCCGGTAGCGGGATTGGCCGGGGCATCGCCCTGTCGCTTGCGGAAGCCGGAGCGGATATCGTCGCTTCGGATCTCTATCTGGCGCGAGCGGAAGAGACCGCCGATATGGTCCGCGACCTTGGCCGGAAGGCTATCGCGCAACGCGCCGACGTCCGCGAGCCAGAGTCGGTCGTTGCGCTTGCTAGCGCTACCGTCAAGGAATTTGGCCGGCTGGATATCTGCGTCGCCAACGCCGGAATCGTGCGGACCGGCTCGCTGCTGACAATGACTGAAGACGACTGGAACGAGATTGTGGCTGTGAACCAGTCCGGCGTCTTCTACACCGTTCAGGCGTGTGCCCGGGAGATGGTGCGGGCGAAGCGCGGGGGCCGGATCATCACGATCGCTTCGATCATGGCGGCCCACCCGACGCGCGGTTCGTTCGGCTACTCGACGACGAAAGCGGCCGTCGTGATGATGAGCCGCTGCTGGGCACAGGAACTCGCGCCCTTTGGCATCACGGTCAACAGCATCGGTCCTGGCTACGTCGAATCCCGCATGGGCGTCGGCGCAATCGGTCCCGGCGACGCCTGGGAGACCTACGGCAAGTCCATCCCGGCTGGCCGCACCGGCACACCGGAAGACATCGGCAACCTCGCCATCTGGCTCTCCAGCGACGAGGCCGAGTACATCACCGGAACCTACAACGTCATCGACGGCGGCTGGCTCGACCGCTCCTGGTCCCGCGACGACACCCTCACCGACGACCTCGACCACCGCCGCGAACAATTCGCCACGCTCAACGGCGACGAGCTGCTCGCGACGATCGACGCTGAAGCTGACGAGGGACGGGAAGGTTGGAGCACATTGCGGCGAATGATGGATCTGCCGTAGGGGAGTATGTGGGTTGTAGGAAGATCAACAGCCGCTCCCTCCCCCGTCCCCTCCCTCGAAACCAAGGGAGGGGTGTCTGTGTAACAAAGATGAGTTTCATTGAAGCTCGTCCGTATCGTACGAGTTCCCCTCCCTCGAATTCGAGGGAGGGGTCAGGGGAGGGAGCTTCCCCGGTTTCCAACTACAAACTCTACTCCCCCGAAGGCCGGATCTTCCCGGCATACCAGAACGGCACCGTTCCCCTTACCCCGTCGGACCAGGACCAGCCGGTGAATTCGGTGCGGTAGGGCAGGTACTCGCCGTACTGGATGAGTGGGACGCGGGCGATGTCTGCGGCGAGGGCGGATTGCAGGCGCTTGTAATGCACCCCGCGCTCAGCGGTGTCGAAGACGGACTTGCCGGCCTTGAGGCACTCGTCGACGATGTCGTTCTTGTAGCGCATGATGTTGCGCGGCCCGTCAGAAGCGAGGAAACTCGAGAGCTGATCGGGGTCGGGGCCGATGTCGCCGGCTTCCATCGCTAGATCGAAATCTCCGCCCTGCTGAACCTGTTCAACCCACTCGACCGGTGTCAGCGTCTCGACCGTCGCCTCGATGCCGAGCTTGGCGAGCTCAATTGCGATCGTTTCCGCGGCGATCGTGTAGTGTGGGTAGAGTCCTCGTGCGGCGATGCGCAGGCTCATGCGCTTGCCATTGTCGTCGGCGGTGTAGCCAGCGTCGTCGAGCAGCTCGGCGGCCTTGTCGAGATCGTAGTCGGGCGCTTTGGCGTCCGGGTTGAAGGCCCAGTCAATCTTTTCGAGGTAGTAGTGCTGGGGCGTCTTCATCGGCGGGTAGATCGCTTCGGCGATGGCTGGACGGTTGACGGCGCGGGCGAACGCCTCGCGAACGCGGCGGTCCTGGAAGCGTTCCTGCGTCCAGTTGAAGGCCATGAAGCCAATCGAGTTGCCGGATTCGGCCAGCACATCGATGCCGGGCTTGGCGCGCCACTCTTCGATGTCGGCGGCCGGGATCCCGTAGATCGAAAAGTGGATGTCGCCGTTCTCGATCCCTTTTTCAGCATCCTCTTTCGACATCACGTAGTAGGTCAGCCGTTCGAGGTAGGGACCCTCGCCCCAGTAGTCGGGATTGCCGACTAACTCGATGCGGTCGCCTTTGACCCACTGTTCGAACTTGAAGGGGCCGCTGCCAACCGGTTCCCAGTTGTGCGGGTTCGTCTCCCAGTCAGTCCCCTCGTAGAGGTGCTTGGCGATGATGTGTGAGAAGACGAAGGAGCCGAGCAGGCCGAGGAAACCGGCGTTTGGCTGCTTGAGCTTCACCTCTACCGTGTGATCGTCCAGTGCCCGAATCTCGTCGATATCCTGAATCCATGTCAGACCGTGGTAGCCGTTATCCAGGACGGTCCGGTAGGTGTAGGCGACATCCTCGGCCGTCAGTGGCACGCCATCTTCCCACTTCGCGGCTGGATTGAGCTTGATCGTGTAGGTGATGCCGTCTTCACTGACATCCCAGCTTTCGGCCAGGTCCGGCCCGACGCCGCGGTTCCCGAAGACATCCTGGACGACCAGGCGGCTGTAGATGTTGTTGGCGACGAAATAGCCGCCAGCGCCGGTGTAGTTGCGCCAGATCTCATTGAAACTCTCGGCATCAAATGGAATCGCCACCCGCAGGTGGCTGCCCGGAACGATGCTGCTCATTTTCGGAGTCCTCTTCTCTCTTGCTTACCTTCAATAGCGGAACCGCTAGTGGCAGGTCCGAGGGTGCATCATAGCCGGTCTTGGGGAAGGGTAAAAAGCTCCCATCCCCTGACCCCTTCTCCTCGAAACCGAGGGAGGGGAACTCGAGTTGAACCACGATCCCTGCCATGAGAACCCTTATTGTCCGGCAAGTACACCCCTCTCCTTGGTTTCGAGGGAGGGGACGGGGGAGGGAGCGGCTGTCAGCTCGCCGCCAACCATCTCTCCAGCCGCTCCCGCAACCCATCACGTACGGCCCGAAACGCGGCCAACCGCTCTTCGTATGTCCCGGTCACCGCCGAGGGGTCGGGGAAGGACCAGTGGATGCGCTCCGGATTGCCGGGAAAGACCGGGCAGCTTTCGTTGGCGTCGTCGCAGACGGTGATGACGACGTCGATGCCGCCGTCAAGGAACTCGTTGAGGTGTTTCGAGCGTGCTGCTGAGATATCGATGCCAATCTCCGACATCGCCTCGATTGCGAAAGGGTTGACCCTGCCGGGCGCAGACCCAGCCGAATATGCTTCGATCCGCTCTCCGGCGATGCTGTTGAGCAGTGCTTCGGCCATTTGGGAACGGGCGGAGTTGTGTGTGCAGAGGATCAGAACGTGTTGCTTCCTGGTGGTCATGCCTGCGCCTCCCGGGGTTCCTGCTGGCGCATAAGCTGGTATACGAATGCGCCGGCAAGCGCTCCAGCGATCGGGCCGAAGATGTAGAGCCACTGGCTGTCCCAGGATCCGGAAATGAGTGCCGGTGCCAGCGAACGGGCCGGGTTCATCGATGCGCCGGAGATCGGGCCAGCGAAAATCGCCTCTAACCCGACCGTCCCGCCAATGGCGATCGCCGCTGCCTGACCGACTGCGCGAACGTCGGTTGCGACTGAAATGATGACGAACATCAGAAAGAAGGTCAGGATGATCTCGAGCAGAAACGATTGCCCGTCGCTGCCTGCCGGGAGGGTCATCCCAGGCTGGCGACGTTCCCAAACATACCTCGCAAGAGCGACGAGGCGAGAATCGCGCCGACAAGCTGCGCGGCGATGTAGAGGGGGACACTTGCGAGCGGGAAGTGCCGGGCCGCCGCGAATGCGATCGTCACTGCCGGGTTGAAGTGCGCGCCGGAGATGTGGCCGGTGGCATAGATCATGACCATGATAATCAAGCCGAAGGTGATGCCGATGCCGACCTGACCAATCGCGCCGCCGGATTTGGCATTGATGATGACCGCACCGGTGCCGACAAATACGAGTCCGAAGGTGCCGACGAGTTCGGCCAGTGCCCGGCGTAGCAACATGCCGTCAATCATCGGCGGTATCGTCGATGTCGATAGGGCAGGGTAGTCGCTCGGGATTGTAGTCGGTGGTCCCAGCCAGTTCGAGCAGTCCGCGACCAATCTCTTCTATCCGCTTGCGGTTGAGCCTGTAGTACATCCAGCGCCGATCTGAGGGGTGCGGGTAACTGTCGACCAATCCGGAACGGCGCAGGACGCCGATATGGTGAGAGATGATGCTCTGCCCCAGGTCGAGGTCGTCGATAAGATGGCAGACGCAGCGGTCTTGTGTGGCTAGCAATTGGACGATCCTGGCGCGGGTGCCATCGGATAAGGCGGAGAACTCTTTGGAGGCGCTTGCAACGTTTTCTTGGATCACCATAGATCACTCCTGAACTGCTCAATAGATCAATCAACATTGATACGTTAATGGATAGTGTTTGAGCGGTCAATAGCGGAACGCTGTCTCCGTAGATAGCTACGCCGACACATTGACAATACTAAACATGTACTGTAGATTTATCTTCAATGTCAAAGGGCGCGGGCGAATACCGGATCGGCTACCAGAAGATCCGAGTTCGACAGTTCGCATCCAATGGCATACAGGCAATCGATTGGGAAAGGAAAGATGGTTGATGGGACTTTTAGGGAGAACTAGTGCAGGCATCCGGCTATTGGCCGTGCTGGCGCTATCGTCGGCATTCGTCGTTATGTTGGCTGGCGGAGCCGTTGCGCAAGACGCCTCGATGGCAAAAGTGCGTGTGATTCACGCTTCGCCAGACGCCCCGGCTGTCGATGTCCTGGTCAACGGCGAACGTGCCGTCGAGGGCCTCGAATTTCAGAGCGGGACAGACTATCTCGAACTGGCCGCTGGTGACTACCAGTTCCAGGTTGTTCCTGCCGGCGGCGAAGCTGCCGATGCGGTAATTGATGCGATGGCGACACTTGAGGCCGGCACCTGGTACTCAGTGGTTGCCGTGGGAACGCTGGACAGCATCGAGCCATTGATTGTTGTTGATGATGTCACCGAGCCGGCAGCGGGCCAGGCCCACATTAAGGTCGTCCACGCTTCGCCGGATGCTCCAGCCGTTGACGTGGCCGTGACGGGTGGACCGGTTCTCTTCGAAAACGCACCGTTCAAGGCTGCCACCGACTATTTGCCGGTTGACGCCGGCACCTACGATCTGGAAGTGCGCCCGACGGGCACCGAAGATGTCGCGCTGGCGATCCCTGGCCTGGCACTCGAAGCTGGCAACGTCTACTCAGCCTATGCAATGGGTCTTCTCGCTGATGGCAGTTTGACCGTCATCCCGTTCGTCGATGCGACCTTCGAGCAGATGGCTGCCGCAGACGCAACGCCGACCGCTGCCGCTGAGCCGACTGCTACTGCAGTGGCCGGTACAGGCGGTGGAGATGTTCCGACGATGCCGAACACTGGCGCAGGTGGCGCATCCGACGGTTCGGATTCGACCCTGTTCTATATCATCGGCGCGGCTAGCCTCTTGCTCGTCGCTATCGGTGGAGGCATCTTCGCGATGTCACGTCGCACCGTCTAGCGTAACGAACTAGCTAGCGATGCAACGCATCCAACGAGTACATCTACTCGCGGCGACGCTCACACTTGTGGGCGTCGCTGGCGTTCTCTACGCTCTGGTGCGGCTCCTGGTCAGCCCAGCGGCTGGCGCCGCCAGCACAGACCCACTACTCTTCTCTATCGGTGATGTTCCCGCTCCACTGGCGGTCCCTTCACCGTTTGCGGGCGATCCAGGCCGGATTCGTCCCGACAACCAGTCAGGGAGTGGGGATCCAGACACTCCTCTCGCTACGAAGCAACCAGGTGGCTCGACGCCAGAAGTCGATTCTGCAGCAGAGATAGCCATACCGACTCCAGTACCGACCACTGGTGCGACCAGCAACGGCACCCGTCAATCTTCACCACAGGGGATCGAACCGACGGATATCAGCATCCCGAAGATCGACGTTCACGCTAAGATCGTGCAGGTTGGGACCACCTCCAGCGGCGCAATGGATACGCCGGAGCGCTATGCGGATGTGGGATGGTGGTCGCTGGGCGCAGAACCAGGCGAGACGGGGCGGGCCGTGCTTGCCGGTCACGTCGATTCGCCCTGGGGCGCGGCGGTCTTCATCCGGCTAGATGAATTGGAGCCCGGCGACGAGATCATCGTCGGGGATGGTCTGTCCGAGTTGCACTACGTCGTTCGTGGCGCAGCTGTCTATCGGGCCGATGCAGCTCCTGTCGAAGATATCTTCGGTCCGTCAACCGAACGCGAACTCATCCTCATCACTTGCGGCGGCTGGTTCGATCGCAGCAGCGCCAGCTATCTACACCGGCGCGTTGTCTTTGCAGTCCTGGCAGACGAAGATGTTGAACAAACGGGAGACTCGGCCCTCTCTGAAGAGCGCTAGCCGGTTTCGGATGGCCAGGATTCCTCACTCCAACTCAGGATCGAGCTTGGCCGCGCCGCGGATCGAGATACCTGGTGGACGTCGTCACCGTCCGTCGACAATCCGGTTGATCATTTTAAAGACGGCCGCATTCAACGCGATATCGCCGATCGCACGGTCATCGAAGCCCACTTCTCGCAATGCTTCGATGTCGCTGTCAACAATTGCGGCTAGGCTCGCAAAGAGTCTGGCGACATACTCCAGCATCTTCCGATCCCGATCTTGAAATTCTGGATGATCGAGTTGTCCTGGCGTAATCGCAGCGGCAAGCCCGTCGCAGCCCGAATCTCGGCAGCGTCTTCACGCGATTCCTCGATTTGAAGATCGTCGATCCAGATCCAACCTGTGGTTCATGGGACTTCTCGGTGAAATACTATACGATTAGAGTGTACGTACGGCTTGGCTCGGGTCGATGCATACTGTCATCAGGTGGCCAGGCAACTGTGCCGAACGCCATCGACGGACTTGGAAGCGAGGCGTCACGATGCTCGAAACCAAACAGCTACAGAATACGTCGGATCTTCCGGCTGCCACCCCGCCCGCTGATGATCTCACCATCCACCATCTCGCAGCGATGCGCGACGAGTGGCTCAGCCCCCTGCTCCTGCAATTGCGTCACCAGTCAGAACAAGTTGGCCGTCTGGAGATGCAGGTTCGCCAGCTCCGTGATGAACGTGACACACTGAAGATCGAACTCGACCGGCTGACAACGCAGCAAGACGAGCACCGAGATTTAGAGTCAGATGTCGAGTCTGAACCGGAAGAATTTCAACTCACGTTGAATAGCGTGATTGGCCTGCTTTCTCAGTTGAAGACCGCGGAAGGCGCAATGGTCACCGGGATCGCGATAGCGATCGGCCTCTGGCTCGGCGTTGGCCTGGTTACGTTCGCTCTTCTAGGTTAGTAATAGCCCCGCGATCCTGCTTTTCTGATGGCTCGGCGTTTGAACGACTTCGCTGCGGATATTGAGGCTTCTGATTGATCTTGAGAAGGCTCTTGGCGCAGGTTAGATAACCGATTCCATCTCCAGCAACTGGTCGTCCTCTATCGCCTGTATGGCCTGATCGAGGCGCAGTGAGAGGACACGTGAGACGCTGTCCTCGCCCATGGTGATGCCGTAAATGGTGTCGGCACCCTCAATTGTCCCTCGATTATGAGTGATGACGATGTACTGGGTGTCCTGCGCGAGTTCCCGTAACTCCTGACGGAAGCGAATGACATTTGATTCGTCGAGCGCGGCGTCGACCTCATCGAGCATGCAGAAGGGGCTCGGATTAACCCTCTGAATCGCAATCAGCAGCGCGACTGCTGTCAACGCACGTTCGCCGCCGGAAAGCTGGTTGAGTCCCTGAAGCCGTTTCCCCGGTGGGCGCACGACGATATCGATGCCGCCCGGTTCGGAGCCGTCGGCTTCATGGTTGAGCCGAGCCGAGCCACCGCCGAAGAGACGCGTGAAGGTCGCTTCGAACTCTCTTGCCACGTCCTGGAATGTTTCGTTGAAGCGGCTGCCCATTTGCCGCCGTAGATCGCCGAGGACCTTGCGTAACGATGCGGCTGCGCCTTCGACGTCGCTGATCTGACTTGTAAGGTAGTCGAGCCGTTCCGATGCCTCCTGGTGCTCTTCGATAACGTCGTCTCCCACGGAGCCCATTCGGCGCATCCGTTCTCGCAGTCTTCGGATAGACTGTTCGACAGCTTCGGACGCTTCGGCTGCCGAATCCTCGAGGGTCGCGGGGTCGTCAATTTCAAGATCGTCCAGAATCCTGCTGCGTAGCAGGTCAACAGCCATCTCCAGCACGAGCTGCGTCCAGCGCCGCCTGATCGTGCCGGCGTTCTCCCTCACGCAACTCGCGCGAACGCTCTTCGAGCGCAGCTTCCCCAGATTCGATCCTGGCCCGGATCTCGATGAGCTGATCAACAATCGGCGGGATAATGTTGCGTTCCTCAGTCAGTTCACAGGTCAATTGTTCGACTGTTTCCTGCAGCCTGGATGATTCGGCCTTCAGTTCAGAACGGCGAGCATTGATTCTCGTAATTTCTTCAGCTTGCTGCCTGCTGTCGAGAAGAGCACGCTCAATCTGAGACTTCAAGGCGATCCGCTCTCGTTCGATCGAGCGAATGCGCTCCTGCAGTGTTGCCAGTTCCGCCGCGAGGCTGCGCTGCTCGTTGTCGTCCGGCGATGGAAGTTTTTCGATCTGCGCCTCGATCTGCGCTCGCTGATTATCAAGTCCCAGCAATTCTGTCGCGACTGTTGCGCGTTTTCCGCGCAGCGATTCGGAAGCCGATGCGATGCGCTCCAAGTTGCCTCGTAGCAATTCCAGTTCTTGTCCCTGACGGGAGATGGCGGACGTTTCGGCGTCAACTTCGCGCCGGCTGCGGCGTTGACGCTCGAGCGCATCCCGTTCGTGGTCGCGGGCTTCCGTGAGGGCACTATCAAGGATCTGCAATTCGTCGACTTGGCGTTCCTGCCTCCGTTGCAGCGTGCGAATCGCATTCCGCGTTTCTTCCAGCCGTATCTCGATCTCTGCAATCTTCGCTGGAAGCCCGCGCCGCTCGCGTTCTCGCGCCAGGAGCCCGGCGCCACGTGTGCGCGAGCCGCCAGTGACGCTGCCGGCGGGCGCGACGAGATCTCCCTGGAGGGTAACGATTGTCCAACCTTCGATTTCGCTGGCGATGTGGTGGGCTGCATCGAGATCTTGGGCGATAAGGGTTCTTCCCAACAGCTGATCCATGACCGGAGCGATCTCGGCATCGTATGCGATCAGCTCTGTCGCGCGGTCGATGAGACCGCTAGGTCTGCCATCGAGCCTGCGTGGATGGTATCGGCGAATGGAATCGAGCGGTTGGAAGCGCGCCCGTCCTGAACCCGATGACTTGAGATAGTTGATTCCGGTAGCGGCAGCATCCCAGTCGCGGACGATGATGTCCTGAAGATGTCCGCCAAGAGCGATTTCGATTGCTGTCTCGTATTCCTTTGGCACATCAACCGTTTCGGCAACCGTGCCTATCAGTCCGGTCATCGTGAGGTCGCCGCGTCGTACGGCCCGCAGAACGGCTCGCACTCCGGCATGCAGTCCCTCACCTTCGGACCAGATTCGATCGAGCAATTCGAGACGGCCGCGCAAGCGGTCCAGGTTACGTTCGTTCTCTCGCAGTTGCGCCTGTTCTCTCTGAAGTTCGCCCTCAATGCGATCGAGGGTGCGTTCAACTTCGTCGCGTCGCTGGCGAGTCTCTTCGACAAGCGCGGTCGCCTCGGCCAGTTCGGTTCCCGAGCGTTCGATGTCGCGATCGAGATTACTGACCCTCTCGCTGAGGTTGTTCAGGCGGCCTTCAAGGTCGTCAATTGAACGTTGCAGAACGAGCGAGCGTTCGCGAGAACCTGCGAGCTCGACATCGATCTGATTCAAACGTTCGGTTCTCGATTGGCGTTCCAGGTCAATCTCGGTAAGTTGCTCTTCAAGAACTGTTCGCTGGCGTTGAGATTCCGCTTGCTGTTGACTGAGCTGATCATGGGCGG
Source organism: uncultured Chloroflexia bacterium (assembly GCA_963745675.1). Lineage (GTDB taxonomy): Bacteria > Chloroflexota > Chloroflexia > Thermomicrobiales > CFX8 > JAUIIK01. The sequence goes on from CAVUYM010000009.1 coordinate 94,858, forward strand.
CGCTCTTCTTGATGAGTTCGGCTCGCAAACCACCAAGGCGCGTAACGATTTCGGCCAGCGCTGACTCCTGCTCTGCCCGATCAGTTTCGACGCGCTCTTGGGCCTGGAGGCGCTCATCGGACCGTTGTTGAGCTGCGCGAGACTCCGCTTCTACAAGCTCCAGCTGATGACGAGTCTCTGACAATGTTGCCTCAAGCGTTGACACTCGTTCGGCTGCCGCCGCTCGCTCGCTCGCCAGCCGTCGCTCGTCCTGCATCAGTTTGTGCAGCTCGTGGCGCACCGTCGAATGGGCTTGCTCACAGGCAGCGACGAATGCTGCCGCCGTCTTCTGGCTGGCCTGAGCTTGCTGCAACCGTTCGCGTGCCTGTATCCAGAGCGCTCCATAATAGCCGCGCTGCAAGCCATTCAGTTCTTCTCGAACGCTCTCGTATTGATGCGCCTGGCGCGCCCGGCGTGCCAGCGAACGCACCCGTGGTTCGAGTTCACCGATGATATCTCCCAGGCGCTGGGCGTTTTCCTCAGCTTCTGCCAGGCCGCGCTCGGCAGAGACCGTCTGCATGCGCAGCCCGGTAACCCCGGCAGCGTGTTCGAAGAGCCCACGCCGATCGTCCGGGCGCTGGCTCAGCACAGCGTCGACCAGTCCCTGACCGACGATTGTGTGCGCCTGACCCAGCGGAGCCGTGAGTTGCTGGATATCCCGCAGGCGGACTCGGTTGCCGTTGATCAGATACTGATTTTCGCCTGAGCGGTGGGCTCTGCGCGTGACGTTGACTTCGCTGAATTCGATCGGCAGCAAACCAGAGCTATTGTCAATGGTCAGAGAAACCTCAGCCAGCCCCAATCGACCACGCCGATCCGAGCCACCGAAAATGATGTCCTCGGTGCGGCGGCTGCGCAGATTTGAGTACTGCTGCTCGCCCAGCACCCAGCGCAATGCCTCGGAAATATTCGACTTCCCCGAGCCGTTCGGTCCGATGATCGCAGTGACGCCACGATCGAAGAGGAATGTTGTCGGGTTGGCGAAGCTTTTGAACCCGTTGATATCCAGTTGCTTCAAACGCGCCAAGTCGGTGAAAGCACCTTTGCAATAGATCGAATCGGTGGTCCAGCTTGTTATTCGCATGTGCCGCGACCAACCGCCGATGCTACCACGCGACGGTGTTCGGAGGGGTCTGGAAACTGGCCGAGCGGTATCATTCTAGAGCGTCAAAGAATGGAGAATCTGATGATCGAGACGATCTGGTGGAACACACTCGCAACGCCCTTTGGCGACCTCGGATTTGCCAGTTCCAGCGCCGGATTGCTGACGCTGCTCTTCCCTGATGCGATCGATGAGCGTGATAAGACGATTGCCCGCCTCGCGCCCGGAAGCCGCATCGAACCGGGTACGGGACAGAATGACGACGCAATAGGACAGATTCAGGAATATCTTGCCGGCGAGCGAAAGCAGTTTGATCTACCGCTCGATCAACGCGGGACTGAGTTCCAGGTCAGCGTCTGGAACGCTGTCTACGCCATTCCCTGGGGCCAGACAACGACCTACGGAGAGATCGCTCGAAAGATAGGCCGGCCGGATGCCTTCCGCGCCGTCGGAGCCGCGAATGGGGCCAACCCACATCCAATCATCGTGCCCTGCCACCGCGTTATCGGCGCCGACGGGTCGCTGACCGGCTTCGGCGGTGGGCTCCCACTCAAGCGCCGCCTGCTAACGCTCGAAGGAGTCCCGGAACAGCGCACGCTCGCGTTCGACTGACTTGCATGCGCGTTGGGTACCTTCCGTACAGCTTGAATCCTGCTTGCATTGAGCGCCGGCCTGGGATGCTAGTCCAGATTCGCTCCAATCTCCATGACGTTTTTCAAATATGACAACACCGGCGACGGACCTAAGGTAGGGCTAACCCCACCCTTCGATTTCCGGCATGCCACATGGTCCCGGCGAGCTTTATGGCGCAAGATAGAGTCATGGTGGCGATGGATCGCGGCGGACAACGGAGTCCGCGGCACTGAAGTAGAAAAGGATCAGACTCAATGGCTGAGATACCCATGACCGACACTGAAGTCGGACGTCAACCCTCGTTTTGGAATCCCTTGCGGAGATACATCTCCGCCGAGCCGTGGCTGGCGCTGGTGTTCATGTTTACCAGTTTCGCGCTCGGTGTGGCCTGGTTCGCGATACTGGTCACCCTGATATCCACCGACCGGGATGGCGAGTAGCGCTCGTTGGCGTACCGATTCTCATCGGCACGCTCTACCTCTGGATGTATGGCGCGAAATTCGAACGCTGGAGAGTACGGACGCTTCTTGGCGTCTCGATCTCCGATCCCTATGCGCCGGTGCCGTCACAGGGCAACCTCTGGGACAAGCTCAAGGCGCGACTGACCGACCGGTTTATCTGGCAGGACCTGCTCTACCTATTCCTGCTCTTCCCGATCGGCATCGCCCAGTTCGTCATCGCTGTCGTATTGATCTCTGTGTCATTCGCCTTTACGACTGCCCCGATCTGGTACTCGTTTGGTGGCGATATCAATATCGACGGAACTGATTACAACAACTGGTACGTGGCGTTTCTCTTCTCATTGGTCGGCATCGCCCTACTGGCGGTGATGCCCTATGTCTTCACCGGCATCGGCCGGGGACATGGCTGGCTCGCACAGAAGCTGCTCGGAGGGGACCGCGAAGCCGAGCTTGAAGCGCGCGTAGACGAACTGACTGTTAGCCGTTCTCGGGCGCTCGACTCGGCCGTCGTCGATCTTGCGGCGAATCGAGCGAGACCTGCATGATGGCGCGCAGCAGCGACTGGTGAAGCTGTCGATGGATCTTGGGCTCGCCAAGGAGATGATGGAGACTGACCCCGATGGTGCAAAAGAGCTGATTGGCGAGGCACATGAGGAATCGAAGCGGGCGATGCAGGAGATTCGCGATCTGGCGCAGAGGCATCCATCCGGCAATCTTGACCGACCGTGGACTCCGACCGGCGATCACCGCTCTGGCGGCGCGCTCCGCCGTCCCGGTCGAAGTGAATGTCACCGTCGATGAGCGGCTCTCAAGTCCGGTTGAATCTGCGGTCTACTTCATCGTTGCCGAGGCCCTGACCAATGTCGCTCGCCATAGTCAGGCAACAAGTGCCACCGTTTCCATTCGTCGCTTCGGTGATCTACTATTCATCGATATTGAAGATGATGGTGTCGGCGGCGCGGACATCGGACGAGGTTCGGGGCTCACCGGCCTTCAAGATCGCGTCGCCGCGCTCGAGGGACGTGTGATCGTGGAAAGTCCACCCGGAAAGGGAACACTGGTGCGCGTCGAGATTCCTTGCGGATTGTAATAGCAGAAGACGCCGTACTACTGCGAGAAGGCATTGCACGCTTACTCGCCCATGCTGGTCACGAAGTGGTCGCGCTTGTTGAAACCGGGCCGGACCTGATCGACGCCATCGTCGAGCACCGGCCCGATGTCTCTATTGTCGATGTGCGCATGCCGCCATCATTCAGTGACGAAGGGCTGCGGGCCGCGATCGAAGCCCGCGCAAAGGTTCCTGACACCCCGGTCTTGATTCTCTCCCAATACGTTGAAGAGCAATATGCCGGAGAACTGCTTGAATCCGGCGCGGAAGGCGTCGGCTACCTGTTGAAAGACCGGGTGGCCGACGTCTCCGAGTTCCTGGCCGCGCTACGGCAGGTTGCCGAGGGTGGGACGGTGCTCGATCCCGAGGTCGTCTCGCAACTCTTCAGTCGCCGTCGCCGCGACGACCGCCTGAGCGACTTGACGCCTCGCGAACGTGAAGTCCTCGGCCTGATGGCTGAGGGGCAGTCCAACGCCGCAATCGCCGATCAGCTCTTCATCGGCGCGGGAACCGTTGAGAAACACATCAGCAACATCTTCAGCAAGCTCGACCTCGACGGTTCGAGCAATCAGCACCGCCGGGTGCTGGCAGTTCTGGCCTATCTGCGCACCTGACACGACGTATTCATCGGCCAGGCTTTTGTTTCGCCTATCGCAGACAGTCTCCTGCTCACCGAGTTCAGGCAACGACATCTTTCGCTGTCGCGCTCAAACCGTCTCGCAGGCTGCGGACGAGGAGAACGGCGAAGGGGATTGGCAGTGAGACGAGCCCGAGGACGAGCAGCGCCGTGTCGAGCGACAGCCAATCAACCATGAAGCCGAAGACGATCCGGCCCAGGGGCACGCTGAGCCAGCCAATTGCGCCAGTGATGCCGAGTAGTCGAGCTCGCATCGTGCCGGGGATACGTTCGAAATAGACCGCGTACTCGACCATGTTTGTCAGGCTCAGCCCGAGCCCGATCAACGCAAGCACCGGAAGAACAATGTTCAGCCGAGGCAGCGGCGCCAACATCAGCAGGCCAATCGGAATCGTCAGGAATCCGAGCAGCATGATTTCGCGACGAGGGAGACGATGGCCGACCCAGCCGGCGATGAGATTGCCAATCAGCGAGCCTACCGCGAGCGCCGCCGCCATGATGCCGAGCGTCACTGCTGAATCGAAGACTTCTCTCGCATAGACAGGCAGCAGCAGTGCTTCGACAGGTCCGATGGCCAGATTCATCGCTGCCAGAAAGATGATTAAAGGGAAGAGCAACGGCTCACGTCGGATAAAGCGCAGTCCCTCGCCGAGAGACCTCAGCACTCCGCTTGCAACCTCTTTGGCGGACTCGGGAACGAGGTCGCTGGGAACACGACTTGCCACGAGGATGGCCGAGAGAAGAAACGTCGCGACATCGAACCAGAGGACGTTCGCTGCACCGAAGCTCGCAATGAGCACACCTGCAAGCGCAGGGCCAAGCAGCGCACTGGTGGTTAACCCCCCTTCGAATATCGCGTTTGCGCGCTCGAACGGCATGTTTGCTCGTTGAGCGGCTTCCGGCAACACGCTATAGCGCGCAACCTGGGCCGGCAGGTCGAGCAGCGTACCGAGAAAGACCAGCGCGACAAGTAATGCGAAGGGCAGGCCAACGGTCAGATGCAGGAGTGCGATCAGCGCTACGGTGGCGCCGCTGGCGAGATCGCCGGCGATGCTAGCAGACCGATAGCCGAGACGGTCGACGATTGCCCCGCCGAAAAAGAGCGAGATAACGACGGCAACCGCGCCTGCGAAGACAGTTATCCCGGTCCTGCTGGCGCTGCCGGTCGTCTCCAGAACGAACCATGGAATCGCCGTAAGCGTGATGAGGTCGCCCAGCCGCGAAAGCGTATCCGATGCGACGAGCGCACCGAGTGGACCACGAGTTGGCCGGGATAGTCGTCATCTCGGGCGACGTGTCTGACTTGCTTCTGGCGTATTAGCCGCTAGTCATTCCGAGAAAGGCGGGCAGCTCCTGAAGCGAGTAGAGCGTCGCGACGGACTGCTGCAATGCGGGAGCTTCTTCGCCTTTGCGATTGAGCCAGACAACCTGCATGCCAGCTCGTCGGGCCGGCCGGACATCGTTCTCGAGGCTGTCGCCAATGTGAAGCACCTGGTTCGCGGGCACACCAGCTTCTTCGATGGCCTTTTCATAGAAGGAAAGATCGGCTTTCCAGAGGTCATAATCTTGCGCAACGAGATTGAATTCGAATTGATCGTGCAGTCCGAGCTTGTCCGGGTAACCATTGCCGTTAGTCAGGAGGCCAAGTCGGAAATGAGGCTTCAAGAACTCGAGTGTTGGAATCACATCGTCGAAAATGCGCGCATTGGCGAAGCGCCGTTCAAGATATTCGCGCGCGAGTCTGTTGGCGAGCGGCTCGTCGCGAATCCCGATTGCGTCGAGGGTACGCATGAATCCCGCGAAGCGTAGCTCTTCCATCGTCATCGATTGACCACGAAATGCGGCTTCAGCTTCCTGTCTGTGGGTAAGCAGATCATCGACCGACAGGTGGGCTGCCGCTTCCAGAAACTGCGCCTGTAATTCAGCCAGCGATGCGGCGAATGCAGCTCTCATTGTTGTCTGGAGATCCCAGATCGTTCCATCAGCGTCGAACGTCAGGACCTGGATAGCGTGCCCCGGCATCGATCTTTTTCCCTCTCCTCATGCGATCCCGCGTAACTATACCGCTACGGCTCTCTCCTGACTGACAGGAATAGCTGTCTAACAAAAGAGGGCCGCCCCCGCGGGCGACCCTCTCGATGGCGAGTTCACTTCGCTTGTAGCACTCAGGAACGCATGCCGGACAGCAGTTTTAGCGTCTCTTCGCGATGCGTCGTTTCGTCGCTGATGATGTCCTCAAGCCTCACTCGCAGGCCGATATCTCCGACTTCGTCAGCCTGGCGCAGGCGGTCGCCGTAATTAGCGATCGCGCGCGTCTCAGCTTCGAGCACTGCTTCGAGCAATTCTCGGTTCGATCCGCCGATCTCTACCGGATCCGGCTTCGTCGTCGGCGTGCCGCCGAGCGTCGTGATCTTGTCCGCCAGGAACAGCGCGTGGCCCAGTTCGTCGACGACCTCCTGCTGGAAAAAGGCGACGAGCTGTGGTCGTTCAACACCATTCGCGACGGCTGAATAGGTGGTGTATTGAATCACCGCCCCCAGTTCACCGGCCAGATCCGCGTTGAGTCCTTCGATCAATTGTTTGACATCTTCTTTAGCCACTGTATGCGGCTCCTTTCTTGTCTAGCAGTACACGGCAAATGACATGCACAGCTAGCCGATCATTTCTGGCGGAATACCCGCAAGGAAGCAGCGTGCGCCTTTGTCCTCCATCACGTGCTTGGCGCGGTCAATCATTGCGGGGTTGTCGGATTCGACAACAATGAGAATGTCAGTGTCGCCCATTTCGATGTCGCACCACGTATCTTCAGCAGAATCCCAGCGGACACGCGCGAGCATACCGGCTTCAGTGCCGAGAAATCCGCCCCACATGGCTCCGCCAATTCCTCCTATGAGCAGTCCTCCGACGCCGATTGGGCCTCCGGCGCCGATGGCGATTGCCGAGATAGCCAGACCAGCGATAGTGCCGATTGGGACACCGAGTACTCCGCCGATTGCGATGGATTTGGCTTCGTCTGAGCCGTAGTCGGCATCTTCAAGGTAGTGACCCGGATTGGGGATGATCATGCCGATCTGTTCTTCCGAAAAGTCATGCTCCCTGAGCGCTTTTATCGCTGCTTCGGCATCTTGCTTGTTGCGAAAGAGCCCCGGAACGACGTGTCCCTTTACCAACTCTTCAATAGGTGTCAGGTCGCTCATGTCGCTACTCCATCCATTGCGCAGCATCCGCTACGCAGGTTCAAGCTAATCATTGCTGTCGGTTCTTTGTATATATGCACAGGTTAGATATCTCGATAGAAATCGCTCTGCATCTAACCGGCCAGGTGCGAGTCCATCATCGCCGGCTGTTCGCTCTGCAGGCGGCCGATGATTTCGGTGATATCGCAGGAAGCGTCGCGGTTGTAGGGTAGTTTGCTCAGAATCATTCCCATCGTGCAGGTGTCGGTCAACGCCGAGAACATCAGGCCACCGCCGATGCCGATCGCAAGTAGTCCGATGAGCGGGTGGACAAACAGTCCGCCGATGGCCCCGACAAAGGCCAGCGTCCCGGCGAGGCCACGTACTTGCCGTTCCAGCCCCCACTTCTGCGTACCGCGCCTGACCGTGTTGCCCTTCGACTCCCAGGCCAGAATGCCGCCGTCGAGGACATGCAAGTGCGACATGCCGGATTGCCGCAGGACGACTTCAGCCTGACGCGCCCGGGCGCCGCTCCGGCAAACGAGGATAGCGGGACCGGCGAGTGCATTCCCAATGTCCTGCCGGTGCTCGGAGAGCGTATCAAGTGGCACGTTGTAACTACCGGGAATGTGAACGCTCTCGAACTCGGCTGGCGTGCGTACGTCTATGAAGCGAATGTCCGGCCGTTCCTGGACGACATCGGATGCCGTTGCCGCATCGACGACGGGCGGCAGTGTGGCAAGATCCTTCAATTTTCCACCTCTCAAGTAGTCATGTTGTTTGAATACCGTTGGCCCGCACCGAATACCGCTGCGTGGCTCTTCATGTTTTCGATGCGGCGAGGACGATGGAGGTTACACGATCCAGGTCAAACCGGACGTGATGCGCGCATAATTGTGATCATGGCTTTCATACATAAGGCGGCGCTCGATGGCGGATGCCGACGCATCGCGACCCCGTCGAATTCCAGTGGCGGACTACGCTTCACACTGTGGAAGGGGCGTCCTGAGCGGCTAGGCCCGGCGTGGGATTCCAGAATCGCTTGGGCACAGGTTCAGACATGCTGCCGGAGATGCTCGCGGAGCGCGGTCCGGGCGCGGTGAAGGCGCACCTTGACTGCTGATTCACTGATCCCCAGAATCTCGGCGGTGTCGCGCGTTGAATGGCCCTCATGCTCGCGCAGGACGAGCGTTGTGCGGAGAGTTTCAGGCAGTTCCATGATGGCCTGGCTGAGTTCGTCCTCCAATTCGCTGGCGAGGACATTTTCGAGTGGTTCGTCCTCATTGGTGATGAGGAGTTCCGGCAGATACTTGTACTCATCTTCAAGATCGGTGTTCAGCCGCTCCGGCCGGCGCTTGCGCAGGCGCATGAGTGCAGTGTTGACGACGATGCGATGGAGCCAGGTCTTCAGCGAACTTTCAGCTCGGAAGCTGTCCATCTTGTCACAGGCTGCGATGAAGCTGTCCTGGACGACTCCCTCCGCTTCATCGGGATCACCGACCATGCGCAACGCCAGGCGGGTCATGGCCGGGGCATACCACTTCATGAAGCAGGTGCAGGCGAGTCTGTCGCCCTGGCGTAATCCCCCGAGGAGCTTCTGATCATCTTCATAGACCGTCAGGTCAATATCCCACGGTTTTTCGATGTTCGACATCCTTGCGGGTTCCTCTCGCTCGGAGGGATGATCTAGTCATGTAACCATTTACCAGGTAGCTGCATCTACTATAACGACGGAGGTTCAGTACGTATGCCAATTGACGGGACTGGACTGTAGAGTTGACAATGAACACTATGAGGTTGATGCCCGCTACACTAGACATTCGCCCGATTCCGGCGGCAGAGGGCAATCCGTATGACTGCGCGCCGAGATATTTGCGATTCAGGAGGACTCACGATGCTACTACGGCTTCTATATGACGAGAAATTGGCCCAGGCATGCTATTTCGTTGGCTGTCAGGCGACGGGCGAAGCGCTCGTTATCGATCCCGGACGAAACATCGACGAGTACCTGCACCTCGCTCACAAGGAGGGTATGACGATCACCGCCGTCACCGAGACTCACATTCACGCCGACCTCGTCTCCGGTTCGCGCGAACTGGCGGCGGCGACCGGCGCGACGCTCTACCTCTCCGATGAAGGCGACGACAACTGGAAGTATCAGTTTGCCGAGGAAGCTGGCGCCACACTCGTCTATGACGGTAGCGAATTCTGGGTCGGCAACATCAAGCTTCAGGTCATGCACTCGCCCGGCCATACACCAGAGCATATCTCTTTCATCCTGACCGATACCGCCGGAGCCAACGAGCCGATGGGGATATTTCACCGGTGACTTCGTCTTCGTTGGCGATGTTGGACGGCCGGATCTCCTTGAGACTGCGGCGGGTTTTGAGGGCACGATGGAGGCCGGCGCTCGAACACTCTACCAGTCACTCCAACGCTTCAAAGAACTGCCGGATTACCTCCAGACCTGGCCCGGCCACGGCGCAGGTAGTGCCTGCGGCAAAGCGCTCGGCGCGGTGCCACAGTCGACGGTGGGCTATGAGAAGCTCTTCAACTGGGCGTTGAACGTCGAATCCGAAGAGCAGTTTGTCGCGACAGTATTGGACGGTCAGCCCGAGCCGCCCTTCTATTTCAAGGAGATGAAGCGCGTCAACAAGGAAGGCCCGGCGCTGGTTGCCGATAAAGCGTTGCCGCGACCGCTCGCATCCGATGCGGTCAATCAGTTCATTGCCGATGGCACGCCGGTCGTCGATACGCGTTCGCAGCTGGCCTACGCTGGCGGGCATATCCCGGGCACGCTCAATATTCCGTTCTCGAAGTCATATCTCACCTGGGCAGGCTGGCTGCTGTCCTATGACAAGCCCTTTGCCCTGATCGTTGACGAGCGCGATCTCGAAGCGACGGTGAAGGATTTCCGGCGAATTGGATTAGATGATGTCGCCGGCTTCTGGACGCCGGATATCGTAGATGAATGGGTCAACGCTGCAGATATGCATGAACTAGAGTCGGTCGCCCAGGTTACGATCGAAGATGTTGAAGCAGCTCTGGCAAGTGGATCGGCGAACGTCCTCGACGTCCGCGGGACGTCAGAATATCTCGAAGGACACATCCCAGGCGCGATGAGTGTGCCGCTCGGCTATATCCCGCGCGAACTGGAGACGATTCCGTCGGACAAGCCCCTCATCGTGCATTGTCAGACTGGAGTACGCTCCTCTATCGCGGCCAGCTTGCTCCAGAAACTGGGCCGCACGCATATCCTCAACTACATGGGCAGCTTTGCTGACTGGAGCGAGTCCGGCAAGCCTGTCGAACGTGGCGCCGCTGAACGCGAAGCGGTGCCCGCAGACTAGCCCCTTTTTGTGCCATGGGTGGTGAGGCTACAGGCCTCGCCACCCGGCAACATCACCCGATTACTCAAATTCGACGGTCCGTTCACGCGATACGCGAAATGTGGCGCGCGTCTGGGTGGCCCTTAGCTGGAATTGATCTGAAGATGGCTGGACAGACGTCTGCAACAACTCACAAAGGCCGGCTTGCGCACTACATACCTGCTCTGAGCTGGCTCCGGTCGTACCAGCGTGCCGATCTCAGCGGCGATCTGACGGCTGGTGTCGTCGTGGCAGTGATGCTAATCCCGCAAGGCATGGCCTATGCCGCGCTGGCCGGTCTTCCTCCGGTCGTCGGGCTCTATGCCTCAACGATCCCGCTGCTGCTCTACGCATTGTTCGGTTCGTCCCGACAGCTCGCCGTCGGTCCGGTGGCAATCGTTTCCCTCTTGACACTGTCGGGCATCCAGCAGATTGCCGAGCCCGGTTCAGCTGCCTTCGTCAGCTACGCATTGCTCCTGGCACTGATGGTTGGCGTGATCCAGCTTGGCCTCGGGCTCATACGCGGCGGTGCGGTCGTCAAATTTCTCTCCCATGCCGTTGTTAGCGGCTTCACCTCGGCGGCAGCGATCATCATCGGGCTGAGCCAGCTCAAGAACATCACCGGCGCTGATCTGGGACGACACGAGAATGTCTTCCTGCTGCTGGCTGATGCCGTTCGCAATATCGCTGACATTCACCCGCTGACGCTGGCGATTGGAGCGAGCAGCGTCGTGGTGCTCGTGCTCTTGCGGCGCTGGAACCGGCGATTCCCGGGTGCACTGGTCGTCGTCGGGCTATCAACAGCCGCTGTCTTCGCCTTCGGTCTCGATGGCCACGGTGTCGGCATCGTTGGCGATGTGCCATCGGGTTTGCCGGGCTTCAGTTCGCCCGAGTTCTCACTGTCCGCTATACGAACGTTGCTGCCGGTCGCGTTGACCGTATCGTTCGTCGGCTATATGGAGTCGATCGCCGTCGCTCAGTCGATTGCGGCCCGCGAGAAGCAGCGAGTTGGCCCGAATCAGGAGATGCGGGCGCTGGGTATCGCGAACCTGGGTGCGGCTCTCTTTGGCGGCTACCCGGTGACGGGCGGATTCTCCCGTTCCGCCGTCAACTATCAGGCCGGTGCGCGGACGGGGCTAGCATCGATCATCACCGCCGGGTTGATCCTCATCACGCTGCTCTTCTTCACCAATCTCTTCTACTACCTGCCGCGTGCGGTGCTGGGAGCGATTGTCGTCGTTGCGGTCGCAGGGCTCGTCGATTTGAAGGAACCGCTGCATCTCTATCGGATTCGGCGCACGGATGCAGCAATGTTGCTCGTGACCTTCGCCGCGACGCTGACGATCGGTGTTGAGCGCGGCATTCTGATCGGTGTTGCTTTCTCGCTGCTGGTATTCATCTGGCGCTCGGCGCACCCCCACACCGCCGAAATGGGCTACCTGCCCGAGGAGAACGTCTTCCGCAACGTCCTCCGCTATCCGGATGCGCGGACCTATCCCGAGGCGGTTATCCTGCGTATTGACGAGTCCCTCTATTTCGCCAACAGTGGTTTCCTGGAAGACCGCATCCGTGAGGCGCTGCATGCCCGGCCCGAGGTGCGTTACATGATCCTCGACTTTTGGTCTGTCAATGACATCGACGCCGTCGCAATCGAGAAGCTGGAAGAGCTGATGGAGCAGTATCGGGCGTCCGGGCTGCGCTTCCTCTATGCTGGAGTCAAGGGGCCAGTGCGTGATCTGATGCTGCGGGCTGGTTGGGCTGAAACGGTTGGGCGGGACATGTGGCATCTCTCAGTACAGCACGCTCTGAGCGAAGCCGGTATCGATTTTCGGGAAGTACAGGGCGGAGTTGTGTCCCGGCCAGTTCGTAGGCCCGTCCAGCCAGTAGGCGGATAGACGCCGTGGCGCTGGAGGAGTAGCCTCTATGGGGGTAGAATGCACTGGATGTCGCAAGCTCCAACGGACCTCCAGCATGCTTCGAAGAGTTGGTTGCGACCGTCTGTCAGGGAATGTGAAGTGATTCGTGTCCGACGAGCCTAAGCCTGCATGCCGGTCGCTAGTCTTATCCAACAGCCTGGTTCGTTTTATACCTGCTCTGAAATGGCTTCCAAATTACCGGCGCGCCGATCTGGGCGCGGACCTTAACGCCGGGTTTCTGCTCACAATTCTGCTGATTCCACAGAGCATGGCGTTCGCGTTACTCGCCGGGTTGCCTGCCAGTAGCGGACTCTATGCCGCAACGATACCGGCAATCGTTTACGCCTTCTTTGGCTCTTCCCGCCACGTCAATGTCGGTCCGGCGGCGATCATCTCGCTGCTTACATTTTCCGGTGTTGCCGCATTTGCCGATCCAGGTTCCAGTGACTTCATCGGCCTGGCGCTGCTGCTGATGCTACTGGTTGGCGTCATCCAACTCGGGTTGGGGTTGCTCCGGGCAGGGTTCATCGCGCGGTTCTTTTCCCAGGCTGTGCTGAGTGGATTTACTTCCGCGGCGGCGATTGTCATTTCATTGACCCAACTTAAGAATCTACTGGGACTAGATGTCGACACCGGCGGTTCGGCATCTGCTTGGGATGGACGTCGACACCGGCGGTTCGGCTTTCGAATCGACGATCGCAATCGGGCGCGACATTCAGAATATTCATTGGATAACCGCCCTGATTGGTATCGGCAGCCTGGTCACGCTGATCTCCTATCGCCACATCGTGCCGCGCTTGCCTACGAATCTGCTGCTGATTGCCGCTCGGTTCCCGGCGCCGCTACTCCTGGTCATCGGCGGCTCTCTCCTTGTCTGGGGCCTGGGCCTCGACAGCAATGGCGTCCATGTCGTTGGCGATATCCCCCGCGGGCTACCCCAGCCGTCGTTCCCCGAGTTGGATCGCGGTGCGATTCTGGACCTCGCTCCAACTGCCGTCGCTATTACATTCATCGGCTATGTGCAGTCGATTTCGATCGCGCGGACCATCGCCGCCCGTGAGAAAGAGACTGTCGACGCGAACCAGGAGCTGCACGCGCTGGGCATCTCGAATATCGCCGGCGCATTCTTCTCCGGCTTCCCGGTGACCGGGAGTTTCGCCAGGACCGCGGTCAATTACCAGGCGGGCGCTCGTTCGCAGGTATCCGGGCTGTTTGCGGCCGGGCTCATTCTCCTGACATTACTCTTTCTCACTCCGCTCTTTTACTACCTGCCCAATGCCGTCCTGGCTGCCACGATCATCGTCGCCGTCTCCGGGCTGATCAATGTGCGTGAAGCACGCCACTATTTCGATGTCCGACGGCTAGATGGATTGACCGTCTCAGCAACCTTCGCTGCCACCCTCATCATCGGCGTCGAGTGGGGTGTGATCGTCGGGTTGCTCTTCTCGCTGGTTGTCTTCATCTGGCGCAGCACCGACCCGCATGCCGTTGAGATTGGCTATGACGAACTGGAAGACCGCTTTCGCAATCTTGATGAAGATGTCGAGGCGATCACTTTTCCGAACACCCTGATCCTTCAGATCTCCGCACCGCTCTACTTCGCGAATATCGAAGAGCTGGCGCGGCACATCGCGGTCGCAGTCGCGGACCGGGAGGATCTTGGCTGGGTGATTCTTGACTTTACCGGCGTGGCGGATATTGACGCTGTCGCAGTCGATTTGCTCGAAGATCTCGTGCGTAGCTACCGCGTCGCCGGGATATCCGTGCTGTTTGCCGGCGTGCGCGGGCACGTGCTCGAGGTCTTCCTGAGAGCCGGATGGCGCGAGAAACATCCCCGGGTGCTGCACCATCCGACCGTGCGGATGGCGCTGGAATCGATTGGCCTGATGGACCGCTTTACCGGCGGTGGTCGTGTCGGGCTGTTTGGCGCGCTACCGCAGGACGAGATCGTGCCCGGTGTTGAAGCTGACCAGGCGGAGTTCAGGGAGCGTAGATCCAGAGATCGTTGAGCATCCCACCGTCGTCGCGCCCTCCGAACATGAGCATGACCGCGGCATCTTCCAGCCAGACGGCGTCGTGGCTATCGCGCGGCGGGATCAGCTCGCTGATGTTCGGGTCGATCACTTCGGCGCTCCAGCTATCTTCTTCGACATCGAATATCCAGATGTCACCGCGCAACCCGTCCGCTGACGCCCCACCGAAGAGAATCAGGTTCCCTGTCACTGGATTACGCACCAGGGAATAGAGATTGCGCGCTGGCGGGTTGTTCGTGTCGATCTCGCTCCAGCTTCGATCGGCCGTGTCAAAGGCCCAGAGATCGCCGAGATAGGGCGAGTTGTCCGATTGCCCGCCAAAGAGCAGCAGGCGTTCACGGTCCGGGTCGGTCGCCATGCGCACCAGACAACGCTGCTCGGGTCTATCACCGGTTGCCGGGGAAACATCCGACCAGCGACCGGTCTGGACATTGAGGAGCCAGGTGTCATCGTAGCGCCCGTCGCTGGTGAAGCCGTGTGACACGTAAAGCCCGCTACCACCAGCGCGAGCGGACGCGGCTGCGCCATAGCGTGGTCGCGGGGTTCCATCTCCATCACCTGGATCAATTTCGGCCCAGACTTTTGCTACCGGATCGTAGACCCAAACGTCGCTGAAGAAGTTCGGACCAGCCTGACCGCCAAAGATGACCATGAGTTTTTGCGTCTCATCGAAAATCGCATTGTGGCCAAAGCGGGCCGCTGGCGCGTCACCTTCGATCTCGATCTGTTCCCAACGATTGGCCGGAACGTCATAGAGCCACAGATCGTCCAGTGGCTCGTTGCCGGCGCGACCGCCGAAGAGATAGACACGATCTTCAGCGAGATCGGCGACTAGCGAGTGGTCCCGACGGCCCGCCGGGAGATCGCCCTGCGGCTCCAGCCGTGTCCAGCCCGCGGTCGGCGGAACGGTCGGTGTTGGCGCAGGTTCAGTTGCGGTAGCTGTCGGCTCGGCGGTGGGTGTCGCAGGCACTTCAGTTGCTGTTGCCGTCGGCTCAGCGGTTGGAGATGGCTCGAGCGTAGGTGTTTCTGTCGGAGCCTCCGTTGGGGTTGGCAATGGTGGTTCCGGGGTATCGGTTGGCGCGATGGTTGAGGTTGGGATGGCTGTCGGCTCAGGTGTCGCCGTGATCACGTTGCCGCTATCGTTCGGCTCATCCCCACCGTCGTCCCGCAGTAGGATTGCTACGACGGCAACCGCAGCTACACCGACGACGCCGGCCGCCCCGGCCAGCGCTGCTCTGCGGGAGATGCGAATGTCGCCGCCCTCGGGAGCGTCGTAGTCGGGATCGCGTGGGGGGTAGTTGCTGCTCAACGAAACAAGCCTTTCACGTTCAGGTCGTTGACTGGATCATACGAAGAATCGGCGGGAAGATGCCGCAGGAGCCTGATAACGACAATCCAGAACTCTACCCATGGGCACTCGACGAGATGGCGGCGGCGATCGCCGTCTTCAGCCACGCCAATGTTCGCAGCACTCGTGGTGGGAAAGCTCTACGTGAGGCGATGAGTGCCTTGCTCCAGCCGTCGGATCTCACCACACAGACGCTAGATAGGCTGGAAATTGAAGCTTATGAGTCTGACGGGCGGCTAAAGCCACTGGCGGCGCTCATAGACCAACTGGAACGCGCCAATCCTCCCCATGCCGACTACTGGCGCATCTTCGGCATACAGGCCGGGGCCACTATCAGCCAACTCGTGCGCTATGGCTCGACGACGCTACGAAATCTGACGAATCAGGTCCATAGCAGCGAGGACTCCGAGTTACTGCTGGCCGATACGCGCGAACTCATTGGCCGGCCCCCGCGCTACAATCGCCTGCGTCAACCGACCGATGAGGAAAGGTAATCTGGAAAGATGGTCGAGACCCGCACAGATCTGGAAGTGATCGAAACTGACAAGGCTGCCAAGCCGATTGGCCCCTACTCGCAAGCGATCCGCGCCAACGGCATGATTTTCGTTGCCGGTGAGAAAGGCATCGATCCAGCATACGAACGAGATTGTCCCTGGCGGCATTCCCGCCGAGACGCGCCAAACGCTCGAGAACGTCAAGAACATCCTCGAAGCCGCCGGCTCCGGCATGCACCGCGCCGTCGCTACATCCGTCTACATGACTGATCTCAGCAAGTTCGGCGAGATGAACGAGGTCTATGCCGAATATTTCGTCTCGAATCCTCCCGGCCGCACGACCGTCGGTGTCACCTCGCTGCCGGCTGGCGCGCAGGTCGAGATCACCGTCACGGCGTTGGAGTAGGGAAGAGGGAACAGGTAATAGGTAACAGGGAATAGGGAAGCAGCCGGGAGTTCGGTTGCGAAGCTCCCTATTCATGAGTACATGACGAAAATACGAAATCAATGGGGAGTTGATGTCCGTTGGCC
Source organism: uncultured Chloroflexia bacterium (assembly GCA_963745675.1). GTDB lineage: Bacteria > Chloroflexota > Chloroflexia > Thermomicrobiales > CFX8 > JAUIIK01. Next base: position 111,704 of record CAVUYM010000009.1, read on the forward strand.
GGACCTTCCCTGTATGAAAGAAGGCCCTATTGAGCGTTTCATTTGATTTCTCAGGTCGTGTTGTCATCGTGACTGGCGCCGCACGGGGCGTCGGCCGTGCGATGGCCGAGCAGTTTAACGCGGCTGGAGCGATGCTGTTGGCCGCCGACCGCGATGCCGAGGGACTTGAGGAGACCTGCAAGGATCTCGACCCAGAGCGCGTGCTCTCCTTCGTTGGCGATGTCAGCACCGATGAGGGCGCGCAGAGCATCGTCAACGCCGCCGTCGAGCGCTTCGGCAAGCTTGATATCTGTGTCAACAATGCCGCCGTTGCTCCGCACGCTTCCATCTTCGATGAACGCTCTGAGGTCTGGGACACGGTTTACTCGGTCAATACGCGCGGAACGTTTCTGATGACCCGCGCGGCAGCAAAAGCGATGATCGACGGCGGCAATGGCGGCCGGATCATCAACTTCTCGTCCGGTGTCACTACCCGTGGTTCGGCTGGGGCAGCCGCTTATGCATCGAGCCGGGCGGCCACGGAGTCCTTCTCCCGCGTCGCCGCAATCGAGCTTGCACCGCACAACATCCTGGTCAACGTCGTTAGCCCCGGTTTGATCGACACCCAGCCGAAGCCGCTGCCGCCACGCATGGCTGAGGGCTTGGGCAGACGCATCCCCAACCTGCCGCTGGCCCGGCCCGGCGAGTCTGAAGAGGTCGGATCGGTCGTCATGTTCCTGGCGTCAGACGCCTCGAGCTACGTCGCTGGCGCGGTCTGGAACGTCGACGGTGGCGCCGGCATCGGCACCCGCTCGACCGCCCCGATCATCGACGACGATATACGCTATGACTGGGTGACCGGTAAAGTCAGGGACTAGGAAGTCAACTCCGACTGTGGAATCGTCGACCTCGGCCCAGCGCAGAGGTCGACGATTGCTCATTGTCTAGCCCTCTAAAGGCATGTCGACCCAGCGATCCTCCCGGAATGAAAGCTCAACGGCGTTGATCGCCTCCTGTACCCAGGCGCCATCATCGAAGTTCGCCTGATTCTCTTCGCCGCCGTCCTGGATCTCGTCGATGAATTCGCGGATCAGATTGCCGTAGAAGAGCGATCGCCATGATTCTCCCGGGTGGCCTCCGACCGGGTAGAACTCCTGCGGGATCTCCAGTTCTCGGAATTCGACATCATCCGGAGTGGCTACTTTGATCGTCTCGGCGACGCCGAATTCCTCGACCATGCGGCAGATGATCGCGCCTTTGTCGCCGTAGATGCGCGCTTCCGTTCCGGAGTAGTTGCCGATTGTCACGTAGCTCGTTTGAATCGAGCCTGTCGCTCCGTTCGCGTACTCGGTGAGGAAGACCGTCGCGTCGTCAATGTTCATGCGCATCATGCGGTTGTCGAGATCCCGAACCCGCCGGACCGGAATGAAGTTGTGCATCGTGCCGATGACACGTGAGTAGTCAGCGCCCACCCACCAGTGCCCGATATCCATGATCGACGCGCCGTAGCCCTCCAGCGAACTGACCTGGATGACGTTCGGGTCGGCATTGACATCGACCTGGCGTAGAGGGGTCTCGGGATCGAGCCATTGGGAGTTCTGGTCATAGCCATTGAAGATGAAGGGCGTGCCGACGAATCCATCTCGTATGAGTTTCCAGGCGTAGCGCACGCCCGGACTATAGCGAAAGGTGAAACCGAGCTTCGTCTTCAGCCCCTTGCTGCGGGCGAAATCTGCGGCGCGGCGCGTCTCGCGGTAGTCGGACGAGACTGGTTTCTCACAGAGGACGTGTTTCCCTGCTTCCAGCGCCGCCCAGGCGAGGTCGAAGTGCGTCCGAGAGGGCGTGGCAACATCGACGACATCGACATCGTCGCGCGCCACCGTTGCCTGCCAGTCTGCGCTGAACTCTGGGATGTCGAACCTGGCGGCGAAGGTTTCGGCCCGTTCGAGTATTGGATCGCAGATCGCCACGATCTCGGAGCGTGGGTCGCGAATCCAGCCCGGTATGTGCGCTTCTTCGGCCCACTTGCCCGCCCCAAGGATCGCTACCCGTAGCTTGCTTTCGGTCATCTGACGATGTTCCTATCCATTGCCCGGATCAAGATGAGGCAGGGTTGCGTATGCAGGCGGAGTTCTCTCACCACATGACATCCCCGCCATTTGGCGAGAGCGATTGGCCAGTACAGTAAGCGGCTTCGTCAGATGCCAGGTAGACATAAGCCCAGGCGATTTCTTCTCGGCTCCGCCACCCGCGGGATCGGCAGCGACTCGATGAGCGCAGCTCGCGTGTCTTCCGAGCCGGAAATGCGCCACATCGGGGTGTCGGTCGGACCAGGGCAGACGCGATTGACCGTGATGCCATCTCGCCCAACCTCCTGAGCGACCGAGACGGTCAGGGCGACCACTGCTGCTTTCGAGGCGGAGTAGGGCGAATTGCGCGGTCTCGGTTTGTGCGCCAGTTGGGAGGCCGTGTTGATGATGCGACCATAGCCGCGCTCCAGCATGTGTGGCAGCGCGTGCTTCATCCCGAAGTAGACGCCGCGCACGTTGACGTTCATGACCTCGTCGAAATCCTCGGTCGTCTCCTCGTGAATAGCGAACTTGTTGCCGGCGATGCCAGCGTTGTTGACGATGATGTCGAGCTTGCCGAAGCGCTGTACCGTGGCGTCGATCGCAGCCTTGACCTGCTCCTCGTCCCGGACATCAACCTCGATAGAAAATGCGCCATGGCCGAACGCCTGCAATTCGCCGACGAGACTGGCTTTGTCCTCTTCATGGCCGAAATCGGCGGCGGCTACATCAGCCCCCTCTGCTGCGAATAGCTGGCAAACAGCTCGCCCGATGCCGGTGCTCGCTCCAATAACCAATGCCGACTTTCCCTGTAATCTGTCCATTGTTCGCGTCCCCACCTTCCTATCTTCTATGGCACAGAGGGTATCGTCGCACAGCGGGAGCGCGAGTGGCGACAGTCAGCTTTCGCTTTCGGAGGCAGTCTAACCGTTTGGGGTTCCGTCATACGGCCGAGGACGTCGATCAGAGCTAAAGAAGCGAGACTCGATTACTCATTCAGATTCAGGACAACCGAGCCGGTTACCCGGCCCTCGCGTAGCGCCGCCAATGCTTCATTTGCCTCTTCGAGCGGGTATGTCTGGATCGTCGTCTGGATCGGAATCTCGCTCGCCAGCGGCAAGAATTCTCTGCCGTCCGTCGCGTCAGAATTGGCGACCGAGCGCAGCACTCTTTCGCCCCAGAGCAGTGCATACGGCATGGCTGGAATATCGCTCATATGGATGCCAGCGCAGACGACGGTGCCGCCTTTGGCGGTAGCGCGCAGCGCGGCGGGTACAAGCGGGCCTACCGGAGCGAAGATGATCGCCGCATCCAGCTCGGTGGGCGGTTGCTCGTCCGAACCACCTGCCCAGATGGCGCCGAGTTCACGGGCGAAGCGCTGCCCTGCATCGTCGCCTGGTCTGGTGAAGGCATAGACGTCCCAGCCCTGATGCAGCGCGACCTGGATGACGATGTGGGCAGCCGCCCCGAAACCGTAGAGACCCAGGCGGCGACCTTCCCCCGCCATGACGAACGAGCGATAGCCGATCAGCCCGGCGCAGAGTAGAGGGGCAGCCTGCAGGTCGGGAAATCCCTCCGGGATGGGGAAGCAGAAGCGCGCGTCGGCGACGGCATATTCTGCATAGCCGCCATCCAGGTGATAGCCGGTGTATCGCGCAGCGTCGCAGAGATTTTCTCTGCCCGCGCGACAGTACTTGCAGTCGCCGCACGACCAGCCAAGCCAGGGCACGCCAACGCGGTCGCCTTGCTCGAACTGGTTCACTCCCGCGCCGGATTTCACAATCCTACCGACGATCTGGTGACCGAGGATGAGCGGGAGTTTCGGCTCTGTAAGCTCGCCATCGACGATGTGGAGATCGGTCCGGCAGACGCCGCACGCCGATACCTGAATCAGGACCTGGCCCGGGCCGGGTTCGGGACGAGGGACATCACGTAGCTGCAGCGGCTCTCCGGGAGCCTGCAGGACCATAGCCTTCACCGTGAGCTCTCCGATCTAACTACCAACCGGGTTATTCGCCGTACTGCGCGATGATCTCTTCCTTGCTCTTGCCGAGGATGTCGTACTTCTCGCCCATCTTCGTGAAGGCGGCGATTGCTCGATCGACGTGGTGGTCGTCGTGTGCAGCGCTGAGCTGGACGCGAATGCGAGCCTGACCACGCGGCACGACCGGGAAGGAGAAACCGATGACGTAGATGCCCTCGGCGTACAGATCACGCGCCATATCCTGACTCAGCTGGGCGTTGTAGAGCATGATCGGAACGATCGGGTGCGTGCCGGGCCGGATATCAAAGCCTGCCTGCGGCCATCCCTTCCCGGAACTTGCGGGTGTTGGCCATCAGCTTGTCGCGCAGTTCAGAGCTTTCGGTGAGCAGATCGAGGACGGCGATGCTGGCACCGACGATCGTCGGCGCGAGAGTGTTGCTGAAGAGGTAGGGGCGGGAGCGTTGCCGCAAGAGCTCGATGATTTCCTTGCGACCCGAGGTGAAGCCGCCGGATGCGCCGCCCAGCGCCTTGCCGAGCGTCGACGTGATGATGTCGACCCGGCCCATGACGTTGCGGTATTCGTGCGAGCCACGTCCATTCTCGCCGAGGAAGCCGGTGCAATGGGCGTCGTCGACCATCACCAGGGCGTCGTAGCGTTCCGCCAGATCGCAGATCTCGTCGAGTTTGGCGATATCGCCGTCCATGCTGAATGCGCCGTCGGTCGCGATCATCCTGTAGCGGGCGCTCTGTGCGTCCTGGAGCTTCGCTTCCAGATCAGCCATGTCGTTGTGCTGGTAGATGAAGCGATTCGCCCGGCAAAGCCGCACACCGTCGATGATCGAGGCGTGGTTCAGGGCGTCGGAGATGATCGCATCTTCGTCGCCCAGTAGCGGCTCAAAGACGCCTCCATTCGCGTCGAAGCAGGCGGCATAGAGGATCGTCTCTTCGGTGCCGAGGAACTCGCTGAGCTTGCGTTCCAGCTCTCTGTGGATGTCCTGGGTTCCGCAAATGAAGCGGACGCTGCTCATGCCATAGCCGTGCGCTATCAAGCGCATTTCGCGCCGCTTCAAGCACTCGCGGGTGTGAGCTCAGCCCCAGATAATTGTTGGCGCAGAAATTGACGACCTCGCGGGGCGGGCTACCCTCAGGGTAAGCAACGCGAATGTCCGCTCCTTGCGGGGTCAGGATCTGGCGTTCTTCCTTGTACAGTCCCGCTTCGTGGATGGATTCAATCTCGCGCTGGAGATTCTCTCGTATCGCTCCGTACATCGTGCCTCCTTTGTGTGCGCGGACGCTCTAAAGATAGAGCCGCCCATCGGCGTGACGGCGAGTCAGATCGGCGAGCATCTCTTCGGTCATCATTGCCAGATCGTAGTCGGGCGACCAATCCCACTCTTTTCTGGCGACGGAATCATCGATCGAATTGGGCCAGGAGTCTGCAATTTCCTGCCTGTAATCGGGCTCGTAGGTCACTTCAAACTCCGGTATATGCGCCCGAATAGCCTCCGCCAGCTCGCCGGCGCTGAAGCTCATCGCCGCCAGGTTGTAGTCGCTGTGGTGCTTGAGCCGGTCGAAGTCTGCGTGCATCAGATCGACCGTCGCCTTGATGCAGTCCGGCATGTACATCATCGGTAGGCGAGTGTCTTCGCGCACGAAGCAGGTGTAGCGCCCTTCCTCGACCGCTTTGTAGAACATCTCGACCGCAAAATCGGTCGTCCCACCGCCAGGTAAGGCAACCGACGAGATGATGCCAGGGTAGCGCAGGCCACGCGCGTCGACGCCGTAGCGCCGGACGTAGTATTCAGACAACCGCTCTCCAGCGACCTTGGTGACGCCGTACATCGTCGTTGGCCGCAGCACGGTATCTTGCGGGGTGTCGTCGCGCGGGATACCCGGTCCGAAGACGGCGATCGAACTCGGGCTCAGGACCTGCACTAACCCCAGTTCGCGTGCAACTTCCAGGCAGTTGAGCAGCCCTCCAACGTTGACGTTCCATGCGACGAGCGGATTCTGTTCGCCCTCGGCCGACAGCAGCGCGGCCATGTTGACGATCGTGTCGATCTCATAGCGGCGGCAAAGATCACGGATGGCCTCACGGTCGGTGACGTCAAGCCATTCAAACGGCCCCGACTCGGCGAGTTCCTCCTGTGGTTCCGCCGAGTGCCCGCAGGCGACGACTTGTTCGTTGCCGTAGCTGCGGCGCAGTTCCAGCGTTAGCTCGGAGCCGATCTGACCGGTCGAGCCGGTGACAAGAATTCTCTTGATTGCCTTCGTTGTCATTGGGCGCGATGCTTTCTAATAGATTGACTGAAGTTTGCGAGCAATGCGACTGCTGCGCTCTAATCATCAAACTAGCAGAGTAGCGCAACAGGCGCGAGTGGCCCGAAGCCCATTCCGTTGCAGAGTTGTTACAGAAGGTAGATCTCCAGTGAAGATCGTCATCGCCGGTGGGACTGGACAGATCGGGCAGGTTCTGACGCGCGCATGGCAAGCGGCAGGGCATGACCTTGTCGTGCTGTCGCGTGCCGGGCGCTCGACTGCCCGAATCGTCAGCTGGGACGGCCGGTCTCTCGGTCGCTGGGCGTCGGAGCTTGAAGGCGCCGATGTCGTCGTCAATCTCGCCGGACGCAGCGTCAATTGCCGTTACACGCCGGAGAATCTGAAGGCGATGATGCGCTCACGGGTCGAGTCGACGAAGGTTATTGGCGAGGCCATATCGCGGTGTAAGCGTCCGCCCGCCGTCTGGCTCCAGATGAGCACCGCGACGATCTACTCCCACCGCTTCGACGCGCCTAACGATGAGGCAACCGGGATCATCGGTGGGCGTGAGCCCGATGTTCCAGACTACTGGAAGTGGTCTATCGACATCGCGCGGACGTGGGAACATGCGCTGGATACGGCCTACACGCCAGGCACCCGGAAAGTCGCGTTACGGGCGGCGATGGTCATGAGCCCGGATGAGGGCGGCATCTTCGATACGCTCCACAGGTTGGTAAGAATGCGGCTCGGCGGGGCGGCAGCCGGTGGCGAGCAATACATCTCCTGGATTCACGAGATCGATTACGTGCGTTCGCTGGAGTTCCTGATCGAGCGGGACGACATCGACGGCGCGGTCAACCTGGCTGCACCGAATCCACTTCCACAGCGCGAATTCATGGCCGATATCCGCCGTGCTGCGGGTGTCCGCGTCGGTCTACCAGCGACGAAATGGATGCTTTCGGCTGGTGCATTCCTGATGCGTTCAGACACCGAGTTGCTGCTCAAGAGCCGCCGCGTCATACCCGGCCGCCTGAGCGACGCTGGCTTCACCTTCGTTTATCCAACCTGGCCCGAGGCTGCTGAGGATCTGGTCCAGCGCTCAGCCTGACGTCGAGTCAGTCGACCGGCTTCGTTGCAGCGACGATGAACGCGAAGAGAACGGTGTAGAAGGATCGGGCTTGGATTGCTCCGTCCATGGCCTCCCAGTAAGTAGTTGCCTGTTCGGGAGTGAACGTTCCAGATCTGACAGCACTATCGATTTGTGTCTTGGTAATCAGGTAGATCGGGCTTGAGGTGTCCATGATCGGATGCTCGACGATTTGAGGCCGCACGACAATGTCAGCAAGCCCGGCCTCGTAGCACCAGGCCGGGAGCAACCGGCCAACCGCGGGTGACGGCATTTGGCGCGGTACCTGGCTAAGCAACAATTCATTGAGTTCCGGCTCGAATCCACCCCGGATTCCCGAAGCAGTGTCATATGTCGATAGGGATATGCGACCGCCAGGTTTTGTGACACGCAAGATCTCTTCAAACGCGCGATGTGGATGTTCGAGCCAGATGAATAATCGTTCGGACCAGACACGATCGAACATCGCGTCCTCAAATTCCAGCTCCAGCGCATCGCCGACGCGAAAGACAACATTATCCCCGGCGGCGTGAGATCTCCGCGCAGCTTCTTCGACCATAACGCTGCTGCTATCAATTCCGTAGGCTTGACCGGACTGGCCAGCAAGACCTGCAAGCCGGCGCGTATCGTCCCGAGTACCTGATCCGACGTCGAGAACCCGGTCACCGGGCTGAACATCCAGCAAATGCCGCATCTCATCCTTGATCCTGATGTTGCTGGGATACCGGTTCTGCGCGTCGAGCGCGCCAATGAGCCTGGCCTGGTCCTGAACCTGCGCTTCATCAATCTGGTCATAACGCCCCAGTCGCTGGTTGGACATACATGGCCTCTTCACGATGAGTGGCGATGATTTACTAGATGTGGAATCAGTCTAGCACCCATCGAGGTGCGGCACAATATGTGCTTCTTCCCGGTGTGCGGTTCGGTTGATAGCGAGGGGCGTCCGTAGGCGTATTTTCATCTATACTCAGTGCACATCGTCCGCCAAAGCTGAAGAGGTCACGCCATGCTCGAAACACAGCCAAAGACTCAGGCACCCGTCCATCCCCAGGTTCGCCCTGGCCATATTCACCTGAAGGTGAGCGATCTTGAACGTTCGATGGCCTTCTATCGCGAGGTGCTCGGCTTCGAACTTGTTCAGAACTCGCGGGGCCGGGTGGCCTTCATGTCTGCAGGCGGCTATCACCATCACATCGCCTTGAATACATGGGAGAGCCTGGGTGGGCCGCCACCGGCGGAAGGACATGCGGGAATCCTCCACATCGCCTTCACCTATCCAAGCCGCAAAGATCTCGCCATCGCCTACAAGCGGCTGCTCGATCATGGCGTCGAGGTTTCGGTCGTTGCTGGACCACGGCGTCACCGAGGCGATCTATTTCAACGATCCCGACGGCATCGGCATCGAGATTTCCTGGGACTGCCCCGAGGAGCGCTGGGACTACCTTGATGACGGTACGCTCAATGTCGCCCTCTCAATCCCATTCGATGGCAAGAGCTTGCTGGCAGAGTTGGAAGACTGAATTGGTCATGAGCAACGCGTTCGAGTGCTATGGCCCTCAGTCAGATGACCCGAGAGGTCTGGGCGTGGGCTGAATCCAACATCCCGTTTGACAATCTGACTTCTGCCGCGCGTGAGCTACGTTCGGAGCTGCGCACACGGATTCGTGGTCTGTCTCCGCGTTCCAATGAACTCTTGTACGCATCCTATTCCGGTCCAAAGCACCGATCATCCGATGTCGAGAATATCTTGCTCTACAACATCGACTCTAGTGGAAGTTGCTTCCGACGCGTGGCGGCCAATGGTGTGCGATTCGAATTGGCAGCAGCCGATCGTCGCTCGGCGCATTCCGGCCGAGCTTGGGGAGCAACATATCAGTATGCTACTGCTCCTCTCAATGAGAACTTCCGATGTTGGACGATAGGAAGCGTATTGGCATCGTTCAATGACATCGACCTGGGTTCCTACTCCAGCCAAACCCGTCTAGCGCAAACATGGTTGGCACTGAGAAGAACACGTGATCTCAAAACGAGTGAGCCACGGCACCATGAAACTGAATTTGGTGTACGTCTGCTCCTAAGTGGCCCAAGAGTTGAGTTCGCTGCTCCCGAACTAGTGAAGTCGGCGATCGATGGAGTCGTTGCAGCATTTCAGGCCCATGGCGACCGCTCCTCGGTCCACGAGATCGCTCGGCGCATTTCACAAACTGTAGAAGCATCTGCACAAGAAGTTTCTGAGCGACTTCGTCGACGATAGCCGAGCAGTCCTGGGAGTCGTCAATCGTCTCGTATATTTACGCGGCAGTGGCGTTCAATGGAATCCCGCCGATCATCGCTTAGTTGCGGGTGAAGTTCGTACGCGAGTTGCGCCAATCGCAGCATGGACACTGAGCGGCGAGGTTGTTGAACTGTCGGCCAAAGACTGATCGTAAGGGATCACACATCCAGGGCCAAGAGGAAATCTGCCGGTTGAGCCAGCCGCATGAACGGTGGATCGTTTGGGGCGGTGTATTGCCGCCAGTCGTCGCCGGGGAAGCCGTTTGGGCGCCGACCCTCGGGCCAACGGTCAAGGAACCAGGTACTCCAGTAGGCCGTCAATCCAGCCTCGCTTGCGCTTTGTAGTTCGTTTCCTCCTCCGTCACCCACGAAAATAGCGTCGGCCGGCGTGATTTCCAACCGCTCACAGGCGAGTTCGAAGATACGCCGATCCCGTTTGAGCAGCCGGACTTGATGCGAGGCGACAACGTCGTCGAAGTGGGGCGCTAGCGCGGAGTCAGGCCAGGGTAGCGTGTCGAGGTCACCGGCGTTCGTAATTACTCCCAGCCTGTAACCCGCCGTTTTCAGCGCGGTGAGCATGTCGATGATTTCCGGTTCAATGGCCGCGTAGGCCCGGTGGAGCATCTGCTCGAACTCGGCGGTGAGTTGGGCGATGACAGCGGCATCGGCGCGTGTTCCGGCAGCAACGCACAGCGCGGCGAGCGCTTCGGCATACGTCGGAATCTCACCGGCCTGCCAGGCCAGGTCGAATTCCGGCCAGTTGGCACGATAGTGCTCTTCCGCAATGCCCAACCGCGTGGCGACTGTCCGCGGCGGCGGCGACCAGTCGGGCTCAAAGACGGTAATCAGCGTTTCGAAGAGATCGAAGAAGATCGTCCGCACGGTACCTTTGTTCCTACAACTCGGCGAAACGGTTCAAGCGCTGCCGACGAATCGTAGAAACTGTCGCCGCCGCCGTGTCCGGCGTCGTCAAGGATGTGGAGTTCGCTGCGTGGTCCAGCCCTTGTGCAGCTGCCAGGCCGTCACGAGCGGGCCGCTGACATCATAGCGACCGTGGATGAGTACTCCAGGGATACCGTTCGAGTGTCGAGACATCGCGAATGAGTTGGTCTTCTTCCAGGAAGGCGTGATTGCTCCAGTAGTGCGTCACGAGTCGCGCAAAGCGCAGGCGGAATTCTGGATCTTCGTAGCGCAGGCTCGGACCGGCCCCGGGTGTCAGAGAGACATGCGCGTCTTCCCACGTGCACCACTCGATTGCAGCCTGTTCACAGACGGCCGGGTCGGGATCGTTGAGCATCCGGGCATACGCATCGACCGGACGCAGGTGGCGTAGCTCCTCCGGAATCGCCTCAACAAAACGATCCCATTCTTGCGGGAAGATGCGTCTGACATCCTGGGTGATCCACTCGACTTCGCTACGTGAGGTCGTCGTCACGAAGCCGAGCAGCAGCGACTTCACTCGTTCGACGTGCGTTTCGGCATAGGCCAGCGCCAGTGTCGTGCCCCATGAGAGACCCAGGATCGTCGTCCAGCTGTCGATGCCGAGATGCTGGCGCAGCAGTTCGATGTCGGCGATGAGGTGGTGCGTGGTGTTGAGGCTCAGATCGGTATCCGGCTCGCTGGCAAGAGGGCGGCTACGTCCTGATCCGCGTTGATCGATCAGGACTGCCCGGTAGATCTCCGGGTCGAAGAATCTCCGCTGCCCCGGCGATGAACCTGAACCCGGTCCACCGTGGAGGTAGAGGGCTGGCTTGCCATCAGGATTGCCGCAGCATTCCCAATACATTTCGTGCCCATCGCCTACATCGAGCATGCCGCTATCGTATGGCTCGATTGGCGCAAACTGTCCCGTCACTCGTGACCTCCTTAAGCATCAGATCCGGATCAGCGAGCACGGTGCTAGCTCAGCCGTTGGCGTGCAGGCGTTCGTCCGATTGCGATCTTACTTTTTCAGGCTTGTTCCTGGACAGGGATCGAAGCGGTCGATGGTTTCTGCTGCCAACAATACAACGCCAGTGGCGGTCTACTAGGGATTCGGAATCTCCACCGATGTCGAGCAACTGACAGCGAATCGGCCTGGGCCAGGCCGGCAGGTGAGCCGGCTGAATTTGATGGAGACTCGTCCTTAATGTAGGTTTTTATCAGTGCGGAACCCCCTTCCGCCGCTTGAGCCGATGTATCAATTGTGAGTATCTGATGAACCCATGGCCCTGGATCGACATTTCTTCGTCCTATCTCCTCTATGTTCCTGATAGCGCTCCCATCATCCGTTCTGATTGCCAAAGTAGCGGGCAATGTGAAGGATATGGCTGTTCGCAACTCCCCTCGAGTTCTCGTCTTAGGGACCGCTGCGAATCTATTCATCATGCTCGGCGTTCTTGTGCTCGTACTACTGAAAGACCAATCGATCGGGACGCTCCAATTTGCGTTTCATGCTGATGATGCCTTAGTTTCATTCATCAGCATTATCCTGACGTTCTTGCTGGCGATAGGGTTCATACTATTGCTGGCGCACCGGCAATATATTGACACGATGGAGATTAGCCGACCGGCGGCATCCTGGCGTGACGCCACCGGTCTTGCTCTCGGACTCGGTCTATTGCTCGTTGTAGCGTTGCAGGAAGAGGTTCTGAATCGTGGCTATGTCACGCTAAACCTGCTATCCCGTAGCGCCCTGACGATCATCCTGACCTCTACGATCCTGTTTGTGCTGATTCATTTCCTGACCAACCACGCGAGTCCTTATCAGGTCGTTAGCTGGGTTGTGGGCGGTCTCGTTCTGGTACTTGCCTACCTGCTCAGCGGGTCGCTCTGGGTGCCGATCATCATTCACTACGCGATGGACAGCGCGAACCTCCTGGTGTTCAACATCACCGGACAGTTCTCGGTTTTCAAGACCTCGCCTGCCCTGAATGATCGGCAACGAGCCGTCTTTCGCGTAGCGTACAGTGCCAGTATCATGACCATCCTTTTATCGGTCTACGGCTTGCACTTCACCCTCCCATAAGGTCACGCCCGGAAGTCGCTCCAGACTCAATGCGGTAGAGGAGGAAGCTCGCCGCATTAGCTCACATATCCGCGTTTCGAGCGGTCATCGTCTGCCGCCACATACCCGTTGCGATCCACAGGCAGCCAACCGCTATCAAGAGCCCGTGAGCCACCCGGATGGGTTGCGTACCAAAGAATTGTGGGATAAAGAGGCCAAAGCCGAGCGCTAACGGAATGCCGCTCCATTTCGCCAGAACATCTGACTTCCAGATGACCGTCGCCACCATAACCGCTCCGATGGCAAGCAGGAGGAGCCCTACCAGGAAGATAACGAGCCCTGCTCCGGAGCGAACAACGTCGGCCTGATCGAGCAGTTGGTCATTCTGCCGGTTGAGGGCTTCCTGGCCGATCGCGTGCAAACCGAAAGCCTCACCTCCGTAGAAGGGCAATGTTAATCCGATCCCAACCCAGCTCACGATTAGCGTCCAGAACGCTCTGCGCTCGACGGCGCTGTTTCGGAGTGCCTCGTGAAGGCCGAGTAGACCTACCGCTAGCAGCGTGAAACCCGCCATGGCCAGCGTGTGCGCGAGAATCCAGCTATTGGACGCAAATGCCGCGGCTCCCTGCAATGAAGTTTCGTCGGAAAATGGTCGGATGGCCGGGTACAGGACGAACAAAATACCGGATATCGCGAGCGCTCCAGCGCCTAGCCGCACGCGTTCCACCCGATCCACGCGGGTAAAGCTTCGTTCCTGACGATCGGCCTGTATCAGCTGGCTGGTTGCCGCCGAATGCATCGTCGTTCCTTTCATGTGAAAATGATGATTCGTGATGCTCTCTTCTCACATGTTCGGTCACGGCGGTCGCCGGACGGAATAGCACTCCACTCCGGCAGATCGACCTCCATCGCGCCTGTAACAAAGCAATCTGGCACTCGACATGAAGAGTCGATCTACGGCCCAACGATGGACGGAGGACGGTCGGAGATACGTGTCCTCGTCATTCCGTCGCTGTTGTTCAGTATCTCTTCAGGTATCGACATCGTGGAAGCGCTGGGGCCCCGTAAGCTCGAGATAGGTTTCGAGTGCACTTGGCCTGCGTGTGTATCGCCCTTGAGGAAGGGTATATTCAATGGTGTAAGCCATGCTTCAGTTGCCGGAGTCTCAGGCCGCACGGCTCCCATTTGCGCCGGCCAGAAAGCGGACGATCTCCGGACATGCGCTGTTCGGGCATTTCAGCATGAGGGTAGTGACCAGCGTTGTCGACCATGAAGGCTGTGCCGTGGATATGTTCGGCGATCCACTCCCCTTCGGCAGTAGGGTCCTTAAAGTCGGGATCCTTTGTACCCATCATCACCAGTGTTGGGACCGTCACAGTCCCAAGTTCTTCTTCCATATCTCCGGGGCTGTTGACCATAGCCTTGAGCGCTTGAATGCGTCCGGGCTCCCGCAAATTGGCTTTGAGGCGGCCCCGATAAGTTTCGAAATCTTCCGGTTTCTGGCTCGGGTAGAATTTCGGGAAATACATCATCCAGAAGGCCGCTCCCCAGGGGCGAGCCAGCAGCAGGTTCATGATCGCTTTCTGTAATCCGTCCCCGGAGTGCGCTCGCACAAATGGGGAGATAAGCACCAGCCGTTCAATGACCTCGGGAGCGTGAGCTGCAGCCCAAACGGCTGAGCCACCAGCCTTGGAAGTGCCGATAACCGATACTGGCCCCGTCTGAACATGCTGTGCTAGCGCAATGATGTCGCCACCGACCGCCGCTGATGAGTAGTCGGAGAATCCGGTGCTCGATTCTCCGTGACCGCGTAAATCCATAGTCACGACCCGGAAACCAGCTTCGAGGAGGTGCGGGCGTAGAAAGCGATATTCGGCCCGGACATCCCCAATCGACGGCACGCAGATCACGAGCGGACCGCTACCGACATCATCGTAGGCAATAGTTCCTCCAGAGACCGGGAGATGTTGGGTCGGCGCTTTCTCGGGAGCGTCTGCAGGCGTACCGGTGTGAGGGGACGAATGTGTCAAGGTGTACCTCCGTACGTTGTATCAATGGAATCAAGTGGCGATTCCCACCAAAAGGATGACAAATATTGCTGCTATTGTGTAGAAAGATACTCGAAAAGTATGCTTAGGCATCTATTGCTTTCGGGATTTCATCATGCGGACGCTCAACTGAGAGTCGGAATTTGACCGCTCGATCATCCTTACTTCCACGCTCGCTCGTATGCTGCCAAGAACTCGAAAAGATTCCGGTTACAAATGCAGCTGTGGCTTGGAGCATTTCGTAACGATGTCGTGATGGTAGCGGCTGATAGTATGGATAAGGCCTGAAGTAGAGCGCTGGCCCACTTTAGAATTTGTTGGCTCGGGCGAGGGAGAGCAGCGCGCCTGTTCAGTCGGGAGTGAAGAGCATGTTCGGATGGCGTGTTCCGTTTCAAATGGCGCGGCATCACGCCCGCAACATTGCCCTTGCGCTCTGGTGTGCCAGCATGCTCCTCGCAGGCCTGGCAGCGCTCATGGATGTGTTGATTCTCCTCGACCGCGCTCCCGGTGGTTCCCTTCCTGCACAGGACTTGTACTATGAGCCAGGCTATGTCGTTCTGGCGACGTTTGGTGCGCTCATCATCGCTCGCTGGCCTGACCAGGTGATCGGCTGGTTATTCTGTGGCGCATCACTTCTTGCAATAGTCGCATGGCTCTCCGGCGCCTACGAGCAGTTCGCAGGTGCCGAAGCGCTGCCACTATTGGTCCCGATCATCTGGCTTGGCGCAGCTGTGAGTATTTCTCATATGCTCGTCCTTCTCATCATCGTGCCCTATCTTTTCCCCACTGGCAAGCTTCTTTCGGCCCGTTGGAAACCGTTGTTCGCGATCTCCGTCGCGGTAATTGTTGGGACTATGACAAGTGATTCGTTTGGTTCGGAAGTCATTGGGAACGATGATCGGCAACTCAATGCGAATCCACTGTACATCGGTGCGGTCAAGTCTCTGTTTGATGTGTTAACGCCAGTGGGAATCGTCGTTGCGATTGTTGTGATGCTGGGTGCAGTGATCTCTTTGGGGCTACGCTACCGCCATGCCAGTGGGGTGGAACGACTGCAGATTCGCTGGCTGTTCTGGATGCTTGGCGTAATCATCGCTCTTGTCCTGACCTTAATGCTCGGCGAAATTCTAACGCCGGCCTGGATCAACATGCCAGACGGTCACTGGACGCGGCCCGAACTTGTTATCGGACTGTCAATCTTGACCGGCATCTACAGTCGGAATCCCGTTCGTACTGGGATTGTCAATTCTCCGTTATCGGCTCTACAGCATTGACCTGATCGTCAATAAGACCCTCGTCTATGGCGTGCTGACGCTGGGACTCGGCCTGATCTATGGCCTGAGCGTTGTGCTCTTGCAACAGATCCTGGAGCCAGTTACGTCTGGTTCGGATCTGGCCGTTGCCGGTTCCACGCTAGCTGTCGCGGCGCTTTTCCAACCGCTACGACGGCGTACTCAGCGCGCCGTTGACCGGCGTTTCTTTCGCCAGAAGTACGACGCAGCCCGGGCCACCGAGGCTTTCAATGAGCGTCTGCGCAATGCCATCGACGACAATGCGATTCAAGCCGAGCTTCTGGGCGTCGTTCAGGAGACGATCCAGCCAACCTTTGCTTACTTGTGGCTCAGCACACCAGGCAGAGATCTTGAGCAGCGCACTAGCTAAGCCGCGAGAGAGATTTACCGGTGGCAACGGGCGTCAACGAAGCGGGCGTAGCGTTCTGGCTCGAAACGGGTAGCGAGTCACGCATCGTTGGCGCCAAACATAGCGCAAGATTGACAAGCTGAAGCGCCAGCCACTCTCGATAGCGAGGGGATCGCGTGGCGATGAGCGCGGCGCGCTGCGACTCGGCATCGTCGAGCATACTCTGCTGACGTGAGCGTGCGAGTTCGCCGGTTGTTTCTTGCCAGATCACGTTGCCCCTCTCCAGAGTCGAGCCCGCGCGTCGCTACTTCAGCCGATCGCTGAGAGCTTCCGTTACTTCCGCGCTCGCTCGCATGCTGCCCAGCACTCGTATCGACTTGATCGTGGCGAGCGCCAGTTCGGTGGAGACATCGTCCTCCAGAACAAGGGTTCCGACGACGCCTATGCTCAGCATCTCGCCCTGGGTGCGGATCTGTTCAAGACTTTCACGGTCATAATGAGTAGACCCGATGACGAGCTGCCAGTGGGTCGCAGCTTCTTTGATCTCATCGGAATGGCTGCTGATCTGGTTGCGGATCGCCATGCGGATGAAGTCGGTGCGATTGGAATAGAAACCGCGTTCGACTAACAAATCGATCTGTCCCAGATCAACGATGCCGAGATTAATCGTGATCTTCTCGGTGTCGGACACGAAGATGCTCCAACTCACTGCGATCGAAGAATACGCTTTGATGGCATATACCATCCATATGGATGGTATATAGAGTATCGCTTGATGTCAATAGTAACGTCATGAAGGCGAATCGTAGTGACTCACCTGATTGCGGGTATGGGTTGATTGCCAGAATCTTGTCGGTACGACGGAGGCAGGCTAGCTCAGGTTCTGGTCCCGCTTCCAACCGCGGAACGCCTCGAGGAGATCGCGCTCTGCTTCCGGCGACAACTCATCCTCGGACAGGTAGCCAATAGTCTGGATCGTGCTCCGCATCTGGCTCACATAGTTGGTGCAACCTGTGCAATTGCTGAGATGTGTATCAAATCGAGAGCGCTCGGCGCTATCGAGCGTTTCTTCCAGGTAGTCGGTCACGAGCTCAACGAGCTCCTTGCACGTCAGTTCGTCGGTAATCTCGTATCCAGACATGTTCTTGCTATCTCTCGATCAACTTCTGTTCGAGCGCCGCTCGTACCTTTGAACGTGCCCGGTGAAGCAAAACTCGTTGATTAGTCTCCGAAATCTCCAGGATGTTACAGACCTCCGCAGCGCTCCAGCCTTCGATATCGCGTAGGGTAATCACTTCTCGCTGGTTTGTAGGCAGCAGATCTATCGCCTGGCGAATGAGAGCAAGCGTCTCCTGTGCCAGGAATGTCGACTCAGGCAACCCTTCCCAACTCGCCGGGCGCGATGCCCAGTGCCCGGTGGCAGGACCGTGTTCGAGGAAGCGTTCAGGCTCGACGGCCGGCGCTTCAGTAGCCAATTGAGAGACAGCAATCGTTCGCACCTCGCGCGCACCCCTCGACCGCGCGCGATTGACAAGGATTCGAAAGATCCATGTCTTCAGGGATGAGCGTTCTTCGAAGCGGTCAAGCCCCCGCAAAACGCCGATCCAGGTTTCCTGGACCACCTCTTCGGCGGTCTCACGATCCCGGACATAGTGACGGGCGACCCTTGTGAGGCTTCCCTGCAACTGCCCAACTAGTGCGATGAAGGCCATCTCATCACCTGCTCTGAGACGGCTGACCATCTGTTGTTCGTTATCCCAACTCACGTCGGACGCCGTGTCATCTGCTCGCCGCAACACCATAAGCATCACGCTCCACATGTCATGTTTCGGAGGCCCTGGCCGGCAGCATATCGAACGCGCTCCTTGACCCGGCCAACCTTTGAGGGTGCATGATAGCAGTAGCATGAGTGAAGATAATATGGTGGCAAGGGTGGTAAACCGGCGCAGGTTGAGGTCGCTTGGAGATCTCGCTCGATCCATCACAAAGACGGAAGCAGCCATTCCGGCTGCTCCCGTCTTCGGGCATAGAGACCCGGGTCACTATTAGTTGGCCGCAATACCAGCTGCGCCACCCATGAACGGGTTGACGACGCCGGGCGCCACTGTCAGGCTGCCATCTGCATGTACCTCGAAGGCCACGATCGAGTTTGTTCGGTTGCTCAAGGCGTAGAGCAATTGGCCGTTGTTACTGATGGCTACGTCGGTCGGATTCGTATCCGCGCCGGTTGCACCGGTGATTCCGTCAGCGTCGAGCAGAGTCAAGGTGCCATCGTGCGCGATGCTGTAACCGCT
Source organism: uncultured Chloroflexia bacterium (assembly GCA_963745675.1). Taxonomy (GTDB): domain Bacteria; phylum Chloroflexota; class Chloroflexia; order Thermomicrobiales; family CFX8; genus JAUIIK01. The sequence goes on from CAVUYM010000009.1 coordinate 130,364, forward strand.
AATGGCGGCACTCCCGGCGTTGGTGGTGTAGGCGAATTTGCCATTCTTCGAGACGACGACCCAGCAGGCCGCCACCAGGTTCGTGGGCTCGGAGGCGCTAATGACGCTAATGTTGCCATTGCTCGCGACATCATAGGACGAGAGCGCTCGCTGCCCGGCCTCCGAAACGATCAGATGGCCCTCGTTGTCGAAGTCGAATCCAAACGGGGCTGCGCCGTTCGACGCCTGGGTGAGGCCCGTCCCCGGTCGCCCATCCTTGCCAACCGTCCATGTCGTGATGCTATTGATACCCCGCTCGGTGGCGACGAGTACCTTCCCGTCTGGCGTGAACTGCACTTGCGATCCAACAGTGCCGTCGGCGCTCAACGGTCGAGTTGAGTTTGCCAGCGGAGTGAGATTCCCATTATGGAAGGTGAAGCCACTGATATTCGCTCCGGCGCCCTGGTTGAGCACGTAAACCAATTCGTGGTGGATCGTAACGCTGACCGGGCGGTCGCCACCCGATGGTTCGACGTCGACGAGTGTCAGGTCTCCGCCCTTCACACCGAAGACGGAAATTTCGTCGCTGCCCGCGTTGACGACGAACAACCACTGGTTGTTTTCGCTCAGTGTGACCGCTCCCTGTGATCCTAGTCCCGATCCCAGGCCCAGGCCGTCGGTAGGAACAGTGCGCACAAATTCGAGGGCTCCGTCTGCTGACCGTTTAAACACGACGGCCGAGTTGCCGTCCGGACCATTCATGTTCGTGCTGCTGTAAACGTAGCCGACGCCCCCCTTGGCCGAAGCAGTCGTCGCGAGGCCCGCGAATGCGACGGCCGCGATGGCCGCCGTTAAAGCAATTCGAATCAATCGCTGGAAGTACATGGTTGGTTCCTTTTCATGTTCGATCTATTGATCGAGCTCTATTCGCGAATGCGATGCGTTCAACATGTTCTGTATCGCCAGTCCCAGGTAATCTGCAGCTTTCCGGGGCCAGGCAATCATTCAATCGTGTCTGTAGTCTCAGTTAGGCCGGATTCGTTACAGCCCCACAGCAACATTCTTGAAATCGGCAAGACGGCTGTGGGAATGGCATTTCATTCGTGTACATTCCCGGAGGCGCCAGGCACTCGCGCAGATTCGCGAGCGAGCGGATCAAGACCGTCGACGCAGTGCTTGATGTTTGTTGAGGAGATGCCCGCATGGTCGATCGATTGTTCGCAGAACCCTGCCTCGCCCAGTTGTATGACTTGCTCGCCCCCTGGGGTGAGCCGGACGATGAGTTCTACTTCGAACTCCTGATGGCTTCAGACTCTGTGCTCGACGTCGGCTGTGGCACCGGCCTGCTGTTGCGTGAAGCCCGCAAGGCTGGCCACACGGGCCGGCTCGTGGGCCTCGATCCCGCTGAGGCCATGCTCGCGGTAGCGCGTGAGCGGTCGGATATCGAGTGGGTGTTGGGCGACCTGTCGATGGTTGCCTGGGAGCGCGAATTTGATCTGGTCGTGATGACCGGACACGCTTTTCAGGTTTTCCTGACAGATGATCAGCTGCGGGATGCGCTGGCTGCGATCCGGGCAGCGCTAACCGGGAATGGTCGATTCGCCTTCGAAACTCGTAACCCACTGGCCCGCGCCTGGGAGAACTGGACGCCGGACAAAGTTATTGAGATCGCCGCGCCGGATGGAACCTTTGTGAGCTTTTCCCGTGATGTCGAGACTCCCGTCGAAGGAGACCTCGTCAGCTTCACCGCGACCTTTGTGAGTCCCGCCTGGGACCAGCCTCAGATCAGCCACAGCACGCTACGCTTCCTCGATACGGATGCTCTTTCTGTCTTCCTGTCCGAAGCGGGCTTTGCAATCGAAGCGCAGTTCGGTGACTGGGATCGCACTCCGCTCATATCTTCGAGCCCCGAGATCATCACCATTGCACGGCTGTCGGAAGTGTCGAGACGATGACGGACGTTCAGGCAGGTAACGCAGATTCCACCAAAATCTTCAATCGCTACGATCGCGCCATCTCGCCGAGATAGTGCACCCGGTTTCGCGGGTCCGGTCCTATCCGTGGCCGCTCAGGCACGTCGTCGGCGATGAGCGTGTAGCGCAGGAAAGTCGATTCCCAGGTGCCTTCGCCGCGAGTCAGTCGCGGCAGTTGCTGCTCGATTGCTGGGAGCTCTGCGGTCGGGATCTCGCAAATGATGCGGTGATATGACTCGCCGGGAATAGCATCTTGGATCGTCCCACGCGCTTTGATGAGGGCTCCACAAACAGCGCCAACGGTATCTTCCGGGACATCGAGGTCGAGTTGCTCGACTGGTTCGCAGACTTCGCTCCCGGCCGCGAGCAGCGCCTGCATAAGCACCAGCGGCGTCAGCTTGCGGAAATCTCCGGCAGTGCTGATCGGCGACGAATACTGGACGGTGCGCGCCTCCGTTACGGTCACGATGCAGTCGGTCACCTCCCAACCGAACAGACCCTGGCCAAGCGTTTCGTAGACGGTCTCTTCGACGGCCCGGTAATGCGCCGGCGGCATCGAGCCCATTTCGCGAACCGAGTAGTGGATACCGCTCCCAGACTCTCCGGCTTCGACCCTGATGCCAACCGTGGCCATGATCGGGTTCCCATTCTCACCCATCAACTCGAGGTATTCGCCGGTCCCGACCGGCCGCTCGATGCAGATGGTCTGGCTCGGGCCGAAGGTCACTTCGATGCCGTATTCGCGCAGAAGTGTTTCCTGCACGACCTCCTTCTGAACCTCGCCAAAGAGACGAATCGAGATTTCACCTTCTTCGTTGCGTTGCCGCAGAGAGATAAGCGGGTCTTGTTCCGCCAGCTCTTCGAGCGCTGTTCTCAACTGCATGATCTGGCTGGAATCTTCGGCAAGGACGACGCTTTCGAGCGCCGGAGCAGGGAAGGCTTGCTTCCATCTTCTCGGATGCCGGCATCATTCTCTCCAATGAAGTCGTCCGATACGGGCAGATCGCAGGCCATCGCAGTGCCGCGATGTCGCCGGCCTGGACAGCGTCGGTAGCCGAAACGGAACCTGAAGACGAAGCGGTCGATGCCGGTGATCCGTTCTTCGATGATCTCTACTTCGTCATAGCGATTGCGGCGCTGTATAAGGTTTATCTGCTGGCGAACGACGAGGCTTCCGGCGAAGACACGCACATAGACGATCTTCTCTCCGGTCGGCAATCGGTTGATCTTGAAGACGGTGGCGGATGTCGGTGCATCTGTCGCTTCTTCAGCGGCAGGCAGCCATTCTTCGATACCGTCAAGGATTTCTGGGACGCCAGCGCCGGTCATCGGCTGATCCGAAGAAGACCGGGACGACATGATCCGCTCGCCACCTGCGCTCGAAGCTCATCCTCCAGATAGGTCTGGTTCGGATCACCGCCGGTGCGTTCAAACTCCTCAATGACCTGCTCGTTATTCTCCGCCAGGAGATCGGACAATTCGTCGTGCCATCCGGGCGCCGCACGATCTCGCGCCACGACCTGCGCCGTGCGGTCACCGAGCGCGGCTGGCATGGTTCATCGCTACGACCTGAACCCGAGTTTGCTGCGGATGTCGGCAAGTAGCGCGTCGCCGCGCGCGCCTGGGCGGTCGATCTTGTTCACGAAGATGAGCATCGGCAGATTGGCGTCGCGGATTGCCCGGGCCAAGCGACGTGTCTGCGACTGCACACCCTCGACGGCCGAGACGACCAGCACGACGCCGTCGAGAACGCGCAGCGAGCGTTCGACCTCAGCGACGAAATCGCTGTGGCCGGGAGTGTCGATGAGGTTGACCTTGCGTTGGCCTAACTGGAACGAAACGACCGCTGATTTGATCGTGATCCCGCGGGCACGTTCGAGTTCCATGGTGTCGGTCTGGGTCGTGCCCTTGTCGACGCTCCCGATTGAAGCGATGACTCCGGTTTCGTAGAGAATGCGTTCGGTGAGGCTGGTCTTACCAGCGTCTACATGGGCCAGAATTCCGATGTTGAGGATCGCCATACGACATACTTTCGTTGAAGAATGTTCCGGTTGCTGGGTTCTTCAACGTCTGCCGCATGCGTCTCTCCTTCGGATCTGATTTGAGGTTGATTCCTGGCTCGACCACCCTGAAAGGGGGACTCGACCGTATCGCATCGTATCAGAACGGTTCCGGGGGCGCTAGCATGTTCGGCTGGCTTCCCGGACCTCCGATATTAGCTCCGTGCCATAATCGGTCAGCACATTTGATAGTGCGCTGAACTAAGAATGAACGTGTAGGTGTCGAAAAAATGGCGAAGACTGCGGTGATTGTCGGCCTATCTTCCCAGGATGGCTCGTATCTGGCCGACCTGCTCTTGACGAAGGGCTACAACGTCGTCGGGACAGTGCGGCGCAGTACAAGCCACACTCGCGAAAACATCGCCCATCTCGTCGGGGAAATCCAGATCGAAGCGGCCGAACTCGGTGACGCCGAGAGCATCGCTCGTGTTATCCGTGGCGCACAAGCCTGATGAGATCTACAACATCGCTGCTCAATCTGTCCCGGCAGATAGCTGGGGGCATCCATACCAGACGGCCGACATCACTGGCGTCGGTGTGGTGCGGGTGCTCGAGTCAGCTCGCATTCACGCGCCAGAGGCCCGGATCTACCAGGCCACCAGCCGCGAGATCTGGGGCGGCGTCGATGGCGAGAGCGCCGACGAATCGACGCCGGTGAATGCGAATAACCCCTACGGCATCGCCAAAGCCTATGCCCACATGATGGTGCAGTGCTATCGCGAGTCCTACGGTATGCACGCCTGCAGCGGCATCCTCTTCAACCACGAGAGCCCGCGTCGTTCGTTGCACTTCGTGACTCGCAAGATCACCGCAGCCGTTGCCTGTATCAAGAACGAAGTGCAAGCAGTTACCGGTCAACGAGCTCGGCGAGCCGATCATCACAAGAGACGGCATGCTGGCGTTGGGCTGGCTGGAGGCAGAGCGCGACTGGGGCTACGCGGCAGAGTACGTCGAAGCAATGTGGATGATGCTCCAGCCGCCGGAGCCGAAGGACTACGTCATCGCGACGAATACCTCCCATACCGTCAGAGAGGTGTGCGAGATCGCTTTCGGACACGTCGGTCTCGATTGGCGCGAGTACGTCGAGTCTGCCGAACGTTTCCATCGCCCGACTGAAATCGGCGCACTCAAGGGCGACTACAGCGCTGCGAAACGTGAGCTTGGCTGGGAGCCGCGCCTATCCTTCGAAGACCTCATCACCCAGATGGTCGACGCCGATCTTGAACGCTTCACATAAGTCTTTTGATTCCGCGTGGGCAACGTTGACCACCTTCAGGAAGTATCATCAGGCGAAGTAACTTGTAATCTGTCGCGAGGAGAGAACAGTCAACCATGAATCAGCCTCCGGTCGCTCCGGTTAGTTAGTCACCCAACCACAGCAATCGAAAACGTAACTCGCTGAGCGATCATCGCGAGCTGGTTTGCGTTGTCGCAGACTGGCTTGAGAAAGGCTGATTCAAAATGAATGACGGACTGATAGACGGCTTTCGATACAACACCTGGGCGACCCGCGAGATCATCGCCGCCTGCCGGGAACTGACAGAGGACCAGCTGAACGCGACCGCGGTTGGAGCCTACGGCAGCATCATCGACACGTTGCGCCACATCATCTCGGGGGAGGCCTTCGACTGTGCGCGTCTGGCCGACGAGCAGCCGAGCTGGGACTATCGCACCGAAGACACGGCGGACCTTGACGAGTTGTCCCGGCGGGTCGATGAAATGGAGGGGTATTGGGAGCGCTTCCTCGAAACACCTTTCAATGCGGAGCGAACCTATCTGATTCCCTGGCATGACGGGAAACCCCGCGATGTGCCGGCCGGTATCCTCTGTATAGGAGCGCTTCATCACGCTATCGAGCACCGTTCGCAGATCTGTACGATCCTGACTTCGATCGGTGTCGATCCGCCCGACTACGGTGCCGACATGAGCCCCATAGACTACGCCGAGGTCACAGATCGCGCTCCGCGTCGCGAAGCTTGACCCAGTACCAACGCAACTAGCATGCGTTGAAGGACGGGCCGCCGACCATCTGGTTGCGGCCCGTCTTTTGTGCGCCCTGTGACTGGGAATGTCATCGCCCGCCGCTGGGTTGTCAACGCAAGTGCTCTATCTTATGCTGTACCCGAACACATGTTCGGTGACCGTACGATCATTCTGATCGATCATCATCGACGCCACAAATCCCGTCGGGGCTTGATACGGAGGAAACCTATTGGATCTGCTCGACCGTATGTTGGGACACGACCGCTGGGCGACATCAACGTTTCTGGATTTTTGCCGGGAATTACCCGACGCACAGCTCGATCAGGAGTTCGATATCGGGCATCGCACGCTGCGTGCGACTCTCGATCATATGACGTGGGTTGTCGGTTTCTGGTGCGGTTTGATGGTCGGGGAGCCTCATTGATGAGCCGCGGGACGACCTTTCACTAGACGCACTCGCCGAACGCCACGAGCGTCACTATGAGACATTTGCGAGCCTGGCGCGCCGCCTGGTCGAAGAACAGCGCCTGGACGAAACGTTCATCGATCACTATGACTATCCGCAGTCGTTGGGCGCGACGATACTTCAAGTCTGCTATCACAACGCGCAGCATCGGGGCGAGATGCGCCACATGTTGGTGCGCCTCGGGGTCTAGATATCGTGGCGACTACGATCCCCAGGAATGGGAACACTACACGCACATCATCTAGACCTGCGCTACACCTCGGTGTATGACCTGGAGACCTAGCCCTGGATGACTCGTTTCATCGCTGTATGCAGGCTCCACACCCGGCGCTTCTTCTGTGACAATCGCGCCTGTGAACGCCAGATCTTCACCGAGCGCTTACCAGGTGTGGTCGCGACCTATGGAAGACGCACCATGCGACTCGAACGCCTTGTTTACGCACATCGGATTCGCCCTTGGCGGTGAAGCGGGTGCGCGTCTTCTGCGCAACCTTGGGCGTGATGACCTCGGGTTAGACGTCTTGCGTTACGTCCCCAGATTGTCCCGATTGGAACCGACCGAGGCCACAGGTGTTGAGTGTCGATGACTTCGCCTTCTGCCGTGGTCACACCTACGGCAGCATGCTTGTCGATCTGGAACGCCACCAAGTGGTTGACCTGTTGCCCGACCGCAGTGCAGCCACCTTTGCTGCCTGGCTGAGAAACCATGCCGGTGTTGCGATCATCAGCCGTGATCGGAGTAGCGAGTACGCTGAGGGAGCCCGGCAGGGCGCGCCCAATGCCGTGCAGGTCGCTGACCGCTTCCACCTGCTCAAGAATCTGGGTGAGACCGTCCAGCGGGTATTCAGTGGCTATTCTCAACTCATTGAACGTATTCCCGCACCGGAAACAGTAGTCGGTGCGAACTCATTTCCGCGACCAGATCGTGCCGCATCCCGAGCACGGAGCCGGGCCGAGATGCGGGAACGCTTTGACAGCATTCATGCGCTTGCGTCCAAGGGGATGAACAAGTCGGCCATTGCCCGTGCCTTGGGCATCGATCGCCACACCGTCCAGAAGCATCTGAGCTACGATGTCGCTCCAGTTCGCCGCTCGACGATCCGCAGAGCGCGCATCCTGACGCCCTACAAACCCTATCTCCTCGAACGTTGGAAGCAGGGAACCCGCAATGCGATGGGATTGTGGCGCGAGATTTGCGCCCACGGATATCCGGGGTCCTATCGCATGGTTGCGCGCTTTATGGCCGGGTTGCGCACCTGGAGCAGAGCGGTGAGCCGCTCCCGACAGTCTCCAGCGAACCTCACCCCACGTCAAGCTGCCCGAACTGTCTTGTCCAGACCGGAGCGGCGCACCGAAGGCCACCAGGAGGCGATTCAGCGGCTGCGCGCACTGCACCCCGATATCGAGACGACGATGACCTTATTCGATCGCTTTGCCGAGCTGATCCGAAGGCCCGGTCAAGGCGAGGCACGAAGACGACTCGCGCACTGGATGGAGGACGTGGAGCGATCGAACATCCCGAAGCTCTGCTCGTTCGTGACCAAGTTACGCCAGGACGAGGAAGCCGTGGTGGCTGGGCTGGCAGCTACCCGACAGCCAGGGACAGACTGAAGGGCAAGTGAACAAGCTCAAACTCATCAAACGCTCGATGTACGGCCGGGCACATCAACGTGGCGCTGGCGCCAAACTGTGGACCATTCACTCCACTCGACGACACAATCAAAAGGAGCGAACAAGACCGGCTTAGAGCCGGCCGAGCACATGCCGTTGGGGCTGTCTGTGGCGAAGGTGTGCTTTGTCGAGCGTGTGCGGGAGGGGCCTATTATAGCGTTTGATGACTACCCACATGGCCGGTCAATACTTTGACACGTCATTGTCACACCGATCAGCCAATCTACGACGCGGTTGTCACGCTGGGCTCAGTACTCTTGTGTCAGAGATACTTCAATGTTCATTAGAACTTTGAGCTTGTATCAGGCGGAGGAGGCAGCAGGGGGTGACAGCGACGCGCACGGATCCGTTGATCCTGGCCCAGCGGCTTAAAGTTGCTTGCCGATCCGACGCGCCTCAGGAACTTCGACCTGCTTATGTAAGGCAGGCAATGCAACTGCGAACTCAGCGATGCTCTGGACCGCGCGCCGAATCTGAACTCCCATCATCTTGGCAGATTGCGCCGTGGCGGGTTCATGGCTGTTGAGCGCGACCCGAACGATCCTCGCTGGATCCACTATCCGATCGATCGCAATGCGCTGGCGGAGATCCACCGGTCGCTAGCCCGGTATTTTGATCCGGAGCGTATTGAGTCTCGGAACCCGACTTGCGGCCCGCGCGGAAGCGGGAGATGAAGGTCTACTAATAGCAATTCGTTCAACGATTGCTGAACGGTATTCACTCGACCCGCGCCAATCGATGGGCAGGATAACGACCGCTATGGGCTCGAGCGGTGTTTGGGAGGAGTCTAAAATGACGACCGTAGAGCGTGATCTCTTGCTTGGGATGGCCGAAGCAATCTACCTTCTGCTCCACCACGAAGAGGAATCCAGACTTTCCTCTGCATGGCAGCACCCCACGATGCCCTCTGACGAGCTTGTGCGACTCATCGCGTCGGTTCGAGAGGAGGCGGCACAGGAAGGCCATACACCTGCGTCGATTGCCCGCTTTGTTCGATCATACGGGCGAATAAAAAGGTGTTCGAACTAGCCCTACCGTGGCATGTTGAATCATGGCAGGGAGTAACTGAAAGCAGAGATATTGCATGGTTGCAGATGTACAGCAGCCGGGAGTTGCCGGGCAACTCTCACTGCTCGACCGGTTCTTGCCGGTCTGGATCTTCGTTGCGATGGGACTGGGAATCGGGCTCGGCGAGATCTTCTCTGGCCTCGGCGAGGCGCTCGACGCCCTCAAAATCGACAACGTCTCGCTTCCGATTGCCATCGGCCTGCTCTGGATGATGTATCCGGTGCTGGCCAGGGTGAAATACGAGCGCATCCCGGCAGCCGTGACGAACACGAAGCTGCTCGGGACTTCACTCTTCCTCAACTGGGTACTCGGTCCCGCGCTCATGTTCGGCTTCGCCTGGTTGTTGCTTCCGGATCATCCCGAGTATCGGACCGGTCTGATCATTGTTGGCCTTGCGCGCTGCATCGCGATGGTGCTGATCTGGAATCATCTTGCCTGCGGGGATAGCGAGTATGCCGCGATTCTGGTTGCGCTCAACTCGGTATTCCAAATTGTGATGTACACCGTGCTCGGCTTCTTCTACCTGAGCGTCCTGCCGGGCTGGCTCGGGGAGGATTCGACGGCACTCGATATCTCGATGTGGTCGATCACAAAGAGCGTCCTGATCTTCCTCGGTATCCCGCTTCTGGCTGGATTTCTGACGCGCCACTACCTTGGACGGGCAAAAGGGAATGAGTGGTATGAAGGGACCTTCATACCCAGAATCGGACCGACCGCACTGATCGGCCTGCTCTTTACCATCGTCATGATGTTCGCGCTCAAAGGCGAGGCGATTCTCAATTCGCCGACTGACGTTTTGCGTATATCGATGCCTATGTTGCTATATTTCGGTGTGATGTTCTTTGCCGCGTTTGGCGTTTCTTATCTCATGCGATTCCGTTACGCGGAAACGGCGACACTCTCGTTCACGGCGGCCAGCAACAACTTCGAACTGGCTATTGCGGTCACGATCGGTGTCTTCGGTTTGGCTTCAGGAGAGGCGTTCGCGGCGGTCGTTGGCCCCCTCGTTGAAGTTCCGGTGCTGATCGGCTTGGTCTATGTGTCGTTATGGCTTGGCCGGAAACTGTATCCGGAAAATCCGCCCGCTCAAGACGTGATAGCTGTTGTTGCAAGACCGGTGACGCGATCTTAATGTAGAGAGAACGACAGCGACAAATCCTATGGGAACTAATCGCCCTCCGTTGCCAGCCAATTCCCCTGCCAATCATCACCTCAAACCAGTCTTGATCAGTTCTCGTGGCTGGCAATTCCGGTGGCGGTTCGATCTCTGGACGTGCTCGGTGGGCTGATTATGTGGATGCCGGGCGGCATGATGTTTCTCATCCCACCGTTCAGTTTGCTTTATCCAGGACTGATGCGATCTGAGAGTCCCAAGTGATCAGTACCGACGACATCTGTTCGCTAGCGCCTTCGCTTCGAAGTGTTTCGAAAACGTTGGATGTTGGGCTTGATTAGTACATAGCCGATGCTTGGACCTCCTTTTTCGGCCAGTACCCTTGATTTGCATTCCGAACACAGGTCACTGCGCACCTCATTACAGAGCCACCGTAGCGGGAGCTGACTGAGAGGGGCGGCTTCCGCCCGTCGAGAACCATTCCTTGCCAGTTCTGCACGCGCTGGCAAGGAATGGTTGCGAGCGAATCATCGCCGAACGATGACACCAGCTTCTTCCAATCGCGCCATTTCCGCTTCGTCGAGGCCGAGATCGCCCAGCACTTCGGCGGTGTGCTGGCCCAACAACGGTGGTGCGACGACCTGGCCGGGGGTGTCGGAGAATTTCACCGGTAGGCCGAGCAGGCGGGCGACGCCCATCGTCGGATGCTCGACGTCGACGACCATCTGGCGGTGTTTGATCTGGGGATGCTCCAGCGCTTGCTCGATGTCGTAGATCGGGCCGGAGGGGATGCTTTCGGCGTTGAAGATGTCAACCCACTCGTTGACCGTTTTTGTCTGGAGCTTCTCGCTGATCAAGTCGGCCAGCAATTCGCGGTTCTCATAGCGTCCGCCGTTGTCCTGGAAGCGCTCATCTTCGAGGAACTCCGGAGCATCGATCAATGCGCACATCTGCGGCCAGCGCTTGCTTCCGGCGGCGCCGATTGTGACATAGCCATCGCTGGCCCGGAAGACGCCGTAGGGTGCGTTGATCGGGTGGTGATTGCCGGCTGGTGGCGGGACGCCGGCTCCGTTGAGGTAGCGGGTAGCCTGGAAGGCCAGCATCCCGACCATGCTCTCCAACAGCGAAGTCTCGACTCGTTGGCCCTTGCCGGTACGTTCGCGCGCCTGCAAGCGCCGCGAGGACGCCATAGGCTCCAAAGAGGCCGGTCAGCAGATCGGCAATCGGGATGCCGACGCGTACGGGCGGGCCACCTTCAAAGCCGGTCACGCTCATCAGCCCCGAGAAACCCTGGATGATCTGGTCTAGCCCCGGACGGTCGGCTACCGGCCCGTCCGCGCCGAAGCCGGAGATCGAGAGGTAGATGATGCCGGGATTCGTCTCCGAGATGCGGTCGTAGCCGATGTTCAGCGCCTCCATGACGCCCGGCCGGAAATTCTCGATCACCACATCGGCGTCGGCTGCGAGCTTGCGGAAGAGTTCCTGACCTTCCGGGCACCTTGCAGTCGATGACGACCGAGCGTTTGTTGCGGTTGGCCGAGATGAAGAAGGCGCTCTCGTCGTTGAAGAATGGCGGTCCTGCGCCGCGTCCGTGGTCCCCATGAGGCGGCCATTCGACTTTGATCACGTCGGCCCCGAGGTCCCCGAGCCACATCCCGGCCGTCGGCCCGGCCAGATGCCGGCCGAGATCAAGCACGCGAATTCCGGAAAGTGGTGTCGTTCCATTGACGCTAGCGCGGGACATCCATGACTCCAATCAGCTCGTCTACACGTAGTCAGCGAGACAGAGTACGTCAATTTCGTTGATCTGGCGAAGACGTCGGTCGTTCGTCACGAATACATCTGCTCCTGCCCCAATGCACGAAGCGACTTGCAATGCGTCGGCTGGCCGAAGGGTGTTCGTTGCGCGGAGCGAACCAGCCAACCATGCATCGCGAGCAAGTATCGGGACAATCGCTAGGTTGTCGATTGCTTCGAGAAACCCCGCATATAGGTATGCGATGTAGATCTGTTGCTCCCGAATCGGTTTCACCGCAATCTCCATCAAGGTGACGACCGATGTCACTCCATGAGCCGCATTGTCTGAAAGACGATCAAGCACAATCTGAGACGCTTCCCCAAATTCGGGATGATCCTCGACGACGTAGATGAATAGCGATGTATCCAAACCCAGGACGGAGTAGCGTGGAAGTACGTCTTCTATTCCTACCACGCATCACGTTCCTGATTGATGTACTCCTCCACATCAACATCGGCCCAGATCTCCTTGTGGAGGCCGCGCAAGTGAGCGACGATATCATCGGGCTTGGGAATCATGACAATCAGACCGTCCCGCACGGAAACGATAAGCTGATCACCCGGCTTGATGCCGAGCTCTTTGCGAGCTTCAGCTGGAATCACGATCTGATTGCGGCTACTGACTTTGACGGTGGTTGTCACTGGCTTGCTCTCTCGTCGATGGGTTGAAGTTGCTTAGCAAATTCTATCAATTGCTTAGCGGCCCTTCCATTCCGGCTTGCGCTTGTCGAGGAAGGAGTGGACGCCTTCCATGAAGTCATCGCTCATATAAGCCTTCAGGATCAGGTCTTCGTAGCGTTCTGGGCCGCGCTCGTCCAGGATGCGGCGAACGGTCTCTTTGAAGGTCTGGATCGTCAGCGGCGCGTGGCCAGCGATCGTCTGGGCTAACTCGTGGACGCTCTCCTCGAATGACTCCGGCTCGAAGATGTCGTTGACCAGGCCCGCGGCGTGGGCAGTCTCGGCGTCGATCATGCGGGCGGTGAAGATGATCTCCTTTGCACGGGCGGGTCCTAGCAGGTCGATCATCCGTGCGACACCACTGGCGGCCAATGTGTTGCCGAGGGTGCGGGCGATCGGGACGCCGAACTTCGCGTCCGGGGTGCAGACCCGCAGATCACAGGCCAGCGCGATTTGCGCCCCGCCGCCGACGGCGTAGCCCCTGATAGCAGCGATCGTCGGGCGTGGAAAGCGCTCAAGTGTTTCGGTCACCATGCTGATGCGCTGCTCGTATTCGATGGCATGCTGCCGGTCGGTAAACTCCTTGAACTGGTTGATGTCCGTCCCGGCGACGAAGGCGCGATCTCCAGAGCCGGTCAACACCAGCACCCGAAAATCCGGATCTTCCGCCAGTTCCTCACAGACTCTGGCGAGTTCCTCCCACATATCGAACGTCAAAGCGTTGCGCGCCTGGGGCCGGTTGAAGGTGAGCCAGGCGACGCTGCCCTCGCGTTGAAAGAGGATGTCGCCGTCGAGACGTTGTTCGACCTCGGTTGTCATTGTCGTTGCCATTGGGGCTCCTTGTGGTGGCTTGGTTCGAGTTCAGTTGGTTGATTCTAGTAGAGATTGGGGAATTCCCTCACCCCCGGCCCCTCTCCCACACGCTTCCACTACGCTCCAGCGGGGGAGAGGGGAGCTAAGAGTTAGATAGATCCCGATCGTTGTTTGTCTTTCTCCCCTCTCCCCGCGCAGCAGTGGGAGAGGGGCCGGGGGTGAGGGTGTTTACGACATTCTTCCGATGGGCAGAAGATGGCAATGCTCTTAGGATGGAATTATCGGATATTGAGATCAGCCACAGAAAGGTGAAGGAGCCTAGCGATGACTGCCACGAAGGCGCAGAGCAGCACGTCAGAGAAATTCGTCGAGGTAGGTTCGCTAGACGGTCTGGAAAGTCCCACCATTGTCTCCGGCGGACGGCATGGGATTGCCGTCTTCATCAGCGACGGCGAGCCCTTCGCCGTCGACAACCGTTGCCCGCACATGGGCTTTCCGCTCGATCGCGGAACGGTTCGGGACGGTATCCTGACCTGTCACTGGCATCACGCCCGCTTCGATCTGGAGAGTGGCGGCACTTTCGATCCCTTCGCCAATGACGTGCAGGTCTACGATACTAAGGTTGAAGATGGCATCGTCTACGTCAACATTATCCCACCCCCGACCGACTGGAAGGCGCGCTGGCTTACACGCCTCAGTGACGGCCTGGAACAGAATCTGAACCTGCTGTCGGTCAAGGCGGTGCTGGCATTGCATGAGGGTGGCGTCGATCCCAACGAGATCGTCGAGGTCGGCGCGACATTTGGAGCGCGCTATCGGGAACAGGGCTGGCAGGCTGGCCTGACGATCCTCTCGGCGATGAATAACATGCTGCCGCATCTGAAACCCGATGATCAGGTTCTGGCCCTCTATCACGGTATGGTCAACGTTGCCCGAGACTGCGCTGGCCAACCACCGCATTTCCAGCTGGACGAACTGCCGACCGATGAAGTTCCACCCGCACGACTCAAGACATGGTTCCGCTACTTCGTCGAGGTGCGTGATCGCGATGGTGCAGAGCGGGCGTTACTCACTGCGATTCACGCCGGGCTGGATTCGGCCCAGATCGCCGACATGCTTGCCGCTTCCGCTACAGATCACTATTTCCTCAACGGCGGTCACAGCTTCGATTTCATCAATAAGGCAGCCGAAACGCTCGACTCGATCGGGTGGGACCAGGCTGAGAATGTTCTACCAAGCTTGATTCCCTCGTTGACCAATGCCACCCGTTCCGAAGAGCTCAACTCATGGCGCTATCCGATCGATCTAGTCGAGCTCGTTGAGAATGCGTTGGAAGGTCTTGATGATGCCCTCGCTGTCCCGCGTCAGGAAGACTGGGCGTCTTCCGATCAGGACGTGATGCAAGCGCTGGCTGACACCTTGCTCGGCGATGATCCAGAGGCGAGTGTTGACGCCATCAGCGCTGCCCTCACTGCCGGCGCGCCACTGACCGATTTGACACTAACGCTGAGCTACGCCTCGGCGTTGCGCATTGCACGCTTCCATACCTCGAATGAATTTGGCGACTGGATCACGGTGCTGCATACCTTCACCTATAACAATGCCGTCCACCAGATGATGCAGCGAGCGCCGTCGCCGGAGCTTGTGCGTGGTATCTATCATGGCGCGATGAGCATCTACCTGGACCGCTTCCTGAACATGCCCTCGGCCCGTTTGCCTGAGAATCGCAACATCGAACGGGAACCAACCGGGGCCGATGAGCTGCTGGCACGTCTGCTGGAATTGACCGACATTGAGCAAAGAGTCGATGAGTCGGCTGTTGTCGTCTGGCGCTATCTAACCCAGGGGCACGATCCGAAACCGCTGATTGCGACGCTCGGTCACGTCCTGTTGCGTGAGGATGGCGAGTTCCACTCCTATCAGATGCTCGAAGCCGGAACCCAGCTCTTCCACGAGCTCAGGGACTTCCAGCCGGAGGCGGCCAACCGAGTCATGGTCGCGGTTGCGCGCTATCTGGCGGCCAAAGCGCCGACATCACGGGCGATGCTCCAGACGGCCAGAACGGCCATTCGCCTTCATCGCGGTGACAACATCTACGAGTCCGAGGAGGACACTGCGATGATGGCGGCTGCTGGAGACGACTAGGCACCGCGTGATCGTATCTTGACTACCTAACCCACACCCTTTCCCCCCTTCCCGAAGCGCCGGTAAATCACCGGCGCTTCGGCCGTCTGGCTGCGAAGTGGGAGCTAACGAGGAGCTTCGGTATGATCCGACGAGAATTGAGGAGGCGCTATGAAAACAGCGGATGTCGTCGTCATCGGTGGCGGAGTAAACGGGCTTAGCACTGCCTTCAACCTGGCGAAGCTCGGCGCAGGGAAGATCATCCTCGTCGAGCGTGGAGCGCTCGCCTCCGGCGCATCGGGTAAGTCGGGCGCGCTGGTGCGGATGCACTACACCAATCCCTACGAATCGAAGCTGGCCTTCGAGAGCCTGAAGATCTTCCAGAACTGGGCCGACGAAGTTGGCGGAGATTGTGGCTGGCAGCAACCGGGATTCGTCGAAGTTGTCGCGCCGGGATATGAGGAGGAACTGGCCGCTAATGTACGCGATCAGCAGGAAATCGGCATCAAAACCAGTATCGTAACGTCTGCTGATCTTTCCGAATTGTTCCCTGAGATGTTCGTCGACGATGTCGGCGCGGCAGCTTACGAGCCGGAGAGCGGTTGGGCCGATCCGAATGCGACGGCACAGGCGTTCGCTGAAGCCGCGATGGCGCTTGGCGTCGAGATCATGACCGGCTGCGAGGTTATCTCGATTTTGACTCAGGAGAACAAGATCACTGGTGTCCAGACGACCGATGGCCGGATTGATACAGATACCGTCGTGGCCGCTCCGGGCATCGGCGCCGGTCAGCTCCTTGATCCACTGGGCCTCGACCCTGGTCTCTATCGTGCAGCGCTCGAAAGTCGCGCTCTTTCGCCGGCCGCTGGGCTTTCGCGGCGACCAGCCGGTTGTCATCGACGCGATCAATGACGCCTGGTTACGGGCGGAAGGCAACGGTTTGACCCTGATCGGCGCTGAATCTGGTTCGTTGCCCGAGGGGAGCCCGCAAGGCCCCAACGACTTCGACCAGACAATAGACAACGACTATGTGAATCACGCCCGGCGGGCATTGTCGGCGCGATTCCCGATCTATCGCGATGCGATCATGCGCGGTGGCTGGGCCGGACTGTATATGATGAGTCCGGATCACCGGCCAATCATCGACCAGCCTGAGTCCGTTGCCGGCCTCTACATCATGGTTGGGGACTCCGGCAGTTCGTTCAAGACCTCTCCTGCAATCGGTAAGTGCCTGGCCGAATGGATCGTCAATGGTGAGCCGCAGACCGCCGATCTGTCGCCCTTCAACGTTGGCCGTTTCGACGGCGAGAATCCCTGGTTGGCGGATATGAACTATGGCCGACGAGGCCGCACGATTTCTCGTTAGGGAAGATGCATTGACTGGAGTCCCATTGATGCGACGGTTGGCGTACATGCTGTTCGTCTGCCGCATTGGTCGACATTCGTCATTGTCGCTTGTGGTGGCGATGATGACGACGAGCCGGAGGCTAGAGCTACAGCTAACGACCGCCGATTCGGATGCGGGACAGGCGCAGACAGCGACTGAGTCGACGGCCACTACGACAGCTACGACGGCAGTGATAGAAGCGACTCCGACGGATGTGATTCCCACCGCCACTGCATCGTCAACGCCTGTGGGTGGCGCTGAAGAGATTCCGCTGTCGTTGTTGGTCATTCCCGAACCTCACGATGCGTCGATTCCACAAGATGGTCGAGTGCTTGGAAATCCTGATGCAGCGGTCAGCATCGTCGAATACGGGGATTTTCAGTGACCAGGCTGTCGTCAATTCACCCGTGTGGTGGAGCCAGTCATCGAAGAAACATATGTTGCAACCGGCCTGGCGACCTTCGAGTTTCGTGACTACGCGTTCCTGAGTGACGGTTCGGTGCTGGCGGCGGAAGCGGCCAGGTGCGCCGACGATCAGGGCTTCTTCTGGGAGTATCACGATCTGATCTTCGCCAACGTCGATAATCCGAATCTTCCCGGCCTGGAGCGCACCACCTTCGATCTTATTGCGCGCTATCTGGAGATGGATATGGATGCATTCGGCAGCTGCATGGATGAACATACTCACCAGACTGCGGTCAATCAGTCTCGCGAACAGGCCAGTGCTATCGGCGTCTCCGGTACCCCGGCGATTCTGCTCAACGGCGAGCTCGTCACCGGCATCGAAACCTACGACGAGCTCTTCCAGATGATCGAGGAGGCTGTGGCAGGGAATTGACGGATACCAGCTTCACACGTAGGCGGTCATCGTTTGATCGAAGATTCATTCTCCAGGCTAAAGCAGCGATGAACCTTGTGTTCACCCGCGAACGTATGCGTTCTCGTGGCCGGACGAATACGAGCTCGATGGTTTGATCTAGATCTTCGTAATAACGGGAACCTGTCCTGATTGGACCCTCGAAAGAGTGTCCTCCTGAGAGAAACGCAGTTGGGCACCCACGGAGTGGGTACGAAGGATCTAGCGTCGACCGAGCCATACGTTCTTGGTCATAGATCCTTCAGGCCCAGAGGGCGACCCCGTCAGTCTTGGCCAACTGACCGGTTACCTGGGAATACTTGGGCACTTTGAAAGGGTTGACGACGACGACCGGCAGGTCCACTCCCCCCCAGGGCAGCAGCCAGTCCTTGTTCATGGCCACCGGTCGCTTCCACTGCGAGGCGGTGCCAGCGGCGTCAAGCGACGTACGGGCCTTGCCCAGGCAGCGCCTGTCTGCTCAATCCGCCAGTGTTCTGGCTTGTTTCCCTCTCCCGGCATCAGACATACATCAATCAAGCGCTTGGCCACATCAAGCCCGACACAGGCGGCATCCATAAGGCACTCCATCTGAAAGGATGCACGGACGACGGACATCCTCGCTCACCCTTGCAGATACGAGTTCAGTGGGCTCAGGCAACCGTCCGTGCATGGGATGACCAGCGGTAGTGCTGAGCGGCCTGTGCTGAGCGACGGTCTCCAGTGGACTTTGAATGACAGCAGGCTCGTTCACCCTCCCCCGGCCAGTCTCACCCAGTTCGAATATACAAGGATGACATTGTGTAAGGTTCTGTCCCTCCGGGCAAGCATCAGGCTACGATGTCTCGGGGAATGCGATGAACCTGAATGGCAGTTATGAATAGAGCACAACTAGCACAAGCTATCGATGAACAGGTCGAGAGCCAGCGGAACGAGATGATCGGACTGCTCCAGCGGCTCGTCGCCGTACCATCTGTGACCGGTGATGAGGGCGCTGTCCAGGATGCGATTGAGCCGGAGATGGCAAGGCGCGGTCTGGAGGTCGACCGCTGGGAGATGGAACCCGTCGATATCGAGCCGTACCGCTGGCACGTTGGCGACGAAACGCGTTTTGAGAACAGGCCAAACCTGGCCGCTGTCTTAAAGGCTGCGGGTAGTGGCCGGTCGATCCTCCTCAACGCGCATGTCGATACCGTCGACTACGGCAATCCAGATCTCTGGACCCATCCGCCGCTCTCTGGCCACGTCGAAGGAGACCTGCTTTACGGGCGCGGCTCCTGCGACATGAAGGGTGGGCTGGTCAGCTACCTGGCTGCGCTCGATGCACTCAATACGCTCGGCGTGACTCTGGCTGGCGATGTGACGGTGAACACGACCGTCGGAGAAGAAGATGGTGGCGTTGGAGCACTCTCGACGATTTTGCGTGGTTATCGTGCCGATGCGGCCCTGATCACTGAACCGACCCGGCTGGCACTTGTTCCGGCTCAGGGCGGGTCGCTGGTGATGCGTTTGACGATCCAGGGCAAGTCCGCCCACGGTGCGGTGCGTGACGAAGGCGTCTCGGCCATAGAGAAGTTCGTGCCAATCTTTCAGGATCTGCTGGCCTGGGAGTCCGAGCGCAACCGGGTGCTGGATCATCCGCTCTATAAGCATCTGGCGAACAAGGCGCCGTTCAGCTTCGGCGTCGTGCGGGCTGGAAGCTGGGCCTCGACCGTCCCAGAAACGCTGGTGGCCGAAGGCCGCCTCGGCCTGCTCCCCGGCGAGGATGTCGATGAGTTCCGCCAGGCGGTTGAGGATCGTATCGATGGTGTCGCACGCGAGGATGGCTGGCTGCGCGAGCACCCACCGGCGGTCGACTGGTTTGGCGGTCAATTCGCTCCGGTCGAGACGCCGGTCGAAGCGCCGATTTCCCAGGCTGTCATTGCCGCTCATCGGGCTGCGACGGGGGAAGATCCAGTTATCGAGGGCGTGCCCTATGGCGCGGACATGCGACTCTTCACCTTGCTGGGTGATATGCCGTGCGTGATGTACGGCGCCGGAGACGTCCGGGTCGCCCACCACACCGACGAATACATCTCGATCACCGAGCTGCTGACGGCGACGAAGACGATCGCGAACTTGCTGGTCGACTGGTGCGGAGTGGCAGAATGAAGGATCTTCTCAAGGGGATGCGGATACTCGCGGTCGAGCAGTTCGGCGCTGGTCCATTTGGCACGCTGCATCTGGCCGACCTCGGGGCAGAGGTCATCAAGATCGAGAACCCACATGCAGGCGGCGACATCTCGCGCTCGGTCCCACCGTTTACCGGCGACCAGGACAGCCTCTACTTCCAGTCTTTCAACCGCAACAAGCGCAGCCTGACGCTCGATCTGAAACATCCTGACGGCCGCCAGATATTCGAGGATCTTGTGCGCGTTTCGGACGCCGTCTTCTCCAGCCTGCGCGGCGACCAGCCTGAAGCCCTCGGCCTCACCTACGAGCACCTGAAAGCCGTCAATCCGAAGATCGTCTGTTGCGCATTGACTGGCTATGGCATGACCGGACCACGCAAAGCTGAACCAGCCTACGATTATCTGATGCAGGCCTACGCCGGTTGGATGAGTCTGACCGGCGAACCGGGTTCGCCACCTGCCAAGAGCGCCTTCTCGGTCGTCGATTTCTCGGCTGGGCTGGTGGCGATGACCGGGATGCTGTCAGGAATCATCCGGGCGCGTGAGACGGGTATCGGTTGTGACGTCGATGTCAGCTTGCTTGATACCGCCGTATCGATGCTGAACTATGTCGCGATCTGGACGTTGAACCGTGATTTCGCGCCTGAGCGCCTGTCCGCCTCGGCCCATCCCAGCATCGTTCCATCCCAGGTCTTCGAAACCAGCCGACGGTTGGATCGTCGTCTTTTGCGCCAAGGAGAAGTTCTGGCTCGATCTGGCAGATGCGATGGATGCCCGGGATCTCATCGACGATCCCCGCTATCAGGGATTTGCTGGCCGTCTGAAACACCGCAACGAACTGGGTGAAGCGTTGTCAGCCCGGTTCAAGACGCGCACAACCGACGAGTGGCTTGGGCGTGCTACGTGGCAAGGTGCCGTGCGCGCCGGTCAACGACATCAATCAGGCCCTTGAGGACGAGCAAGTTCAGGCTCGCCAGATGATCCTCGAAGTCGACCATCCCGATTTTGGCCCACTCAAACAGACGGCGACTGCGATCAAGGTCGATGGCGAGCATCGTGAAGATCATCGCGGCCCGCGGCTGGGAGAGGACAACGTCGCGATTCTTAGGGACGTGCTCGGGTATGCCGAAGACCAGATCCATGACCTGCGAATTAAGGGCGCTATCTGAGTTCGAGGCAAATAGGGAACACCGTCAATCCCAGTACTCCCTACACAGTCTCATTTGCAATCGACACACTACGGAACGGGGCTGAAGACCTGCACGCGCGCGTTGCCCGAATCGACGACGATCACGTTGCCATTACTATCAACGCTGACTCCCGTCGCGGTGTTCAGTTGCCCATTTCCGCTGCCCGCCGAGCCAATGGATGAATAATATTCCCCGGTCGGCGTGAACTTCTGGACACGCGACCCAAGATCCGTCACATAGATGTATCCGAGCTCGTCAACGGCGATATCCCATCCACCATCGAATAGCCCATCTGCTGTTCCGAAATGACCGAACTGAAACAGATAGGCTCCATCCAGGTCGAACACCTGAACTCGATTATTGATTGTGTCAGCCACATAAATTCGCGTTGACGTGACGCAAAGTCCAGTCGGGTGATCGAGTTGCCCGTCACCGTTTCCTAACGTTCCCCAACTCGAAAGGAACACGCCAGCAGAGGTGAACTTCTGCACACGACTATTGCCGGTGTCGGTCACATAGACGTTTCCATCGACATCGACAGCGACCTTTCTCGGAAAGCTAAACTGCCCGTTACCCGTCCCAGCACTACCCCACGCAAATTGCTGCGAGCCGTCAGCACTGAATTTCACGACGCGATTGTTGAATGTGTCCACGACATAGATCATGCCTAACGGATCGATTGCGACGCCCATCGCGGCCGGATTTGGTGCCAGCGGCAGCAGCGGCGAGGGAGCAATATCGCCCCACTCCGTCACGAAATCTCCATTGGCATCAAACGTTTTTACCAAAGCAGCAAGATTGTCCGTAACAATGAACTGTCCGGCCGCGTTGATCGCCAGACCATCCCCGCCACCCATGCGAAATCTTCCCCCGCTGTCACCTTTGATCTGGCCGAGGAAACTGCCGCCGATTGTTGAGAAAACCTGGATGCGGTCGTTTTCATAGTCCGTGACGTAAAACATACGATTCGTACTCAACGCAACGAACGACGGGCTATCGAACTCATATGCGCCAGTTCCGAACCTCCCCAAAACTGCCAAGAACACTCCTTGCGCATCAGAAATTTGCACACGGTGATTTTCATATTCGGTGACAAACACCTGCGTTCCATCAGCGCTCAGCGCGATTCCATTTGGCCCTTGATACTGGCCGTCGCCATCTCCGGTAGCGCCCCATTTGCGTAAGAAGGCACCGTTCTGATCGAAGACCTGGACACGATTATTGTAGTAATCAGTTATGTAGACCGTGTTATCGGAGGAGATGGCAATACCAGCCGGATGGTCGAACTCCCCATCCAGTGTGCCGGCCCCTCCCCACTTGCCCAAGAAGACACCCTGGTTCGTGAATTTCTGAATCCGTGCATTCCCGTTATCTGTGACATAGACGTTATCAGCGGAGTCGACTGCAATGCCAAAGGGGCGATCAAATTCACCGTCTCCGGTTCCGAATACGCCCCACTGCGCCAGGTATGTGCCGTTCTGGTCAAACTTCTGCACCCGGTTGTTGTCGGCATCAGCGACGTAGATGTTCGTGGCGGAATCGATTGCCAGCCCCGACGGACTACTCATTTCACCGTTACCGGTGCCAAACGAACCCCATTGGGTCAGATACTTGCCTTGCGCGTTGTACTTTTGGATGCGATTGTTGTTGCCATCTGCTACGTACATGTTCCCCGTTGCATCAAAAGCGATACCGATCGGCCCGTCGAGCGAGCGTGTCGGATCGCTTAACTCTCCGAATTGCGAAGCATAAACATAATTCCTGGGCGCTTCCTCACCCATCGTCGCGGTTGCGGTTGATTCTGGTTGGGTCGCTGTCGGCACCGAGTTCGGGGTAGTCGCACTCGCGGTCGCAGTCGACACAGAGCCCGGGCTCGTCGCGGTCGCTGTCGGCTCTCCACCACTCTGGCTGTAACGCCAGGCGTAGTAGTGTTGACCAACATTGCCCGCTTCTGTCGCGAACCCGGCACTGTTGCCCGGCGTGTAGGTCAGACAGCGCCGCTCGAAACACTGCATCAACACATCTTTGTAGGTGCCACCGACCTTCACATTCGCCCAGTACGCCTCCGTGATCGGATAGCCCGTCGCGTAGTAGGCGTTCGTGAACAGCGCCTGGCTCGACATACGTGACCATCCACCAGCACCGTCCCGCTCGAGTTCATGAAGGTCCAGAAGGGTGCGCGATCTGGTGGTCGATGCCTGGCACCGTCAGGCGCTGCGCCGCCTGGATATTCTGCCCTGCAAGCGCGGGATCGTTCGTCACCACACCAGCACGGTTTACTCGCTGGGTGAGCGTCGTGCCATCGGCTACCGCCGGCAGATTGCGCAGCGATGCCAGCGTGGCGTAGGTCGGACCAGTCGGATCGTCGGCATCACCGGCCACGTTGATGATTGCCGGGTTGTATTGTTCGAAATTGTTGTCGCCTACCTGTCGCTGACCGGTCATCAGCTCGACGACGAGCAGGCCGTTGGTGACGTAGAAGAGGGTCGTCGGGATCGCCGTTCGGGTTGTTGATCTCCATCCGGGACTTGTCGTAGTACTGGACCTGGCGCATGCCACCGGGAGACTCGGCGTAGGGCTCGGTCAGGACATTGGTGTTGGCTTCTGGTCCCCAGATCCAGGTGCGTGAGACCTGGCTGGTCTTGACGGGGTCGTCAGTGCGTTCCCAGCGGGACTGGAAGGCAGCGTTGCCGGGTGCGACAGCTGCCACACTCAGGTAGACCGCGATAAGTAAGACGAGGGAGCCGACGCCCGCAACACCTTCAAATTCAGTGGTCGAGACATGCAGACCTGCTTGTCACTTATAATTTGGAAAAGAATTCGTCAAGTGTCAGCATAGCAAGAGATGCAACACGTTTCGATCAGCCTAATAACCGAGTCTTACGGATGCCTGCTCGACGGATCAACAGATCTCGACTGTGTCGACAACGAGGAAGCAGGGAGCGTCCAGATATGGACGCTCCCCGTTCACGTGCGATGAACCGCACGTCTACGAAACCGGGCTGAAGATCTGGATACGGGCGTTGAGCGAATCCGCGACGATGACGTTGCCGCTCGTCGTCAATGGCGATCCCCAGTGGACCGTCCAGTTGCCCGTCGCCTGTGCCAGACGTCCCAAACTTCGCCAGATAGACTTCCTTCTGGCTTGAACTTCTGGACCCGGTTGTTTCCCGAGTCCGTCACATAGACATAGCCTGCGACTGTCGACGGCAATGAAGGCCGGGATATTGAACTGGCCATCACCGGTCCCGAAGCTGCCCCATTGACGCACGTAGTTGCCGTCAAGGTCGAACTGCTGGATACGGTGGTTGAACTGGTCAGCCACATAGACCGCGTTGCCCCAGACGGCGACGCCGTTTGGTAAGTCGAATTCGCCCGGTCCGTTGCCCATCGATCCCCAGGATCCAAGGAAGCTTCCGCTCGACGTGAACTTCTGGATGCGGTGATTACCAGCATCGGCGACGTAGATATTGTCGCTCGCATCGACGGCGATACCGTTGGGGGTGCTGAACTGGCCGTTGCCTGCGCCGCTTCCGCCCCAGGTCGCCACCTGCTGCGCCTGGGCGTCGTATTTGACGACCCGGTCGTTGTTCCCATCGGTGACGTAGATGTTGCTCTGGCTATCACGGGCGACGCCTATCGGGCCATCCAGCGACATGTTCTTGGCGCCTGGGAGCCGCGGATCGCCCCACTCGGCGATGTAGTTTCCGATGTAGTTTCCGGTTGGGCTGAATAGCTTGACCTGGTCCAGCAGGTCGTCGAGGACAATGATGTTGCCCACTACGTCGAGGGTCAGTCCGACTGGCTCGATGAAGCGCCCTCGGCTATCGCCGGTGATCTGCCCCAGTAGCTGCCATCAGCCGTCGAGAGCAGTTGGATCGCGATTGTTATTTTCATCTGAAACATAGACGGTTCCGTTGGAAACAGACCGACGTTGCCAGGCAGTTCGAGTTCTCCTGCGTTTGAGCCGAGCGAACCCAGCGACATCTGGTAGTTGCCCTGAGTATCGGTAACTTGGACCCGGTTATTCAAATAGTCCGCAATGTATAGGAATGATCCATCAGGGCTGAGAGCGAGACCCCAGGGCCCGTCGTATCGTTGTCCCCGGTACCGGAGCTGCCCCACTGGCGCTGGTAAACGCCATTCTGATCGAAGACCTGGACACGGTCATTTAAGTGATCGGCGACATAGATGATGTTATCCGAAGAAACCGCCAGGCCTGTTGCAGCATCAAATTCGCCAATTCCGGTCCCAGATGTCCCCCACTTCCTCAGGAAATCACCCTGGCTCGTGAACTTCTGTACGCGGTCGTTGTCGTATTCAGCGACGTAGACGTTGCCGGCCGAATCGATGCCGATCCCAACAGGGTAGGCAAACTGCCCGTCAACGGCCCCTAACGTCCCCCACTGCATCAGATACTGACCGTTCTGGTCGAATTTCTGGACCCGGTTGTTGGCTGCGTCGGTGACGTAGACGTTGTTCAGAGCATCAATCGCGATGTTCTGCGGTTCATCGAACTGACCATTACCGGCTCCAGGCGTTCCCCACTGGGTCACGTACTTGCCTTGCGGGTCGTACTTCTGGACGCGCTCTGCATCGTAATCGACGACGTAGAGATTGCCGGCCGAATCCCAGGCCATGCCAGCCGGGGTTATGAATGTTCGATCGGGATCACTCTCTTGACCGAACTTGGAGGCGTAGGTGTAGGTCGTCGCTGGCATTGTCGTCGCCGTCGAGGTTGCTGACGCCGTACCAGTAGCTACTGCGGTCTCTGTCACCGAGGCCGTACCGGTTGCCGTGCTCGACGAGCCTGGTTCGGTCGCCGTCGAGTGTCGCCGACCCACCGCTCTGGCTGTAACGCCAGGCGTAGTAGTGCTGGCCAACATTGCCCGCCTCAGTCGCAAAGCCCGCACTGTTGCCCGGCGTGTAGGTCAAACAGCGTCGCTCGAAACACTGCATCAGGACGTCTTTGTAGGTGCCGCCGACCTTCACATTCGCCCAGTACGCTTCGGTGATCGGATAGCCCGTCGCGTAGTAGGCGTTTTCGAACAACGCCTGCTCCACATACGTGCCATTGACCAGCACCGTCCCGCTCGAGTTCATGAAGGTCCAGAAGGGCTGCGCGATCTGGTGGTCGATGCCTGACACCGTTAAGCGCTGGGCTACCTGGATATTCTGCCCGGCGAGCGCCGGATCGTTCGTCACCACACCAGCACGGTTCACCCGCTGGGTGAGCGTCGTGCCGTCGGCTGCCGCCGGCAGGTTGCGGAGAGCAGCCATGGTTGCATAGGTCGGACCGGTCGGGTCGTCGGCGTCACCAGCCACGTTGACGCTGGCTGGACCGTGCTGCTCGAAGCTGCTGTCGCCGACTTGCATCTGGCCGGTCATCAATTCGACGACGAGCAGACCGTTGGTGACGTAGAAGAGATCTGTCGGGGTTGCCGCTGGGATCGTTGATCTCCATGCGGGACTTGTCGTAGTACTGGACCTGGCGCATGCCGCCGGGAGACTCAGCGTAGGCTTCCTGAATGACGTTGGTGTTGGCTTCCGGTCCCCAGATCCAGGTACGTGAGACCTGGCCGCTCTTGACTGGGTCGTCGGTACGTTCCCAGCGTGACTGGAAAGCGGCGTTGCCTGGCGCGACGGCGGCTGCACTCAGGTAGACGGCGATGAGCAATACAAGGGAGCCGACGCCCGCGAGCGTCTTCAACGTCAGGGATCGAGACACGTGACCTGCTTGTCATTTAGTTAAGGAAAAAATTCACTGTGATTCAGCATAGCACAGTATGCAATCTATTCGATGTGAGGTTGGTAGGCGAGGCGGACCGATCTCACGGGCATCGCGTGGACGCGCCTGGCAGGTCAATTGTTCTTTCGGGGGTCTGTGACTGGATGGCGGCCTAATCGCTAGCGAAAGTGGGCTCCATCGGTCAAGCGGCAGCTGACGCTACCGGTTGTCAGGTCGCGGTGATGCCGCATATATGGAGAGCTGTTTCACATGCAAAAGAAAAACCCCTCCTGCAAATCATAGGAGGGGTTTGAGAAGCGACGATTGCGCTTATTTCTTCGTTAGGCTTTGCGTCGTCCCCACCGAAGCCACGAACTGCGCCACCGAGCTGTTCGCCGGCATCATCCGGAATATGTTCGCGGACCATGTCGCCGCCGGGAACCTTGTCGAGCACATCGTCGATGCGCTCGGAGGTTATCTGCTCCGAGATCGTGTCGGAGACGGCGTCCGCATGGGATGAGAACATCCCTTTGAGCTTTCCGAACAAGCCACTCAACGCTAGGACTCTTTCGTTTCGCTCTCGCCGCCGGCGTCGCGAATCGCGTCGGCAGCCTTCTCACCGACGTGGTCAGGCACCTTGTCAGCAACCTTGTCGGCGCCGGGAACACGTTCCATTACCTGGCCTACGCGTTCGTCGGTCACATTCTTCTCAACCTGATCGGCTACCTGGTCTGCTCGTTCGGACGTAAACATCGCCTTGATCTTGTCGATCAACCCGCTCATCGCTGGGCTCCTTCCTTCACTCGCTTGGAAATTGCCCTACTGAGTGTACTCGCACGACTTGCAGGAATAGCCGTCTTTCAGGTGACCGTCTGTGCAGTCCGAAATGAACGCCAGGTGAAGTAGAAAGCAGCAGGCCGATGTGCCGAGGAAGAGTCCGAGCCCACTGAAACCGAAGAACTCGACGACCAGACCCCCCAGCGCCGCCCCGAGGACTCCAGCGATCGCCGCGCCGATTTCGTTGAGTGACGTCGCCGCGCCGCGGTCCTGCGGTGCGATACGCAGGATCACACCGAGCGCACCGTTTTCCTGGATGCTGAGCAGGCTGCCGCTGACGGCCAGGCCGATGCCGGCGATCAGGCCCGGATTACCGGGAATGAAGGCGATGAACAATCCGCCAGCCAGGATGAGGCTGCCCGGCACCATCACTCGCCGCAAGCCCAACCTGCCGATAAGCCAGCCGCTGATGACGGCCGCCAGCAGGAAGACAGCCGCGCCGATGCCGAAGTAGAAACCGGCGCGGCCATCGGAGAGCTCGTACTGCTCGATCAGGAAGGCGGCGGTGTAGATGATCAGCACGGTCAGGATCGTGAAGCGCATCAGGTTCCCGAGCATGATCATCGTCAGGCCCGGTTTACGCGTCAAGCATCCGCAGATGGGCCAGCATCGACTGCCGGTTTCGATCCAGTCGGCGGAACCTTGGGCAGCAGCAGCGCAACGAGGAGTATCGCCATCAGTGCGACCGAGATGTTGATCAGATAGGCAGAGCGCCAGCCGAAGCTGTCCGAGATGATCCCAGCCAGCGGCACGAGGACGAAGCCCGGCAACCCAAAGGCGCCGATGACGATGCCATTGGCGCGGTCTAGCGCTGGTCCCTCGACGTAGTCACTGGCGGCGGCCAGAAGCATCGCGAAGAGGATCACATCGGCGGCGCCGGCGAACAGGTAGTAGCGACTGAACCAGAGCAGCCCCTGAGCCGTCAGCGCGACGATCGACGCCGCGAGCATGAAGCAGAAACCGAGCAAGATCAGATACTTGCGCGGATAATGGTCGGCGACCTGGCTGAGCGGGAAGGCGGTGATAAAGGCAACCGTCGCTGATAGAGCCTTCAACCCGCCGAGCAACGCCACCGAGCGCCCGAGATCATCAGCGATGGACGACAGCAGCAGCCCGGTCACGCTCGTGTTCGTCGTCGCCGCCATCGCCGCCGACGACAAGGGCCAGCAGGATAAGGAACGGCGGCGAGCGATCTTCACCGTGCGGCTTCGCCGGTCATCCAGCAATCTGCACTCACTTCTTTGACGGTTCGATTCGGTCAATGCGTTCGCTTTCAATCTCATAGCAGATATCGAGACAAAGTGGCATCACCCGAGTGAAACCCATCAGGCTCGATAGGCGTGGCATCTCTCCATCCGGTAAGACGGTGGCAGTCAACGAAATGGGCGTCCTGCGATGCGCCGATCCCAAGTTCGTCAAACAGTCTACCGTCATCGATGATCTCAGGGTGAATCGACAGCTCGGCCCGGTCGCTATCGGTTGAAAGAACATATTCGAGAAAGCCTTACGGGCGGCATGGCGAAGAGTCAGCGACGCGGTACGTCGGGGAGTTCTGTCGCGACGCTCGATCAAGCGATGGAAGCGACTGAGAGTGGTCGCTATCAGCCCTCAAAGCGGGGCGGGCGTTTTTCGAGCCATGCGCTGCGGCCTTCTTTGTAGTCGTCGCTGGTCTCGACTGCTTGCAGGTCGCGGTGGGCGAGGGCCATCAGTTCGGAGGGGCCTTGCGGCAGGACCTGCTCGGTGACGAAGCGTTTGAGCGTTCGCAAGACGAGCGGCGAGTGGCCGGCCAGCTCGGCGGCCCATTCCAGTGCCTCGTCGACGTGGTGACCATCGGGGACGACGCTGGTTGACGAAGCCAACCTCGTAGGCTCTCTGGGCAGCTCAGCGGGCGGCCGAGCAGCATCAGCTCCATCGCGATCTTGTGGGGGATGCGCCTGGCGATGCCTGCGATCATCCCGCCGGTGAAGCCGAGCTTCGCCTCGGGGTAGATGAACGACGCGCTCTCGCTGGCGATACAGAGATCGCACATCTGGACCAGCACGATCGCGCCGCCGATGCAGTAACCGCTAACCGCCGCGATGACCGGCTTCTCGACCGGCGCGCCGATGCCTCGGAATACAGCGCCAGAGCTCCGGCAGATCCGTGACGTCAGCTCCGGCTGAGAAGGTGTCGCCCTCACCGGCGATGACCGCGACCCGTTCGTCGCTCGCTTCGAAACGTTCCCAGGCCGCCTGGAGATCCAGCGCCACCTGGGCGTTGATCGCATTGCGCTTCTCCGGCCTCCGGATCGTTATCAACGCGATGCGATCCCGCACTTCGTAGCCAACAACCTCGCTCTGACTCATCGCCGTTTCCTTCCATTGGATAAGCCTTGTACGTGTCGAGAGGATAGCCCGATAGCTAGCGCGCAAACGTGTAATGGAGCGGCCCACACCTGACACGTACTTCCGGGGGCACGGTTGGGTGTCGGCATCGGATGCTCGCCGCAACCGTGGAGTATGAGGACGGTCAGCTCCTGTCAGGCAGAGTGTGGCCCATCTGGCTCCTGTAGGCGGCTTGGTCGTAGAAATGAGATGAAACGTCGCATCCGAGCGGGCAGTATACCTGCTAGAATCTTCAAGCTGGTTGACAAAAGAATCTTGTCTGGCGTGCATGAGCAACAGCAGGCGAATAGGAGGACTCAACTGCTTGCCGGGGCAGCGCTGCAAGCTGCACGGCTCCGAGCCTAACACTCACCACTCACGTGACAGATTTGCAGAACGATTTACACGCAATATGAAAGGCTCGAAACAGTGGCAAAGTTCATGATTCAAGGCTCCTATACCCCAGCAGCCTGGGCGGCCCAGATTAGCAATCCATCCGATCGAATGAGTGCCGTCAGCGACATGATGGCGTCGATTGGCGTGACCTTCGAACACTCCTGGTACTCGTTCGGGGAGCATGATTTCGTGATCATCGCCGACGGCCCCGGCAATGCCGAGGCTGCGGCCGCTTCGCTGGCGGCAACGGCAGGCGGCGCGGTGACATCCCTCAAGACGACGGTACTGATGACGACCGATGAGATGATTGACGCACTCGGCAAAGCCGGCAAGGTGCAGTACGCCGTACCGTCCGGGGACTAACGCTCGCAGGTTAAGACACGCTGTGGTTGTGGCGGCCGCGAAACCGGGCCATAGCAACCCATCGGTAATCGTTGCAAATCATCGGGCTGGGACACTCAAGTCCCGGCCCGATGTCGTTAGAGTCGAATCGAAGAAGTGCGGCCTCAGGGGAGGTTATCCGGCTATTTCGTAGGGGCGATGCTCGTCATCGCCCGGCTGGATTGTCGCGCATGTACGCGGGCGAACACGAGGTTACTTGTTCCACCAAATTGAACGTACGTCTCCTGTTTCTGCCCCGATCAGACACCCAAAGGGTGTCATCCCGAAGCTTGTCGAGGGATCTACGTCCAATATCATCATACGAGCGGGGAACAAGATCTTTCGTACCTACGCTGTGGGTGCCCGCTGCGCTCAAGATGGCACCAAAACTGCCTATAGTTGCTCTTCCCGGCCCAGAGGTGCTCATTGCCGACCGATCTACGATTGTCACCTTGAATTGGGTGGAACAGGTGACATGAGATTCGCCCCTACCCCGCTGACACGGATCGTTCTCTCTATGCTCGCCGCACCTGCGCGAAGCGCTCTAGCGGCGCTTGCCGTTTCTGGAAGCAGATGGACGGGCTATCTCGGCTTTGACCGGTTTGCCACGCAACCGCGCGCTTGACAGTGCGCTGACCACTCGATTGGCGTCTCGGGCGGGCACGTCGACGTAGGTCCACTTATCGTAGATCTCGATCTGGCCGATGCTCTTGCCGGGGATGTCGGCCTCGCCGGCGATTGCGCCGACGACGTCGGTCGGGCGGATCTTGTCGTTGCGGCCGAGATTCAGATAGAGGCGCACCATGCCCTCTTCGTCACTATCGGCGTCGATCAGGCTGGCCGGATCGTCCTCGATACCGCGGCCCTGCATCAGCAGCTTGATCGCGGCGGCGGCGATCTCTTCCGGCTGGAAATAGGTGGCCAGATCGGCCAGGATCAGCTTCGGCATCTCCAGCGTGTCATCCTGTTCGATGACCTCGGTGAGCGATGCGCCCAGCGTCTCCATCTGGCGGCGGGTGATGTCCTCGCGGCTCGGAGAGTAGCGTCGCTCGATCTTTTGCTTGCTGACGCGCTGGATGATCTCGAGCATCCTGCGCTCGCGGCGCGACATCAGGGTGAGCGCGATGCCGGTGCGCCCGGCCCGGCCGGTGCGCCCGATACGATGGACGTAGGCCTGCGGCTCGGTCGGGATGTCGAAGTTGATGACGTGGCTGACTTCCGGGATGTCGAGCCCACGCGCGGCGACATCAGTCGCGACGAGCAGGGCAGCCTGACCGCTGCGGAATCTGGCCATGACCCGGTCGCGTTGCATCTGGCTGAGATCGCCGTGAATCGCCTCGGCGGAGTAGCCCTGGGTTTGCAGCTTGTTCGTCAGATCATCGACGCCGAGCTTGGTGCGGCAGAAGATGATCGCCGAGGTGGGCGTCTCCAGATCGAGGATGCGTGTCAGCACCTCCGCCTTGGCGTATGGCGCGACTTCGTAGGAGTAGTGCTCGATCTGTGGCGCGGTGACCTGTTGCATGTTGATCATCACCTGGACCGGGTCGCGCATGTAGCGCCGCGCCAGCTGGGAGACTCTGCCGGGGATGGTGGCCGAGAAGAGCGCGGTCTGGCGCTCGGTCGGGACCTGGTCGAGGATCCACTCGATATCCTCGATGAAGCCCATGTTGAGCATCTCGTCGGCCTCGTCGATGACGACGGTCGTGACATCATCGAGTATCAGCGTCTCGCGCCGCAGGTGATCCATGATCCGGCCCGGCGTGCCGACGACGACATCGAGCGGGCGCCGGAGCGCGCTCAGTTGCCGGTGAATCGGCTGGCCGCCATAGACCGCCAGCACATGGGCGCCGACGTGTTTCCCCAACTGGGGGAATGTCTGCGCCACCTGGATCGCCAGCTCGCGCGTCGGCGTCAGGACCAGCGCCTGGGGCCGCTTGCCATCCGGATCGAGCCGCTGGAGGATCGGCAGCGCGAAGGCGGCCGTCTTGCCGGTTCCGGTT
Source organism: uncultured Chloroflexia bacterium (assembly GCA_963745675.1). GTDB lineage: Bacteria > Chloroflexota > Chloroflexia > Thermomicrobiales > CFX8 > JAUIIK01. Next base: position 163,396 of record CAVUYM010000009.1, read on the forward strand.
TGTGCCTGGGCGATCAGATCCTTGCCCTCCAGCAGGACCGGGATGGCTCGTTTCTGGATCGGCGTCGGCTCTTCGAAGCCAACGTCGTCGATCGCGCGGATGAGCGGGTCGCTCAACCCGAGATCGCGGAATGTTTCAAGTGCAGTTGTCATCATAGGACTCGCCACGATAGTGGTACCTTCTCTTCTATCTATATAGAGTGCCTGCGACGTGTCGAGGGTGGTTGCCGGCTGGAAGGCGTGGCGAGCACGGTCGAACGCGAGGTTGTTCGTTGCCGGGAACGCTACCGATGGTGAAGCTTCAGGCGACGCTGAACCGGTGAGGCGTGAACCGGACATATTCTACGGCCGCAGATTATCCGGAAGGCTCCGTAAGCAGTCCGCAGATCAGCGCGCACCAAGGGTAACACGCGCGGGGCGGTGCCCTGGACTCCAGCAGCGCTCTAGCCGCCATAGCACTTGATCCAACTACGAGGCGCACGGCCGAGCTTACAGGCATAGAAGCCGTACAGCCTTCCCCATCGCTTGACCACTTATCGATCATAAGGCTAGAATTGCACCGTGCATCGCCGAAAGAGATACGTGCCGGGGGTCATTCGTTGAGTGTTCCGAGGACAACCCGACAATCCGTGCTCGTCATCCGATCTCCTGACCTCGGTTGGCCGGTTCTTCTTGAACACTTTCGATCATATCAACGCTAACGCTAGCAGCTGTGACTGACCGTGTTGACAAAGCCGCCGCGCTGGTCACTGAGCATGAACCGGACCTCATCCTTGTCGGGGACGTTGTAGGCGGCCGGTCGACAGTGTCGTTGACAATGTCTATCCGGACAAACAGCCTGCCCGGCAGCCGCATAGTCGTTGTTGGCTCTCGCATCGATGAAGATGAGTTGGCCGGTTTTCTGGCAACCGGCGTATCGGGCTACCTGCTCTGGCCCGACCTCACGAGCGAATCGCTTGATCTGTATCTACGGCTCCTCGCCCAGGCGCAACGATCTATTCCCCGGGCGTCGCGCCGCTGGTGATGCGTCTGGAGCGCGGCGACCGGCATCTATTGGGAGATCCAGTGCATCTCACCCAACGGGAACGCGATGTCCTGCAACTGCTCTACCGCGAACGATCCCGTCAGGAAATTGCGCGGGAACTGGACATCAGCGAGAGCACGGTCAAGCGCAACATCGAAGCGTTGACCCGCAAGCTCGAAGCCTCGGGGATGTTCGTGGCCGGGGCCCGTGCCGCGTTGCTCGGTTATCTCACGTAGCAGATCTCTCCTCGGTGTTGACGAGCCGCTGGCCCATTCGGCTCATTTGATGACCCAAATAGACCACTCCCATGACCCATTTGGCCAATTGTGTGATGTCACGTGAAGCCTCATTCTTGATCTTGGTACCACCCTGGCCAGCGAGTCGCACGCGAACCTTGCGCAGCATGCCGTGGTTCGCGTGGAGGAAAGCCCTCGTTCACCTTCAGGCAGATTTCTCAACGAAAGGGATATGCGATGCGGATTCGACGAGTTACCGTTCTTGTTGTGATAGTACTTTTCATCAGCTCGGCCGCGAACACACTCGCCGAAGTCAACGTGGAGGGTCCCGATGTCCCTATAGTAATTGACAACGGGCTCGATCAGGATGCGGCTCAGTATGCGATCGAATATGGTGTCAGCTTCCAGGAGGCGAAGCATCGCCTGGAGGTCCAAGCACTGGCAGGGCAGCTCACTGCCGCACTCGAGACAGACGAGGCTGACACGTTTGGCGGAGCGTGGATTCAACATGAGCCTGAATACAAGATCGTCGTCCAGTTCACGCGCGAGGGCGACAAGACGATTTGGCCTTATGTTGAGGACGGGCCCCTCGAGAGCCTCATAGAGGTGCGAACGACGGATGTGACTCTCGCGGAGTTGATTTCAATTCAGGAGAAATTGATAGAGACTGTCCGTCCCCTTGATATCCCGTTTGAGTCGGGCATCAATCTTCAGGATCAGCAGGTTGAGATCTATGTCGTGGAACGGGAACAATTCGACCAGGCGGTAGTCGGTGGAGAAGTTCAGATCTCTGACCATGTGGCAGTGGTCACGGTTGATAGATTGAGCACCCAACAAGCTGACATCTATGGTGGGCTTGCAGCGGGCTCCTGCACATTAGGATTTTCAGTCAAGAACTCCAGCGGCACTCGCGGCGTTACCACTGCCGGACATTGTGGGAATTCTGCTACCTATAACGGCGTGTCATTGCCATTTCAAAGTGAATGGTATGGTTCGGCCTACGATGTTCAATGGCACACAGTTCCAGGCTTCACGCTCCGAAGCTGGATGAAAGTCAGCACCAGCGGAACTTATCGCAACGTAAGCGGGATAAAGAGCCGCACCGACCAGGTGGTTGGAGACTACGTCTGCAAGTTTGGGAAGACGACGGGTTATAATTGCGGGAACATCGTAGACAAGAATTACCAGACACAAATTCCCAATTCGACCGCCACCTTCATCAAAGTACACAATAGCTCAGGGGCAGATCTGATTGAACCGGGTGATAGTGGAGGTCCCTGGTTCAATGGCAACACCGCGTACGGGACAACGTACGGGTCGGTCGGTGGGACAACGGGCATCGATGGCATTTATATGGCGATCAACTACTTTGCAAACGTTGGACTACAGATTCAGCTCAATTGCCCTGGATCTGGGTGTTGAGCGCATGTTTTGGGATCATAGTCATTCACCTCTACGGCGATGTTCCTGGAGTCGCTTATGTTTGGGCATCTGTCTATTGATGTTCGCCGCATGTGGCAGTCAGCCTGGGATCGATGCGGTCTCTCCAACTGAGTCCGCATCGAATGAACCTGAAGTGGGTGATCTAACTCCATTGATTCGCTTTCCCCAGCAGGCGCCGGTAGTGGGAGATCGCGAGATGATGGCCGCTGATCTTATAGGTGAATTTGTCTTGGATAAAGGATGCCTGTATGTCGATGAGGAGCTATCCGGTATACGTTACTTACCGATCTGGCCGCCTGGATACTCATATGTGATCGACTCCGGGCTTGTACAGATTTTCAATGAGTCTGGAGTTGTCGTTGCGCGGGAAGGAAGCCGAGTTGGTGTTGGCGGAGGCACAACTATCGCAGTCAATGGAAGCCTCAAGGAGGCCGGAGTCAACGTTGAGCTTGTACAGCTTCTCCCGCAGGAATGTACTGGCGAGCTTTGGCTCGTCGGCAATGGGGTACGTATCCTTGCTGATGATGAGACTGTCCCCTAATACGATCAACAAGAATTGCTTACCCTGTGGTTCATGGTGATGCCTCCCCTACTCGTAACATCAGCACAAAGCTGTCCCGTTCACTGGTCTCTGGTTGAAGCTGGGTGGCGCAAGCCAGATTGGCTGGCGAGGGCGCTCGTCCAGGCCGGTCTGCTGACCGCAATCTTGACTGCTGCCGTCCGCTTGTTGCACAGCCCAACGGGCCTCGCGATATGCAACGGGCAAAGCGTCGCAGCACTCTGATCAATGGATGAAGCCGCTCACTGGACCAGCGGCGGACGAACCGCGAAGTATTCGAGATTGGAATGAAGATGAACAGCCGACTTAGGTACATTGGTTTTGGGGCGATTGGAGCAATTCTTCTTGTGCTCCTTGCAACAGTGACGTGGTTTGGTGGGCCCGGATCCCGAGACATCGCAGCAGGATTTGAGGTCACGCCGATGCCCAATGCAACACCTGTCCCCCCGGACGCTGCTCCTGTCGAAAGTGATCAGCCTGCAGAGTCAATGCCAATTGAAGGTGGATCAGCAAACGAGGTGTCGGCGGGCGTGAAGGCCGGGCAACCGGCGTTCGATGCAGCGGATGTCACGGCATTCCTTGAGCACCATGTCTTCTCATTTGACGCGAGTTTTGAAGCTGGCAAGAGTGTGACCGAGGCCGCTACGGTCGAATTCATCACCGCCAGAGAAGCTGCTGAACGACTTCGGAGTGAACTTCTCGAGCCGGATCGATCGATCGCCCTCGTGACACTGCGTGGTCAGTTCAGCGTGCAGGGTGGAGAAGATGGTAAACCGCTAGCGAGCGGCAACACGGCATACGTCGTATTCGACGCGCAGACGGGAAATCTCCTGATGGAGTCAATTCAGCGCTAACCCTTCCAGAGTCTGCAAGAGTTTGGCCCCGATCACGGTTTTCGTGCCGAGACGGGGCCATTCGTCATGCTCGCTCCCCAGCTATGACTCCCTTGAACGTCTCCTCGCGGGAGTTGGAGCGCATGAAATTGAAGTACTCGTCCTTGGTCAAGATCAGCCCCTAGCCGTCGCTCTGAAACACAGATGTGCCAGGGGAGACGGCAAGTGACTTGGTGTAGAGGTGTCGGCCGTTGAGACCAGCGGTCAGTCGACCTCGGTCATTTGATCGTAGGAAAGTGTCTCGGCCGGCCGGTCGGGGCCATTGGCACGCTCGCCGATGGCTTGCCATCCGGGGTCGGCTTGCTCCTTGGCCCGAATGCGTTTGAACGCATCCCCGTCGGCGTACTCGATCATGATGCTCACCTCGCCTGCGTGCTCGCCGTCCTGGACATGGAAGATACGCACCGTCCGGTTCGAGTCGACCCGCAGCATTTCCTTCCGGGCGTCCCGCACGAGTTGCAACGTTGCATCTTCTTTACCTGGATGCGGTTGGAACGTCTTTATTGAAAGGAGTGGCATATCTTTCTCCATCTCATTCATCGTCTAGCCTGCCGCCGCTGATCACCAGAACCACAATGGCGTTCCTCAGGTGCTCCGAACCGCTCAAGCGCGCTGGCCCAGACCGGTTGCGTACATTCGCACTCTTTCCCGTAGAGTGCTCATACTCAGGCCATCATACTGCGGGACACCCCGGGAAGATCCACGGCGTCTCCGCACCGAGCCCGCAACCCGGTGACTCCTAGTTGCGAGAGCAGCCTGCGCGCTTGATTGGCGCTACTCGCCCTTGTACGTCTCCTCGCGGGAGTTGGAGCGCATGAAGGCGAGGTATTCGTCCTTGGTCATGATCGGCTCGTAGCCGTCCAGGATCGACTTCGCGCCCTGGGCGCCACCGGCCAGCAGGTCGATGACGGTCATGGCCATCAGTTTGGCGGGCAGGACGTAGGCCTGGTACTTGTCGTTGATCGCCCAGTTGCTGCCGTGGCCGACACCGCTGAAAAGCCGTTCACGTAGGGGTGCAGGGCCGGCATGATGTAGGAGACGTCGCCCATGTCGGTCGAGCCGGTGCGGTGACCGCTCTGCTCCCACTCGTCCTCGCCATACATCGTCAGGAAGTTGCCCTTGAACATCGCCGCCATGTCCGGGTTGTTGACCAGCGGCATGTAGCCCGGCAGGGTCGTGATCTCGACCTCGGCTCCGAGCGCCATCGCGCCAGCCTTGAGGGCGCGGTCGACCTTCATCGCGGCGTCGTCGATGGATTCAGCCGTCTTGCCACGCACCATCGTCTCGAAACGGACGTCGTTCGGGATGACGTTGACCAGGTCGCCGGCGCGGGTCAGGATCGGGTGGATGCGGACGGTGTCGTCGTCTTTGAAGGTCTCGCGCTGGGCGTTGATCGCCGAGAGGGCGATGTTGGCGGCGTAGAGGGCGTTGATGCCGTCGTGCGGCGCGCCACCGGCGTGGGCAGCCTTGCCGATGAAGCGCGCCTGCTTGCCAATGAAGCCATTATTCGAAGCGCTCATCCCGGCGACGGCGTCCATGCGGTCGATGCTCGCGCCATGGACCATCATCGCCATGTCGACGTCGTCGAATGCGCCGAGCTTGATGAACTCGGCCTTGCCGCCCAGGAACTCCAGCTTGCCCTCGCGGCGCAGGCTGTCGCGGTAGGCGATCTCGACGAACTCCTCGGCCGGGACGGCGATGAAGGTCACCCGCCCGGCCAGCTCATCGAGGACGCCCGACTTGAGCAGCCCGTTGGCGACGCCGAGCATCGTCGTGATCTGGGCGTTGTGGCCGCAGCAGTGGGCCGCGCCGGTCTCGGGGTTGGCGAACTCGTGGTCGGCGACCAGCACCGAGTCCAGCTCGCCGATGACGGCGATGTTCGGACCCGAACCACCGCCCGCCGAGACGGTCGTCTTCAGGCCGGTGATCGCGATCGCTTCGTCGTAGGCCAGCCCGAGGCGGCTGAACTCGCGGCCGACGATCTTGGCCGTCTTGAACTCCTTGAAGCCCAGCTCCGGATCGCGGTAGACCGGATCGCCGACATTCTCGATCAGGTGATCGGCGTTGCGGTCGATCTCTTCGAGGACGCGCTGTTTCAGATCTTCAAAGGCCACGGTTCATTCCTCCATTAGGTCGTTGTTGTTTTTGTCGGGGGCATGATGGGGGAGACTCCGGGACCTGTCAACTGCGGGGCGCGGAAAAGTACGGAATCGCCTCCACTCTCCGCCTCTAAAGAACGTCACCGAGGTAATTGGACCGAGAAGATCGTTCCTGCGGTAGAGCCTGTGGTCGCTCGTATTTCACCACCATGTGCTTCGACGATCGCTTTCGAAATAGCTAGTCCCAGACCGATCCCGCCGCTGTGACGGTCGCGGTCGGATTCGACGCGGTAGAAGCGGTCGAAGACGCGAGGCAGGTGCTCGGGCGGGATACCAGGGCCCTCGTCAGAGATCCAGATTCGCGCCATATCACCGTCATCCCGGCAACCTAGCGTGATCACCGTACCCTCAGGTGCGTGACGGAGGGCGTTGTCGAGCAAGTTGACCATCACCTGGATGAGCTGGTCCTGATCGGCTTCGACGGTGACCGCTTCTGTGTCCAGCACAATCTCGACGCCGGTATCGTTCGCTAGCGGCTGATACTGTTCGGCCAGCAATTCCAGTAGATCCTGCAGGTCGACGGCTTCCTTTTCCAGGACGATGCCACCGGCGTCGCTGCGCGCCAATGCAAGCAAGCTGCCGGTCATGCGGGCCAGCCGGTCGACGTCCGAACCAAGCGCGTCAAGCGTCGCCTTGTCTGCTCCCGGCTCCCGTTCATGGCCCAGGGCGACGTCGATCTGGCTGCGCATCAGCGCCAGCGGTGTCCTCAGCTCGTGGGCGGCGTCAGCGGTGAACTGTCGTTGCCTGCTGAAGGCGCTCTCGATGACGGTCGAGCATGGCGTTGAAGGTATCGGCCAGGCGGCCGACCTCGTCATCTGGCAACTGCAGATCGATGCGCCGCGAGAGATCGCGTTCCTCGATACCGGCCGCCGTGCGGGTGATCCGATCGATGGGATTGAGTGCCCGCCCGGCTACCCACCAACCGCCGGCCGTGGCGAAGAGCAGGATGAGCGGAATTGAGATGGCGAGCATCTGTCCCGCAAACGCCAACGTGCCCCTCACATCGGTTGCGATGCCGACTTCGATCACGCCGACGATCTCCCCATCGCGACGGATCGGTTCAGCCAGAATACGCGCATCGTCGTCACCGGTGTTGAGCCAGATGATGGTGCGCTCGCCCGCAAACGCGCGCTCAACACCGGCTGGATTCGAGGTCGGCGTATCGAAGCTGCCGCTCGTATCGACCACAAGCTTCCCTGACGCATCCCAGATGCGGATGAATTGCTCGCTATCGGACGGCGTGCCGCTGGCGCTCGTCAGCGCCAACGTGTCGCCCACGACGACAACCGCATCGTCCGTGACCGACGCCTGGTTGTCGAGCGTGCTTTCGATCGACTGGAAGGTCAGGAATTGCAGACCGTAGTAGAAGGCGAAGCCCAGCACGACGAGCGCCGTCCCCAGCAGGAGGACGTTCCAGAGCGTCAACCGCCAGCGGATGGAGAGTTGCGGACGTCGCACCACTCAGTCGTTCCTGGCAGCGATGCGATAGCCGGCCCCGCGTACGGTCTGGATTAGCTTCTCCTCAAAAGGATCGTCGAGCGTGCGCCGCAGTGCGCGAATGTGGACGTCGATAACATTGGGACTGTTTGGTGCATCGTAATCCCAGACGTGGTCGGTGATCATCGCCCTGGTCAGCACTTGTCCCGGATGGCGCATCAGCACCTCGAGAATCCGGAATTGCTTGTTGGGCAGGTCGAAACTTGTCGTCGCCCCGTGTGACCTGCCGGGACGCAGGATCGAGAGTCAGATCACCAACTCGAAGCACGGGGTCGAGCGCTTCCGGCGGGCGTCGCGACAGCGCCCGCAAACGCGCCGACAGTTCCGCAAAAGCGAACGGTTTCACCAGGTAGTCGTCCGCCCCGGCGTCGAGTCCAGCTACTCGATCTTCGACGGCGTCGCGGGCGGTCAGCAGCAGAATCGGCGTCTGATTGCGGGCAGCCCGCAGCTTGCGACAGAGTTCGAGACCACTCATGCCCGGCAGCATGACATCGAGGATGATCGCGTCAAATTCAGTGACGGCGATGAAATCGAGCGCGTCTTCGGACGAATGAACGACTTCTACGGGGTGCCCTTCGTCAACCAGCCCTTGCCGGACAAGCTCCGCCAGGCGTTTTTCGTCTTCAACGACGAGCAATCGCATATTCACTCCAAACCAGCGGCATCGTGCCACACGTTTGAAGTCTAGGTAAGTGTCATAAAGACAGGATGAAGTGCAGGGCTGAGGAATGCCGGCAGCCTGTCATCCTTCAACGCTCTTCGAGATTCACCGGCATAGATAGCGACGATGCGGTGTTCGAAAGAGGAACATAACTGGCGATGACGCAGGGGCGAAGCCTGTCTCATTTGTTCCACCAATTGCATGGTAGGCATGGGGATTTCGGTGACTTTGCGCCGTTTCCCCACCCCCTGGTCGCCAAGCGCGAGCTGGACCGTTTCAATCGAGTCCAGATGCTGGTGCAAACACCGCTCCGAATACGCCACTAAGGAAGCGGTCCTGGATGACACGTTTGCCGTCCAGGACACGATGGGAAGTTGATCGAGCGGGGAGAATCCTAGTTCGCGACGACAAGCCCGCCGAGTTGAGGAACGATCTCCTCCGGGGCTTCCGCGCCCTGAAGGACGAGGACGACCGCCGCTGGTGGCGGATCCATCTCGTCGATCGCTTCCTGGGGTTCGGGGATGTAGCGGCCGTCTTCCCAGTCACCGTCGCCGAGCGATTCGCAGAGCCATGTGCGCGAGGCGATTGCGTTTGATCCGAGGCGCCGGCGGGTGCGCTCCTGATAGCGGTCGATGCCGCTGTCAGGAGCGAGAACGTAAATTTCGGTCAGCTTGCGGCCCCGGTGGCGCAGCCGCTTGAGGATGTTCGTCGCCGTCTTTTCATCGATCGTATCGCCATCCATGCCACGGTCAGTTTTCAGATAGTAGTTCACATTTCCTCCACGATATCAGCCGACCGCGATGATCGGGCGGTAGCGTCACAAATATACTACGGCATGACTCGGGTATTGAATGAGACAGGGATCTGTACCATCCAGGCTCAGTCTCGTCTACGATGCTGGAGTGATTGGCAGCATACAGTGAAAAGTGTGGATGATGTTTTTCGAGCTACGACAGTATCACGTGCGACCGGGGAAACAGGCGGACTGGGTGAAGTGCATTGAAGAGGAGATCATCCCCTTTCAGACGAAGATGGGCATGGTCGTGATTGGCAGCTTCGTCGGTGAGCAGGATGACTCGATCTACTACTGGATTCGGCGTTTCGAGAGCGAAGAACAACGCGAGCAGCTCTACGCCGCCGTCTACGAGAGCGACACCTGGAAGAACGACATCGCGCCGAAGATTCCAGACATGCTCGATCGCGAAAAGATGGTCATCACCCGATTGACCGCAACGCCGAAATCTGTCATCCAGTAGCGACTGGAATGCGGGCGCCCCGACGTGCCTCGGAGCGTTCTTCGTCGAGCCAGCGCGCCGCCTGTTTGGCGTGATAGGTGATGATCTGGCCCGCACCGGCGCGCTTCATCGCGGTTAGCGTCTCAAGCGTCACCCGGCGCTCGTCGATCCAGCCTGCCTGCCCGGCGGCGCGGATCATCGAGTATTCGCCACTGACGTTGTAGGCGAAGAGCGGTACGTCGAAGCGTTCCCGCGCACCGGCGATGACATCGAGATAGGCGACTGCTGGCTTGAGCATGATCGCGTCCGCGCCCTCGGCGATGTCGGCGGCGATTTCAGCATAGGCTTCGCGGGCGTTGCCGGGGTCCATCTGATGACTACGCCGGTCGCCAAAGCTAGGCACCGACTGTGCCGCGTCGCGAAATGGGCCGTAGTAGGCGGACGCGTACTTGGCAGCGTAGGAGAGGATCGGCGTCTCCAGGAAGCCGTTCTGGTCGAGTGCCTGGCGCATCGCTGCAACCCGGCCATCCATCATGTCTGACGGCGCAACGATGTCGACGCCTGCCTCGGCCTGCACGACGGCGACGCGGGCTAGCAACGCAATCGTCTCGTCGTTCAGGATGTGCTCGCCGTCCAGCAGCCCGCAGTGACCGTGGTCGGTATATTCGCAGAGGCAGACGTCGCCGATGACGACGAAATCCGGGTCGTGCGCCTTGATCGCTCGAATCGCTCGCTGAATGATGCCATCGGGGTTATAGGCGTCTGTACCAGCTGGATCTTTGTGCTCGGGGATGCCGAAGAGAATCGTAGAGCCGATGCCGAGTTCCCGTAATTCGTCGATTTCCCCACGCAACTGATCGACCGAAAGTTGATAGATGTCCGGCATTGACGGCACTTCGGTGCGCACATTGACGCCGTGAGTGACGAAGAGCGGATAGACGAAATCATCGACGCTCAGTCGCGTTTCTCGCACCATGTTGCGCATTCCCGGTGTTTGCCGGAGGCGACGAAATCGCCGAAAACCATTACCTTGTTCCATAGTTCCCCACCTTATTCTGTTCCTTCTTCTGCTTGACTTGCATTAATGCTTCGATCATCCCCCGAATCGATGCCTCCGTCGCAATAATTGGAGACGTACATCCGGCAGCGCAGGCAGCCTTCGCCGTTGTCGGTCCGATACAGACGATGGGTGTTGTGGCAAACCAGCCGGCTTCTGCGACAGCGGCGATATTTCTGATCGCCGACGGTGAGGTGAAAGTCGCAACGTCGATCTCGTCCGGCTTCGGTGGAGATAAGCCCTCCGGCGTAAGCGTCTCATAGACAGCGAGCTGGACAACGCCCGCTCCCGCTGCTCGTAAGCGTTGGGGTAGCTCCGAGCCGGCAATGCGCGATGCTGGGAAAAGCACGAGCGCGCCGTCAATACCGTTGGATTCCAGGCGTGCTGCCAGATCGTCCGCGTTGGCGGGGTTGGCCACAATAGCTGGCATTCCTCCCAATCGGTGCAACGCGGCCTCGGTCGCCTGCCCGACGACGCCGATCCTTATCGACGCCAGCGTTCGCCTTGCATCCAGGTTCAGCGCATCGAAACGCCGCTCAATGGCTTTGACGGCGTTCGCACTGGTTAGCAAAAGCCAGTCGAAGCGATCGGGAGCGCTCAATGCTTCGTCGAGTCCAGGAGGATTTCGAAAGCGGATCTCGATTGCAGGGCAAATGACGGGAACCGCTCCGAGTTCAGACAGCCTTGCTGCGAAGCTTTCGCTGGCGCTGCGCTCGCGAGTGACGAGAACCCGCAGACCGGAAAGAGTGTGTTCTTGCATCGTCACCGCCCTGACCGCATGCGCTGCCCAGCTCCTGCGGCCACGCTCTGGATTTCAGCAGCGCTGGCGACACATTGGTCAGAGCGCACGTTGCGCAGATCGTCGTCTGCGACCATTAGCCGAAGGGTCACTGTTCCATTCTCGAGCGTCCCGTGTGCGCCAATAGGCATCGTGCAGCCGCCACCGAACTCTCGCAGAAATGCCCGCTCGGCAGCCGTCGTCGTCTCAGTATCCGGTTCGTTGATCGCGGCAAGAATATCTCGGGTCAGGCCGTCATCCACAAGACAGTCGACTCCGAGGGCCGCCTGGCCCGGAGGAGGGGTGAAGCGGTCGAGGTCGAGCACCTGAGCGATCAAATGCTCGTAGCCCATGCGCCTGACTCCGGCTGCAGCCAGGATCGCGCCGTCGTAGCGCTCCGGGCTACCGTCCATAACTTTGCTCACCCTGGTATCAACATTCCCGCGCAGCTCAACGATTTCAATGTCTGGACGGACATGGAGCAGCTGCGCCATCCTGCGCCTGCTGCTCGTGCCCACCCTCGCGCCCTCAGGCAGATCATCCAGGGTTGCGCCGGATGCTGACAGGAAGACATCGTGTGGATCATCCCGGTCCAGGACTGCCGCAAGGGCAAGCTCGTCCGGCAATATAGAAGGAAGATCCTTGAGCGAATGCACGGCGCAATCAGCTTCACCGTCCAGAACCGCCTGCTGTACCTCTTTGACGAAGATGCCCTGCCCTCCGATGATCGTCAATGGCGTCTGCTTGTCGCGGTCGCCAATCGTGCTAATGATGACGAGTTCGCACTCTAGCGATGGGAAAGTCGCTTCCAGCCGCTCTTTGACTCGATTTGCCTGGAGCCGGGCCAGCGCGCTGCCGCGTGTCCCGATACGAAATGTTCCTTCGAAACCGTCTAGTTGCACCTTCGAACCGCGCTCCTATCTTGACCGGCCTGCTAGGATGAAGTCTACGCCGCTTTCGCCGCTAGAGTGTCATCGTTGACGGTTTGGCAGGAGGCGGGGTACAATCGTCAGTCGGGTCGGGCGCTGCAGGCGTCCAGTTTTTGCATGCACAATCGGGGTTCGGATTTCCCCGTCTATTCAGCTGGAGGTCCACATGTACGCGGTAGTCAAAACCGGCGGCACACACCACCGCGTCGAGGTGGGCGATGTTCTCGAGATCCAGAAGTTGCCGGCGGATGTCGGCGACGCAGTCGAGTTCGATGAAGTCGTCATGGTCTCGGCCGAGTCTGGCGTCTCTATCGGACAGCCCAACGTCGAGGGCGCAAGAGTCCTGGCAACAGTGACAGAGCAGTTCCGTGGCCCGAAGCTGACAATCTTCAAATACAAACCCAAGAAGCGCTACCGACGTAAGACCGGCCACCGTCAGGATCTGACGCGGATCAAGATCGACGCCATCGAAGCCGGCTAGGCAAGCGCAGGAATATTCTGACTATTTTGACGTTTTAAGTCGAGTAGAAGGCGGGGAATCCCATGGCACATAAAAAAGGCGCCGGTAGTACACGTAACGGGCGTGACAGCAATAGTAAGCGTCTCGGCGTAAAGCTATTCGACGGTAACGCTGTACGGGCCGGTGGGATCATCGTACGCCAGCGCGGAACCCGCATTTATGCCGGCAGTAACGTCGGCATGGGTAAGGACCACACGCTCTTCTCGAAGATTGACGGCCTGGTGAAGTTCGAACCCATAAGCCGGAGCAAGAAGCGTGTCAGTGTCTATCCCTACCAGGGTTCGGCCGTTTCTGGAGATTAGACGTCCTTCAACCGGCTGGACGTCATTGACGAATATTGGAGTAAGTTAGAGCAATGAGAACCGGAATACATCCCGACTACGTCGATGCGAAGATCACCTGCATGTCCTGCGGGACTGAATGGGAAACACGTTCGACCAAACCGGAAATTCGCATTGAGCTGTGTAGCAATTGTCATCCCTTCTATACCGGTCAACAGCGCATCGTCGACACTGCAGGGCAGGTCGAGCGCTTCATGAACCGGCTCGAACGGGCCGACGAATCGCCGCGCCGCAAGAAGGCCGAACGCCGCCAGGCTCGCATGGATCAGCGCCGCCAGTTGCGCAGCCAGGAAGAGCAACTGCTGGTGGTCGGTGGCACACCGGAAGCCGCTCAGGCAGCTGTCGAAGCGGCTGCAGAACCCGAAGCCGAGTCGAAAAGCACCGACTGATCGTCGCATAGGTCATTTGAACTAGATGGGAGCGAGGTCTTTCGCACTTCGCTCCCATTGTTGTGTCCCTCCCACTCTTTCAATACTCAGATGGTGTCAGATGTGAACTTCGGATCTATCGAGCCGATTGACGATGACTGTTGCCAGTTCGCCCCAACGTATCCGTTGAGGAAATAGCTCATATGAATACGTCACTTCACCCCACCCGAACCTCCATGACTCGCAGCGATCTCGTGGCTGCTGGATTCACGCCGGCCGAGATCGATGCTCTCGAGGCAATACGGGCGACTTACCCCTACGTCGAATTCTTTGATTCCCGCCAGGAGCTTCAGCGCTTGCGGTTCATGAAGTGGATGATTAAGCCGGGATTCGGCATTGCTGACCTAGTTTTCTGCATAATCAATGCTCCGTAGGATGCCGCAAAAGTTAATCCGCGATATAATCCTCGGCCATGCCACTTCATTCCGGGATGAAGCACCGCGCGCATTGCCGATTATTTCAAACGTCTCACGGGGTACATCAATGTCAAATCAAATTCCGATAACCAAAGAAGGGCTTGAGCATCTCAAGTCTGAACTCGATCAGCTCATAACCATACGGCGGCCGGACATTATCAAGGCTATAGCCGCCGCGCGTGAAGAAGGCGATCTCCGGGAAAATGCCGGCTACGATGCCGCACGTCACGACCAAGCAATGACCGAACGGCGCATCCGCGAGATAGAAGACCGTATCCGCCGGGCCGTCATCATCGATCCGAAGAAGGCAACTTCGATTCAAGTCGGGTCCACCGTCACCATAGAAATCGATGGTGAAGAAGAGACCTATACGATCGTCGGCGCGATTGAGGCAAAGCCCGCCCAGGGAAAGATTTCGAACGAATCGCCGATTGGCAAGGCGCTCCTGGGCCGCAAGGCCGGCGATGTCATCGACATCCGCACCCCCTCATCTATCCTCAACGCCCGCATCGTCTCGCTCGATGGATCAATCTGAGCGCGAGCTCCTAGCTAGCGCTGGAAGTCACGTCACGGGAACTCTGTCAGGATCACGATCCTGCTCATGATATTGCCCACCTTCAGCGTGTGGTGGCTAATGCCGAACCTGCTCATCAAGCGTGAGTGCTCGAACGCCTGCCGACTCGATGAATTTGTTGTTATCGCTGCCTGCTGGCTGCACGACATAGTCCAGTTTCCGAAAGGGACCGGACAGCCTGGAGAATCGGCGCGCCGTTCTGCGGAATTCGCCGCTCAGTGTCTCAAAGAGCTTGAGGTAGATCAGGACCGGGTGACGCATATCGCGGCAGCCGTGCGCACCCATAGCTATTCCGGTGGCGAAGGGCCAGCTACGCTGGAAGCCGCAATCGTCCAGGATGCGGACCGTCTCGACGCGCTTGGAGCGGTGGGTATTGCCCGTCTTTTCGTCGTTGCCGGGACTCTTGCATCCGCCCTGTATCACCCCGACGACCCGCGGGCTGAACAGCGCCCGCTTGAGGATGCTCGCTACGCTCTCGACCACATCTCCACGAAACTGGTGAAACTTCCAGGGCTAATGAACACCGTCACGGGCCGCCGGATCGCGGAAGAGCGCCTGACTTACTTGCTCGCCTATCGCGATCAGTTTTTCAGCGAGATAGACGCATGAACGCGTGATCACCCGATTGGCCGATTCCGGCAAAATGTCGCGTCCACTCATTCAGTGCCAGCCATACGCTACCCTACGGTTCAAACTTCTTCGGAGCAACAATCTCACGCGGGATGCGGCCGGAGCGGTTGAGGTCGCTGGTCTGGCGGAAACTTTCGAAGATCGCGATGATCTCTTTTGCTGATTCTTCGATTGACTTGCCGGTGATGTCGATGATCGGCCAGGGGTAGCCGCGGCGGACAATCCGGCGGAAGTGGGCAATCTCTTCTCGGATCTTGTCTGGGTCGGCGTACTCTCCGTCGGTGAGCTGATCCAGCGATTCCAGTCGCGCCCGGCGGATACGCTCCAGGTGGTGGGCTTCGATCGTCAGCGCGACGATCTTCTGCTGTTCGATCTGCTCCAGAATTGCCGGCGGGTCGACGCCGAGAATGATCGGGACGTTGGCGACGCGCCAGCCGCGCATCGACAGATAGATTGATAGCGGGGTCTTCGACGTGCGCGAGACGCCGACGAGCACACAATCGGCCTGGTCGAGATCGTCGAGGCTCTGACCATCGTCGTGTTGGACGGTGAACTGGATAGCGTCGATGCGCTCGAAGTATTCATCAGTCGGAGCCTGGGAGACGCCCGGCTGGAGAATCGGCTTGCGCGCCGACCTCCTGTTCGATATAACCGATTAGCGGACCGATCAGATCGACGTGGGGGATGAGCCGCAGGCGGCACTCGCGTACCAGCAGGTTACGCAGATCCTGGACGACGATGGTGTGAACGACGATAGCTTCACTCGCGCTCGCCTCGCGGACAACGCGCAATACCTGTTCGCGGGTGCGTATGCCGGGGCGTCGATTGACGCGAAATGCGACGCCGGGAAATTGAGCAGTCGCCGCGTTGACTGCAGCGTCGGCCGTTGCACCGCCGCCATCGGAGACGATAAATAGCGTCGCCGATCTCCCGGGCATACCCTGTCGTTGAATGCTGCCCGATTGGCTGCTCATGATCGCCCGCTACTTCCCGCTACCGTCACGACTCGAATGACCATCGATCTTAACCAATTTGAGCGTAGCCGAGTACAGTGCTAACGATTATCTAGTCGAAGATGTCTTCTCAATCATCGGGTCTGTCACAGGTCCGTCATTTGTGGGTTGTACACTACCTGCGAGCCAGCGTCGGCAGATATCGAAGATGAATTCAGGAGTAGCGCGCAACGTTGATCTGGATAGTGCGATGGTGAAATCAAGCGCGAGGCGGGCTGACGATGCGCCGGCCGCGGCTGCGCCCAAAGTGGGCGCTAATCATGAGGGAACGCCGGGCGCAACCGGAGATTGGTCGAACCTGCGATCCGCTCACCAGATCCGATTAACCACCGAAGGTTTCGCTTACCTCGTGATTGGCGCTGCTGGCGGTGCTGACCCGCTTCTGGGATCTCGGGTCACGGGCGATGAATCATGATGAGAGCCTGCACACCTACTTCTCCTGGCAGTTCTTCGATAGCTACCATTACAATCACGATCCGCTCATGCACGGTCCGGCGTTGTTTCACCTGAACGCCCTTGCCTACTTTCTCTTTGGTGACAATGACGTCTCGGCGCGCATCATGCCGGCCTTCTTTGGCACGCTGATCGTTCTGATGCCGGCGCTTGTTGCGACGGCCGAAACTTCTCGGGCGCTGGGGTGCGCTTTCGGCCTCTGCGATCCTGCTTTTCTCGCCTTCGATCCTCTACTATTCGCGCTTCATACGGCACGACGTCTATGCGCTCTTCGCGACCTTCGCGATTGTCATTGCCGCGCTACGTTTTCTGGATAAACCCGAGCGGCGCTGGATCATCGTTGCAGCGGTTTCGACCGTTCTTCCTCTTCACGACGAAAGAAGTCTCGTTCATCGTGGCATTCATCGTCGTGACCTTCCTGGCCGACGATCATTAGCTGGCAGATTCACCGGGCTATGTTTGCGCGTCTTATCGGCACGGGCATTGTCCTCGGCGGCGTGCTGTTTGGGCTGCGCACGCTCGGCGTCGATCCGCTACCAGGCATCCCCTGGGAAGATCCGTCGCAGCGAAACGTAAACGAGTTTATCGTGTAATTTGTTCCAGCATCCATACGTCCTGGCCGGGCTCGGGGTGCTTGGGCTGGCGCTCGTTGCCGCGCTGATGGTCGCCGACCATATTCGCAAGCATGTCCCCGCCGCTGAGAGTGGCCGCTGGCTCGACGATGTGCTCGGCCGGACGCCGCTCACACGACCGCCCATTCTCTGTACCTGGCGTTGCGCGATTACCGTGGTCTGGCGATTGGCATGAGCGCTGGACTAGCACTCTATACGATTCTTTACACCAGCCTGTTCACCAACTTCGGCGGACTCGCCAGCGGCACATTCGGCGCGCTGGGGTACTGGCTTGGCCAGCAGGATGTCCAACGCGGGGCGCAACCCTGGTTCTACTATCTACTCTTGCTGCCGCAATATGAATTCGTCGCCGTCGTCGTCTTTCCGGTCGCGGCGACTCCTCACCGTGCTATCGCCTCCTGTCGCGGATACGCGGCGGCAGCTATCCTCTCGGTGGCGAGGTTGGGCGGCGCGACTATCATGCGTGGCTTCTTCCTCTACTGGGCGCTGATGATGCTGGCGGTGCTCTCCTGGGCCGGAGAGAAGATGCCCTGGCTCAGCGTGCATATTGCCCTGCCGATGATCTTGCTGGCGGCATCCTATGCTGGAGAGGCGCTGGAGTATATCGAGACCAGAGCGCGCGAAGGACGACTTGCCGCGCCTTTCGACGCTGATCGTCGCTGGTGGCATTCCGGTCCTGACTGTCAGCTGGTTCCTGATCTGGGCCTGGGCCAGCGCCGGACCATGGGTTTTCGACGCGGAACTGAACAACTACGTTCGCACGCTGCGACCGTTCGCGAAGGACAATCCCTGGATTCTCTATGTGCCTCTCGTTGCGCTCATCGCATTGCTCGGCTATGGCGTTAGCAGGCTTGGCCCGAGGCTCGCGCTCGCGACTGCTGGCGCGGCGATGATTGCTGTCATGATCGCCGGGCAGGCCCATGTCAGCTACCGTTTCACCTATACCGAAGGTGACGTTGCCGTCGATATGCTCATGTATAGCCAGGCGTCACCGGATGTTGAACGGGTCATGGCTGATCTCGGTGAGTTCAGCCGCCAGCTGAGCGGGGATCGTGACATCGCGGTCTGGTATGACTCGGGTACGTCATGGCCGTTCCAGTGGTATTTGCGGGACTATCCGAATCGGCGCTTTTACGGCACAACGATCGACAGCCCGCCGAACGCCGAGGTCGTCCTGATCTCTCAGGATAGTCTGGGCGAAAACGAAGCGATGCTTACCGGATACACCTATCAGGACTACACGATGCGCTGGTTCTTCCCGGAGAATCCGATCTACCGGCGCTTTGCAATCGCCCCCGAGCTCAACGACGTGAACCGGCAGAACTACCAGAACGACAAGCCTGGTCCGTATTCGATTGCTGACGTGATCGAGAGCGTCGGGAGTTCATTCTGGTCGCTACGCGATCCACAGGAACAAGCGAAAATGTTCCGGATTGTGGCGTACCGCGAACTCTGGGATCAGATCCGATCGGATTATGATTTCCGCGTCTATGTGCGCAACGATCTCGTGGAAATATGGGACGAGGCGCGCTACTAGTCGCCTCCGAGGCAGTAATCTATCGATGTTTTTCGTTCATTGAACGTAATGTGGAGTGACTGTGGAATCGGATATGCAGCACGCCGACGGCCAGATAGACGAACAGGCCAGCGATTGAACCGGATGGTTCGGTGCTCGATCGCAGCCTTCCACTTTCTCTTTCAACGATTGTCGTCGTCTCTGCGCTCGCACTCGTGGCAGGGGCGCTGCTGCGGCTCCCGGCGCTCGCACGCTGGGCGTTGACGCCGGAGGAAGGCTCGATCGCGCTTGCCGCTCGCAATCTGGTCCGTGGAGCCACGCTGCCGGACAATATGCTCGGTCAGCCCTTCGTCATCGCCTGGACCGCACTGTTCATGTTTCTCGGGGACACCAACGAATCAGTCGGCAGAGTCGGATTTGCTGTTGCCGGAGTTGTCGCGATCATCGCGGTTCTCGCTCTGCGCCCGCTCATCGGAGCGCTGCCGGCAGCCGCGGCGGCGTTGCTGCTGGCCTTCTCTCCAACGTTCATTACCGCTTCGAGATCGATGGATGGCGGGACGCTCACGATCACGTTGAGCCTGCTGCTGCTCGTCGCGTTGGTGCGTTCGTTCCAGAACGACGGTCTGATTTATCCGACGTTGAGTGGCGTCGCGCTCGCGTTGCTACTGCTCTCGGGCCCCATGGGCTTGCCGGCAGCAATCCTGATTGTCGTCGGCCTCTACTTGACGAACGACAGTTCGAATCTGCCGGGTCAGCGCCAGTTGGTGGGTGCGGGAGCCGGATTTGTGGTGGCCTTTATTCTCTTTTCATCGGCGTTGCTGACCCAGCCATCGAGCATCTACGAAGCCCCACTGGAGTCGCTCGATCTCTTGTGGAACGAGCACATCGCGAACATCGGTGATGGCCTGCAACTCAACCTTTGGAATTTGATCATCAACGAACCATTGCTTCTGTTGCTGGCCATCATCGGCGTCATTTGGAAACGCGAGTCGTCGCTGGTTATCGGCCTGGGAAGCTGGGCGCTCGTCAGTTTTGTCCTCATCTCGCTGCTCGGGAACACAGGAGCCGGTGGATTCGGGCTGACCGTCATTCCCGTCGGGTTGTTGGCTGGTATTGGTGCAGTGGAATTGTTTCACCGTCTGCGCTCGGCTTCCGACCACAAAGTATGGGCAAGTGCTTTTGCGGCGTCTCTCGTCGTCCTGACCTTCGCCTTCATCAGTCTGGCTGGACTGGCGACACCGGTCGAGGGCCGTTCGACATCTGAGACCGTCGTTCGCTTCATCCTCATTGCAATCGTCGTCCTGCTGCCAACCGGGGTGTTGCTGGTCAGAGTTGCTGAGCGGCTGCCTGGACAGCGTGTCGCACTTGTCCTTTTGACCGCCGTGGCACTCATCAGCGGGATCACACTCCGTTCAGCCATATTGAGCGTGACCGAGTGGCCCGGAGAACCGGGCAATCTGCTGACCAGCCGCCCGATGGGCGATGACATCCCGGTTATCGTCGATCGCATCGAGCGTATTTCGCGCGATTTGACGAGGACGGAGCGCGACGCCCGAATGCCTGTCGGCGGGATCGGACTTCATATTGCGCTGGATGAGCAGATCGAGCAACCATTTGCCTGGTATTTCCGGGAATATCCCAATCTGACGATCTTTGACCCGGCCAATGCCAGTATCCCCGAAGGCACACAGCTGGCGATCCTGGCCGGATCGCGGGACCCGGCCCAGATTACGCCGGGGATGCCCGGTGCGACGTACATATTTCAGTACGACGAGCCCGCCTACATTGATGATCCAGACTGGTCCGGATTGGCCGGTGATATTTTCGCTCTCCAGGGCTGGCGAGACTTCTTCTCGTTCGTCCTTAATCGGGATACGTCACAGCCCGTTCCCGCGAGTGAATTCCATCTGCAGGCAATCCCATTGATCGCCGACCGCTTTGCCGTTTCAACAGGCCCCTACAACCTCGAGGATCGGGCCGGCATTGGCACGGCGGGCGGCCAGTTTAGCCAGCCACGCGGCATCGCCTTCGATGCCCAGGGCGGGCTCTATGTCGTTGATGGCGGCAATACACGCCTTCAACACTTCGACGCCGCCGGAGGATTCGACCGGGTGCTGGCCGACGGTGCGCTTGCGCCGTTCCCGAGCGGAGCCGGCGGCGCGGGTGGATTAGCTATCGATGATGCCGGTAACCTCTACGTGGCCGATACCTGGAATCATCAGATCAAAGTGTTTGCGCCGACCGGGGAACAGATTCGTGCCTGGGGTAGCTTCTTCGACGCCATGGATAGCCCGGAACTCGTCACCACCAACGGCGGCCAGTTCTACGGCCCGCGCGATCTCGCGATTCACGATGGTCTGCTCTACGTCACCGATACCGGAAACGAGCGCGTCCAGGTCTTCACTCTGGACGGCGAGTTCGTGCGCATGTTCGGCGCATTTGGCTCGGATCAGGGTCAACTGATCGAACCGGTCGGTATCGCCATCACTGACGACGGAGTCGTGCTCGTGGCTGACTCCCATAATGGCCGTATTGCCCGTTTCACCTTAGAGGGCGAGCCGCTCGAAGCTTGGCCGGTCGATCTCTGGATTGGCCAGCAATTCTTCGAGCCATATATCGCTGTTGGTCCTGATGGTCGAGTCTACGCCAGTGATTCGGTCAGCGGCCAGATCGCGGTATTCGACGAGACTGGCGTGCCGCTGGCACCGATCAGCAACGCTGCGCTATTGCGTCCCTACGACATGGCGATCACCGCCGACGGCCTACAGATGCTCGTTACCGACGGCCTCGCTAACGCCGTCATTCGGATCAGCCTGCCGCCGGCGGAGTAGTTCTTCCTACGTTTCCGGCTGCCATTGGGGCGACGAACCGCCGCCGTGGATCAGGACGGATTCGTTGCCGTCCGGGCTCATCAGGATGATCCCGCCATCAGTGGCGACGGCCAGCGTTTCACCGTCCGGCGACCAGGCCGGTTGGCGACCGAAGTGGGCGATCAGAGTCGAGATCGACGTGGACAGATCGTAACGAACCAGTTCAGTCTCCTGGGGAGTAGCGTTCGGAGTGACGCCAAAAGACGAGCGAATCGCCGGTAGGTGACCAGTTCGGTCCATCGGGATCGGCGCGATCACCGCCCGCTATGCATAACCGGATCTCCGTCAGCGAGACTGATGTACCGCAAGAACTGTCCAGCAAAGTCAGAACTCCCGCCGGGTTGCTTTTCATAGACGATGGCGTCACTTGTCGGAGACCAGAGCGGTTGCGCGTCGCCAGCCGTCCCAGCCAGCTCGGTCAACTCTGAGCCGTCGGGCCGGACGATGTAGAGGGCGCTTTCGAGTGGCGTCGGTCCAGCTACGCCATTCATATTGCTGAAGGCGATCCATTGGCCGTCAGGCGACCAGTCCGGACTCTGGGAGATACTGAAGGTCGTCTCCGGCTGAATATCGGTTATCTGCCGCTCGTTCGAGCCATCGGAATCTATCACGAAGATCTTGGCCGCGCTGCTGAAACTACCTATCGGGCCGTACATGTCCGGAAAGAGGCGCGCAAATACGATCTGATTACTATCGGGCGACCAGCTCGGCGAAGAATCGTATGGACCGTCAGTAATCTGGGTGCGCCCGGTGCCATCAGCGTTCGTGACAAAGACAACGCCCGAACCAGAACTGTCCATATCTGTCGACCCGACGAAAGCTATGTGCAATCCATCAGGCGACCACTCGGCATCGGCCACGAACAGTTCGAGATCGGCGGTCAGATTCCTCACTCCGGCGCCATCTGCTTCGACGGTCAAGAGATCCCCATCCTGCTCGAACAGGATGAGGCCGTCCCGCGCTGATTCACTATAACGCCACTGATAGTAATGCTGACCGACGTTGCCGGCTTCGACCTGCCAACCTTCCGGATTGGCCGGCGTGTAGGTCAGGCAGCGGCGCTCGAAGCACTGTATCAGGACGAGTTGCTCGGTTCCGGCGACAGTAACATCGGACCAGTAGGGCTCAGTAACCGGGCGACCGGTGGCGTAGAAGGGATTTGGAAAGAGTGGGCCATCGACGAACGCACCATTTTCCCAGATCGGTCCAGAGCTATTCATGAAGTCCCAGAAAGGCGCGGCTACGTTGTGACCCGTAACTTCGTCAAAGTAGGCAGAGTGCACCCCGAGCGCCTCGAGTTCGGGATCGCTGCTGACGATACCTACCCAGTCGAGCCGTTCCCTCACCAATGCATTGCTGCGGTCAACGACCGGATCGAGAAGTTTCTGGAAGGTTGCATAGCTCGGGCCGTTGCGGGGTATCCGATCTCCGGCGACTGGAATCTCGGAGGGAAACCGCGGGACGAATTCATCGTCCCCGACCTGCATTTCGCCGGTGATCAATTCGATGACGAGCAAACCGTTGGTCACGTACCAGACGGAGTCGGGATCACCGTCAGGATGGGTGATCTCCATCCGGCTCTTATCGAAGTATTGGACCTCGCGAGTTCCGTCCGGGCTCTCCGCGTACGGCTCGGAGATGACCTCAGAAAAGGTCGATCCCCACATCCAGGTGCGCGCCTCCACGCCTTCGTCTACGGGAAGGTCGGTTCGATTCCAAACGCGCTGAAAGATCTCTACGGAGTTCCCCGAATCCCCTGCTTTAGCGAGCTGTGTCGCCGCCTGGCTGAACGGCATGCAGACCAGAGCAAACAGGATGAAGGCAGTCCTTAAACGCGACATTTCGAAATACAAGTCCAACTCCCCTGCAAATGCACGTTTCTTCTGACGTGAACAACACTAACACTGCTGCGTAGTGACTCAGAGACCACCGGGGTGCGCAGGAATGTCTGGTCAGTTACGCATCGGCAGCCTCTACTCGGGAGACCTCTTAGGCTAGGATATCCGAACGAGGATTCATCATGAAAGACGGGGACAAGTGTGGCTGCTGAATTCAATCCGTTCGGTTCTGCAAGCGACATGCTCACGGCACTCGATTCACGTGAGATTAGTTCTCGTGAACTGGTCGAACTGCATATCGAGCGTATCGAGCGGCACAACCCAACGATAAACGTCATCGTGACCAAGAACTATGACAACGCCCGCGATGCCGCCGAGCCTCGCGGATGAGGCGCGAGCAAGCGGTCACGCATTGCCGCTGGCCGGATTGCCGGTCACGATCAAAGATCAGATCGATGTCGCGGGGTTACGGACAACAGGTGGCAACCCGGAGCGTGCCGAACATCGGGCTGAATCCGATGCGCCGAACGTGGCCCGGCTGCGGGCGGCGGGCGCGATCATCCTCGGCAAGACGAATGTGCCGAACACCGGTGACTGGCAAGCGAGCAATCCGCTCTTCGGGCGCACGAACAATCCCTGGAATCTGGAGATGACATCGGGTGGCAGCACCGGTGGCGCGGCGGCCGTCGCGACCGGGATGAGCCCGCTGGAGCTTGGCAGTGACATAGGCGGCTCGGTCCGGATTCCTGCGGCCTACTGCGGCATCCTCGGGCACAAGCCCAGCGAGACGGCCATGCCAAAGGGTAGCCTTCCCAATCCAGCCGTTCCGTTGACGGTACAGGGGCCGCTCGCTCGGGCGGCGGAGGATCTGGAACTGGCGCTCAACATCATGGCTGGCCCCGTCGAAGGCGAGGATGTCGCCTGGCGGCTGAACATCCCACTAGCGCGTGGCAATCAGCTCTCCGACTTCAGCGTGGCCGTCCTTCCACGATTGGACTGGCTACCCTGCGACGACGAGACGCTCGCGGCACAGGAGCGGCTGGCCGGCAGACTGAGTAGCGCGGGTGCGAAGGTCGAAGAGATTGCTCCCGATGGGTTTGGAGATTTTGAGGACTACTACCTCTCGTATCTCTCTCTGCTCAACTCGATGGTCGCACGTGGGCTACCGGAGCATGTGCGAGAACGCGCCGTCGGGCGGCTGAAGGAGAACGGCGATGCCATCAGCCTGGCCAAAGCGCGAGGAATGGAAGCGTCCATTGCCGACTACATCGGCTGGATCGAGGAACGCGAGCACTACCGGCGCAAGTACCGTGCATTCTTCCGCGACTGGGATGTACTGCTTACTCCGGTGACCCTCTGCCCGGCCTACCCGCACACCGAGGAACGTTGGCTGGACCGCAAGCTCATTGTCAATGGCGAACCGGCCCACTACGATCTGCTCTCAGCCTATCCCTCGCTGGCGACATTCACCGGTCAAGCGGCGACGAACTTCCCGGTCGGGCTCAATAGCGATGGCCTACCACTCAGTTTGCAAGCCATCGGCCCATACCTCGAAGATCGCACTTCGATTCGCTTCGCCGGGCTCGTCGGGGCCGAGTTCGGTGGCTTCGAAGCGCCGCCGGGATTTACCGAATGAATCGTTGTGACGCCCTGCTAGGCGCTCTCAGGTGGCGAACTGGCGCTTCCGTTCAGTCGTCAGCCTGCAAATAGCCAATCGGCGCTTTTGAGAAGTCCCAGCCGCGGACGAGTCGCGGGACGATCTTGACGAGGACACGGTCGGCATTGTCTTCCTTCAGCAAGCTGCCTTCGATCTCGTCGGTCTGGTAGAGCCGCCCCATCGCTTCGCGGGAAAACCCGACCGCGCCGTCTCGTTCAGTCAGGCCGTAGCGCAGGAGAATCCGCGCCAGCGCTTGCTCGGCCAGATGCTCACCGGCGAACGGCCCAGATTCGATTGTCACATGCTGCCCTGAACCGGCTACGGTCAATTCAGCATCGCCCTTGATCGTCACCGCTTTAGCCATGTTCGCGCGCATGCCCATCAGTGGCCGGTCGTCCATGTCGATGACAACCGCGCAACGCGGGTCACGTCTGAGGTTGCGAAGCGCGAGACGTGTGCTGGCGATGTTGAAGTAGAGACACTTGCCGTCCCAGTAGTACCAGAGCGGGCTCACCGTCGGATAGCCGTCACGCCCGTTGGTCGCCATCCGCGCAACCCAGCGGCCCGATAGAAAATCATCGATCTCATCGCCGGTCATATCCACCTCAGGGTGCCAGGCTAGAACTCCACTGATGGTCATTTGATCCCTCTCGTTTAGATGGGCCGTCCCATAGTGAGTGGACCGTAGCATTTTCCGAGGTGAGGATGGCTCGATCTCAGAACGATCGTGATAGGATACGCATACTAGTACCCAAAGGAGTACCCAATATGAACACTATTCCGGCACGTGAGATCAAGCGGCGTGGCATCAGCGCCGTCGATGACCTCCTCGAAAAGGGTCCCGTCCACGTCATCCAGTACGACGAACCGCGCTACGTCGTGATGACGGAATCACGGTATCGCGACTTGGTCGAGGCAGAAGAGGAAGCCGCCGTCGCTAGAGTGATGGCGTCGGTCGAGGACTACAAGGCGGGCCGATATACGACCTACGACAGCGCCGAAGACTTGATTCGTGATCTCGACCTGTGCGATGACGAATGAGTTGGAAGATAGTCGCCACGAATCGATTTAAACGCCGAGCGCGTCGCCTGAGACGGGGAGACCCGCTTCTGCGCCGAAAGATCGATCAAACTCTTCAGGATCTCGCTGTCGATCCCCACCAGACTCACCTGCATCTTCACGATCTCCACGGACAACTCGAAGGCCTTAGCGCCGTGCGAATCGACTACGACAACCGTATCGTCCTGACGCTCCAGGTGACAGAGCGCGAAATCATCCTGCACGATATCGGCAGCCACGATGAGGTCTACCGGTAGCTACAGGCCGACCATGAACTCGGTGCAGTCATAGTATTGTGTCATCGTGACCTGTGCCAATACATTTGACGGGAACGTGATCTCGAATGCCCCAACCACTCACAGATCGCTGGACAGACGGAGACGCTTATCATCAGTATGTCGGACGATGGAGTGCGGTCGTCGCCCGGGAATTCGTCTCCTGGCTCGCGTTGCCGCCCGGAATGAACTGGATGGATGTCGGTAGCGGGGCGGGTGACGTCACCCTGGCGATTCTCGCCGAGGCTGATCCAGCAAGCGTCCAGGGCATCGACCTGTCACCAGGCTACGTCGAATTCGCCCGGCAGCGCGTGGACGACGGTCGCGCAAGTTTCGCCGTTGACGATGCCGCCAGTCTCGCAACAAAACCAGACAACTCCTTCGATGCCGTCATCTCCGGGCTTGTCCTGAATTTCGTACCCGAGGCGGCAAGTGCCGTGCGTTCCATGGCACGCGTCGCCAGACCAGGTGGAACCGTCGCCGCCTATGTCTGGGACTATGCCGATCAGATGCAGTTCATGCGCTATTTCTGGGATGCCGCTGTCGAACTCTTTCCGGAAGCGGCCGCGCTCGACGAAGCCATCCGCTTTTCGTTCTGCAATCCTGCGGGACTGACACAGCTCTGGCAGGCTGCCGGTTTGGAGCGCGTCGAAACCCGCGCCATCGACGTTCCAACTGCATTCACCGACTTCGATGATTTCTGGTCGCCCTTTCTCGGCGGGCAAGGATCGGCGCCAACGTTCGTCGCATCTCTGACAGAGAACGACCGCACGGCGCTTCGGAATCTGCTGGGGTCGCAGTTGCCTATCAACGCAGACGGATCGATATACCTCATCGCGCGTGCATGGGCAGTTCGGGGCATTGCCCGCTAGTAGTGCTAGGCTGAACGACATATTCGTCGTCGCGACAGGAGAGGATTCTGCCCTATGTCATCATCCACCGGAAGACCCTGCAAGCTCGGCGTCATCTTGCCGGAAGCCGAAGGCGATATGGGCGGGAAGACAGCCCAATGGCGCGACTACGCAGCGATGGCGCGCCTCGCCGAAGATATGGGCTTTGATTCAGTCTGGTTCGCCGACCACCTGGTCTATCGCGGTGAAGCTACTGCCATTGACCAACAGGGCGTCCGAGAGTGCTGGACGATCCTGGCGGCGCTGGCGGCCGTAACCGAACGCGTCGAGCTCGGTCCTGTCGTGACACCGACATCGTTTCGCAACCCGGCCCTCTTCGCCAAGATGGTCGACTCTGTCGAAGATATCTCCGGTGGGCGGATCATTCTCGGTATCGGAGCCGGTTGGCATGAGGATGAATACAGGGCTTTCGGATTCCCATTCGATCATCGGGTCGCTCGCTTCGAGGAAGCCTTCACCATCATCCATAGCCTGCTGAGAGATGGCCAAGTCGACTTCGATGGCAAATACTATTCGGCCCGCGAGTGTGAGCTGCGTGGTAGCGGTCCTCGTGCGGGTGGCCCGCCGATCATGATCGGTTCCCGCGGCCCGCGCATGCTGCGCGCTACGCTACCGCACGTCGAGAGCTGGAACGCCTGGCTCTCAAGCTCTCGCAGCAATGCTGACCAGGTTCCTGAGATGCGCGAACAGATTGACGCGGCCTGTCGCGAGATCGGCCGCGACCCGGCAACGCTCGAGCGCACAGTGTCGATCATGGTCGATCAGACGGGCACACGGGAGATCGGCGCTAGCATGAAGCCCGACACCGCCGAACCGCTCACTGGCTCCCCGGAGGAGATCGCAGCAGGCATACAAGCCTTCGCCGACGAGGGCATCAGTCATATCCAGATCTACTTCGTTCCAAACACAATCGAGAGCATCGAACGCTTTGGGAGTGTCCTGGAGATACTGGATAGCTAGCATTTCGTCGCAGTAGTTCGTCCCCATCACCGGTAGCGGCAACTCGATGAGTCGTCCTGGTTGGGGATCAATCACTATGAGGTATCAGCAGAGCCCAGAATCCTGCTGCCTCTTTGATACCGACAGTGATTTGGGGAAAAGAAGGCGACTCACCGAATCGCCGCTACAGGCGATGGGTGCGATTCTGTGGATGCGTCGTTGCTAGGCTAACAGCATCAGTAACACCAGTTGCCCTGTTTGCGTGAGGAGATCCGGTTCGCCTATCGCCGGAGCGAATCGCGCCAGACGCTCGAACTGATTGGTCAGCAGTAGTACACCGACGACGATCAGAAAGACACCGGAGACGGCCGAGACGACTCCAAGATGTTGATTCATTCTGCGAAGTAGCGGCGTGATCCAGCCGAATGCCACGGCTGTCAGGACGAAGGGGATGCCGAGACCGACGGCGTAGAAGAAGAAGAGCACCCCGGCGCGCGCACCCTGCGTCGCGGCAATGGCGAAGATGCCTGAGAGAATCGCACCTACGCAGGGACTCCAACCAGCGGCAAAGAAAACGCCCAGAAGGAACGAGGAGCCGAGTCTTCCGCGCGGCAATCTGTCCTCGGCTGATACTTTCGCCTGGCGATCGAGGAGCGGAATCCTGACGAGCCCGATAGTGTGGATACCGAGGATGATAACAGCTATGCCGCCGAACCAGCGGATGTAATCCAGCCCCTGTTGCCAGCGTTCGAGGAACTGTCCAACGGCGATGCCAAAGATGGTGAAAACCACCGCAAAGCCAAGCACGAAAACCAGGGAATGGATCAGGAGCTGGCGTCGTGGAGGTGTGCTCGATCCGCTGACAACTGTGCCAGTCAGATAGCCGAGATAGCCTGGCACCAGCGGCATGACACACGGTGAGACGAACGAGAGCAGACCGCCGATGACCGCGATGAACGCGGCGAAGAGCAGGGGTGCATCGGTTATCGTCATCGTTCGTTCCTAATGAACATCGCTGGTCCATCGTAGCTGCGAGAGGCGGCATTCAACGTCATGCGCCCATAGCTTGCTCGATAAGATCAAGCGCCTGCCCGTTGGTGACTTTGCCAACTGCGCGGCCACCCAGTGACCCGTCCGCATTGATGAATGCCCATGATGGGTAGGCGCGCATCCCGTAAGCGTCCCACGTATCGCGGTCGCTGTCTTCGGCGATCAGGTAATTAATACCGAGTTCTTTGACGGTGTCACCGAGTGGTCCGAGGCTCGTCTGGCGGCTAACACCGATGACGGTTAGACCCTCGGGACCATACTGCTCGTACCATGCATTCAGGGCCGGAACCTCCGACCGACATGTCGCTCAGTAGTCAGCCCAGAAGACAAGCAGCACAGGACTGCCGCGTAATTCGGCGAGCGTCGTCGCATCGCCGTTGTACCAGTTGTCGATGGTGCCGATCTCGGGCGCAAAATCAACCTGGACTGCCTGGGCACTATCAGTCGAACTCGTTGGCTCAGGTGTATTGACGGCAGAATCGCCGCCTGCTGTGTCTCCGCCACATGCTACGAGGAGCGGCAGCGCCACGATTAGTGTGATCGCGACAACGAGCCATCGTGGCGGTCCACTTCGCATCATGTCAGTAACCTTTCGTTTCGAGCCCTGTGCCCATGTGTCTATGAATTCATCGCGAGTTCTTAATCGATTAATTCGATGGCAGCATCGACGATAACAATCCCTGCCTGCCGGAGCAGTAATTCTCCATCCGCACCGATCACCGCGCATGCCGTACGCGCTACATGTATCTCGATCTACGTCGATGGCAACCGGATAAGGGATGCCGAATGCAGCGATCCTATCCTCGATCGGGCCACCACTCAACTGCAGGCTGATGGCGGTGGTCTTCAAGCTTTGCATTCCAGTATTCGACGCCTCATCAGATACCAGTCTACGGGCACGGCATCCCTCCGACCGTGGCCGGGATTACCATTCAACCCGCTAAATCGTACGGAGCAAAGATTACGGAATTCCAACGCTGCTTGCCGAACGTACAGAATCGTCCATTCGGGCTATCCTTTTTGCGGAGGCGATGGCCATTCAATGCGCAGACAGGGGTTTCCAAGATGCCTGATTTAGTCCTCTACGAACGACGCGGCGACGCCGTCTGGCTGACGATGAACCGGCCCGAAGTCCGGAACGCGCTATCGCGGGAACACATCGCCGCGATCCGGGCGGCGATGGAACGAGCTGTGGAAGAGGCCGGGGCGAGAGCGATCGTCCTCGCTGGCGCCGAGCCGGTCTTCTGCGCTGGAGCCGACATCAACCAATACCGTCAGGTTTCCGACCGCCAGCAAGTCAAGGATGACGGCGCGCTGCTCTACGACTTGCAGGACTATATGATGCGCTGTCCGCTCCCGATCATCGCCCGCGTCCAACGGGCTGCCTTCGGAGGGGCGATGGGCTTGATTTGTGCCAGCGATTTCGCGATCGCTGCCGAGGGGACGCGTTTTTCGCTCTCAGAAGCTCGTCTCGGCATCGTCCCAGCCGTCATCTCTGAAGCTGTTTTGACCTCGCTCGGCCCGCGCAATGCCAGACAGTTGATGCTGCGCTCGGAGCCGTTTGGAACCGATGAAGCGCTGCAGATCGGCCTGGTTCATGAGGTCGTTCCGGCTGAAGATCTTGACCAGGCGATTGAAGAGGTTGTCGGCCAGTTCCGGGCTGGAGCGCCGGGCGCGCTGGCAGACATCAAACATCTTCTCCATGCTCTTACTCACTCGAACCTGACTCGCGACGGGCGGCGCTCAATGATCCTGAATCTGGCCGCCGACCGCAGAGCGAGCGAAGAGGGCCAGGAAGGTCTGAACTCGTTTCTCGAAAAGCGCAAGCCCGCCTGGGCCGTTACGATTGCCGAGGATGTGTAATGCCCGCGCCAGTTCTTGCTATCGCCAATCGCGCCGAGATCGCCGTCCGCATTGCGAGGACTGCCCGCGCTCATGGTTGGCGTCCGGTTGTGTTGCTCGGAGAACCGGACTGGGATGGCTTGGCTGCGCGTGAAATCGGCGATGTTATCAGATTGAACCCGGGTGGCGAGTTCGATGTGCAGGCGGTTGTCGACGCGGCTCTCGCCGCTGGCGCGAGCGCGCTACATCCCGGCTACGGTTTCCTGAGCGAACGAGCCGGACTGTCCAGTGCTTGCGCACAAGCTGGCATCACCTTTATTGGTCCGTCCCCCGAACATTGGAACTGGCCGGCGATAAGATAGCGACCCGCGAAATTGCTGTGCAGCATGGAGTGCCGGTCCTGCCCGGTAGCGACGGCGCTCGATCTCGATGATCGCGACGCCTGGGGAGCAGTTGCAGAAAGTCTCGGCTATCCGGTCATCGCAAAGGTCTCCGGGCGCTGGAGGCGGGCGTGGTCTGCGGGTGGCGTCAAGCCTCGATCAGCTACATTGCGCTATTCAGTCGGCCCTCAACGAAGCCGGTGGGTCAGGGGCGGATCAGGAGCTATTTCTCGAGCATTACCTCGACGGCGCCCGGCATGTCGAGGTTCAGGTCGCCGGCGACGGCAGGCGCTCGATCGTGATCGGCGACCGCGATTGCTCGCTCCAGCGCCGCCATCAGAAGGTTGTCGAGGAAGCGCCAGCGCCTGGACTATCCGACGAACTGCGGACAGGAGATTCACTCGGCGGCCAGACGATGGCTGAGGGCATATCAGCTGCTCAATCTGGCGACGGTCGAGTTTCTCGTTGGCGCCGATGGACGCTTCTTTTTCATGGAGATCAACCCGCGCCTTCAGGTTGAACACACTGTTACCGAGGAGGTCACCGGCCTGGACCTCGTTGCCCTCCAACTCGAACTCGCCAGCGGCGGGCAACTGCCCGAAAACGTTGAATCGAGCGGTCACGCCATCCAGGCCCGGCTTGTACGCTGAAGATCCGTTCCAGCAGTTTCTTCCTTCGCCCGGACTCCTTCGAGTGCTGGAGTTTCCCCGCTCATCGAGCATACCCGGCACAAGTCTGCGGATCGACGCCGGATACGCTGCTGGTGACAGCGTGCCGGGCAGCTACGATGCGATGATCGCGAAAATGATCGTCCACGCACCGGATCGAGACCGTGCGATTGCAGCGTTGTCTTCGGCGCTGGCAGAGTTGCGCGTGGCCGGTATCGCGACCAACCGCCCCTGGTTGCTGGCAGCTCTCGCCGAAGATTCGCCGTTCCATTCAAACACGCACGATCTGGCGACCGCCGGCGACATCGTGCTCCAGTCGGAGCCGCCGTCAGACGACGTGCTGGCTTCGGTACTTTCAACATCGCAAGCGCAGGAGAGGGCCACTGGAACGGCCTGGGGTGAGATAGGGCCATTTCGCATCGTCTCCCCCGCGACGGCTACGTTTCACGACGCCGATGAATTCGCGTGGCAGAAGACGATTACACTCAGCCGATCTTCTATGAGCAATCCTGTTTCTGCGCTGCTCGTCGTCGCTATCGACAGCGGCTGGGAGGTCGTCACTCCTGAAGGGCGCTGGCTCGTCCAGACTGGGCCACTGCCCCCGCGAGGTCATGTCCGAGCGGCGGGTGATGGCGAGATTCGAGCGCCGATGCCCGGGAAGGTGCTGCAGATTCTGGTTCAGGCGGGCCAACCGGTCGAGGAAGATGAGGTTGTCGCCGTCATGGAAGCGATGAAGATGGAATTGAGCCTGGCCGCACATTTTAGTGGAACGGTTAGCCACGTCCTCGGCCTCTGAAGGCGATCTCGTCGGCCTGCGTCAGATTCTCGTGTCGATCGAGCCAGCGGAAGATTAAGGAGAGCTAACGATGAGTCAACTCCTGCAGTCGCTGCCTGAACGAGTCACCGTCTTCGAGGTCGGGCCACGAGACGGCCTTCAGAACGAATCAGCTTTGATTCCCTCGGCAGAGAAGATCGCCTTCGTCAACGCACTCGCCGATGCGGGACTACGGTGGATTGAGGCAACTTCCTTCGTTCACCCTAAGGCCGTCCCTCAGCTCGCAGATGCCAGCGAGGTCATGGCGGGCATCGAGCGGCGGCCGGGTGTTCGCTATCCGGTCCTCGTTCCTAATGAACGAGGTATGGAGCGAGCCTTGGAAGCGGGCGTCGACGCTGTCTGCGTCTTCACTGCCGCGTCGGAAGAATTCAGCCAGGCGAACGTCCGAGCGACAATCGACGGAAACCTTCGAGCGTTTCAAACCAGTTATTGCGCTGGCTCAGGCTGAAGGTGTCTGGGTGCGCGGATACGTGTCGATGGCGTTTCACTGCCCCTATGAGGGCCGGATCGCGCCAGAGAAGGCGCTCGAGGTCTCTGCTCGACTTCTCGATCTCGGCGTCGACGAAGTCGCGATCTCCGACACGGTGGGGAGGGCGACGCCGCAGGACATGGACGCAGTCCTATCGTTGGCTGTGGATCAGTTGCCGGTTGAGAGTCTGGCGCTGCATCTGCACGACACATTCGATCTGGCCCTGCCAAATGTCATGCTGGGGCTGGAAGCCGGCATCACCGTCTTCGACGGCGCTGCTGGCGGTCTCGGCGGCTGTCCCTTTGCGCCCGGCGCGCCTGGCAATCTCGCCACCGAAAAGCTCGTCCGCTTGCTGCACGGACTCGGGATCGAAACTGGCATCGATGAAGAGAAGGTCGCGGCAGCCGCAGCTCGGATACGCACTGCTGGAACGGCCTGATTTAAGGCGAGTGAGGTTGGTCACGGTGTCAGGTCGTCTGCCAATCGCATCGAATACGTTGACATAAGCTAGCCGTTGAAGCCCGCAGCAAGCAAGATCAGCAGACCAATGCCCAGCATAGCGCGGTACACGACGAACACGGTGACCGGGCGTCGCTGGAGGAAGGCCAGCAGACCAGCAATAGCCGCGTAACCGGTCAGTGCAGCGGTGATGATTCCAACGGCGAAGACGCCCAGGCTGACATCGCCAAGGCCGCCGGTCGAAACCTCCAGAATCTGTTTCAACCCTGCGCCCGCAATTAGCGGGACGCCCAGTAGGAACGAGAAGCGGGCGGCGTCAGCGCGGGTGAGTCCGACGAATAGACCGGCGGTGATCGTCGTTCCGGACCGCGACGCACCGGGCACGAGTGCCAGCGTCTGGGCAGCTCCTATGATTATTGCCTGCCGAAACGTGATCTCGGCATGTCTCGTTCACGCGCTTGTTGCCACGTCGATCAGCGACCTCCAGGACCAGGCCGACGACCACCATGACAATGGCTATCGCCGCGATGGCGCCGCGCGAGACGGGATCACCATGGAAGGCGCTATCAATGGCGCTCTCGGCCAGTAGCCCGGCAATAGCGCCCGGGAGGGTCGCGACAGCAATGAAGAGACCGAGCCGCGCCATCGGATCGGCCGGTAGTCGACCGTGTCTCATTTCAGCCCGACCCCGAATCAAACCGGTAGGGATCGCGACAAGTTCGCTGCGGAAATAGATCAGGATCGCGGTTAGAGTGCCGAGATGCAGCGCGACGTCGAAAGCCAGACCAAACGGTTCCCAGCCGAAGAGCCAGGGGACGATGATGAGGTGAGCGGAAGATGAGATCGGAAGAAACTCCGTCAGCCCCTGCACGACACCGAGCACGAACGCTCTAAAGATTTCCACGGCTAGCTTGCCACCTGTTCAACCTCCTGGACTGCGCCCCAGGAGAGACTCTCGCGCCACCAGAAGACGAAGCCGAGCAATGTCACCGGCAGGTAGAGCGCGGCGTGGACGACGACGGCATATGAAAGTGCCAGTTCACGCCCGAAGCCAAGCGGCCCTGCGACGACCAGGATGACGCCATATTCGAACGCGCCGACGTAGCCGGGCGATGACGGAATCAACGTCGCCAGGTTCGCGACTGCCGTGATCATCAAGATGCCGAAAGGTGAAATATCCATTCCGAATGCCTCGGCGATCAAAAGGTACATAGATGCTTCAAGTGACCAGGCGCAGATCGAAGCCAGCGCGACACCCAATACTTCGTTTCGTCGGCGGAGAATGCTCAGGCCGTCAATGAAGGACTGTGCCATCGGCTCAATTCGCATACCGATCCGTTCCGGCAGGCGTGCGATGACAGCGGCAATCAGGCGGTCGCGCAGGCCGGGGGCGAAGACGAATACCAACATGCCCGCTATCACTGCCGTGAAGAGTACGGAGGCGAGGTAGAAGACGGTGCGGAGATCATGGGTCAGTGCGATGGAGAGCGAGGCGATGGCAAAGAAGAGGAGCATCGTCAGGCCGTCAAAGATCCGCTCTACGGCAATTGTCGCCAGGGATGCAGTCTTCCGCACCTGATGGCGTGTCGAGAGAGCGTAGGAGCGCACCAGTTCCCCAGCTCGCAAGGGCAAGACGTTGTTGGCCATATAGCCAATACAGACAACCGGAAAGAGTTGGACAGGACTGATTTTGGCGACACCGCGTAACAGGTAGTCCCAGCGGACCGCTCGCACAGCGACACCGACGAAATAGACGACGATGGCGGGCAGGAGCCAGATGTAGTCAGCGTTTCGGATGGAATCCCAGATAAGCCCAAAGTCCTGCCCGCGTAGGGCAAGAAAGACGAAGACGATGCTGATGAGAAGTCCGAGCCAAACGCGCCATGAGCGCATGCGAAAGATCACTCCAGAGGTTCGAAGACGAATTGAGCTTGCGCCCTATTAACCCAACCTGGGAGGTGCGCCGACACCAACCGCGAAGGATACCATCAGTTCAATCATTCTCTTGACAGAAACGGCACGTTCCAACGTCATCCATCTTTCAGATTCTCACTCCCACCGCAGTTTTCGACTGCCCAGCCCGTTCGTCCTCCAGAGCAGGAACGCTGTCGCCCCAGGAATAGATGATCCCCGCCGGATTGTCGAGGACAACCCTGGCACCATCGGCGATAGCTCCAGCAGGTGGATAGGAAATGCTCAATGCTGTTCTGGGATTGGGGACTTTTGAATCGCATCTTCTGTTCCTCGGCGAGAGCGAACGACTGCATTCTATTATCAAAATCGCTCTACCAACTTCAGGGGCCATCAGTACACCTTTCGCCGATTGCTGGAAGATGCTAGGCTGTCCAATGCCGGGTTAGACCGGCAATCCATATATGAGGAAAGGACCGTCTCATGGTACGCAGCCAGATGATGGGCGCTCGCATCCGGCGCAAGGAAGACCCCCGGTTGATCACCGGTAGTTCGATGTATGTCGGCGATATGCAACTGGCCGGGATGCTCCACGCCAGCTTCTTGCGCTCGCCGCATGCTCATGCCCGTATCCGTCTCGATCGATACATCCGCCGCTGAAGGGATGCCCGGCGTGCACGGCATCTACACGAACGAACAGATGGTAACCCTGGCCGAGCCGCTTGGCGGCAGCGGGACCAGCGGCGACGCGGAACTCGAAGAGGTTGATACGGGAACCATTCCGATTCCCGTCAGTCCAGACGCTTGCCCAGGGCAAGGTGCGCTGGGTGGGCGAACCGATCGCCGTCGTGCTGGCCGACAGCGAGGGCCAGGGGCGCGATGCGGCTGAGGCGATTCATGGTTGATTACGAGGTGCTGCCAGCCGTTGTCGACTACGAAAAGGCGACCGAGGAGGGCGCGCCGCTCGTCTGGGACGAAGTCGCCAACAACATCGGCATGGCCCACCAGCGCTCCGCTGGCGATGTGGATGGAGCGTTCAGCAACGCCGACGTGACGATCTCAGAGCGCATTCTCTCCCAGCGACTGGTTCCTCTGGCGATGGAGGGCCGTGCCTGCGCCGCTTCGCCCGATCCCCTGACTGGCGGCTTAACCGTCTGGGTCTCGACCCAGGCCCCGCATGGCTGGCGCAACGAGGCCGCCCCAAAGCTCGGGCTGACCCAGGCCAACATGCGCGTCATCGCGCCCGAGGTCGGCGGAGGTTTTGGCAGCAAGTTCGGCGTCTATCACGAAGAGCTTGCCGTCTGCGCGCTGGCGAAGCACCTGCGACGGCCCGTGCGCTGGGTCGAGGATCGCAGCGAGAACTTCCTGGTCACCAATCACGGCCGCGCTCAGATCGCCGATATCGAACTGGCGGCAACGAACGATGGCAAGATCACCGGCCTCAAGCTCAAGGTCATTCAGGATGGTGGATCGTATCCGAAAGGACTCGATCTGGCTTATCTGACAGCGACGATGGCCGTCGGCTGCTACGACATTCCTGCCGTCGATCTCGACATTAGCGCCGTCTACACCAACACGACGCCAATCGGCGCGTACCGTGGCGCAGGGCGTCCCGAGGCGGCCTATTACATCGAACGCGCTGTCGACATGCTGGCCCAGAAGCTGGACATGGATCCGGCTGAGCTGCGCCGCAAGAACTTCATCGACCCGGCCGCATTCCCGTTTACGACAGCAACCGGCGAGAAATACGACACCGGCGAATACGCGAAAGCGCTCGACAAAGCGCTCGAAGTGGCCGGTTATAGCGACTTGCGCAAGATGCAGGCTGATGCCCGCGCCGAGGGCCGCATCCTCGGCATCGGCATGGCCAGCTACGTCGAGATCTGCGGCTTCGGCCCCTGGGAGTCGAGCATCGTGAAAGTCGAGCCGAGCGGCGCGGTCAGCGTCTACACCGGTATCTCGCCGCACGGTCAGGGCCAGGAGACGACCTTCGCCCAGATCGCGGCTGACCGCATCGGCGCAGACTTCGAAGACGTCGTCGTCCACCACGGCGACACGGACAACACCGCCCAGGGCAACGGCACCGGTGGCAGCCGCGGGCTGGTCGTCGGCGGCGGCGCGTTGATGCTCTCGCTCGACAAGATCCGCGAAAAGGCTGATCGCATCGCCGGTCATCTGCTCGAGGTCGACGCCGAAGACATCGTCCTGGAAGAGGGCAATTATCATGCGGCGGGTGCTCCGGACCCCTTCGTGACCCTCTCCGATATCTCCGGAGCGGCCTATAGCGCGAACATCCCGGCAGGAATGGAAGCCGGACTTGAGACGGTCAACTACTTCAGCCCCGAGGATGAGACATTCCCATTCGGCACCCACATCGCCGTCGTCGAGATCGATCCCGATACCGGCCAGGTGAAGCTGGTGAAGTACGTCTCGATCGACGACTGCGGCAACGTCGTCAGCCCAATGCTGCTCGAAGGCCAAGTCCATGGCGGACTGGCTCAGGGCATCGCCCAGGCACTGGTCGAAGAAGCGGTCTACGACGAGAGTGGCCAACTGGTGACGGCGACGCTAATGGATTACGCGATCCCGAAGGCTGAACTTTTCCCAATGTTCGAGCTTGACCGAACGGTGACAACTTCGCCACTCAATCCGCTCGGTGCAAAGGGGATCGGCGAGGCAGCCACCATCGGCTCGACGCCAGCCGTCGCCAACGCCGTCCTCGATGCGCTCGCACCGCACGGCATACGCCATCTGGATATGCCATTCAGCGCACAGAAGGTCTGGAAAGCGCTCAACAGCTAGCACATTCATTCCCCACTGCAGCCCTGCAACCAGGGCTGCAGTGGCTCTGTAACCGCCACCCACATAACATTCCCGCATCTCATTGTGAACATTGTCCAACCTGTGTCGGTGGGTGAGTGGAGCAGTGTCATACTCGGAAATTGAGCATCGTAGGTATTTGAGAGTGACCAATCAGGCATATCTTCCCTGATAGTTGTCGCCACGTTGCCGGCCGCTGGACACGGTACTGTGTCTGCCGTGTCACGAACGACAGCAAAGGATTGCCTGGCACTGAGGGCGCTTACCCTTGACGAATTCACTGCACTCCATGACTTCCGAATTGACACGAGGTTGTCACATCTCGCGTCACCTATCCGTTGCCGCTGCAATGCCTCCGTCTGTAGTCTGATCTCCAGAAGACACTGATGGGGGTAGCGCATGTCATTCTTCGCATTGATCCTAAAGAATCTGATTCGTCAGCCGGTGCGAGCAGGACTGACCATGATCGGAATCGCCATCGGCATCACGACGGTCGTCGCACTCGGCGTCATCACCGAAGGTGTCAAGGAGTCGGCGGGGCAGATCCTGCGAGTCGGAGGCTCGGACTTCATCGTCGCGCAAGAGGGCACGGCCGACCTCTCGTTCAGCAACGTCTCCGAAGAGGAATGGCAACAGGTTGACGATCTACCTGGAGTCGCTTGGACCTCGGGTGCATTGATCGATATCGAGCGAGTTGCCGGCAACCCCTACTTCGTCTTGCTCGGTGTGCGGGCTGACGCTCTCGCTATCAGTCCTCCTCCACTTGTCGCAGGGCGATTGCTCGCCGGCGAAACCCCAAACGAGATCATGTTAGGGACGAAAGCCGCGAGCGATCTGGGTGCCAATCTCGGTGATGAAGTCGAGATCGCCGATCGCGCATTTACCGTCGTTGGAATTTACGAAACTGGAGATACGTGGCTCGATGGAGGAGCTGAAGCGCCGCTTCAGGCCGTGCAAGAGATGACGCGCAGGCCGGGGCAGGTGACGATGGTCTATGTCAAAACCCGCGAGGGCGTTGACGTCACGGAACTTCGCGATGAGATCGAAAAGACGTACCCGCAACTCGTCACCATCGCAGACGTCTCGGAGTATGGCGAGGTTGACCAGGGAATCGAGATTATTGACGCGTTGACCCTTGCAATCTCGGCCCTGGCGGTGATCATCGGCGCGGTCGGTGTCATGAACACGATGATTATGTCTGTCTTCGAACGCACCCGTGAATTCGGCGTCCTGCGCGCTGTCGGCTGGACCAGCAGGCGGATCTTGAGAATGGTGCTGAGCGAATCGTTGCTGCTCTGCCTCTTCGCGGCAGTCATCGGCAGTCTTCTCGGCATTCTCGCAGTGCAAGGCGTCACCCAAATTTCAACCGTCCAGAATCTGCTGGAACCGAAATACAGCGCGGCAGTCTTCTTGCGCGCCTTCGTGGTCGCAATGGCGGTTGCCGTCATCGGGGCAATCTATCCGGCAATAAGGGCAATTCGGCTAACTCCGATGGAGGCGTTGCGGCATGAATGAGAAGGCACTGGCTATTCTTGTCGAAGACGTCACCAAATCATTTGACGATGGGCGCATCCGTGCGCTGCGCGGCGCGAGCCTCACGCATCGGACGGGGTGAATTCATCGCGCTGATGGGACCATCAGGCTGCGGGAAATCAACGCTGCTACACATCATCGCTGCGCTAGATAGTCCGGATGAGGGCAGAGTCATCGTCGCTGGCCAGGATCTGGCGAAGAAGCGGAATCTGAGCCGTTTCCGGGCGCACGATGTTGGTCTCGTCTTCCAGATGCACAACCTGCTTCCCGCCTTGACTGCCGAAGAAAACGTTCAGGTGCCGATGTTCGAGGCTGGGCTCAGCGGCCGCGAGCGCCGCAAGCGGGCGCGCGAGCTCCTGGACCTGGTAGGTCTTGGTGGTCGCTACGGAAACCGCCCCACACAACTCTCCGGCGGCGAACGTCAGCGTGTTGCGGTCGCTCGTGCGCTTGCGAATGAGCCGCCAATCCTCCTAGCCGACGAACCGACCGGCAGCCTCGATTCCAGAGCCGGGGCTCAAATCCTGGACCTACTGGAGAAGTTGAGAGACGAGCGTCAGCTAACGATTTTGATGGTGACCCACGATGAGCATGTCGCCGAGCGCGCAGACCGCATCGTCCGGATGCTCGATGGCCGAGTCATCTCATCCCAACTAGAGAAGATGAGTACCTCAACAGAGTCTTTTGAAGCGCACAAGAGTTGGAGCGCCCGTGAACTCGTTCGGTCTCAACGAAGGACGAGCATGATCGCATTTGAGAGTGTCACCAAGACATATAGAACCGGCCCACTCGAATACCCGGCCCTCTCAGAGGTAGATCTTTCCATTCATCCGGGAGAGTTCGCTGCTGTGGTCGGCCCGTCCGGTTCTGGAAAATCCACATTGCTCAATCTCGTCGCCTGCATCGACCGGCCGACGAGCGGCACAGTCCGCGTCGGTGACGTCGATGTGGGCAAGCTCGACGAGGACGCCGCCGCACGCTGGCGGGGACGCAACGTCGGCGTCGTCTTTCAGTTCTTCCAGCTCATTCCGGCCTTGACGCTGGTGGAAAACGTCATCATGCCAATGGACTTCTGCGGGGTGCACGCTACCGGAGATCGCGACGGAATCGCCCGCGAACTGCTGGAGCGCTTTGGCGTTGGCGAGTACGCCGACAAGTTCCCATCGCAGGTGTCGGGCGGGCAACAACAGCGTGCCGCGATTGCGCGCGCCCTCGCCAATGACCCTCCCGTACTCGTCGCCGACGAGCCAACCGGCAATCTCGATTCAAAGAATGCCAGTGCGGTAATGGATCACTTCGTCGACCTCAGCGAGCGCGGCCGGACGATTCTGATGGTGACGCACGACCGCGAGCTGGCTGCGCGTGCCGGGAGACTGGTAACAGTGCGCGATGGCCGCATTGTCGAATCCCCTCAGTTGGTAAGGTGACAGAAGATGAAGACTCGTTGGCGCAAAATTCGCGCAGACCTGACGCGCAGGCGCTCGCGCAGCGTGCTCGCAACGCTTTCGCTCCTCGTCGGTGTCTTCGCATTCGGCACGATCTTCCTTGCAACGAGAGATGTTCAGCGTTCCTTTGAACGCGATTTCAAAGAATCGAATCCCCCGTCGGTCGTGATGAGCATCGAGCCATTCCAGGCTGATCTCGTCGACGCCGTTCGCGAGCTGGACGCCGTCGGAGAAGCCGAGGGCAGGTATCGGCTGCTGGTGCGCGCAAGCACCGACGGAGTGGAATGGACGAACTTCGAGCTCGTCTCTATGCCGGATTTCTCCGAGAACAGTGTCGCCTGGATCAACCCGGAAAAGGGCACATGGCCGCCGCCGGGGAGACGATCGTTATCGAACGCGCTACCGTGCCGGAACTCGGCGTTGACGTCGGCGATCAGATCCAGATCCAAGTTCCGGGACAGGATTCGACCACGATCGAAGTGAGCGGTACAGCCCACGACTTCTGGGAAGTCTCGCCGATCTTCGGCGGCTACCCGCGCGGCTACGTCACGATGGATACGATCGAGCGGCTGACCGGATCGCGGCTGCTCAACACGATCTTTTTGCGCGCCGCCGAAAACCCGCTCGACCGGGATCAGGCATTGGCAGTCTCGGCGCTCGTGCGTGATCAAGTCGTGGAACCGGCGGGCCTGGCCGTCGAGCGCAGCGAGATTCGGGAGCCTGGCGAGCATCGCGCTCAGAATGCCCTGGACGGTATGGTGATCGCCCTCCAGATGCTCTCGATCTTCATCCTCATCCTCGCCTGTGTGCTCATCGTCAATACGATGTCCGCGCTGCTGACCGAACAGCGCCAGCAGGTCGGGATAATGAAGGCAATCGGCGCGACATCCGGGCAG
The DNA here is from genome assembly GCA_963745675.1 of uncultured Chloroflexia bacterium. Taxonomy (GTDB): domain Bacteria; phylum Chloroflexota; class Chloroflexia; order Thermomicrobiales; family CFX8; genus JAUIIK01. The sequence continues at coordinate 206,243 of CAVUYM010000009.1, forward strand.
CTGACCCGACTCTATCTCACCTACACTCTAGTGCTCGCGATTGTTGCGCTGGTCATCGCGATTCCGCTATCGATCCTGGCCGGGAGAGCGATGGCCGGATTCTTCTCGGAGTTGTTGAACTTCGACTTGCTGCCGCTCGGAGTCCCCTGGGCAACGCTGGCCGCCGAAGCCGCTGTCGCGATTGTCGCGCCGATGATCGCCGTGGCCTGGAGCGTTCGACGTGCCGCGCGCAAGACGGTGCGAGAGACGATCAGCGACTACGGTCTTGCTTCAAACTCGTTCGGTCTACAAATTCCCGGGCTTGGGCGACTCAGAGCGCCGACGCGGCTGGCTCTCCGTAATACGTTCCGCAATCGTTCGCGTCTCATCCTGACACTTGCTACGGTCTCGCTTACCGGCGCGCTGCTCATTGGGCTGCTATCGACCGATCAGGCGCTCAAACGCGTCGCGGACCAGGTCGGCGGTTACACCGACTACGATGTCGAACTCCTGCTGACCGACCAGATTCCGCTCGATGACGCGGCTCCAATCGTGATGGAGCAAGCTGGAGTCGCCAATGTTGAAGGCTGGCTCCGACGCGATGCATTCCGAATCCGTCCCGACAATACGGAGAACGAAAACATCTTCATGATCGGTCTACCGCCCGCGTCGCAGTCGATCGAACCGACGCTCACCGGTGGCCGCTGGCTGGAGCCGGGAGATACGAATGCGATCGTCGTGAACGAGGATTTCCTCAGGGAAGAGGATGATCTCGTCCTGGGCGGCGAGGTCGAGCTCGACGTCGAAGGGCGCAGGCAAAGTTGGACGATCGTTGGTTCGATAACGACCCAGCTCATCGGCCCGATCGCCTACGTCCCGGTTGACGAACTCTCCCGCATGCTGGGTAGCCCGGGGGAGACCAATCTGCTGGCCGTCAATCTTCAATCCAGTCAGGATGCCACGCAGGTCAGCGAGGCGCTCGAACGGGCACTGCTGGATGCCGGTGTGCCGCTCGGCAGTGTTCAGACGAACGCGGATATCCGGGGCCAGACGCAATCGCTCTTTGATCTGCTGGTCTGGACGTTGCTGGTCGTCGCAGCGTTGCTCGGCATCGTTGCCGTCGTCGGCGTGACCGGCACGATGACGCTCGGCGTGCTGGAGCGCACTCGCGAGATAGGCGTCTTGCGAACTGTCGGCGCTTCTAGCCGCGCGATTCAACGCGGCCTGCTGACTGAGGGACTGACGATTGGGTTGATAGGCTGGCTGCTGGGCGTGCTGTTCGGTGTCCCGGTTGTCTGGTTGCTTGGTCAGGGAATAGGCAACGCGTTTATCTTCACCCCGCTGCCCTTCGCCTTCTCCTGGCTCGCGGTCGCGATATGGTTCGTCGCGACGCTCCTGATCGGCGGCATCGGGGCAAGCCGTCCCGCCCGGACAGCCTCGCGCCTGACGATTCGAGAGATTCTGAGCTACGAATAGGAATAGAGCTACCGGGCGGTTCCACAACGGGAACCGCCCGGTTTGCTTTTCAACGTGCTACGACGGAGATGTGAACTGGTCGCTACGGATGAACTCGAGCGTTCGGGCTACCGCCCTGCGGACGGTCTCAGCGCCCTTCTCCTCAGTACCCAGCGTGCCATCGCCGACGACGCCGGTATCGGTGGCGTCACCGTACTTGCGAGGCCGGAGGAAGTCCGGGAACTCGTTGGAGATCTTCGGCTCGGTGCGGACGGCCCGCTCCATCTTGACATGTTCGCCTGCCAGATGAAGCATCACGCTCGTGCCGAATTCTGAGGCGTGGCCATGCGGGAGGAAATCCGCCTCGACCATATCCTCGACCAATGGCTGGATGAAGCGCCACCAGTCGATCTGGGCGACTCGCACGCCATACTCTTCCTCTAGCTCGCTTGCCAATTCAGAGAGATAGGCGACGTTTCCTGCGTGGCCATTGATGAAGAGGATGCGTTTGCAGCCCCAACCGATATAGCTCTCGGCGATGTCACGGGTGTAGGCCACGAGCGACGAGGGCCGGACATTCAGCGTGCCCGGAAAATCCGCCAGCGCTTTCGAGTAGCCGACCGGGATGAGCGGCGCGACAAACGCCGGTTCCTCCGCTGGCGACCCTCAAAGCCAGAGCGGACGTCGAGATTCCGTCGGCGCCAAGTGGCAGGTGCGGTCCGTAGACCTCTACAGCCCCGAAGGGAATGAGTACCATGTCGGTTTCTTTCCGTAGCGCATCGAAGTCGACCCAATTCATGAAGCGTGTATCAACCAATGTCAGGTTCCCTTTCCTGTGGTGCGGTGGTGTTCCGCCGCATTCACGATAATTCGAACCTCGATGTACTCCGGCATGACATCGAGGAGTGACGGCGAAGAATTCCCAGGCCGTTCATCAGGACGCCCTGATAGTCATAGAGAGAACTTCCTTGCGAGCAAGTGCGTAGACCACTTGGAGCATTCACTACTGTCGCAAGCGCGGGTCGAGCGAATCTCGCAGGCCGTCGCCGAGGGTATTGAAACTGAGAATGGCAATCGAGATGATCAGCGAAGGCCAGAAGACGAACCAGGCGTTCTGCTGGAGATAGCCACGCGCCGCGCCGATCATGTTGCCCCAGGAAGGATTCGGCGGCGGAGTCCCCAGGCCAAGAAACGACAGGCCCGATTCGAGCAGAATCGCGAAACCCAGGCTGAGTGAGATTGCACAAAGATCGGGGCGAGGATGTTCGGCAGGATGTACTTCCCGAGAATTCGAGCGTCCCCTGCCCCGATGACTTTGGCCGCTTCGACGTATTCCGAGACTTGACCTGGACAACCGAGCCAAACGCGATCCGTGCAAAGCGGGTCATATAGAGCAGAGCCGATGACCAGGATCAGATTACGGGTACTTGGCCCAAGAAATGCCACGACCGAGATCGCCAGCAGTATCGGCGGAAAGACAAGCAGCACATCGACGCTCCGCATCGTGACGAATTCCCAGATACCTCCGAAGTATCCACCAACAAGGCCAAATCCCACGCCAAGAATGGTCGCGATGGTCACGGAGAGATAGCCACAATCATAGACGTGCGGGACCCGACGATGATCCGGCTCAACAGATCGCGCCCATTCTCGTCGGTTCCGAGCCATGCTTCGCCTGCTCGGCCCTTCAAGTCGGATCTGGGCGTTGATCCTGAGTGGGTCTTTCGGCGCGAGCACACGGCGCGAACAGCCGCCATCACAGCAGCAGGATCAGGATAACCGTGCCCGGGATGGTCACACGCGGATTCTGCAATCAGGATGCGCCAGGTGGATTTGCGCGGGCGGATCGCTCCGGGTTAGCTGCCGCACTCCTGCGCTTTGCACGTTGTCAGCCGCTCGCGAGGCGAGTCATCGGAAAGGACCTGCGGCTCGCTTTGTTCTCCACTACTCATACTTGATCCTCGGATCTATCCATGCGTAGATCAGGTCAGTCAATAGATTCAACATGATGAAGGTCACGGCAATGACGAGGATGACCGCCTGAACGATCGGATAGTCGCGGCGGTTGATTCCGTCGATCAGGTAGGTGCTGACACCTGGCCAGTTGAAGATGTACTCGACCAGCACGGAGCTGCCGAGCAACGTTCCCATCTGCAGGCCGATGATGGTAACTACTGGAATGAGTGCGTTCCGTAAGCGCATGGGTAAAGAGCACGCTGCGTTCACCCAGGCCCCTCGATCGTGGCCGAGCGCACATAGTCCTCACCGAGCACTTCCAGCACGGATGAGCGTGTCATCCGAATGATCGTTGCTGACGAGAGGATCCCAAGCGTAAACGCGGGCAAGGCGAGGCGTTTGAGATGTTCGATCGGATCTTCCTGGAAGGGACATAGCCCGAAGCAGGCAGAATATCCGTTCTGACACTAAGGAGAAGCACGAGTAATGGACCGACGACGAAGACTGGCACCGAAAGCCCCAGGATGGCGAACGATGTAGCCAGCACGTCCGGTAGTGAGTTGCGATATCGTGCCGCGATCAACCCCGAGCGGTATACCGACGATGACCGAAATGAATACCGCCGCGCCTCCAAGCTCGAAGGTCCGTGGGATGCGCAGTTGCAGATCTGTCCGAATCGGCCGACCGGAAATCAGCGAATTTCCGAGGTCGCCGCGCACGATTCCACCGAGCCAGTCGACGTACTGCTCGTAGATTGGCCGGTTGAGGCCGAGGTCGTTCGCGGATCGCCTCAACACGATCCTCTGTTGCCCGTTCTTCGCCAAGAATAACGTAGGCCGGATCACCCGGTATGAACTGGATGAAGACCGCCACGAGCGAGGCAACGATGAAGATCATGAGAGCGGCCTGGATCAGGCGGCGGATTACATATCGTCCCATAGAAGCTCCGAACAGATCGTGACAAGGAGGGCGAGTAATACACTCGCCCTGCTTGTGCGCCTGCTTTAGCTGCAGTTGACCTTTGTCTGCTCCAAGGTGCGGGCGGACTGGAAGCCGAGCCCACCCGGGAAGTGGTTGTAGCCGAGCACGTCTGCGGTCGTGACCTCAGCTTGAACACGGTAGGTCAGGAAGTTAAAGGGTGACAGTTCAGCAAGTCGTGCTTGTACCTCATCGTAGACTGGCTTGCGCTCTTCTTGCGCTACGAGCGAGCGTCCCTGGGCAAGCAGTTCGTCGACCTGGTCGTCCTTGAAGGCGATGTTCTTCGCCGCCGCGGCCTGGCTATCGAAGTACTGAGTCAGCGTCGTGTCGGGGTCAACGCCACCGGTGCCGAGACCGTGGATGCGGAAGTGGAAATCGCCCTGCGCGTAGCGTTCAACGACCGTTGGCCAGTCGAACAGTTCGCAGTTCGCAGTTAATTCCCAGATCGCTCAAGTTCTGCTGCACAATTTCGGCCGTGCCCTGGTGCATGCCGTATTGAGAGGTAGACATCAGCGTGCAATCGAAACCGTCTGGATAGCCGGCATCGCTCAGAAGCTGCTTCGCTTTATCTGGGTCGTAGGTGAACATGCCGTCGAGTGCCTCAGCGTGTCCCCAGAGCTCTGGCGGCACCAGTCCACCTGAGATCTCGGAACCTTCACCAAAGAAGACAATGTCGATGATCGATTGGCGGTCAAAAGCGAAGTTGAGCGCATAGCGAACGGCAGGATCGTTGAAGGGTTCCTTCTCCGTGTGATACATGACACACATGAAGGCCGCCGCGTCACCGGCCTGCAGCGTCAGACCATCGTCGTTGCGGATTGTCTCGTAATCCTTCCACGGCACGTACTCCGCCAGCGAAACCTCGCCGCCGAGAGCAGCTGCCATGCGGGTCGTCTCATCTGCGTACGGAATGAAATCGATCTGGTCGAGATACGGCAGGCCGTCTCGGTAGTAGTCTGGATTCTTGACCACCACGACGCGGACACCGGGTTCGCGTGCATCCAGCATGAATGGTCCAGTCCCGATCGAATCGGTATTGGGATCTCCTCCGCCATCGAGGAAGGCCGAAGAAACGATCGCCGTTGAGACGAAGGCCAGATACGAGAGCAGCGGGGCACTCGGCGTACCCATGTTGAGGACGACGGTCAGATCGTCTGGAGCGTCGACCGTGTCAATTGGAGAAAGTTCAGCGAAAGACGACGCGCCGACCGCATCATCTTTGACTCTCTCGTATGAGGCTTTTACATCGGCGCTGGTGAACGGATCTCCGTTGTGGAAGGTAACTCCGTCCCGAAGGCTGAAGGTGTAGGTCAGTCCATCATCGGACACTTCGAAGCTTTCCGCCAGATCGGGCTGAATCTCGCCACCGATCCAGAAGCGGGTCAAGCCGGTGTAGATCTGCATCTTGACGTTGGCGGCGGCCGAACCGGTGTCGATGTGCGGGTCCATGTTGGGTGGATCTGAAGATAGCGCGTATGTCAACGTGCCACCGATGGCGCAGGCATCGTACGCTGGATCCCCGCTGCTGGTCATCGCCTCGGTAGCCGTGGGTTCCGCGCCACCGGACGTGGCTTCAGTTGCGGTCGCCTCGCCGCCGGCACCAGCACTCTCAGTGGCCGTTGGTTCTGCACCACCGGACGAGCTCTCAGTAGCGGTCGCCTCGCCGCCGCCGCCAGCGCTCTCAGTGGCCGTCGGATCTGCACTCCCACTGTCATCATCGTCGTCACCACCACAGGCGGCTAGCAGCCCGGATGAGATGGTCAAGGCGGTTGCGCCACCCATCATCTGGAGCAGCCGGCGTCGGGAGAGCGAGGGAACGCGATCAAGCAGCGACCCTACGTTTATCTCTTCACTCGGATCATTTGAGCGGTTCTGAGTCATTCGGTCTTTCCTCCTCGTATCGTGTGCAAAGTCTCTCGCACACGTATCAAAAGCATTGAGTCTAAAAAGTGAACTAATCGGCGAGAATAGCCTCACGTTCACGATAAGCGTTGGGTTGCCGATTGGCAAGCGAAGGCAACTGCTTACGCAGCTTGGCCAGGTACTCAAAATCGAGATCTGCCGTCACGACGCCTTCCTGATCGGGCGAGTCTGCCAGCACTGTGCCCCACGGATCGACGACCAGGCTATGGCCATAGCAACGGGCGTCGTTCGGCTCGTGCGCGCCGATCTGGCCTGGTGCAACAACAAATGCCTGGTTTTCAATGGCGCGCGCTTTGAGCAACGTGTGCCAGTGGTCCTTGCCGGTAAACATCGTGAAGGCAGCCGGGACGAAGATCACTTCAGCTCCGCGTAGAGCCAGCAGCCGGTAGAGTTCTGGGAAGCGCAGGTCGTAGCAGATCGTCAGGCCAACGGTATGGCCGTCGATCTCGGCCGTCACGATTTCATCGCCCGGCAGAATCGAACTCGACTCGTTTGCGCTCACGTTGCCGGTGAGGTCGATATCGAACAGATGGATCTTGCGATACTTCGCAATAATCTCACCGTCAGGATCGATCAGCACCGAGGTGTTGTAGGACTTGTCGGGCGTGCTGCTGCGCTCGTGGATAGAACCACCTAGGATGTAGATGTTGTGTTCTTTCGCCTTGCTCGCGAAACGTTCGGTGATCGGTCCTGGGACCGTCTCCGGCACCCCCGCTTGCTCGTCGCGCGGGCCGAGGAAATTCACATACTCGGGCAAGGCAACGACCCTTGCGCCGGTCGCGGCGGCCTGGTCGATGAGCTCTTCCGCCCGCCGTATGTTGGCTTCCTTGTTATCCCTGCTATTGATCTGCACAACTGCTACGCGCATCGTGTCCATCGCTTTTTCCTTTCTTTTCTATACCGGGGCTCCTGGCTCAACCGGTCATTACTGTTCCAGGTGATGTTCTGTTACAGACCTCTCCCTAGCACTTGCTGCATGCGTACACGGAAAATCTCTATGTGATCGAGGAGTGCCTGGCGGGCTCCGTCAGGGTTCTGCTGCTTTAGCTGATCCACGATCTGAAGGTGATGATCGTACGTTTGATTGAGGTCACCCGCATGTTTGAAGGAGAGGTGCCAGTAGCGCAGGGTAGCGGTGTTGATATCGTCGACGACGCGGGCGAGATAGCTATTGCCTCCAATGAGCGCGATGCTCCGATGGAAGTCTCGGTCAGCTTGAATTGAAGCGAGAAGTTCGCCATTGCGATAGGCGCTCTTGACTTCGTTAATCAAATCTTCGAGATGTTCGATATCGGCTGGTGTCGCCAGACTGGCGGCGGATGCCGCGACCGCTGGTTCGACGAGTTCTCGGGCACTTATGAGTTCCTGCAGGTCTGAGATGGAGAGGTCGGTCACCCAGCTCCCTTTGCGAGGGGCGATCGAGACGAGTCCCTCATGGGCCAGGCGTTGAATCGCCTCTCGCAGGGGAGTGCGTCCTGTCGATAGCGTCTCCATCAAGTAGCGCTCGTCGAGCATTTCACCGGGAGCCAGTGTGCTTGTTAGGATGAGGTCTTTCAACATCAGGTAGGCCTTGTCCGCTTTGCGGAGATTCACCTGAGGTGTGTGGCTTCGAGCTGACGATCCGCCAGAGCGGCGCCAACGATGCCTGGAAAGGTGGGCGTTCTCGCTCCCAATGCCTTGAATCTGCGACGATGGCAACACATACCTCACACTCTACCTAAAATACGTCGAATCTTTCAGCGATACACCACGACAGCGACTCTCACCCGGCTGGAACCAGAGGTCCACGGTGTTCTGAGGAAATTCGTTGGCCCGATGTCACCCCAAATAACGGGGCCTTAGAACCACAGGATGAATTACATCCGAACGATTCGCGAGCAATTGTTCAACTTTGCGATTGGGCGCAGGCGATCTTTCCTGCATCGGTGCCGCACGCGCTGTAATTGCTCCGTCAAACTCCCGCATCAACCGGACCCGTGAGAGGTCCTGATTCTCCCCTAAGCGTGGCTCTGACGTGCCATCGCCTCTTCAATCTTACGGTCTGCGTCGGCCATATCTGAAAGTTTCTCGCCAGCACGCAGTCGCTGCCGCGTGATTGGTTCTCGTTGCGCGATCGGCTCACAGTGTTCGACCAACGCTTCGACCTGATCAGGTTTCAGCACGAGGACGCCATTGTCGTCGGCCAGGATGATGTCACCTGGGGAGACCGTTACGCCTCCACATTGGACGACTGTATTGATTTCACCGGTCATCGCCAATGAGCGTGTCGTGATCGGCGAGATACCGCGTGAGAAGACGAGATACTCCATCTCTTCGATCTCAACGACATCGGTTGCCGGCCCGTCGACAATAGTTGCCGCAAGCCCTTGCATTTTCGCGCCCAACGACGTCATTTCACCCCAGCAGGCATGCTTGCGATCCTGATTGCGGTCGATCACCATAATGTCGCCCGGGGCGGCCATAGAAATGGCCTTGTGGACGACGGTGCTGTCAATCGCCATCGCTCTCACCGTAAAAGCCGGACCACAAACGGAGAAGTGCCTGCGGCCGATCGGGCGTAGATCAATATCCATGAAGCCGAAGTCTAAAATATGTCCAATGGTCGCCGGTGGAATTGCCCGCAGGCGGTCCAGGAGTTCCTGAGAGACTTCCGGCTGTACTCGCTCGTTTATGATGAACAATTGGTGTCCTTTCCGGGACTAGTCGACTGACAGTTTGATACAGATAGGTAATTCAATTACGCATGCGTGGATCGAGCACGTCTCGCAATCCATCACCGGCGAGATTGACCGACAGCACCGTCAGGGCGATGGCAATGCCGGGCATCGTGGAAACCCACCACTGACTGCGCAGGAACTGGCGTCCGTCTGCAAGCATTGCGCCCCATTCCGGATCGGGCGGCTGCGCGCCGAGACCGAGAAACGAAAGCCCTGCTGCAGAGAGGATCGCCGTGCCGACGGAGAGCGTCGCCAAGACGATAACCGGCGAGATGACATTCGGGAGGATGTGGCGGTACAGAATGACCGAGTCCGGCGCGCCGATGACCTTTGCTGCTTCGACGTAGACATTTTCCCGGGCCGACAGGACGGAACCTCGAATCAGTCGCGTAAAGCGAGGTATCGAACCGATTCCGACCGCGATCATGACGTTCCTCAGACTCGGGCCGAGAATCGCGACCACGAGGAGCGCCAGCATGATGCCGGGAAAGGCCAGCATCACATCCATAACGCGCATGATGAACGCATCAATGAATTTCCCGTAGTAGCCGGCAATCAGCCCGAACAGAGCACCGGCGACGGCGGCGATAGTAACCGCGATTAATCCAACAGGTAGCGAGATGCGCGCGCCATAGACCACCCGGGTGAAGATGTCGCGTCCGAAATGATCTGTGCCGAGCCAGTGCTCACTGCTCGGTGGTTGCAAGCGTTTTGGCGGGTCGATTGCTATCGGGTCAAACGAGGTGATGACAGGTGCGAATATCGCCGCCAGAATCAACAGACCGAGAATTGCCAGGCCTATCAGTGCACCCTTGCTGCGTTTGATTCCGATCCAGAACTCGCGTCCCTGGCTGCGCGGTTTTGTCGCCTGCATAGCTAACGTTTGACGCGAATCAGCTGCGAAGTCGCTCAAGGCTCCTATCCTTCTCTAGCGATACTTGATTCGCGGATCGAGCCAGGAATATGACAGATCGACGAGTAGATTGATCACGACATAGCCAACCGCTGCCACCAGAATCGTTCCCTGGACCATTGGATAATCACGCCGCAAGACTGACTCGACGGCTAACCGTCCCAGACCTCGGCGGGCAAAGACGGTCTCAACGATGACTGCGCCCGAAAGCAGCGCTCCAAACTGCAAACCAACGATCGTGACGACCGGGATGAGCGCGTTGCGTAGTGCGTGTCTCAGAATGACCGTCCTGTTGTGGAGGCCCTTTGCGCGTGCGGTCATGATGTATTCATTGCCGAGGACCTCAAGCATCGTCGATCGAATAAGGCGCGCCACCGTGCCGGATGCGACGAGCCCGAGGGTCACCGCCGGTAGGATCAGCGTCTTGATGCCGTCACTACCAGTGCTTGGGAGGACGTGCCAGCGCAGAGAGAAAATGTAGATGAGGATGAATCCGAGCCAGAAACTGGGCATGGCGAGGCCCACCAGCGAGACGACCATCGTCGCAGTATCGATCCAGGAGTTGCGATAGAGCGCGGCGAATATGCCGAGCACACCGCCGAACAATATCGCGATCCCAAGCCCGACCGCGGTGAGCCTTAGGGTATATGGGAGAACTTCAGCGATAGAGGAGCGTACCGGCCTGTTGGTTTGAAACGATCTGCCGAAATCCCCCTGGGCCGCGTTGATGACGAAGTGTCCGTATTGGACGGCGAATGGATCATCGAGCCCGAGTTCCGCGCGCAAGTTCTGGTAGGCCTCATCCGACACATCGCCTGAAGCCGAGCCGCCACCCATATCGCCCAGGAGCACGCGTGCCGGATCACCGGGGATCAGGTGCATAACCGAGAACGACACGAGCGTCACACCAAAGATGACCGGTATCGTCTGTAGTAATCGCATTCGAATATAGCTGAGCATGTTCCATCCCTACTCGACGCAATTGCTGAGGGTGCGGGTGGGCCGGCCCACCCGCACCAGAACAACGGACGTTAGGCGTCCTTCCATACATCGTAGAACCAGACACCGCCTAGCGCCTGGAAGTGCAAACCGTGGACCGAGGAATTCGCGCCCCAGAAGACAGTCTCTTCCCAGAGCGGAATGACCAATGCCTGGTCCATGATATAGACCTGAATTTCTTCGTACTTCGAGCGCCGCACTTCAGGATCCAGCTCGCTGGTCGCATCTGTCAACATCTCATCCAGCACAGGGTCCGGCTTCATCGTTCGATTGAAATTGGTGCCGGTGATGTTCTTCGAGTGATAGAGCGTCGTCAGCACGACCGGATCGGTATGCGAGAAGTAGATGCGGGCGATGTTGTGCTCGCTGGCGAGGTAGGCCGCCGCTGTGGCTGCATACTCAAGTTGTTGCAAGTTGACTTCGATGCCGACAGCAGCAAGATATGCCTGGACAAGCTCACCTGCCTGGCCTTGAATGCCGGAGGTGGTGATGTACTCGAGATGGAGTTTTTCTCCATCTTTCTCCCGGACGTTTCCCGAACCCATCTCCCAACCGGCCTGGTCGAGTAATTCGGCGGCCTTGTCAACATCGTAGGGATACATCTCTTCAACGGCGGGATTGTAGCTCCACGTCGGGGACGAAAGCGGACCCTGGGCAGCCTTGCGCGCGCCAAACCAGAGCGTATCGACGACCGTATCCATGTCGACCGCGTAGAGCATCGCCTGGCGCAACAGGATCTCATCGGTTGGGAATTTCGCTGCATTCAGAGGCAGAACCTGGGGCGAGCCGGGTACTGATGGCAGGAGCACCTGGAATGCGTCGTCGCCTTGCAACCGCTCAACTTCCTGCGGAGGAACGCCGTCGATAATATCCGTCTCGCCATTTTCGAGCGTTCCAAGGATCGTCGTCGCTTCAGGGATGAATTTGAATTCGATCTCGTCAAGATAAGCCGGCCCCTCGTGCATGTACACGGCGAGCGGCCAGTTGTAGTCCGGATTCTTTACGAAGGTCATGGAAATCTGCTGGTTCCATTCTTTGAACATGAATGGACCGGTGCCAACCGGGTTGAAACCGAAGTCAGCGCCATACTTCTCCACTGCGGCCGGTGATACCGGCGCGAGGACGCTGTGCGAGAGGTTGTTCAGAAATGGGGCATACGGCTCGCTGAAGTTGATCTCAACCGTCTGATCGTCGACGGCCACGGCACTCTCGTACGGGCCGAGGTAACCAATCGCCGTGAGCGACTTCAGTTCCGGTTCCAGAATGCTGTCATAGGTGAATTTGACAGCCTCTGCATTGAAGGGCGTTCCATCGTGGAAGGTCACTCCCTCGCGCAGGTTGAAGGTGAAGAGCAGCCCATCGGGTGATATCTCCCAGGATGATGCGAGGCCGGGAACAACTTCGCCGGTTTCCGCTTCCTGGACGACGAGCGTGTCGAACAGGTTGTAAAAGAGGCGCCAGGCGATGGTTGCGCCCGATACACGCGGGTCCATCGTCGGTGGTTCGGAGTAGCCGACGACCAGCTTGCCTCCGCTGACGGGTTCGCCCGACATATCCGGGGCCATCGTCGCTGTCGCGTCTCCACCAGTATCTGCAGCTGTTGCGTCTCCACCGGTATCCGGCGCCGTCGTAGCGGTCGCATCCGTGCCGCCACCGCTACCACTGTCATCGTCATCATCGTCACCGCCACAGGCTGCCAGCAACCCTGACGTAAGCGTCAGCGCCGAAACACCGAGAGCTGTTTGAAGCACGCGACGGCGCGAGAGAAAGGCTTTGCCATTCAACAGGCTAGCCAGAATCGAATCACCTTCCGAATCAGCTTGAGTTATCCGGGTCATATCCTAATTTCCTCCTCGTGAGTGTGTATCTCATTTGATACACACGGAATCGACAATCAGATTTCAGCTGGCCTAATCGGCCAGCACTGCCTCGCGTTCGCGATAGGCATTCGGTTGCCGGTTGGCAAGCGATGGCAACTGTTTACGTAGATTGGCCAGGTACTCGAAGTCGAGATCGGCGGACACTACGCCTTCTTTATCAGGCGAATCCGCCAGTACCGTCCCCCAGGGATCAACGACCAGACTATGCCCGTAGCAGCGGGCACCGTCTGAACCGTTCGGGCCAAACTGGCCCGGCGCGACGACGAATGCCTGGTTCTCGATGGCACGCGCCTTGAGCAACGTGTGCCAGTGATCCTTGCCGGTGTACATCGTGAAAGCTGCCGGCACGAAGAGCACCTCTGCGCCGCGCAACGCCAGCAAGCGATAGAGTTCCGGGAAGCGCAGGTCGTAACAGATCGTCAGGCCGACGGTATGCCCGTCGATTACAGCCGTCACGATCTCATCTCCGGCAATGTTCGTGTCAGATTCGTTGAAACTGACGTTACCGGCAAGATCGATGTCGAACATGTGGATCTTGCGATACTTGGCAATGATCTCACCGTTGGGATCGATCAGCACCGACGTGTTGTAGGTCTTGCCTGGCGTGTTGCTGCGCTCGCTGATTGAGCCGCCTAGAAGATAGATACCGTGCTCGCGGGCCTTGGCGGCGAAGCGATCAGTGATCGGTCCGGGAATCGTCTCTCCGGAGTTTTCGCTACCTTCGCTTGCACCGATTGAATCAACGCACTCGGGCAGCGCAACGACTCTCGCGCCAGTTGCTGCGGCCTGGTCGATCAGTTCTTCCGCGCGCCTTATATTCGCCTCTTTGTCATGCCTGCTATTGATCTGGACGAGCGCGACACGCATCGTGTCCATCGCTTACACCTTTCCTCGCTACCGAGCCTGTGCCAGCTGACACAGGCGCCAACGGAACGACACCTACGACGGGTCTGTTGACGGTCGGTTACATCCCACTTCCTAGCGCTAGGTGCATATTTGCGCGAAGAACTTTGAATGGCATACGGACGCCAGCAGGACACGACAGCTGTCCGGCATGGCAGGCTTGATCGACTAGAGAGTAATGCGGAATAGTCGAAGGCCCAAAGGCTGTCATTTCGAGAGAAGCGAGAAATCTCAGTCGAGCGCCAGTGCTGCGTCGCACTGAGATCTCTCCCTCTGGTCGAGATGACAACTCCTCCGAGGTTTTCGAGACGTGGTCTAGTTTGCGAAAATCGATGTCGGTTGGGGACTGATTGCCCGTTTGCACGTGGGAGCCGAAGGGAATAGTTATCGACGACCGTCGGGGGCACGCCCCGAGGAAATGCCGGGACGGCATGGCCGGATATTCGCGAGTCGATTCGCCGCGTAGCATGGTTGATACGCCGCGAGTAGAAGCGGGTTCGTGCTTGCAGCGCTTGGTTTGGATTTTCACTATCTGGCATTCGCGAGAGATTGCCCCCTACATCCCGCTAGAATACTTCTAATATATCAGAGATATACGATTGGTTGCGCGGATCGGATCTCTTTCGAAATAGCAATTGGAGCAGGCATGACAGTAAGTATCGGTATTGATACTGGGGGAACCTTCACCGACGTCTGCATCTTCGACAAAGATGGCCGGCTGACCATCCACAAGCTTCCTTCGACGCCTGATGATCCGAGCATCGCGATACTTGATGGTGCGCGACGAGGATTCAGCGAGGCCGGTGTCTACCCCGATTCTGTCAGCTATTTTGGGCATGGCACGACGGTCGCGACAAACACGCTTCTGGAGGGGCGCGGAGCGCGAACCGGAGTCGTCACGACCGAGGGATTTCGCGATCTGCTGGAGATTGGGCGGCAGGAACGTCCGGATCTCTACGACCTGCAGATCGAAAAGCCGCCGGTGCTGGTGCGCCGCCGCGATCGGCTGGAAGTGGCCGAACGACTGCGCTATGACGGGACCGTCGAACGCAAGCTCGATGCCGATGCTGTTCGTGCCGCCGTCCGGTGCCTACGAGAGCGCGATATTGAAGCGATAGCTGTCTGTTTTCTTTACAGCTATCTCTACCCGGAACACGAGCGACAGGTTCTGGAGATCATCCAGGCGGAGGCGCCGGAAATCTACCCCAGCATCTCCCATCAGGTTCTGGCTGAATTTCGTGAGTACGAGCGGCTCTCGACGACGGTGGTCAACGCCGCCGTCGGCCCGGTCATGGCTGGATATGTCAGCCGCTTGAGCGCACAGGTGCACCAACTCGGCGTCCCGGTTGAGCCATACATCACCCAGTCGAACGGTGGACTAATCTCGCTGGATGTCGCGCGGGATCTGCCGGTGAGGACAATCCTGTCGGGGCCAGCAGCGGGTGTCGCCGGAGCGAGTAGCGTCGCCAGCGCCGCCGGGCTCGAGAACGTCGTCACATTCGATATGGGTGGGACCAGCACTGACGTCTCGCTGATTTCAGATGGTGCGGTGCAGATCGGTATCGACTCGACGGTGGCCGGTTACCCGATTCGCGCGCCAATGATCGACATCAACACCGTCGGGGCTGGGGGCGGTTCAATCGCCTGGATCGACTCGGGCGGCCATCTCAAGGTCGGACCGCGCAGTGCAGGGGCAGTGCCGGGTCCGGCGGGGTATGGTCTGGGTGGAACCGAAGCGACCGTTAGCGACGCTAATCTCGCTCTCGGTATCCTGAACCGTGAGCATTTGCTCGGTGGTCGTATGGCCGTGGATTCGAGGGCCGCCGACCGGGCAATAGAGCGGCTGGCCGCCGAGCTTGGCCTCGATGCGATGACCGTCGCTGACGGCATCCTCTCAATCGTCAACGTCAACATGGGCCGCGCAATTCGGGTTATCTCGATCGAGCGCGGCTACGACCCGCGCGATTTCACGCTCGTAGCCTTTGGCGGCGCCGGGCCGCTGCACGCCGCGCGCCTGGCGCGGGAACTCGAGATCCCGCAGGTGCTGGTGCCGACGGTGCCGGGCGCACTCTGCGCTCTTGGCTTGCTGCTTTCGGATCTGCGCGCCGACTTTTCGCAGACGCTGACCCGGCCAGCTGCTCCGGAAGCGCTCGACGACATTCAACGCGGCTTCCATCGGCTCGAAGCCGAGGCGTCGGAGTGGCTTGATCGCGAGGCGGTCGCGGAGGAGAGTCGTCGGCTGCGGAGAATCGCCGACATGCGCTACATAGGTCAGAACTATGAATTGCCAATCGAAGTGCCTGCAGGCGACCTCACTGAAGGCGGCGTTGCAGACGCTCCTTGAATCGTTCCATGCGGAGCACGATCGCTCTTACGGTTTTAGCGCCCCGGGTGAACCGGCCCAGTTCGTGACCGTGCGCGTCGAGGCGCGTCGGTCTCGTGCCGAAGCCGCCTTTCCCGGAGATCGAACGCAGCACTAGCGCACCCGAACCGGAATCGGCGCGCAACGTCCATCTGGCCTCAGCGGGCGGCCGCGTTGACGTCCCGGTATATCAGCGCGAATCGCTGAGGGCCGGATCAACATTTCGTCGGACCAGCGGTCGTCGAGCAGATGGATTCGACGACGCTGGTGCTTGAATGGCCAGCAGGTCGAGGTCGACCGCTTCGGTAATCTGCTGATCCGTGAAGAACGGAGCTAGCCGATGACTACGACTCCAGAGCCCGCTCGATCCGATCACCGTCGAAGTCATCGGGTCCGCGTTCAGATCGCTCGTCGAAGAGATGGGTACGGCCTTGATCCGCGCATCCTATTCGACCAACATCAAAGAGCGCCGCGATTGCTCGACGATCGTCTTCGACGCCCAGGGTCGAACGCTGGCGCAGGCCGAGCACATCCCGATCCACCTCGGTTCGCTGATGGGGTTGGTCGAGGAGATATTGCGGCGCTACGACCTCGACGAGATCGACCCCGGTGACATGTTCATCGGTAACGATGCCTACACCGGTGGAGGAACTCATCTGCCCGATATTGTCGTGCTCTCACCGGTCTTCTTCGACGGTGAGATCGTCGGCTTCGTCAGCAACCTCTCCCACCACGCCGATTTCGTCGACCGCGGCCACGCCCACATCTATCAGGAGGGGCTGCGGATTCCGCCGGTCAAGATCTTTGACCGCGGCGAGCTTCGCGAGGATATTCTCGAATTCATCCTGCTCAACTGTCAGGTGCCGCACGAGAGACTCGGCGATCTGCGCGCCCAATTCGCCGCCAACCGGCTCGGGGTGCGCAGGATGCAGCGGTTGTGCGAACGCTACGGCGCTGATACGGTCAAGCAGGCTGGCGATGCCCTGCTCGACTACGCCGAACGGCAAACCCGCGCCGGCATCGCCCAGATTCCGGATGGGACCTATCGTTTCACCGACTACTTCGATAGTGAGCCGCTTGGCACACAGCAGCTCGAATTCCAGGTTGCGATCACCGTCGAGGGTGATGAGATTCACCTCGATTTCAGCGGCAACCCGCCCCAGGTGCGGGCCGGGCTGAATATGGTTTGGACGGCGTTGCTGGCGACCTGCTACTACGCGGTGAAGATCGTCGTCGACCCGACGATCCTGCCGAACGCCGGCATGTACCGGCCGATCCACGTCGACAGCCGAGCCGGACAGCATCCTCAATTGCTCCGAACCGGCGGCGATAAACGGCCGTACCCAGACCTGCCAGCGCGTCGTCGATCTCATCCTCGGGGCGTTGTCTCAGGCCGTTCCGGAGCGGGTCATCGCGGCCTGCACCGGCTCGAACTCCGGCGATCACCTTCTCCGGCGTCGATCCGCGTAGCGGCCAGTACTACTCCTACCTGGAGACGATCGGCGGCGGATTCGGGGCACGGGCAACGAAAGATGGGCTCGATGGCGTGCAGACGCACGTCACCAACACGAGCAACCTGCCGGTCGAGAGTCTGGAGCAGGAGTACCCGATTCTGGTCGAGCGCTACGAGCTCGCCTCCGGTACCGGCGGCTCCGGACGGCATCGCGGCGGCATGGCGATTCGCCGGTCTGTCCGGGTGCCAGGGTCATCAGGCGGCTTTCGGCGGCTCGACCAGCCGGCGGCTCAGCTCTCCCTGGGGGTTGGATCGTGGGTTGCCGGGCGCACGCGCGCTTATCGTGCTCGATCGTCCCGATGGAAGTCACTTCGAAGATACCCAGATCCCAACGCTGCTCGAATCCGGCGACGTCATCACCATCCAGACGGCCGGCTCCGGTGGTTACGGACCTGCGTCCGAGCGTCCGCGCCGAGCAGGTGCGGCGCGACGTCGAGGATGAGGTGATCACGCGCAGCAGGCCCGGCGAGGATTACGGCTTCCCGGCTAGGCGAGCCGCACTAATAGCGGAGAGTCCAGCGCAGTGGAGCGTTCGATCTTCGGGCACTGCGCCTGTCCTCGTAGCAATTCATCAACCGTATTGATCTACGACCTTCACTACGTACGTAGATCAACGGATATCCACTGCCCAGCTTGCCGATTACGTACTTCTCACAATGGCAGGCACCGCCAAACGGCATAAGATCAATGTAGTCACACATATTGCTCGGCGAGATGACCCGCGCTGTGGCTGGTTCCATCTTGCCGTCCATACAGAGAGGAACTGAAGATGACCGCTTCAGTTGTCAGGCCGACGACGCTCCAAGAACAGGCGCGCGTGTTGCGGAATGATTTCCCCGAACTTTTCGAACACCTCAGCCGTCGCGATGAGAAGCTCCAGCGAGCCGTTCGCCGCATGCCGAGCCCGGCCGATGTCGAGCTTAGCGCCACCTGGAACCATCGCAGATTCGTTGAGCGAACCCTCGAGAAGATCGGGCCTGGACTCGGCGAACTGGGCGCCAGCTAGATGCCGCGCGGATAAACATCGATTGCGTTTCGGCATGCCGCAAGCACGGATGACGATCCGCTCCCGCGAGTTAATGCCTCCGGCAATGAAGCGCATTCGTGGGGACTAGCCACACTCTGAAACGGAGACGGCGACGATGCCGATCACCACACAATCCAATGGAAGCGACACCAACCGACCACAGATGGTCATTCTGACGTTGGCTCTCGCTGCGATGCTCGGCATGCTCAACGGGTTCTCTCTGAGCGCGTTCATGCCAGCGGTTGCCCGTGATCTCGATGTGTCGGTGCCTCTGCTTGGTCAAGTCATGACCGCCACATTTGTCGGCGCAACACTTGTCAGCGTTTTCGCGGGACCGATGGCCGATCTCTATGGCAAACGCCGACTCATCTCGATTGGGCTTACGGCACTCACGCTTAGCGCCATCGGAACGGCGTTCGCTCCGACCTTTGGCTGGCTGCTTGCGACCCGCATGATCTCCGCCGTCAGCGCCGGTGTGCTAGCCGGAACAACGCTGGCGATGGCCGGGTCGCTTTTCGACGGAGATGAGCGCCGTCACGCGATGGCCTGGATAGCCTCAGGTATCGCTGCAGGAGGGGTTATCGGATTGCCCCTCTTGACGGTAATCGCTGAACTCACATCCTGGCGGACGAGCTTCGGCGTTATTGGTGTCCTGGGTCTGCTTTGGATCATCCTGATCCAGCGCCTGCTTCCAAACGACGCGCGTCCTGGCGGTCGCATCCAACCCGCCAAGATTCTGGCAGCCTATCGTCCGCTGCTAGGCGATCGCATGATGCTCTCCTTCTATGGGTCGACGGTGACGAGATCAATAGGTTGGACGGGAACGCTCACATATCTCGGCGCCTACCTCGGAGATGAGTTGCATCTCTCAACTTCGGAAATCGGTCTGGCCTATATGGTCGGTGGCGGCGGTTACTTCATCGGCACGAAGCTGGCCGGAACACGCTTCGGCAGCAGCGACCTGCGCGCCATCTACGGCACAGCAACGATGGCTATGGGTATCTTCCTTGCACTTTCAGTTTCCCTTCCAATAGGCCCAATTCCGGCAATCGGGCTACTGATGGTGGCGGGCATTACCGGCGGATTCGGGTGGGTCGCTCTGGTGAGCCTGGTTTCGATCAGTTCGCCGACCGGCCAGGGCACGACGATGTCACTCAACGCGGCAATGTTTCAGGTCGGGTCAGCTCTGGGCGGACTCTTCGGCGGACTGCTTCTGGCCATTGGAGGCTACGCAACGCTCGGGCTGGGGTTGATGGGCTTTGCCTTCCTCGCCGTCTCACTCGTTTGGCGACCGGCGCCGCTGGCACTCCGCAGCCGCAACCCGCGAACAGCTGCGGCCGAATGAACGAGTGGAGGCGTTCAGTCCTTTCGGCTGCGGCGCCATTCCGCATATTGAAAGGACGGACAAGAAGACTCAAAAGCAATCAGAACTCTGCGCGCTTCATAGAGAAAGGCCAACACCATGCTTTACATCGTTCGTAGCCGCATGAAGGAAGCGACGACCGGGGCCGACTTTGGCCCGTTGAATCGCCTGCTCAATCAGGAGATCATCCCCGCTCTGAGCAACGTTGCCGGTGTCAACTCAGCCGAGGCGTACAACAGCATCACCGGCGAGATCGTGCTGATTCTCGATATCGACAACATGGCAACGGTGGATCGGGTGCTGACCGATCAGGCGACCTCCGCTTCGGTCGGCAAATTCCTCGAATTTACAACCCGCACTGGCGGTGAGATCCTCTACGACCGCCCTGCCTGGCAAGGGCTCTACGGTAACGACTAGCAACAACTATTTCTCAAAGGAAGGTACGTACCAATGACTGTTCGACGCATCGATTTCGCAGAGGTGAAACCCGGAAGACTGCAGGAGTACGTCTCGGTTTTCAACGATATGAAGGAGGCAATGACGGCCGTTACGACCCCGAACATGCGGCTGATGGTCGTCAATCATGGCGAGGCGGGTCCTCCCAATCTGACGACTGGCCACTGCTACGCGGTGGCGGACTTCGACTCAGCGGCTGAATATGGCGAATTCATGAACGTTGCTCGGGAGGACGAGAAGATCCAGAAAGTCTGGGCGCACATCAACAGCGCCGACTCCCCGGTGGTGAACCGCGGGAGCGGATTGCTCCATAGGTTCGAAGAGGGTGGCGCACCCGCCCCGCCTCCCGACGGATCGGTGGCACTCGTACGTGCCTGGAAGATCGCGCCGGGAATGATGGAAGTGGCTCGGGCAGCCGGTGCTGTTTTGAACAAGCATGCCGAGGTCCACGGCGGCCACTACCAGGTCATGCGGCCGATGGTAGCGTCGTCAGCCGGGCCGAGCGTGATCGTCTCCTTCACTTTTCCCGACTGGTCGGGACTCGGTCCATTCCTCGACAAGATCAACAGTGACCCGGAGATCCAGAAGGTCGCCGAGTCCTTTCGCAGCGCGACACCTACCGGGCAGATCCTACAGGCCCACGTCGCCACGACGATCGCTTCATGATCTGAATACCCAAGGAACGGACAACTGACCAATGACTGTTCGACGTATCGATAGCGCACACGTCAAACCAGGGAGGCACCAGGAATACTTCCAGCTCGTTAGCGCGTTTGCCGACGCCATCGAACCACTTGGTGTTTCACCAATCACCGTTGTGCGTTCCAGTTCTGGTGGACCAAGTACAGGGATGTACAGCGCATTCGCTGACTGGGAGTCGATGGAAGCCTACGGCGATTTCATGGATGCTGCAGTCGCAAACGAAGCGGTTCAACAATCCTTTGGCGCCTTCTACGCCGCCGATTCGCCGGTGACGATGGGCGCGTCAAGTCTAGTTATCCAGCTCGCCACCTTCGGGGCCGACGAACCAACGGGTCAGCCGGGCGTCGCAGCAATTGTTCGCACCTGGGCACCACCGCGCGGCAAACAATCAGTCATCGTCGAGGCCTTCAGCAACGTCGCTGATCTCTACAGCCACACGAATGCCCACTTCACCATTGGGGAAATCTTCGGGGGTGGTCCGGCAACTGGCCACGTCATGTCGGCTGTCGTCTTCCCCAATTTGCGCGAGCTCGGAGCCTATGTCGACGATATGCGCAACAACCCTCGGATCGCCGAGATGATCCAGGAGAACGCTAGCAGTGACGCTCCTGTCGAGATGCTCAGCTCCAGCATCGTGAGATCGGTTCCATTCTAAGGAGGGAGATAAGAGATGACTATCCTTCGCGCCGACGGCTGGAACGTCAAACCCGGCCGGATTCAAGATGTCAGGCAATACGCGAGCGAGATGAAGCCGCTGATTCGCAAGCATGGCGGCAGCTCCCCTAGACTCATGCGGGTCGCGATTGGCGGAACCTCCACCGGGCTCGTCTATGGCGAGTTCGTGGTGGAGGATATGGAATCCCATGGGCGTGTGACGGCTGGCCTGCTCGCAGACGATGACTTCAAGGAACTCCAGGAGTCGTTCGGCGGCCCGGACGGTCCAACGACAAGTCACACGACGCTCCTCGTTGAGATCCTTGCTGAGGTTGGCGCGCGCACCGAGAGTGTCGAAGGCTGCGTCGAAAGTATTCAGAGCTTTCGCGTACCAGCCTGGCATCAATCTGACTTCGTCGAACTCGTCGGCGAACTCGCCAGCTTCACCGATCAGCACGATGCCCGGCTCCGAGTTCTGCATGGACTCACCGGCGAGAACACCGGCAGCCTGAGTTTCGTTGCCGAGTTCGCCAACATGGGTGCCTACGGCCGCTTCGCTGACGAAATCTGGCCGCAACCGGCGTTCCGGGACCTTGTCGGGCGCCTGGCCGCACTCGGCGAACACACCGACGGCAGCCTCCACGCGGAGATTGTCGTCTAGCCAAATCAGGGATTAGAAGACTATTCACCCTGTCCCCTCTTCCCTTCTAACTCGCACTCGCTCCCCCGCGTAGCTCAGCGGAGCGAGTGCAAGCGGAGGCCGGGGGTGAGGGAATTCCCCGAAAGGAAACACCATGTCTACATCTAACGGCAAAGCCGTGCGTACCGTCTGGCAAGTACAGATCAAGCCGGGCCAGATGGCGGCGTTCATGGACACTTTCAGCTCCAACCGGGCGATGGCCCGGCGCGTCTGGGGCAGCACCGCTCAGGTGTTGCGAACGGCGGTTGGCGGCGCAGGGAGCGGGACCGTTGCCCTCGTCACCAACTTTGAGAGCATGGCCGATTTCGGCGAGCGCTGGGATCGAGCCCAGTCGGATGAGGAGTGGCTCAAATTCCTGGCTTGGTTCAACGGCCCCGACTCGCCGGCAACGACCCTGTCGATCGCATTGATGAGCGACATCACGCCGTAGTCATCGCCGGTTGCCGATCCGGACATTTTCTATGTCTGCGCTATGATGGACCTCGCACGATAGTCCAGCCGAGCTGCCGGCCTTCGCCTCACGTGCCCCCGTGCGCGATATGACCGGCAATCCTTGCTCGACGCCCGGATCAGCGAATGGAGCATGAGCAATGACGGAGCACGATTTGGATCAGATCAGCGGAGCCGATATGGCTGATGTTGACCAATCGGTCAACCCAAGGGCCAGCGTGAACTATCTCGATGCCGCCACCCGACGGTCGCTCGATGCGAAGATCAGCAGCTATGCCAAGCTCGGCCTCGCCCGAGGCGATGCAGTCCTCGATATTGGCTGCGGTACTGGCGACGATGTTAGGAGGATGGCGGAGATCGTCGGGTCGACCGGAAGGGCCGTTGGACTTGATTCTAGTGAGGTGATGGTTGCCCAGGCACGCGCACGCTCCGAGGGGACGAATCTGCCAGCCGAGTTCGTCCAGGGCAGCGCCTATGAGCTCCCGTTTGAGAATGACAGCTTCGACGCCTGCCGCTGCGAGCGGGTGCTCCAGCATCTCGACGAACCACTAGCGGCCATCCGGGAGATGATGCGGGTCGTCCGTCCGGGAGGACGCGTCCTGCTGCTCGATCCCGACTTCGGTTCAGGTGTTCTGGACACATCACATCCGGAAATTCACGAGCGCATGCGGCTATTCGGGCAGAAGTGGCGCGAGACCCAGCCTGGAAGCGGCTGGCGTGGACGGCAGCTCTGGGGCTTGGCTCATCAGGCGGGGCTGGAAGCAGTGGAGATTGAGGGCCTCACCATCACGATTACTTCCTACAGGGCGGCCAACGCACTCGCTGGACTAGAGACCCGCACGGCAGGGGCGGTGAAGGCGGGTGTTGTAAGCCAGGAGGAAGCAGACATGTACCTTGAAGACTTAAGGGACCGCGACGCCGCCAACCGCTTCTTTACCGGCATCACCGGGTTTCAGGTTGTAGGGACGGCGCCATCGGTTGCTGAGTGAGCCACCTCCGGAAATTTCCTCGAAGGCTGCAATCGGCTATTCTGTAGAGGACGAGCACTCTCTCAGAGAGGCCAACGATGGATACTCTTTCCACTCCTGAATCCTGGCGAGTTGTCCTCGTCACTGGCTTTGAGAAGATGGCCGATTTCGGCGAGCGCTAGGGACGGGCTCAGTCCGACGACGAACGGCTCGAATTCCTGGCCCGGCTGAATGGCCCTGACTCGCCGGCAATGACCTTGTCGATCGTGCTGATGACGGACATCACGCCGGATAATTTAGCCGCCTTAGACTCCCCCAATCTCATCTACACTGCGGTAGCACTCGCAGTTACTCCGAACCGCTTGTCGTAGTCAGGACGAAGGCGTAGCCGGGGCCGGAAGTGTGCACGGTTTGTGCTAGCCAAAATGGAAATTTGGGAGTTCATCACATGCAAGCAAGCGATCTGATGCGGCAACCGCTCACTGTCATCGGGGCGGGCGCAATCGGTGGGACGGTCGGGGCGTACCTGGCTCATGCCGGTTTCGATGTGACCCTGGTGGACACGGTCCGCGAACATGTTGATGCTATGAACGCACACGGCCTGAGACTCACCGGTGGGCGTGGGGAGAACACGTTTCCAGTGAAAGCCGTTCACCCGGATGACCTGGAGGGTCCGCTTGGCGTGACCTTTCTCTGCGTCAAGGGTCACTACACCGACGCGGCCATGGCGCAGTATGGGTCGCTACTGGCGGATGACGGCTACATCGTCTCGCTGCAGAACGGGCTGAACGAGGAAATCATCGCGCAGCATGTTGGACGGGAACGAACCGTCGGGGCATTCGTTCATTTCGGAGCGGACTACATTGAGCCGGGACTCATCCTGGTTGGCCAGGAAGGGCCGATTATTCGTCGGCGAGCTGGATGGTTCGGTCACTGAGCGCATCGAGTCAGTGCGCGATATCCTCAACCATTTCATTCCGACGACGATCACCACCAACATCAACGGCTATCTCTGGGGAAAGCTCTGCTATGGCGCGACGATATTTGCCGTCTCGACCGTCGATGCGCCGGTTGTGGATGTTATTGATGACGATCTGGGCAGAGAGATTTGCAGGCTGGCGTCCGCTGAAGGCTATCGCGTCGGGATGACACAGGCGCAGCCGCTCGAGATGATCGGCGATTTCAATCCCAATGATTTTGCCCCAGGCGATGATTTCGTTGAGAGGGCTGATGCGAGCCTGCTGGCGATGGCCGTTCCCTGGCGTACCTCGGTCAAACAGCACATGGGCCCCTGGCGGGATCTGGCGATCAAGAAGCGCAAGACTGAGATTGACATGCAGATAAAGGTCATCGTGGACTTCGGGCAGCGCCTTGGCATTCCAACGCCGGTCAACGCCGCCGTCCTGCAGGTTATCCATGAGATCGAAGAGGATCGTCGCGGAATGGACTGGTCTAACCTGGATGATATCGCTGTCATGGCTGGTATCCGCTGAGTTTGCGTTGCTATGTTGTGGCCAGCGATGAACTGAGGATGTGTGCAACCGCAACGAGCGAGTTGCAAACGCCTGCGATGAAAGGATCAACATGAACAACTCATCGGGTAGCGAATCCTGGCGCGTCGTCATCGTCTCGGCAACTGCGATGCTCGCGGCACGGCTCGAACAGCAACTCGCTGCCCGCGGGCACAAAGTCGTCGGGATCCTGACGGCGCCGGGCCCACGAGGTCGGCGTACCGACGGCTACAAAGAGGTCGCTCAACTGGCGCGCCCAGGGCTGGACGTGATCGTCTCGAACTACCCCAACCGCTGGGCAGATATGGTCAGGCCAATGCGACCGGATCTGCTGCTCTGCGCGACCTTCAACTGGAAATTGCCGCCTGAGCTGCTCGATGTCCCGCGGATCGGCGCGATCAATGGCCACGACTCGTATCTGCCGCTGCATCGTGGACGCAACGCGACCGGGTGGAATCTCCGCCGAGACATGCCGCTGGGCTTCACTGTGCACTACATGTCCGCCGACTTCGACACCGGACCGATTATCGCCCAAACGCAGGTACCGCTCACCGACGACGACTACAGCGCGGAGCAGATCTTCCCGAAATTCCTGGCCGCCACCGCTCCGACGTTCGAACTCGCCTTCGACCGGCTGGAAGCAGGCGAGGAACCGACGCCGCAGGACGAATCGAAGGCGACCGAGGCGGGTGGCGAGTTCGAACCCGAATGGCGCGAAATCGACTGGAACGACACTGCTCGCCACAACTTCGTCAAGATTCGCAGCTGGTACGGCGCGAGGGATGTTCCGCGCGGTGCCTTCGGCGACATCGACGGCCAGCGCTCGCTGATCACGACCGCTCGACTGGCAGATGCCCAGAGCGACGCCGATCCAGGAACGGTGCTTGAGCGACGCGACGACGGCACGCTCCTCATTCAGTGTGGGGATGGACCGCTGGAGATCCTGGAGTGGTCCAGCGTTGACGAGAAAGCAGGCGAAGATCAGCGCTGAATCCGGGGGCGTGGAGCGACAGCTTGAGCTCAGCGTCATGGCCTCCCTATGCGTGACGACGGTCGTCGGTAGTCTGAATACCGCCCAACTTAGCCCCTTCATCCCGGAGATTGCGGACGACCTGGGCCATTCGGTATCGGTGATCGGACAGGCGGCGACGGCGTTTCTCATTGTCGGCGCGCTCGGCGGGCTCATCATCGGGCCAATCGCCGATCACTATGGCCACCGACGCGTCCTCATGATGGGGCTGGCACTCTCGGCGCTCAGTTCCGCGACGGGCGGATTGGCTCCGAATTTCCTGACCCTGCTTCTCACCCGGCTCATTGGCGGTCTTGGAATGGCGGCAACAATCGGGATCGTCTTTGCGGTCGCGAGTTCCCGCTATACCGGTGCGGTTCGTTTACGAGCGTTGAGTATCGTGACCGGGTCATTCGCAATAATCGGCATCTTCGGTATTCCTATGCTCACCGGTTTGAGCGCGTGGGTAGGTTGGCGCGGAGCATGGATCTTCGTCGGCATCCTGGCTTTGACCGCACTGCTGACTTTCACCCTGCTTGGCCCGCAGGACGAAGCAGCGACAGGCTGGCCGCTTGGTCCCAGGGGAGATCATCGAATCCTATCGAGCGCTACTCGGTTCCCGTCACATGGTGCTGTTCTTCGGCGGCAGTGCCCTTCAGGGTGCGTTGTTCCTGGCCGCACTGACCTACAACGGCGCCTATTTCATCGATGAACTCGGGTTGAGCGTACAGGAGTTCGGCTTTGTCGCCGCAACGGGGAGCATTGCATTTGCGGCGGGAAGTTTCGTTGCCGGCCGGCTCGGAGGCTTCGATATGCGCGTCGTCTTCGGCATCACGATGATTCTGTCCGGGATCCTCATTGCGCCGGCATACCTCGCTCAAACCGGCGTGATCAGCGCTGCGCTATTCATCGCGCTGGGCATCTTCGCCGCCGGAATCGGTGGCGTTGCCATGCTGAAACTGCTCGCAGACAACACCACAATCGGGCAAGCCACAACGCTGGTATTCAACGAGTCCGTCTTCAGTCTGGGCGCGGCTACAGGAGCGGCAATGGGTGGGGCCGCGCTCAGTGTCGGGAGCTTTGGGACCTTCGTTGTCCTGTTGCCCATGCTTGGTCTAGCGGGTGGCCTGCTCGTATTGATGCCGCGGCCAGCGCAACCAGCTGCTGCCGAAGCTGAGGGACGATCCTGAACTTCAACCGGGTATCTCGACCCGCCTATCGGCGCAGCACGTCGGCATCGTCCAGGGTTTCGGTCGCAGCCCCGGAACTCGCTTCGTCCCATTCCCAGTGGTGATCGAGCGAGAGGAGTCCGGATTGGGTGTGGTCGGTCGGCAGCACGTCGACGAGTGTCTCGGTTCGGTCGACCAATTGCCCGGCCTGATCGTGGAGGCTGGCGACCATCCTCATTTGCCCGGCCCGTAGCGGAAGGCGGTCTATCTTGAGCCGGACCATGCGCGTGTCAGGCGCGTCGTCCTCATCGCGCCGCAACGCATGTGGCGCGCTTGGCAGTTGAGCGGGCAACCGGCTCGTCGTTGACCAGAGATTGGTGCCGCCGATGCGGTCGAGATCGATCTGCAGCGTCAGACCGGAGGTATCGCGACTGGCCGGCACACGCACGAGGACTTCGATCCGCTGCGGTTGCCCGCCGGAGATCTGCTGGGTGCCGATGCGGTACTCATCCAGGGCGCGGATGCGCAACAGGCGGAAGGGCTGGTCGCCAGTCTGGAGCATCTGCTGATAGTGATCGACAACGTCGCCCGCAGGTCCGATGTCGGTCAGGTGGCCATCGACGATGAGCGCCGCCCGATCGCAGAAATCCCGCACAACATCGGCGTCGTGGGAGACAAAGAGGATCGTCGTCCCGCGTGCCTTCAGCTCTTCGAGCGCCCGAAAGCACTTCTGTTGAAAAGCCGAGTCGCCGACGGCCAGCACCTCGTCGATGACGAGGATCGCCGGGTCCATATTGACGGCGATGCCGAAGCCGAGGCGGGCGAACATGCCAGAGGAGAAATGCTTGACCGGCATATCGACGAAACGTTCCAGTTCAGCGAAACGCACGATCTCCTCGTACTTCTTTTGCATCTCCTTGCGGGAGAAGCCGTAGAGGCTGCCATTCAGGAAGATGTTGTCACGGCCGGATAGCTCCGGGTGGAAGCCAGCGCCAAGCTCCAGCATCGCGTAGGTGCGGCCATTGACGTGGACCTTGCCCTCGGTGGGTTGGAGAATGCGCGTGACCAGCTTCAGCAGCGTCGACTTTCCGGCTCCGTTGCGTCCAACGAGACCGAACGTCTCTCCCTTGTGGATGCCGAAGGTGACGTTTCTCAGCGCCCAGAATTCTTCGGCGTCTCCGCGTGTGCGGAAGAGGCTGATGAACCAGTCCTGGAACGATGAACGCCGCTCGTGGTGCAGGATAAAACGGCGGGCGACGTCCTGAAATTCAATCGCGTAGTTGCCGCGGTCGCTGTTCGCTTGCATTAGAGGTGTTCCCCAAGGTGCGGGCTGACGCGGTTGAAGAGCAACGCGCCGAATACGAGCAAGATCAGGCTCTGGATGAGCGTCCGGGCCATGAAGAGCGGGTCAGGGACACCGCCGTAATAGAGGATCGTATGGAGTTCAGCGATGATCGAGGCCATCGGGTTCAGCCAGTACATGAGCTGCTCGTAGTTCGGCGCGACATCTTCTACGCGATAAAAGATCGGCGTCAGGAAGAACCAGGCGGTCAGACCGACCTCGACCAGCACGATCGTGTCACGAAAATAGACGTAGAGCGCGGCCAGCAGCAGTGTCAACCCAACCAGGAAGACCGCCTGGACTGCCCAAATGATCGGAATGTAGAGCAGCCAGGGGGTAAAGCGCATGCGCTCGATGCCCATAAAGAGGAAGATGACCGGAAACGCCAGCAGGTAGTGAGCCATGTTCGCGAGAACAACTGAGGCCGGCAAGACAGCTCTCGGGAAATAGACTTTATTGATCAGTGGGGCGTTGTCGATCATCGATTTGGTGCCGGTCGAAACGCTGACGGCAGTCCAGTTCCATGCCAGCAGACCGGTCATCACGAAGACCGGGAAATGATCGATCGTCTGCCCCAGCAACTGCGTGAAGACGATGGTGAAAACGACCGTCATCAACAGTGGATTGAGCAACGACCAGACGAAACCGAGGACCGAGTTCTTGTAGCGAACTTTTAGATCTTTGGTAACAAGGTTATAGAGCAGACTGCGATACTGGACGAACTCGATGGCCTGGGCCACCATGAACTTGCACTCCCCGCGTGTGGATCAACTGCATCTGATGCCCGCCGGACGAAGTTCGCGGACACTACAGTATGACCCAGCGACGCGGTCGAGACAAACCGGGAAGTTAGAAGGCTTCGATGCGGAGCCGATCGGTGAGCCGCACAGCCTCTTCGACCTGGAGACGGAGATCAACTCCATCAGGCTCGCGGCGGATCATGCCGAAGACCTCATCTGCGAATGGCTCCATATGGTTGGTGGCCCCTCTGCCTTTGGTCAGGCAGACGATTCCGATGCGTTCCAGTGGTCGCGCCTGTTTGAGCGCATCTAGCAGAGCGAAGCTGTCGCCGGTACCGAAGAGCGAGTCAAGCATGATCAATTCCGGGCGCCAGGCGAGATTCTCGGCCAGCGCAGCTTCGATGTCACCAACGACGCGGACCTGTGCCAGACTGGCCAGTATCTCGCGCGCCCTTTCGATGAAAACGGGATCATCATCAATCAGCAGAACGCGCCGGTCGAGGCGTTGTAGATTCATTGGTTCCTCCAGCCCGCCGGTCTGCAGGCCGTATCCGGCATGCACTTATCAACTGCTTAACAAGTATTCGTCGGTGTTGGGCTGCTGCACATTCCCCGAAAGTCTCAGAGAAGGAAGGGAATGAACCGATAGATTCCGGACCTGGGTGGGAGTATTGATCTGAAATACTCAACAATCGGTCCAGTTGAGTCGCTCTGCATATACGAATAGTCAGGAACAACTCTCTTAGCCTTGATGTCCTATCGCAGATCGCGCATGTGTGGGCGGAAGAGCAGGGTGGCGACGCCCATTCCGACGACGGCCGCGCCGAAGAGGCCGATTGCCAGTTGCACCGAGGTCAACGCCGCCAACGCTCCGATCACCAGGAATCCAAGTGTTCGCAGTGCGTTGATCATCGATTGAGCGGCGATTACTCGTCCGCGATAGCGATCTTCGGCGTAGGTCTGGACCAGCGTGTCGTTCTGAACGATGTATAGCGTTTGAAAGAGCCCTGTCACCGCCAGAGCCGGGATGATGATCGCGTAGGAAGAAGAGAGTGCGAGCGCAACAAGACCGCCGCCCCAACCGAGCATGCCCGTCCAGATGACGAGTCCGCGAGGAATTCGCCCGGCGACCGATGCCCCACTCAGCGTACCGAGCAATGAACCCGCACCGCCAACACCATAGAGAATCCCGAGCGTACCGGCGTTGCCATTCAACGTGTCGAGCGCTAGCGATGGCAACAGCGCGATATATGCCATGCCGAATCCGAACGGGACAATGTCATTCACCAGGGATGCTCGCAGCATGCGATTTCCTCGAATGTAGCCAATAACGTCCCGCAGATCACCAAAAAATTTGGCAGGACCGCGGAGCGCCGGGAGATCCGTATCGCTGACCGGCTGGGCCGTGACCAGGGCCATAGGAATGCTGAGAATGATGAAAATGGCTGGTAAGTAGAGGAAGATGCCGCTTGTCAGAACGAGTCCGATGCCGAAGGCGCTGATAGCTACACCGGCGATGGCTGGCGCCGCTATGCGGGAGGTATTCATCAACATCGAATTGGCGGCAATCGCGCTCTGAAGCGCTCTGCGCGGTATAAGCGTCGGCACGAGCGCTGCACTGGCGGGGAAGGCAAAGGCCATAGCGATGCCCATGACGACAACCAGCACACCAATCGCTGGAACGCTCAACGCGTTTGAAAACTCGAGTCCGGCGAGGACGCTGAATCCGAGGGCCTGGACGGCGAATATCGTGGCCAGGATGCGCCGCCGTTCAAATGTATCGACGACAACGCCGACGATAGGCGCCAAAACCAGTGCCGGTGCCATCTGCATGAATGAGAACAACCCGAGGAGGAAATTGCTTTTGGTCTCCTCGTAGACGATGAAGCCGAATATCGTCATCTGTAGCGCACGTCCGGCACTTGAAAGCGCGGCGGAGCCGTAATAACGTCGAAATGGTTGGGACCGCAGCGCCTCGAAGGCGCCTGGCCTGGGCTCCTCAGCCACCCGCGACAGCGCTCAGACGACGATTGATCTCGTAGAGCAGTATTCCAGCCGCGACTGCGACGTTGAGAGAAGTCGCCGAACCTGCCATCGGTATTCGCAGCATTCCGTCACATCGGTCGAGCGTCGAATCGGACAGTCCGGTGGCTTCGTTGCCAAGCAGCAGAACAGCCGGAACCGAGATTGCGGACTGTGCCAGGTCTTCTTCAGCGCGTGCTGACGTTCCATAGACGGCGACGCCGTTGGATTGGGTCCAGTAAAAGAGCTCGTTGAGCGTCGATACAGTGAAGATTGGCACGCGAAAGGCTGATCCCAGGCTGGCTCGCAACGCGCCAGGATGGCCGGGATCGGTGCCGCTATGGACGATCAAACCAACAGCGCCGAGCGCGTCAGCCGTGCGGATGATCGTTCCCAGATTGCCCGGATCGCGCACATCATCTGTCGCAAGGTAGACGCCGCTGGGGTCCGGGTCGACAAAGCGTAGATCTTCCGGTTGCCAGTGAACGGTTGCGGCAAGGCCAACCGGATTGTCGCGGCTCGAGAGACGCTCGAATTCGTCTGGATTGAGTTGGACGACTTCGACGTTTCGTTGCCCTGCTGCGTCGAGCATTTCCCAGGCGCGCGTCGCTTCGAAGCCGGGTTGGGTCAACGAGTAGCGCCTCAATCTCAAAGCCCGCTTCGAACGCGTCGATGACATGACGAATGCCCTCGACAAATATGACGCCTTCAGCGAGGCGTGTCCGCCGATCGTTGAGCGCCCTCACCCGGCGTGGCCAGTTGCGCTTTCCTTCTGCGTTCATTGCGACTCCCTTCCGAGCCCGGTGATGCTAGCATCAGCGACGGGAATGGAGTGTATTGTGGCGGTTGACCGATCTCACGTTTCGGAGCGCGCCTCAGATCCCTGGCTCGGCTGAACATGCTGATCTGATGCGCAGCGGATCGTCTGTGCTCGACCTTGGTTGTGGTAATGGCGATGACAGCCTTGAGCTCGCGCGGATGGGAGTGTCTGTGATCGCCTTCGACCAGTCCCTGGTGAGCTTGCTCAATGCCCGCAATCGCGCGCCAGACATCCGAATTGTCCGGGGCGATATGCGCAATCGTTTGCCATTCGACGACCAGTCGTTCGATCTCGTCGTGGCCAGTTTATCGATCCACTACTTTGATTGGAAGCAGACTGAGCGCATCGCGAGTGAGGTCTGTCGCGTGCTGAAGTCCGACGGCTGGTTCGTATGCCGGGTCAATCGAGTCGGCGATGTCAACTTCTCCTACGGCGAAGGTGACGAGGTCGAGCCAGAGTACTTCGAGGTCCGACCCGGTCACCGCAAGCGCTTCTTCAGCGAAGATGTGCTGAGGACGCTCCTTGAACGAGATTTCAACATTGATAGCATTGTCCCGCGGGTGAGTAAGCGCTGGAAGAAAGAGAAGCAGACGCTGGTAGCCAGAGCGCAGAGACGAACATGAGGATTTACACACGATTGGATCGTCAGTCGCTCGAGCGGCTTGATCCGGAGCGGGCTCATGCGCTTGCACTACAGTCGTTGGCGACAGCGGCGAAGATGCCGGCCGGAATCCGGGCACTTCAACAACTTGCGCCAGAGCAGGACGAACGGCTGCGGGTCCGGGTGTGGGGATTGCCTTTTGCTAATCCGCTCGGCGTCGCCGCCGGAATGGATAAGAATGCCGTCGCCGTCAAGCCGCTCCTGGCATTAGGATTCGGCCACGTCGAGATCGGAACCGTTACACTGCGTCCGCAACCCGGCAATGACCGGCCGCGCTTGTGGCGCATCCCGGAACAGCAAGCTGTCATCAACGCCCTCGGTTTTCCCAGTCAGGGTGCAGCCGCCGTGCGCAACCGGCTGCTCGCGTCGCCACCGAACGGGATTGTCGGCATCAACATTGGCAAGAATCGTGATGTTCTGGCTGAGGAAGCGCCCGAGGCATACGCTGATCTCGTTCTTGCCCTGGCTGACGTCGCCTCCTACATCACCGTCAACGTCTCCTCACCCAATACGCCCGGCCTGCGCGCTCTCCAGATGTCAGACGAGCTAGAAGCGATTCTGAAAGCCGTTACTGACGCGAATCAACAGGTCGCCGCCGTACGAAAGCAGCTGCCCCGTCCAGTTCTCGTCAAGATTGCGCCCGATCTTTCACGCGAGGAGATCGAAGCGGTGGGCTGGAGTTCGGTCCTGGCGGGTGCTAACGGCATCATCGCGACAAATACTACGACGAGTAGAGACGGAGTCGCGGAAGAGTTCGGGCAACTGCCGGGAGGCTTGAGTGGGCCGCCCCTTCGCGAGCAGGCGAACAATGTCGTCCGTATCCTCTACCAATCGATCGGTGACCGTCTGCCAATCATCGGCGTCGGCGGAATTTCGAGCGCGTCCGACGTCATCGAACGGATGCGCTCGGGCGCATCCCTCATCCAGCTGTACACGGCCTTTATCTATAGCGGTCCAGCGCTACCGGGAATGATGCTCCGAGAGCTTTCCGAGATCGTTGATCGAGAAGGGCTACATTCGATCTCCGATATCATCGGGCAACCCGAATAACATCCTAACTACTGATAATCTGGCCCTGTGCGTCGTTTTGTAGTTTCGAATCCTTGACAGCAAACCTGGTGATCTGGTTGGAAATGGCTGGCGAAACGTTTCCGAGGCCCGGTCTCTATCGACATCTGGGTAGCCAGACATGAACGGTGGACCTTGCGAGAGAGCGAGGATCGAGGCCGAGGATGTTGAAGTGGAGAGTTGGTAGCCGAACGAGATCGGCCGTGCGTATCTCGTCCCGCTTCAATGGCGACACTATTCGGCTTGCAGTGGTGCGATTCGTCGCGGACAATCCCTAATGCGAAGAGTTCATGGATGAGGGACGGAGAAATAGTATGGCTAAGATCATTCCGAGCGATGCCGAGATTCAGCGCAACGTCCTTGATGAACTTGATTGGGATCCACAGGTCGAGGCGCCGGATATAGGCGTTGAGGTAGACGACGGTGTCGTTACCGTGGGAGGCACAGTGGCGAGTCACGCCATCAAAGTGGCGGCTGAACATGCTGCTCAGCGCGTCCACGGGGTGCGCGCTGTCGCGAACGATATCGTGGTTCGACTCATTGGGACTGGCGAGCCCAATGACACCGATGTTGCACTCGCGATTGCAGATCGTTTTGAGTGGTCCGATGTGATCCCAGAGGAACAACTCCGAATTACTGTGGAGAATGGTGTCGTCACATTGAGAGGCGCAGTCGGATGGCGCTATGAGGCCGTCGAAGCTGTGCAGTTGGCACGCAGCATTAGAGGCGTGATCGATGTCGTCAATGAGATTGCAGTCGTACCTCCATCAGTGACGGATGAGACAGAGATCGCCAGAGAAATTGAGCGCGCATTTCAGCGTCACGCGGAACTGGATGCTCAGCACATCAATGTCGAACTGTTGGGGCCGAGTGTGATCTTGAGTGGCACGGTGAGTTCGTGGGCTGAACGCGAAGAAGCCGAACTGGTCGTGTGGCGTTCACCGGGTATTAAGCATGTCAAGAATGAACTCCGAATCGAGCCCTAGCAATTAGATGTAATGACCAGGACGGTAGCCTTCTGGCCTTTGCACGCTGCCAATTCCATCTGAAGTCTTTTGGTACGTCAAGCGGATTGCAACATCCGAGTTTCGTGAAGCCGGATGATCAGCCTCGACTATACGTGGAATGTCAGAGCAACCGGTCCGTGCTGACAGGTCGATGGTTGCATCCCAACATGCTCGCGGCGCGCTTTAAGGCGACGGTGAAGCGAGCTGGCGTCTCCACTAACCGGTTTCACGGCCTGCGACATACGAGCGCGACGCAGATG
Source organism: uncultured Chloroflexia bacterium (assembly GCA_963745675.1). Classification (GTDB taxonomy): domain Bacteria; phylum Chloroflexota; class Chloroflexia; order Thermomicrobiales; family CFX8; genus JAUIIK01. The sequence continues at coordinate 241,750 of CAVUYM010000009.1, forward strand.
CTCGCGAACGGGGAACATCCGACGTTCGTTCAGGAACGGCTAGATCATAGAGACATCTGCACGATGCTCGATCCCTATTCTCATGTGACGACGAGGATGAAGCGAGACGCGGTTGATCGACTCGATTCGCTGGTAGGAGGAGCCTAGGCATGTCTTCGCAACGACCATCCGATAGTGACCTACGGGACGCTGGTGCTGCCTTAGACAGCATTGTGCCCGGTTCAGCAAGCGTGTACCGTCCGAGCGCGCATTTCGCACTCCCTGGCCTCAACGCTGGGGTGGTTGCCGAAGCAATCAGGATTATCGCCGATCAGCGTAACCAAAGCGTTCAAGTCACTGTTCAAAGAGACCATGACAGTAGCGTCGTCATCGTCGAAGCGGTCAGTTAGAGGATAGATTGATATCCTCACGTGACTACATGGTGACAAAAAACGGATGGGGACGGGCATATTGCCCGTCCCCATCACGATTTTCGAACATTGGTAGCGCATACGGGATTCGAACCCGTGATCTCCGCCTTGAGAGGGCGGTGTCCTAGGCCGCTAGACGAATGCGCCATGCGCCGGTAAGTATCGCAGTGTTCGTTGAGGCCGTCAAGAATTGACTTGGCGTTGTAGAAAGCAGAACGGGGCAGCTTGTGGGCCGCCCCGTTTCAGTCGCTAGATTATCAATCAGAAGGATTGACTAGTAGAGCAGGTAACGACCGCTTGTGCCACGGATGGCTTCGTAGTCGCGCTTCGACTCGCGGTACTGCGGGCCACCGCTGGGAGTGCGGGAAGCGATTGCGCCGTAGAATTCCTGCAGCGAACCTTCGGTATTGTAATCCGCGCACGGAGCGTGCGAATTTCTTGAGAGTATCCATTATATTTTGCCTTTCGAGAGTGCGCACCTGAAGGTGCGTTCACTCAGATTTCATTGATACTATCTTATCACGATATGGTGATATCCGCAACAGTATATGTTCCAAATCAGGACCAACGACCCCAGACAATTTAAGCCCCGCACAACCCGGATAGTCGGGTAAGATTGCGAGTCGGACCAGCCTTTCGCATCACCTTACTATGTGATGTCGAATGATAGAAGAGACAAGGTAGCCCTCAGTGATTCAAGCACCCGAGCAAACCGAAAGCAGGTTTGGGCTGGAGCATCATGGCCTCCAGCCAACAGCAACCGTTTACTGGAACCTGACCCCGCCCCGCCTCGTCGAATTGGCGCTCGCGAACAACGAAGGAAACCTCGCAAGCCACGGTCCCCTCAGCGTCAGCACCGGCAAATACACCGGCCGATCACCTAAAGACAAATTCTTTGTGCGCCAATCGCCCAGCGATCAACATGTCTGGTGGGGGGCGGTCAATCAGCCGATCGATCGTGCCAAGTTTGACGCGTTGCACGCCAAGGTCGCCGCCCACCTCAGCTCCCGCGACATCTATGTGCAGGATCTCTATGTCGGTGCGGATCCCGAATATCGGATGCCGATCCGGGTCATTACCGAGCAAGCCTGGCACAGCCTCTTTGCCCGTACCATGTTCATCCGTCCGGAGCGCAGCGAGCTAGCGGCGATGGTGCCGGATTTCACGATATTGCAAGCTCCTTCCTACTTCGCTGATCCTGCGATCGATGGCACCGGCTCAGAGACCTTCATTCTCGTTGACCTTGAACAGCGCCTGATCCTCGTTGGCGCCACCGAATATGCTGGCGAGATCAAGAAGTCCATCTTCTCGATCATGAACTACCAGCTACCGCTGCTGGATGTCATGTCGATGCACTGTTCTGCAAATGTTGGTGACGATGGTGATGTGGCTCTCTTCTTCGGATTGTCCGGCACCGGCAAAACGACGCTTTCTTCCGATTCCTCACGAACGCTCATCGGAGACGACGAGCATGGCTGGTCCGACAATGGCGTTTTCAATTTCGAGGGCGGCTGTTACGCCAAAGTGATCCATCTCTCGGAAGAAGCTGAACCGGAGATCTACGCGACAACGAGGACATTTGGAACAGTCGTCGAAAACGTCGTGCTCGATGAGGTGACGCGCGAGATCGACTACGACGACGACTCGTTGACCGAGAACACACGCGTCGCCTATCCGATTGAAATGATCCCGAACGCATCGCCGACGGGTCAGTCAGGTCACCCGCGCAACATCATGTTTCTGACCGCCGACGCCTTTGGTGTTCTGCCGCCTATATCGCGCCTGACCCCAGCCCAGGCTTCCTACTACTTCCTGCTCGGCTATACCGCCAAGGTGGCAGGCACGGAACGCGGTCTGACCGAGCCTGAGGCGACCTTCTCGACCTGCTTCGGCGCGCCTTTCATGACACTGCAGCCCACCCGCTACGGCGATCTCTTGCGCGAGAAGATCGAACGCCACCAGCCGAGCGTCTGGCTTGTCAACACCGGCTGGACAGGAGGGCCCTACGGAACAGGTACTCGCATCAGAATCGCGCATACCCGAGCGATGGTAAACGCCGCGTTGAATGGTGAACTGGAACAGGGTGAGTTCCGCGAGGATCCTGTCTTTGGCGTCCAGGTGCCGGTCCATGTCGAGGGCGTGCCGGATGAGGTGCTCAACCCACGCAACACCTGGGCAGATGGTGATGCATACGATCGCTCTGCGGCGGATCTTGCGGCTCGTTTCAAGGCGAACTTCAAGCAGTACGCTGAGCATGTCGGAGCGGACGTCCGCGCGGCGGGGCCTCGCTAGCATTCGATGACCACCGGCGAGTCTCCTCGCGTTTCTTGGCGTCGCGATGCTGGTGACATGACTCCGGGGCAGGACATGGCGCTCGTCTTGCGCAATACACTCGGTGGCGGTCATAGGGCGGGGCTGTATACGTCATTGGGAGTGGTGACGGGGCTGGTAGTCTGGGCGACAGCCACCAGCCTCGGACTTGCGGCACTCCTACAATCGTCTCAGGTTCTCTTTGACGCGCTCAAGTTTGCCGGAGCGCTCTACCTCGCCTATCTCGGGCTGCAAGCATTGCGAGCTCTGTTCTACTCACTTCCTTCGATGACTATTGAAACGGAATTGAACAGGCGTCCGTCGATACGTGGTCGAGTCGCACTCCGGCAAGGGTTAGTCAGCAACCTCGGGAATCCCAAGATCGCGCTTTTCTTTTCAAGCCTGCTTCCTCAGTTCCTTGATTCCAACGGGGAAGCTTTCGGCCCGCTGCTCGTCCTCGGTCTGATCTATTGCCTGATCACCCTTTGCTGGCTCCTGACCTATGCACTGTTGCTGGATCGCGCCAGCGTATTCATGCGCCGCTCACAAGTCCGCAAGACCATCGAAGCTGTCACCGGCGTCGTGCTCATCGGGCTTGCGCTCCGCCTCGCCACAGCGCGCCGCTAGCCTAGCGGCCGGGTGCGAAGGGCAGGAGCGTGGCATCGACTATTCCCCGTAACGATGCTGCTTGTCACGAGTTCGGATGTGCCGGGGGCCAGGAGCGCTCCCGATCTGAAGTGCCCGGTCACGATCCAGACGTTGTCGAGATGCGGCGACGGGACCAATGAGCGGGGCACCATCAGCGGTTCCCGGACGCAGGCCAGCCCAGGTTGCCGCGAGTTTGCCTTGTGCGAATGGTGGCGCGATTGCCGCCGCTTTTCCAGTCAGCCAGGATATGCCCTCCGGTGTCACGGTCGCGTCGAAGCCCGCGTCCGGCTCCTCGGTTGCTCCAGCAGCCACAGTCCCATCCGCACGCGGGACGATGTAGACGCCGTCATAGGAGAGCACCGAATTGATCGAAGGCTGGACGTCGGTCACGGCCATCATCTGGCCTCTCACCGGCGTCGTGGGGATCTCGATGTCTAGCATCTCTCCGAACATTCTGCTCCAGGCTCCGGCTGCGATGATGACCATGCCGGCTGTGGTGCGACCCTGGACGGTGCGAACCGCGACTGCCCGTCCATTCTGAACCTCGATATCGATGACACCATCGTTCTCATGAAGCTGAGCGCCCCGTTGCTCGGCGGCAATGGCCAGGCCGCGGCTAACCCGATCCAGCCGTACGCTGGCGACATCGGGGAGGTGGAGTCCGGCTACGAACTGGTCGTGGACGGCCGGCTCTTTCTCACGCAGCGTATCCTGGTTCAGCACTTCCGCTCGAATACCGTGCTGCTGGAAGAAATCCAACATAGCTCCGCGTCCTTCTGCCGTGATCTCTGTAGTCAGGGCAGTCATGCCGGTCTTGTGCCAGCCGGTGCTGAATCCGGAACGCTCCTCGATGTCGGCAATCAACGCCGGGTAACGTTTGAATGAACGCAGGGCGATTGGCAAAGTGTCTCCGGCCATTGGAGATGGCGCGGAGATGATGCCGGCCGACGCCCAGCTCGCTTCGCGGGCCAGTTCCCTGCGATCGAAGAGACTGACGCGGTAGCCGTGATGTGCCAGATCATATGCCAGGCAACAGCCGACGATTCCGCCGCCGATGATTGCGATGTCCGTTGCCTTTGCGCTCGTCATAGCCACTACCTCTCGCAATTTGTCCCGTCGCCGGCAAGCGATGATAGTACGGATTGTGGCTATACTGCCTCGCAACATTCGTAGCCCAACAGAGAGCAGAAGATGAAATACGCAGCCTTCATCGAATACGCAAATCAGGAGATCATTGCCAATATCCGACCTGCGCACCGCGAGTACCTTGGGACACTCAAGGAGAACGGCCAGCTCGCCGCATCCGGTCCATTCACCGACGACTCCGGCGCGTTGATCATCTACGAAACAGAGACGGAAGATGAAGCCCGATCTCTGATCGAGAACGACCCATTTAGCAAAGCCGGTGTCTTCAGCAGCTACACGCTAAAACCCTGGAATCAGGTCTTCTAGACTGGCAGCAGCCCGACTGTTCAACGTTTTGGTAAAACGCCTGTGTACCTGAATTCGGTTCCAGATACTCGAGGCGATTAGCTTTGGGGGTGACTGACACGACCTTCAATGGACATTGCAAGGACAGCGTTGTAGCAATGACGATCTCGTAACGCGCCTCTTCCCACGTCTCGTAGCGTGGCTGCCGTGGCGGAGAACCCGGGCATCTCGGTCCTGGTCAGAGCGCTATGCTATCTTCCCAACATAGTGAGACCAATCAGAGCGAAGCGGAAGTTATTGACATTGGTTCGAAACCATCCAACAACCCCAACAGCAGACGTCGTCGTCATCGGTGGCGGTGTTGAGGGTTGTTCAATTGTTTACCAATTAACGAAGCACGGGTTGGACGTCGTCTTGCTGGAAGCGCGGGAGCTAGCAAGTGCGGCTTCAGGTGCCAGCGCAGGTGGCGTTCGGCAGCAGGGACGCGATCCGAGGGAACTGCCGATTGCCATGCGTGCAATTGCCATGTGGCCGGGACTGTCCGACGAGCTTGGAGCGGATATCGACTACCACCAGAAGGGCCATTTGACGCTCGTCGAGTTCGAATCCGATTTGCCAGCGCTCGAATCACGAGTGCGTGAACAGCAGCAGAGCGGATTAGAGATCGAGATGCTCTTCGGTGACGAAGTGCGGGAGGTCGCGCCGGGCGTCGGCGAGCAGGTCATCGCTGGCGCATTTTGTCCCAGCGACGGCCATGCTAATCCAATCTGGACGACGAAGGCTTTTGGAGCCGCCGCCAAGCGTGGCGGCGCAACGGTACTCGAACGCACTTCTGCGATCGGCATAATGACCGACTCTGGCAGGGTAACAGGCGTTGAGACACCGGATGGAACAATTGCGACGAACTGGGTCGTCAACGCAGCCGGAGCCTGGAGCCCTGAGATCTGCAAGATGGCCGGGTTCGACGTTCCGATTCACACCCGCGCGCCACAGATGTTGCTGACGACTGAGTTGCCCGTGGATCTCTATCCGGTCATCGGTTGCGTCAGTAAGCTGATCAGTCTCAAGCAGCTGATGAATGGCCGCTATCTGATTGGCGGTGGCTGGCCGGCCAGTGTCTATCAGGACATCGAGACCCCACTGGCCCGTAACCGTCACGACAGCATCACAGGCAGCGCCAGCCACTCGTCGGCCATTTGGCCGGCTCTCTTGAAGACGAAAGTGCTTCGAGTCTGGGCCGGGTTGGAAGCGGAGACCGACGATGTCGTGCCGATCCTTGGTCCGGTCAAGCACATCGAGGGATTCCTGATGGCGAGTGGGTTCTCAGGTCATGGCTTCGCGCTTTCGCCCTATGTTGGCGTGCTCATCGCCGATTACATCGCGACTGGCGAGACGGCGATTCCGATGGATGCGCTTTTGCTCAACCGTTTCGACAAACCGGGCGCGGTGGCGCGTATCGAGCCGTTACCGACGTGATGTATGGCGCAACAATGCGAATAACCTCCGGGAAGAGCCCGGAGGTTATTCGTTTGCTTTCATCTACATCTTGGAGCTAGCTGCCGAGCTTGACTCCAGATGGTCCGCCATAGACCCAGGTTGCGCCAATGTGGAACAAGTCGTCCGGTTTGGCCTGCGTGATCGTAAGGTGGAAGTCGTACTTCGTCGCTCCCGGCGAGAAGCGGTTGGCCGGTGAGTATGTGTGATCGACGATGTCGCCGATATGGTCTACCTGGACTGACTGGCTCTGTATCCAGTTCTGATGACCTGCGAGCCGGAAAAAGGTCTGGACGTAGTTGCCAACATACTGACCGTTGAAGGTGGCTGCGTTCTCATAGTCTTCATAGCAGTAGAGGACGGATGTGAAGAATGCCGTGACGCTGTTGGCCTGGCCATTCAATTCCTTGTTCTGAAGACCGCCCAGGCCATTGCCCGGAATCGTGCTCCAGTGCTGCGGCTTCGCATTCGGGCCGTCCCAGGTGCTCTCAAATGGATCGTCATCATTGAAGATGTCAGCGTAGTGATCCATGTCGTCGCTCCATTCGGAGACTCCGTAAGCAGGGCATGTTGGATTGTTCGCCGGATTCGTCGTCAGAACGATGTCTCTCGCCCAGCCCTGATGACCCAGATTCGAGTCTCGGCCATAGAGGTCGAGCAGGATCTGCGGTGTCTTGCGCGACACATCGGCCAGCGCATTGAAGACTTCCAACGGATTCGCATCCCTCAGTCCTTCGACTTCGCGCATGGATCCGCGGGAAGCGGAACGCTTCTCCGTGAGCATCACGCCTTCGATACGGCCGCGCTCATTCGGGATAGCGGTAAACGCGACCTCGTCGCCGTTGGCGAGTTCAATGAGCGCGAATGGTTCTATGACCTTGGCATGTGCTAGCCCGTTCTCTTTGGCGATAAAATCGCTATCCTGGCTCCCGGCCATAGCTATAAGCGGGCTGATCAACAGCATCGCGACTGCCATCGTCATCAGGATGCCAACACGCAGACGCCACTTGAGCCTCTCTGTGGTTACGATTTCACCTACAGGGTTGTTCTTGACCCTCACTGTTCGACGCAACATGGTTATTTCCTTCCTGTTATGCGTCCTGTCTTCTGGGGGTAAGACATCCGGCAACGCAGGTTCTTACACTTTTCTGGTGGGATAGTTGTGAACGGGAGTCGTTCAAGTGAAAGTCAGAAACGCTGCTGGTGTTGTTCCGCGCGTCGTCGTTATGCTCCAGTGCATTGAACGTCGATGTTTGACCTACACGCCAGCCAACCGGGAAGGGCTTGTGGTTGAAGCCGGCAATGTCGGGTTGCACTATTTCAAGTGGCGCTGTGCGGGCACGAAATAGCGCTGTTCGAGCGCGAGCTGGTCGTATACTCGGCTCAGATTCATCAGAGATTGCACGCGAACAACCCGGGAGATCGCACGATGAACGCACTTCCACGATCTAACTGGTTCATGACGGTCGAGGAATATCTTGACTTTGAAAAGCAGAGCGATATCCGGCATGAATACGTTGGTGGCGAGGTCCACGCGATGGCAGGAGCTTCTCGTCGCCACGGGCAAATCGTCATGAACATTGCCGGCCATCTCTGGATCGGCATTGCGGCGCGGAACTCTGCGAAACGCACACAAATGATGTCAAGGTTCAGGCAGCGCCAGACTATTATTTACTATCCTGACGTGGTAGTCACCTGCAGTTCGGAAGAGCAGGATCCTCTGATAATCAAGCATCCCGTTTTGGTCGTGGAAGTACTATCGCCCGGGACAGCCGCGACCGATCGCCGGGAGAAGATGATCTATTACCGTAATATCCCTAGCCTGCTCTGCTATTTGATCGTTCACCAGGATGAACGGCGGTTGAGAAGCACTGGCGTGACAATACCGGCGATCCGTGGGAGTACGAATTGCTACTGGAAGCACTTTGCAGTGAAATCAAGATCCCAGGGCTCGACGTGCAGCTGATCTTTGATGAAGTCTATGAGGGCGTCATTTCGATTCCTAAGCGTTGAAGGTTTCCCGTTGGATCGAACCACGGGACATGACCGCTACCCCAGTCGATATAATCGCCGATGACGGTGGGCGCTGGGAGCCCGCAGCTCGAGCCAAATGGGGGTGAGCGGCGACGTGGCATCAATTGCCCAGTTCGCAGGAACACGAGCAAGAGCGCGGCAGGCAGCCGAAGCTGACCCCTACATGTTTATCCTCGTGGGCGTGCTGTCGATGTTCGGTCTGGTCACGATCTGGAGCGCTGGCGGAGCCCTGCCAATCACGCTCGGATCCACCGTCACCCGGCAAGCGTTTTACTGGTCGTCGGCCTGGGTGCGATGGCGGTCATGGCGTCGCTCAATTACCGATTCCTCAAGTCTCTTGCCTTCCCAATTTACGCCGGATGCGTTGTCTACTGCTGGCCGTGCCATTCATAGGTACTGAGATCGCAGGAGCCACGCGCTGGATTCTCTTGGGCCGATCTCATTTCAGCCCTCCGACGTCGCGAAACTTGCCGTCGTCATCGGTCTCTCGGCGTTCATGAGCGAGCGCCATGATGAGATGGACAGATTCGTCAACTTCATTTCTCTGGACTGATCGTCTTCGTCCCTTTTGCGCTCGTCTTTGTCGAGCCGGATCTGGGCACATCGATCGTCTTTATCGTGATCTGGTTCGCGACACTGGCCATTTCAAAAACCAGGCTGCTTTATCTATTGGGACGGTGATGATAGCCGTGCCGATGGCGTTCGTGTCCTGGAGCTATCTGCTGCATGACTACCAGCGGGAACGCCTGTTGCTCTCGTACGATCCCGAGCGAGATTACTTCGGCGGTGGTTTCAACATCGTTCAGGCGCATGTGACGATCGGCACCGGGGGCTGGTTCGGCAACGGTCTATCGGGCGGTATCCAGGGCGAATACCAGTTCCTCCGGGTACGTGATACCGACTTTATCTTCGCTCACTCGATGAGCATGTTCGGCTTTTTTGGCGGGCTCGCGCTGATGCTCTGTTTCCTGTTGCTCTTCCACCGCATGACCCGCGCCGTCGGCGTTGCGCGAGACACCTTTGGCCAGTACATCGCGACTGGCATCACGGCCATGCTCGTTTTTCAAACCTTCATCAACATCGGGATGAATCTCGGCCTGATGCCGGTGACCGGCCTGCCGTTGCCATTTATCTCGCTAGGAGGTACGGCGCTGGTGACGAATCTCGCGGCGATCGGGATACTCCAGAGCATCCTGATAAACCGCCGTACCTGGCCTTCGAACCAGGATCACCGGGCCTTCGAAGGATCTAGCACGTTCAATTTTCTCGAATCTGCAGTGCCCGTGGTAGACAGTCGCGTCGCGGTAGTCCAGTCGGCGGCGATGACCTGGTCGACCGCGTCGCGTAGCGAAGGTGAGTCAGCTAGCGCCTCGCGCAGCAGTGCGTCGAGATCGACTTCGACTTCGGGTTGGGTCGAGATTCGGTTGGACGACGATAGTGAATTCGCCCCGCTCGGTCAGTCTGCTGAGAAGCGGTATCCGGTCGGCCGCGCAACCACTCCTCGTGGAGCTTCGTGAGTTCCCGGCCAACGACGACTTCAGCCTGCGGGAAGATCTCGGCCGATGCAGCTCCAGCAGGCTGCGAACGCGGTTTGGGGATTCGAAAAGTATGAGCGCTAGACCAGGGGCTGCGAGTTGCCGGAGCCTGTCGCGCCTTTCGTTTTCTTTGCGTGGGAGGAAGCCGGCGAAGACAAAGCCCTCGTCAGCCATCCCGGACGTTGCCGCGGCTGTGATCACGCTCGAAGGACCCGGGATCGGGATGACCGCGTAGCCGTTGCAAGAGCGCATCCTTCGATCAACCTGCTTCCCGGATCGGAGATTCCGGGCATCCCGGCGTCGGAAATGACGGCAACGTCGCCAGCGGCGAGCGCGTCGATGACTTCATGCAGGCGAGCCTCGGACGAGTGCTCGTGGTATGAGATGACTGGAGTCTCAATCTCGTAGCGGTCGAGGAGCTTCCGGGCGACGCGGGTGTCCTCGGCGGCGATGAGTGCCACCTCCCGCAGGATGCGCAAGGCCCTGAGGGTGATGTCTTCGAGGTTTCCGATTGGTGTTGCGACGAGGTAGAGTGTGCCCATCAGTCGCGGTGGCTATCCGTAGGAGTCGACAAGCCAACCAATGGTTGGCATCCCGAGCTTGTCGAGGGATCTAGTTCCACGATTGTTTGGCACGGATGGAGCTAGATCCTTCGACTCCTCTCCGCTCCGCTCAGGATGCCATATCGGTGGTCTTGAACGTCTCGGCAGTCGGCCATACTGTCACCGTACGGTCCTGTCGGCTATACTGAACGATGCCTGTACGAACACCGTAGGACGAGTTGAACGGATGCTGGATGGACACAGGGCCGGGCCGCACGCAATCGCTCTATCGTAAGTACCGCCCCGAGACCTTCGCCGGCGGCGAACTGGTCGGGCAGGATCACGTCCGTAACACCCTGCGCAACGCCATCGCGAACGGCCGCGTCTCCCATGCCTATCTCTTCTGCGGACCGCGTGGCACCGGCAAGACGACGACGGCGCGGCTCCTGGCGAAAGCGGTCAATTGCCTCGACCCCGATCCGGCCAACCGCCCCTGTAACGTCTGTGAGGCGTGCGTCGCGATCAACCAGGGCCGGGCGACGGACATTATCGAGATCGACGCCGCGTCCAATCGTGGCATCGAGGATATCCGCGATTTGCGCGAGCAGGTCAAGTACGCGCCAGCGCAATTGCGGCACAAGTTCTATATCATCGATGAGGCCCACCGGCTGACCCGCGATGCCTTCAACGCCTTCCTGAAGACGCTTGAAGAACCACCACCGAACACGACCTTCGTGCTGGCGACGACCGATCCTGACGAACTACTGGAGACGGTCGCATCGCGCTGCCAGCGCTTCGATTTCCATCGCATACCGGCGGAATACATGGCCCAGCGTGTGCGATGGGTTTGCGAGCAGGAAGCCATTGAGATCGATGACGAGGCTCTGGAGATCGTTATTCGTCAATCGACCGGAAGCTTGCGTGACGCGCTCAGCCTGATCGACATGCTGGCGACGGCGACGAGTGGCGCTGAGGACCGGCTTATCGACGCGACGATGACACGCAAGATGCTGGGACTCTCTCAGGATGAACGCACATTGACGCTCATCGAAGCCATTCTGGAGCGCGATCTGACGCTCGGGTTGCAGACAATCAATGACGCGCTTGATAGCGGGCAAGACATGCGCTCGTTTGGTCGTCAAATCCTAGCCGCCCTGCGCCTGCTTATGCTCTGCCGGGCAGGCGCGAATCCCGCCGAAGCGGATGCCGCCTTGCGGGAACTCGCGACACGTTTCGAATTGGCAGATTTGCTGCGCATCAATCGGGAGTTTAGCGAGATCGACTTCGCTATCCGCCACGGTGGCTTCCCCCAGCTACCGATCGAACTAGCCTTTGTCGGTTCAGTCATTGATACGGGCGGGGCCGCTGTAGAGCAACATCAGCCGGCGCAATCTGCGGCGTTGCCCCCTCCGGAACGCATCGCGCCGAGCCAGCGCTCTGCAACGCCCGAACGCCAGCAGGCCAGACCTGTAAGCCAAACGCGACCACCCGACCCGATCCCAATTCGCCGCCAGTCGCCCGCCCCTTCAGTTCCGGATAAGGCGTCGCCGGAAGAGCCTGTACTTGAAGCGAGTACAGCTCCTGCCAAGGCTGCCAGTAGTGTGACCCTTGAGCAAATCGTCGAACACTGGCAAGAGGTGCGTACGGAGGTCAAAGCAATGGATCGCAAGGTCGAGGCGCTGTTGGCGTCATGCGATCCACACAACGTCATAGACGACACCCTCTATTTGATCGCGGCCTATCCATTTCATGCCACCAAACTCAACGAAGATCGCAATCGAGTGACGATTGAGGACGCGGTTGAGCGGGTGCACAACTACCGCCTGACGATCTCAACTGGATTGCGTGACGAGCTCCCCGACAATCCCGGTGGCGGCTCGACTCCACCACCGCAATCCGCGCCGCAATCAACGCCGCGCCAGGTTCGCGACGCTACACCGGAAGTCGAAGGAAAAGGTGATTCCTATGACGCCAAAGCGGAGAACGAGAACGAACGCAATCAACCGTCAGCTGATGAAGAGCATCAAATCATGGAACGGATGAAGGCGATGTTCAACGGTGAAGAGGTTGACATCGAAGATCTCGCGATCGATATCAATCCAACAAACTAAACCGCTCACGTCCCATCGCTGGTATAGACCAGTTTCGATTCTCCACTTGCTAGATCTGAGATTTCGATGACGAATGGTTCCACCCCGCTGTATCCCGAGCCGGCATCTGCATTGAGCGCTCGCCATGCGAGACCGCCCTCAAACCACCACAGGTCGCTGATGACGAGTTGTGGGAAGACGTCGATCTGGCGCTGGATGCCGGTATTGAAGTCCAACAGATAGAGTGCCTGAAATCTGAAATTCCCGCTCGCGTCAGGTGTTTCGATAGTGAACGCCAGTTGTGTGCCGTCGGGCGATGGTGCAGTGAGTCCGATATCGATGGCCGGGCCGAACTCTCCAGCACTGATGAGCAGTTCGCGGTTGGAACCGTTGGCCCTGACCGTGAAAAGTGAGCCCGCATTGGGATTCTCTCCAGCGCTTCGATCTTCACTCACGATCAGCGCTCCTCGGCCTGATGGCCAGCAAATGGTGTCGAATGACTTCTGCGGTTGTACGTCGAAAGCGTCGCCCGACTCGATTGAGATGACGCGCAGGCTGCCGGCATTGCCCTGAACGCGCCGGAGGATCACCAAGGCAGTAGACGTCGGTGACCAGTGCACGTCTTCGATACTGGCGTCTGGTTGCTGGAGATCCAGTGTGCGTGCGCTCTGTCCCGGTCCCGTCAGCCAGATGCTGCCGTCATCCCGAACGATCGCCAGTTGTTTACCGTTCGGCGACCAGCGCAGCAGCGAGACACGTGGGTTTCCGCCCGGATCAGCGACGATTTCAGGGCCATAGATCGGCTCGGATTCAATGCCTTCAGCGTCGACGATGCGAATCTCTTCCGTCTCTCGTCCACCGGCCGAGTCGATGACAAGTACTGCCGCCATTTGCGAGCCAGGGACCGTTTCGACGGCATGCACGCGACGCCGTTCGGTGACTGGGTGCGCGTTGAGATCGTTTCCGATGAACCAAACATCGGGCCCATCCAAGAAGAAGAGTGCTGGTGAGACGAGCGCCGGCGGTCCGGGCTCCAGAAGCGCTGGCAGCCAGGGCGCGACGGTTGGGGTTGGCGTGACTTCCGGTTGAGGAGCCGCTGTTGGCAGAGTGATCGCTGTGCCGGGCAACTGAGTCGCGTTCAGATCGATCGTCGGCTGAACGGTGTCATTCAGACAGCCCGATATGAGCGAAGTGGCAAGAGAGGCCAATGATGATCTTTCCGGGTGATCGCGCACAGATTCTCAACGCCTGGCTCGTCCCAATTGCCCCTGTACGTTCGCAGCAGGTTGGCCACTAGCGGGTGGCGCTGCTACACTCGACATTGGTCTTTGACGACCTGACACTAGTAGCCTGTGAGGGGCAGACGAATCAATGAAGCTCGATCTCCAAACAGTCGAACACGTTGCGATGCTCGCCCGCCTCGGCTTAACCGACGAAGAAAAGGCCCGGCTGCAGGACCAGCTATCGAGCGTTCTCGAACATATTTCTGTTCTCGAAGAGGTCGACACGGATGACATTCCCCCGACTGCTCAGGTCATCGAACTGCAAAACATCCTGAGGGACGATGTCGCGGGCGAAGCGTTGTCTCTGGAAGATGTGTTGAAGAATGCCCCGCGAACTGAGAACGACTTTATCAAAGTCAACGCCGTCCTCGATCAGTCCTAGAACGGCAGACATACAATAGTGAGAGAACGGCGGAGTCGATGACCGAACTGACCGATCTGACGCTGGCTGCGGCCCGCGACCTTCTGGATAAGCGCGAATTCAGCGCGCTTGAGCTTACCGATGCGCACCTCGAGCGCATCGCCGCGGTCGATAGCAAGGTCCAGGCATTCATCACCGTCATGGCCGATCAGGCGCGAGCGATGGCGGGGGACGCCGATGCGGCGATAGCAGCCGGCGAAAGCCAGCCATTGACGGGCATTCCGGTGGCGCTCAAGGACATCCTGTGCACCGTGGATGCCCCTACGACGGCTGCGTCGAAGATCCTCGAAGGGTATGTCTCTCCCTACGATGCGACGGTCGTCAAGCGGCTGCGCGATGCCAAAGCCGTCTTCGTCGGCAAGACGAATACTGACGAGTTCGCGATGGGTTCATCGACCGAAAATTCCGCATTCTTCACGACGAGAAATCCCTGGGATCTCGACCGCGTGCCGGGTGGCAGCAGTGGTGGTTCGTCGGCTGCGGTCGCGGCACGCGAAGCGATCGTTTCGCTTGGTTCAGATACGGGCGGCAGTATTCGCCAGCCGGCCGGGTTCTGTGGGATCGTCGGGATGAAGCCGACCTATGGCCGCGTCTCGCGGTATGGATTGATCGCTTTTGCCAGTTCTCTCGATCAGATCGGCCCATTCGCCAGAACCGTGGAAGATGCGGCGATGTTGCTCGGCACGATCTCTGGTCATGATAGCCACGATGCGACCTCGTCTCCCCGGGAGGTGCCGGATTACCGGGCAGCACTGGGCGAGGATCTGACCGGAATCAAGCTCGGCGTCGTGACGGAGTGGACGGGCCAGGAGGGCGTCGAGCCCGGTGTTCAAGTGGCCTGCGAGGCTGCCTACGATCAATTTGCTGCGCTCGGTGCGGAACTTGTGCCGATCAGCCTCGACTACGCCAAGTACGCGTTGCCAACCTACTACATCACCGCTCCGGCGGAGGCGAGTGCTAATCTGGCCCGTTTCGACGGCATCAAGTATCGGCATGAGCATCGACGCTGGCGATGTCATCGAAAGCTATATGAAAACGCGTGGCGAAGGTTTTGGCCCGGAGGTCAAGCGCCGGATCATGCTCGGCACCTATGCGCTATCGACCGGCTACTACGATGCCTTCTACATCAAAGCCCAGAAAGTCCGAACGCTCATCAAACGAGACTTCGATATTGCCTTCGAGCGGGTGGACGCGATCATCGCGCCGACCTCACCGACGGTCGCTTTTAGTATCGGTGACCGCACGGAGGACCCGATGGCGATGTACCTGGCTGATATTTTCACGATCCCGGCTAACATGGCGGGCCTTCCGGGTATTGCAATCCCATGTGGCTTCTCGGAAGATCTGCCGGTTTCGCTGCAAGTACTCGGCCCTGCATTCGGTGAGGAGATCACGTTACGCGTCGCCCATGCCTATGAACGCGCGAGCGGCTGGTTTGAGCGCCGGCCGGATTCGCTCGCATGACCGACGCCGTTTCATCGGTCCGTCAGGTAGTGAGTCGAAATCAAGGACGGCTCGCGATACTCGTGCTCCTGTTCGTTTGCTGCTACTTCATCGTCATTTTTGGTGAGCAAGCCTGGCGTGCCAATCACCTCGCGGCGGAGATCGCCCAGCAGCGGGCGAGTATCGCTGATATTCGCCGTGAGAACGCCCAGCTAGCGACCAGAGCCGAGCAGATGAATTCCCCGGCATACAATGATTACGTTGAGCAGATCGCTCGTCGCGATCTCTGGCTGGCTCGTCCCGGTGAAACGGTCGTGATCGTGCCGAGGCAATCGTCCGCTTCAGCCCCGCGCCGCAGCCGACCCCTGAGGCGGAAGTTCAGAAGCAGAACTGGCAGCTCTGGATCGACGCAATGTTCGATCGCAAAACTCCCTGACAGCCAACCTCGTTGCGATATGTACGGACATAGGTATCGTGGCATCGACTGGTCGTCCGGCGTAAGTGGCGCACGTTGTGGGGGCAGCGCGACGATCGGTCATCGATGTTCGGCTGGCGTGGGTCAGGTTAACACTGCGCCTGCTGTTCACCAGATCTGATGATATACCGTGAGACGGCCGGGAATCAAGAGGAGGGACGAGCAATGAGGACACTTTTTCATTCGATCTATCCTTATTTCCGAAGTCACGTTCAGTGCAGATCGCAGGGGTAATCGTCACGATTTCGGCGCTCTTGGGACTCATTGCGCTCAACAATGCGCGTGCTGTTGCACCCTCGAATGAGCATTTTCAACGCACCTGGCAACGCACCGACAAACCAATCGTTGACGGCGTTGTAAGCCGCAGCTGGAGCTGGGGGCCGGAAGGTATCTCCAACGAAATCTCTGAACCCTATGCCGAATCGCCCGGCGGTAGCCGCAGGGTGCAGTACTTCGACAAGAGCCGCATGGAAATCAACGACCCGAATGGCGACCCGAGCGACATCTGGTACGTCACCAATGGATTGCTCGTCGTTGAACTGATGACCGGGCAAGTCCAGGTGGGCGACAACGACTTTCAAGATCGTTTCCCGGCCGATGTACCCGTTGCGGGCGATCCCAATGATCCCAACGGCGTCACCTACGAAACCTTCGCGAGCTTTCGGCAGGTGCAGCCCGTACCTTCCGGGACGATCTACATGCAGCGTTTACACGCCGACGGGTCGGTGACGAACGATCCCAACCTGTCCGGCTACAACGTTGAGGCGGCATTCCTCGACGACGTTACGAATCACAGAGTTGCCGGTCCATTTTGGGAGTATATGAACTCGAGCGGGCCGGTCTACACCAACGGTCAGTTTGTTGAGGATCTGTTGTTTCCGAATCCTTTCTATTCAACTGGCCGGCCGATCACCGAGTTTTACTGGGTACGATCGCTGGTTGGCGGAGTTGAGAAGGACGTTGGTATCCAGTGCTTCGAGCGCCGATGCCTGACCTACACGGCAGGGAATTCACCCGGCTTCGTCGTGGAAGATGGCAACGTAGGGCTGCACTTCTTTATCTGGCTCTACGAGACCCAGGATCCGACTCCGACACCGACGGCGACATCTTCTGCGACTTCAACCGCGACGTCGACTGTTACATCTAGCCCGACCTCGACCGTGATGATGACGGCTACGCCACCGGCGACCGTTACCGCGACGACACCGCCGGAAGAGGTCTCAGTCACCATCAATGCCAGCGTTGACTGCGACGGAGATGACGTCATCGACGGTCCGGCGGACGAAGTGGGCGCCGACGGCGTTTGTACCGGCTTCATCGGTGGGGAGATCGTAACCCTGACCGACGGGAATGCGATGGAAATTGACGAGATTCAGGAGCTTGGGGGTAACAATGCGACCGGTGGGACAATATCGATATCCTTCTCTCACCCGGACGTCATAGGCGCTATTGTCGTTACCGGTATACCGTACGATGCAACAGCTCAAGAAATAGAGGATGCACTAAAGGCTGGCTTCGTGACCAACGGCGTCGGTCCAGACGCTCCGACCGTGACGCCTGTGTCGGTGAACCCGAATGCTCAGCTCAATCAAGCGGCGATGCGATTCACTTTCGAGAATGGGGATCTTGCAGGGCAAAATGTAAGCCAACTCATCGTTAACAATAGTTTCTGATTGGGCCGACGAGTGCCGGAACGTTCTCAACGATCACAAACGGATCAGCCGCCCAGGTTGAGATCCAACAACTGCTTCCGAACCAGGCGGTAGATGGCACCTTCACCCTTTCTTTCATCCATCCAACCGCCGGAACGATCACGACGAGCAAGATCCCGCACGATGCCACGGCAACCTTCATCGAATTCGAGATCTTCTCCGCCTTCGATGGGGAGAATGTTGGAGACGACGCCCCGAGCGTAACAGGTGGGCCGGCCAACACATCGATCATCGAATTCATCTTCGAAAATGGTGACCTGGAAGGTGAAAACGTGCCGGAGATCACGATCAACAACGACGGTCTCGAAGCGCTCGTCACTGTTTCCACAGTCCAGGTTCTAGATCCGGGATCAGCGCCGGTCGAGACATGGCAGGTGGATTCCACCGGCGAAGCCCACGGCGAACTGGAAACCAGGAGAGTACGAATTCTGTTTCACCTACACGGAGGCGACTGGCGCAACGGATTCCGTCTGTAGCGGTGTCGTCGAAGTCAGTACTGCAAACGACACCTTCAGTCTGACGGCAGTACTGGACTATAGCTAGCGCGAAGTCCCGAGATTCGTTTCGGGCATGGGTCGGGAAACGAGGCCGAACGAAGCCCGGTTCGATGCTGGAAAGCGTTCCAGAACAGTGAACCGGGCTTCGTTGCCGGATGCTATCGCGGGTTTGGCCTTGTTGGGATTCCTCCACTCCGGGAACTCCGTCGGAATGACAGCTGTCTATGTACAGGTGCCAGAACTACTTCTCGAATCGAGCGGACCAGTTGCGGTGCTCGTCCCAGGCACTCATCGACAGCGTCTGGTCGGTCAGGATGTCGAATGCGGTCAGGGCCTGCGCCGTTGCCGCTTTGATGAACTGGTCATAACCGAAGTCTGAACCCGACGCGTCGACGACTTCCTGCGAGTGGCCGGGAATCGGCTCCTTGCTGATTGCGAATCCGAGCGTCACCGATGGCACCTTGTAGGAGACATTGCCGAAGTCGGTCGAGTGCATCCCGCGGCCTTCGCGCCGCCGTCACCCCATAGCCCGACATCTTCCATGTTGGCCCGGTACTTCGCGCCGAGCGCGTAGCTGGGGCGCATGTCGTAGCAGGTGTTGTCTTCCTCGATCTTAACTTCGCAGCCGGTCATCAATGCCGCGCCACGGGCAATATCATTGACCTGTTTGACGAGAACCTGAAGGTGATCGCGGCTTGCGGCGCGGATGTACATGCGTGCCGAGGTGTACTTCGGCGTCACATTTGCCGCGTCACCGCCGTGGGTGATGATGCCGTGAATCCGGTCTTCCATGTAGATATGCTGGCGCAGGGCGTCGATGCCGGTGAAGAGCTTGATGACGGCGTTGAGGGCGTTGACGCCGTTGTAGGGGTCGTTAGCGGCGTGGGAGGGCTTACCGAAGAACTCATACTCGATATGGCTGACGGCCAGGCATGTCCCGTCCGGCCAGCCCGAGGGGGCGCCGCTCTGGTTGCCGGCATGGTGGATCATCAGGGCCGCGTCGATGTCGTCAAATGCGCCCTTATCGAGCATCTTGATCTTGCCGCCACCACCCTCCTCGGCCGGCGTTCCCAGCACGACGAACGTTCCGCCGATCTGGTTCATGACCGCCTTGAGGCCGATGGCCGTGGCCAGCCCGGAACCGGCGATCAGATTGTGGCCGCAGCCGTGGCCGATCCCTTCGAGTGCGTCGTATTCCGCGAGCACGGCGACGGTGGGTCCGGGTCTCCCGCTGCGGAGCGTCGCCCGGAACGATGTTTCCAGGTCGCAGTATGGCTTCTCGATATCGAATCCGACTTCCCGGAGATGATCGGCCAGCAACTGCGAGGCCATCTTTTCTTCATATCCGATTTCGGGATTCAGCCGGATGGTTTCCGCCACCTCGATGATGTGGTCGCGCTCGCTGTTGATCGCGACCTTGATGCGTTCTTTCAGAGCTGCCTTATCGCCAGTTACGTTGTATGACATCCGCTGGAGTCCTTTCGTTCTTGCGCTGGAATTATTTCAGGGATGACCAGTGATTGCGATGGTGCTTGCGCGCTTCGTCGATCGCAGCCCGTGCGGCGATGCCGACCTTCGTGTGGTGGGCCTGAGCGATAACTCTGTCGTGGTTGAGCGGTTCTGGCAAATTGGATGTAAAGCCAGCAAGCGTCTCAATGATCGCCAGTGTCGCGTAGGGCGCGTACGTCTCCGAATAGCCACCTTCCTGGAGGATGACAAGTCGTCCCTGCGCATGGCGTTCGGCGCGGTTGATCATCAGACCTGTGAGCCGTCGATAGCCTTCGGCCGTCACGCACATTCGGCCGAGTTGATCCATGATCGAGGCGTCCTGGCCGGCCGAGACGAAGATCATTTCCGGTTCAAACTCGTCAATGACCGGTAGAACGATCTCATCGAAGGCTGCGAGATATGCTGCGTCACCACTGCCCGGCGGCAGGGGAATGTTGACGGTGAAGCCTTCCCCCGCGTCACTTCCATCCTGTTCGATCCAGCCGCTCTCAGGCGGGAAGAGGCGATCCTGGTGCAGTGAAAAGAAGAGCACACCGGGATCATCGTAGAAGGCCTCCTGTGTCCCATTGCCATCATGAACGTCCCAGTCGACGATGACAATACGTTCGATGCCATGAACTTCGCGAGCATGCAACGCTGCCAGTACGACGTTATTGAAGATACAGAAGCCCATGCCGAAATCGGCCAGGGCATGATGTCCCGGTGGACGGACCAGGCCGAACGCCCGACGCACATCGCCGTGAACGACGGCATCAACTGCCGCCAGCCCGCCACCGGCCGCAAGCCGGGCAATTTCGAACGAGCCGGGTCCGACCGGAGCGCCAAGGCCGGCGTCGCCCGAGCCCTCGGCGCTGAGTTGCGCAACGCGGCCGATGTAGTCGGCTGTGTGGAAGCGTTCGAGCTCCTCATGGCTCGCAAGTCTTGGAGGCAACATTGTCAAGTATTTCGTGACACCGCCGAGATCAACGAGTTGCTTCGTGCGCTGGACGAGACGGTGATTGCTCCAATGCAGTTCCGGCTCAACCCAGGGGTAGTCCGAACCATCGGGTAGCTTTTTCAGCCCAGCCATGTGCTGAAGGTAGCGCTCATCGAAAACGAGTCCGGTTTTTGTGCCCGTATCTTCCGCCAATTTGATCTCCCCGCGCGATCATCGATTTCGATCATCGTAGCGCGACTGGAGTGAAATCTGCAGTCTGCGAGACTCAAATGCATGAATTGGACCGGAAATCGCTGTTGTGACAATGAGGAACAATTGAACCAATGAATTCACGCTGATATGCTAGTTGAGATGTACGTACGCTCGAGGAGCGTAGAAAGCAGCGACCTTCATTGCGTACTTGACGAACTCAAGGCATGTGGCCAGTGTACGCATCCAGGAAGCGAGGATGATCTTGACCGAGCGTGAATCTGAGTTGCAACGCGGCTCGCCGGAACGGCGCCGAAATGAGTCGGGGGATGGCATGACGTATTTGCCGTTCGTCCCGTCCTTCGGCTGGCGTCCTGGCCAGAGCGACTTTCCAGTGACACTCATCGCCGCATCGGATGTATTTCCGAGTGGTCGTATGATCGGAGGATCGCACACTCGCGATCTCGATCTCTTCCCTCATGTCGAGGTTCTTTCAGCACCCGGTCGGCGTCGCATCACTCCGGTGCGGATCGTCGCGATCCTTGTCCTCATCGGTGGGGTAGCACTAGCCGGGCTGACTGTCTTCAACCGAGCCGATGCGCCCGAAGAACAAGCTGCTGCTCCGGCAACAGCAACGACCTCGCTTTCGACGCCGACAACGGCTGCTCCAGCCGCAACTGATATTCGCCACTCACAGCCCGGATTTGGCGGAGCTTTACCTAGCTCGGAAGATACTCCTAGCGCGACGCCAATAGATCCCTCCGCATCTGCAACCGAATCTGTACCATCGACCCGAATCCCGACCTCGGTCTCTGTACTACCGGGCAGCGGAGTCGTAACCGTCAGCGCCCGGGCCGAAGACACACTCGTGAGCATCGCCGAGAAATTTGATATTTCTGTTTCGAGCTTGCTGTGGTCGAATGGAATGGTTGATCCCACAGGACCTCTCGGCGAAGGCACGGTCGTCCGTGTTCCGCGCGAAGATGGCGTCATTCATGAAGTTCGGGAGAGCGACACACTGGAATCAATCGCCGCGCTCTATGGTGTTGAGGTTGATGCGATCACCGGCTACGGCCCGAACGGAGTTGCCAGCGTTAGGGATCTCACCGTCGGTGAGCTTGTGCTCGTGCCTGGGGGGCGTGTCGCCGACCGGGGCACGCTTGACGAGTATGAGGTTCTGGATGGTGAAACACTGACCGACATAGCTGGGTATTTTGGACTCCAGCCGCAGACACTCGTCTGGGCGAATGAGCTTCCCGATCCGTCGTTGATCTACCCCGGCCAACTGTTGTTGATACCGCCCGGCGACGGTGCTCTGCTCTATGTTGTCGAGGGTGACACCGTCGAGGCGATCGCCGATCGCTTCGGGGTTGATCCTGCTGATATTTACGACTACGGCTTCAATGGACTCGGGGGCGATGCCGTCCTTCGTGCCGGGCAGCAGCTGTTGGTTCCGGGCGACTTCTTGCCAGCTTTGCCGGAAACGTCTCCGTTGGGAGCTGCCCAGGCTGGTGAAGATGTTGAAGGACCGGCGACAGGCACCTTTATCTGGCCGACCGATGGCTGGGTATCGCAGGAGTTCCACACCGGTCATCTGGGTGTAGACATCGCAAACGATGCCTGGACGCCGGTGAATGCCATGGATGGCGGCGTCGTAATCTTCGCTGGCTGGAGCGACTACGGACTCGGATACGCCGTCGGCATCGACCACGGCAACGGTTTCCAAACCTGGTACGGGCACCTCGCGGCGCAACCCTATGTTGAAGTTGGGCAGATCATCTGGCAAGGCGGCTACCTTGGACCAATGGGTTCAACCGGCCGCTCGACCGGCCCACATCTGCACCTGGTCATGCTGAAAGATGGTGTCTACGTCAATCCACTTGAGTTCCTTCCATAGGGACGGGGAAGAGATGGCGGCAGTCGGGGCAGGTGGCCGTGTATCGGCCGCTCGCCCCGATCGTCGTGCGCAAAGAGAATTAGGGGCTGTGTGCTAGAATCGATAGCTGTCGTTGCGGGTAGGGAGCCGGGATTTTCAGCAGTCTTCAAACCAGTTTTGCTCCCGTCCGTTCCCTTTCACAGAGGTGAAAATAACTGATGTTAAGGCCGCTTAATGCATTCTTCGGCCTGTTCAGCCGTGACCTGGGGATAGACCTCGGAACGGCGAACACGCTTGTTTACGTGCGTGGTAAAGGCATCGTCATCTCAGAACCTTCGGTGGTGGCCGTCGACCAGCGCTCGCGGCGCGTCGTAGCCGTTGGAGCCGAGGCGAAAGCGATGGTCGGCAAGACGCCGGAAACCATCGTCGCCGTGCGCCCGCTGAAGGACGGCGTGATTGCCGACTTTGATACCGTCGAAGCGATGCTCCACTACTTCATCCGTAAGGTCCACACCCAACGACTCATCGCGCCACACCCGCGCGTCGTCATCGGCATCCCGTCAGGCGTGACCGAGGTTGAAAAGCGGGCCGCGAAGGATGCGGCCCTTTCCGCCGGTGCGCGCGAAGCCTATGCAATCGAAGAACCGATGGCGGCGGCAATTGGGGCCGGTCTGCCGATCAACGAGCCGGTTGGCAGCATGATCGTCGATATTGGCGGCGGCACGACCGAAGTTGCGGTGATCTCGCTCGGCGACAACGTCGTCAACCATTCGATCCGCATTGCCGGTGATGAGATCGACGAAGCGATGATCCAGTATGCGCGCCGCGATCACAATCTGGTGATTGGCGAGCGTACGGCGGAGAACGCCAAGATCGCCGCCGGTTCAGCCTATCCACTCGAAGAAGAACGTCGAGTTGTCTTGCGAGGGCGAGATCTATTGACCGGTCTGCCGAAAGCGGTCGAGGTTAGCAGCGTCGAAATCCGTGATGCAATCAGCGGTCCGGTACGCACGATCGTTGATCTTGTACGTGTCTGTGTGGAAGAGACGCCGCCTGAGCTCGTCGCTGACATCATGGAGTATGGGATTATTCTCGCCGGTGGTGGGGCGCTGCTTCAGGGCCTCGACCGGCGATTGCAATCGGAGCTTCGGATGCCGGTCTACCTCGCTGATGACCCGCTCACTTGCGTCGCTCGCGGAACCGGACGCGTCGCTGAGGCTTTACATCTCTATCGACGAGCGCTTCAGAGTGGCCAGGATCTCCGCAGAGCGAGCTAAGAACCAGAAATGCTACGCAGTCAGCCAATTCACCGAGCCAGACAGGTGCTCTTGCTGATTGGGAGTCTCATCGCTCTCAGTCTCCTTCTGACGGTGCTCGATGGACGGGACATGCTTGATCCGGTGAAAAGCCTCGTTGGAGACTTTCTCACACCAATCAGCAGGACCTTGACGGGTGCGGGTGCTTCCTTGAACGCAGACTCCACAGCTGATGGCGATATAACGCAGCAGCTCAAGGATGTGACGCGCGAGCGCGATGATCTCGTTGCCGAGAATGCCCGTTTAAGAGAGTTGGTTGCTGAGAACGATCAGTTGCGCAGCCAGCTCGGATTTCAGGAGACGCATCCCGAGCTGACCGCAGTAACCGCAGTCGTATTGGGTCGCGATCCTTCCGGTATCGAGAAGTTCATCTTGATCGATCGCGGATCGAACGACGGGATACAGGTTGGCATGCCCGTAGTCAGCCCCAATTTCCTCGTTGGCGAAGTTACCGAAGTTGACGAGAATCGTTCAAAAGTGTTGCTGATGATCGATGCCGGTTTTCAGACCGGCGCGCGTCTGCAAATCTCGCGTGGCACTGGCATTGTCTACGGCCTCTGGCAGGCGGGCGGGAGAGCCGAGATGCGCCACATCCCGATTGAT
Source organism: uncultured Chloroflexia bacterium (assembly GCA_963745675.1). Classification (GTDB taxonomy): domain Bacteria; phylum Chloroflexota; class Chloroflexia; order Thermomicrobiales; family CFX8; genus JAUIIK01. Next base: position 266,505 of record CAVUYM010000009.1, read on the forward strand.
ACAGAGGTCAATCCTGACGAGGTTATCGTGACCTCCGGTAGGTCTGTGATGATTCCGGAGGGTCTGATCATTGGAAAAATCCTCGAGATTCATCGGGATGAACTGGGCAGTGAGATCACCCTTTCTGTATTGCCACTGGTAGATTTCGACACGTTGGAGACGGTCACCGTCATCACCGGCGAACGCGCAGCCGGTCAATGAGCCGGGTACCCTTTGGGTTCGGAAGCGCCCGCGCAATTGCTGCAATGGCGGCCAACCGGATGATCGGAACGGCGATTCGGCGCAGTGGCCGTGGCGGCGGCACAGCTTTCCCAGGTCTGGTTGCGACCCGCATCGCCCCCGACTTGCTCGACCGGCTCGCTTTGCGTCTACCCGCCGGCGCGATCGTCGTGGCCGGGACGAACGGGAAGACGACGACGACACGCATGCTCAGTGACATACTCTCTCGATCCGGTTTACGCGTTGCCCACAATCGCACCGGTTCCAATCTCGTGCGAGGAATCGCTGGCGCATTCGCAGATCAGATGCCAATCACTGGACGCGGGCCGGATATTGGCGTCGTTGAAGCTGACGAGAATGCCTTTCCAGAGGTCGTGCGGAGGGTGCGCCCTCGCGTCGTGCTGCTGCTCAACCTCTTTCGTGATCAACTCGATCGCTATGGCGAACTGGAGACGATAGCTTCTGCCTGGCGGCCTATTATCAAGTCGCTTGGTGATGATGTGACGCTCTGTATCAACGCCGACGACCCCCGCCTGGCATGGCTAGCAGAGGACACTGGAGCCCGGGTCTTGCGTTTCGGTTTGACGACGCAGGGCGACGAACTCCCTGAGATGCCGCACGCTGCCGACGCTGCTTATTGTCCCGTCTGTGGCCGCCGCTTCGAATATGCAGCCATCTACCTCTCACATCTCGGCGATTGGTCGTGCCCGGTCTGTCACAGATCGCGGCCCGAGCTTGACCTCACTCTGTCTCAAATCGTCCCGGATGGCTTTGAACGACAACGTCTTTCGCTGGAAGGGTGGTTGGACGAGCCGACGCTCGATCTGATGCTCGCCCTGCCCGGTGTCTACAACGCGTACAACGCCCTTGCAGCAGCGTCGGTCGCTCAGGCGCTTGGACTTTCGATTGAAGCGCTGGCTTTAGCAGTCGGCGAATTTCGCCCTGCATTCGGGCGACTGGAGCGAATTGATCTGGAGGGCCGGCAGCTCATCCTGACGCTTGCAAAGAATCCGACCGGATTCAACGAGGTGCTGCGGATGTTGAATGCGACCGGTTTTGATGGCCGGGTGATGATCGGGATCAACGATCTCGATGCAGATGGGCGTGATGTCTCCTGGCTGTGGGACGTTGATTTTGAGGTGCTGGCGGAACGCAACCTGCCGGTGCTTGCTGCCGGAATACGTGGGCACGATCTGGCGTTGCGGATGGCTTATGCCGGTCTTGATCCGGAATTGATTGATTCGGAGGCGGCTGGTGAGCCGTTCGAACAGGCGCTGAGCCACCTGATTGAGACGACCGCGCCGGGGCAACGTATCTTCGTTTTGTTGACCTACACGGCGATGCTACAGTTGCGGGCGGTGCTCGCCGAGCGTGGGGTCGTCGAGCCCTTCTGGGAGCAATAGCCGGAGGTAGAGATGGTGGAAATCCGCATCGGCTGGCTCTACGGCCACGAGATGAACATCTATGGCGATCGTGGCAATGTCCTGGCCCTCTTATATCGCGCACGGAACCGCGGTTTCGAGGCTAACGTCGAGATATCCGGTATTGGCGATGAACTCGCGATTTCGCGCTACGACATCCTATTTTGGGGTGGCGGCCAGGACCGCGAGCAAGCAACGGTTTCAGCTGATCTTCAGGGGCAAAAGGGGCAGGATCTTGCCGCCGCCATCGAAGATGGCATTCCGACGCTGGCAATCTGTGGTGGCTACCAGTTGCTCGGTGACGGTTATCGGCCGTTCGATAGTGACAAGCTTCCTGGTATCAACATTCTCGACATAACGAGCGAAGCTGGGCCGACGCGCTTCATTGGCAACGTTGTCATCGACAGCCCGGAGTTTGGCGATCTGGTCGGCTTCGAAAATCACTCCGGCCTGACATTCCTCGGGCCCGCCGTCGAACCGCTCGGCCGTATCAGGGTCGGGCACGGTAACAATGGACGAGACGGCTTCGAAGGGGCACGCTATCGGAACACGATCGGTTGTTACATGCACGGCGCCTTACTGCCGAAGAATCCTCAGGTGACGGACTGGTTGATTGGCAAGGCGCTTGAACGCAAAGGAATTGGAGAGGAGCTTGCTCCTCTGCAGGATCAGATCGAATCCGCAGCACACCGTGGCGTGTTGAAGCGGGCATTGCAGTTGGGGCGCTAGAAAATGAAACTGGCATTTGCATCCGACATGCACGGCAACTTTCCAGCATTTGAGGCCGTTCTGGCTGAGCTGGATCGGCGCGGACCTTTCGACGGAATATATGGAGGCGGCGATTACGTCATCAACGGTCTCTATCCAGCCGAATGTGTTCAGGGCGTTATCGACCGGGGATGGGATTGCGTGCGTGGCAATGCTGAAGAATTTCTGGTGGATGTCGCAACAGATGGTGCGAGACCGATCCAGAATTACCCACCCGGACTGAAGCAGGATCAAGGATCGCGGCAGCGAGCAGGATGGTCGGCGCCCAAATTGAACGGCGCTCAGATCGCGTTTCTGCAGACGCTACCTCTGTCGCGCACTTTCACCGGCCCGAGCGGTAAGACGTTGATGCTGGCGCACGCGACGCCCTGGAGTGCGCATGTGACAGTCCGCCAGGGCGACGATGAGAAAGTAAAGCGCGAGATGCTTGACCGGGCAGGAACCGACGCACTTATTTACGGTCATATTCACTACGGATATCAGCAGCAGATTGACGGCCGCACACTATGTTGCATGGGCTCCGTCGGGCTGCCTTATGATGGTGACCCACGAGCGTCGTTCGCGATCGCAACTGACGAGGGAGATGGCTGGTCGTTCGAGCACGTGCGGGTGCCCTACGACAACGAAGCCTATGCCTTCGAGGTCGAGAATTCGGATTTGCCAAGCGCGACGCTCCTGGCAGGGCTGCTGCGCAAAGCAGTGCCGTAAAATGCGCACGCTTGACTACCCCGGCAGTCGAAAAAAGAGGAGACCACGATGAGACTGGCATTTGTGTCCGATATGCACGGCAATCTTCCCGCGTTTGAGGCGGTTCTGTCGGAACTGGACTCCCGTGGACCGTTTGACGGTATCTATGGCGGTGGCGATTTCGCCTTCAACGGGCTCTCTCCTTCTGAGTGCGTCCAGACGCTGATTGATCGTGGATGGCAGTGTGTGCGTGGCAACACCGACGAATGGCTCGTCGAAGCGGCGACCGACGGTGCAGTCCCGGCCCAGAACGTCCCGCCCGGTATGGAGCACTCCGGAGATTTGCGGGCGCGCGACCTCTGGGCGGCTGCTCGGATGACGCCGGAGCAGATCGACTTCCTCAAAGACCTACCACTCACGCTGCAGTTCACCGGTCCGAGCGGCAAGACCCTGGCGCTAGTGCATGCGACACCCTGGAGCGCCCATCCGCCCGTCTGGCACGACGCCGACGAATCGGAGAAGCGCGAGATGCTCGAGCGAGCCGGAACCGACGCGCTGATCTACGGTCATATCCATTATGCCTATCAACAGCAGATCGACGGCAAGATTATCTGTTGCATGGGCGCCGTCGGATCGCCATTTGACGGCGATACCAGCGCCTGCTTCGCGATTGCCTCAGATGAGGGCGACGGCTGGAATTTTGAGCACGTGCGGGTGAACTATGACACGGAGGCCTACGCTCGGCAGCTTGAGGCGTCGGACTTGCCGGGTGGTGCAGGATCGGCGCGGGCTATCCGGACGGCCTCGATGTAAGGTGCTCCTGTAGATGGGTCGGGTACTTTTCGCGTTGCTCCTGATTGCTGCAACGCTCGTCCAGGCGACGTTCTTCCAGGCCATCGAGGGCGTGCAGGTCATCCCAAATATCGCGCTGGTGCTGCTGCTCGTCTGGAGCACGAGCCACAGCGTCGAAGAGGGATTGATCTGGGCGTTCGCGCTGGGACTCTGGTTCGATATGCTGACGCTCGACCCGCTCGGAATCCACGCGATACCATTCATGCTTGTGGCACTGGCCGGTTGGGTCGTGCGCGGGCGCTTCTTCCGGTCGGGCGCGATACTGCCAATTGCGGCGGTGATTGCGGTGACAATCGGAGCGGGATTCGTCGACATTATTCTCGATGTCCTGCGAGGCGAGCGGGTACTGTTCGTCGGCCAGATGCGTATTCTGCTGGTTATGGCGTTCCTCAATGCCCTCTTCGTGCCTTTTATCTATCTGGTTGTGCTGATTATTGAACGGGTGATGCCGAGCCGTGTTTCGTAGACGCAGAGATACTGCAACTTCCGCCTGAACCCGGAAGGAAGGGTAACGACGCTCCGAGCAAGGAGGACGAGCGGCTGATTTCTCGTCGTCTGTTGCTGATGCGAGGCGGTGTCGGGCTTGGCTTTGCTGCTCTTGGTGGCAAGCTCTGGCAGATGCAGATCGCCAAGGGCACGGAGTTCGAAGACGTTGTCAGTGGGAACATCCTGCGTTTCGAACGGCTCCGGCCAGCGCGCGGCAGAATTCTTGACCGGTCCGGTCAGCCATTGGCTGAAAATCGTCGAATCTGGACGGTGAGCATCGTCCCAAACCGCTTGCCGGATGACGAAGCGGAACGCACCAATATTCTGACCGTCGTTGAAGAGTCGCTGCAGCTTGGTTATGCCATTGTCCTTGACAAGCGCCAGATGCCGCTCGGCACCGAAGCCGCTATCGTGGACACGGTCGAACGGCGGGTTGACGGAGTCGACAAAGATTCCATCATGGCCCGGCTGAGTATTCCCGGCGCGACGATGGTGATGCTCCTGGACGGATTGAGCGCAGAAGATGCGGCAGCCTATGTCAAAGAACGTAGTGATATTCCCGGGTTGAGAGCGCTGACCGTGCTCGAATTTCAGCTGGCAACACACGTGTCTGACGATGTGCCGATGGTTGTCAAGCGCGATGTCGATCGCGAAGTCGCATTGGCTCTGGGTGCGAACACGATCCTTCTTCCCGGGGTTGTCGTCGATGATAACGAGCTGGTCCGCAAGTACTCTGGCGGCAAGTCCTTCTCTCACATCGTCGGCTACGTCGGACCGATCACAGAAGATGAATACCAGGCCGCGACGACAGTCACCGGCGCCGCGGTATACGAACGAAACGATGTGGTTGGCAGAGGCGGCGTCGAAGGCAAGCTCGAGCAGGAGTTGCGGGGCACTAAGGGCGGTCGATGGATTCAGGTCGATTCTGAGGGGGTCGAACGCTTCGAGTTGCTGGACCGTCGTCGGGAGGCGATTGCCGGGCTGAGCGTTCAACTCACGCTCGACCGCGATTTTCAGGCCAAGATGACCGTAGCGTTGCAGGATGGCATCGACTTTGCCAACGAAGCGGCGCTGGCAGATGATCGCGATCCGGTGACTGCCGGCGTTGCAATCGCCATGAATCCGCAAAACGGTGAGATCATCGGTATGGTCTCGTTGCCGACCTTCGACAACCAGATGTTCATCGATGGGATGACCGACGAACAGTTCAATGACCTGATCAATGACCCGACCGATCCATTGCTCAATCGCGCGATCAGCGGGACCTACTCGCCCGGTTCGGTCTTCAAGCCGCTGCTGGCCTGCATTGGTTTGCAGGATGGTGTCATCGATACGGAGATGAAGTTCGATTGCAAGGGGCAAATCCGGGTGCCCTGGTCCTGGGATGAGTCGCAAGGCAACGAGTATGTCTGCTGGGTCGGCGGAAACGGGCATGGGCCACTTAACATCTATTCAGCCATCGCCGATTCGTGCGACATCTACTTCTATAACGTCGGCGCGCCCTACGATAAGCCAGATGAAGCAGACTTCCCGAACGCAGATTACCTCCACTACTACAACCCTGGTGATACAGAGCGCCACTACTTCCGGGGACTCGGCATCGACCGCATCGCGAACGGTCTCGAAGAACGAATTCCAGCTCGGTAGCTTGAGCGAGATCGAGCTGGCCGGTGAAGCTGAGGGATTGGTGCCAACGCCGGAGTGGTTGAGCGAGACCTTCAAGGGCGAGTACTGGTCGGTTGGTGACACGATCAACGTCTCGATCGGTCAGGGGCATCTCCAGCTAACCCCGCTCCAGATGCTCAACGCGACGGCTGCTATTGCGAATGGCGGTACGCTCTGGCGGCCACGACTGGTCAAGGCGCTGGTGCGTGAGGATGGCAGAGTTGTCCGCCAGTATGAACCGCAGGAGCTTCGCAAGCTGGAGATTGACCCGGAACATATCGAGACGGTGCGATTGGGTATGCGGCGGACGATCACTAGCGGCACCGGCTCGATACCGATTACCTTTCCGAACCGCCGATCGGCGGCAAGAGCGGCACGGCCGAGTATGGCATCGCAGTAGACGGGCGCTACAAGCTCTCTCACGCCTGGTTCACCGCCTTCGGCCCTTACGACAACCCGGAGATCGCAATCGCCGTCCTGATCGTCAGTGGTGACGCTGGCTCGATCTACGCCGGGCCAGTGGCGAACAATATTCTCAAAGCATATTTCAATATCGAATGATGACTGAAACAGGAACTGCCCGCTTCCAGCCGCCCGGCTCGATCCACCATATAGGCATCGTCACCGACGATCTTGACGCGAGCGATCGCGTTCTACCGTGATCTGGGCTTCACCCCTGGAGACGTGACGCGGGTTGAGAGTCAAAATGTCGACATCGTCCCGATCCGGGCCGGCGAGAGCTGGATCGAGATCCTCGCCCCACTCGACCTCGACAGCGGTATTGGGCGCTTTCTCGCCTCGCGCGGACCAGGCTTCCACCACGTCGCCTACGTCGTTGACGACCTCACCGGTACGCTCGCGGCGCTGGCAGCGCGCGGCGTCGAGCTAATCGACGAGAGCCCCCGTGTCGGCTTCCACGACTGGCTCGTCGCTTTCATCCACCCTCGCGCCTGCGGCGGTGTTCTGACCGAGCTAGTCGAACGCAGCAGCGTCGAACACTTCACCGCAGTCTGAAAACATAGAGGGTTGATCAATAACTCTTTCTCCCGGTCGTCGTAGGGGAGAACCTTGTGTTCACCCGTGAACGTACGCGCACTCGTGGCCGGGCGAAGACAAGCTTCGCCCCTACGATATTCCCAGATCTTTCCCTCTTCGGTGGTCAGTATTTTCGGGAGTCTGTCTAATCAGTTTCAGCGTCAGCGACAAACAACGAACATCGTGAGGATGAGAACGAGCCCCACCCCCACGAATGCGCCAGTTCTTTATCGCGTCCGATGTTGATATTTATCCGAGTTGTTCGATCACACGCTCGATGCGCAGCCGCACCTCACGCGCCATCGGTCCCACATCGGGATTGCCAGACAGCTTTAGCGCCGCTTCGGGGTCCATCGCAGCGACCCGCGTCTTGCCATCATGTTCGTAGACGACGACGTTACAGGGCAACAGCAGTCCGATATCAGCTTCCGCTTCCAGTGCCTGATGCGCGAATTGCGGGTTGCAGGCTCCGAGAATGACGTAGCGGGACCGGTCGACATCCAGCTTCTGCTTGAGTGTCTCCTTAACGTCAATTGTCGTCAGCACCCCGAAGCCCTCGCTCTTGAGTAACTCGGTTACCCGTTCGACAGCCTCGTCGTAGGACATGTCGACATCTTTGCCGATTCCGTAGCTCGTCTTATATGTAGCAGTCATTGTGAATGCTCTCCCTTCTATAGTGCTTAGATGCAGTGGGAGCGGTCAAGGTTACATGTGGACCGCGTATATGCTCGCACATGACTAGTCTACGGTACACGCAGAGACACTAGATAGATTCTGAAGCGTGTCCAGGAGTGGTTAAGGCAACATGTGGTCTATTGTAGGCTGACAGGGATTCAGGGATCTGTCCGGATCATGTAGTAATCCGCTCCTTGCGCGCCGCCATAAATGCCATCGAAGCTGGTCGGCTCAATCAGTCCCGTCCCAGAAGAGTGAGTCGTTCCGGTCAGCTAGCGCCGGATGAGTGCGAGATCAAAGTCCTGTTCATGGGTCGGGTTGGGCCAGTCTTCGCGCCACTCGATTTTTGAAAATCCGGCTTCCCCAAACAGTGCCTCGTACTGTATCGCGGGTGTAGGACTGAGTCGTCGTACCGAAGAGTGAAACTTCGGCGGTTTCGGCGTCGATGATGTAATGGCGCTCGATGGTTGTCTGACTATCTTCATCCCAGAACGCATCGTTGATGCGAATATGCGCCTTGTCGGAGAAGAGGCCCTGTTCCTGAGCCGACCAGCTTGTCGCGCGCGCTCCATTTGTCTGGATTGACTCTCGAGTATGTACCTCGGCAATCATGCATCCATCAGCGCCTAGCGCTTCTCTGCTGCGAGTGAGAATTTCAAGCGCGTCAGCGCGCCGGAAGGTGTTGAATTCGCCAAACATCAGCATGATCAGATCGAGATCACGGCCGAAGGCGTCGTTTGCAGATCGCCGAGCTGAAGGTCGCAGTCGAGCCCTTCGCTGGCGGCTGTTTCTCGCGCATGATCGATTGAAGCCGGAGCGAAGTCGATGCCGCGTGCACGTGTGCCCGAGGCGCGCGAGTTCATCGCAGTAGAGGCCCGGACCGCAACCGAGATCGAGGATTGCTGGACGGTCTTCGCTTCCAGTAGCACTTCATGAATCCAGTGAATTTGGTGACTGATGATCTCCGTGCGGCGGCTGGCTGCGTCATGATCCTGAGTCAGATGTTCCTGCAACATGCGTGCGGAAAATGCGGGATCGTCCCAGGGGATCTTTGATACCTCCGCCCAGGGCTCCGGGACTGGGAATTGCGATGGACAATGTCGAGCAGATTCAAATGACATCATACTTCAGGATAGTGCGAATTCGGTTTGGTCTCCCAAAATACACAACGGGTGGCAAATCAGCTACCCGTTGTGTGAATGCCTGGCCTGTCTGAGCGCTTAGGCGACGGCAGACTTCGCTGCTACGATCTCCTTGATCTCGTCAAAGAAATAGCCGTTCCAGGTGTCGAAGTTATCCCAGCGGAAGCGGGCGGCGTTGGCACGCACTTGCTGGCGGGTTTCGTCGGGCATATTGTCGTACGAGCGGGCGACGCCTTCGAGGTCGGGATTGGCGCGCTGGAAGCGGGTCGATTCCTCGGCCATCGCCGCAGTCGACTTAGCCGGACGTTCGATGAAGTGGCCGAGCTCGTTCCAGTCGGCGTCCATCAGGACAAAGACGGGGATCGACTTGTATTTGCCCTGGTTCAGATAGCTGTCGATCAGATCTGTCTTGTCGCGCTGGAAGACGCGCAACTCGACGCCGTCGACTTCTTGCGCCAGCTTGATGACGACAGGCATGAAGTGCACGACATCGGTGCACCAATCTTCGCCTATCGCGGCGATCGAAACAGGATGTTCTGAAAAGAATGCCTTCACGTCGTCTGGAATCGTGGCGCTTTCGACATTCTCCAGGAATTTCTCTTTGTTGGCTTCAACAATGTCGAGGAATTCCTGACCGGTCATGCCACTGTCAAATGTCTCTTTGCTGATCGCCATCGGGCGATTGCTCCCCTCTGCATTGGTCAATATCGTCCACAGGACTCTAGAACGTCGCTGACTGCGATCCTATTCCGGGCACAAAAAGATCGGCCGGCGCTGGGACACCGGCCGAAGTACAGGGAGGGAGGGAAGAGATGAGGTATTCAGAATTGATGTTGGAGATCTTGTATGACTCCTACGATGTGCTCACGGTCCGGCGGAATCCGGCACGGATCGATCGGCGAGGAACTTCTCCGCTTCGGCAGTACTCTGCCTGCCGGACTCCGTCTGGACCGTTTGCATTTTCCCCGGGAGGATTGACTGGGGGGCCGAAGCCCAACTGTCGAATCCCCATTGGAGTTCGATGGCTGCGTTAGACTGACCCTGTAAGCCCGTTGCCGCGTCTCTCACAACGGGCCTCGTGTGGCTTTGTCTGGAGTGTGACTGCTGGCCTATTCGGCTGACCGTTCACTCTGTACGTACGCCATCTAGAGACTATTGTACGTACATGTTCCGATCTGTCAACCCCTATCGGCCACCAATCTTGAAATTGCCCTTACGCTTGATAAGTCTCGTCAGGTCTTGACGCTATCACGATACTCAGCGGCGAGTAGTGGGAGACGCTGATTCCAGCGGTGGACTCGGATCTGAACGATAGCGTTAGAATGGGTTACGTATGTACACGTATGCAGGAGTACATCTCTGATGGTCGACACATCGAGAATCCGGCTCTGGTGGCTTGCCATCCGACCACGTACATTGCCAGCAGCCGTTGCGCCAATTATCGTCGGCTCTGCTCTTGCCCTGGATGGGGGCGTCTTTGCATCTCCCATCCATGATCGCGGCACTGACGGTAGCGCTCCTGCTACAGATCGCTGCAAATCTCGCGAATGATGGTTTCGACCATGCTCGGGGCGCGGATGCGCCTGGCCGGCTGGGACCGCTCCGCGTGACACAGCAAGGCCTGCTCTCTTTCCGGCAGGTGATGACTAGGTACAGTGGTGGCTACGACGCTAGCGATGGTAGTCGGAAGCTATCTCGTATACCGTAGGGGGTTGGCCGGTGCTCGCTGCTGGGGCTGGCGGCGATCGTCGTCATGCTCGCCTATACGGGCGGTCCATTGCCGCTATGGCTATCACGGTCTCGGCGAGGTGTCCGTCTTCATCTTCTTCGGGTTGCTCGGCGTGGCCGGAAGCTTTTACGTCCAGGCGCGCGAACTGCCTCTCGACGCGATACTCCTTTCTATTCCGGTCGGCGCGCTCATCACCGCAATTCTCGTCGTCAATAATCTGCGTGACATCAAAACCGACGCGCAAGCGGGGAAACGAACGCTGGCGGTGCGTCTTGGTTCCCGGGCAAGCGTCATCGAATACGCGTTCCTGCTGATTGGTTCCTATTTCGCTCTGCCTATCTATCTGGTTGACTTCCGCTGGCTCCCTGGTGGTGGTTCTTGCCCTGGCTCAGCTTGCCGCTTGCCATCAGATTGGTGCGAGCGATCGGGAGCGAGAGCGCGGGAGCCTGCTGAACCTGCGACTCGCACAGACGGCGCAACTGGCGCTCGTCTTCTCGCTCCTGCTCGGTCTGGGCGTAGTGCTGTGAGCGGATCGATTGATGCTCCCGAAACAGTCAGAGCGATGTTCGATCGCATAGCGCCGCGTTATGACCTGATGAACCGTTTGATGACCGGCTGGCAGGATGAGCGTTGGAGACGGGTTGCTGCTGAGATCGCGGTGGCAGTGGCGTGCAGCGCGAGTACTTGATGCCGCAACAGGCACCGGGGCACTGGCTGCAAGCGCTTCTCACCGCCGGTGCGCGTGAGGTGGCTGCGCTTGATGCTAGCTCGGAGATGCTGATCGGAGCTGCTTCGAGGCTTGCCGGGCGCGACGATGTGCAATTGCTGCATGGGGATGTCATGCAGCTACCGTTCAGTGACGGCCACTTCGACGCTTGCACGATTGGTTTCGGACTTCGCAATTTACCCGATTACCAACTTGGGATCGCGGAGTTGTCGCGAGTGCTAGCGCCGGGCGGACGGTTGGTGATCCTCGAACTCACGCCTTTGGCGGAATCGTTGTTCAGGGCGTCTCTTTGAGCTGTTCTTCGGCGGGATCGTGCCGATTGTTGGTTGGGTCGTGACCGGTGATCGCGATGCCTACCAGTATTTGCCCGATTCAGTGCGCAATTTTCCAGATACGGCTACCCTTGCCGGCATGATGCACAATGCTGGCCTTTCCAATATTCGCTGGCGTTGCTTCGGCGCGGGATCGGTCGCGCTTCATGTTGGCGATGAACCGGAGAGGGGTGAACGGGTGAGCGAATGGAACGTGCGTACCCTGACGATCAAAGAGATTCCCAACGAGGAGCGACCGCGGGAAAAACTGGCGGCTCACGGTTCTACTGCACTTTCGAACGCGGAACTCCTGGCGATACTGGTCAACACAGGTTCACGGGGCGAGTCGGTCACCTCGTTGTGCCAACGGATATTGCAGGAGAGTGGCGGCGGGCTGCGCGGGTTGATGAAGCGCGATCTTGATTCTCTCACGGAGATCCATGGAGTTGGTCCGGCAAAGGCGGTGACGATTCTCGCCGCCGTCGAACTGGGGCGGCGGATAGCCCAGCTAACGCCTGAAGAACGTCCTCAGATCCGTAATCCGGAAGATCTTGCGCTGATCTTCGAGCCGCGTCTGATGGCGTTGGACCACGAGCAGTTGTGGGTGGCGGTGCTGGATACGAAGCACCGTCTCGAGCGTATGGTGACTGTCTATCAGGGTAGTGTCAACAGTGCTCAGGTACGAACAGCGGAGGTATTCAAAGAGGCGATTCGAGCGAATGCTCCGGCTATTGCCCTGGCACATAATCATCCGTCTGGTGATCCGACGCCATCATCCGACGATATGGCGCTGACTGCGGATTTGGAGCGGGCGGCGAAGATCCTCGATATTGAGTTGATCGATCATCTGGTGATCGGTGACGGGCGCTGGCTCTCGTTGCGGCGTTTGGGGCTGGGTTTCGCCGCTTCTCGTCGCGATAATCGATTGAACCTAGTCCGGATCGGATTGGAATCTCCAGGAGTACAGTTGCCCGGAGCAATTCCGTTGCGTCCGGCAGGCTCCGCAATACGAGTCTGGCGTCCTGGGCTGCGTCCCGGGTATCGGCTGGCTCCGAGAACCTGAATGTCCAGTGAAGCCAGTTCAATCAGATCCGGCTTCAGTCCGAAGTTGTTCGAGTTGCACCGACAGAGTCACGTCCTGACCCGGCGCTCCGGTCACGCACGATAGCGTCGTGCCCCATCCTTGAGGGCGAACGCGTAGATGGCCGTGGGCATGCCCGTCGGCACCGGTGGACGAGGATGCCACGGATGGTGCCTTCGATGCCGGAATCGAAAACGACGCGCTGGTGCGGAATCGAAATAGACATCGACATGACGCACTCGCTTTCTCGCAGTTCAGTGACTCGAAGTACTTATCAGAAGAGAGCCGGACTCCCTCAGGGAGTCCGGTTCGTAAACCGCATCGCTAGCCGATCAGGTGGTGACGGCACTGTTTCTGCTTTGATGATGCCCGCGTGAACAGTTGCCCCGGTCTCCAGGGTGCGCCGAGATTCGGCAGCAGGTACCGGTCGACCCCGAAGTATCCTGCGGTCTTCCAGGCCAGGACGAGGAAGACACCGAAACCGAAGAGTACAGGATTGGTGCTCGCGGAACCAGCCAGCTGGAAGTTGAAGTTCATGAAGGTGCCGAGGAAGGCCGAGATGCCGACCAACTGCACCGAGTATGAGCGCCACACCAATCAAGAACCTCACCGATGGCAATCAATGGTCCGAACCATGAGTACCACTCGTTATCGAGCATGTACTGCAGGAAGTCGCGGTACCAACCGTACGTGATCGACGGGCGACCCTGCTCGGGAATCGCAACTGCGCGTTCCCAATACCCCTGAAGTGCGGTGCCACCGTCCATCCAGGCGCTATCGCGCGATCTTGTGCTCGCCAGCCGCCATCCATTCGCGTCCAACGAAGAAGCGAACGGGAGCCAGATCAGCGCCCAGTGAACGTTACCGAGCAGCTTGCGCCAAATGGCTGGGTCCGGAATCTGTCCGGGATCGACATCACGGCGCACGATCCTGCTGCGCTTCCTCTGCAGGGATGTTGCGCGCAATCTGGTAACCGGCCAGTACTATGGCTATGACCATCAGGTAGGTGAAGAGAGAAGAACTGGACACTTCGTCCGAGTTCCAGAAGTTGCTAAAGCTGAACAGCCCGTCTGCGAACGCCCAGCTCAAGAACAGATAAAGCCCTGCCGCGACTGCGGTCAGTATGTATGTGCCACGCTGCGTCATTGTGAAACCCCTTTACTTGCAGCCCGCGTACCGTCTTTGGTACGTCAAAAGAGTAGGGTCACAGATGAAACAATGTCGCAACGCTTGTGGGTGAGATGTCGCAAAGTCGTTACAAGAAGGACGGGTCCCGGAGAAGATCTAGACCGTGACTGTCGGTATAGACCCGACAGGCTCACCATACCGAGCAATACGAGCCTTGTAGGGGCAGAACTCGCAGAGCGGGCCTGGGCGCGGCAGAAAATGGTCGAGCGATCGTATGTCGCGGATATTCTCAACGATTCCTTGCCAGTCGCGTTCGCCGGTCTTGCGATCGAGCGATACCGACTGGCGCCGCCGTTGAGCCAGAAATAGCGTCGTTGTCTGGATCTGTGGCGCGTGCCGAAAGCGATGTCCCACGACGGCGCGAGCCATCACGCGACTGCACGGTATTGTCGCGGATCTTGCCGGTTTTGAAGTCAATGTGCTCGACCACGCCATCGCTATTACGGGTCACGAGATCGACGCGCGCTCCAATCTGGATGTTGCTCCGCCCTAGCAGAGCATAGAGATTGCGCTCCTGAAGTAACGAGGTTGTCTTGTCGGGCATCATTTCCAGTGCCGTGCGGGTCAGATCGGCCACGGCGAGGGCGTCTTGTTCTCGGTATTGCTGTTCCTCTTGTGGGATAGTCGTCGTGGAAATCTCCTCCAGTCGCCATAGACTCAAGATCTGGGCGCAACTTCGCCATATTGTAGATAGCGAGGAAGGATCGAGGCGATCATGCGATGCGTCGCGCCGCCCATGATCATCGGCCGGCTAAACGGCATGGGAGGTCTGCGTTTTCGAATGTAGTAATGATAGTAGCGCTCGGGACACTGGCGAAACGTATTGATCGCGGTAGGGAAGAATGTACGTGGCGGAGGCTCATCCTGCGGGCGCATATGACTCCTCGATATTGTCTAGGCGTGCATGTGCACAAATTCTAACGAACGTCGAATTATCTGAGCGAAGCCGGATGAACGAGGCACCAGTTCCCCGGCGCGGATAGACTGGAAAGACCTATCATGAGCGTCGATTGATTGAGTAGCTATGACGCTAGAGGAAAATGCAATACAGGGCAGGTTCAGGAAATGAATTCGGAAACCGATAATATCAAGTGGGACAGTTCGGGGCTGGTCGCCGGTGTCGTGCAGCATGCCGGGACGGGCGAAGTACGCATGGTGGGATATCTTAGTCCTGAATCACTGGCTTTGACGATGGAGACCGGGTTTGTGCACTTCTTCAGCCGCTCTCGACAGCGACTGTGGAAGAAGGGTGAGACGTCAGGGAATGTTCTTGAGGTCGTCGACATAACGACGGACTGTGATGGTGACGTCCTGCTTATCCGCGCGATACCTCATGGACCGACCTGTCACACCGGCGCAGAATCGTGTTTTTTCAGCGAGCCAATTTACCGAAATATCTATGCTTCTGTATCGCCGTCAAGTGGCGTCGTTGACGAAGTCGCCGCAGTCATCGCCACACGAAAAGTGGAAATGCCGGAGGGTTCCTACACAAGCTATCTTTTCAGTGAAGGTATCGACAAGATAAGTAAGAAGATCGGCGAGGAATCGGCTGAGGTCATTGTCGCGGCGAAGAATGGCGAACCCGCGCCTCTAGCCCAGGAAGCCTCGGACCTGATCTATCACCTGCTCGTGATGCTCTCCGCGATGGACGTGCCGGTTGAGGATGTCTGGCAGGTGCTCAGTCAGCGTCGGGGAAGTGTCGGGCAAACCGGGGAGACCGATAAGCAATGATCGCCAGCGAGGTGAACGCCGTCCCCCAGAGATAAGCACCCAACACATCTGAGGGCCAGTGCGCGCCAACGTAGATTCGACTAAATCCCATTGCGAGAGCAATGACAACCACGAAGCTCGCGATGCCAGCCTTGCGCCAGCGGCAACTCGTCTGCCGGATGAGGATGTAGGCGAGACTGCCAATGAGAACGACCGTCGTCATCGTGTGACCGCTCGGAAATCCGAAGCCTGTCGATGGATCGGTAACGGCAACGTAAGCGCCTGTCGGTCGAGGGCTTGAAATGATGAATTTCAGGCCGACGTTCGCCAGTTGCGCGAGCGTGACCGGGAGTATCGCAAAGGCGGCTTCTTTGCGACGCCCAACATAGAGTAGGAGTGCGGCGACGAGAGCACCGATCGCCATCAACACCGGTCCCCGCCCCAGGGTGTTCATCAATCCAATGAGCGCTGCAGCGCCCTCGAAGTGAACTTCTTGAAACTCGTGTGTAACGCGGACATCTGGATAGAGCACGTTGTTCCCAGCCGTCAGGATCGACAGCGGTATGGCAAGAACGATCGCCAGGAGCATGAGGAGTGAAGTTCGTTCAACGGATTTCATGAACGTGGATCTCGCCTCTTACCTTCCAACGGTGCGGATCACCCCGCGTTTTGGCATTACGTCATATATGAGATGCCAGTTCGACCCGGAACGTTACATTCTACCCCTACAGGTAACGTTCGCGCCTGGTTCGATCTAGCCAGCGAAGGGCCCGCTCCAACCGCGCTTGGTTTGACGGATCGTTGTGCCAGCGTGAGACACCCGATGGATGTGGCAACGGCAAGATCAGCGCTTCTCCCGCGGCCGGGTACTCGGCTGGATAGACCGCCCCTACGATGCTAGCAAGTGCCAGGCGTCGGAGTGATGTGAGCATCGTCCCGATTGCCAGCTTGCCCATCGCAAGGATTAGCTCCGGTTGCACCCGTACAAGCTCGATGTTGAGGTGACCGCTGCAGAGCTCGACCTCTCGACGACTTGGGGAGCGATCGCCTTTCCCAGACTTCGCTCGGCCGGGGAAGCACTTGGTCGTTGATGTCAGATAGAAGCGTGAGGGATCGTGCAGGGCTCCATCTTCGAAGCCGGCGCGTCGCAGCCAGCCTTGCAGCGTCTTGCCCGATGCTCCGGAGTAGGGCAACGGGCGTTCGGTGGCCGTCGGCCCTGGCGCTTGTCCCAGGATCATCACGCGTGCTCCGGGCGACCCGAACAGGATTGGGTAGGCGGATTCGATGAATCCCTCGTCAACGCAGCGCGTGCAACGCCGAATCTCGCTCTGGATATCTGAAAAGCTTGGGTCCTTGCTCAGGCGACGGTTGCGTCCCAGCCAGGCAAAGGTGCGTTCGACGACCCAGCGCCGAGGCAGGACGGTAAAGCCTTCCGGTTGTGGTGGCGGCTCCTCACCGGGGGCGACCCATTCCCAGCGGGATGGCCGTTGCACCGTTGTCACCCTCCACGGCTGCTGCTCTAGCCAGCTCCGCAACGCCTTGCCGCGATACCCGGCATCAGTCCAGAGGTGGGCAAGGCGCGGTTGCTCGTCCGCCAGACCATCCAGGATCAGCACGGCACCATCACGGTCTGCCACATCGGCTGGATGGACGCTGAAGCGCAACGCCAACCCCAGGGTATCAACCACCAGATGGCGTTTGCGTCCGTTCACTTTCTTGCCCCCGTCGTAGCCGCGAAGCCCCCTTTTTCCGTCGTTTTGACGGACTGGCTGTCGATGATGGCGCCGCTCGGTTCTCGTTCCCGACCCGCCCGCTCACGCACCTCTTCGCGCAGAGCATGGTTGAGTTGCTCGAAGACGCCGTCGTCGCGCCAGAGACGGAAGTAGTGATACTAGATTCACGATGTCTCAGGATTGAGCAGCCGGTCAACCATCTTCCTC
This sequence comes from uncultured Chloroflexia bacterium, assembly GCA_963745675.1. GTDB lineage: Bacteria > Chloroflexota > Chloroflexia > Thermomicrobiales > CFX8 > JAUIIK01. The sequence goes on from CAVUYM010000009.1 coordinate 284,141, forward strand.
AGGTTCGACATACCGCTCATCAGTGAGGCGCGCACCGCGCCGGTCAAGTCGACGGCGATGCCGTCCGAGGTTGCGATGATGAGTGTCGTGTCAGCGTCAATAATCGGTTCGAGCCAGACCGCACCGGCCGAGTTTCGCATGTACTCGCCAACCAGCGCAGCGGCTGGGAGGACGAGCGATTCAATCGATCGCATGCGGTCCGAGCCGTACACATCGGCCAGATCTGCTAGCTGATCGAGTGCCTCATCCAGCGCCGAAAATGCCGACTGAAGATCGGATGCCTCAATGCATCCTGGCTGTATGAGCTTCGAACCGGTCTGGGTATCGATGAAGTCGACGAATTGGGCGGCGATATCGGCGATCTGTTTTTCTCGTTCAAGCGTCTCTTCACTCACAGTATTCGCCCTTTCCTGATGGGAGAGCCTATCATGCATTGGGAGACCGGCGAGCTTGGAGAGTGAGAGGCGAAAACATGGTTGCGGCGGAAGCGGTTCAGGTTGCTCCAGCGACGAGTGGGCTCAAATGGCGTGGCGATGTCATCGTCGTTGGCGCAGGCATAGTCGGGCTGGCCGTTGCGCGCGAGTGGCTGCATCGTCATCGCGGTGCGCGGCTGATCGTTCTGGAGAAAGAGGAGCAGATTGCGGCCCATCAGAGCGGCCACAACAGCGGCGTCATCCACTCCGGTATCTACTACACGCCCGGATCACTCAAAGCCCGCGCCTGTGTCGCTGGCGCGGCTCGGATGATGGCCTATTGCGATGAACACGACATCGCTTACCGGCTCTGCGGCAAGTTGATCATCGCGACCGAGGATGAGGAACTGCCCCGTCTCGATGCGCTCTACGAGCGTGGAAAAGCTAATAGCGTGCCCGGGCTTGAGATGGTTGATGCTGGCAGGCTTCGTGAGATCGAACCGCATGCGGTTGGGCTGAGGGCGCTCTGGTCTCCGAATACCGGGATCGTCGATTATCGCCAGGTCGCGCAGTCGTATGCGAGCGAGATTCGAGGATGCCGGCGGCGAGATCATTACGTCAGCAGAGGTGATCGGCTTTGAGCGGCGCGGCAAATCTACGCTCTTGAACACGACGAAGGGCGACTTCGAGGCCAGGTTGGTCGTTACATGTGCCGGCATGTGGGCTGACAGGGTGGCGCAGTTGAGCGGCGCTGACCGCAAGCCGGAGATCATCCCGTTTCGCGGCGATTACTTCACGCTGCCGCCCGAGCGCAGGCATCTGGTCCAGACCAACATCTACCCGGTTCCCGATCCGCGCTTTCCCTTCCTCGGAGTGCACCTCACTCCGCGCATGAGCGGCGAAGTCTGGATGGGACCGAATGCGGTGCTGGCCTTTGCACGTGCTGGATACAGCTTTCCGACGGTAAACGCCCGTGATCTGTTCGACACGGTGCGTTCGCGCGGCTTCCGCAGGTTTGCGATGAATCACTGGCGTACGGGACTGGACGAAACGCGCCGTGATCTGAGCCGGCGGCGCTTCCTGGCATCGCTGCAGAAGTTCATCCCGGAACTCACAGCTCTCCGATTTGCGGCCGGGACCGTCTGGCGTGCGTGCCCAGGCGCTGTCGGACGATGGCGAACTGGTCGATGACTTCGTCTTCGATCGTTCCGGCGGGGCGCTGCATGTGCGCAACGCTCCTTCGCCTGCAGCGACCTCGTCGCTCGAGATCGGCGGCATGATCGCCGATGAAATGGAGGCGATGGCTGACTGATTCCTGTTGCTACACTGTCACCGGGGAAGGGTAGACGGGTTCCGGCCTGTTAGCCAAGAGGCGAGCACACCAATGCGGCGGGAGCGTCTGCCCTTTTCTCACTTCCTTGCGAAGCTGCGGTGAATCAGATGATCTCGACCGGCGCTTCGTCGATGATCGCCGGGGCGATGCGCAGGCTCTTCAGCCAGTAGATGCCCGGTCCGGCTCAATCCCGAAGCCGTCAGTACCCCGGCGGCGACGATGCAAGATTCCGACATAGCCGATCAAGCTGATGCGTTCGCCGAGCACAACCCACCCGATGAAGAGCGCGACAACCGGCGAGAGATAGGTGGCATAGGAGGTCATCGTCGGTCCGAGGCGTTCGAGCGCCTGGTAGTAGATCGCGTAGGCCAGGCCGCTCGACATCGTGCCGAGTCCGAGGATTGCGAGTCATCTCCCGCGTTGAGATCCCAGAAACGCTGAAGCTTCCGCTGGCGAGCGTCAGCGGTAGAAGCACAACGATCGTCATCACCATCTGCAGAGCGACGATCGCAAACGGATCGCCTCTGACATAGCGCCGGGCGTAGACAAAGCCGAAGCCGTAAAAGACGCTCGATACCGTCACCGCGACGACTCCCGGACTCAGCAACGCGCCGCCGCTGGTAGCCGTGCCGGAAAGTGCGACAACGCCGATGATCCCGAGGGCGATGCCGACCATGCGCTCACGGGTGATCGTTTCCGAGCGAAACACCAGAGCTGCGATCAGCAAGAGTGAAGAGCGGGATTGTCGAATTGAGCACGGCCGCCACCGATGACGCGACCGTCTTCTGCGCCCAGATCAACATGAAGAACGGCACCAGATCCGCAGCGATGGTGATGACGGCGAGGTGCAGCCAAACCCGCCCGAATGGAGGCAGCTTTCTGCGACCAACGATCGCCAGCGTGCCGATGATCGCCAGTGCGGCGAAATGTACGCAGCAGGATCACCATCATTGGCGCGAACGATCCCGGCCAGGATGGCGATCCAGAGATAGGAACTGCCCCAGAGCAGGCCGAGCAATGGCATCAGCATCCAGGGTCGATTTGCACTTTTGATTTGCAGGAACACGGGCATCATCGGCATCGCGCCCCAATCGCCAACACCCAGAATCGACTGCGAGTCGATCTCCAAGAGCCAACGATGGGGTTCCGGCCTGCCGGATGACCCATCTCGAGCGAATGATCCTCAATCGGGGTACTGGCAAGTCAAGCGGATCAGGCAGGAAAGTCGTCCCGTCTCATTGCAGGACTCCTGCTAGACTGCTACCGAGGAGGTCACATGTTCCGACGGAGCTGATTCAGACAAACTCGGAATCGCATCAGCCGAAACGCTGGCAAGAACTCGCTGGCGTCCCTGGCTGACTCTGAATCAGGAACTAGGTATGACCTCTACTCATCAAGAAACTCGCTACCACATCATTCTGCCCGGCAATGACGGGGCGTCAGTGTTGACGCTCAAGTCGGAAGGGCGATACCGCCTGCCCGGTTGGAGTTCAAACAATCCAGCCTTTTGGCAGGAGACGCAGGCGGTTAACCAGGGCGTTCTAGAACAGCTCGGATTAACTGTCGCAACGCTGCGCGCCTGCCGGCTGGATTGGACTGGTGATACCCGAAATAGCTACTACCTCGTCGAGTCTCTGAGCACCGATTGGGAACCGCCAGAAGAAGCCACCTGGATCGACGCCGGAGCAGCCGAGCGAATCGAGTGGCACAACGATGTCGATCGAAGAGTGCTGCTGGAGTGGTTCGCCAACCGTGACTCGGATAGGCGCGTAGCGTGGTACCGACCTGGCTGGTTTGAAGAAGCTCGTGGCTGGATTGAGCAGAAGATTCGAGACGCCGGTATTACCCGGATTGGTGGCGTCGAGCAACTGCGTTCCTGGGAGCGATCTTCGATCATGCGAGTGGCAACTAACGCCGGTGATCTTTACTTCAAGGCGGTCGCTCGCGGATGGGGGCATGAACCGGCACTGACGGATATCTCTCTGCACACTTTCCAGATTTGATGCCTTCGGTGGTTGCTGCCGAACCCGAGTCAGGACGCATGCTCGTGCGTGAATTTGCTGGTGAGCCGCTGCCGGATTCGAAAAGTGTGGAACAGTGGATAGCGGCGTACGGGGCGCTCGGGAGAGTCCAGCGAGAGTTGGTCCCACTGACATCAGAATTGGAAGCACTCGAGGTTCCGGTGCGGGATCTCGAAGCGATTCAGGCGGAGATTCCGGCTCTACTGGGTGACGAGCGCAGGATGCGCGCGGGTATGGATAGTGGGCTGAACGAAACCGAGATCGCAGCCTTGCGGGCCGCCGAACCGCGGTTTGTCGATGCATGCCGGCGCTTGCAGACCGGCCCGGTTCCGTTGTCTCTCGATCACGGCGACTTCTGGCCCGGGAATATCTACACAAGCTCTGAAAAGGTCACGCTTTTTGACTGGTCAGACGCTGCGATCACCCACCCATTCTTTAGCCTGGTAATGGCGGAGGATGAGATTGCTGAAAGTCTCGTTGATGAGCCTAGCTGGAGCGCGGCAGGTGATCGACGCCTATCTCGCTGCAGTGGACGATGTATGCGCCGCTGGAGGAGTTGCGGGAGGTGTTTGACGACGCGATGCTGATTGCGCCGTTACACCTGGCGATGATGTACCGCTCGGTTTACCTGCCGGCGATGGAGTTTATCGACGAACTCGACCGTATGGCGCCACACTTTCTCAGATGGCTAGCAGGTAGAGTGTAAGGTGTGGGCGTCCGAACGTCGGGAGTCAATGTAGTTGGCGAGTGGCATGACTCCCGGCTATTCGATCGCGCTGGTGCGAATAGATTTGGTGGTCGACGTAGCCTCAGTGTCGATCGCTTCGCATAGGCTGACCCTCGGCTCGGTGGCAACGTTCAATACATTCGGCCTGAGTGCTGCACGGGCTCGTAATCTCCGTCAGGATCGGGACAAGTTTGGGATATGGGAGCCGGTAACGGGCGGTATACTCGATGATGGGCAGGGTGCTTTCCATGATGGATGTATGAGTGCCCACCCGTATGTGGCGGATGAGATTCAGCATTCAGTTCGTCGCAAGCCCAACGCATGAAATCCCAGGGAGATAAAGAACGTGATCCTGAACCGCATCTTTCGCCGCCAGTCCGAACCTGATGTCCATATCGAGGAAGGTCTCAAGAAGACACGGCGGGGTATCTTCGCTGAGATCACGGCGCTCTTTGACCGTTCGTCGATTGACGAAGAACTGTTTGAGGATCTCGAGGCGCTGCTAATCCAGGCGGATGTCGGCGTTGAGACGACGGTCGAGATCGTCGAAGCCTTGCGGGACGACATCGCCGACAACAGAATCATCGATCCAACTGACGCCAAACTCCTGCTGCGCGACCAGATGGTGAAGCTCCTGGCTGACGCGACCCGTAATCGAAAGGTCAAGATCTACAAGCGCGGCACGCCTTTCGTCACGCTCGTCGTTGGCGTCAACGGAACCGGTAAGACGACCTCAATCGCGAAACTGGCCCACTTTCACCAGCAGCGAGGGCGCAACGTCCTGCTTGTTGCCGGCGACACATTCCGAGCGGCCGCCATCGACCAGCTGAAGGTCTGGGGCGAGCGGATCAACGCTCCGGTTATCGCCCACGGTCCGAACGCCGATCCCGGTGCGGTGGTATTCGACGGTATGAAGGCCGGCTATGCGCGCAACGCCGATATTCTGCTCGTCGACACGGCCGGACGGTTGCACACGAAGTTCAACCTCATGGAGGAGCTGACCAAGATCAAGCGTGTGATGCAGCGGCACGTCGAGGAAGCGCCGCAGGAAGTCTTGCTGGTCATCGACGCGACGACTGGCCAGAACGGACTCGTTCAGGCCAAGAAGTTCGCCGAAGCTGCCGACATCACCGACATCATGATCTCCAAGCTCGACGGCACGGCCAAGGGCGGCATCGCGTTCGCTATATCCCGTCAGATCGGTATCCCGATCTCCTACATCGGCACCGGCGAGAAGGTCACTGACTTCGCCGAGTTCAACCACGAAGCCTTCGTCGACTCCCTTTTCTTCGAGGGCTAGACTGGCGTAATGTAGCCAATAGTCTGTCTGGCGCAGGTAACACCATCCTATGCTAGAGTATTGATCAACGATCTATATTCGAGAGCCGACGCAGGGCCATGTCTGTCCATGTTGGACTGAGCGCCGTCGAGCCACCCGTCGTACCAGCGAGCGACAGTGGAGTCTGGCACCAGGCAGACGAACTAGAACATGTGGACGCATCTGGTGGCCTTGAGGGATGTCGCGTCGGCGAGATGGGTAGCTAAACCCGTCACAAAGGGGCGCAGTAGGTGCAGATCGGTGCGCACATCCCCGGATTGCCGGTACCGCGAACGGCGTTAGTTGGCCGTGAACGTGATCTCATCGCCGTAAAAGGCATATTGGCAAATGCCAATACGCGCTTACTGACGCTCACTGGTGTCGGCGGCTGCGGTAAGACGCGGCTGGCTATCGAGTTGATTACCGAACTAGCTCCTGACTTGCCACGACGTGTCTGGGTGGTAGAGCTGGGTCGAATCGCAGACCCTGAGCTCCTTCCGATTGATTTTGGCCGAGACACTCAGAGTGCAAGAAGCCGATTCGAGGGCTTCACTAACTGCGATCGCAGATCGCATTGGGAGCCAGCCGGCTCTTTTACTTCTGGACAATTGCGAACATCTTATTGACGCCTGTGCAGGGTTTGTGGACATGCTGCTCAGCAAATGCCCGGGGCTGCAGGTGCTCGCGACCAGCCGTGAACCGTTGCACGTCGAAGGGGAGCGGCAGTACCGCGTACCACCACTTGACGTTCCTGACCGCGAAGCACCTGGAACGATCGCTACGATCGCCAAGTCTCCTGCGGTGCAAGTGTTCGTGAGCCAGGCACAGAGCATTCTGCCAGCATTTCAGCTGACTCCCAACAATGCCATTGTGGTCGCCCGCATCTGTGCCCGGCTGGATGGTATCCCGCTAGCGCTGGAACTGGCGGCCGCGCAATTGCGCGTCCTCGGGATTGAGCAGATCCTCGAGCGACTGGATGATGATTTCCATCTATTAACTGGTGGTAGCCGGGTTGCCCCGACCCGTCACCAGACGCTCCAAGCCGCTCTCGAATGGAGCGACGCGCTGCTGACCGACTCCGAGCGTGCAGTGTTTCGCTACCTGGGAGTCTTCGTGGGAGAGTTTCAGCTCAAGGGAGTAGATGCACTCTGCGCAGAACTGGTTGGTCCGTCCGAGACGGTCCTGGAGGTGTTGACGAGCCTGGTTGACAAATCATTAGTTGTGGCGGTGAGTGAGGACTACCTGGCGTGGTATCACCTGCTAGAGCCGTTGCGGCAATTTGCCCTCGAATTGTTGGAAGAGCGGGAGGAAACCGGTGATGCGCGTGCCCGGCATGCTGCCTACTATGTCGATCTCGCGGAGCGCTCCACGAACGCACTGAGAGGACCCGAGCAGGCGGTGTGGCTGAGAGGTTTGGAACGCGAGCACGGTAATTTTCGAGCGGCGCTGGACTGGGCGCAGCGGCAGGAGGATGTGTCAACCGAGCTGCGCCTCGCCATAGAGATCACCCCTTTCTGGGAGATGCGCGGGCATTTTCAGGAAGGTCTCCAGTATTTGCGCAAGGCATTGGCGCGAGCGACTGCGACCGCCGATCCTTCACTGCGCTTGCGAGCGATGCTTTGTGCCGGACGACTGTCCCACTTCTTCGATCAAGCGCCAACGTCCAGGTTTGAGGAAGCCGAACAGCTTCCTGGAGGCGAGTTACTGTCTGGCGCGGGAATTGAATCACCAGGAATGTATAGCGGGCGCACTTTATAGTCTGGGGCTGCTCTATCGATCGCAGGGTAACTATGCGCGCTCGATTGTCTTCCTTGAGGATGCATTGAGCCTGTATCAGCAGCAGTACGACGAGCACGGTGCGGCGCTGGTTCTCATGCATCTCGGAACTACGAAGTATTTCCAGGGTGAATCCGGTGAGGCGACGAAACTGGTTGCTGAGAGTCTCGATCTATTGCGCCCGCTTGGTGACTTGCGTCTAATCGGGCATGCTCAGATGTTGCTTGGCAAATACGCGCGATCGCGAGGCGATTATGTCCAAGCGATGCAGCTCATCGTCGAGGGTTTGGCGATGCATCAACGCCTTGGTATCCGCTGGATGGCTACCGAGGATCTGCTCGCTCTGGTGGGTGTTTTGCTTGATACAGGGCGACACCGACAGAGTGTAATGTTCATGGCCGCAGCCCAGACACTGATTGATGGCATGGGTAGCCCTGTGGCTGGCGCGATGTACGCGGAAACGAGAGCGAAGTTTGAAGTGCTTCGCCAGGAGGAGTGGTTCGAGGCAGCCTGGGCGGAAGGATATGAGCTTGATCCACGCGGGGTTGTTCTGGCTGCTCAGGCACTGCTAGATGAGCCGGAAGCTCGTGACCTGCCTACGGAGCGCGACATACCAACTCTCACGCCGCGAGAGCATGAAGTCGCAAATCTGCTCGCCGAGGGCTATACAGATCGCCAGATTGCCGATGAACTCTTCATCGCCGTTGGCACCGTTGGGGTACACGTCCACAACATTCTCCAGAAGTTGGAGCTTCGGTCGCGAGTGCAAGTCGCGGGCTGGTTGGAAGAGCATCAGTAACTCGATTGCCCGATCCAGCTAATGCCGCCGTCTGAGGACCGCGGTAATCGCTTCTTCGCGTCCGCCTCTGGTGGGCCTGGTCAGTCGACTGGGTTGCGCGGAACCAGAGAAATATATAGCTATCTATAGAGACTCTATATAGCGATCCTGATCTATCTCCCTCATACTCAGATTAGATGACATCTCAATCTCTGATTCCGTGGCGCACCTTCACCGGGAGTACGCCGCGTCGCGTGAGCCTGTGCAGTTTCTGAGGAGGGAGGCTATGCACGCATCGATATTCCGGATCGACTTCGGAAGTTGCGCCGTTACCGGCGAACGCTGGCGATGCGGTCGTTCTTTGGCGACGGCGCTGAACGCAGTGGAAGGGTTCGTCGCCTTCATTGCGCTCGAATCAGAGGCGGGTGTCGCGGCGGGCCTTTGCATCTGCATCGACGCGACGACGCTTGATCAGGCGCAGCGAGTAGCAGATGCCTGGCAGCGTAATAGTGGTGGGCATGAGGGCACTGGGGTGCAACCGATCGCCAAAGGTGAAGTGATAGTACAGCGCGGTTTCTAGCCTCATCCGCCCTCGAAGCGGCGGCAAGGAGACTCCACGAACCGATTGACTTCAAGCGCCGCAGCTTGCCCAATCCGTCTGACTGGCTTGAAGCTGATACAGCTGGCAGAGATCGGAGTTGGAGGGCGTGGATGCTCGCGGTCACCCTGACCAATCCCAGGTACCTACCGCGCGTTGAGGGAGGTTTGATGAGACCGTGAATGGAAAGATGCACTCATGTATACACCACATGTGTCGCGGACGGTGCCCAAGTCTGGCAAGCGGATGATTCTACGAATAGTCACTACGATCGCGCTCGTCTTCGTCATGATTCCGGCATCGATGCTTGCGCCCTCAGTGGCCGCCGCCACACCGGAAGTGGATTGCGGGGCAGTGATGCAGTCCGTCGCTGATATCGCCGATATCGAGCGCTGCAAGACGAGCCCGACATATCCCAGTTGGATGACTGACAACGCTGACAAGCTCGGCCAGCGCCCGCTGTCGCAGGTCGTCATTCCCGGTGCGCACGACGCGCTCACTGGGCTGTACGAAGAGAATGCCCCTGGCGCCCAGTGGATGGTGCAGACTCAGGACCTAAATCTGTGGGGACTGTTGCAGGCTGGTGTGCGCACATTCGACCTGCGTTTTTGCACCCCGGATGACAAACCGTCTGAGTTTTACGCTTGCCATGGTGGGTTCTATGCCGACAAAGTTACGCCCGAAAGCGTAATCAGTGACCTCGAATCGTTCACGAACGCCCATCCTCAAGAGATTCTTATTGTCGGTTGGAGGTGGGAAAATCCGACGGGGAACGACGCGACGCGGAAGCAGATCTGTTCTAACTTCTTCGAAACCTTCCGGAACATCCTGGTCCCTACGACCGTCGATGGCACGGCAACGCTGGAGGAGATTTGGAGCCTGCCCAACCAGCCGCGGATCATCATGCACACCGAGGACATCCCAGGTCAGGTCAATACAAAAGCTTGCGATTCGTACTACGCGGACAATCTGAATTATCACAATGGGCCGTCGGACCGGAACCTGGATTGGGCGTCCAGTTTCTACGGTGGCCATTGGGCGAATAGCCCCTTTGGTGATCGGGATGCAAGCGTGACGGGCGTGTGCGGTCTCCACGTCGACGTCGATGCCATCATCGATCATCTGCCGGATCTGATTCCTGTCGAACTCAAGAACGTCGTGCGACTTGCTCTTGAAAAACTCTACTCGGATGATTACTGTACCGATGTCGCTACGGCGAACACCCTGGACCTGACGTCCAACCGGGACCCGACCAAACTCAACAACACACAGGCAGTGCTCACTCCGACTGATATCCCTCAGATCGCTTATGGCGTTTACGCCTTGACAGCTGGGACGGAGGCTATCTCGTCTGAATGGCCGGCTATCGAAAACAACCTGCTAAACCTTTGGAAGTCAAACACCAGTGGCGCTCGTCGGCGCTTCAACATCATTCTCGGCGACTTCGTCGAGCACTCCGGGCTGGTTCCGCTGACAATCAAACTCAATACCGGCCCGCTCATCGACCAGGATCTTTTCTTCAGCAATGACGGGACGCCATACGTTCCTGGAGCGGGCAATTGGTCCAATGGGCTCACACTGAAGATCAGCTGTGAGGAGGAAGTCTTTGGCGAGCTAGTGAAGAGCTTCCCAATCGACGGGGTGACCGTCTCGGGCGTTGGAGACAATACGACACTGTCGGGAACTGGCCCATGGGAGATCGATCTCACCGCGCCGGTCGAGAATGGGGCCCTCACCCTGACGTGCTCTGATACTTCCGGCAAGATCGCAAGGACGACGATCACAGGCCTCTACATCAATGGGGCACCAACGGTGAATGCTGGCCCAGACAGGGAGATCGACGAAGGCGATGCCCTGAAGCTCTCGACGACATTCACCGATGAGCCCGCAAGTGACACGCATGTCGCTAGTATCAACTGGGACGACGGCACAACCGAGAGCGGAATCGTGACCGAACCCGATGGTGCTAGTGTCGGCACCGTGGCAGGTAGCCATGTCTATGTCGACGATGGCAGCCACACCATTACCGTCTGCGTAACGGACAGCTTTGATATCGAAGGGTGCGACTCTCTGGAGTTGACGGTCAACAACGTCCCACCGGTGATTACCGGCATCGTTACCAACGAACCGGTCTCGCAAGGTGATCCGGCTGTCATTACCGTCAGCGCAACTGATCCGGCCGGGGTCAATGATCCGCTTACGTATGCCTTCGACTGTGACAACGACAGCAGCTATGAGACACCCGGTGACGGCAACATCGGTACCTGTACGCTCGATCCATCTGCCGCGACTTCGACTATTGGCGTTCAGGTCAGCGACGATGACGGTGGCGTAACGACTGCAAGTGCCGAGGTGAGTCAAAACGTCACCGTTTGCAGCAACGCGTATACCGGCGCGTTTTCGTCGGCGGGCGCCCTTGCCTGCCCGCCAGGGACCAACCTGTTGGTGCTGCCAGGTCCGCAGCCGACGACGTTGTGTATCAACGGCTACACCGGCTCAATCTCCTGGAGCCCGAATGGCTGTCCGGTGCGCGGCTCGCGAGCGCATGTTGTGCCGGAAGATGGCCCGCTCTACTTTTGCCAGAGTAGCTGGACGGGAAGTCTGCGGGCCTTCGTTGGACTACAGCAATGCAACGCAAATGAGACGCCAGGAGTGATACCCGGCTAGCACGTCGTTCAATTGATGCTCGAGTACTGTGGCCCCGCGCATCCGTCAAAGGGAGCGCGGGGCCATATTTCGCAGAGTGTGTCGGTGATGCCCGGTCAGTCTCGGAACGTTCCAAGTGAGCGCAATTGCTGGCCACCCTCGCCGAAGTTCGAGGGATCTAGCCACTGCTCGAAGCTGGATTCGACGTCGGGCCATTCGCTGTCGATGATCGAGTACCAGGCGGTATCGCGGTTGTAATCTGGAACCCGGACGGCAGGCCGGATACCTTCCGTATGCGGATCTGGTACGAGGTCGGCGGCGCGGAGGTCGAGATCTACGACAACGGCGCCAACCAGCCGCTCGATGGCGGGTCAATCGTCATTCACCGCAAGTGACGAGCGGCGCCTGGCCGGGAGCGCGATCGGCTGCTTGCAGATCGACATCAGCCGAACGGCTCCCGGTCAGACGCGCGCGATGAAGGCAGGAGAGACGACATGCGACGATCTGGACGATCTGGAGGAAGCAGTATGGAGATTCGAGCGCGCTGCACGCGCTGTCTGGCCCTGGCGTTCCTGATAGCGGCTCTGGCGCCGATGCAAGTGCCGGGTGTGGCCCTGGCGGATGATGCGACCGTTTCGACCTGCACCGAGCCGGGCTTCGATGCGGCGCTGCTCGCCGTCCAGTCGAGCGGCGGCGGGACGATCACCTTCGACTGTAGCGGCACGATCGAATTCTCCAGCGAGAAGACGATCAGTACGAATGTGACGATCATCGGCAACGGCGGGGTAGTCTTCGACGGCGACGACAGCACCAGGTTGTTTCAGGTGAACAGCGGAAGGACATTGAATCTGGTCGCGCTGACACTGCAGAATGGGAACTCCAGCAAGGTGGGGCGATCTTCAACGACAGTGGCTTGCTGACGATCACGGCAGGCACCTTCAGCGGCAACAGTGCCGGAAACCTTGGCGGGGCGATCTTCAACGACGGTGGCTTCCTGACGATCACGGCTAGCACCTTCAGCGGCAACAGCACTCCTTTCGTAGGCGGGTCGATCTGCAGCCAATTGTGGTACCACCATGATCACGGCCAGCACCTTCAGCAACAACAGTGCCGGAAACGGTGGCGGCGCCATCGACAACTCCGACGGTACACTCACAGTCACGGCCAGCACATTCAGTGGCAACAGCGCAGCCGGCGGCTCTGGCAGCACAAAGGCAGGCGGGGCGATCGGGCACGCGACGGTAGCTTGCTGAAGATCATGGCCAGCACCTTCAAGGCAACAGCGCAACCAACTTCGGCGGGGCGATCTCCGAGCCACGCCACGCTGACGGTCACGGCCAGTACGTTCGAGCGGCAACAGCGCGGACACCGGCGGAGCGATCAGCAACACCAACAGCGTGACGCTACAGAGTTCGATTCTGGCCAACGGCAGCGGTGGCAACTGCTCTGGTCCGGTCACCTCGGCAGGCTACAACCTCAGCGACGACGCCAGCTGCAGCTTGGTGGCTACCGGTGATATCCCCAGCAGCCTCAACGTCAACCTCGGTGCATTGGCCGACAACGGCGGTCCCGCCCAGACGATGCTGCCGCAGGCAGGCTCTGACGCCATCGAAGCCATCCCGCCAGCCGATTGCGCTACCCATTCCTCCCCGACCGGCCAGCGCGGCGTCGTCCGGCCCCAGGACACCAATTGCGAGATCGGCGCTGTCGAGCTCGGCAGCGTTCCGGTTCAGCTCATCACGGTGGATAGTCCTGGCGGCCCCGAAAGCAGCCCGGTGACGGTCTACGCCGTCGCCTTTGGCCCAGCCGGGATCAGTTTCAACTATGGCTTCGACTGCGATAACGACAGCCTCTATGAGACAGCGGGCAGTGGTAGCGGCAACGCCGGCTCAGCAACCTGCACCTTTGCCGACGACGGAGCGTTCACAGTCGGTGTCCAGGTTTGCGATGCCGGCAATGGCGCCAACTGCGACACTGGTAGCACGCTCGTCGACGTTGTGAACGTGCCACCGACCATCGACAGCATCACGACCGGACCGGCGAGCCAGGGGCAGCCGGTGACGGTCACGGTCGCTGCCAGCGATCCGGGGATCAACGACATCCTGACGTACAGCTTCGACTGTGATGGTGATGCGCTCTATGAGGTCAGTCCCCAAGCGGGCAACCAGACCGCGTGCCCGCTCGATCCGGCGCAAGCCAGCGTGACGATCAATGTGCTCGTCGAGGATGGGGACGGTGGCATGGCGACCGGCAGTGTCGTGGTCAGCCAGACGGTGACTTTGTGCGGCAGCTATTACACCGGAGCGCTAAGGGCGCCGAGCGCGGGTGGATGTCCGAGCGGTTCGACGCTGCTGACGCTGCCCGGAGCGACCGTGACGACGATCTGCATCAACCCCTACACCGGGGCGTTGCGGTGGTCACCTCAGGGAACCTGCTCAACGTCCAGCCATCTCCACCTCATCCCCAACGACGGCCCGCTCTACTACTGCCAGAGCCGCTGGACGGGGGCGCTGCGCTACGCCGGGGTGGGGCAGTGCACCAGTGCCGAGACGCCAGGAGTGGTTCCCGGCTAGCTCGTCGTTCGGTTGATGCTCGAGTAATAGTGGCCCCGCGTATCCGTCAGACGGAGCGCGGGGCCGTGTTTAGAGGAGTGTGTTGGTGACGCCCGGTCAGTTTCGGAACGTTCCAAGTGAGCGCAATTGCTGGCCACCCTCGCCGAAATTCGAGGGATCTAGCCACTGCTCGAAGCTGGATTCGACGTCGGGCCATTCGCTGTCGATGATTGAGTACCAGGCGGTGTCACGGTTGTAGCCCTTGACGATGACGTGGTTGTAGAAGGTGCCTTCGTAACGAAATCCGAGACGCCTGGCTGCCCGGCGCGAGGGTTCGTTTAGCGCGTTGCATTTCCATTCCAGCCGCCGGTAACCCAGGTCGCGCATCGCGTGGCGCATCATCATGTAGAGCGATTCGGTCGTTGCGGTTGTGCCCTGAATAGCAGGCGAGAACCAGATATGGCCGATTTCGATCGAACCTTGGAGTGGAACGATATTCAGGTAGCTGGCCATGCCCGCCGCACGCTCAGATTCGCGGTCGCGCACGACGAAGAACATCGGGTCTGCTGCTGCGGCGCAGCTACGTAGCCAGCCAGCGAAGGATGCTTCGTCGGGGAAGGGGCCGTAGGGGAGATAGTCCCAGATATCTGGCGAACCCAGGTCGCCGTGGGAGAGGTCGAACAGATCGTCACAATGCCGGTCAGGATCGAGTGGTTCCAGATCCACTGTCGTCCCTGGATGGGCTCGCCACTCGGGGAATCTTCCGCCTGGCAAGGGGCTGACGAGTTCTTCTGAGAGTGGCCGCCTCGGAGCTAGCTGTTCGTCCATTGACCTACCTTCTTCATTCGACATTCTCTCCCATGCTAGGCTGCTTACACGATCGCCATGAGCATCATCATAGAGGACGAAAGGAGACGAAATGGCGTTTCATACATATATCGGCAGTCACAGTGGTGTCTACCGGCTAGCGGGCGACAAGCTTGAGCATCTCGGTCTTGGAGACTACCGGGTGTCGGCGATTCATGCACGCAGCGATGGCAATGGCAACGATGTCATTCTGGCGGGAACATATGGCGATGGGATGTACCGCAGCACCGATTCGGGCGCTACTTGGGAGGCGGCGAACAACGGCTTGACCGCATCGGCTTTCAGGACGATTCAGGACGACCCGACGACGCCGGGCGCGATCCTGTGTGGCGCTGAACCAGCGCGGGCGTTCAGGAGCACAGACGGTGGGGCGTCCTGGCACGGGCTGGACGGCATCAAGCAGATCGAGGCTGTGCCGACCTGGTATTTGCCCTATTCGCCGAGAGCGGGTGCGCTGCGGAACTTCTACTCGCCATCTGGCGAGCCGGAGTATTTGCTAGGCGCGGTCGAGGTCGGTGGACTGTTATCCAGCCGGGATGGTGGGGACACGTGGTCAATAACCGATATCGTTTCCGACGACGATATTCACTTTGTAACCGGGCATCCAACGCAATCAGATGTGCTCTATACGGCGCTGGGCTGGGCGTCGCTCGATCATGACCGTAGACGGGAAGATGAGCCGCAACTCGGTGGCGTTGCTCGTTCGGATGATGGCGGCCGCAGCTGGCGCAAATTCCATACCGACTACACGCGGGCAGTGATCGTGCCGCCGGCAAACGACGGCCTCTTGCTGACGGCGCCTGCCAAGCGCGTCGGGAGGCTGGGCCGGATCGAAGTGTCGGCGGATGGCGGCGACTCCTGGAGCGCAGCCGATGCTGGTCTGGAATCGCCGATGGAAGACATGGTTGAACTCTTCGTTCCGGCGCCCGATGACGCGATTTGGGCCGTTTGTTCTGGCGGGCGTTTGCTCGTTTCAGAGCCCGGTCCCTGGGCCTGGCGGTCACCCTTGCCGGAGGAAGCGGATCTCAGAGCCGAGGCAGTGAGTTTCGTCAACGGCGGTTGATGGCCGCTTGATGGGCAATAGAGAACACCGGCTCTTTTGAGCCGGTGTTCTCGTCCTCTGCGCAACTACTGCGAAATTTGCAGCTCTTCTAACTGGCGTGATCTGCGCCGTTTGGCACCCAATCTTCGGCCCAACTATCGACGGCCTGAACGACCGAGTCCAGCGCCTTGCCCTTTTGTGTGAGCAAATACTCGATGCGAACGGGCTTGTCGGGAATAACGATCCGCTCGACGATGCCCTCGGCTTCCAATTCTTTGAGCCGGACGGAGACGAGCCGGTCACTCAAGCCGGGAATTGTCGCCGTAAGTTCGCTGAAGTGCTTGGCTCCGTTGAGCATCGCTCTGATGATCGCTCCGGTCCATCGGCGACCAATGAGTTCCACCGCGTGGTGGTACTTCTCGTTGAAAACTGCTCTTTCGCGTTGCGTCTCAATATTACCTTTCATACTTTGAATATTAGTTGTCACCCACTCTCCTTACTAGATGATATGGTCCTACGGGATGGTTCCAGCGGTGTAACCCCGGCTTGCCATTAGACCTTCCCTGATACGACCTTCATCTATAAATCAGTTAGCCTGACACTAAGCGTTACCTCATCATGAAAACGGATGAAATCGTTCGCGGTTGCGCGGAGCGGCGGTTATGCTGTTGCCCCATGGCACTATTAATGATGGATAGTGCACGAGAAAGGATTAATGAGTGGACGGAAATTCTCCGATGAATGCCTATTTCGCGATCGTCTCCAAGCGCGAAGTGCGACGCTACAAAGAGGACGCGATCCCAGAGGATGTTGTCGAACGCATGCTCCAGGCGGGACGGGCAACCGGAAGCGCCCGTAA
Organism: uncultured Chloroflexia bacterium; assembly: GCA_963745675.1. Lineage (GTDB taxonomy): Bacteria > Chloroflexota > Chloroflexia > Thermomicrobiales > CFX8 > JAUIIK01. Next base: position 301,071 of record CAVUYM010000009.1, read on the forward strand.
CCGCCAACCATGGCGCTTCTACGTTATTCGCAATCGGAAAATGCTCGACCAGCTCGGCGATTGTGTTTCAGCACCGGCCAATTTGAAGGGCTGTCCTCTGGCGATTGCTATCGTGATGACAAGAACGCAGAGTTTCGACGCCGGGCGCGCGGCCCAGAACATCGCGCTCTCGGCCTGGGCAGACGGCGTCGGGACATGTCCGAATACTCCTCGCGATCTGCCGTCCATTCGCAAGTTGCTCAAGCTTGAGGATGATTGGGACGTGCCGACGATTCTGAGCGTTGGCTATCCGGCGGAGGCGTTGCTTCCGAAGGGCAATGACGCGCAGGCTACCCTGGATCGAATCGACCGTAAGCCGCTCAGCGAATTGACCCATTGGATCGACTAGCTCGGCCAAGATATTGGCCAGGGAGAGGAAATGATGGTGAACGTTCTAGTGGTTGGATCAGGTGGCCGCGAGCATACGCTGGCCTGGAAGCTGAGCCAGAGCTGCTGAGCTCGAAGCGCTTTACTGCGCTCCGGGAAATGCTGGAACGGCCGGCATCGCGACGAATCTCGATGTAGCCGATAGCGACATCGACGGCATTGTCAGCGCTGCCAGGGCGCATGCGATCGACCTTGTCGTCGTTGGGCCGGAAGCGCCACTGGCAGCTGGTCTCGCGGACCGTCTGCGAGAAAGCAACTTGCTGGTATTCGGTCCTGACCAGGCTGCAGCCCAGATCGAAAGCAGCAAGTCGCTGGGCCAAAGAGATCATGGATGAATGGGGAGTACCAACGGGACGAGCGCAGGTCGCAACATCCGCTGAATCTGCGCGTGCTGCTCTCGCTGCGACCGAGTTTCCAGTTGTCGTAAAGGCCGATGGGTTGACGACGGGCAAAGGCGTTTACGTCTGCTTTGAACCGGAAGAGGCCGAAGAAGCGGTTCAACTCCTCATGCAAGAGGGAATATTTGGAAGTGCAGGAGCGACCGTCCTGATTGAAGAGTTTCTTGAGGGGCTCGAAGTTTCGATTCTGGCGATTACCGATGGGGAGACGATCATCCCGCTGATGCCCGCCTGTGATTACAAGCGGATTGGCGAGGGCGATATCGGTCCAAATACTGGTGGCATGGGCGCCTATTGTCCGCCAGGTGCAGTGGACTGCCGATCTTCGTTGAGCAGCATTGTGCGCGAAGTGCTTGAACCGACGCTGGCAGGGATTCAGGCGCGAGCTGGCACTTACCACGGGGTACTCTACGCCGGCCTGATCCTCACCGCCGATGGCCCGAAGGTGCTGGAATTCAATTGCCGCTTTGGTGATCCGGAAATCCAGGTGGTTCTGCCGATGCTCGAATCCGACTTCCTGAGCCTGTGCCTGGCGACCGCACGCGGCGAGCTTTCGAGCGTACCGCGCCGGCCTGGGCCGACGGTGCTTGCGTAGGGGTCGTCCTCGCGTCGGAGGGATATCCTGCGTCCTACGAAACCGGCCTGGAAATCTCCGGACTCAATGATATTCCGGATGGCGGGCTGGTGTTTCACGCCGGGACGGTGCTTGAAGGTGACCGCACTCTCACGGCCGGTGGCAGAGTGCTGGCGGCGGTCGGGCAAAGGGGCGACGCTTCTGGAGCGCGCGCGAGACGGCGCCTATGCGGCCGCAGATGCGATTCAGCTTCGATGGCGCGTACCGTCGCGAGGATATCGCGAGCCGGGAGCTGAGTTAAAACACACACACCGACCGGAATTGAAATCCGATCGGTGTGCGGCGGGAGAGGAGACGATCTGACCGAGGGCTGGGAGGGGGGTACCCTCGATCAGCGGGATATCTATTTGAAGCGTTCTAAGCGACATAGGTGCCACTGGAGCCAATCTGGATCCAGCCATGCTTGACCGCGTAGAGAACTGCCTGTACGCGGTCTGATACTTCGAGCTTGCGGAGCACGCTGGTCATGTGGTTCTTGACCGTCTGCTCGGTAATGAAGAGCGCCTCTGCGATCTCCTTGTTCGAGAATCCCTGCGCGACGCAATCCAGCACTTCGACTTCGCGCACCGAGAGTGGCATTTGATTGTCCGCGGCCGGTTCCGGCTTCTTGCGGTCTCCAGACAGATTGCGGAATTCGTTGAGGACTTTACGCGCGAGCTGAGGACGGCTCAAAACGGTTGCATTGATCAATTGTTCGCCGTTCGAAATGCGGATGAGCGAATCGATCAGTTCTTGCGCTTCGATATCCTTTGATAGGTAAGGCGGATGCGCCGACACGGACTGCGTCGAACAAGCGCTCATCGTCGATGTGCATCGAGACGATGACGATATGAGATGTCGGATGCTGCTTCTTGAGGATTCGGGCGATCTTGAGGCCGGTGACTCCTGGCAGCTGGATGTCGGTCAACATAATGTGAGGTTGGTGGATATCGGCCAGGCGAATTGCTTCATAGCCGGTCGAGGCTTCCGCGACAACATGGAACTTGCCGCTCTCTTCGAGCAGGCGTCTGATACCCTGTCGGAAGAGTGGATGATCATCGACGATCATGATTGAGTTTCGATCGATCGCCATGATGGTTATGTCCTCCCATGCGATACCAGCTGTCAGAGCACTGGCTTACGTATGTATTCATCATCCCTGACATAACTTCGCGATTCACGAGATCCCAGTGCAACCGCTCCGTAGTACTTCGGATGGAGTTGCTAATCCCCCGCGAACTGTTCTCCTACACCTATGAGGATAGGCAAAGGCTACAAGTTGGTCTATGGCGCATTATGGTTACTGGGCTCGGTGCTCACTTCCTACCACTTTCAGGTACGATGGTACCAGAAAGTGCGTACGTACGCACCAAGCGGGCGAGGCTCAAGGCGATAAGTGCCCTTATGAATAGTGAGCGAAGCGCCATGTGAAGTCCAATGATCGTTTTCGCGTCGGCGATCAGGCCATCCCTCATGCAGTACTGGGATGCTCTCTGGCTCGAACTCGACGACATCGAGTATCTCGTCACGGTCGAAGCCATGACCAACCCTGGATGAATCCGCTCGGCGCGAAACAGGACGATCTCCTCGGTTGACCAGCCCAGGGCTCGTAAAGAACCTGCGCAACTTCCTCCAGAGCTTTTGCGCCTCGTAACCGGTCTCCTCTGCAAGCTCTCTGGCAGCGGTCAACTCGACCATCTCACTCTTCCTCGCGCGTGCCAGCTGGAATTTCCAGCAGGATCCTGATCGATGGCGTAGCGGTAGTGCTCTAACGAGCAGGATCGAACCTGTACTCTGTCACTGGCACGATCCCGACCGCGCCGCGGATGCTCGACGACTTCGCGTGACGACTTGCGACCGCCGGAGATTTCAACATTGTCCGAGCGGAGACTGATGCAGCCGCCCGGAATAGATCGTCCGGCTATCGAGTTTGCGTTCCATGACCCATTGCTTTCATTCTTCGTAAGAGCTGACGGAGATAATCCGAATGTATAGCGACCGAACATCGAACCGGGATGGATCCGAATGGAAGGCTTACTACAATTGCCTGTTGGGTCGCTATGGTTCAATGAAATCTGCGGTCCCGTTCGTCTTGTAGTTAACGTTTAATCCGCAGCATCAATCTGATCACGAGCATTGTCGGCCCGTCCGTGGCTTGCAATCGAACAGGGAACGGTGACTGATGAGCAGTCTGAATCCGGCGCAAGATGCGCTAGGTTGGGAGTCGAAGGTCAGCGCCAACCAGCCTCGAAGACCTCGCACCTGGCAATCTTATCTCGCAATCGTCTCGATGATTGTGCCCGCACTGGCACTGTTGGTGCTGGGCCTGATTGCCGGTCAGCCTCCAGCGGATGGCGATATCGAACGTGGTGTCGCTATTGGCGGAGTTGAGATGGATGGTACGAGCTGGGAAGATGCTCGTGCCGCAGTTGGAGTCCTCTTTCGCCGACTATCTCCAGACGCCCAATGACCATTTCGCTGGGCGACCAATCGATCAGACTGCCACTCCATCTGAGCTCGGCATTACGTTCGATCTTGAGGCTACACATCGACGCGGCGCTGGAATCGGTCGTGAAGGAGTGTTCGGCGCGACCTGGGAGCGTATCGTCGCTCACTCGCGTGGCTACGACGTGGCTCCGGTGGTGCGGGTCGACGAAGACGCAATTTCTGAGCGTCATTGCCCCGTTAGCCCAGCAGGTCATGAGTTCACCGGTAAACGCCATCTTCTATGTTGATGGCGAATCTATCGCAGTACGTGATTCGGAGACTGGAGTTGGTGTCGATCCCATCAAGGCATTGAGCGAGCTCGTCCAGGCATCGAAGACGATGAAGAGCGAACAGCATCCTTCTGGAGACAACGACCGTCGAGCCGGCAGTGGACACTGGCGAGATTCAAGGCATTCTCGATGACGCTGATGCGTTCTAAAGGTACATCGTTGGGCATTACTGACGGGAAGACGGTCTGGTCATATAGTCTCGGACGAATCCTGCAGTGTCGTGACCTATGAAGATGGCGAAATCGCCGTCGACCGCGTTGCGTTGGAAAGCAAACTGACCGTCCTCGCTGGCTCGATCAATCAACTGGCGAAAAACGGCGAAATCATCAGAGAGCAGGACGGATCATTTTCGATTCAGGATGAGACGCTCGAACGCACATTGGATGTTGAAGCATCTGCGGACGTTATCGCGAAAGCTATTCTGTCTGGTGACCAGGAAGCTGCAATTAGTCGTCGTCGAGAGCGAGCCTTTGATGACGAAGGAGCGTCTGCTTCCTCTCTATCGTGAACTGACCGAAATGGTGACTCGCGGCGTGACGTTGAGTTGGTCCGAGGGCGCTATTGCGATCGACAAGAAGGCGTTCTCCGATTCCGTGTTCTGGAATGAAAATACCGGAGACATCTGGTTCGATCACGAGGCGCTCGCCGCTGGCAATTCAACCCATTGCCAACGCTGCTAGCCGACCTCCAACGAATATACGCTGGATCAGCGGTCAGGTGGTCACTGCTGCGAACTCAAAACCGGGACTCCGTGGAGATGCCTATGCGAGCATTCCGAATGTCATTGATGCGGCGATGGCCGGCAATAAGTACGCCGAACTCGTGACCGTCGAAGACGGGACGATCGATGCCGCTGCACTGGGCATCGAGATAAACAAGTTCTTGGATCGTCAACAACCTACTATGGAGATTCGAGCGCGAACCGCAAGACAAATGTAGAAGTTGCAACCAGTGCTCTCAATGGAACACTTGATTCCTCCACATAGCACCTTCTCATTCAACGATGCGATTGGCGGCACTGCGACGCTGGACGATGGCTACCAGATGGGTTACGGAATCGTGATCAAGGGTGGCGAAATCTTGACGGTCCCATCCGTCGCCGGCGGCATCTGTCAGGTGGCGACGACGGTATTCCAGGCAGCGTTCTGGGCGGGAATGCCGATTGAGACACGTTCCTGGCATCTCTACTGGATTCCCAGATATGGCAATGGCTCAGGCGGACTTACGGGGCTTGATGCGACGGTCGATCCCGATTTCGGTCTCGACTTCGAATTCAAGCAATCCGACCGACGGTTGGCTGGCGATCTCCGCCTGGGCGGATGGCCAGAACATCACGATGGAAGTCTGGGGCGTCAGCCAGGGCTGGACCGTTCATGTTGATGATCCGGTCATCTACAACAAAGTCGAGGCGAGTACCGAGGTCGTGCGTCGTGAAGATCCTTCGCTCAATCCCGGGCAGGAAGTCTGGGTTGAACATGCCCAGGACGGATTCAACGCGTCGATCCATCGGGTGGTGAAGCTGCCGACGGCACGGTGCTCCTCGATACGGTCTTCGAGAGCTATTACCAACCGGCGCGTAATCTGGTGCTCGTCGGCCCAGGCTAATCGGCTGAGGCTCCCGAAATACGAGTAGCCAGTCAGGACGACGAAATAGTGACGCCCCTGAGTTCAACACTCAGGGGCGTCATTGATTTCGTTGCCGGCTTCTAAATTAACGCTGGTCGATGGGGACGAAGTGCTGGTTGTCTTCTCCAACATAGAGCGCTTGTGGCCGCATCAGACGATTATCCTGGACCTGTTCCATCAGATTGGCGCTCCAGCCGACGACGCGGGAAATGGCGAATACACCTGGCATCAGGTCGGGTGGGAAGCCCAGGTTGTAGAGCAACGGCGCAGAGTAGAACTCGACATTGGGATAAAGACCGCGTTCGGTGAAGTAGGGATGGTGATTGGTCAGTTCTTCCATCGTTCGAGCCATCTCAAACCAGGTTGTGTCGCCAATTTCATCCGCGATGATTTCGGACCAGGCCATGAGAGCGTCGACTCGTGGGTCGCGTACCTTGTAAATGCGGTGGCCAATACCCATGATGCGCCGGCCGATCTCGAGGGACTCGTCGACGTACTCTTCAACCTTGTCCGGCGATCCGATCTCCAGCAGCATGTTCATTGCCATCATGTTTGCGCCACCGTGGGCGACGCCTTTGAGGCTGCCGAGGGCCGAGTTGATCGCCGAATAGTAGTCGGTGGTTGAGGATATCGTTGAGCGGGCCGTGAAAGTCGACGCGTTCATCGAATGTTCGGCGAGCAGCGCCAGATAGGCTTCAAATGCTTTTTCGGCGTTCTCAGTCGGGCGCTCGCCATTGACCATGTAGAGGAAGTTGGCGGCCGAGCGAAGATCTGGCAGCGGCGCGAGCGGTTCTTGCCGTTCCTCAGGCGCTGGTAGGCTGCCAGAGCGGTCGGGAACATCGCGGTCGCCGTGGCAGCTTTGTCGCGTAGAGCGTCGATATCCCAGTTGTCGGCGTCCGGATCGTCCATCGCTAGTATCGTGACGACGACCTTGAGCGCATCGATTGGAGCGCCAGTAGTCGGAAGGGCACGCAGATCCAGCAGCAACGTGATCAGAGAGTGGTCTGCGTGTGTCCAAAATCTCGTTGAGGCCATCGAGCTCTTCTCGGTTGGGCCAGGTACCGAACCACATGAGGTAAGCGATCTCTTCAAATGTTGCTTTGTTTACCCAGTCGTAAATGTTGTAGCCGCGGTATTTGAGAATGCCATTCTCACCATCCACGGAACTCAGGGCTGTTCTGGCAACCTTGATTCCGTCTAGGCCGCTCATAACCTCGTTTGACATGCGCTTCGAATTCCCTCCATTACTTGCAGAATTGGCGCTTACCCCGGCGAACTGGCCGTTAGGTCAAGGGCGTCACCGTTCACTCTGCAATCGTAGCATTCTGATCTCATCTGTTTTGGATTGCGTGCTTAGATGTCATCGCCAATGTACTGTTGGGGGCGTACGATCATGCGACCAGCCGACGGGTCGATAGCAATGACAACGTCGACAAGGGCTGGAAATAGATGCTCGTTCTTCTGGCTATCGGTGACGACATACACGTCAACTTCTCCGGCATCAATGATGTCGGTGACCGACCCGAGTTCCTCGCCAGCCTCGTTGAACGCGCGCAGGCCGAGAATCTGATAGTGGAAATATGCGTCCGGCTCCGGTGGAGGCAGCTGATTGCCTCGAATCTGGAGCGTTTTCCCCCGCAACATCTCGGCGCTATTGCGATCGTTGACGCCCTCGAACTTGACGATGCCCTCGCGGTCATTCCCGCGTAGCCGGAAGGCAGTAACGCGACTGACTTCAGAACTGCCGTCCAGGTAGACGCGCCTGATTTCGGTCATCTTTTCGGGACGATCAGTTGTGAGTACGACTTTGACTTCGCCACGCAGCCCGTGTGCGGCAACAATACGCCCTATCGTGAGGATTGCATCTTCAACAGGGGTGTCCGGCGTTAATCCGGATGCGGAACTGCGTCTGGAATTAGCTTCCGATGTCAAGGCTCGAGCGGAGTCCACGGCGGGAAGCCGCTATCATCAGGATGGTACGCAAAGCTCTGGCGATACGCCCTTCGCGTCCTATGATGCGACCCATGTCGTCGTCATGAACATTGATTTGTACACGAACCATCTGCCCGCGACGATCACCGACAACCTCGACGGCGTCCTGGTTGTCGACGAGTCGAGTCGCCACCGATGCGATGAGATCGCAAAGTTCCTGTGTTTCACGATCTTCCTGGCCGCTTGTCATTTAGGCCGTTCTCACTTCCGTATTGGCAACGCACCATCACGCGTAGCGTCGAACGCCATCATACAGGTGAACCGGGGATGTGAATTGTGTGGCAAGGCCTCAACCAGCGGTGAAAGTGCCCGAGGGCAGTCGCTACTCGGCTGCTTCGGCCACTTCTTGTTCAACCACGGGCCGTTGGTAGGCAGGGATGACATCGGGTTCAACGCCGTAACGCGGGATCTGGGTGACGTAACCCTCAGCTTCGCCCTGAGCGCTGATCTTGCCTTCGATAATGCCAGCACGCTTCAGGAGTCTCTTCACTGTTTCCGTCGGCTGTGCACCAACACTGAGCCAGTGGCTGGCGCGGTCGCCATCGACATTGAGGGTCAGCGGCTGCGTCTTCGGATTGTAGAACCCGATGGACTCGACGAAGCGTCCATCACGCGGTGAACGCGCGTCTGCAACGACGATACGGTAGTGAGGTTGATGTTTTGCGCCCATTCGTCGGAGTCGGATCTTCAGCACGCTGCTGGATTCCCTTCAATCTTTGGTTCGTTCTTAAGGCGGAACGCGCGTTGCGTCAAACAAATGACACAAAAACGCCTCGGCTTATACCGAGAACACTGCATGCTATCACGCAGGCGGTTACACGTCAATTTCCGCCCATTCCGATGCGGAAAGCAACGGTGGCGTTGCGGTCGCTCCATCTTCTCCGCGGCGCCATTGAATCAGGATATTGTCGAAGTGGAAGCTCTCAACTCGTAACCGCGGTGCAGCCTATTTCGCCAGCTGGGTTCAACGCGTCCGGATCTAGCAGAAGGGGGTAGCTTGGAGCGAGAAATGGATTCAGCGTCCGGTCCGGATTTCGCAGGTGGGATGGAACCGTACAGAGTCACGCTTGACAAATATAAACTTCTAGTGTAACTTTATATACAGATATCCGAGATGTATTCACTAGGAGGATTCAAATCATGCGGATGACAGATCTAGCGGCTCTTGTACTGGTCATCGTTGGCGCGGCAAACTGGGCGTTGGTGGGACTGCTCAAATTTGACCTGGTTGCCACGCTCGTTGGCCTGGAATTCGGCGAAGTCAACATCGCCTCACGAGCCGTTTACCTGCTCGTTGGCGTCGCAGGGTTCTACCTGCTCAGTCAGATGCCACGCTTGATGAGCGCGAACGCTGAAATGCACGCTTCTCGCGCCTAAGGGTTTGCTCCACCTCGAAGGAGATCCAGAGCCTGCACAATGTACATTGTGCAGGCTCTTTCTATGCCCGCTAGAAGCCGTCGGACGGTCCGTCCGATGCAGCAACGACGATCGTAATCACGTCGCTGGCCGGCTGGGCAATGCCGTTGCCATCTGTTAGTTGCAAACAGAGCCGGTGAATACCGGAGAAGATCGTCAGGTTGATGGTCGATGTGCCATCGACAAGTTGGTAGTGTAGATCGTCGTCGGGGATCGGCTCTCCGGGACCGATACAGGGCGAATCGACGATGATCGTGAAGTGACCTGCACCGTCGTGAGCCTCTCCTGCAGCTTCGATAATGACGTTCTCTGCACCAAATTGGAGGTTAATCGGCGTGCTAACCGTCGCTCCGTCGCCTGGGGCAACGAAGTAAACGCGCGGAGCAAGGAAGGCAGCCGGGTCGGTGACGTATCGCACCTGTCCCGTCCAGGTGCTCGTGATTTGGAGCCCGCTGTCACAACGCGGCTCTTCCGAGATCGTCGCGGTCGCGCGGCCATAACCGAGAATCCCGCTATATGGCCCGGACTCTCCTACAAGAACAAAATCTCCATGGGCATGATGGGCATTGAGCGGTGCGATGAATATTCCGCGGAGGTTTCCCTTCTGGCCAATCTGTCGTACTTCCCCATATATGCCGGTCGGATCAGTGCCACCAAGCGTTTGTCGGGTGACGCGCATCGGGCCGCTATCGATAACCAGGCCGCTCGTGCCGATGAAACCGCCGTCAGCGCTCGTGGGCCCGGTTACGCAGGCGCTGCCAGAGAGGTGGATTCCGGCAATAGGCCCGTCTAGCGTCACTACGTTGCCCAGCGAGTTCAAGCGTGGCGCCGTCCGTGGCGGTCAGGCTATCAATGACGATGACCTGATCGTGAGTGCCAAATCGCCCGATGAGTATTCCGTGGGCTGCCGAGTGCCCATCAGAGAGAATCTCAAGCGCTAGCGAGCCTGCCCAGATTGCCTCATCGCCGGTGATCTTGACTTCGGTGAATATGTCTTGACCGCCCTGGCATTCGAGCGCCGCATTGCAAGGTCCCTGCTGGTCGAGGTCTGACGTAAGTTCTGCCGTGCCGCTGAGATCGCCGTCGACTGCTGCCACGGTCGAGATTCCGCGAATGTGGAGCGCTGTGCCATCAACCCAGCTGCTGCCAGAGTCCAACACATCGATGATTGTCACCGTGATGGAAATGGCCACAACACCCTCTGGTGCCCCTTCATCAGACTGAGCTGACACCACAAGGACAGGCGCAATCAGCGCCAGGACGAGCAATAGCGCCGGGATCTTGCGCGCGAGCTGTCTGCGTAGCGGGTTCCACATGTTTGATCTCCTCAGCTGAGGGCTCAGGATCGACAGATGACGAAAGTTCTTGCGTGCCGCCGGACTCTACGCCACCGTTGTCAGGCTGTCAAATAGGTGAAGACAAGCCACTATCGCGACGGCATTAGACGATGGGGGTCACCGGACGCTGTTTCCCGCCGCGCGATCCATCGCTGGCAGCCTGGTCGGCCAGACGCCGAAGCGCCTTACCAAGCCGTCTGGTGCCTTCATCGACCTCGGTTAAGGAGGGCAGAGTGAAGTTGAGGCGCAACGTATTTCTGCCCGCATCTGAGGGCTCGTCGAGGTAAAAGGGCTCACCGGGAGCGAAGGCGACGCCTTCGCGAGCCGATTCGACCAGCAGATCGCGCACCCGCAAACGGTCGGCAACGTGGCACCAGAGGTAGAGGCCGCCATCGGGCCGGTCGATCGTCAAGAGGTCGCCGCAGTGCTTTTCAAGACCGGCCACCATCCTGTTCAGGCGCTCCGGATAGGCCCGTTTCAGTGTTTCCAGATGTTCGGTGAGCAGGCCGCGACTCAAGAACGCCCAGACGGCCCACTGTATGAGCGCATTCGTATCGAGGTCGACAATCTGCTTGAACTGCGCCAAGCGTTCAAGCACTTGCCTGGGGCCGGAAATCCAACCGATGCGGAAGCCGGGAAAGAGCATTTTTGACATCGTGCTCAGATAGATCACCCGATCCCCGCCTCTCGACCGGTCGATCGCTAGCAGCGTTGGTAGCGGTGTTCCTTCGTAGCGCAGTGCGCCGTACGGGTCGTCTTCAACGATCGGCACCTGATAGCGGCTAGCGAGGTCGAGCAGGCGGTAACGACGGTCGAGTGAAAGCACACTTCCAGTTGGATTTTGAAACGTCGGTAGCGTGTAAATCAGTTTTGGCCTGCGCCGCGTAATCAGCTCACTCAGAAGCTCTACGTTCATGCCGTCGCGGTCAACCGGAATGGAGAGTAACCGGGCGCCGCAGGCCCGAAACACTTGCGCTGCACCGAGATAGGTAGGAGATTCCATCGCGACCAGGTCACCTGGCTCAACGAGCGTCCTGGCTGTTAGATAGAGCGCCTGCTGGGAGCCGGAGGCGATCAGAATACTGGCAGGATCAAAGCCGACCTTCAAGCCCGACCCGGCGGCCTGACTCTCCATCCAGTGGGCTAAGGCTTCACGCAGTGGCGGAAAACCTTCCGAGGGCGTGTGTTGCAGGAGTTCCTGCCCGGCGGTATCCAGCGCTTCCGACAGGATCGCATCGACCTGATGAACGGGATAGAGCTCCGGGGACGGCGTCGCGCTCGTGAACTGGATGACGTCCTGGCGTGCCGCGACTGTACTCGCGTCGAGGATTAATGAATCATGGCGAAAGCCAGCAAGTGGCGCGAGCAACTGCTGCCACGGTAGATGCGAGCGATCTTTTGCCATTCCCTCCGACGCATATTCATCATGTAGCTCTCGCGAAGCTCCAGTCGGGGACGAGCCTTCTCCCCTGCGCTGGTAAGTAATAACGGTTCCGCGCCCTACTTGGCCCGTGACGAAGCCCTCGGAGGCGAGCTCGCGATAGGCATTGACGACAGTTGTGCGATTGACGTTGAGCAGTGCTGCCAGCCGTCGTTCAGGCGTCAGGCGATCTCCGTTTTCGAACTCACCCTGGAGGATTGCATCGCGGATCTGGGACGTTATTTGCAGGTAAAGCGGGATGTCGCTGTCACGGTTGACGGTGATGCCGGTCATTGATCGTGTCTCCGATCGAGACTTGAATGGGAATCGAGTGCCGTGGTGAGCTAATTCTGGCATGCCAGATCAATCATCTCCAACTCCCGCGTTCGCTGTGCGTCATCCATAATAGAAGTCGTGGATCTCGAACGGCTCGATCCAAGCGCATTGTGCAATATGACCAAGGAGGAGGAATGGTCGAGCTAACTATTGGAGACCTGCTCCGCTGGAAGCCAGTCCAGATGGAGCTTGTTGGCTCATTGGAAGATCAGGTTGCGGCGATTGAAACCGAGTTTTCCTGGGCTGTCTGCATTCGGTCGACGACACCAGTATTGCCTGCTCTTCGAGGGCAAGAGATTGTCATCGTCCCGCACGCAGTTCTCGATGAACTGGACCAGCTCGAGTCAATCCGGTGGCCGCAGGTTGTCGCGCATCTAAGCACATTGCCGATTGCTGCAGTCGTGACCGATCATCCTGGAGTTAGTCAGGGTATCGATGGGGTGGTTGTGATCGAAGTCGCGGCGACGGGTGGAGCGGAACTTGAAACAGGTCTGAATCGAGCGTTCACCGAGCGGCGTGGAAGTCTGTACCAGCTTGGATCTGAGCTCGCTCGTAGCTTTTCCTCCGCATCCATCGGTGGATCTGATCTGGACGATTTCTTGCGGCTGGCGAGCCGGCGAGCGGGTATTCCACTCGTGCTCGTGACATCGACCGGGCGGCGGTTGGCTGCCTCAACTCCAACGCTGGAGGTTCCAGCGGCCCTTTTGACCGTCGAATACACCGGACAGCGTGCGATCTGGGATGGCACGGACTGGATCAGCCATCCTGTTAGTGCGGCCGGTCTCCCTGACGGAGTTCATTTATTCGTGGCGCTCCCAGGTGACGAACCTGGAGACCGGGCGCGGTTGGTGTTGGAGCAGACAAGCGAGGCGCTCGGCTTGATGTTCGATCGACTGCCCGCGATCGATCCCGTTCCACCGACTCGAGAAGCTGGCGAGATCCTGGCGGAGTTTGTGACGAGTGGAGTACTTCCCCCGGCGGCACGGCGGCGTATTTCTCAAGCTTCCGGTTCTATCGATCTCGAATCCAGCTTGAGACTGATCGTCGATCTCCAGCAGGACATTTCGCCACGATTGTCGTTTCTGCTCGACGATAGCAGTCTCTACCTGACCGATGAGACAACATTCCAGTCGCTGCACCTCGATGACTCGGTCAGTTTCATCGCCAGTCCGCCGATTGCCGGCATCGATCGGTTGCCACCTGCGGCTCGCACGCTAATGAAAGCGTTGCGACTCAGGCAAGCCGGCCACATTCCAGACGGAGGGCTAGATCTTGGCATGCCCCGGGCAGGCGGCGTGCTTGGCGTACTCCTGGCGCTGGAGTCGATTGAGGGCGGGCGTCTCGTAGAGTTCGACCGCTATGCGAAGACGATGCTCGACGATCTGGATTTCTATGACCGGTCCAGGACGATGGACCTTGTGCAGACGCTCGGCACGTTCCTCGACGCTGGAGCGAGCATAGCTGCTGCGGCTGAGCGGCTCCAGATACATCGCAATACGCTCGCATACCGGATCGCCAGGATCATCGAAGTGAGCGGTCACGATCTATCGGACCCACGTGTGCGTTTTGATCTTCAGTTCGCGATATATCTGCGCAGACTGGAAAGCGTTTGAGCGCCCTCCTTGTTACTATGCAGTTTGACTAAGAGTCGGAAACGTGGAAAGGCTGCGTGACGATGCAGGATGTTTCAAAGAACTTTCTCTACACATTGCTAGAGACGGCCAGTCCGTCTGGATTTGAGACCGAGGCTGCCCGCGTATGGCGTGCCGAGGCCGAGTCCTTCGCGGACGAGGTCGAAGTCGATAGCAACGGAAATTCTTATGCCCGTCTCAAAGGTGATGGCCCGAAGGTGATGATCGAAGGTCACATCGACGAGATTGGTCTGATGGTGACGCATATCGACGACGATGGCTATCTCTGGTTTAGCGGGATTGGCGGCTGGGACGATCAGGTGCTCGTCGGACAACGCGTCAGGGTGCTCGGTACGCATGAGACGGTCGTCGGCGTAATCGGGAAGAAGCCGATTCACCAGATGGACCCTGAAGATCGAAGCAAAGTCTCGCGGATGAAGACGCTCTGGATTGACATCGGAGCGAACAGCGCTAGTGACGCGCGACAGAAAGTCGAGATTGGGGATCCGGGCGTTGTCGAGCAGCCGCTCGTCGAACTTGGCGATGGTCTCATCGCCTGTCGCGGACTCGATAATCGAGTTGGCGCATTTGTCGCACTCGAAGCGCTACGCAAACTCGCTGATGGCGAGCGCCCTGCTGCAGATGTCTGGGCTGTGGCTGCCGTTCAAGAAGAAGTTGGGCTCTTCGGCGGTCGGACGAGCGCATTCCACCTCGAACCTGATGTCGCAATCGCCATCGACGTTACTCATGCCACCGATCACCCCGAAGCCGATGTGCGTGGACTTGGCAAGGTCAAGATCGGCGGCGGACCAGCGCTGGCGCGCGGCAACGCGATACATCCGGCGGTATTCGAGGCGCTTGTTGCGGCCGCCAAGGCAGGAAATATTCCCTATGCGGTCGAGTCTGCGCCAATTCGGAGCGGAACCGATGCGGATTCGATAGCCAGAGAACGTGGTGGCATCCCGACCGGGTTGGTGTCGATTCCTAATCGCTATATGCACTCGCCGAGTGAGCTGGTCAGCCTGCAAGATCTGGATAACTGCGCGGCGGTAATTGCCGGCTTCACTCGCCGGCTAGACGCGCAACCGGATTACCGGCGCTACTAGAAATCGACCGTGACTATCAGCCATGCCGGACGAATACGTACCGGCATGGCTGGTTGCCTGTTTACTGCGGAGTTTGTGCGATGAAGGCGAAGACGTTGAAGAAGTTTTCGTCGGTCAGGTCGGTCTTCAGATAGGTAATGACGCGGCCGTTTGCTTCGTGGGTAATCGAACCATCAGCCTTCGTGCCCTCGCGCATGAACGCTTCCCATTCTGGCCAGAGGTAGAGCGTTCCGCGAATATCGGGTCCAATACCATTGCCGGTCTCGGCGTGGCAGCCGACACACCAGGTGTCCCAGGTCGTTCGCCCGCGTGCCGGGTCGCCGAGAAACTGTCCGGCACTCTCTGCCAAAGCGGTCTGAGTTACCGCTTCTTGAGCCTGCTGTGTCTTAACTGCTTCCGGCGTGAGATCTTGCAAATCCACCCGTCCGCAAGCGGCGACAATCAGCATAGAGAAACCGGTAAGCACCAGTATCAGTGACCACCTGCGCGGCATACTGCTTGCACTCCCCTCACGCCCAGACGCCTGCACCGACCGAATTTCATGGTTTCGTCTAGCGTTTGCTGGAACGCTGCTGCTTGAATGCAAGGGCAACTATAACCGATGTATTCGCGCGATCAGTCGCCACGGTTGTGCGCTGGCCCGCTATGGGCGATGATGGCGATCTCAGATTTGTAGTGACGAACGAAGGAGTTCGAAGGTGCCTGATTACAACCATCGGATCGCTCGCTTGCGAGACGAAATGCAACGACATGGTGTCTCCGTGCTCTTTCTTCCAGTGTCGAGCACGCTCGAGTACTTCACCGGCATCTCCTGGCCGATCCCTAATCCGACCGAACATGACCGGCCCGGCGACTGGGTCTCTGGCATGTATCTCGGCCTCGAAGCGGGACCGGTGATTGTCGAGCCGCGAATGGGTAGCGCTGCGATGGTTGCCCAGGTCGCCGACAAGCCCTGGATAGCCGACATCCACGTGTTGACCGAACTCGACGACTACAGTGCCGTGCTCGCGAGCTATGTCCGCTCGATGCGTGGTGAGGGTGGCGGGCGCGTCGCACTGGCCGAGCACGCCTGGGCGAAGACGACGATTGACGTGCTTAAGGCCGCGCCCGACGCCGAGATCATCAATGCTCACGAACTCATCTGGCCGATGCGGATGATCAAGGACGACGAGGAGCAAGCCCTGATGCGGGCTGCCGTCGACCTTGTTGATGCGGCGTACGAGCCGATCCTTGCGAAGCTCGAGCTCGGCATGACCGCAAGCGATGTTGCCCGTATGGTCGATGACACACTCGCTGAATTTGGCGCGGACTGGACATCGTTTCACACCGGAATATATATCGGTGGAAAATCGGAAGCTGGGGCGCTGTCAGTTTTCGAAGCGACGGATCGAGTCCTCGAAGAGGGTGGCTCGATAGCGTTCGACTTCGGCGCATTACTCGACGGCTATTGTTCAGACTTTGGCCGCACCGTTTTTCTCGGTGAGCCGACCGATGAGCGGCGCAACGTCTACGAGCTGGTGATGGCCGCTCAACAAGCCGCGATTGAACGCATGGTTGATGGGCAGATCACCGCGGCGGAACTGGACAATGTTGCACGTTCGATCATCGCCGACGCTGGATATGGTGAACGCTTTATCCACCGGCTCGGTCACTCAATCGGCAAGGATGTGCACGAACCACCGTTCCTGCTTGAAGCGGATCAGACTGTGCTGCGGACAGGCATGTGCTTCACCATCGAGCCGAGCGTCGTTCTCGATGATGGTGGCTTCATTCGAGTGGAAGATGTCGTGATGGTCGGGCCGGACGGCGGCGTGAATTTCAATCGCACCAGTCACGATCTTCGTGTTCTGGATCTCTAAGCAGACAGCGTCTGTTTTGCTCGAAGGTCTGGATGGATGGCAAGTTGGGACATTGCGTATGGCGCGTATGACAGCGGAGGAACTGAGGGCGTTCCTGAGCGGCCCGGTGATCTGCCGTCTCGGTTGTGTCGATGAGGATGGCTGGCCCTATGTCGTTCCGGTCTGGATGCAACACACCGATGATGGCTTCTATCTGGTTCCGCGCGAACGCTCTCGCTGGGCGCAATATCTCCAACGCGACGGCCGCTGCTCGCTTTGCCTTGATGTCTTCGAAGAGCATCGCCGGGTACTCGTGAAGGGCCATGCAAGGATCCTGGAGCAACCGAATGTCGGCGGAGACTGGGTTCCAATTCTCGAAGAGATGGCGGAACGCTACTGGGGCGAACGAGGGCTGCGGTACTGGGAACAGACGCTGGAGGAGCCGCGCTGGTTGATCTTCGTTGAGCCGGTCGAGATCACGAGCTGGTACGGCACCTGGGCCCAACGCTACCGCCACTATTCGTGGGAAATCTGAAGGTCAGGTGTCTTTTGCGGCAACTCGACGATCTGGTCCTGATAGGTTGGTCGCTGTGGCGGCCAAAGGGCTACGGCGCGGAGTGGCCGTTGGGCGGGGAATCAAGCCACGAACCGATGCTCAGCAGGCGCTGGTGGCGTTGTTCGATGAGCGCATCTTCGCCACTGAACTGGATCGTCGCCAGAAGTTGGTCCAACGTTGATTGAAGCGCTTCAGCCGTGTTGCCTATGGCTTGTGCGCTGTCCTCGTGTGCGGGTCGATTTTCCGGCACGATCTGATCGATGAGCCCTAACTCGAAGAGATCCGGCGCTGAAATGCGCATTGCCTCGGCGGCCGCAGCAGCTTGCCCGGCATCTTTCCAGAGAATCGAGGCGGACGCTTCCGGGCTTGCGACGGAATAGATCGCGTTCTCGAGCATCAATATTCGATCAGCGACGCCAATCGCCAGCGCGCCACCACTACCGCCTTCGCCGATCACGATCGAGACAATCGGGGCAGGGTAGGTTGTGAGCGTCTGAATGCATTCGGCGATTGCAAACGCCTGGCCGTGCTCCTCCGAGCGCGGTCCCGGATCTGCTCCGGGCGTATCGATGAAGGTAACGAGTGGGATGCGAAAGCGTGCGCCAAGGCGCATCAATCGTATTGCCTTGCGATAGCCCTCGGGTCGCGCCATTCCGAAATTGCGATCGAGATTTTCTTTCGTATTGCGGCCCTTTTGATTGCCAAGCAGCATGATACTCTGGCTGCCGAGACGCGCCGGTCCACCGATTAGCGCCCGATCGTCGCGATATTGGCGGTCGCCATGCAACTCGAGGAAGTCTTCGAATATCGCGTCGATGAAGTCGAGGGCTCTCGGTCGTTGCGGATGACGAGCGAGCGTGACGCGATCCCAGGTTGATAGCGTTCTTCGATCAATTGCCACGTGGTGCTCCACGTTCAGCAAACGTTTCGAGCCGAGCTATTCGATGTGTTTGAAAGCCCCCCGAACAATCTGATGAGTGTCCCGAGGGTTTCTCGCACTTCGGCGCGTGGCACAACCCGATCAATCAAGCCCATGGTCAAGTAGGAACTCAGCGGTTTGGAAACCGTCCGGCAACTTCTGCCGGGTGACTTGCTCGATGACGCGCGGTCCGGCAAAACCGATACGAGCGCCCGGTTCGGCGATCACGATGTCGGCTGTTGCGGCATAGCTGGCAGTGACACCGCCATAGCAAGGATCGACAAGCAGCGAGAAGTGCGGCAGCCGTGCGGCTCGAAGAAGATCGAAGGATGCCGTCGTCTTTGCCATCTGCATGAGCGAGAAGAGGCCTTCTTGCATCCGCGCACCGCCAGAGCTGGATACGGTCAGGAGTGGCATACGCTCTTTCGAAGCGCGCTGGCAGGCACGTGCAATCTTTTCTCCATAGACCGATCCCATGCTTGCGCCCATGAACGAGAAGTCAGTCACGGCGACCGCGAGAGGTGAACCATCAATAGTTATGAGGCCGGTGGTGAGCGCTTCGTTTGCATCGATACGACTGGCTGTTGCGCGCGCGCGGTCGATATAGCGCTCGTCGCCAACCGAGAATTTCAGCGGGTCGCTGGCAGTTAGCGACTCGTCCCAGGGCTCGTAACTATCGGGATCGGCGAGCAGTTCAAGGCGTTGCCTGGCCGAGAGGCGAAAGTGGTGCGAGCAACGCGGGCAGACATGCAGCGCCCGTTCGAGTTCGCGTGCGTAGATGAGATCGCCGCAGCTGTTGCATTTGCGCCACATGTCGTCAGGCACACTCGGCTGCCGGTCGTCTGGTTGACCGCTACGGAATCTTGGTTGCCTCCGGAAAATTATTTCTCGCATGAGTGATTCGCCGGGCCCCCTCGCCACAACCCGTGCAATAGCGGACGAGTATAGCATACTGCTATGTACGAACTTAGTTGCGTTGCCTCTGCGCGGCTCCTATACTGCGGCGCGGTAAGGTCGAGTTGTTCCAATCTGAAGGCGGTATCGATGACAGTGGGTACGACAGAGGTCAGGGTCGGGGTCGATATCGGCGGCACATTCACCGACTTGCTGGTCTTCGATATCAGTTCGGGGCGCTTTAAGGTCGGGAAAACGCTTGACGACGCCGGATGACCCGAGCCGCGCCGTTACTGCAGGCCTGAGCACCGTCCTGGCCGAGGCCGGTCTGACGCCCGCTGCAGTTCGCCAGATCGTCCACGGCACAACGCTCGTCACCAACGCCATCATAGAGCGCAAGGGCGCAAAGACAGCGCTCATCACGACCAAAGGTTTCCGCGACGCCGTGGAGATAGGACGCGAACACCGCTACGACATGTACGACATTTTTCTTGAACTCCCGGAGCCGCTTGTTCCGCGCCGCCGGCGGCTGGAACTGGATGAGCGGGTGCTTGCGGATGGCGAGGTCCTGACGCCAGTCGAGCCCGGCGAGGTCGAAGCGCTCGCACGCTGGCTCGTCGATGAAAAGATCGAAGCCGTCGCAGTAGCGCTGCTTCATAGCTACCGCAATCCAGACCATGAGCGGCGTGTCGAAGCGATCCTCAACGAATTTGCTCCGGACGTTCTCGTTTCAACTTCGTCAGACGTGGTGCCAGAAATTCGCGAATACGAACGCACCTCGACGACGATCGCGAACGTCTACGTGCGACCGGTCGTGACGCGCTACCTGGGGCAGCTCGATGAGTCTCTGGCGGCGATGGGGTTCGAAGGCAGCCTCTTCATCATGCTCTCATCGGGTGGGATCTGCACTGTCGAAACGGCACGCAAATACCCGATCCGGTTGATCGAGTCCGGGCCTGCCGCCGGTGCTATCGCGGCCGCGGAGTATGGCCAGCGTATCGGGATGGACAACCTCCTCTCCTTCGATATGGGCGGAACAACGGCCAAAGCGTGCATTATCGACAATGGCCAGCCAATGACGACCTCGGATTTCGAGGTTAGCCGGGTCTATCGCTTCAAGAAGGGCTCCGGTCTGCCGGTCAAAGTGCCGGTGATCGAAATGATCGAGATCGGCGCCGGCGGCGGTTCGACGGCATGGATAGATTCGCTCGGCCTGTTGAAGGTCGGGCCAGAATCCGCAGGCGCTCAACCAGGACCGGTTTGCTACGGCCAGGGTGGCACGCAGCCGACGGTGACTGATGCCGACCTCGTACTCGGCTACCTCGATCCCAGGCTATTTTCTGGGTGGGGCGATGCAACTGGACATTCAGGGCGCTAAAGAAGCGATTGTCAAGACGATCGCCGAACCGCTCGGCCTGGATCTGCTGTCCGCCGCCTGGGGAATTCATCAGGTGGTGAACGAGAACATGGCAGGAGCTGCACGGATCCACGCAATCGAGCAGGGTAAAGATCCCCGTTCCTATCCACTCTTTGCATTCGGTGGCGCGGGACCGGTGCATGCTTTCAATGTCGCCCGAATTCTTCGTTCACGTCGAATGGTCGTGCCGATGGGCGCTGGAGTTACTTCGACGATTGGCTTCCTCACCGCGCCGCTGGCCTTCGACTTCGTGCGTACCTACTACGGGCGTCTCGCCGATCTCGACTGGGAGCATGTGAATACGCTCTACTCAGAGATGGAGAGCGAAGGGCGCTCGATCCTGCGTGCCGCTGGACTCTCCGACGATGAACTTCGGGTCCTCAGGTCGGCAGAGATGCGCTATGTCGGTCAGGGGCACGAGATCGTCGTCGAAATTCCGGACGGCGAACTCTCCGAAGGAAGCGTTCCAGACCTGTCAAACGCTTTGAAGCGGAGTATCAGCGCATGTATGAACGCAGCGCCGGAGAAAATCCCGTCGAAACGCTCTCCTGGCGCGTCGTCGTCACCGGGCCGCGACCTGAACTGCCACTCGAAAAGATGAGCGGCGACGGCGATTTTGTCGACCTTGTTCCCGACGCTCAGAAGGGCGAACGGCGGGTGTATCTGCCCGATGATGGCAAGCTGGTCGCGGTGCCGGTGTTCGATCGCTACCGACTTGGGCCAGGCTCCCGCATGGCAGGACCAGCCATCCTTGAGGAGCGCGAGTCAACGCTCGTCGTTGGACGAAATGCGCGCCTCAGCGTTGACGATTACTTGAATGTTCTCGTTGAAATGCCGGTCTGACTTCCAGTGCCGATGCGTCGCTGAGAACCAGCCCAGATACCCACTTGTAATCTTGTAATTGAAGGCGCAACGCCGTTGACATTCAGTCATTCTGAGCTTACAATCCGAACAAATGGTCGGGTTGTACGTTCAATGTTGAGCGTGCTGCGCTCCAACTCCGGCCAGAGGATCGTCCGCGTGTAGACGAGAGCCCAGTAGGGGAGGTTGTTACCCGTCGTAACAATTCCTCATGCGGCTCAAATTGAACGGTTTCGCTTGCTCCGGGTGTATCAGCAGCCTGGAAGTGTATCGGACTACCGCTGGTCGCAGCGAACGTCAGCATGTGGGAAGAGATTGCCGGATTAACGGCATTGAGAGGACCCTTCGGTGGCGCGAATAACTCCGATCATCCACGTCGAAGACATCGACAGCGCGCTCGACTTCTACACGGAAGTGCTGGAGTGTGAGGTCGATTTCGTTGGGCGTGATGATGAAGGCGTTGCGTTTCATTCTGGTTTGAAATTTCGGGGTGCGCCACTCATGATCGGCGCACGCAAGAATCTTGACGAGAACGAACGCGATCTCCCGCCGGGCGGCCTCATCGTCCAGTTCGATCTCGATGCTGAGATCGATGGGTATTACGAAGGGGTGATAGCCCACGACATAGTCGTGACGCGGCCGATCGCAGATCGCTACTGGGGACAGCGTAGTTTCCAGATTCACGATCCGTTCGGCTTTCACCTGAGCTTTGCAATGAATCTTGATAACGAAGTGGCGCTATCCGCCGGATAGCGCTCAATCACAAGGAGGTTCCATGCCTACTGTTATGCCGATGATCGTCGTCGAAGATCTCGAAGCCGTCAGCGACTATTACCAGAATGTCCTCGGGTTCAATCAGGGGATGGCTATGCGCACCCCAGACGGCTCGCTGATGATGGTGATGGTCGACAATGGGAATGATGCCGGACTGATGTTCAGCGCCGCGCATCCAGAATCGCCGCAGCCGAATGTGCTGAAGGCGGATGGCCTCGTAATCTATCTCGTGACCGAGAACGTCGATGGCTATCACGACAGCATCAAGGGTAACGATGGCCTGAATGTGGTCGAGGGTCTCACCGACCAGTTCTGGGGCGATCGCACGTTTCAGATCCGGGATCCATGGGGCTTGCACCTGCAATTTGCCCAGCACACCGGCCAGATGTCAGCGCCGCCCGAAGGCTTCCAGGTAGAGATGGCTCAACCTGTCGGCTAGAGCCCTTGACGCGAGTGGCTGGGATCTGTAGAATACGAACATCTGTTCTACTCTAGTGTGTCCCAGCACACTCACTCTACCCTCCCACACCCCCGCATACCGCCACCGGCCCCCCATCCGGTGGCGGTTCCTTTTTTGGTCACTCAAGACGCTATGATGGTGCGGTGCATGATAGACGTAGAAGTGAGGCGCGAAATTGGCGACGATAGATCCGATAACACTGGAAGTGATGTGGAACCGGCTGATTGCAGTAGTCAATGAGCAGGCGACGGCGCTGATGCGCACCTCATTCACGACGATCGTGCGCGAGTCGGGAGATCTCTCCGCGGGCGTCTTCGATACCCACGGCAACATGATCGCTCAGGCGGTGACTGGCACGCCCGGACACATCAACGCGATGGCAACGTGTATCCACTTCTTTCTGGGCGTCTATCCAGCTGAAACGCTCGTGCCAGGCGACGTGCTCATCACGAACGATCCGCAGAAGACCTCGGGACACTTGCACGATTTCACCGTCGTCACGCCGATCTTTCAGGGCGAGAAGCTTGTGGCCTTCTTCGGCAATACTTGTCACGTCCTCGATATCGGTGGCCGCGGGCTTACGACGGACGCTCGCTCTGTTTATGAAGAGGGACTCTTCGTCCCGATCACCAAACTCTACGAAGCTGGCGTCGAAAACAGTGAATTGGTCAAGATCATCGCCGCTAACGTACGCACACCGGAACCGGTGCTCGGCGATATCCACGCTCAGGTCGCAGGCAACGAAGTTGGCGGGCGCAGGTTGCTCGAATTCATGGAGGAGTTCGAACTCGACTCGATTGATCCGCTTGGAGCGGAGATCATCGATCGCTCCGAACGTGCCATGCGAGAAGCGATCGCGAAGCTACCGGACGGGAACCTATTCAAATGTCGACTACTCGGACGGCTATGAAGAGCCGGTACGAATGCAAGTTTCAATTGAGAAGCGCGGCGACGAACTCTGGGTCGATTGGGCCGGTTCCAGCCCGGAGAGCAAGTACGGCATAAATGTCGTGCTCAATTACACGCATGCTTACACGACCTACGCGCTCAAATGCGCTCTCGCTCCCGAAGTGCCAAATAACGAGGGCTCATTCCGTCCGGTCCATGTGGCAGCGCCTGAAGGTTGCATTCTGAACGCTCAACATCCGGCGCCAGTCGGTTCGCGCTCGATTATCGGCCACTTCCTGCCCGGCGTCATCTTCGGAGCGCTGGCTGAAGCGCTGCCGGATCGAGTCATGGCTGATGGCGCGGCAAATATCTGGATCAACCAGTTCACCGGTGAGATTGATGATTCGAACCGCGCATATACGTCGGGTTCTGGCGCGACTCGAACCTGGACCTATGTCTGGTTCTCCGCCGGCGGCACCGGAGCGCGTCCGACGAAGGACGGCATCGGCGCGACAGCTTTTCCAAGCGGGATTTCCGGCGTTCCTGCCGAGGTCATCGAACAGCTTTCGCCGATCGTCATGCACCGGCGCGAATTCCGGCAGGATTCCGGCGGCGCGGGTAAGTTCCGCGGTGGCGTAGGACAGACGATGGAGGTCTCCGTCAGGGGGACCCGTTCCTACACGTTGGCACCTCTTTTTGACCGCACGCGCTATGCAGCCGAGGGCTATTCGGGTGGTGGAGCGGGCGCATATGGGCGAATAACGACCTCTGAGGGTGATGAACTGACATCAAAAGGTGAACGCGAATTTTCACCTGAAGTGCATGTAACCCTCGATTTGCCCGGAGGCGGCGGATTCTTTCAAGCGCTGGAACGTGATCCAGCACTTGTCCAGGAGGACGTTGCCGACGGCCTCGTGTCGGTGGCAGCAGCGCTCCGCGAGTATGGTGTCGTAATTGATCCGAAGACATTGGAAATCAACGCAGATGCTACGCGCAGCGAACGCGCCGGGCGAGGAACCTAGCGCTCAGACCTTGGTGCCCCTGGTGACGGGGATATCGTGGGGGTTACTGGCTGGATCAGTCTCGCCCCTGTGATAGAAGATGTGACGTTCCGTGATGGCGGTGGGTCTTTGCAATCCGAAAGCGACTTGACGATTCTCGACGCTCTCAAAGAGCTTCTACGCGATCCGTTTCACATCCGTCTGCCTCCATCTGCATTAGACCTGTGCTAAGGTGACTGAACAAATAATCGGGGCAATCCCAGACGATCTCTGTGGCAAGCCACTACTGGTTGTTCCTCGATCTGCCCTCGCGTCGGAAGGGAGCGCAAAGGGAAACATAGAGAATTCATGGACTATGCCCGTCGCGGCACGAGCGCGTCGCTGCGAACAGGGGGATGGTTCCCAGCAGTCGACTTGTGCCCCACTTGACACTTGATATTGCCCTCGGAGAAGTTCGACTTACCAGATGTTGGGGAATATGGGGTTGACGTTGGTGGCGCTCGCGGCAAGCGACGAGCCAAATGACGTTGACCGATGCTCGTTTCAGGGTATTTCGAAAAATGGAGGAGGGTGTTTTGACGCAGATTCAGCATACATTAGAAGATCTTCGAGAACGGATTCTATCGGGCGGTTTGAACCGTCGCGACGTACTCAAGCGCAGCCTGGCGCTCGGTTTGAGTGCACCAGTTATCGCGAGTCTCTGGCGGCCTGTGGCGGCGATGACGATGATGACACCAGCACCGCCACAAGCGCTCCCGCTGCAACCGACACACCAGCAGCCGGTAGCGGCGGTGGCGAGCCAACCGCGACCGAGGCGGCCGCCCAGCCTGGTGGCAACAGCGCGGCAACCGCAGACCGCCGAAGCCGCCGCAATGGAACCTACGGCGACGGAGAGATGCGGCGGCAGAAGCCACCGCAACGGAGGAGTCGCTGAACCGATGGCGCGCGGAGGCGGTGGAAAAGTCACGCTGCTCTACTGGCAGGCTCCGACGATTCTAAATCATGCACCTCGGACAGGGAACGAAGGATTTCCACGCCGGTCAGGTGTGCCTCGAGCCGCTTGCCTATCTGGATCAGAATACTCAGCCGGTTCTCGTACTGGCGGCTGAATGGCCTTCGGTCGAAAACGAGACGCTCGATCCGGACGGTCTCTGGGTGATTTGGAAAGTCAAGGATAACGTCGTCTGGCATGACGGTGAACCGTTCACCGCCGAAGATGTGGCTTTCACCTATGAGTACGTCATCAATCCGGATACGACGGCGACGACCTCCGGCAGTTTCGCTCCGGTCGATAGCATCGAAGTCATCGACGACTACTCCGTGCGTGTCAACTTCAAGGAACCGAATCCGGCCTGGTTCGACGTCTTCGTCGGTGGTAACGGACCGATTATCCCGAAGCATATCCTTCAGGATTTCGTCGGTACTGCGGCCCGAGACGCCGATTTCAATCTGAACCCGATTGGCACCGGACCGTTCAAAGTGACCGACTTCCGGCCTGGTGACACGGTGCTCTACGACATCAACATGGATTACCACATTGAGGGACTGCCTTTCTTCGACACAGTCGAAATCAAGGGTGGTGGCGATGCCACGTCTGCCGCGCGAGCCGTCATGGTGACCGGCGAAGCGGACTGGGCCTGGAATCTTCAGGTTGAGCCGGAGATCCTGGCTCAAATGGAGGAATCGGGCGGTGAGGGAATTCTCTTGTCGACGCCGGGAACCAGCGCCGAACGCATCATGGTCAACTTCGCAGATCCAAACACTGAAGTTGACGGCGCGTACTCCGAGCCATCCACTGAGCATCCGATCTGGAAGCATAAAGAAGCACGTGAAGCGCTCAACCTTGCGATCCAGCGCGACCTGATCGCGACGCAGCTCTACGGCGCAGCCGGCGTGGCAACTGGCGACAATCTGAATGTCCCGGCCGCATTCAAGCTCAACTGGCCCTGGGAGTTCAACCTCGACGCGGCCAAGGAAAAGCTCGACTCGATCAACTTCCCGGCTGATTTCGACAGCACCAACCTGCTCTACCAGACGTCAGTCAATTCGGTGCGTCAGAAGAATCAGGAGATCGTCAAGGCTGATCTTGAAACGCTCGGTTTCAGCGTCGAATTGAAGAGCGTCGATTCGGGCGTGTACTTCTCTTCGGACGCTGGTAACCCGGACACTTACGGGCACCACTACTCCGACATCGAGATGTACACGAACGGCCCCGGCTCTCCCTATCCGATCTCGTGGGCAGAACGCTATCGTTCCGACGATATCGCCGAGAAGGCGAACAACTGGTCGGGCACGAACATCACGCGCTGGAACAATCCAGACTTCGACGTCCTGCACGATCGGGCCAAGACGGCGATCGACGAGCAGGAGCAGGTCGATATCTGGACGGAGATGATGTCGCTCGTCGCCGAGGACATCGTCGAAGTGCCGATCGTCTGGCGTGGTGGCGCGGCCGCCGTCCACAAGCGGATCAACTGGGGCGAAGCCGGCCCATGGCAGCCGACGCCGATCGATCAGCTCAAGTACTGGACGCTTGCCTAGGCTTCATATGTAACAACCGACGGTTTCAACCTCCAACGACCGCAGACATCCAGTCTGCGGTCGTTGCGCGTATACTAACTGAGGCTCGAAAGCATGAGCTTATGGCGATAAAGCAATTCATGAATATATTGGAAGGAGGAGGAAGTCGAATCCGCTTTTCCGGCTCAACTTGGGCCATCGTTAACAACAAGCCCGGTGTGTCGACACCGTTATCTCGCCTGGCAATCCAAGTTCCGGAGAACGAATCTGAATTTCAAGACTGCCTACAGGGCAGGGATGCGCGTGTTACATGCGGTCCAGCCGAACGATAAAGCGCGCGCAACGTCATTCGCTTTTCGAACCGACTGACGAAACGCGCTTGCTCTATGTCCAGCAACCGAGGAGAAAGAATGTCTCAAGACCTTACGAAGAAGATAAATCAGCTATGGGACGAAGTTAATGGCGGCGGACTGAGCCGTCGATCAGTCCTGAAGCGCAGCCTCGCGCTCGGCCTGAGCGCCCCGGTCATCGCCGGTCTACTTGCCGCCTGTGGTGGTGACGATGACGATGACAGTGGAGATGCAGCGACAAACACCCCGTCTAGTGGCGGCGGCACCGAAGATGCCACCCCGACCGAAGCCTCTGCCGCGCCAGGCGCCAACGCAGATGCGACTCAGACAGCCGAAGCTATGTCGATGGAACCTACCGCGACAGAAGGTACAAGCGAGGAGCCGACGGCAACTGAAAGTTCCGCTGAGCCTATGACTCGCGGTGGTGGTGGCAAGATCACCTTGCTTTACTGGCAGGCGCCAACGATCCTGAACTTGCATCTGGGCCAGGGGACCAAGGACTTCCATGCCAGCGAAGTATGTCTCGAACCGCTGGCTTACCTCGACCAGAATACCGAGCCCATCCTGATTCTGGCAGCTGAATGGCCGTCGGTAGATGCCGGAACCCTCGATCCCGATGGCAAGTTCGTCATCTGGAAGCTCAAAGACAACGTTGTCTGGCACGATGGCGAGCCATTCACGGCGAACGATGTTGCCTTCACCTACGACTACATCTCGAACGAAGACACGACGGCGACGACTCTCGGCACCTATGCACCGGTTGAGAGCGTTGAAGTCATCGACGACTACACCGTTCAGGTCAACTTCACCGAGCCAAATCCGGCCTGGTTCGATCCATTCGTCGGCGACAACGGCGCGATTTTGCCGAAGCACATCCTCGAGGATCAGGTTGGAACTGCGGCTCGTGACGCCGAGTTCAATCTGAAGCCGATCGGCACTGGTCCCTGGATGGTCACTGAGTTCCGCCCCGGCGACACAGTGCTCTATGACATCAACATGGACTACCACATCGAGGGACTGCCCTTCTTCGACACAGTCGAGATCAAGGGTGGTGGCGATGCCACGTCTGCCGCGCGAGCCGTCATGGTGACCGGCGAAGCCGACTGGGCCTGGAATCTCCAGGTCGAGCCAGAGATTCTCGATCAGATGGAAAATGACGGAGGCGAAGGCAAGCTTCTGGCGATTCCCGGCACGAGCGCTGAGCGGATCATGATCAACTTCGCTGATCCGAATACCGAAGTTGATGGAGCCTTCTCCGAGCCGTCCACTGAGCATCCGATCTGGAAGCACAAGGAAGCGCGTGAAGCGCTTAGCCTATCGATTCAGCGCGACGTGATCGCGACGCAGCTCTACGGCAAGGCTGGCGTCGCCACCGGCGATACCCTCAACGTCCCGTCGGCGTTCAAGCTGAACTGGCCCTGGGAGTACAACCTCGACGCAGCCAAGGAGAAGCTCGATTCGATCAACTTCCCGGCAGACTTTGACGACACAAATCTGCTTTACTCAGACATCGGTCAATTCGGTGCGCCAGAAGAACCAGGAGATCGTCAAGGCGGATCTCGAGACGCTGGGCTTCAGCGTCGAGCTCAAGAGCGTCGACTCGGGTGTCTTCTTCTCGTCGGATGCCGGCAACCCTGATACCTACGGCCACAACTATGCCGACATCGAGATGTACACCAACGGCCCAACGAGTCCATATCCGATCTCGTGGGCTGAGCGCTATCGCTCAGACGATATTGCCGAGAAGGCGAACAACTGGTCGGGCACGAACATCACGCGCTGGAACAATCCAGACTTCGACGTCCTGCACGACCGGGCCAAGACAGCGATCGACGAGCAGGAGCAGGTCGATATCTGGACCCAGATGATGACGCTCGTCTACGAAGACATCGTCGAGGTGCCGATCGTCTGGCGTGGTGGCGCGGCCGCCGTCCACAATCGTATCGCCTGGAAATCGGTCGGGCCGTGGCAGCCAAGTCCGATTGACGACCTGAAGAACTGGACGCTCGCCTAGCATCCATCGCTAGCCACGCTCCACAATAAACAATGCAGAACGACCGCAGGCATCCAGTCTGTGGTCGTTTTCCGTATACCGGTCATGAACTCCACATGTGATTGTGGGATATCACCCTGCGCGGGGGAGAGGAGGGCGTACCGACCGGGCGGCGTAGAGGCTGTCGCGGATTTGGAAGACGCTGCGACGTACTCAACCATGATCTTACTTTTGCCAGCATTCGTACAGGGTGGTGGCACGCAAAAAATTTCATCTCCATCGCGCCACCATCAGGAGGCGCGCGGAGGCACGGTTCTTCAGTTTCGGCCTGGATCTGCAGATTTCAGGTGCGAAATCTGAATCTGTTGAATCAAGGAGCATGCTCGTGTCTGAACGATCAAATTTCCAGCTCGATGAGCTATGGAATCAGATTTCTCTCGGCGCCCTGAGCCGCCGCGAAGTAATGCGGCGAGCCCTGGCGCTGGGTCTTTCCGCGCCGGTAATTGCCGGCTTACTGGCCGCCTGTGGCGGTGATGATGACGACGACAGCAACGACAGTACTGCTACGTCCGCCCCGGCCGCGACCGACACCCCGGCGGCGAGTGGAGGCGGTGGTGGGGAACCGACTGCAACGACTGCGGCCGCGGCGCCTGGCGCAAACGAGGACGCTACTAAGACGGCTGAAGCCTCCGCGGCCGAGCCAACTGCCACAGAAGGCGAAGCGCCGGCGACCGCGACAGAGAGTCGACTGAGCCGATGACGCGTGGCGGTGGCGGCAAGATCACCTTGCTCTACTGGCAGGCGCCGACGATCCTCAACATGCATCTCGGCCAGGGCACCAAGGACTTCCATGCCGGTGGCGTTATTCTCGAACCGCTGGCATATCTTGGAGTCAATGAGGAGCCGCAACTCCTGTCTGGCCGCCGAGTGGCCTTCGATCGAAGCCGGTACGTTGGATCCCGATGGCCTCTTTGTGATCTGGAAGCTCAAGGAAGGTGTCACCTGGCATGATGGTGAGCCCTTCACGGCTGAGGACGTGCGTCTGACCTGGGAGTACGTCACCAATCCGGACACCACTGCGACGACGTTGGCCACCTTCGATGCGGTCGAGAGCGTCGAGGTCATCGACGATCTGACGGTGCAGGTCAACTTCACCGAGCCGAACCCTGCCTGGTTCGATGTTTTCGTCGGCGGTAATGGCTACATCATTCCGTCGCACATCATGAAGGACTACATCGGCGAGGCGGCCCGCGACGCGCCTTTCAACCTCGCACCGATCGGCACCGGCCCCTTCAAGCTCAACACCTTCAATCCGGGTGATACAGTCCTCTACGACATCTACGAGGACTATCACATCGAGGGTCTGCCCTTCTTCGATGAGGTTGAGATCAAGGGTGGCGGCGACGCCACCTCGGCAGCTCGCGCCGTCATGGTCACCGGCGAAGCCGACTGGGCCTGGAACCTTCAGGTTGAGCCGGAGATCCTCGACCAGATGGAAGCAGATGGCGGCCAGGGCGTCCAGGTCGCGACTCCCGGCACCAGCGCCGAGCGCATCTACATCAACTTTGCCGATCCGAACGTCGAAGTCGACGGCGCTTTCGCCGAGCCGTCGACGACACACCCGATCTGGCAGCACAAGGAAGCGCGTGAAGCGCTCAACCTGTCTATCCAGCGCGATGTGATCGCGAATCAGCTCTATGGCGAAAGCCGGCGTGCCGACCGGTGACAACATGAATGTGCCGGCGCGTTTCAAGCTCAACTGGCCCTGGGAGTACAACCTCGACAAGGCGAAAGAGAAACTTGACGCGATCGATTTTCCTGCTGCCTTTGACGACACGTCGATCCTCTACCAGACATCGGTCAACTCGGTGCGCCAGAAGAATCAGGAGATCGTCAAGCAGGATCTCGAGACGCTGGGCTTCACCGTCGAGTTGAAGAGCATCGATTCGGGTGTCTTCTTCTCCTCCGATGCAGGTAACCCGGATACGTTGGCCCACTTCTACGCCGATATCCAGATGTACACCAACGGCCCGGGCACCCCTTATCCGATCGCCTGGGCGGCACGCTATCGCGCTGACCAGATTGCCGAGAAGGCGAACAACTGGGCGTTGACGAACAGCATGCGCTACAACAATCCGGACTATGCGCCGTTGCACGACCGCGCAAAGACGACGATCGATGAGGCGGAGCAGAATGAGATCTGGACCGAGATGCTGGGCCTCGCTTACGAGGACATCGTCGAGGTGCCGATCGTCTGGCGTGGCGGTGCGGCGGCGGTCCACAACCGTATCGCCTGGGTTGAGGATGTCAGTCCCTGGCAGCCAACACCGATCGACCAGCTCAAGTACTGGACGCTCAAATAACGACTGAGCCGATCCTGGGGAGCTGACGACTGGTATTCGAAGCGAAAGGCTACGGGCGAACACGCCCGTAGCCTTTTTTCTGGCAATTCTGCAATCAGGTACTGACGAGCAAATCGAACTCTCAGGTTCGCGATCATAACGAATCCAGATTGATGATTCATGCCGTATATTGAGGTGACCTTGAAGTTGCGGTCATTGTTCCGGCGGTGTGTCCCGTCCGGATAAGTCGCTGTCTCGATTCCGTGGAATCTCAACAAATGTTAGGAATCCTACTAGGACAGTAATGCAGGGCGTGCTATAGTCGGCGATGTACCCGTTATTGCAGGGGTAAATGTTCCATACCACCGTCCGCTTGGGGGATCCACGGAACTGGGAAGCGGTGGGATCGGCGTATTCCGATGCTGGTGATGTCACCGGCGAGCGCGGAAGCAGGTGAGATGGGAAGGTATTTGATTCGCCGGGGTCTCTCGGCGATACCGACATTGTTCGTGATTTCGTTGATCATTTTCTCGATTTTGGCGCTAGCGCCGGGCGATCCGCTGTCGGATCTGGCCCTCAATCCGCAGGTGCCGCCAGAAGTTCAGCAAAAGATTCGCAAGGATCTTGGGCTTGAAGACCCGATCCCGGTCCGCTACGGCAAGTGGCTGACTTCTTCTACGCTTGGTCAGTTTGGTCTCTTCGGCTACGAACCGCTCACATCATTCCGCACCCGTGCGCCGGTCATGGACCAGGTCAAGGAACGCTTGCCGCGCACCTTGTGGATAAGCGGCTCGGCGGTGATATTGGGTATTCTCGTTGCGATCCCCGTTGGCGTGCTATCAGCCGTGAAGCAGTACTCAATCTTCGACCAGGTCGCGACGACGCTAACGTTCTTTGGCTTCTCGATTCCGACCTTCTTCACAGGCTTGCTTTTGATTCTGCTTTTCAGCATCAAGTTAGGCTGGTTACCGTTCATTTACAGGTCGACGTTAGAGCAAGACAAATGGTCTATCGACTGGATGTGGGCAATGTTCAAGCAGTCGGTCATGCCGATCGCTGTGCTGGGCCTGTTCCAGGGGGCGACGCTGACACGCTATGTGCGCGCCTCGATGCTTGAAAATCTGCATCTTGATTACGTTCGTACTGCCCGCGCCAAGGGGTTACGAGAGTCGAACGTTATTCGTCTGCATGTGCTGCGCAACGCGCTCATTCCCGTTGTGACGATCATCGCACTCCAATTGCCGGGCGTTATCACCGGAGCGGTTATCACGGAGCAGATCTTCCGTGTGCCGGGTCTGGGGCGGTTGCTGATCGACTCGATCATCAACAATGACACCCCGGTCGTCATGACGCTTGCGTTCCTTTTCTCGATTCTAGTGGTGATATTCAACCTGATTGCGGACCTTATCTATGGATTTCTCGATCCGCGAATCAAGTACTCGTAGTCTCCGGCTGCGTAGAAAGGGTTAGCTGACGTGGCAGAAGCAACTGACGCAAGGGCCGATTCACAGCAGTCGGCGGCCGTCGCCGATCTCGCGCTGGGACAGTTAGGTTCAAAGAAACCGAGAACACTCTGGCGCGACGCTGTGCGACAATTCCGCCGCCACCGACTGGCAGTGGCGGGAACGTTCATTCTCCTGTTTCTCATCCTTACGGTCGTGATTGGGCCTTTTGTCTGGAACAAGGGCACCGGCAATATCGACTTCGCGAATGGGCTCAAAGCACCATCGTTCGTCACACCCATTCGGCACCGATGACCTGGGCCGTGATCTGCTTGCCCGTGTCTTGACCGGTGGTCGTATATCGATCGCGGTCGGTATCGTCGCCGTGATCATTTCGATGACGCTCGGGACGATGATCGGCGCAGTGTCCGGCTTCTTTGGCGGCCTGGTCGATTCCTCACTGATGCGCTTCGTTGACATGATGCTCTCTCTACCGACGCTGCCATTGCTGCTGTTGGTCATCTATCTCTTCCGTGATTCGATGCGTGATAAATTCGGATTAGAACTTGGGATGTTTATCCTGATTGTCGGCATCATCGGAGCGCTCTCCTGGATGCCCGTTGCGCGCCTTGTGCGTGCCTCATTCCTCTCGATCAAAGAGAAGGAGTTCATCGAGGCCGCATACTGTATCGGCGCCACGCGATCGTCGATTATCTTCAAGCACATCCTGCCGAATGCGCTCGGACCAGTCATCGTGGCTGCAACGCTCGGTGTGGGCTCGGCGATCATAACCGAGTCTTCGCTCTCGTTCCTCGGCCTTGGATTCCCGCCGGACGTCCCGACCTGGGGCCGTCTCCTGTTTGACAACAAGGACTGGATGGAACTCGCCTGGTGGATGGTTGTCTTCCCGGGTATGGCGATTTTCCTCGCGGTACTGTCAATCAACTATGTTGGTGACGGACTGCGCGACGCACTGGACCCACATCGCACTACCAGTTAGACACGTTCCTGTACGGGAATGCACCGACCGGCCCGCTGTCCAAACGGCGGGCCGGTCGCATTTTCTTCCCTGCTGCTCTCTTCCGTTACAATCAGCCGCGGTGAATTCAACATGGGATGGTGGTAATGGTGAAATTACGTTCGATCGAGCATGGAACTTTCTATCCCCCCGATGTTCAAAGAGTGGCTGATGATGAGGGCGGGTTGCTCGAGGTCGAGCTTGATATTCCCCAGATCTCCACTGACACTCTCGATGCCCGACTTGGGTGCCTCGATGCTCCCTTGCGATCTGGGGTGTGGCGCTATAGAGAACTCATGCCAGATTTTCCCGACTCAGTGATCGTTTCCAAGCCGGAAGGCAATACGAATCTCTATCATGATCAGCGCCTCGACGATCTCGCAGGCACGGAAGTCTGGTTCAAACATGAGGGCGAAAACCCTACCGGATCGTTCAAAGACCGCGGTATGACCGTCGGTGTAAGTCACGCCCGCTGGATCGGCGCGTCGGTCGTCGCCTGCGCTTCAACCGGAAACACGAGCGCCTCTGTGGCGTCGTATGCGGCTGCGGCTGGACTTCCGTCTGTTGTGTTCGTGCCTGAGGGGAAAATCTCGGTCGCCAAGCTCGCGCAGACCATCGCCTACGGTGCGAAGATCATTCAGGTGCGCGGGGACTTTGACGCTGCGATGACGATGGTTCGCTCAGCCACCGATCGATATGGTCTCTATCTGCTGAACTCTCTCAACCCCTTCCGCCTGGAAGGACAGAAATCGATATTCTTCGAGGCGTTGCAGCAGCGGCGTTGGAAAGCGCCCGACTGGATTGTGTTGCCGGGTGGAAATCTCGGGAACGTGAGCGCGCTCGGCAAGGCAATGCGAGAAGCTCGTCAGGCCGGGTTGCTCTCCGCGACGCCGAGAGTGGCCGTCGTACAGGCCGCAGGTGCAGCTCCATTTGCGGCTGCATTCACGCGCGGCTTCGACGCATTGGAGCCTGTAGCTGCAGAGACGGTAGCCAGCGCGATAAGTATTGGCGCGCCTGTCAACTACGAAAAAGCCTGGCGCGTTATCCGCGAGACTGAAGGCACCGTGCTGGCAGTGTCAGATAGTGAGCTTCTGGATGCAAAGGCGGTTATCGATCGTGTGGGAATCGGTTGCGAGCCTGCGTCGGCTGCCGGGTTGGCTGGAATTCGCAAGTTGGTTGCCGGCGGTGTGATCGAAGCTGGCGAGAGCGTGCTTACGATCCTGACTGGCAATCTCATGAAAGATAGTGGAGTCGTCATTGACTATCACTTGTCCGATCCACCGGCGACATACTCCAATCGTCCGGTGACGGTCGATTCGACGCTCGAGGCGCTCGACGAGGTGATGTCGGATGTCATTTGAGATTCGGGTTCCGGCATCGAGCGCAAATCTCGGACCTGGATTCGACAGCCTTGCAGTCGCTTTGTCGCTCTATTTGCGGGTAGTCGTTGATGTTGACGGTGGTTCAGTTTGCTCAAATGCGTCGCCGGATCTTCTTGGTGGTGCCGACCTCATTGCCGTCGGGATGCAACGAGCGGCAGAATTCTGCGGCCGTCCGCTCCCCGCCTGTGAAATATCGACGGATGCGCAGATCCCAGTGGCTCGCGGGCTCGGTTCGTCCGCGGCGGCACTCGTTGCCGGGCTGCAAATCGGCGCCCTTTTGGTGACCGGCAATGAGCTTGAGGCGTCGGATCTAATTCAATTGGGTGGTGCCATCGAGGGGCACGCCGACAACATCTCCGCTGCTGTACTTGGAGGCGTCACCGCCGCGATCGAGACGGATGAGCGCTACCTGGCGGCCCAGATCGCTTCTGATCTTCCCTGGCGGCCGCTCTTGTTCGTGCCAGAGTTCGCTGCTTTTACCCGCGATGCTCGGAAAGTTCTTCCGAAGACGATTCCGTTGGCCGATGCGAGTGCGAATGTTGGGCGGACGGCGCTACTCGTCAAGGCGATCCGGGACGCTGATGCCGACCTCATCGGTTGGGCGATGGACGATTATCTCCATCAACCCTATCGGGCACCGCTGTTCCCCCATCTGTTGCCAATCATTGAGCGGGCACGCTCGGCAGGTGCGGTCGGTGGCTGTCTGTCAGGCGCTGGGCCGACTGTGCTGCTGTTGGTTCCGGAGGATCGGATCGGCTGTGTGGACCGTGCTGTCAGGGCCGCTGCGATGGCATTAGGGGTCAATGGATCAGTGCAGACCCCGGTGGTCGATCGGACAGGTGTCGTCGTCAGGCGCTTCGAGCAACCGCCCGCTTAGGTTTGATCTGTTACACTTCGTGATTGCCGTTCACTTGAGGGCGGCAGGGATCTGAAAGATGACCTTTCAGTGTTGCTGCACGGAAAGCATGCGCGTGCTTTCTCGATATGGCTAGCGACACAAACCCGTTGGAAGGATAATGCGCAAGGTGGCACGCCCTGCACCGAAACCCCGAAAGTACGAATTGATGATTGTCGTCGCCCCGACGGTGACCGAGGATGGCTTGTCGGCTGTCGTCGAGCGCGTCTCGGCATTGATTGAAGCTCAAGAAGGCGCGATCGAGTCCGTCAACCATGACAGTCCATGGGGGCATCGTCGTTTGGCCTACCCGATTCAGAATTTCCGTGATGCATTCTACGTGCTCTATTACTTTCACGTAGCGCCCAGGGGAGTGACTGAACTGGACCGCGAGCTTCGCCTGGATGCCGCTATCATTCGGCATCTCATTGTCAAATTCGACCCGCTCACTGTCCGTGAGAGCGAAGGCGAAGGCGACAGTCAGGTTGATGATCGTGAAGAGCCCGATTCAGCACCGGTGGCTGCAACTGCTGCACTGGAGCCGAGCGAGCCCGCTGCTTCAACAGACGAATCTGACGATGCCGAAGCTGGCGACGACGTTGAAGCTGATGGTAACGATGAAGTGAGCGCTGCCGAGGAAGATTCGGATGAACCGGAAGCCGAGGCTGCTGGCGATTCTGAAGCCGAGGCTGACACAGAAATCGACGCTGAAACTGACACGGACGACGGCGAGGAAGACGAGGTTTAGCGCGTCTCGACCAGGCAAGGAGCCAGAGTATGTCGCGAGGATATAGCCGCATTATTGTCGTCGGAAACCTCGGTAGAGATCCGGAAATGCGCTACACGCCGTCGGGAACACCGGTGACGAATTTTTCTGTCGCCGTGAATCGCCGCCGGCCCGCCGGTGGAGGTGAGTTTGTTGATGAGACTGACTGGTATCGAGTAGCTGTCTTTGGACGTCAGGCGGAGGTCGCCGACAAGTATCTGTCACGTGGTATGAAGGTCCTTGTGGATGGCCGCCCGTCGATCAATACGTTCACAGGCAACGATGGTGTTGAGCGCACAAGCGTCGAGATTAACTGCGACAATTTTCAGATGCTCAACACGCGCGAAGAAAGCGAAGCAATTCGCGCCTCAGCAGGAATGCAACCGTCGTCGGGCGGGTATGGCGGGGACATGGGGAACCAACCAGGCCAGAGTTCCGACGATTTTGACGATGACTTAGATGATGTTCCCTTCTAGCAATCGCGTCCCAGCAGAAGGCACCGGGCCGGTTACCAGTGAGAGGTTGATGTATAGATGAGCGGACGTCGAGGTGGAAGGCGTTTCCCTCGCCGGCAGATTAACCCGATCGGCGAGGCCGGGATCATTCATGTTGATTACAAAGATGTCGCAATGTTGCGCCAGTTCATTTCGGATCTCGGGAAGATAGAGCCCCGACGCCGGCGCGGGATTAGTGCAAAACACCAGCGTTCACTCGCGAAAGCGATCAAGCGCGCCCGTCATCTTGGTTTACTGCCCTTTGTCGACGATGGCCGGGCCGCTCAGCGAGATCGTCGCGGTCGAGGTGGTCGAGGTGGCGGTCGAGGCCCCAGCAGTGGAGGCGGCGGCGGGCGACGACGATAGCCGGGACGTGCGGCGGCTGAAGGCGCCGGCGTAGTGCTAGTGGACGGAAGCTGGTAGGCATTCATGTTCGAGCGTGTCCGTGAGTTGATCTCGTCGCTCACCGGTCGGTCTGACGATGGGCGTTTTGTCTCGCGTGCTGAACGTGAGGATCGTCAGCGTCGAATTCTGATCATAGCGACGGCGGTGGTAGCGCTGGGTGTCATCGTTGCGCTTGCAGCGGGAGCAATCTGGCAATACTTTCTGGTGCCCCGCGAATCGTATGCTTCCGTTAACGGCGTTGAAATTCGGCGCGCTGATTACGAGAAGCGGCGTATTTACGAGTTGCTGCAACAGCTCACAAGTCTCAGTCAACAACTCCAGTCCGCCACTCAAGATCAGCAGGTGACTATGCAGCAGCAGCTCGCCGCGCTGCAGCTGGAGCTGGACGATTTGGAAAATGGCAATAAGAACGTTAACCCTGATGCGCTCCAGGGCATGGTTCAGGATCAGTTGGTACTACAGGGGCTGGATGACTTCGGGATCATCCTGACTGACGAAGAGGTCGACAGCTACGTCGAACAGCTTCTGGCTCCCGTTCCACTGACCGAACCAACGCCGACGTTCACCATTCCGCCAACTGCCGCGGCCTGGGCCACGGAGACCGTCGATGCGTTCTATGAACAATCGACGGCCACTTCAGAGGGTCTTGCAACCGAAGCGGCAACGACCGCAACGGCTGCAGCTGAAGTAACGCCGGAAGTGGATGCAACGGCGTCGCCGGATGGAACAACTGAAAGTGTGACAGCAACTCCTGATCTGCAAGCGACAAGCGAGGCATTCGCCACTGAGGCGGCAAACGCTCCGACGGCGACGCCAGATCCGAACGCGACTGCAACTTTTACGCCAGTGCCGACGCTAGAGCCGACGGCAACGCCGAAACCGAGACGAAGCGATCGCCACATCCGACGCCAGCTTTGAGTTGCTGGACCGCAATTTCCTCAATCGAGCGGGAATGAGTCGTGGCGACTTCAAACGGCTGATCGTGCGACCTCAACTCGCGCGAATGAAGATCAGTGAGGCACTTATTAAGGAGATACCGACGAGTCAGGAACAGGTGCGAGCCTCGCATATCCTCCTGGCGACGCGGGACGCGGCGGTGGAACTCATCGATACTCGACTAAAGGCAGGCGAAGACTTCGCAACGGTTGCCAAAGAGGTGAGTACGGATACGTCGAGCGCAGTCAACGGCGGAGATCTCGGCTGGTTTTCTCGCGGGGTCATGACGACGCCATTCGAAGAAGCCGCATTCAGCCTAAAGGTTGGCGAAATCTCTGAGCCGATTCAAACTCAGTTCGGTTGGCACATCATTCTCGTCACCGATCGAGAAGAGAATCGGCCGCTGACGTTGACGACGCTGAGATCTGTACAGCAGAATGCGTTGAGTCGCTGGATCGACGAGCAGCAAAAGAATGCTTCGATTTCAGCAGAGGTCCCACTCCCTGATGCTAGCCAGTCGACAAATCTCGTTGGTCAATAGCCCGGGATGAATTGAGTGTGGTGAACCGTGGACAGTGGAGCGGGAACTCTGGACGTCAATCCTGAGCCCGAGCTGCCGTCCACGTCCAGTTCTGATCAATCCAACTTCAGCCATTCTCAGCCCGACATCCGAAGAAGCTGGGAGCCGGAGCGCGGGGCCGGGCAGCTCGTCGGTGCGGCCCTTTCTCTGACGGGGATACTGCTTACAGTTATCGTTGCCGATCGGGCCTCTGATACCAATGGTGCAGGACAGCTACTCTGGTGGCTGGCGACGCTTTTATTCCTTGTGATCAGCTGCATAGCTGTTTTCCTGCTCCGGCAGCTGCGTTCTGTACGCTATCTGCTCACAGACGATGCGCTGGTTACCGCGTTCTCCGGAAAGCGAATTGAAATCCCATACCGGGAGATAGGGATCGTCGCGCTTCGACCGCGTGATGTTATCGACTTCGAGGGATACGAACGGTACTGGCCCGGATACTACGACTCGCTCGGGAATACATCGGATGGCTACTGGCGTTCAATCGCGACAACTCCTCCCCGCGAACGGGTGCGGATCCACACTCGAGATGGCTCAATTCTCGCAATTTCACCCCATCGCCCGGTTCTGTTTGTTGAAGCACTCGACTATCTTCGACATGGATCAACACGGGTTGCGCCTGCATGGCCCGAAGATGACGAAGAACCACCCGGCCCGCTTGGCCTGGCGATCTTCACTGAGCCAACTGCAGCCGATGCCGCCGAACGGGATCGACCGCTTGTGGGACGCGGCCTCCGCCTGTCTGGTATCCCGACGCCATTCGCCTATCGAATATTGCGGGAGCGGATTGTTCGAGGAGATCCAGTCGCATCGAGATTGCTGGCGCTGAACTTGCTGGTTCTGATCACGCTCGTCTTCTTGGCCGCATGGAAGGTTGATTCGGTCATTCAGCCGCTTCCGGTCAAGTGGAATCCATCGGGGGAGCCTACCTGGACGGTGCGCCCTGATGGATTCTGGCTATTCGACGGTGTTTGGATTTATCCTGTAACCGCAGCTGCTATTGTGGGCGTGAATACGGCGCTTGCCACGCTGGCGGCCGTGTTCGGGCGGATGCTCGAAGCGCGCCTGTTGTTGTCGGGCGCGTTCATTTCTGCCTGTTTCTTGTTGCTTGCGATGATCCGCACAACCGGGCTCATTTGAACCGTGTTAGGATAGATTCGACCGGCCACATCTTGCCGCGACCAGGCCGCACCGGGGAGCCGGCCGGGGTTTGCTGGGAGGCACATGGCCAATTTGATCACTGCTGGTCGAATAGTCCTGCTCTTTGTTGCCGTCGCGATGTTGTACAGCGATGTCTACTGGCTTATCTTCCTGGCCGGTATTCTGATTGCCTTCGTTATTCT
This sequence comes from uncultured Chloroflexia bacterium, assembly GCA_963745675.1. Lineage (GTDB taxonomy): Bacteria > Chloroflexota > Chloroflexia > Thermomicrobiales > CFX8 > JAUIIK01. Next base: position 342,220 of record CAVUYM010000009.1, read on the forward strand.
TGCGGACGGCCTTGATGGCTGGGTTGCGCGTCGTCAAGGATCCTCAAGTGAGCTGGGCGCAGTCCTTGATATCGCCGGAGATCGCGTCGTCGAGAATGTCCTCTGGGTTGTCTTCGCTCATCTCCATCTTATTCCTGTCTGGGTACCGCTGATCGTGATCACAAGATCTTTCAGCGTCGATGTCGTCCGGGCAGCGATGCTCAGTCGCGGGATGACGCCGTTTGGCGAAGCGACAATGATGCGGTCGTCGTTCACCCAATTCCTGACATCTGGACGGTATAGTCGAGCCTACTATGGTTGGTCGAAAGGCCTGGCCTTCGTTTTCCTTGCCTGGATGCAAGCTTGGGAGACTGCGCCGAACCGATTTCTCGGGACGGTATATGATCAGGATATCTTTCGGGGTGTCGTCTGGTTTATCGTCTACTCTTCGGTCGCGATCTGTGTCATACGAGGCCTTCCGGTGCTCTATGATGCGATGTACTACTTTCGCGCGGAAGAGCAGTTGGACGCGGTGTCGCAAGACGGCAGCGCGCCGGCGATGGAGATAGCAGCGGAGCAAGCAGAACGTGGCGGTTCGATCTCGTAATATCCTATTGGAATATGGTTTCGGCAAGGGCTACCGCGTCAGGCTGAGTGTGCTGGCTGCGCGTGTCTTCAGCTTCTTTGCCTATCATACGCCTGTGTCAATCGGATATTTCCTGGCCGACCTCATAGCGGTTTGGATGTTCCTTCGTTTTCACAACTATCGTCGCGTGGTGATGTCCAATTTACGGAATGTCTATAGAGGCGAACTCCCGGAGCGCGAACTGCGTAAACGTGCGCGCTGGGTCTTTCGGACCTCTTCCCGAAACTTCTGGGATCTCGCCAGTCTTCCGAGGCTGGACCGCGAGCGGCTTGAATCGATGCATTATGTAGAAGAGGGTAGCTGGGAGATAATCGACGATGTGATGGCGAAGGGATCAGGAGCAATCCTGATTGGCGCTCATCTCGGTGCGTTCGATTTCATAGGTCAGTATGTCCTTGCCGGGCGTCATCGCCCACTCGTGCTCGCAGCTTCGACGGTTCCAGACTATCTCTTCGCCGGGGTCATGTACTGGCGGAGTAGCCTGGGAGTGCGGCTTAGGCTCGTCGGCCGCCAATCATTGCGAGACATCGTCCAGGCCATCCGCAAAGGTGAATTTGTCACAATGGTTGGTGACTACAACTTCGGCGCAAAGGGCTATCCCGTCGACTTCTTCGGCCAACCGACAACGTTGCCCTCCGGAGCGGTCAAACTCGCTAGAGAGACCGGCGCGCCGCTGATCCCTGTGCTCAGCTATCGTAAGAGCATTCAGCACCGTACGCGCGAATTCTACTTCCGCATTGGCAAGCCAATTTATATCGAACGAACCGAACATCGCGACCACGATATCGACGTTGGTATGAAGACCGTTGTCGCAGTGCTGGAGGACAACATCAGTCGAGCGCCGGAGCAATGGGTCATCTTCCAGCGCGTATGGCCCGAGTAGGGAAGAGAGGTTAGGTAACAGGGGATAGGGAAACAGCCGAGCGGACGTTGAGGCGATCTGATTTCATTTGCCCGACTCCCGACTCCGCTCCCGACTCCCGACTCCCGACTCCCTATTCCCTATTCGACTGGCACAAGCGGTATCACTTGTCGTGTACGGGAGCGTTCGCTGGCGAGGCGACCTGCCTGATCGGGGCGAGTGGTTCGAGCGCGTTCACGACGGAGAGCTTCTTGCTCCGCAGTCTTGAAGGCGCGGCGGGTGGCATTGCGGTGCGGCGGCGCAGCCCAGAGGTCGTAGGGGCTGGCATCTTCGATTTTGACGTTGACGATCTGACCCTCGGGTAGCTGCCCGGGCACGAAGACGAGCCCGTCGACCTCCGGCGCGTGGAAGCGAGCCCGCCCGACGCTGATCGGCTCGCTATTTCCCAGGTCATCCTCGATCTGGCCCGTGCCCTCAATCAGTACGTCGAGCTTCTGACCGACTCTGCTCTGGTTCTTACGCAGAGAAATATTCTGCTGAATCTCCATCAGGATGTCGCGCCGCTCTTCGGCCACTTCGACCGGCACGGTGTCGCCGAGCAGCGCAGATTGCGTGCCGGGTTCGTGCGAGTAGGTGAAGATTCCAACGTGGTCGAATTGCATCTCCTCAACGTACAACGCCAACTCTTCGAAGGCCGCTTCGGTCTCTCCTGGGTGGCCAACAATAAAGGTCGTGCGCATCGCCACCTCGTCGAGGGTATTGCGGGCATAGTCGACCAGTCTACGGGTCATGTCGGGATTGCTGGGCCGTCCCATCAGTCGTAGGAGATCCTTGTTGGCGTGCTGGATCGGCATATCGATGTAGTTGAGCAGTTGCTCGTGCTCGGCCAGCTTGTCGACCATCCGCAGCGTCAGTGGCGTCGGGTAGATGTAGAGCATCCGCAGCCAGGGCAAGTCCGGAACTTCTTCGGCAATCATCTGGAGCAGATTTGGAAGTCCATGCTTGATGCCGATGTCGGCTCCATAGCGAATCGTGTCCTGGGCGACGAGGACGGCTTCTTTCGTCCCTCCGTCAGCTAACTCGCGCAATTCGCGGATGACTTCGCTGGGCCGTTTCGAGATCTGGCCGCCCTTGATTAGAGGAATGGCGCAGAAATGGCAGTCATGGTCGCAGCCGTCAGCGATCTTGACATAAGCACTTGGTCCGGATTGAACACGCTGAAACGACGTCAGCATGCCGTCGCGGCCTGTGACTTCGATATCCGGCAGGTCGATTAGCCCGCCGACAACGTCGCCAATCCGGTCCCATTCGTGGGTTGTGATGACGGCGTCGACGCCTTCTGGAATCTCATGCTCGTGCCCTGGCATTGCTGGCATGCAGCCGGCTGCGATGACGATCTGATCACGCTGACGTCCGCCGAGCATTTCGTCGATCATACCGACCGATTCGGAGCGTGCCGCAGCAAGGAAGCCGCAGGTGTTGACGATGACGACCTGCGCATCGCCAGGATGGCCGACTTCGGAGAGGCCGCGAGCACTGAGCACGCGCCCCATGCCCTCTGAATCCACCCGGTTCTTCGAGCAGCCCATGGTGATGATATGAAATGTTGATTGTCCCGCTGCCGTCACGATGTCTCCCACCCTGCGATAATCGTCGCTCTCCATAACCTGTGAAGGATAACAAGAGACGAAGGTTCAAGCTGGATGAGAGGGAATCGGCGACTCTCGCAATAGTCAGGTTAGTCTGGTGGATGCGCTGAAAACATTAGGAGGCACGCTGCCGGGGATAGGATGACGATCTCACGGTGTGCCTTCAAGCTGAGAAGGTGCCGATCTCCGGATACGATGAAATCTGCGTCTCCCCCGACAGCGCAGGCGACGATGAGATCGTCATCAGGATCCTGATCCACGATTCTAACGTCTGGAAGCTGCTCGACCATAAAAGCCTGAAACCGCAAAGCATCCACGGTTGTGTCGATCTGGGAGTTTGATAGGCGATGGATTCGTTGCACGTGCGGATAGGATAATGCGCGCCTGTATTCCTCTAGCAGTGGTTCAGCAGTGACAAGAGCGATGTCGTCTCTGTCTCGAACCGCCGCCAGTAGCCGAGCCGGAGGGCCCTTGGGAGACAGCATCGCACTAACGATGACGTTGGTGTCGAGGACAATCCGCACGGGTTATCGGGATGCGCGAACTGCGGCGACGGCTTCCTCAGCCAGCCTGTCGGCTTCTTCAGGAGTGAGGTTGGCATTGCTTGCCGCAAGTTCGACCATATCGAAGAAACGCTCTCTCGCCGCCTTCCATTGCTCATACACTTCTACTGGAACGACTACGGCTACGGGCTTGCCATGTCTTTCGACGATCACTTTGTCACCTTTAGCTGAGACATCTTCTATCAATGTCCCAAAGTGACGTCGAGCGTCAAATGCGGCGACCTTCTTTTCCAAGTGAGTCTCAATTCAATGTCGACTGTCAATTCGAGATCTAGGATAGCACGGTTAGCGTAGATAGCGCTATAAGCACAATCTTTCGGAATCCTCTCCTGTGGCGGTTTAAATCGAGCCCTCTCCCAGTTGCTATGGGTGCACGGAAGGGGGCTCGAATGGTTGGTTCTAGCGCACGACGAAGTTGACCAGGCGGCCGGGGACGTAGATCTCCTTGGCGACGGTGCCGTCCTCCAGGTAGCGGGCGACGTTGTCATCGGCGCGGGCGGTGGCGATGGCGGCGTCGGAGTCTGCGTCGGCCGGGATCGTGATCCGGCCACGGACCTTACCGTTTACCTGAATTGGAATCTCGATGACATCGTCGGAAGCCAGTTCCTCGCTCCATGCGGGCCAGCTTTCATTGTGGATGCTGTAGCTGTTCCCGAGACGCTGCCACAGTTCTTCGGCGATGTGCGGTGCGATCGGGGCCAGCATCAATGGCAGCGTTCTGTTCACCTCTTGCCATGCTTCAGTGTGAGCGATGGCGGTGTCTTTCAGCTTCATCAGCTCGTTGACGTACTCCATCAGCTTGGCGACCATCGTATTGAAGCTGAAGGCATCCAGATCTTTGGTCACCTCGCGTAGCGTCTGGTGGGTTAGGCGTTGTAGTTCGCGGACAGCTTCGGGCGCGGCTGCGCCATTGGAGCCAGCGGGCACTTCGTTGTCGATCGTTTCGACGACGCAGGACCAGGCCCGGTCCAGGAAGCGGCGCACACCGGTGACGCCCTGATTGTCCCAGGGGCCGGTCATGTCCCAGGGGCGCATGAACATCAGGAATAGCCGGACAGTGTCCGCACCCAGCGACGCGACCAGGTCGTCTGGGTCGACGACGTTACCGCGGCTCTTGGACATCTTCTCGCTGTCCTCGCCCAGGATGAAGCCCTGGTTGACGAGGCGTTTGAATGGCTCGCTAATGCTTGTCAGCCCACAGTCGCGCATCGCCATCGTCCAAAAACGCGTGTACATCAGATGCAGGACAGCGTGCTCGCGGCCGCCAGAGTACAGATCGACCGGCAACCAGCGCTCAGCCAAATCCTTGTCGAACGGAGCCGTGTCCAGGTTTGGACTCAGGTAGCGGTAGTAGTACCAGGATGAATCAACGAAGGTATCCAGGGTGTCGGTCTCGCGACGGGCATCGCCGCCACAGCGCGGACATTCAACGTGCAGGAAGTCCGGATGTGTGCGCAGAGGCGATACTCCAGTCGGTTCAAATTCCGCATCCTCCGGAAGTAAGACCGGCAGATCTTCCTCAGGAACCGGCACGATTCCGCACTCGTCGCAGTAGATGATTGGGAAGGGCGTGCCCCAGTAGCGTTGGCGGCTAATCAGCCAGTCGCGCAGCCGGTAGGTGATCGCAGCGTGACCTATGCCCCGCTGTTCCAACCAGGCGTTGGTGACGGCAATGGCTGTATCGCCCGGCGTACCGGTGAGTTCCCCAGAGTTGATCATCGTGCCGTACTGGTTGTGAAAGGCGATCTCATCCAGGAAGGGCAGTCCGGTCAGGAACTCCATCGCAGTCCAGACACCAGTCCAATCGGCGATCTTGCGGTCGCTCTCGACCGAGTTCAGTTCGACGATCTCATCCTGGAAGATCGCTCCGGTGCGGGCGCCAATGTAACCAATGACGCCGCCGTCCCGGGCGTGTTTGCTAGCCAATTCCAGGAAGGCGTCGACGTTGTCAGAAGCAAGCGCAATCTCAAAACCAATTTCGGTGCTGTCAAATACGTAGTCACCTTCGAGCAACGCAACTTCAAACGCCGCCGGCTCTTCCAGCATGCTCTCGAGCGCCATCGCACGGGTCAGCCCGTCGTTGCGCTGGATGACTGGCACGATCGGCAGGGCGTATTGCAGAGCAAACGCGAAATCACGCTCATCGTGAGCCGGGACGGCCATGATTGCGCCGGTGCCATAGCTCATCAGCACATAGTCGGCGATCCAGACCGGGATCTGCTCACCGTTGACCGGGTTGGTCGCATAGCCCCCGGTGAATACGCCCGTCTTCTCGGTTTCGGTCGATTGGCGAGTGATCTCGCTACGGCGAGCTACATCGTGCTTGTACTTGTCGATCTCGTCACGCTGTTCCGGCGTCGTCAGCTTTTCGACCAACGGGTGCTCGGGCGCAAGAACCATGAAGGTTGCACCCCACAGCGTGTCGGGCCGAGTTGTGAAGACCTCGATCTCATCGCCGGTTTCTACTTGGAAGGTGACATTTGCCCCCTCGGAGCGCCCGATCCAGTTGGTCTGCATCGTGCGGATTGGGTCGGGCCAATCGATCTGGCTAAAGTCCAGCAATTCATCTGCGTAGTCGGTAATCTTCAGGAACCATTGCTCCAGGTTACGCAGGTAGACCTCGGTGCCGCAGCGTTCGCAGCGGCCATCCACAACCTGCTCGTTGGCGAGCACCGTCTGGCATTGCGGGCACCACCACACAGGTGCTTCCTTGCGCACCGCCAGCCCCTGTTCGTAGAACTTCAGGAAGAGCCACTGATTCCATTTGTAGTATTTGGGTTGGCAAACGACGACCTCCTGATCCCAGTCGAACATCGTGCCCATCGAGCGCATCTGACGGCGCATGTTCTCAATGTTTGCCATCGTCCACGTATATGGGTGAATACCGCGCGTAATCGCGGCGTTCTCGGCCGGGAGCCCGAAGGCATCGAAGCCCATCGGGAAAAAGACGTTGTAGCCCTGCATGCGCTTGTAGCGTGCCGCTGCGTCGGCGGGTGACATCGCGTACCAGTGGCCGATATGCAGGTCGCCGCTGGGATAGGGGTACATCGTGACCGCGTACCACTTCGGCTTGTCGGAGTCGTCGGGGCGCCACTTGTACAGCTCGGTCGCGTCCCAGCGATCGCGCCACTTTTGCTCGATTGCATCGGGATTGTAACGATCAGCTTGCCTGGTGGGTTTCTCGGTGGCGACCATGTCGGAGTTCCTTTCAGATGAGTTTGTAGGTTGTAGTACGCAGTTTGTAGGAAGACCGGCTGATTATTCTTCGGCTGTTCACTACAACATACAAAGTGCGTACTACAAACTTAAAAAGAAAAAACCTTCCGTCCAATCAGGGACGAAAGGTTCCGCGGTACCACCCTGCTTGGCCAGTCCTTCGGCGACAGGAAAGATGGTGGAGCTGAGGGGGCTCGAACCCCTGACCTCAACACTGCCAGTGTTGCGCTCTCCCAGCTGAGCTACAGCCCCATAGTCTGCCGCTCGCGGTCTGGCCCGCTTGATTTGCCTGCTAACGGTGGCATTCCGGCGAACGCTACTCCTTGAGATGACGTTCGCAGCTCCTGGGTGAGTTTAGTTCCATTGATGCCGCCTTGCACCAACCGGCGGCTCGCTGGCCCGGAACCTACTACTCCCAATCATAGCCCGTGTGTCAACATAGACAAAGCGTCGATGCTGTTGACTGTACGCCGCTAGCGTACCAGCGTGTGCCATGTTCGTCAATTCTGGATATGCAAGTACGCGGACAATGACGACAGCGTCAGTAATGCACGGAAATTGCTGCGCTTTGCGCAATCGTGGATGCGTCGAAGTTATCGGGCTAGCCTTCGAATTAGCAAGAATGGTGACACATGTCGATCTCAGATCAATTGAGTAATTACGGTGAGCGTATCCTCGGTAACCTGGAGAGGATTAACGCGGCAAGGGAACGGGCGCTGACAGAAACTCGCCAGGTGGTGCGACTGAGTGCAAATAGTATTCGCGCCGCGCATCGTTCGGACTTCGATGAGTCGCACGAGCTCATCGGGCGAGCCCGGGCGATGCTTGTTGAGCTGACGCGGGAGCTCGAAGACTTCCCGTCGATCTACTGGTCGGGCTATGTTCGGGATGCGCAAAAGGAGTTTGCCGAAGCCAATCTCACCCTGGCGGTGCTCGCTGGACAGAACCTGCCCGATCCGGAGCAGCTTGGTGTCGAGGATGCTGTCTATCTGAACGGCCTGGCCGAGTGTTCCGGTGAGTTGCGGCGGCACGCGCTCGATGCGATGCGGCGAGGCGAGTTGGAGCGGGCGGAGATGACCTTGAGCGTCATGGACGACATCTATGGTTTGCTGGTAACCGTAGATTATCCGGATGCCATAACGGGCGGCCTGCGACGGTCGACCGATATGGCGCGCGGCGTGCTGGAGCGGACCCGGGGAGATCTGACAGTCGCCCTGCAACAAAGAAAACTGACGGAAGCTTTGGAACGGGTGGAACAGCGATTTGATGCGCTCCAGGACGACAACGAGTAACCGCACGGTAGCTGACGTGAGGGGAGTTGCTGGTGTCGTCCGTGTTGGGCGGGGTATCATCGCCGTTGAAACTATGGCCGTACAGGTGAAGTGGGGCAGCGTGCTACTGGATCAACTGGGCTAATGTCCCCCGGTGCTACTTATCGCATAGTCCCCAGACTGCTCGTTCTGATCAGTGTTGCCTTCTATTCGCTGTTGTCGGTACTTTCGCCGGCTGCTGCGGGTGCCGGAGGTGACGTACAAGAGTTCTTCTTCCCCTGGGTTCCCAACGGTGACGAGATCAACTCCGTCGGGCCCTGGTACGGCAAACTTTCGTTCCAGAATCTGGATGTTCAGACCTGTGCCGTCTCCATCTATGTAGGGCGCACAGGCTCCTGGTTGAAGACGGCGCAACTCTCTATTTCAGCGGGTTCGTCACGTTCGATTTCCGCCAATTCACTCGCGATACCGTCGCCTGGCGCACCGGTCAGATTGGAGGCGCTGTGCCCGCTGACCGCCAGTCTGAAAATGGTCACTCCAGATAGCCGCCGCTCGCCCTGGTCGGACGGCGCCGACGTTGTGTCTGGTTATACCGGGCTATCCGGCACGGATGTAAATGCTGCCGAATCAGAAAGTGGCAACTGGATCTGGTTCCTGCCGATCGTTCAGACCAATTCGGGCTGGAATTCGATCATTCGAGTCACCAACTTCAACGAGACAGCGGGCATTGATTACCGGGTGCGACTCTATTCGTCGGACAATGTCGCCGGTGAGCAAGGGGCGGTCGCCACGATCGAATCATCGTTGAGCCCGGGTTCGAGCGTTGCAATCGACGTACTCGAAGAGATTGGTGTAGAAGGTTGGGTAGGTTTCGCCGAGATCGTAGCCGACGGGCCAGTGGGAGCCTTCACCCTGCGATCGAAGCCTTCGACACATATGGCGGTTACCAATATGGCGACGAGCGGCGTGCCAGAACCTGCCGCAGAGCGCTATTTGTTGGCAGCACCACTGCTGTTCACTGCCTACAACGGCTGGAACACCGGGATCAATCTCGCGAACCTCGCCGACGAATGGGCAGATGTAAAGATCCGCTACTTCGCAGTCGCAGGAGGTCTGGAACGCGAGGTTGAGCTGCGCATAGCGCCGCGAACGATGCAATACCTCTACACGCCGAATAACGTTGACGAAGCGGGATTCGTCGGCAGCGCCATGATCGAAAGCAACCAGCCGATCACGCGCAGCGATCGACGAAGTGAAATATGAAACGATCGAAGCGATATCGTATGTCGCCAGCACCGTTGGCCAGGTCGATGCCGCAATTCCGGTCACCTTCCGGGAAGACCCGCTCAATGGCCGCCACGACAATTCCGGTATCAATATCCAGAACATGAACCCGGACCAGCCGCAGACAGTGGAGATCCGACTGATCACAAACACCGGTCAGAATGTCCTCTCGCAGCCCTTCTTGTTGACGCTTCCGCCAGGCGGCAACAATTTCGTCTACCTCCCGAATCTGGCGGAGATTCCTCCCGGGACCGTTGCCGCCGCCCGCATCACCAGCGACGATCTATTCGGCTTCGTCGCCCTCTCGAACGACGTCAACTACTCCGTCTCCGGCGACGGTTCGGTGACGTTCATGGCTTCTGGCGAGGCCGGCTACTACCGGTTGCTGGGTGCTCCGACTCAATAGCAAAACAGTTCTGCTTTCAAGGATCCACCCAACGCGCTACGCTAATCGCATTGAAAATTGATGGACGGGTTGTGATTGAGGGTACGCGCTTGGATCTGCTGCTCTATAACGGAAACATACTGACGATCGATGCCGACCGGCCGCGTGCCGAAGCGATAGCTATTCGCGATGGACGTATCGTCGCAGTTGGCTCCGACGACGATCTGGCGCATTTGCGCCGCTCGGCTGCTCGAACTATCGACCTCGATGGCGCGACGGTCATGCCGGGCTTCATCGATGCCCACACGCATTTCGTCAGCGGTGGTATGACGCTTAGCCGGGTGCGGCTCGGTGGGCTGTTCACGATGCGCGACTGGCAGCAGGCGGTGCTGGCGAAGGTGCGGCAGGCCGGGGCTGGCGAGTGGGTCGTTGGACGCGGCTGGGACGATACCAAGCGCACCGACTCGGCCACGTTGCCGACGAAAGAGGATCTGGACGAAGTTTCGCCGCATAACCCTGTCTATCTCGGGCGTGCAGATGGCCATGTTGGCTGGGCCAATTCGCTGGCGCTCAAGGAAGCGGGCATTACCCGCGAGACCGATGATCCTTACGGCGGGCACATCATGCGTGACGAGCATGGCGAGCCGACCGGCATCCTCCAGGAGACGGCCAAGCTCTTGGTCGAACGCATCCTGCCGGTGGCCGGAGCCGCCGAGCAGCGTAAGGCGCTGTCCGATGCTCTGGCCGAGGCGGCGCGTTTCGGCGTCACCAGCATCCACGACAACGCTCCGGCTGAGGACATCGCGCTCTATCAGGAGTTTCGAGAGCGGGGCGACTTGACGGTGCGGGTCAATACCCTCGTCCGTGGCTGGGAAGTGCCGGAACCGTTTCTGGAACCGATGATCAAGATGGGTGTCCGGACCGGCTTCGGCGACGACTGGATCAAGCTCGGCGCGCTGAAGCTCAGCCTCGACGGCACGCTCGGCTCACGCACCGCGGCGATGCTCGAGCCTTACAGCGACGATCCGGGGAACACCGGCGTCTTCAGGATCAGCCAGGAGGAGCTCAATCCGATCATCGAACGCGCCCACCGGCACCGCATCCAGGTCGCGCTCCACGCCATCGGTGACGCCGCCTGCAAGATGGCGCTCGATGCGATCGAGCACGCGACGCAGCAATATGAGTGGCCTGACCACCGGCACCGCATTGAGCACGAGCAGGCGATCACCCGCGAGGACATGGAGCGCTTTCCGAAGCTCGGCGTCATCGCCTCGCTCCAGCCGGTTCACGGCATCACCGATCTGAACTGGGTCGAGTCGCGGGTTGGGCCGGAGCGTATCAAGACGGCCTACGCCTGGCGTTCGTTCCTCGACATCGGCACCCACATCTGCCTCGGCACCGACTGGCCGGTCGAGACGCTCGACCCGCGGGTTGGTCTGTATCACGCCGTCACCCGCCAGGATATTCACGGCAACCCGCCAGGTGGGCGCTGGCCGGAGGAGGCGCTGACAATCGAGGAAGCGCTCAAGGGCTACACCCTCGACGCCGCCTGGGCCGAGTTCGCCGAAGACCGCAAGGGTTCGCTGACGCCGGGCAAGTACGCCGACCTCTGCATCCTCGACGCCGACCCGACGGCGGTCGACCCGAACGAGCTTATGGACTTAGGCGTGCTGGCGACGATTGTCGAGGGGCGGACGGTGTTCGATGGTGATGGGCGGTTTGGGGAGTAGGGAAGACGGGGATTCCCCTCACCCCCCCCCCTCTCCCACTGCTCCGCTGCGCTTCGCGGGGAGAGGGGGAGGAATGTCGGGATATGGTGCGCGACGTTTCAGGCAATTGACGCGACGAATGCTCGAGTATCCTCGTTGGAGTCATGGCGGCACTCGTCGATGATCCAGTCGGGCAGGGCCTTGAGCTCTGGAGAGCTTTGACGATGTTTCCCCGGCAATAGGCACAGGGGTTGCGGTCATAGAAGACTTCGAGAGTCAAAGCAAGCTCGGGAATGGAATATGCGGCCAGCAAATCCAGTACATCCAAACACAGTTGGTGAACAACATCCTCGTCCGTTTCAGCACGCACCGAATCGTCGATGAACTCGTAATCTTCTGCTTCGTAATTGTTCCGTAGTAGCCCTATCCAATAACTTCGCCACCAGTCGGATCGATTCTCTCAAATCGAAAGCGAGTCTTCGCACATCTGGATGAGCGATTTGTTCGAGCGCCCCGAGAGCACACCAGTGACTTGAGAGGATCATAATGTCTGTCGATCACTTTGCCTTCGGCGTCCGCATGGTGCTCGATGATATTGAGCAACGGTGTCGGGTCAAGATGGGAATGCCCGCTTCTGGAAGATCCGCAGATAGCGGGATAGCCGTCGACGGTCATCAACATCCATGTCTTGAATACAACTGCGGCTGCTACGAATGTCATCGAGGCGTGCCCCTGTCCCCCAGTTGAAGTAGGTGATCGAATGTTCGCTACTGGTAAACCCTGACCTGGACAATCAACTTGATCTCAACTGCTGTTCGATCGCACTGATCGAATCTCATCAAAGCGAATGGACGCCGGAACCCGAGCAGGCGCTTCCCGGCACAAACGTCCCTGTGCCTCTTTTCACGCCAGGAATCGAGAAATCTCTCGCAAAGGGGTCTGCTACGGCCGCGGCTTCGAGTGCGATCCGAAACTTCGCCTGCTTCCGAATCGTTCACAGGCATACTGCATCGCCCAGACGCCTTCGGTGGGCTCGCCGTCCCAATCCGGCAAGCTTCCGACTGCATGGGCTAGTGCCAGCAGACCGTCTAGTCCATCAAGCTTGACGATAGCTTCGCCAAATTCGAAGCTCAGCGGGTCTCTCTGCATTGCGTCGTACAGCGCGTCTCTGGCGCTACGTCGCCGCGCTCAGCGAACCGTCGCAACAATGGTGGAATGCACGTCCAGTCGTCCGTCTCGTCTAACTCGCTATTTCGAGCGTATCAATGAGATGATCCCGGATGGCTAGTTCGCTGTTCGACAGTTTGATCAGTTCCCAGAGGTACTGGCCGCGGCGTCCATTCTCCTGTTGATCGTAGACATCGATTGTGCAGGCACGCGTCTATGATGACTTCAACGATATGGCGCGGGATCGTTCTGCTGGAGATGGAGCACGGCGCGGCCGAGGCCGTTGCGGACGAGGCGGCGGAATTCGGTTGGGTCCAAACAGCGGTAGCTTTCCAGGGCGAGTAGCGCCAAAGAAGGAGGTGCGTGAGTAGTTTGTCACGCACCTACAAATTCTCGCGCAATTCTATCCAAGGCGCTAGTTCGTCGCCAACTGGATTTCCTACGTACTACAAACTACTCACTACAAACTCGCTTCAGGCTGAGCGCTGGTAGACCCGAAAGGCCTGGGTGCTGAAGAAGCTGGCGACGAGGACGAAGGCGGCCAGCAGGCCCATGTAACCCCAGATCATCGTCCAGTTCTCGCCGAGCATCGCGTCGCGGGCACCGTTGACGGCCCAGTTAACCGGGTTGCCCTGGGCCAGGAAGCGAATCCAGCTGGGCATCAACGCCGATGCCATGAATGCCGTCGAGAGGAAGGTCAGCGGCAAACCGAAGAAGTTGATGATTGCAATCAACGTCTCTTCACGTCGGGTGAGCAAGGCAACACCATTCGAGATCGCCGAGAATCCGGCGCCGAGTAGCGAACCGAGCAGCAGAATCGCAAGAACTCCACCAACTCCGCCGTCGATGCGCGCTCCCAAGACCAGTCCAAGCAGAATGATGATGACCGACTGGATCGAGACAGTCAGGGCTGCATGCACGACGCGGGCGGCGATCAGCGATGCGCGATTGACCGGCGTTGCCAGCATACGGTCGATGACGCCATGCTGGAGATCTTCGATGATGCCCATGCCGGCCCAGGCCGAGCCGAAAAAGGCGGTCATGATGATGACGCCGGGGGTCAGGAACTGGATGTAGGAGTCAGCTTCGAAGCCGGGGATCTCGACGACTTTGCGGAAGAGCTGGCCGTAGAGTGTCAACCAGATGACCGGCTGGGTGAGGGTGACGAAGATCCAGATCGGGATGCGCAATGTCGTGCGAATGTGGCGCAGTGTCAGGTGGTAGGTGTCAGGAAAGAAGGTGCTCATCGGCGGGCCTCCCCCCGGTTTGGGTTTCCTTCGCCGGCGGCGTAGCGGTGTCCGGTGTACTGCAGATAAACGTCATCCAAAGAGGGTCGACTCAATGTGACCTCCTGAACTGCCACTCCTGATCTCTCCAGGGCGGTCACGAGCTGCGGGATCGCTGCTGCGCCGCGGGCGACGTTTGCGATGACGCTGATTCCGTTGGGGATGACTTCGTAGACGTCTTCCAGATTACGCAGCGTTTGGGCGGCGGCTATCGTGTCACCTTCGATTTCCAGTGTAACGGTATCGCCGCGAATCGCCGCTTTGAGGTCGTTTGGTGTGCCCTCGACAACGACTTCGCCGTGATCGACGATGACGAGCCGGTCGCAGAGGTGGTCGGCCTCTTCGAGATAGTGCGTTGTCAGCAGGACGGTCAGATTGCGGTCGCGGCGCAGCCCATCGAGATCAGCCCAGAGCGCGGCCCGCGTTTCGGGATCTAGCCCGGTCGTCGGTTCGTCGAGGAAGAGTATGCCCGGTTCGTGGACAAGCCCCATCGCGATGTCGATCCGGCGCTTCATGCCGCCCGAGTAGGTGTTGACCAGCTTGTCGGCGGCATCGGAGAGCCCAACCCATTCGAGGAGTTCGGTGACTCGCTGTTTGATCGTGGACGATGGCACCCGCAGCAATTGCGCCTGAAGCACGAGGTTCTCGCGCCCGGTGCCCCAGCGGTCGACGCCGGACGCCTGGGAAACGTAGCCGATGCTGTGGCGCACGCCAGATGGATCTTTGACGACATCGTGGCCGCCGACGATGGCATTCCCGCCACCAGGCTGGGTGAGTGTTGCAAGTATACGAACGGTGGTGCTTTTGCCTGCTCCGTTCGGACCGAGCAAACCGAATATCTCGCCCTGGGCGACATCGAAAGAGACACCGCGCAGCGCTTCGACACCGTTGCCGTAGGTCTTCGTCAAGTCGCGGACTGAGATCGCGTTCATTGCGCCTCCGGTCAAAAGAAGATACGTCGCCCCGTTGCGACAAGTAGAGTTTATTCAAATAAATAAGACTTAGCAAGTGATCGAGGGATATTTGTAATGCGGGGCTATCCTGAGCGTGTTATTTAGATCTAATCGAATAGAATATCGAACGGACAGTCCGATCATCTGTTCGCAATTCGTTGTAGTATAGCAGGCTGCCGAAGAAATCGAAAATGTGATCGACACTACGGAAAGAACCCTCGCAATTGAAGAATGCGAGGGTTGCAGCCAGCCGGTTAGATATTGACGGTCCGTGTTCGATCAAGCCCAGGGAACAGGGCAGCCGTCGGGGCCGCAGATGCCGGCCGCGATCTCGTCCTCACGCTCCTTTTTGAGCTGGACCTTCTGCCAGTCCCAATCGATGGTCGGGTGGAATTTCTCGGGGTACTTCTCAGACCAGATCTGCTTGCGGATGACCAGGTTCTCTGGGTCACGGTGGAGCGCCTCGGTCCAGACGGCGAGGGCCTCGTCCTTGCGACCCAATTCGTTTAGAGCGCGGCCTAGCCGGAGTTTGGTCTGCACCAGTTCTTGCTCGGCGCCTGTCAGCTGGTATGGTCCTTCTTTCCCGGGACTCTCGCCGGGGTCTTCGCCTGCCAGAAAGCGCTCAACTGCCGCGACATCATCGGGGTTCTCGACCCTGAAACCACCGTACTTCGTAAAGCGAATAACGCCATTTTCGTCGACGAGGACGCCGTTCGGGACAGCCCGATAATCGAGCAACGACGATGTCAAACCTTCTTCGTCAACGACGGTCGGATACTCGGCCTTCGCGGCTTCGACGAATGGTCTGGCTAGATGGGCGCCGCCGTGTTCGAGCGCGACGGAGATGAGTTCGAAGTTGTCAGATGCGTTGCGCGAGTAGAAATCCTGCCAGCCTGGCAGTTGTTCGCGGCATCCTCACCACGAGCCCCAGAAGAAGAGCAGGAGCTTCTTCCCGCGTAGTGATGTGAAATCCAGATCGCCCTCGCCGCTCAGTAGCGGTAGGCTGATGTCCGGCAGCAGATCGCCGGTACGTCCTCGCGTTGCTACGGTAGTTGCCATGTGACCTCCCCTGATAGATCTGCGTCTCTACTTCTTCTAATCCCTAATCCCTGTTCGCTATTCCCTCGCTCAACGGATCGCACCGTGTCGCAGAACTGCATGGCAGCCCTTGACCCCGTTGACCACCTGGGTGACGCGTACGTCCACCACGGTGCTGGCAAGCGCCATCGCCGTGCCCCGGTCGACGCCGTGAAGGCGCATGATCAGGTCGAGCATGGCGTTGACCGCCTGGTACATCGCCTCGTCGAGGTCTTCGTTGAGTCCGAAGGTGAGCCATGCGTCTGGCGTCAGCGCGTGCGGGACTTCGATGGGCATATCGTCGATGACATCGAAGGTTAGCGCTGCCAGTTCCATCGGGCATTCGACGGCTGTGCCGCTGAGTTCGCCGTCGCCCTGGGCAGCATGCCCGTCGCCGGTTGAAAAGAGGCCGCCTTCAACTGCAATTGGCAGGAAGAGCTTTGTGCCAGGAACGAGCTCTTTGCAATCGAGATTGCCTCCGGTGACGCGTGGTGGCGCCGTTGGGTGGTGTCCGGGTTCGGCCGGCGGCATCCCCATCACTCCGAGAAAAGGTCGCATCGCGACCTTGTGACCGAGGTGATTCGTTGCGACCATCTGCTCGCGGTCCAGTTCCCAGCGAAGTAGCAGGCGCAGGTCGGCGCTCAGACCAAAAGGTTCGGCGCGGGTGGGGTTGGGCCCGCCGGCCGCATTGAAGCCAAAGGTTCCAGTTCGTAATTCGTCGATGCGAACGACCAGGGTCTTGCCAGGACTAGCGCCCCTTACCGCGATTGGTCCGCAGAGCGCGTGGCCAGAGTCGAATTCGGGATCCTGTGGTTCAAAAACCCGACGCTCGAAGCCATCTGTCGAAAAGGCTTCCAGGCCCCAGCCGGCATCGAGCGTCTGAAATCGGACGCTATCGCCCGGATCAATCGTCAGGATCGGTGCGATCTCGGCGGAAAAGGTTCCGTGCAGATTAGCGCGGGTTGGTCTCACTTCGTACGTCGTCATATTTCACCTCCAGCGGCATTGTAGCCCGGGAGGTGTCAGGATTATTGATAGGGATTCAAGCGTCACCAGCGCAATGGCGGGTCAAAGTTACCGAGGTGAGGAAGTGGGAACATGTGGTCTCTGGAATTGGCATGCGTTGAACGCTGTGATCTCGCCGGGTGCTGTCGTCAGATTAATCATGGCCTTCACGACCCCTCGTAGGCTGCGTGGCAATGCAAACCATCTGGCCGGGAGATTCCGCCCCAAATGCGAGCGGAGATCAAAGGATCTATGCCGGAATTGGATAGTCCGACGGATCGTTCAGGAGCGACGTCGTTGAGGTCATCAGGACGCCAGTAGGCGTTCGAACCGTGATCATGCCTCGTGCGACCAGATTCTTCGCTATTTTGATCGCTTGCTGTTCTGTCCAGCCCAGCTCATCGACGATTTCTGTCAGCTTTTTAGCTTCCATTATCGTCCCGATGAATTCCCATTCCCTGGAGGATAGCTGCGTGCAGCTGCTGGAGTTGAGGCCGGCTGCGATGTCGCACTCGGTCTCCAACGTGATGCGGGGTTCGGAACGCAGTCCGGGATCAAAAATGAGTCGCGTGGCGAACTCTGCGATGCGGTCCTTGGCGGCTCGCGCAATGCGCTCTGCGCCCGGTTTGAGTGCGCCGGCCGCCTCGATAATGCCTGCCAGGCCCTGCTGGCAAAGCACCGGAATAGCGATGTAGGTGGTTACGGCGATGGGTCTGATCCCGCCTCCGTCGATGGTCATGATCCGTGGCCGAGAAGCGCTGTAGACGTCTCGACTTAGACTGACTGCCCAGGCCATGGCAATCTCGGCACGATCCGCCGGTTGGGCGACGATCTTGCCCTGGACAACCGTTTGTACGATCCAGATGCCGCTCGGGAGCAGGCGCACGAAGCGTGCCCGCTTGGTGCCGAGCTCCTTTGCCATCCACTCAAGTGTTTCGACAACATAGCGTTGGTCAGACGCAGGCGTGCCCCAGCGATCGAGGAGTATCGCTGTGCCACCGGCCGGACGTAATAGCCCCGTGTTGAGCGGTTCAGGTGTAGATACAAGGCGCTCGTCTGTTGTCGTATTCGTCGTAGGCTCTTCCACGTCACGTGCTCCCACTGCTAAGGGCCGTGCCGTCCGTCAAAACGATTTGATCGCGCTCTTTAGCTGGTCGCGCCCCGTTCACGTTCCCAGATAGTGCGGGACATCTCGCCACGGACAATTGCTCGAAGATGATCGCGCTCAATATTCGTGAGCGTCTGAATTGCCTTGCGGCAGCGTTCTACGGTATTGACGTTGCCAGTTTCCGCGCATCGTTCAAGCATCGCACTGGCGATCCCAGCATCTTCCAGCGAAGCAACTGAACCTACCCATGGAGCGATGCGTAGCTCCTCAGGTGGCGGCAACGTCGGACGCATCTTTTCCAGACGCTCGAGACGTTCGCGAGGCCGGGTGACCATGTTATCGATAATCACGCTTGGCGGGATCTCGATCGTGTGGCGCAGGTCCAGCACCAGCGTCTTTCCAATTCTCGGAAAGAACAGACAAACGACCTCGCCCGTCTGTATCGCCTCTATTATCTGATTATGAAAATCAGAGGCTTGTGAATCCACTCTACCTTACTCCTAGAATTCCAGAGGACGGTACCACGGTGGTAGGTTGTATGCGGGCCGGTGGTACTAGTTCGCCAGTCGTTAATTACCTGATCTTAGCCTGTGAGAACCGTCGACATTTGATGGTGTATGCCCGGGGAGGCGGCCAATACTTCGCCGCCAAATGGGTCGAACGTTCGCAAATGGAAATCACTGACGAAACCGCCCGCTTCGGTCACGATCAAGCTGCCGGCGGCAAGGTCCCATGCCGAAGGGCCTCGCTCCCAGTAACCATCGAAGCGGCCACAGGCCACACAACAAAGGTCATAGGCTGCTGAACCGGTTCGACGCACGGCGCGGGCCTTGACGATGAAACGCCGCCAATGTTCGAAGTTACGCTCCCGTTCTGCAAGGTTGTACGAAAAACCGGACCCAAGCAGCGCATTCTCCAGGTTATCGTTGGTGGAAACCGCGATTGGCTTGTCGTTGAGTGTTGCTTTTTCTCCCCGTTCAGCCGAGAAGATTTCGTCGAGCGGCGGTACGTAGACAGCGCCAGCTTCGATGACACCGTTGACGATGAGCGCAATCGACACAGCGTACATCGGGAAATGGTGCGCGTAGTTTGTTGTCCCATCGAGCGGATCAACGACCCACAGCCGCTCGGCCGTTTCCGCCATCGAACTGTAGCCCGATTCCTCGCCCAGCATTCCGTCCTCTGGAAATGCTTCCTCCAGGCGGGCGGCGATGAGTCGCTCGCTGGCTCTATCCGCGTCGGTCACGAGGTCAGTCTGGCCCTTGAAGTCAATCGTCCGGGCTTGATTTTGCATCTCTAAAAGGAGTGTACCGGCCTCCAGAGCGATCCTGACGGCTGCCTCGCGCTCTGCCCGAAAGCGGCTATTGCCGGCCATGATGGACGATCTGAACGCTAGGGACCGCTTCGAGCGGATACTGGGCTTTGACATCGAGACCCCAGCCAACTGCCACGCCGCGCCGGACGATCTGGTAGGCGGCCCCTGCGATCATCGCGGCGTTGTCCGTGCAGTATTCGATTGGCGGGACGAAGAGTGGCGCGTCGACCTGGCGTGCAAGGCGGCTCCGCAGCAACCGATTGGCGGCCACTCCACCTGCTAGCAGCACACTTTTGGCAGCATGTTCTTTGGCGGCTCTGGCGGTTTTTGTAACCAGCACGTCGACGATTGCATCCTGATAGGAGGCGGCCAAACCTGCTACCGGCATGTTGGGCGAATATTCTGGGGGGTCATGTTCCGGAAAGGGCGCAGTGAGATCGCGCTTTGACTTGCGGCGGGGATCTTTCGGACGGCGGTATTGATCGCATTCCCGCAGCAATGCCGTCTTTACCCCGGAGAATGAGAAATCGTATGAATCTCCGAGCCAGGAACGCGGAAAATCCACCATCAACCGCGCGCCTTCAGCGGCTTGCTGGATTGCCGGTCCGCCCGGATACCCCAGCCCGAGAATTCGCGCGCCCTTGTCAAACGCCTCACCAGCGGCGTCGTCAAGCGTGCGCCCCAGTATTTCGTAGACCCCGTGGCGGTGGACGAGAAGCAGTTCGGTGTGACCGCCTGAGACGATCAGGCAGACGGCAGGAAACTGCGGTTCGGGAGCGCTGGCGTCATCGTGCTGTAGCCAGTTCGAATAGATATGCCCTTCAAGATGGTTGACCGGGATGAGCGGCTTCTTCCATGCGAACGCAAGCGTCTTGGCGAGATTGACGCCCACCAAAAGTGACCCGGATAAGCCAGGCCCTTCAGTGACTGCAATTGCGTCGATATCGTCTCGACTGACGCCTGCCGCTTCGATGGCTTCTCTGACGGTTGGAATGATCGCAATGATGTGCTGACGTGAGGCAAGTTCGGGGACGACGCCACCATAACGGGCATGTATGTCAGTTTGGGAGGCAATGATATTTGAGCAGACATCGCGACCCTCGCGCACAATAGCTGCTGATGTTTCGTCGCATGAAGTTTCGATACCGAGAATAATCACGCTCAGCCTGCCGCCTGCTCATTGGGCAACGAAACGACACGCGATCCAATTCGCTGGAGAAGCCGCCCGCGCAGCTCATCGAACTGTTTGACGTACTCCGGTTCGCGGATGTTCGGAGACCACATGATGTAGGCGTCCTCCCCATTGTCGCTGTAGTAGCGCCGGCGTACACCGTGTCGCTCGAAACCATACTTCTGGTAAAGCGCCTGGGCCGAGTCGTTTGACACGCGCACTTCCAGGGTCATCATCTCGGCGCCACGTGCAGCAGCTTCGATGAAGAGCTGGACGAGGAGCAATTCCCCGAGTCCATTCCCGCGCTGGTCCGGGTGGACGCCGATCGTTGTGATGTGGGCCTCATCGAACATGATCCACATGCCTGCGAAGCCAATGAGTGGATCCTGTCTGCGAGGCGACTCTGTGCGCCATGGTATTGGAAGGAAGCTGAATTTCCCGCGTCCATCTTCCGTCTCATCCTTACCATTCGGGCTGGAATCATCCGCACCACGTAACACGACATAATAGTTACTCTGCGGTTTGCGTAGCTCTCTCCGATAGGCTGACTGTGGCCAGGGGTTTGAGAAGCACAGATGATCGACCAGGGAGACCTCTGCCACATCCTCCTGACGCATGGGTTCGAGGTAGTACATCGACATTTCAACGTGCCCTCGTTCCAGCAGCCGCAGATTCCGGGCGACTGTGGACGTAAATCGGTTCGAGTGCGGCGAGATCGTCGGACTCGCCTTTCAACCAGCGTTCATGCGCCATCTCGATAAGGATACCGGCCCGGCGTTCTCGGCTTGAATGTGGCAGCAGGATAACGGTCTCCGAGGCGCGATATTGATCGGCGACCTGCTCGCTCAAATCACCAACGAGCAGCGTTGGTTCAGTCAGCCCCTCGTCCAGACGGTCCAGGGTGCGGTGCTCGAGCGCTGCGGCCAAGGTGAGGCCAGTCAAACCGGGACGATAATCTCCGGCGACGACGCGCTTGCGGCCGGCATGGACCAGTGCGCGCACGGGACGCCCCCAGCCTTCATATTGCGCCGCGCTCGCGTCCAACGTGCCAATGCCGAAAATTGGAATATCGAGCGCGAGGCATAAGCCTTTGGCTGTAGCTAGCCCGACGCGCAAGGCGCTGAACGAGCCCGGTCCGATTGCGACTACGACACCGTCCAGATCCGATGTCTCAATGTCATTGAGGTGCAATAGCGCGTCTAACTGTTCGAGTAGTGTCACCGTCTGGTTTCGGTGCGCTTGCCAGGTAATGTCTGCGCCAGGCTGGCCATAGTCGTCCCCGGCTGGCGCAATAGCAAGCGATACGGCTGTCGATGAGGTGTCGATCCCCAGTAACCATTGATTTCTCGTACTATCCACGACCACGGCCCGCTTCCACTCTGAACTGGCCGATAAGCTCCTGGTAGCGATCGCCTTGTGCGATGAATCTGGCGCGTCGCTTCGTCTCAGCGACAGGCTCGAGTTCTACCAGTAACCAGGTTTCGGGCAACAACGATACCGCTCGCTGGGGCCACTCAATCGCGGCGATTCCGCCGGGATCTTCGAGGATCTCCTCGAGACCGAAGGAGGTGAGTTCGTCACTTTCCTCTGCAAGTCGATAGAGGTCGATGTGATAGAAACGAACCGGGGTCTCTCCCAATTGTCCAGCGTATTCGGCAACCAGCGTGTAGGTTGGGCTCGTGACGGGATCGCGAATACCGAGTCCTGATGCGATTCCCTGGATAAAGGTCGTTTTGCCCGAACCGACCGAACCGCTGAGCAGAATGAGATCTCCGGCATGGAGGCGGCGGGCCAACGCAGCTCCCAGTTCTCGGGTCTGCTGGCTGCTATGCGAGATGTGATCGAGACCAGCCCGTCGGATTGCAGTCAATCGCATGGTCCAATTCGTCAAGCGTGACGCCCTGGCACAGATGATAGCGTAGCGACAGGGTCGTTGACCTCGTTGGAACCGGCTAGAGTCACGTCGCCGTCTCCAATATTGAGTTCAAATCGACCATCGAGGGCGGCAGATTGGGCTCATTGAAGGCTTCCGGGTCTTCTTCTGCTCCGGCATCGTCATCATCCTCGCTACAGGCGACCAGCAGCCAGAGCGCGACTGAAGCTGATGTGCTGGCTGGCGACTACTTCAAGAGTCGCCGTCGGGGAATCCCCCATCCAACCTCCAGGCGCGGGCGGAGTTGTACGCATCCTCAATTACCTGGATGCCGGCAACTTCGATAGAGGCACGAAGCTCGTAGCCACATATCTGTCAGCCGCTAGATAAGGTGCCTGAGGTTCAGGAACTGGTAGAGAAGTGGTCCCAGGCGCCGGGTTCGATATCAAGCTGTCGCCGGTCGATTTGGGTCATGCGGATTTGGGCGCGTTTGTCGTTCGACTCCTGGATTTCCCCGATCTGTATCGGAGCCGGGCAGCCCCAGCGGCGGAAGAGCATCTCTACCAGGACGAAATTCTCGGGGGGACAGGTGAACAACAGCTCGAAGTCTTCGCCACCTCGCATAGCGAGATCAAACCAGTCGTGGAAGCCCCAGCGAACCGCGTTTGGTATTGGCAGACGCTCTTCAATCAGTTGGGCATGCACGCCGCTGGCCTCGCAGATTTTTGGTAGATCGCCAAGCAGCCCGTCGGAGAGGTCCATGGCGCAGCGCACTCCAGCCCAACGCAGCAACAAGCCTTGCAGGACTCGCGGCTCTGGCCGGCGGTGTGCGTCGAGCATGCGAGGTGAGCCTTCGAGCTTGAGGCTTTCATCTGCCAGAATGCGCGCTCCGGCGGCCGATAAACCGATCGTCCCGGTCAACGCAATCACATCGCCTGGTTGTGCCTGGTTGCGGAGTAAGCGGGGGCTTGCGTGGCGAGATCTCGCCGTAGATCGTGACGGAGACGACGGTAGCGGTCGGCGATGAGACGATATCGCCGCCGACGACCGCGAACTGGTGTTTCTCTGCGACGCGCAGGGCTCCACGATAGAACTCATAGACCCAGCGATCAGTTTCGTTGCCCTTCAGTCCGAGCGAGATGACGGCGACCCGAGGGCGGCCGCCCATGCTTGCAATGTCGCTGGCATTGACTGCCATCGCTTTGATGCCGACTGACTCGCCGTTGCTCCAGTCGTGGCGGAAATGGACACCCTCGATGAGCGTGTCGGTCGTGATCGTTGCCGTGTGGCCGGGACGCGGCTTGAAGAGCGCGGCATCATCGCCGGGGCCAAGTTCGACCCTGCTCTTGTTGCCTTTGGACGCTCTGATGAGGTTGGAGATCCCGGTGATAAGGCCAAACTCGCCAACTTCTGAGATCTGTTTGCGTTGTCCGCCGATCGCGATCACGGTTCTTAGTGCTCCCTTTTCCTCTGTATGCTCGCCCGTTGGTAAACCGCATAGGTTTCTTCTGCTGCTTGCTTCCAGGTAAAGCGACGAGATCTCCGTATTCCTCGCGCGGCTAATTCTCTCCTACGCTCACAGTCTTCTGCCAGTTCCAGCATAGCCCGGGCGATCTCAACTGGCGATGACGGATCGACCAGCAGGGCAGCGTCGCCAGCGACTTCTGGTAGAGAGGAGGTTGAAGACGTGATCACCGGTGTCCCGCTGGCCATCGCTTCGGCGACCGGCAGGCCGAAACCTTCGTAGTGAGACGGCAATACGAAGATCGTAGCGGCGGCGTACCAATAAGGCAGGTCCGATGGTTCGACATAACCTTGGAAGCGAACCTTCTGCGACAACCCTAATCTCTGCACGAGCCGGTGGATCGGGCTGTAGAGCCAACCCGCCCGCCGATGACGACGAGCGGCCATTCGATTCGATCCGCAATGAGTGCATAGGCTCGAAGTAATCCGTCCAGATTCTTGCGCGGTTGTAGCGTCCCGACGAAGAGCAGAGAACGTACTCTGGAAGCTCGTTCTCGGACGCGAAAACTCGCTATCTCAGGATCACTGTATTGTCTAAACTCGGCGTCAATGCCGTTGTGAGATGACGTCGATGCGATCGCGGATCGATGCCGTAGAAGTCGATCAAATCAGTCGCGGGTCGTGCTGCGAGACAGCGATGACGCGCGCTGGCACGTTGCGTGCTGAGGCGAGTCATCGTTGAAAGATAGCGGGTCTGACCGGCCGGATAATGCTCCGGAAAACGCTCAAAAGCAATGTCATGAACGGTGACAACCGTAGGTGCGCCGGGAAAGAGCGGGGCAATATTGAGCGGGCAGTGCATCACGTCGAGCCTGTAGCGTAGCCCGAGCCCGATGCCCGCCGTCTGCTCCCAGACGATGCGCGCGGGCGGCCACGCGGTCGGGAAGCGTGCCTGGTTCCAGTGAATTGATGCGAGGAAATCGATCGGGCCACTCCGCCGGAACTCGTCCAGTGAAGGCGATGATTTCGTCTTCTGCAGCTATCTTGGGCAGTTCTTGGAGCAGGGCTTCGATGTAGCGGCTCGTTCCTGCCTGTCGAAAACCAGGCTCAAACGATAGTTTGTGGGCGTTGATTCCTATCTTCATGGTTTGAAGCGCACTACGGCAATTGTGTCATCGATCGCAGGAACAATCGGGAGCATTGGTATACTCTCGTAGCTATATCGCCGTGTAGAACGACAGTTCGCCACTCTTATTCCGGATAATTGCATGCTCATTCATTCTAAATTCATATGACATCAACGAGCCCCCAACCGACGACTGCCGAGATAATCGATCAATTCGGAGCGCTCTATCCCTTCGAGCTAGATCCGTTTCAAGTGGATGCGCTCGAGAAGTTTCTCGGCGGTGATTCGGTCATGGTCGCCGCGCCAACAGGAACCGGCAAGACGCTTGTCGCTGAGTTTGGCGTTTACGAGGCCTTTCGCCGCCAGGGCCGGGTCATCTATACGACACCCATTAAAGCGCTTTCGAACCAGAAGTTCCGCGATCTTGCGCGAGATCTATCACGACCAGGTCGGCTTGCTGACCGGCGACGTGACTGAAAATCCCGCCGCGCCGATTCTCGTCATGACGACTGAAGTGTTGCGCAACATGCTGCTTCAGACGCCCTGGGAGATCGAAACAGTCGATTGCGTCATCTTCGACGAGGTGCACTACATCGCCGACACCGAGCGCGGCACGACCTGGGAAGAGGCGATCATCCTCTGCCCGCGAGCACGTGCAGCTGATTTGCCTTTCTGCGACAGTATCAAATGCGGACGAGATCGCCGGCTGGATCAGCAGGACCCACCGCCCGATACATCTGATCACTCACCTGGAACGCGCCATCCCGCTGGCGCTCTTTTACTACCTCGATAAGAAGCTCCGCCCGGTCATCGATCACAACGGCGACATCGTCGGTGATTTCTCAAAGTACGGCGGCGAGATTCGCCGGCAGATGCGCCGTGGCGGAATCTCGCCGGAGATGCGCCGTCAGGCGGAGTTGGAAGAACCGCAGCCCTGGGAAATTCTCCAGGCGATGTACCAGCGCCAGATGCTTCCCGCAATCTATTTCCTCTTCTCTCGCCGGGACTGCGAAGAATATGCTCAGCGCGTCTCGATGATGCGCACCCGCTTCGTGCCTGATGAGGAGCGGGCTGCGGCGATCGAGCACGTCATCGAAACCCAGCTCAAGGGACTTCGAACCGAAGACCGCGAACTCAAGCAGGTCGCCGACAGCATCAGTTTCGCGCGCCGGGGCATAGGGTTTCATCATGCCGGTCTGTTACCGGTGCTCAAACAACTCGTCGAAGTGCTCTTCACTCGTGGCCTGATGCAAGTTGTCTTTGCGACCGATACACTCGCCCTGGGAGTCAATATGCCTGCCCGCTCGGTCGTCATCGGCCGCTTGAACAAGTGGGATGGGCGCCAGCGGCGGCTTGCTGATCCCGAACGAATTCCAGCAGATGGCCGGGCGCGCCGGACGACGCGGGCATGGACGAGGTCGGCCACGTCGTCACGCCCTATTCTCCGTGGGTGCGATTTTCGACGATGCTCGAGATCGCGACCGGTGAACTTGAACCGGTCATGAGCTCCTTCGCGATTCGCTACAACACCGTGCTCAACATCTGGGATCCTCCGCATGGGAATCGCGTGCGCTACCTCCTGCAGCAATCGCTTGCTCAGTATCAGTCGGCCCGGCGGGCAAGGGAACTTGAGGAAGATATCGTCGCGCTCGAGCAACGCACGCAGGAGATCCCGCGCGGATGCCTGATCGGCCACGACGATGGCGAGAACTTGCTCGCTGAATATCGAGGCTTCAATCGCTCAATCAATGCGCTGAGCAGTCTCGTGCGAACATTGGAGAGTGATCAGGCCGGATTGAATCTGCAGGTTGAGGGGCGTCCATGGTCAGAACCCGGACGGCAGGCCCTGCGGCGCTTGTTCCGCACAAGCGGCCCGGGTGTCGTCGTCCATTCTCGCAGAGGTGGCTGGGGCGTTTTCCTTGGTCGGCCAGAAGGTACTGGTGGAATCGGACTGTTCCTCTTCGGAACTTCCGTTGTTCGACTCGAGCAGTATCGCGAGATCGATTACTTGCCGACGAGAGAATTCGTCGTGGATGTGCCCGAGGATCTCACGATGCTCGATGGCCCGGTCGACGGATGTAACAACGTTCTTGCCGCTTGATGTT
The DNA here is from genome assembly GCA_963745675.1 of uncultured Chloroflexia bacterium. Classification (GTDB taxonomy): domain Bacteria; phylum Chloroflexota; class Chloroflexia; order Thermomicrobiales; family CFX8; genus JAUIIK01. The sequence goes on from CAVUYM010000009.1 coordinate 369,434, forward strand.
GTAGCCGACTGTTCACGATCAGATCGACGCATTTCCATTGCCAGATCTGGAACAACTCATCATCGATCATCGCGAGAAGACCGAAGCGCGGCAGCGAGCAGCTCGCGAAGAGCTCGAACGGGATGTGAGCGAAGCACGCTCACAACTCGCGACGACGCGCTCGACGCGAGAGTCCCATCCCTGTCACCAGTGTTCCAAGCGAAAGGAGCATCAGAACAACATTCGCTATGCGATTGCTCTGGAGAAAGAGCGTGACAGGTCCGAGCAGGCGTTGAAGGACGAGCTGGAGAATGAAGCAGAGCGCATTCGCAGCCTCATCCAGGGTATTCGAGATGTGCTGCATCGCTATGGTTACCTGCATCGCGGCTATCCGACGACGAAGACTGATCTTCTGGCCGATGTATTCGACAACAACGGCCTTATCATTTGCGAGATGATCGATCGAGGACTGCTTGACAAGCTCGTGCCCGATGATATCGCAGAAGTATTTTCCTGGTACGCCTACGATCGCGATAGCCGACTGCGAAACACCTACTCTCTGCCGAACAATCTTGTGCTCCTGCGACGGCGCCTGGAAGACCTTGAGAAGCAAATCGTTGGTGCAGAGCGTGCCAACGGACTGTTCATCTCCAGTGGTCATCACGCGAGTTTCTACGGCGGGGTCCGTGCCTGGTGCGGCGGCGCCAACATCTCAACGATCATCGAGAAGATTGATCTGAGCGAGGGCGACCTCGTGATGACCTTCAACAAGACGCTGGATCTGATGCGCCAGGTGCGGGAAATGCTGGCCAACGCCCGGCCGGATCATCCGCTGCGTCAGGCTCTTATCGACGCCGAAAACCTTGTTCGGCGCGGCATCGTCGAGCAGTCCCTCCTCCTCGGGGTTTCGTCGCGCGAGGATGATGCCTTCGAAGAGCCAGACGACGAGCCTGCCGAGGCGTAGTTCGTTCTATCTGCGCGTTCCAACTACCGTGAGGCGTAAAGTTAACGGACTACGGCTGCAATTTGGCGAGGTTCTCGACGTAGGGAGCTTCAATGACACCATGTTCGGTGATGATCGCTGAGACGAGATTTGCAGGTGTGACGTCGAAGGCCGGGTTATAGGCTTCAGTCCCCGCTACCGCAGTTCGAACACCTCGAAACTCTACGACCTCTTGGGGATCCCGTTCTTCGATCGGGATGTGAGCGCCGTCCGGACAATCGAAGTCGATGGTAGAAGTCGGTATCGCGACGTAGAACGGAACGCCGTAGTGTCGCGCCAGGATCGCCACACCCAGGGTTCCAATCTTGTTGGCGACGTCGCCATTGGCAGCGACACGATCCGCTCCGACGATGGCTGCTCGAACATCTCCACCGGAAAGCACTGTTGCGGCCATGTTGTCGGTAATCAGCGTCGAGCGGATGCCCGCTTTCGATAGCTCCCAGGTGTTGAGCCGCGCGCCCTGGAGCAATGGGCGCGTTTCATCGATGTAGACGTGGATGTCCTGGCCAAGTGCATGGGCCATGAAGATGACCGACAGTGCCGTGCCGTAACCCGCCGTGGCAAGTCCACCGGTGTTGCAGTGGGTCAGGACCGAGCCGCCGGATAGGAGCTCAGCGCCGGCCAGGCCAATACGGCGGCACATGTCGAGATCTTCGCGCATGATCTCACGCGCTTCTGCCCAGACGGCGTCGCGAATGCTCTCGACGGATTCCGTCTCCATTTCAGAGACGGCAACGAGGACGCGACGGATCGCCCAGCCCAGGTTGACGGCCGTCGGGCGCGCACTTGCCAGTCGCTGGCCTGCGCTCTCTCATATCAGCCAGCAACTCGACGCTATTGGTTGCGGCTGAGCGTTCGGATGCAATCGCGAGGCCATAAGCGCCAGCGATTCCGATTGCCGGTGCTCCGCGGATACGAAGCGACTGAATCGCTTCCCGCATCGTCTCGACCGATGTTGATCGGTATCCAGCGCTCTTCGTCGGGAAGCAACGTCTGGTCGATGAGTTCAACCTGTGCGGTCGATCTCGCGCAGAGGTTGAACTGGCGGAGGCGGTATTTCAGCCATCGCCGCGCAGATAGGCTTTGACATTCTCATTGACGTCATCACCCATGTTCAGCCCGTTGATGACGACTGAAATGCCGGCGAAATACTGCAGCACACCGAGCGCTTCGATGACCTCGGCGTCGGAGAAACCAAGCCGCTTGAGCCTTGCAGTGTGGATCTGGATGCCAAACTGATTGTTGAGCAGCGTCACCGTTGCCCATGCCAGAAACTCTTTGAGCGTTGGATCAAGTTCGCCCTCGTCCATGACCTTGTGGCGATGTTCGACGGCGGCTTCAAGGATCGTTCGGGTTATGACCGAGCACCTTATAAATGTTCGGAACCTGCCCGGCTCCAAAACCCGCTTTGATGTCCTCGTAGGCGGCTTTCGTGCGGTCATCCGCATCGGATTCTTCACGATAGGGCAGAGTCGGCACAGCGCTTCTCTCTCCTCTTCAGACGGGGCGTCTTCGAACCATTCATCACATTTTTGCAATCGGTGTCGAGAACCGCAAGCCTCGAATGCACAGCTACGAATCGCCCGAGAAAGGGGCGACATTGCTCGAATCTACTGTCCTCCGAAGCTCTCCAAGTAGCGGCGAATGGTTTCGCCACCGCCGGGAGTGATCTGGCGAATCATGACTTGGTGGGGGATTCTGGCCATCGTGAAGACCGTCCGACGGAGTAGAACCCCAGCCGTTCGTAAAAGTTCAATGCATGCGTCTGGGCATTCAGGATGATGTATTCGCCGTCTTCCTGCTCGGAGCGTTCGATCATCGCTTCCATGATCTTCCAGCCGACGCCGGAACCGCGAGTATCTTTGCGCACAGCCACCCAGGCGATTTGAGCTTCGTTCCCCAGCATGGTGAGCCGGCCGGTGCCGACCGGACGCCCGTCGAGTTCTGCCAGATAGTGGAAGCTGCGCTCGTCATCAGGATCATTGCGGGCATTTGGAGTCAGCGACTGCTCGACGACAAAGACCTCATCGCGAATCTTGAAAATCTTTTCCATATCGGCCGGGGAGTGGACTTCGCGCACGACAATTCCACGCTTGTCTGAACGATCTGGTTCATCCATTGGAATTGTCCCGTCGTACGCCACCGGCACGCAACGGGAGCCTAGCAGGAGACGGCTGGATCAGTAAACAGGTAATAGGTAGAAATTCTTCTTAGCGGCTAGCTACGGCAGCTTCCGAAGGCACGATTGCTTCCAGCGGGCGACCCATATCGTCGACCAGGATTGCACCATCGTTCAGTTCGGATTCAGCGATGACGCCATCACGGGCCGCTACACGCTTGAAAGCCGCAACCGCGACCAACAACATGTCGTCCTCAGGCTCGCGAGTCGTCAGCCGTTGGAGCGCCAGACCAGGCGCGAGGATGATTTTCACTGCGGTTGACTCGGCGTGCCGTGCGCTGAAACGAATGACCTCGAAACCGATCGCGGCAATGACCGGCACCAGCACAATGCGCGAGGTGATGAGCCAGAAGAGCGAGGGCCGGCCAAGCATCGAGAAAACGACGATGGAGATGAGTACCACGAGTAATAGGAAACCGGTGCCGCACCGAATGTGCTCCAGTGGCTGTGGGCGAATGTGCTCGACATCCAATGGAAGGTTCTTCTCGTAGGCGTTGATCGTCTTGTGTTCAGCGCCGTGGTAGGCGAATACTCGCCGGATGTCTTCCGTCCGGGCGATCAAGACGAGATAGCCAATGAGTAGCGCCAGGCGCAATATGCCCTCGATAATATTGACGACCAGATGTGACGATATGAAGCGCTCGAGCCAGGCACTGGCGGCGACTGGCACGACGAAGAATATGCCGATCGAAAACAACAAGGAAAACGCGACCGTTACCCACAGGACCACGCCGGTGAGCGTCTCCGGTTCTTCTGGCTCTCCGAGTTTGGCTCGCTCCACGGCGCTGCGATGCGAGCGGACGATACTGATGCCGATGAGACCGAATATGGCCGCGAGCAGGCCGCGAATGCCCCAGAAGACTGTAGACTCGAGGCTTTCCCGGTTCACAAGGTCGTTGACGAGCCGCGCCAATAGTGGCGCCAAAAGCCAGACGGTGAGGATACCTGCCAGCGCCAATACCGCCAGCGTTATCCACGGGAAATCCGCCGAGTTCCTGGGCCGATTCGTCCTCTTCAATCTCTTCCTGCAGACCGACGTTGGCCGAAAACATCAGGCTGCGCATGCCAAGGATCAGCGTGTCCCAGAGGACAACCGCACCCCTAATAAACGCGAGATTTCGAACTCGCTTGAGGACGGGGCCGGGCTCCAGTTCTTCCTCGTAGACGAGGATGTCACCGTTCGGCGCGCGGCAGGCGACGGCGAAGGTCTTGCGACCGCGCATCATGACGCCTTCCATCACCGCTTGGCCACCATAGAAGTAGGATTCAGACATGTTTACTGGACTCACTTGTTCATAATGATCGTGAAATGCCCTGAAGTCCCCGGATTCTATCACCGAGCGCCAATTGACTCGCGTCACGCGGTCCGTACCTGCGGCTATAATCGCGACAACAATATGAGCGATTTAGGGAGAGCGTAATGGCTTTAGAACCACTGATTTATGAACTGAGCAAGCCGGGACGCACCGGTACGACCGTGCCCGAGGTCGATGTGCCTGAAACTGAAATCCCATCCGGGCTCGTCAGGGATGAGTTAAACCTGCCTGAAGTTAGCGAAATTGATGTAATCCGGCACTATACGCGCCTGTCGCAGAAGAACCATGCGATTGACATTAACTTCTACCCGCTTGGTTCCTGCACCATGAAGTACAACCCGAAGATCAACGAGATCGTTGCCCGAATGCCGGGTTTCGCCCACATTCATCCGCTGCAGGACCCTGTCGACGTTCAGGGTGCGCTCGAGGTGATGTACGAGCTGCAGAACATGTTGGGCGAGATCTCCGGTTTCGACGCGGTAACGCTGCAGCCGGCAGCGGGCGCGCATGGTGAGCTGACCGGCGTGCTGATTGCGCGTGCATATCACGAAGCCCGTGGGGATCACGAACGTAGAACGGTCATCGTGCCCGATTCGGCCCACGGCACAAATCCGGCCACTGCCGCGATGGCTGGATTCAACGTCGTCGAGCTCAAATCCGATGCGCGTGGCAACGCCGATGTCGAGCGTTTGCGGGAACTTGTCGGGCCGGATACCGCAGCTCTGATGATCACTAATCCGAGTACGCTCGGTTTGTGGGACGAGAATATCGAGGAGATCGTCGAGATCGTCCACGAAGCAGGCGGGCTCGTTTACAACGACGGGGCAAATTTCAATGCCATTCTTGGCATCGTGCGCCCCGGTGATCTCGGTATCGATATCATGCACTACAACCTGCATAAGACCTTTTCGACGCCACACGGTGGCGGTGGCCCCGGATCAGGCCCGGTTGGTGTGCGGGCTGGACTTGAGCCGTACCTGCCACATCCCGTCATTGTTCGTACCGAAGACGAAGATGGTAACGCCTTCTACGACTTCAGTGATCCAGAACATTCAATCGGCAAGGTCCACGGATTCAACGGCAATTTCGGCATGCACGTGCGCGCCTATACCTACATCCGAATGCATGGAGCAGCCGGATTGCGCCAGGTTAGCGAAGACGCAGTACTGGCCGCGAACTACATGATGCACAGACTGAAAGACCTCTACGAACTGCCCTATGACCGAACCTGCATGCACGAGTTCGTGCTGTCGGCCACCCGCCAGCGCGCTCAGGGAGCGAGGGCTCTCGACATCGCCAAGCGTATTCTTGACTTCGGTTTCCACCCGCCGACGGTCTACTTCCCACTGGTTGTGCCTGAAGCGTTGATGATCGAACCGACCGAGACTGAGAGTATCGAGACACTCGATCAATTCATCGCGGCTATGCGCCAGATCGCGGATGAAGCGGAGAACAATCCCGAGATTCTGACGACGGCTCCGCACAACACCGAGTTCAAGCGGCTCGACGAGGTTGGCGCGAATCGTAATCTGAACCTGCGTTGGACTGAGGATCAGCCGCCGCTGGAGTGGGCGGCTGCAGCGGACTAGCTGCAACACAATGTACAGGTTGATCGACATTGCGGGACGGACTGGCCAGGCGCCAGTCCGTTCTCTGTTGAGCCGCGCGGCTAGGCGTGTCTGATGTTTCCATCTTGCTGAACCACGAGATACGCTACCGCAACGATCAGCATCGCGTCATTTATGGACTCTATCGCGAGGAAACGATCGACGGGCTTGTGGGCCTGGCTCGGAATCGTCCTGGCGAAAACGTGGAGATTCTTCACTTCGCGATTGCCGATGACGGTGCAGGCGCGGAGGCCGGGCGCATCCTGCTCGAGATGGTGTTGGCGCGTGAATCTCGGGCTACTGTCGTGTGGCGAGTTCCCGAGAGCTTTCGCAGTATCGCCGCCGATCTTGGGTTCCTCCCTAATCGGACAGCCAACGACGGGCAGCCCTGGCAGTACCCCACCGCCTGAAGCACACGGTGGCGGACCCGATTGCGAACTTCATCGGATGCCTTCTGGCGAATCGAGAAGCTATGCTGAAAATACGTCTCTTCTGAAGATCAAGCTCTTGGAGGAACACACATGGATGGCTTTCGCCTTTTCGCCGCCACAGGAGACGCTGTGGCTCGTATCGACACACAGAATGGTCAGGACTTCGACGTGAATCTCGCGCTTGAGGGCATGAAGGTTCAGTGCGTCAGCGTTGATCCGCACGATCCAGATCGAATTGTCGCCGGGACTAATGATGATGGCGTTTTTCTCAGTGATGACGGTGGTGCTAGCTGGCGTTTCATTGGCGCAGGCATCCCGCACCGGCGCACGCCCTCGGTCGCGATCTCACCGGCCCATCAAGTGAACGGCAAGTCAGTCATCTACGTCGGGACGGAGCCGAGCAGGTTCTATCGGACGGTGGACGATGGCGAGAGTTGGGAAGACTTTCCCGCGTTGCCGGCGCTGCCGTCGTCGAGCACCTGGTCATTTCCCCCACGCCCATGGACTCATCACACTCGATGGATCACCCCGCACCCGACGAATCCCTCAATTCTCTACGTTGGAATCGAGCTCGGCGGCGTAATGCGCTCACTCGATGGCGGTGAAACCTGGGAAGATCGTAAGCCTGGCGCGTACACCGATTCGCATGCCATTCGTGTGCATGCCACAGCTACGGAGCGCGTCTACGAAGCCGCAGGTCAAGGGGTCGCGCTCAGTGACGATGAAGGATCAACCTGGAAGCCGGTGGACGACGGGATGGATCGCCACTATTCCTGGGGCATTGCCGTCGACCCGGCCGATCCCGACCTCTGGTACGTATCGGCCAGCCATAGCGCCCGCTACGCTCACGCCAGGAATGGCAACGCCCAGGCTCACATCTACCGCAAGCGCGGTGAACAACCGTTCGAGCTCCTGAATGGTGCGCTGGAGAACCCGCTGACGTACATGCCCTACAGCTTGTTGACGTTGCGCGATCGACCCGCAACATTGCTCGCGGGAATGCAGCACGGTGAGGTGCTGTTGTCACAAGATGCAGGCGACTCGTGGCGCAGATTGAATCTGTCGCTGCCAGGTCTGCTGCAACTTGATGAAGCCGTAATTCGCTAATCTGTGAGCTGCTAGTCGAGTTCCCCGGTAAGTTAATCCCGGACCAGGAAGATATATGGCGTGGGACGCCGTCTCTCTGCCTGCGGGTAGGTCTTGATTGTTGGAAAGGGTCGTTGTGTCAACAAACTCAATAAATATCGTGGGAATCCCCGGTAGTTTGCGGAAGCATTCATTCAATCGCGCTTTGATTCAGGCGGCGTCCGAGGTCGCACCCGAAGGCGTCACCGTGTCGATGTTTCTTCTTCATGATGTTCCGCTTTATGACGCGGACGTGGAAGCTGTAGGCGATCCCGCACCGGTAGCCAAGCTCAAGGCAGCGATTCGAGACGCCGATGGAATTCTCTTTTCTACCCCGCAATATAACGGCTCTGTTTCCGGGGTCCTGAAGAACGCGATCGACTGGGCTTCACGTCCTGCCTTCGAAAGTGTGCTGGCAGGCAAACCTGTCGCGATCCTTGGAGCCACACCCGGGCGCTCGGCGACTGAGAGAGCCCGCGCTGACCTGGTTCGACTCCTCGGCACTACCCGGTCGAATGTAATGACTACACACACAATCGGCGTTTCGAATGCTAATGACCACATTGACGAGGGCATGTTGCACTCGGAAGAGGTGCGTCAACAGATTCGCGCACTACTGAGCGACTTCGCCATCTTCGTTCGCGGCCATGCTCTGGCGGACGCTGCCGATTGATGAATGGGCGAAGTTTTTGCAGCGGTGATAGAGGGCGGGGATATTACCCCGTCTCAAGCCGTCGCGAAGCGTCCTGAACGATTTCCAGGAATGTATTCCGAAGCTGATCGTCTTTGTTCAATGGTGAAGTGTCAGTCCAACTACTTGTCTCTTCCAGCACCCAGGTACCGTAGTCGAACAACATGGTGCCGTATGCGGCAAAGAACTTCCCGGCTAAAGCGATCATGTGGATTCGAGACGGGAACTCAGTTCCCTCATTCAGGTAGATCAAGCTTCGGCTGCGGACCAGCTCGAGGATAGAGCGGCCATCGTCGACAGTTGCGCTGGCGGCGGCTCTCAGATCTTCGATGGATCCGTATTCTGCAAAGAATAATCGACCCAACATCTCAGATTCGATCTTCGTTACCTGGGGATTTCGATCGGCTAACCAGGAACGAAGTGCCTCTGCTCCTTTGTCTGTGAGGCTGTACATCACCCGCGGCCTGTCGCCGACTGGGTCTTCTACGGCATCGGCGTAGCCCTGTTCGGCCAGCAATTTTGCTTCGTAGTAAAAAGCTCGCTCGGCTCGTGGCCAGACCCATTGGAAGCCGCGTTTCATCTGTTCTGCCAGCTCGTAGGCCGAACATGGGTGCAGACCCATCAGGGCCAGCAAGAAGAATGAAGTGGGAGTGAGAGTTCGCTTGGACATTGCTCGAGTATATATCGCCGCGTTCGTCAGCTTGTATTGATTTACTGCAATCTGCAGTATAAAATGATCCAACGTGTAATGAGAGGTTCTCACCGGCAGAAAGGGGCAGGCATGACTGCGGCGACGACTGGGAGTCTTGTGTCCGGGATGATAGCGGCGTTTCAGCGAGGGGATCTGGATGCAGTTGGCGCGGCCTTCGCACCTGACGCTTCGTGGGAAGTACCGGGAAGCAGCGTGGTCTCGGGCACGTATGTTGGACCGGCAGAGATCCTGGGATTCCTGGGTCGGACTTTCGAGCTATCCGGGGGCACATTGCGGCTCGAATTGATCGACTTGCTGGAAAGCGAGTGGGGCGCCGCACATCTCCAGCGCATCACTGCGAGCAACGATGGGCGCGAACTCGACATGATCGAGGTTCTCCACCATACGATTGACGATGGCAAGATAGTGCGCACCTATCACCGGCCAGATCAGGATGCTCTCAAGGATTTCTTCGGCTAACGTCTCGTGCGATAGCATCGCGCAGCTTGAAAACATGAGCAACCTAGAACCGGGCCACAAATGGCCCGGTTTATTGTCGATTACGGCATACTTACGTTATGAAAACGAACGATGCCATGACGATTGTCTGGTCCGATCGCTACGAGGACCACGAGACCGGTAGCCACCCGGAGCGACCCGAGCGGATTTCGTCGCTCAAATCGGCACTTGACGAGGCCGGTCTGTTTGAGTGCAATCGGGTCGTTGCCCCCGTGCCGGCTTCGGTTGAGTCGTATTAATCTTGTCCACGATCCACGCCTAGCTGAATTCGTCCGGCAGTTGGCAGCCTCTGGAGGTGGATGGCTGGATCCGGACACCTACGTTTCCCCAGCGTCGTATGAGGTTGCGTTGCTCGCGGTAGGCGGTGTGACTCAGGCTGTAGCTGCCGCGCTCGCTGACGGGCCTTCCTTCGCCTTTGTGAGGCCTCCTGGTCATCATGCGGAGCCGGGTCGGGCAATGGGATTCTGTCTCTTAACAATGTTGCGGTGGCTGTCGAGCAAATCCGTCGAGATCACGGTATCGAGCGGATCACGATTCTTGACTGGGATGTCCACCATGGCAATGGTACGCAAGCCGCGTTCTGGTCGAATCCAGGCGTGCAGTTCATCTCATTGCACCAATACCCCTTCTATCCCGGTACCGGTGCTGCGAATGAGACCGGTTCCGGGGAGGCTGAAGGGACGACGGTCAATATACCTTTGAGAGCCGGCAGCGATGACGCGGTTTATCAGCAGGTATTCGAAGATCGTGTATTGCCGTCGATCAGAACGTTCGAGCCTGAGTTAATCGTCGTTTCCGCAGGCTTCGACGCGCACAGAGATGATCCGCTGGCGAACATGCGAGTCTCAACTGATGGCTTCCGATGGATGGCACAGCAGATTGCTGATCTCGCAATCGATATCAGTGGAGGCCGTCTCGCGCTGGCTCTGGAGGGCGGTTACAATCTCCAGTCCCTCGGCGCTTCGGCTGTCGCAGTAATAGAGGAAATCAGAACACGCTACGGGATCGGAGATACCCGATGATTGCAGTTGTCGATTATGGCGCTGGAAACGTGCAGAGCGTCGTCAATGCGCTCGATCGGATTGGCGTCGAAAATCATCTCACCGCCGATCCTGCGGTGATCTCGGATGCGGACAGCATCATCGTCCCGGGCGTTGGTGCGGCAAGAGATACTATGCGCAATCTCGAGTCGGCCGGTCTCGTCGCGCCGATTCTGGAATTTATTGACAGTGGCAAGCCATACCTTGGCATCTGCATGGGCATGCAGGCGCTGATGTCGGAGAGCCACGAGCATGGCGGTCAGAAATGTCTGGGCACAATCGACGGTGTCGCTCGAATGCTGGAGATTGATCTACAGGTCCCTCACATGGGTTGGAATGCGGTTGACTTCACCGGGAATGGCAAGACCCACCCACTATTTGACGGAATTCCCGATGGATCTGATTTCTATTTTGCTCACTCGTTTGCTTGCTTCCCCGACGATGCCGGCTGGGTCCTGGGCACGACGGACTACGGGATAGATTTTCCCTCCGTAGTTGGGCGCGGTTCGGTCATGGCGGTGCAATTCCATCCCGAAAAAAGCGGACCGAACGGTTTGCGTTTGCTCTGGAACTTTGCCGGAATCGCGAAAACCGGTAGCCAGCCAGAGATCGCAGGAATGCGGGCGCGATAGTGCAGGTGATTCCAGCCATAGATCTGCGTGGCGGGCGATGTGTCAGGCTCGTTCAGGGAGACTATGACCGCGAAACCATTTTCGACGACGATCCCGTTGCTGTGGCACGGCGTTGGCAAGCCACGGGCGCGGAGCGGATCCACATTGTCGATCTAGATGGTGCGCGCTCAGGCGTCGCGTCGCAGCGCGATGTCATCGCAGCAATCGCTGCCGGTGTCGATGTTCCGTTGCAGGTCGGAGGTGGTATTCGACGGGCGGAAGACGCCAGTGCGTTGCTGAACGCTGGCGTAGAGCGGGTCATCCTCGGCACCGCTGCGATCAAGAACCCTGAGCTAGTCTCGACGCTGATGAATATGTATGACGCAGCGTCGATTGTCGTCGGGATTGATGCCCGTTCGGGCCTCGTCGCAACCGACGGCTGGCGTGAAACGAGCGAAACGTCTGCACTCGATCTCATCGCAGACATGCGGGCGCGAGGCGTGGAACGTATCGTATACACCGACATCGAACGGGACGGGACACTTTCGTCTCCAAATTTCGAGGAGCTCGCGCGAGTCGCCGCAACCGGTGTTGCGATTATCGCTTCTGGTGGCGTTGCAAAACGCGAACATTTGAGCCGTCTGACGGAGATTGCAGGGGTTGAATCAGTCATCGTCGGGCGAGCGCTCTATACCGGAGATATCGAGCTTGGCCCCGGTGAGTGGGAGTGGCACTCGCTGAATCGTCCGAAAAGGAGCACGCTATGACATCTGGGAATGAGCTTCGCGAGACGATTCGGGATGACGAGCGCCGGAGACGTGACGAAGTCCGGGTTTCAACGCTGCAATCCCAGGTCGATGAGATGCGCTCGGCCTTCCGAGAAGTCGTACACCGGCAGGGGCGTAGCGAAGAGCAGTTTAAACATTATGAAGCAGGACTTGCCGAGCTTCGTGTCGTCATGGATCAGCATCGTCATGAAGTCGCTCAGTCTTCTCAGGCTCGTCAGTTGGAGGACACACGTATCCGGGAGCAGCTCAGCGCTCTGGACGCCCGCATCGATGAGATGAATCGACCAATTCGAGCACTTCAATCGCATGTAGCCGAAGCGATTGAGGCGATTCGGCGCGGCCGCGACGATGACCTGGAGGAAGTGCGACGATTCGAAGAGCTGAAGACGCTGATCGAGAATGTCGCTTCTATGTCGGAGCGTAACGGTGATGCAATTCGAACGCTGCGAGAGTCGATAGAAGATGTGCGTCGCGATCAATCGCAAACGGCACGCGAGGTTGTCCAACTCGATGACGCGATTCGCATCGTCGAACAGGATTCGCGACGCAGGGATACCGAACTCGATCAGCGCGATGACACGATCGAAACCAAAGTAGTTGATCTCGTACCGTTTTTTGACCAGCATCAGGCTCAAATCGATGATTTGCGAGATGCGACAAAGCACATCGACCCGATGCTCGATCAGCTTCGTCGCGTCGACGATCATTTGCGGGAAGAAGTCGTGCGCCTCGCCGAACAGTCCCGTGAACGCGATGAAATTCAGGGCGAACGCATCGACGAGCTGCGCGTGCAGCTGGACGCCAGCGTTCGTGATGTGCGCCAAACGATCGGTGAGAACCATGAACGGGTTAACTCCCGAATCGACGGTCAAGCAGATGTGATCCGTGACCGGGCCTATGCCAGCGCCAAAGTGGGGATGCGAATTGATGAGATTGAGGATGCGATCCTGCGCTTGCGGCGCGAATACTGGCATTTGCATGAGATGCGCACTCGCAAGCGATTGGATCAGATTCAGGAAGAACTGGAGGTCGTCGTGCAGGACCGACGCGAGGCCGATCTGGAAGCCGAACGGGCTCCGCGCTCCGATCGATCGTCTCGCCCGGAATCAGTCGAGGATGGAGCGTGAGCCTGCGGCGACGGATCATCCCCTGCCTCGATGTTGATGGCGGGCGTGTGGTCAAAGGCGTCCAATTCACGAACCTACGGGATGCCGGTGATCCGGTGGAACTTGCCGCGGCTTATGATGCTGCTGGCGCTGATGAGATTACTTTCCTCGACATCACCGCTACGAGCGACGGCCGCAAAACCATGGTCGATGTGGTGCGTCGGACGGCGCGCGAAGTCTTTATCCCGCTGACGGTCGGCGGCGGAATCCGCAACACCGATGACATGTACGAGCTCCTGAGGGCGGGGGCGGACAAAGTCGCAATAAACTCGGCGGCAGTGAGCCGTCCGGAGTTGCTGACCGAAGGCAGCGAACGCTTCGGAGCGCAGTGCATTGTGCTGTCTATCGACGCGCGACGCAGCGGAGATGGCTGGGAAGTGACGACGCACGGCGGCCGGCGCGGGACTGGCATGGATGCTCTGGAATGGGCAAAACGGGGCGTGGAGCTTGGAGCCGGAGAAATCCTGCTCAACAGTATTGACGCCGATGGTACGCGCGAAGGCTACGATATACCGCTCGTACGCGCTGTTTCCGACTCGGTCGCAGTGCCAGTCATAGCTTCGGGCGGGGTTGGAACGCTCGACCACCTCGTGGATGGATTTGTCGAAGGCGGCGCGCACGCAGTCCTGGCTGCTTCCATCTTCCATTTTGGGCAACATACGATTGCCGAGGCAAAGGCGTATCTGGAACGGGCCGGCGTTCCGGTGCGCCATGAGCCGACGGTGTCAATACCAAACTCAGGCGAAAGTATCGATGGATGACAGATCAGCTGGCGGTGGTCATTTCCAGTTCCTGAGAGATCCCGTTCGAGCACGTAAGCCAGCGAATCTGGCAGGCTTGATCCTGGCCGCTCTCAGCGGTCTCAGCTTCGTCTTCCTGAATGATGGGGCGCGTGAACTTGCGCTTGGTATTTTCTGGTTAATGATGTTCCCGGTTGCGCTGGTCCATGGATGGGCGATCGCATTCTTCCTCGAACATGGCATTGGGCTGCGTCGGGCCGTAGCCGAACTGGTCGTTGGCACGTTGATCGCACTGACCGCTTGCGCGTTGTTGACTTTCCGAGGAGAGGGTACTCCGGTCTCGTCGTGGAGCTCGCTGCCAGCCTTGTACTTTACGCATCCGTATTTCGGGCGCTATCGGCTGGTGTAGGTCTTGGTGTTGGCCGGGGAGGCGCATACCTCGGAAAAAGGGTCCAAGATATCGATGACACTGGCTGGTAAATAGGTGCTAGACTCGTCACATCATTCGTACCGTTTGTTTGACACGCTATACGGGCTATGCTAAGGTCCGTTCGTTCTGAGACAATGTCGTCTTGGGCCAACCAGCAGGTCGGAGTGACTCGGATCGACGGTAGTCACCACCGGCCACGGTTTGAATGGTTCCAACGCCGGCGCGAAAGCGCTGGTACGGTGATCACAGAGGTGGGGCCGCACTGTTGCGGATTCTGTGCGCCGGACTAATTGTTGAGGGCGACCTGGGAGAGCAATTGAGGGGGGCACCGCGTAGCCAGGCACCGTGGGGGTGAAATGGTCGCGGCTCTTTCCACAATCAGATAGACGGCTATTGTGTGTATCGTTCGGCATCGTCCGGCGATAGCCTTTACCTAGCCGCTATACGCCTCCCCGGTACGAGGCGAAGGGGAAACACTTGAGTCGCATGCGACGCAGTCGTGCGTTGGTTGCGCTCCTCGTGGCAATCGTCACGAGCACCGCCGTTGGCCTTCCTGCGGTAGCAGATCTGAATTTGGTACTTGGTGCGTCCGCGCAAGTGGCGTACACCAACGGTGATGGCGTAAACGTACGAGATGTTCCTGGATTCAATGGCAGTGTAATTACATCGCTAGGTGAGGGCGTTGAGGTCGTCGTTCAAGATGGCCCTGTAGCTGCAAATGATGGCTCTTACTGGTATTACGTATCTTCCGGCGGAGTCGAAGGATGGGTAATCGCTGATTTCCTGGTCCTCCCGAGCGCGGGAAGCAGTTCTGAATCAGCCTGGGGCGAAATCGCCTGGACCGGTGGCGATGGTGTGAATCTGCGCGCTCAGGCGACGCTCGATAGCGCTGTGATCACCACACTTCAAGATGGCACTGGCGTTGCGATACTTGCTGGTCCCGAATGGGATGCCAGCGGCAACGCATGGACGCTCGTCGCATATGAGGGCGTTCAAGGCTGGGTGCTGGATGACTTCGTAGCCTGGTACGGCCTCGCCGGAGGCGGCGAGTCGGACCGGACACTCGACGGCGGCTGGACCACCTATGTCGCGTTCACCGACGGAGCCGGACTCCGATTGCGTGGAGCGGCTACCTATGACAGTGAAACATTGATCGTGATGCCCGAAGGGGCTGCTGTGACGGTCTTCGGAACTCAGATCTACGGTGCTGATGGCGCAGAGTGGTGGAACGTTGAATACGAGGGCATCCTCGGATATGCAATGGGCTATTACTTCAGTACAGACGGAGCCGGAAGTTCGGCCGCGGTTGCAGCGCCTGAACAAGCCGCGACAGATTCGGGCCTTGCTGCCTGGGCTGGAGCGAATGCAGTTGTCGTCGGCACCAACGGTGAAGGCGTAAATCTGCGTTACGAGATGGGATACAACTCCGGAGTCGCAACGTGGCTCTCGGAAGGCGCGATTGTCTGGGTTATTGACGGACCATACTGGGGCGACGACGGCAGCCCATGGTTCCAGGTTGATGCGGGCGGTCTCGTGGGTTGGGTCCATGGGGGCTATCTGGCCTACACGGCTGATGCATCGGGCTCTGAAGTCGATGTTGCAATTGCCGATCCAGCACCAATTACACCCGCGTACAGCGGAGATCCTGTCGGCGACTCAATTGTCGCTGAAGGCTTGAACTATGTTGGCTTACCGTACGTATGGGGTGGTACGACCCCGGCAGGGTTCGACTGTTCAGGTTTTCTTTACTATGTCTTGACTCAGGTCTTCGGCTACGAGTTCCCCCGGATGCTCGAAGTTCAAGCCGTCTCCGGCGACTACGTCGATCCCGCTAATCTTGTTCCAGGTGATCTCGTCTTCTTCCAGAACACGTACACCTGGGGCCTCTCACACGCCGGTATCTACATCGGTGGCGGCCAGTTCGTGCATGCTGGAAGCGAGCGCACCGGTGTCACGATTAGCAACATGTGGGACGACTACTGGGGTTCGCGATACTATACGGCGCGACGCGTACGTAGCTAGTAAATTCCGGATCGATAAATTCTTTGGATGATTGATGAGCGGCTCCATCCGGAGCCGCTCATTGTATGTTTGGAAGGGCATGCAACAATGCCGTCCGCCAATCCAGTTGGGGTCTTTTACGTCGAAGTTGGCGATGGCCGGCTTTATGCCGAAGTTTCCGGGTCCGGCCACGACATCCTGTTCGTGCACTCTGGAATCTCGGATCGACGCATGTGGGATGGCCAGTTCGACGAGCTTGCAAACAGCTTTCGCGTGTCTCGATATGACATGCGTGGTTTTGGTCGTTCATCAGCAGTGGCGGGCGAATATTCTCACGTTGATGATCTCGCGCACGTGATCCAAGTTCTCGGACTGGTACGTCCTCGTGTAGTAGCGGCGTCAATGGGTGCCAGGGTAGCGATTGATCTTGCTCTTCGGATGCCGAACACTTTTGATCGAATGCTTCTCGTCGGTCCTGCAATCAGTGGACTCGGGTTCGAGGATCCTGCATTACGAGCATGCTGGGGACGGATGTCGGATGCGTGGGACGCCGGTGATAGGGAACGTGTGATCGATCTCGAGACGCGCTTCTGGATCAATGGACCGGGGCGTCCTGATGGCGGCGCAAACGAAGCCGTCATCGTGCAAGTAAGCGAGATGCAGCGTCGTATCCTTGAACTCATGCCGGAAGATGAGAACGACCCCGAGATCGAAGAAGAAGTTGCCGCCGCGGCCCGCCTGCATGAACTGACGCTTCCAATTCTGGTTGTTGTCGGCGAGCATGATGTCAGCGATATATGGCGTAATGCGAGAGCGATCGTTGATTCCGCCGCCGATGCTGTGATGATTACTATCTCTGACAGCGGCCATCTACCGAACATGGAAGCGGTCGAAGAGTTCAATCGTCAGGCGCTAGCGTTTCTCTCCAGGTAGCCTGATCAGGCACCGCCATCGACGCGAATCCGGGACTTCATGCCTAGTATCACCGCATGGTCATCGGCGACGCGAATCTCATCACAATCCAATAGCGGATGATTGAGCCACTCCTCGCGAATCGGATCCGGTTTTCCGTGTTGATCTGACGGCCATCGCTCTTTTGGAGTGAGATCGTCAATAAGGACCGGTCCATAGTCTGCGAGAGCGTCCACTACATCACTTATTCCGGATGATTTCGCATCGGCCACATCAACGAAGATCATGTGGAATGGCGCTCTCGCGAGAGCATCGCGCCAATCACCGGTCATCACGTTGATCGTCGGCCAGTCGCCAAACAGTGACGCGACGGCCGACGTCAAAGTTACATCCGAATCGATCGTGAAGAGCTGGGCCCCCTCTTCAACCTGAAGTCCACTGGCCATCCATGCCGTTCCGATGCCGCAACCGGTCCCGAGTTCCAGGAGTTGACCGCCCATGAACGCCGATGCCCAGCGCAAGAGTAGTTGACCGACCTCGGGCCCGCAGCTCCGCCGAAAACCGATCTGCTGGCACAGCGCTTCCGCGCGGCGAACGATGCTTGGGGTTGGAATTGGTTCGAACCTGGAATCGCGACGTTGCACGATCGAGGATCAGGTTCCGATCATTCAAGCAAGCCGGCTCAATTCCCCCTGGGACAGGAGTTGTTCGGTCTGGGTTGGTATCGCGAAACCGCCATACACACGACGGTGGGTGACGAAATCGCCGCCCACCGCCCACTTCAAATTGAACAGTCGATCGCTATTCGTCGATGACGCCTTCTTCAAGCACTTCGTCGACCTCAAGATCGGCTGGTTCGTCATCAACGAAACCAGCTAGTTCGGGCGACATGCGCCGGATCTGGTTCTCGATTTCCGTCATGATATCTGGATTGCTCTCAAGGAAAGTCTTGGCGTTTTCCCGGCCCTGCCCGAGACGTTCATCTCCCATTGAGAACCATGCGCCAGCCTTCTGGACGATGCCCATGTCGACGCCGATATCGAGCAAACTACCTGAGCGCGAGATGCCACGGTTGTACATGATGTCGAATTCAGCCTGGCGGAATGGCGGCGCAACCTTGTTCTTGACGACTTTCACCCGCACGCGGTTGCCGACGATGTCGGTGCTCTGCTTGAGCTGCTCGATGCGTCGGATATCGAGACGAACCGAAGCATAGAACTTCAGCGCATTGCCACCGCTCGTTGTCTCCGGGCTTCCGAACATGACGCCAATCTTCATCCGCAACTGGTTGATGAAGATGACCGATGTCTTCGAGCGGGAGATGGCGCCAGCGAGTTTGCGCAGCGCCTGGCTCATCAACCGGGCTTGCAGGCCGACATGTGCGTCGCCCATATCGCCTTCGATCTCGGCGCGTGGAACCAATGCGGCGACGGAGTCGATGACGACGACATCGAGCGCGCCAGAGCGCACGAGTGTCTCGACAATTTCAAGTGCCTGTTCGCCAGTGTCTGGTTGGGAAATAAGAAGCGCATCGAGATCAACGCCGCACTTCTCTGCGTAAATGGGGTCGAAGGCGTGCTCAGCATCGACCAGTGCGGCTGAACCGCCTAGCTTCTGCGCTTCTGCGATGATGTGTTGCGCGAGGGTCGTCTTGCCGCTCGACTCGGGACCGTAAATCTCGGTGATCCGGCCACGCGGTATGCCGCCGATGCCCAGAGCGAGGTCGAGCGCTACGCTGCCGGTCGGAATTGCCTCGATCTTGAGGCCACCCTGTTCGCCCATCTTCATGATCGCGCCCTTGCCGAACTGCCGTTCGATCTGCGCGATGGCGAGGTCTATCGCCTTGGTGCGTTCCTCTGTCGCCATTTTCAATATCTAGCCTTCCCGCGCTCTGGCGCTCATGACGTGCATAGAACGGATGTTCTAATTCTTTAGTATTATAACGTGAGACGCGTCTGGGATCAATCATAATGGATTTGTGATTTTATGCGTACGTGCAAAGGAGAATTGAGTGAATCGTGACTTCATGGGGAGCCCGTTGACCGCAAGCGTCCTGGAATACGCGAAAACTCTCGCCGGCCGTACTGAACAACAACTGACCGCAGCCTTGCCGGACGGACCAACGGAAGGCGAAGCCTGGTATGGCTACGTTGAATGATGTGAGATCTTTGTCACTCTTTTTCAACCTCCAGCTCAACCGCCTGACAAGTGAACTGCGAGCGTGTCTCCAACCTGCGAGGTCCGCCGAGATATGCCGACAGCACCATCGAGCGTACAGGGATCTGACCGGCGCGCTTGCCGGAATTGGTGAGGGCGACTTCGAGAAATCCCCGGCCGAAGGTGAGTGGCCGGTGCGGACCGTTATTCGGCATATCACCGGCGCTGAACTGGGATTTTCCCTGCTCATCGATTGGGCCGTCAAACGCCAGGCTGCCGGCGACGAGCTCCCGATCACGATGCCGGAGGAAGAAATGGCTCCGCACTACGAGGCATTTCCGGAAACGGGCACATGGGACGAAATGATGGATCGATATGAATTGTTGCATCGACGAGTAATCGAGGCTCTCTTGACGCTTTCGAGCGAGCAGCTGGAAGCATTGAATGTCTGGTGGGAGGGCTATGAAGTCCCGGTCTGGTTCCGGATGCACCGTTTTGACGCCCATCTGCGCGAGCACACGATCCAGGTAGATAAGACACTGGCAGCGATTGGACGATCGCCGACCGAAGCGGAGCGACTGGCGCGTTTGTTGCACCAGTCGCTCGCGGATTTGGAAGTTTCACTTTATGTGGCCGATGATTCGCAGCAGAATCGAGCGAACGAGCTTGCGTCGGAATTTGACGAATCGCGGCGTAAACTCCTCGTGATCTAGTCCGCTGCGAGCCGACCGACGATTGAACGAACCTGTTCGATTTCGTTCGGATTGATCGTATGACCCATCCCAGGGAAGATCTGGGTCGTCACGTCGCCTCCAAGGCGCTCGAGCACCGTCGAAGTTTCCAGGACACGCTCGACCGGGATATGCGGATCGATATCGCTGCAGCCGAGATACACCGGTGTGCCGTCAAGCGAACCGGGGTACCCGGCAGGGTCGATGCGATCACCGATCAGCCCTCCACTCAACCCGACGATGCCGCCGTAATGATCGGGATTTAGCGCGGCGTAGTCTGTTGCCAGGCATGCGCCCTGCGAAAATCCAAGCAGGACAATCTTTTTCTTTTGAATCCCCTCGTCGATTAACCCTGCGACAATCCTGCCGATCACCGCCTGTGCCGATGACAGGTCCGGTTCGTTAAGGTCCCGAGGTTCAAGGAAGCGATACGGATACCAGGTGCTAGCCGCAGCTTGCGGGGCAAGGATAGCTGATCGAGGGCACCTCGATGAGCCGCGCAAGGTCGAGGATGCCCTCAGCCGTTGCGCCACGCCCGTGAAGCATGACGACCGCGCCGTGAGCATCCTCGATGTCCGCACCAGCTGTTCGAATAGGTTGCCCTGCATGCGGGCCGACGATGTCCTTAAGCCAACTACTGGTCACGCCGCTCACGCTACCGGCGTCCGCTCCGCGCCCGGCACGACGATCGGATCGAGCCCGGCTTCGATCTGCTCTCGGTGAGGCTCGAGGAACGGCGGTAGAGCGAGTGCTTCGCCAAGGTGTTCGACATCCTCGTCGGTCGCGAAACCGGGACCATCAGTTGCGATTTCATAGAGCACATGCCCCGGCTCCCGGAAGTAGATCGACCGGAAATAGAAACGGTCTATCTGTGGGGTGACGCTGTACCCTGCAGCATCGATGCGTTGCTGCCACAAAGCGTGCTCCTCGTCTGTAGGCGTCCGGAATGCGACGTGATGTACACCCCCTGCACCGGCACGACCGAGCCGATAGCCAGGCCGTTCGACGAGGTGCATTTCGGTGCCAGCCCCGCCAGGTCCGGATTCGAAGACACGCACCCGGGCGCGCTCTCCGTCGCCGACTGCGAGATCGTAGCCCTCGACTTCGCTGAATCCGAGTGTTTCAACCAGCGTCGATGCCGATTGAGCGACATCGCTAACAGTCGTCTCAATCGCATACATCCCGCGGATCTGGTGCTCGGCAGGAATTGGACTGCCGGCCCAGGGCTCGCCGCCGATGCCTCCGCGATCGGCGTCATCTATCGCGATGAGGGCCAGACTCTGACCTTCAAAATCGGTGAAGGGCAGGGTATTTCTGCCACCCCGGTCGATGGGATTGGCGTGAGGAACGCCAAGGTCCTCGAAGCGTTGCTCCCACCAGGTCAGCGATGCGGATGTTGGGACGGCGAGCGCGATCGTCGAAATCGTCCCGTTCCCGGGCACGTTGCGGACTGCGCCCTTGAAGGCGAAGAAGGTTACTTCGGTGCCGGCGCGTCCAACCTCGTCACCATAGAAGAGATGGTAGGTCGAGACATCGTCCTGATTGACTGTCTTCTTGACCAGCCTCAATCCGAGGACACGCGTATAGAAATCCACATTCTTGCCGGTGTCGCCGGTGATGGCCGAGACATGATGCAGGCCGCCGAGTTGTATTGCCATTTCGATTCCTCCCGGATTGAGTGCTTTAGTTGCCGAATGTCGAACGATCGACAGATAGTTGCACGCGCAACTATATCAGGCGAATCATATCAGTAATTGCTTGCACACGCAACTACATGATACGATGATCTTATGATGCAAGAGTCGTCACAACGTACAGAACGGATCGCTGTCTGGCTCGCCTTCCTGCGGGTCCACAGCCGCGTGACGGCGGCGCTCGAGCAGGAGCTGGAAGCGGCGGAAGCGCTTTCTATGAGCTGGTTCGATGTGCTCGAACAGTTGCGCGGAGCGCCCGATCGACAGTTACGGATGCAAGAACTGGGAGATCGCCTTGCGATGAGCGCCAGCGGTCTGAGCCGCCGCGTCAGCCGGATGGAACAGGCCGGGCTGGTGGAGCGGCAACCGTGCCCGGAGGACCGTCGAGGCGTGCTTGTCGTACTCACAAAGCAAGGGGAGCAACGCTATCGAAAGGCTCTGCCGATCCACCTACGTGGCGTTGAAAACTACTTCTTGCGGCATCTTGACGCCGAAGACGTGGAGCAGATGAAGGACGTCTTTGATCGAATGCTGCAAGCGCTTGATGGGTCATAGCCCGTGGATTCGTAATATCAGGAGTTGGCCGATCCAGTGTAGACCGGATGTCGAATGCTGAAGTTTGTGGGCTAACTGATTCGCTGCATCGAAGATCCCTAAGCTTCATTTCATTGGTCACCGCCATCCTACCCAATCGAAATGAAACTGGATTTCATGGCCGCGCCGATAGTCGCCATATCTGGCACGTGCCCATGCCATCACCCCAGACCCGCCGCGGATGAGGACAGTCTGCCTTGAAAGGTCGTATACTCCCCGACGGTCTATTGAACGACGCGAAGGTAGTAAACGTGCAACCGATCTCTCGATCCCGTAGGATCGAAGACTGGTACGAAGCCAGGTCAGCCATAACCGGAATCTAGCCGCTGCCTTCATTCTCCTGACGCTCGAAGGCAGCGGTACTAGCGTCGTGGTAGGTGTGGAAGAGCGCGCATCGCTCGCCACACCCGTATTCCGTTGTGGGAGTGCGTCAGTCATGGACGACAGTGAACAGGCTCTTGACAGCCCCGAGCAACCCGCTCGGGGCGGCGGCATCCGGCGATTCTACGCCTTCAAGCTGCTAACTGAAACTCAATTTACGAGTGGCATCTGGATTCTCTATCTTCAAAGTCGCGGTCTCAGCCTGGCGGAGATCGGGCTTTCTGAATCGGCGTTCCACCTCGCACCGGTGTTACTGGAGCTACCCTCGGGCTCCTTTGCTGATCTGGTGGGGCGGCGCTGGTCATTGGCGATTGGCTCGTTGCTGATTGCAATCTCCTCGGCACTGCTCTTCTTCGCCGATACCCTGCCAGTCGCGATGGTTGCGCTTTTCCTGAACGGCGCTTCATATTCGTTTCGCTCGGGCGCGGATCAGGCGTATCTTTACGATTCTCTGGGCGATCGAAAGGCAACCTTCGGCGGCATCCTGGGAAAGCTGATGGGTGCTTCCTACGTTCTTGGCGCGGCGACGATCTGGCTCGGCGCTTCGTTGTCCGAAATCTCCTATGGCTGGCCGATCATCCTCTCAGTTGCTGTGGGTCTCGGCGGCGTCTGGCTGGCGGCCGGGTTGGCCGAGAAGGGGGAGCTTCACCGGCGACAGCGGGAGCCGTCGCTCGCCGATAGAGCATGCGCGTGAATCCGTACGGGCGTTGCGGGCGCGACCGGACGTGATCGGGGTCCTCTTGTTTTCCGGTGGTTTCTGGGCGTCAATGACCATCCCATTTCTCTACTTTCAAGCAGCTTTTTCGGAGCGTGGGTTGTCGAATGGTTCGATCGGGCTGGTCCTGGCAGCTGGCATGGTGGTTACGGCTCTGGGTTCCGCATTTGCCGGACGAATCGAATACCGTGTTCGCTTCGGGCGGCAACTCGCGCTGCTGGCCATCCTGACCGGACTCGGTATCGCCGGAACCTCATTCGGGTCGATTAGCCTTGCGGTAGCTGCCTTCCTGGTTGCAAATATCACTACCGGCTTGCTGGAACCGCTGATGTTTGCCTGGTTCAACCGGCAGTTGCCATCTGCGCAAAGAGCAACGCTCATTTCAGTCGATTCCTGGCTTTTCTCGATGACGATGATCGTGGCATTCCCAATTGCAGGCTGGGTAGCGGGACAGCAAGGGTGGGGGCTGATCTATGTGCTGTGCGGAGGGGCCCAGGTGGCGCTAACGATCCTGCTGTTTATCGCCAGGCGCGTCGGCCCACTGCGTGCAGGTGTTCAGACCGATTTCTAGACAGACTCCCGAAGATACTGACCACCGAAGAGGGAAAGATCTGGGAACATCAGAGGGGCGAAGCTTGTCTTCGCCCGGACACGCGTGCGCGTACATTCACGGGTGAACACAAGATTCACTCCTACGACGACCGGGAGAAAGAGGTACCGATCAACTCTCAATGTTTCCAGAATGCGCTGTAGCTCGCAACTAGATCGGATTCCGAGAGGCATAAGGCAGGCAGCAGCATGTTGAGGCAGTCGTAGGGAGAGACTCGTCCCAGTTGTTCCACCAAATTGAAAGTACCTTGGCGGCGTACGCTCCTCTTTTGCCATCAATTAGGCGGAACGAGCTCTACCCGTACGTATAGCGCCAGTATGAATCATCGCGTCGCCCTTGAATATTCGTGAATTTGTGTTTGGCGAACGCCAGGCTTGACCGAACATTGGGTGCGACCTGGCGCTCGCCTGCTTTCAGATCAGGATAATAAGTTGCGGGCCAGGACCTGATACACCTGCGCCTGCGTCATCAGGTCGTCGACGTAGACGGCTTCGTTTGCTCCGTGCGCGTTCTGGCCAGACGGTCCGTATCCGACGGTATCTATCCCGGCGAAGCGATAGAGGCGTCCATCTGTGGCTCCGGCCCAGGTCGCGAAATATTCGGGCTCTTCATTTGTCACGTCTCGTATGGCCTGCTGAAGGGCTGCGACGACGGGCGACGATTCGTCGGTGATATTCGCCGGTGTGTAGCCCTCTTCACGACTGGGGGTGATCTCGTAATCGAAGTTCGGATCGCGCTCTTTTACATCGTCGAGCGCGGCGCGGACCTCGGACAATACCGTCTCGTCGGTTTCCCCGGGGATAGTTCGACGGTCGACGGTGATCGTGCATTCGCCGGGGACGACGTTGTTGGCGACCCCAGCTTCGATCATGTTGACTGAGATGACTGGTTTGCCGACCGCGGGGTGCTCTTTGTCGATGTCGCCCTCGATAGCGAGAATGCCTTTCGCGGCGAGCGCGATCGCGTTGATGCCGGTGACCCGAGCTGATGCGGTGTGGCTCGCGCGTCCGATGAAGCGCACTTTGAAGCCGAAGATGCCGCGCTCGGCGTTGCGAACCTTGAGCTGGCTGCTCTCGCCGATAAGAACGTAGTCCGGCTTCGGAAGCCGACCGGCGTCGATCTCATCCAATAGATGCCGTGTCCCGAATTCGGCTCCCCGCTCCTCGTCGCTGACGATATGAGCCTGCAAAGTGCCATTCAGATCGGCATCTTTAAGGGCCAGAAGGGTGTAGAGCATAACGCCGACGGAGCCCTTCATGTCGGCTGATCCTCGCCCGAAAATCATTTGTCCGTTCTCGGACAGGATGCCTTCTAGCGGCGGCGTTACCCAGCGGTGCTCGTCGGAGACGGGAACCGTATCGAGGTGGCCATTCATAGCGATGTTGGACCATTGCCATTACCGATTGACGCCACGACATTCGGGCGCTTGGGGTCCTTGGCCGTCACCGTGAAATCGATCCCCGCGCCTTCACAGAACCCGGCGACGAACTCCATGATCTCCAGTTCATTGTCGGAAACGCTGGGGATCGATACAAGATCGACGATGATTTTCGTCAGTCGTTCACGGTCAATAGTGGGGTATCTGCGTCACACTCAATCCTTTACCTATTTGTGTTTGCTCGTTTGCAGCAGCCAGCCGAGGTCCAAGTGGTGAGCATAGCAGTAACTCGAGAAGTAAATCTGTACCGTCGACGCATCTCGTCCTGGCGAGCGGCACACCGGAGGATGGAAGCGGCCCTGGCGTTCAGACCGGCAACGCTCTGTAGGATTTGATGGTGCGTGGAAGCGGTCAGATACGTTCGAAGCGCTCAACGTCGTGGATCAGCAGCACGGCTCCACCAACTTCGACCTCGAAATTCTCTGGCATGTAGAGCAGGCCGGGTTCGAGTGCCGGAGAATAGGGCACAGCCATCTGGCTGCGACGGCGACAGGTGCGGCGAACAATGGACATAACATTAGACACTTCGCTGTCTTCGACACCCATCATCAGACTGCTGTTGCCCATCCGAAGGAATGAGCCGGTGCTGCCTATCCGGGTAACGCGGAAACCAGCCTCGACGAGAGCCGACAACAGGCCATCAGCGTCCTCATCCTGAACGATTGCAAATACCAGCTTCATCGTTCACCTTATCCCCACCGGTTGCTCCGATATACCTCGATAGGTATCAGTATAGAACAGCGTTCCGTCCGGTTAGCTGTCTATCCGACTCTTCACTGGCGATTTAGGTCGTGGATCGCTTACGCGGTTTGCGTCTGCTGCGGGAGCTTCTTGACGAGCGCCAGTTCCAGGGCATCGTCGATCGAGTCGATCAGAATGTTATTTCAAGCTTGTCCTTGATAACCTCGGGGACTTCTTCGAGATCTTTCGCGTTGCGCTTCGGCGCCAGGAATGCTGGTGATGCCGCCACGCCGCGCCGCCAGCGCCTTTCTCCCGAAGTCCTCCGATTGGCAGCAGCTTTCCGCGCAGGTTGATCTCGCCGGTCATCGCAACGTTCTTGCGCACGGGGATGCCACAAATGGCGGAGATGATCGCCACGGCCATCGTGACGCCGGCGGATGGGCCGTCTTTCGGCACCGCACCGGCGGGCACGTGCAGGTGGATCGTGTGCTTGTCGAAGAAGTCGTCGTCTACTTTCAGCCGGTCGATGATGGAGCGGGTGTAGGAGATCGCAGCGATAGCCGACTCCTGCATGACATCGCCGAGCTGTCCGGTGAGAACCAGATCGTCCTTGCCCGGCATGACGGTGACCTCTATCGAGAGCAGGTCTCCACCGACACTCGTGACGGCCGCGCCGGTGGCGATGCCGATTTCGTCGGTTTCGCTGGCCAGCCCGTATTCATAGCGAGGGATGCCGAGCAGCTTTTCGATATCATCTTGCGACTCGATGGCAGGTACGTCGGTCGAACCGGACGCGACGGCACGAGCCACCTTGCGTGCGACCGAACCGATCTCCCGTTCCAGATTGCGGACTCCTGCTTCATCCGTGTATTCGCGAATGAGCGCACAGCAGTGCTTCCTCGCCGATCTCGAGCTGGTCTTCGCTCAGGCCGTGCGACTCGACTGACTTGGGGATCAGGAATCCGCGCGCGATCTCGATCTTGTCAACCTCGGTGTAGCTCGGGACTTCGATGACCTCCATGCGGTCGAGCAAGCGCGTCGGGAATAGGATCGAGCAGGTTCGCGGTCGTGATGAAGATGACTTTCGAAAGATCAAACGGCACCTCGAGGTAGTGGTCCGAGAAGGTGTTGTTCTGTTCCGGGTCGAGGACTTCCAGCAGGGCCGACGACGGATCTCCGCGGAATGTGTCCGAACCGACCTTGTCAATCTCGTCCAGGACGATGACCGGATTGTTCGTGCCTGCTTCGCGAATGGCCTTGATAACCCGGCCCGGCATCGCGCCGACATAGGTTCGCCGATGTCCGCGGATTTCGGCTTCATCGCGGACACCGCCGAGCGACATGCGGGAGTATTCCCGTGCCGAGGGCGCGCGCAATCGACTTGCCAAGGCTCGTTTTGCCGACTCCGGGCGGGCCGACGAAGCAGAGAATTGGCGAGCGCATCTTCGCCCCGGCAAGTTTGCGGACGGCGATGAACTCGATGATGCGTTCTTTGACTTTCTTCAGCCCGTAGTGGTCTTCATCGAGGATTCTTTCGGCTTCTTCGATGTCGACCGAATCTTCGGAGCTGATGTCCCAGGGGAGTTCGGTGATCCAGTCGAGATAGGTGTGGATGATGCCGATCTCCGGCGAGAACGGATGCTGCTGCTCCAGCCGGGCCAGCTGCAGCATCGCTTTATCGTGGACATCTTCTGGCATCGAGATCGATTCGAGCTTTTCCCGGAAGCGGGAGGCGATCTCATCTTCGTCCGAGATCTCTCCGAGTTCGCGCTGGATATGGCGCAGCTGTTCGCGCAGCATGATCTCTCGCTGCTGGCGATCCATCCCGGCCTGGGCTTCGTTCTGGATTTGCTGGCGCAGGGCCATGAACTCGAGCCGTTCCTGGAGTAACGCGCTGATGCGTTGCAATCGAGCGGTCGGGATCGAACGTTTCCAGAAGCTCCTGGCGCAAGGCCGGCTCGAATTCAGGCGAGAATGCGATCAGATCGGCAAGCCAGCCCGGTTCGTCGACGCTCCGCACCATCGTGACGACTTCTTCAGGAACGTTCGGCAGCATCTCGACGTAGGATTCGACCTGATCGAGGACGTTCGCCATCGTCGCCTGGGCGACGAGCGAAGTCGTCGGTTGGATCATCCCTGCGGCTGACCGTCGCAATCGTGTAGGGCTCGACGCTGGTGAAACTCGTGGACGATGCCACGCGCGACGCCTTGCAGGATGACATGGCTTGGAACGCCCGGACGGCTGATCTTGTGCCCGACTTCAGCGATGACGCCGATCCTGCAAATCTCGTCGTCATCCAGCGTCAGTCCGTAGCTGTCGTTGCCGACGGCGGCAGCGACGAGTTCGCTTTCCATCTCGTCGTCGGGGATCTCTTCGAAGCCCGATTCGTCAGACTGATCGACGGCGGCGACGACCAGCAAGAGCCGGTCTGAGTTGATGGCCGCGTCGATGACCTGGGATTCTTCCGAGCCCTCCACCGGATATGGCAATGACATATGCGGAAGCAGCAGCGTATTCGGAACGATCAACGCCGGCAGCTTCAGCCGTTCGGAAGTGTCGACCTGATCTGTTTCGAGCGCCATCGATCATCGGGGATCGACTCGACGGCAACATCAGTAATTGCTTGTGCTTGCTGGGTTTGGCGAGCGTCGCTCGAGGCTCGGCTCATGAACGATCTACCTCTAGGTTTCAATGATGGGACAACTGTCCCCCGATGTGCCTGAAATCAGGCATCGTATAAGGATACTAATCGAGATTTGATGCCGTCAAAAGTGGAGCGACGTCCCGGTCTTCAGATGCGGCTGCCGAATTGCTCGTGCAACCGTTGTTCGTCCGAGACGATGCGGCCGTCTGCGAGGCCGTATCCGGCGATCCGCAAACAGCTGGCGGAAGTCGTCGTCGTGGGTTGCAACCAGTACGGCTGCGCCCTCGGCGGCGAATGCGCGCAGAGCACGTGCGCCAGGTCGCGCTTCATTGACCAGGGCAGACCGCGCGTCGGCTCGTCGAGCAAGCAAGCAACCGCGGACGACCAACGCGAATGGCGGCGATCGCCAGTCGTTGGCGTTCTCCGCCGCTCAGGTCGAGTGGATGACTGCTCTCGTAACCCGACAGTCCGAGGCTTTCGAGGGCTGCTGCGATGTCTCCCGAGCGGCGCAGCCCGGCGAGCGTGAACCGAAGCTCATCCTCGACTGTTTCCTGGTGGAGCATGAGCGTTGGGTGTTGTGGAACGTAGCCGACTGTTCGTGCGATCTCCTGAACTGACAAGGCGTCTGTCATGCTCTCCATCTATCTGCAGCGATCCGTGGTCTGGCCGCAGCAGGCCGATGACCTGCTTGAGCAGCGTCGTCTTCCCCGAGCCGTTCGGGCCCGTCAGGGCGATTGACTCTCCTTCACGAATGTCGAGATCGATGTCCTGTAGGACCTGTTTGTTTTCCGTAGGCGAAGGCGAGTGCCCTTATCGCAGCGATGACCTGCCCGTTTGCGATGGAGGGGTCGGAGATACGTTGGTCGGCCCGATCTGGGAGAAGTCCGTCGATTACCAGGGCTGGCGTCGCGCATCGAAGGCGATTCGGCGCGTGACTCGTCCCGAGAGACACATGTGCGATCGAATCGGCAACGGGCAGAAGACGTTCGAGCCGGTGCTCGGCGAGAACGACGGTCAGATCTATCGTGAGATTTGTTGAACCAGCGCATCGATCACTCTTGCGGGCGTTGTCTGGATCGAGCTGGGAAGTCGGTTCATCCAGTAGCACCGCGCGGGTTGTGGGGCGAGCGCCGCTGCGAGAGCGACTAGCTGACGTTCGCCGCCGCTCAGCGTTGAAATCCGCCGGGTGCGGAGATGCTCGATGCCGAGGTCGTTGAGAATCGGTCCGATGCGCGCTCGGACGTGTGCCCGATCAAAGCCGAGATTTTCGAGCGCGAAGAGATCTCATCTTCCGGGGTGTCGGTTACCAACTGGGATTCGGGGTCCTGGAAGACCGTGCCGATCGTCGCCGCGAGCTGGCGCGGCGGGTGCCGGCGCGTGTTCTGGCCGAACACGTCACGTCGCCGCCGAAGAAACCGCCGTGGAAATGAGGGATCAGCCCGTTCAGGCATCGCAGGAGCGTCGACTTGCCGGAACCCGATTGCCCGGCCATGAGCGCGAACTCGCCTGGCATCGACTCGCCAGACATACGTCGGCAAGCGCGTCGACCGGCGAGGCCGGATATCGAAAATGAAGGCCGCTTACATCGATCATGGTGAAGATCTCGATAGGAAGATAGGCGGGAGTCAGCTGCAACGTGAGAGCCACGGCGATGATCGGATCGAAATCCGGCCAGAGCAAGCGTGGAAAGGGCGAGTAGCTCAACGTATCGCCCGTCGCGATCGCCAGCCCGATGATGACCAGCGGTGATTATGGCGCTCAGCGCAATCAGTCTGGATTCACGATTCCAGCCGGTAAGTCGAATGCGGCCGTGCGCGTGCCGGTCGGGCAGTGCCGATCGTACAGTGCCGAGCCAGCGGCGAGCAGCAAGGCTTCTACTAGATGTCCAGTTGCCAATAGCGGCAAGCGCTATGCCGATCAGCGCTATCCCGACTGCGATACGCCAGCGCCTGAAAGGTAGTGAACTGGTATCCGACGCATGCCGTCCGAAGCCGCGAGTTTCCAGCGCCTCGCTCATCTGAACAGCACGTTCGAGACCGTTTCCAAGGAGCGGAACAACGAACGACCGGGCGCTTCGAATGCTCCGCATGTGGTGGCCCCGAGCGCGCTGGGCGTCGTAGATATCGCGGCCCGCCTGAATCGTCTGGGGAACGTAGTTCAAGGCAATAGCCCCGGCGACGCCGAATTGCTGGAAGGAGCGCGGGATGCGTCGGATCAGCTCGATGTGGCGCACGACCGTATTGAATGTTGCCGCGGCGAACAGGAGCGTGCTGATTGCCAGTGCTGAGCCAACGCCATAGAGCAGCGCGTTGTAGGTGAGATTGCCGCCGATGATCGGCCAGCCAGCCGGTAATTCGGCAAATGACTCGATCGCCACTGTGAACGGTCAGGACGTTGAAGCCAATCGAGAGAACGGCAACTGACGAGCCGACATAGGCGAAGAATCGCCAGGGACTGGCTCGACCGCCGTCGGTCGGGATCGAAAGGTGGACGACGATCACGACGAGCAACGCTAGCGCCAGATAGAGCGGATGGCGGCTGGTCAGCGGGATCGCGCTGATCGCGATTAGCCAGAGCAGCCAGGCGACTGGATCGATCTGTTTTCGCGGTCTCATCGAGGCGCTCCGGCGACGGTTCAGAAGCGCGACACGACCAGCAAGAACTATCAGCGCAACGAAGCCGCCAAAGAGAAAGATGTCCTGTCTGATCAACTCCGCCCGTTTGCGGGCTCTGACGACAGCGCCTCCGGTGTCGCTCCCGGTCGGACGATGACCGCACCGGTTGCCGCCGTCGGCGTGCTGGAAGGTGTCGCCTCAGTGGCTCGGGTCGGAGTCTCAGTACTCGTCGGTTGCGAGGTTGGGGTGGGCGTCGCAGTGGGCGGTGTGAGTGTTGCTGTCGGAGTGCGCTACTTGACGGCGGTGTTGCGATTGCAGTTGCCGTCGCTGTCGATCGTTAGCGGTCGTAGAAGATTGGGTCGCCGGTCAGGAGTAGGCGTTGGCGGGAGTGGCGACGGCGCTGGCGTGGTCGTCAAAGTTGGGACTGTGCTCGGCAGTGATTGTTGGCGTAGCAGTCGGCGGAGCGGGCTGTCGGGGTAGCAGGAAGCATTGTCGCGGTCGGCTCGGGCGAGCGGTTAAATCCCGTTATTGTGGCGATTTCATCGATCGTGACCGGTGGCAGGCCGTGGTTCGCCCGCCGTCCATGACCAACCGTCGATGTCTCCGTCCGCCAACTGGCGGGCGGTTGGCCCGCGCGGCTGGGACACCCACTGCCCGCCGGTGTAGTTGAAGTAGTTCCAGAAGTAGGCGGGGTTGCCATACGACTGGCAGTAGCAATTATCGGCCGGGCAGCCCTCGCCATTGATCGCGCATATGCCGATGCCGAGTCCTCCAAACGGCGTGACGATCAGGTCCAGCCCAGAGCGTAACAGGAGATCTTCGCCACTGATCGTCTCGTCATCGAACTCTACATAAGCATAGACGAGTGTGCCGTCGCCATGACGCACAACCAGTCCGGCACCGTTCCTCCTGGACTTGCTGAGCGCCGACCGGCGTCGAGGCGCAAGGAGTCACCAGCAAGGAGGAGAAGAGCGATTGCGCCCGCACGAAGCAGGTGCTGGACGCTTGTCATGGCGACGGCTCTGATCATCTAGTTGCCGGTCAGTCCGAGTTGCTCCGCGCCCAGTACGGCCCTGGAGGATGTCGAAATTCTCCGGCCAGGCGTCCGGGTGATGTTCGAACCGGGTGCGTTCGAAGTACTGCATCTCAACGCCATCCTGAATGAAGGTCTCGGTGAGCGGGTAGCCGAAGATCTTGAGGCCGCCGTTCGCTTCCCAGTACTGGGCGAATGGACCGCAGACGTTGTGAAAGGTCTCGACGAAGTAGAGGCAGCCCGTCGAGACCAAGGCCTGTGGCAGGCTGGCAGCGCTTCATCGACGGCTTCGCGCCGTCACGGCGGAGGCGCAGCGCCGAGATGGCCGATCGGCAAGGCCACGCCGACGAGGGCCGGGATCGCCTGGACGGTCGCAAACATGTTGTCCTCGGGGAAGTCGAGCAGCCATGTCGAGCGAGCCCGATGGTTGCTGGAATGTTGCCAGCGCTGCGACAGCGTCGCCGTTCGGGAGCGTTGAGGGGTTGCGGCCGGCTGCGATGTAGGCCTGGATCGCGAGAGCCGTCGAGTTGGCGTCACCCACTAGCGGTGAGACGGAAGCGTCAAATGCGAACGAGCCGTCCGGTGCCTGGAACGATTCGAGATAGTCCAGTCCGCGCGGCGAGCGCATCATGCCGGCGCCCGCGGCGCACGAGCGCCTGAATGACGATCGCCGTCGTGTTCGAATCGCCGCTGCCGGGCGTCGTGTCGCCATTGAAGTTCCATGAGCCGTCTTCGATCTGGCTGTCGAGCAGGAGACCTATCGCGCCTGTTTCGACCGGCTCTCCAATCGCCCGAAGTGCCAGAATTGCGTAGGCCTGGGTGAATAGTCCCGGGCCGTAGCTGCCGGTAGATGGGTCATAGCTATTCGCTATCGCCGCGACCAGATCGACGCCTTCGACGTTCGCCGGATCAAAATCTCGCCCTGCGGCGGCGTGAAGCGCCAGCATGAGCTTCGCTGCGGCTCCGGAGTTATCGGCGGCGTCCGCGGCGAGACCGCGCAGGTAGGAAACCGGATCTGCGCCAGTGGAACTCACGAATGTCGCCGGATCGATGCCGGTCGATGCTATCGCGACGACTGCGTCGGCAGTTGTCGAAGGATCGGCTTCGCCGCTGAAGCCCGGGAACGCCCCATTCTCAAGTTGCTGGCTAGCCAGCCAGTCGACGGCGCCTGGACGCGGCATCCGGTTGTATCTCGACTGCTGAAGTAGTCGGTATCAGCCCAACGAGCATCGTCAGGCTGAGCAATAGCGTTGCAGCGGCGGCGATCGATCGTCTACGACGAGTCGTCATCCTCGGAACTCCCTTCAGGCTGGATTTCAGTGTTGAAATCCCGGCCAAACAAAAAACCCGCTTCGAGCGGGCGAAGCGGATGAGGGAGCTAGAGGTGCGTCCCGTCCGCCTCTCTACACTTTGCTCGAAGTGCGAAAGGCCCGGTCCGCGGCAGGTATTCTGGCTTCGTACGTTGGACGCACGTTACAGTTGCGGCACAGCGCCGGTATTTCACCGGACTTCCCCTGGGTGTGTCCCATGCGATCGGGGCACCCGCTACCGGAGGCAGTATTCGCTTGTAACCGCAGTCTCACACAGTGATCGTACATATGTCAATGTTCACACTACGTTTCGGTGTGTGCTGCGGGTAGTCGCATGATGCGCGGTGTTCCATCCGCGCTAGCATTCTCGTACATCGCGGTAGGTGACGAGCTTGAGATGAGCCTCCCGCAGTCCGACGCCGTGGAGACGGTTGCAAAAGAACGGAGTGGGCTATTGACTGACGAAGGTTCCGTGCTGGTCGTCTGCGCGATGGACTCCGAGGCGGTACACCTGCGCACAATGCTGGATCAGGTTGAGGAAGCACCCATTGCCCGCTGGCGTCGTTCGCGAGGAATGATCGACAACGTCGCAGTCGATCTCGTCGTTTGCGGGATCGGGCTGGCCTATTCGGCGGCGGCGACTTCCGCGGCGCTGATCGACACGAGACCGACGGCGATCCTCAATTATGGCTGTGCTGGAGCGCATCGGGCGGACATCCACGCCGGAGACGTCATCGTCGGCGAGTTCCGTCGCTCACCTCGCTTCTTACGTGCATCAGCCCGATGGAACGAAGCATCTCTTCGGCTTTCGATCAGGAGAGGACGTCAGGAGATTCCCATCACATTCGATCAGTTGCCAACTGACCGGATGCTGGTGGAGTGTGCCCGGCAGGCGGCAGAAGTCACAGAACTTCCTTCCTGGCCCGGTGCGGCGGGAGATCCTACTATCCATTTCGGGCCGGTTGGTTCAGCTGATATCTGGACGCAACATATCGAGACGATTCAATTCCACCACGCGACGCATGGAACCCTCTGCGAAGATATGGAAGCGGCCGCCATCGCTCAGATAGCGGCGCTCTTTGGCGTGCCATTTCTGACGATCAAGGACATCTCCAACAACGAACTGCAGAAGGCGACGGCCTTCGAGGGCGCGGATTCTGGCGCGGGCTTGCTAGATGACGTCGTTGACCAGGTAGGGCTGCGCGCGGCGATGCTTGCGGCGGCGGCGATCCAACGATTTGGGGAAATCGATGAGCTACGAACTGGACCATGTGCTGATCTGTGCACCGGTCGGCGCCCCATGGCCGATCAGCTTGTTGAAGCTGGCTTTGCGGAAGGCACGCCGAACCGGCATCCCGGACAGGGCACGGCTAACCGGCGCTTCTTCTTCGACAACGCCTTCATCGAATTCATCTGGGTTGCGGACGAAGCTGAGATTCGTAGCGATCTCGTCGCGCCAACGCGCCTCTGGGAGCGGATGAATTGGCGTGAGTCAGGGGCATCTCCTTTCGAGATCTGCATCCGACCGGTCGGCGATCAGCCCGGTGAGATCCCATTCTCGACCTTCTCCTATCGCCCGCCGTATCTACCGCCCGGCGACGAGATCCCGATGGCGGATCAGGTGCCAGTCGAGGAACCCGGATCGTTCGTCAATCTAGCGGGGAAGGCGCCCGCCAGGAACCTTGCAAACGTACAGCCGCTCGACCACCCCAACGGCGCTCGAAACATCAAGCAATCCGACTAACCGTGCCCGGCGCGTCCTCTTCAGACGTCAGACGCGCGCTGACGGATCTCGGAATCGCGCGGTATCAGAACGGGAAAGAACACGCGCTTGAGATCGATTTCGGCGGCAGCACCGGCAGTAATTCACTCAACTTGCGACCGGAGCTTGCGGTGATATTGAACTGGTAGGTCACAAGACATCCGTCCGTCTGCCGAGCCGGGTAGTAGCGGTAACAACCGCGCGTCGATGGACGAGACAGTGCTGTCGGAAACACAGCGATTCGAAAGTACTATGCATCTCCCGATTTTGATGTGATGGCAAGCATCCATTGTAGCTATACCGCTAACAACGGGACCATTCGCACTTCGTAACATTCAGACTCGACTAATACAGTTGGTTAGTGTCGGTTTGAGGTGTATGCGGCAGCTGACTCAATGAGAGAATGCGATGGCGTCGGCAGAATATTCAAGCGATCCGCGAAGGTGGATTGTTCCAACTCATAACCGCCCAGACTTGGCCGACAACTATTCCCCTGGCCTGTCGGATATTAGCGGTGCGGCACCGGGTTTAGCCGGTGCCATGAGGACCATTAGTGAGCGCAGGCTCCTGGGGTTATGCATGGCATTCATTGCCGGGCTTGTGGTCGCCTGGGCGCTTGCCGCTATATTCATCGAACAAGTGCAGTTTATGCTCTTCGCGCCGACTGCCAAGGCCGGGATTGAAGTCGTTCTGGCATGTTCCAGCCTCTTCGCATCGCTTGTGCTGTTCCTCTTCCCCGATCAGGGGTCGCGGTCGCGCCTACGCTGGATTGCGACCGGCTTCCTGATGATCGGACTTGGCGGCGCGCTTTTTGGATATGCGACGCCCCTGGTAGCTTCGGTATCGCCGAATACTTCAATGTACCTTTCATTGGCGGTGAGAATTGGTGCCGGGCTGATGGTCGCAATCGGCCTTCTGTCACCGGTGCCTCGTTCGCTGCCACGGTCCCAGATCTTCGCGATCATCGCTATTTTCATGTCGTTAACCGCGCTTATCGGCATGCTCTCCCGTCATCTGCCAGCTCTGGTACGTGGCGACAGCACTGAAGCCGCGCTGCTCCACAACGTGTCGCTGATGCCAGATCTGACGGTGTGGCACTGGGGGCTGTCCCTGATACCGCTCCTGCTCTTTTCCGCCGCCGCAATTGGATCTTTCCGTCACTATCCAGGGCATACATATGGCGGTTGGCTCGTCGTTGTATTGACGGTGATGGCCGGTGCTCAACTGCACATAATCTTCTGGCCGTCTGCGTATAGTCCGGAAATTACCACTGCGACTCTTCTTCGAGCGGGGCTGATGATCGTCCTCGTCGCCGGCGCTTCGCTCGAATTGCGGGCAATCGCCCAGGAGCGGACGAGGTTGCTCAAGCAGGAACGAGAATACGCTCAGGGGCTCCAGGATCTCGTCAAGCTACGAGCGGACTTCACGGCGATGGTCGCACATGAACTCACGTCGCCAATAGCGGCGATTCAGCAATTCACCGAGATATTTGCGCTTGGTGATCTTTCGCCGCAACAACGCAAGGCAGTCGAAGCGATCGGTACGGAACTTCGATCGGTGGACGCGTTGATCGACGATGTTCAGACTATTTCGACACTCGCTAGCGCGGATTTTTCTGTCGATTGTCGTAGGGTGCCGATTGCCGAGATCATAGCTCTCGCCGATAGCTCTGCTGCAGTTGTCGCGGACCACCACCCCGTCACATTCGACAGTTCCGAATCATTTGAGGTTGTTGCAGACCCGGAACGTATCGGGCAGGTCCTACGGAATCTGATATCGAATGCCTCCAAGTATTCACCGCCCGGCTCTCCGATCGAAATCCGCGTTGGCCGTGAATCCGACCGGGCGCGTATCGCGGTTGTCGACCGCGGATATGGAGTTCATCCGGAAGATCTGGGGAGCGTCTTTGAAAAGTTCAGACGAGGTCGTTTCGTAGAAGGTCGCAACACCGCCGGTAAGGGGCTCGGATTATATCTATCGCAAGGCATCCTCCGTGCTCATCGCTCGGAGTTGCAGGTAGAGTCCAACCTGGGCGAGGGGTCAGTCTTCTGGTTTACGCTTGCGATCGCCGAATGATCCATCTCCTGCTTGTTGACGACCATGCCTCATTTCGCGAGTCGTTAGCGTTTCTCCTCGATCATCAAGCCGACATTACGATATCTGGTCAGGCTGGATCGCTAAGCGAAGCACGGCGAATCATCCCTGAACTCGATGTCGATATTGCTCTTGTCGATCTCCATTTGCCGGATGGCAGCGGGGTAGATCTCATTAGAGATATGCGACGGCTCAACCCCGAAGCCCTCATCCTGGTGATAACCGGCGCGCGGGACGAGTTGTCGCACGCAATGGCCCTCGAAGCCGGTGCGTCCGGTATTCTAAACAAGATAGTTCCAACCTCGACCATCATCGATGCAATTCGGCGTCTCGCCGAAGGAGAACAGATACTGACGGTTCGTGAAACCATGGATCTGTTCCGTCTGGTCGGCAATTGGCGCTTGCAGCACCGCGATGTCGTTTTCGCGCTCGACTCGCTGACGCCACGAGAACATGAGATCCTCGAAGCGCTTGCTGATGGACTGAGCGACAAAGAGATTGCCCTGCGCTTCTCGATCGGTGCGAAGACTGTCCGCAATCACATGACAAGCATCCTTGGAAAACTCGGCGTTGACTCTCGTCTCCAGGCTCTATTACTCGCCATTCGTCACGGTGCCATCGAGCTTGCCCTCGATACCGATCCTGTATCGCTACCACCGGGACATTTGTCCCAGCGCTAGTCGGGGCATTCCCCTGATGATTACTTCAAGGCAACTCCCTACTATATAAGTAGACGAATACCCTGTCCTGGGTGCTCGCAGCGATGAGTCGCGCCCGATGGTCTTGATGAGCATCGCGGCACTCCGAGATAGAGCAGAAGATGAGATCACTACTCAAAGGCAGACTCGCCCAATTCCGTAGCCGCCGCTCTCATAGCGCTCAAGCACTCATCATGTTCGCGCTTATGTTGCCGGTTCTTGTGATGTCTCTCGCGTTGTCAATCGACGTTGGGTATCTGATGGCTGAGCGTCGCCAGGTTCAATCCGGTGCGGATGCCGGCGCACTCGCCGCCGCTATCTCCGCCATGCATAACCGCTCTTCTACGGAGGTGACGAACTCCGGCAAGAATTATGGATCGGTCAACACCGGCGTAGCAGTCGGCAACGTCATCGTGAACCGCCCCCCACTTACTGGCTCCCACAAGGGCAACACTGACTATGTTGAAGTGATCATCTCGAAACCGGTCAAGAAGTTTTTCATCGGAGCTGTTTACACAGGAAATTGGGAAGTTTCTGCGCGCGCAGTTGCTGGTTTCGGACGCCTGGACAAACGCGCATATGCACTTATCGCGCTGAAGAGCCCTGGGATCTATATCAATGGCACGACCAGCGTTTACCTGCAGGGCAAGAGTAGCGCTATGTCCAATGCTGGCATCTCATCGAGCGGTAATTCCAACATCTTCTCCGTTGGCGGCTATCTCGATGCTGTCGGGACTATCCAGGGAAACAGTAACTGGGTGGCTCCAGAGGGAATTCGACCAGGCATATCAGCTGTTGTCGATCCACTGCTGGGTACCCCGGTTCCGCCGAAGGGGACGCCACGAACGGCTCCGAACTGTTCGGATGACTGCACGCTCCAACCGGGTTACTACAATAATCAGAATATCACGATCTCGAAGACAGCGACGCTGCAGCCCGGTATTTACTACTTTGACGGATCTAGCCGCCTGAATCTGCAGAACACCAACTCACTCATCCAGGGTACCGGGGTAATCCTGTACTTTGCGGGTAATTCACAGTTCACGCCCGGAAACGGAGGCATCAAATTGACGACGGCGCCAACGACGCTGTATACCGGTGGCCTCGATGGGATGGTGCTCTGGATCGCGAACTGCTCCACGTTCGATAGCTCGGGCAACGGGGTCTTCACCGTTGAAGGCGTCGTCTACGCTCCGTGCTCGCATGTTGAATTGCATGGCACTCCACAAGGGCTGGGTATCCAGGTCATCGTTGGCGATCTGGTCGTAAAAGGCACGAGTGACTTTCTCGTCACATACAAGGAATACGTGAAGATCTCCACGCCGGGAGTCTTCCTGGCTGAGTAGCAAGCGTTGTCCCTCAGGTGTTTGCTGCTAACGCAGTGAAACGCCTGAGGGATTTTTCGTTAATCGTTTTGGCGACAGCTGCTGGCACCGTATGGACTATTGTTCGATTCGATGTCCTGGAGCGGTATTTCGATCAAGAGCCGGATCGACGACAAACGATTGCGCTTGCGCTCGTTGGCACTTCCATAGCACCCAATCCTTCAACTCACAGGCTGCAGTAGCACTGTCACGATGAGCACGACAGTGTTGCGACACGTCATTGTTTACCGTTGATGAGATGATCTCCGACTGTAACGTCGCCAATTGCTTGCTTCGTTTCGATCGGCGCCAGCCCAAAACCTCTGATCTGGATTTCGTGCGACAAAAGCCCGCGGGGTAAACGCCCCGACCTCCAACCCAATCGAAGGGTGAAGCCGCACTGCTAGTGCGATCATTCCGTACTCTCCTCATATGGGAGCGACGAGGGTGTGGCGTCCGACGCCAACACTCATCGACGTGCGAGGTCCAAGCTCCATCGCGACAGGGCTCCCACGGGATTTTCCGTTGCTGTGGAGCTTGCGGTGAGTGTTTGGCACTGGTGCTACCATCCCGTGATATA
Source organism: uncultured Chloroflexia bacterium (assembly GCA_963745675.1). Classification (GTDB taxonomy): domain Bacteria; phylum Chloroflexota; class Chloroflexia; order Thermomicrobiales; family CFX8; genus JAUIIK01. The sequence continues at coordinate 409,765 of CAVUYM010000009.1, forward strand.
AAGCCGCGTAGGTGCAGATTGAGGAGCCGATCATGGAAGACCGTACATGCGAAGATACTTACTGCCGGACAGACGGTAAGGCTGGTTGTCGGGCTATTTGCTTTGGGCGTTGGGCTTGGCCTGGGGGCAATTATCGCGGCGTCGGTGCTCGGCTTCGGCGGGCAACGGAGCGCTGTCAACGCCCAGGCCGGGGACGGCACCATCACTGCCTGTGTCAGCCGCTACACCGGTCAGGCGCGCTTCATGCAGCCAGGCCAGGAAGCGAAGTGTACTGGGAGTGAATTCGCGATCGAACTGGGCAGCGGTGCGGCGGCGACGGATGTCGAGGCACGCGTGTCGGCGCTTGAGGAGCAGGTGCCGGATTGCCTGTCGGAGGACGGCAACGCAGACGCTGTCTTCGAGGGCTGCAATGTGCGGATCTTGAGCGGCTCGGGAGCGACCGACGGAGCCTGAATGGTGAGGGCAACCTGATCGTTGGCTATGACGAGAATGATAAAAATGCGGTCGGGGCGGATCACACAATATTGTGGTTGGTCAAAATCACGACTATTCAAGCTATGGTGGTCTGGTCGCGGGCTACGGCAACACGGTCAGTGGCCCTAACGCCAGTGTTACCGGCGGCCAGCAAAACATTGCAGCGGTCCACTCTCTAGTGTTAGCGGTGGGATCTTCGGCCAGGCTCGCGGTGGCGGCTCCAGCATAAGCGGAGGAAACACAAATTTCGCCTCCGGCGTAACTTCCAGCGTAAGTGGGGGCACCCAAAACAATGCCAGCGGGGTCGGCGCCAGTGTCACCGGCGGATCTAACAACACCGCTAGCGCGATCACTTCGACGGTCGGCGGTGGGAAGAACAACGTCGCCGGCGGCGGCTGGTCCACCGTCGGCGGTGGATCGGGCATCACGAACAACACGGCTGAATCGTTCCAGCCCTAGAGTGAATCTGCTGTAGCGCTTTCGTCACCGCTGTGCCGACACCGCCGCCGGAGCCAATAGGCTCTGTGGCGGTGTCGGTTGCTGTTCGCCGGTCCGCTGGTTTGGATGTGTGTAGCTGTGGGTCGATCGGCTATCATTCACTGCATAGCACTCGAACAGATGAGCGGTTCGTACGGACGGGGTTGGCGCGATGGCATTGGAGACGTTTCTCGACCGGTTGCGGACGGAAGAACGCTGGCGCGGCTGCATTGGCGAGTGGCGGACGATACCGGCTCGGGATGCGGTGACGGCGCCGATTCCGGAGGGACTGAATGAGCGGCTGGTCGGGGCGCTGGCGCAACGCGGGATCGACGAGCTCTACAGCCATCAGGCGGCGGCCTGGGAGTCGATCAGCCGGGGCGACCACACGGTCATCGTGACGCCGACGGCGTCGGGGAAGACGCTCTGTTACAACCTGCCGGTGCTCGACTACCTGCTGCGCGAGCCCGAGGGCCGGGCGATGTACCTCTTCCCGACGAAGGCGCTGGCGCAGGATCAGTACGCCGGGCTGCAGGATCTGATCGAGCTGGCCGGGGCGGACATCAAAACCTATCCGTATGACGGCGACACGCCGGCGGCCGAGCGGCGGTTGATTCGCCGGGCCGGGAACATCGTCATCACCAATCCCGACATGCTGCACTCCGGCATCCTGCCGCACCACACCAAGTGGCACGAGCTCTTCGACCGGCTGCGATACATCGTCATCGACGAGATGCACGGCTATCGCGGCGTCTTCGGCTCGCACGTCGCCAACGTCATCCGGCGGCTGAAGCGGGTGTGCGCGCACTATGGCTCGCTATCCGCAGTTCATCCTGGCGTCAGCGACCATCGCGAATCCGGCCGAGCTGGCCGAGGGGCTGATCGAGGAGCCGGTGACGCTGATAGACGAGAATGGCGCGCCGTCGGGGCAGAAGGATTTCATCTTCTACAACCCGCCGGTCGTCAACCGGCAGCTCGGTATTCGGCGCTCGTCGGTGCTTGAGGCGGCCGGTCTGGCGAGCCAGCTCCTGAAGGATGACGTCCACACCATCGTCTTCGCCCGCGCCCGAACGACGGCCGAAGTGCTGTTGACCTATCTGCGGGAAGCTTTGCCCTCGAAGATCGGCAAGAACGGCGCCGTACGCGGCTATCGCGGCGGCTACCTGCCACAGCAACGGCGCGAGATCGAACGCGGTCTACGCAGCGGCGAGATCAAGGGCGTCGTCTCGACGAATGCGCTGGAGCTTGGGGTCGACATCGGATCGCTCGATGCGGCGGTGATGACCGGCTATCCGGGCACGATTGCCAGCACCTGGCAGCAGGCCGGGACGCTCGGGACGGCGGGAGATCCGGCTCGCTGGCGATCCTCGTGGCGTCGGCCTCGCCGCTCGACCAGTTCATCATCAGTCACCCGGACTATTTCTTCGAGAGGACGCCGGAGAGCGGGCGGATTAACCCGGACAATCTCCTGATCGTCGTCGAGCACATCAAGTGCGCCGCCTTCGAATTGCCCTTCAAGCGCGGCGAGGGCTTCGGTAGCTACGGGCCACAAGATGCGCTGGAGTTCCTGGCCGAGATGGGCTTGCTGCACGAGCATCAAGGCATCTGGCACTGGATGGCCGAGTCCTACCCGGCCGAGAGCGTCAGCCTGCGGACGGCTGCGCGGGACAACGTCGTCATCATCGACCACAGCACCCGTGACCGGCCGGTCGTCATCGGCGAGGTCGACACCTTCGCCGCGCCGATGCTGGTCCACACCGACGCTGTCTACATCCATGATGGGCAGCAGTACCACGTCGACCGGCTCGATTGGGACGACCACAAGGCCTACGTTCATCCGGTCTCGGTCGAGCACTACACCGACGCCGGGCTATCGGTCCGTGTCGATGTCATCGAGCAGTTCACCGAGGGCGGACCGGCCCTGCCGAAGGCGCACGGCGAGGTGCTGGTCTCGTCGCTGGTGACGCAGTTCAAGAAGATTCGTCTGCACACCCACGAAAATCTCGGCTGGGGCGAGGTCCACATCCCGGAGCAGCAGATGCACACCTCGGCCTACTGGATGACGGTGCCGGACGAGCTGACCGGGCAGATCGACCGCAAGCAACTCCCCGGCGCAGTCACCGGGTTGGCCAACGTCCTCGGCAACATCGCGCCGCTCTACCTGATGTGCGATCCGCGCGATCTCGGCGTCTACGCCCAGGCCAAGTCGCCCTTCACCGGCCGCGCGACCGTCTTCATCTATGACAAAGTTCCCGGCGGCATCGGCTTCAGCGAGCGGCTCTTCGAGGTCCACAACCGATTGCTCTCATCAGCCCGCGACCATGTCGCCGCCTGCCCCTGCGACGATGGCTGCCCTTCCTGTGTCGGCGTCGGTCCCGTATGACGAAGGCGCGTCACATGTCACCAAGGCGTCGACGCGAACGCTTTTGGAGTCGTTGACGACCGGAGTGCTTACTCGATAGTTCTGGGGCTATCCGGCAACCTTATGTTCACGATATTCTGTCGATGAGTTCTTTATCGCAAATTTGGAAGAGAGAGTCGTGGCGTGCCAGAGGCTGGAAATGCAACCAAAGGCTTCGTCTGGGGTGCAGCGACAGCTGCTTACCAGATAGAGGGGGCGGTCGAAGATGATGGTCGCGGGAAGTCGATCTGGGATGTCTTCACACATACTCCGGGAAAGATCCTCAATGGCGAGAATGGCTGACGAAGCGGTAGATCACTACCATCGCTGGCCGGAAGACATCGCCCTGATGCAGCAACTCAACCTCGACGCCTATCGCTTTTCGGTCGCCTGGTCGCGGATTATCCCGGATGGTCGGGGACCGGTGAATCGGGCGGGAATCGACTTCTACAGCGAGCTTGTTGATGGCCTGCTTGAAGCAGGAATCACGCCCTTCATCACCCTCTACCACTTCGATCTCCCGCAGGCGCTGCAGGATGACGGCGGCGGCTGGCTGAGACGATCGGTGGTTGAAGATTTCGCGGCTTATGCCGATGTCGTTACTCGCGCGCTGGGCGACCGGGTTAAAAACTGGATCACGATCAATGAACCCTGGTCGATGGCCTCGCTGGGCTACCTGACCGGTGAGGATGCCCCAGGCCTCGCGCTCGGATTGCCAGCCGGGCTGAAGGTCGCACATCACGCGCTGCTCGCCCACGGAGCGGGAGTGGAGGTCGTACGAGCCAACGTCCCGGATGGGCGCGTCGGCATCGTGCTCGATGTTAATCATGTCGAGTCTGCTTCGGATGAGCCGGACGATGTCGCCGCGGCAGGGCGCTACGAAGGGGTGCAGAACCGCTGGTATCTCGACGCGCTGTTTCGCGGCCGCTATCCGGACGATGTGCTGGAGCTGTGTCGCGAGCAGTTGCCGGAGATTCATGATGGCGATCTTGCAACGGATAAGCGCGCCGTGTGACTTTCTGGGCATCAATATCTATCGACGGGCGGTGATCGGAGCTGGAAGCGAACTGCCGCCGGTGAATTTCCGACGCGTCAACCCGCCGGGCGAATACACCGAGATGGGCTGGGAGGTCTGGCCAGAGTCGATTCACGATACGCTCGTCGCCGTCCATCGCGACTATGCGCCGCCATCCATCTTCATCAGCGAGAATGGTGCGGCATTTCCGGACGTGATCATCTCCAGATGGACGGGTCCACGACGAGCGGCGCGTGGCGTATCTTCGCGATCATATTCGGGAGGCGCTTCGAGCGCGTGATGAAGGCGTACCGCTCGATGGCTACTTCGTCTGGTCACTGATGGATAACTTCGAGTGGGCTTACGGCTTCGATCGCCGTTTCGGTCTTATCTACGTCGACTTCGAAACGCAGCAGCGCATCATCAAGGACAGTGGCTATCTGCTGGCAGAGATTGCGAGCAGGGAAACACTGTAGTCGATCGAGCAATAGGAGGATGAATGTCAAAGCAGTGGCGCATCGCCGGCATCAGCTTCGACCACGTGCACATGCCGGATCTTTTGCGAATGGTTCAGCAGACGCCGAACGCCGAGCTGGTCGGGATCTACGATGAGCGCCGGGCAGCAATGGAGCCGGTGGCGCGGGAACTGGGAATTCCGGACGAGTTGCTATTTACCGATTACCGCGCCTGCCTGGAGTCGACGAAACCGGATCTGGTCATCCTCTGTTCTGCGACAGCAAAGCACGCTGACTGGGCCGAGGCGCTTGCTCCCTACGGCGTGCATCTGTTTGTCGAGAAGCCCTTCGCGGCCTCGCTGGGGAAGCGGATCGGATCATCGCGGCGATGGAGCCGACCGGTCACCAGCTCATCGTCAACTGGCCACAGCGCTGGAGCGCGCCCTACGTGACGGCTAAACGTTTGATTGACGCTGGTCTGATTGGCGACGTCACTGAGGTGCACTATTACGGCGGTAACCGCGGGCCGGTTCACATGGTTGCCGAAACTGATGGTATGTCGGACTCCGAACTACTGGCTGCCAAGCGTGCCAGCTGGTTCTACCAGCGGGAAACCGGCGGCGGCTCGCTGCTCGATTACCTGGGATACGGCACGACGATGGGCACCTGGTTCATGGAAGGCCGCAAGCCGCTCGAAGTGACCTGCATGGTGGACGAGCCTGAAGGTCTGGATGTTGACGAGCAGAGCGTAACCGTCTGCCGCTATGAGACCGGTTTGAGCACCTTCGAAACTCGCTGGGGCATTTTCACACATCCCTGGGAGACGCAACCGCAACCGCGGGCTGGCTATACCCTGGTCGGTCGCGACGGCACGCTGTCGGCCTACAGTGGCGACGCCGTGCTGCACACTTCAAACGCGCGAGCGTCCGGAGATCCACGAGGTCCCGGTCGAGCCGCTTGCGTTTCCGGAACGGAATCCAATCGAGTATGTCCTGCACGCTCTGGAAACAGAGTCGCCGATTGACGGTCCCCTCTCGCCGGCCATTTCCCGCACCGGCCAGCAGATCGTCGACTCCGCCATCCTCAGCGCGAGGGAGAAGCGGACGGTTGCGTTGGTGGAGTAGGGCTGGCGACGAGCATGTAATGGGCCGCGGTATATCCGTGGTCGACCATGATGAATATTGCGGAAATCTTGATATAAAGGTCGTCATTCCGAGCGGAGGCTTTGCGCAGTCGAGGAATGACGGTGGGTACGGTTTGTTATCGGTAAACGGGTTGAGGTGTCGAACCGGAGGCGTGTCGACGTGAAGACCTCCTATGTCTACATCGTGGCAAACGATGCGAGGACAACCTACATCGGTGTGACGAACGATCTCGAACGGCGTGTCTGGGAGCACCGTACGAAACGGAGGCCGTCGTCGTTCAGCGCCAAGTATGGGTTGAGGAAACTTGTTTACATCGAAGATTTTGCGAGCATTTACGACGCGATCACCCGCGAAAAGCAACTAAAGAATTGGCGGCGATCGAAGAAGATGGCATTGAGTAACAAGTTGAATCCAGACTGGGACGACTTGGCTGCCAGTTGCTACGACAGCGGCCCAGGTGTAGCGCCGAGACCTGCGGAGAAGTAGTGAGATTCTGGGGTCGGGTTGAATGATCGTATGCGCTGGGGATCATGCGATGTATTGGTACTGGCGGTACATCGATGTTGATCTGAGTGTGCTCGATGCGGGCGAGGAGATCGTTCATCGAGCACCGTGTGAATACGCAGCAGGGCTTTTCAGGAAACGCTCCGGGTCACTGCTCCTGACTCCCCGCCGCGTGTTGTTCCTGTCTCCACCGCATCGCTTGGCGCGGTGGCGCAATTGCTGCGTCTCACTACCAATTGAGACGCTTCGTTCCGTCGACGCGGTGAAAATTGGACCGAAATGGCTTGCCGGGTTCAATAGCGAGTTATCGATCGATACCCACCACAATCAGCGACACACGATCTCAGTCAACGATGCTGGCGCATGGTGCGGGGCGATCCGACACCAGTGCGAGCTGGCGGACCACAAGATCAGCGCCTGATTTGCGCGAAGCAAGACTCTGGTAGGCTGTGACGCGCACTCAGGATTGGATCGTCGCTCGCGTGAATATCAGCCGTAGCCGCCGTTGACCGAAATCACTCTCGCCATCCTGATCGTGTCGTTCGCGATGTTCGTGCGCGGCTTCACCGGGTTCGGTGGAGCGCTGCTGACTGTGCCGCTGCTGAGCCTGATGTGGGATGTCCAGCAGGCGATCGTCGTTGTGGCTGCGATGCAGGTCGTGACCGGCGGAACGCTGGCAATCATCAGTCGACGGTCAATTGCGCGCGCGGAGCTGGTGCGGGTCCTCGTGCCGAGCTTTGTCGGGCTGGCGGTTGGGGCTGTTTTGCTATCGTCGCTGCCGGTCGCCTGGGTAGCCCGAGCGCTCGGCGTCTTCAGCATCGCCGCCGGCATCAACATTCTTTCTCAGGTACGAGGCAGGGTGGAGGCGCGGGCAGCAGGCAACATTGAGACGGGTGCTGCTGGGCTTGTAGCCGGTCTTCTCCAGGGCATGGTGGGGACGGGCGGCCCGGTCATCGTTCCCTATCTTCAGCGCATCCTCCCAGGATCGGCCTCGCTTCGTTCAACACTATTGACCTACTTCCTGGTACTCGACGTCGTGCGGTTGACGAGCTATGTACCCCTGGGAGTCGCCGACCGCGGCGCGATTGGGCCTGCGCTCTATCTCATGCCGTTCGCCGTCGTTGCTTCTCTGGCTGGAGGACGCATACAGGTCCAGGTTTCGGACGCACTCTTTCGGGTTGCTGTGGCAGTTCTGCTGATTCTCGCCGGAGCGCTGCTGCTCGTTTGATAGCGATCGCAGGAGCGCATTTAGGATCGACTTTTCGGTGCCGCATCCGGGGTCGAATTGGTCGAAAATGATAGACTTGAGTCATCCTGACGCAAGTCTCGGGCATATCCTGAACGATCTTCTTGTTATTGTAGATATGGAATGCCCCGATTGGTCGGGATGGCAACGAAGCCAACCCTACAGAATGTGAAAAAACGATTATGAGTGCAGACTACCGGCAACCGGAGATTGTCGAAGCCGATTACAGAATCTCCGAAAGTGGCGAGATCGTTCGAAACAAGCCCCAGCGCAGTTGGTTGGCCAGAGTTTTTGGACCAGTCGCTGCGATGCTCGTCTTCCTCGGCTCGAAGCTCAAGTTTCTGTTCGTAGCCCTGAAGAGCGTCAAGTTCCTCGCGACCGGCGCGACAGCTTTGATAAGTATCGGCTCTTATGCCTTGCTCTTTAACTGGCAGTTCGGAGTCGGACTGGTCGTGTTGCTCTTCATCCACGAGATGGGACACGTCCTGGCGCTCAAGCGCTATGGTGTGCGAGCGACTGCGCCGATCTTCATTCCATTTATGGGCGCGTTCATCGGCATGAAACAGCTTCCAAAAAATGCGACGATGGAGGCGGTTGTTGGCCTGGGCGGACCGGTCATAGGCTCGCTCGGGGCACTGGCTGCCTGGGTTCTCTATTCAATCGACGGTCATCCAATCTTCCTCGCCATGACCTACATCGGGGTATTTCTGAATCTCTTCAATCTGCTGCCGGTGCTTCCGCTCGACGGCGGGCGCATTGTCGGCGTCCTGTCGCGCTGGTTCTGGGCGCTGGGGGCTCTCGGTCTCGTTGGATTGATGTTTGTGTTCCCAAGCCCGATTCTCGTCCTGGTCCTGCTCTTCGGCGCGCCCGAACTTTGGGCACGCTTCAAACAGCGACAGACTGACGAACACGCCGAATACTATTCAGTCCCAGTGTGGCAACGTGTGGCAGTTGGCGCGACGTACTTTGGCCTGATATTCGCTCTCGGCTTTGCGATGTTTCATATTGGTCCGCTGGTCGTAGACGGCCGCCCGGGCTAAACAGTAACCTGGACATGTATGAGCGAGGCTTCCATTATGGAGGCCTCGCTATGTGTTTGTAGTCCAACCTACAATCAAAAGGGAGCAATATGACTGTCGAGGACCGAAATGCGAATTGAGACATTCCAGCTCGAGCGCTGGATGACCACCTACGAGCTCAATGTTGACTACGACATCACCGAGAGCGGCATCTATCCGATGTCGGTGCGTGATCTGCTCGAACTCGCGCCCGAAAATGAACGCGAGGCACTCCTCGACGGATTGCTCGACATCCGGCTTGGTTACAGCGAAGCGCGCGGAACGCACGCTTTACGCTCGGAGTTGGCGGCAACCTATGCCAACTCCGAAGCAGATAATCTCTTCATCACAACTGGAGCCATCGAGGCGAATTTTCTGCTCTTCAACGTCCTGTTGAATCCCGGCGATCACGTCGTCGCGGTCCATCCGGCCTACCAGCAGCTTTACAGCGTGCCACGAGGCATTGGCTGTGACGTCGATCTCTGGCGTCTGACGCCAGAAAATGGTTTTACATTTGATCTCGAGGCGCTCGAACGTTTGGTGCGCCCGGATACGCGCATGATTGTTCTCAACACCCCGCACAATCCGACCGGTGCAGCATTGACTGATGCTGAGATGCAGCGGATCTACATGCTGGCTGAAGCGCACGATTTGTGGGTGCTATGTGACGAAGCGTATCGCTGGCTGGATCTTCCCGGTGCGGAGCCACTTGCTCAGCCTGGCCGCAATCTCGGCGACCGAGCGATTAGTACTGGAACCTTTTCGAAACCCTTTGGACTGCCCGGTTTGCGTATCGGTTGGCTGGCAGCGCCGAAGGAAATCGTCCAACGTTGTTGGGAGCTGCGGGACTATATTTCCTTGAGCCCGGGGAAGCTGAACGATGCGCTGGCTTTGCACGCGCTACGTCATCGGGATCAGATAGTTCAACGCAATCGCGCGATCATCGAACAGAACCTGGAGACGATCGAGGAGTGGCTCGAACGCAACCGGGAGTTCGTCAGATGGACGCCGCCGCGCGGTGGGTTGCTGGCACTGCTCTACTACAATTTGGAGATTCCGTCGCAATCGCTTGCGAACAGATTGGCTGAGGAATATAGCGTCATGCTCGCACCCGGCGCCGCCTTCGACTATGAACATCACCTTCGTATTGGGTTGGGCCAGAGCCCGGAAGTCTTCAAGGCAGGTCTGGAGCGTACTTCCGCCTGTTTCGCAGACCTCGTCGCATCCGGCGTTCAGGTACGCTCGTAGTCGCTTGTTCTTTCCGATTGAATGGAGATGCAATGTCCGCTCGGAAGATTCGCAACGTTGGAATCATGCTCTTTGAGCGAGCCGAACTGCTCGACTTCGCTGGGCCGTATGAGGCGTTCTCCTCTGCCCGATACGACGACGGGACCCAATGCTTCAACACCTTCTCTGTAGGCCAGTCGAAAGGCACGATCACCAGCAACAACGGTTTGCCGTGTGGCGTCGAGTATGACTTCGCCGACGCTCCGGATATCGACATCCTCGTTGTTCCGGGCGGTCAGGGCACTCGCATCGAAATCGACAATCCTGTCGCGATCGACTGGATCAAGAGCATCGCAGACAGCGCCGAACTCACGACCTCGGTCTGCACGGGTAGCTTCTTGATAGCCAAAGCCGGGTTGCTTGAAGGCAAGAAGGCAACAACCCACTGGGGCAGTATCGAGCGTATGCGGGAGACATTCCCGAGCACCGAAGTGCTGGAGCAGGTGCGATTCGTCGATGATGGCGTTGTCGTAAGTTCGGCGGGCGTGTCGGCCGGCATCGACATGTCGTTGCATGTCATAGAGCGGCTTTGCGGGCGCGACGCCGCGGCCAGCTCGGCGCGTTTGATGGAGTACGACTACTGGGCCGGCGCTTCCGAAGTTGCGGCTGCCGATTGACAGAGGAAGAAGAACAATCCGGGAAGGGTCGTGAGCCCCGCGCAGGCGAAATTACGAAGATCGCCCACCAGCAGCGCAATCCTGAGCGGGTGTCGATATATATTGATGGCGAGTTTGCCTTCGGCCTTCCCGCGACAGAGGTCGTCGGTCGAGGATTGCGGCGCGGCCAGCAACTAACGCTCGAAGATGCGACGATACTGGCTGCGGTTGACGAAGGCTCGCGAGCGACCGATGCCGCCGTGCAATTCATCGCCTATCGCCCACGCTCCGAACGGGAAGTCCGCGACCGTTTGCGCAAGCGAGAGTACTCGGACACAGCGATCGAAATTGCAATCGAGAAGGTTTACCGGTGGGGCTATCTTGATGACCAGGCTTTCGCCAAGTTGTGGGTCGAGAATCGCCTCGAGCATCGGCCGCGCGGCGAACGCCTGCTTTCACAAGAACTTCGCCAGAAGGGTATCGACAGCGAGGTCATCGCACATGTTCTGGAAGAAACCGATCTTAACGAGCAGGAGTCAGCGCTCGAACTTGCCCGCAAACGCGCTCCCCGGCTCGCCAAACTAGACTCTCAAACGCGTGAACGCCGTCTTTCTCAATACCTTGCCCGCCGTGGCTATGGCTGGGACGTCATTCGATCGGTAATGAGCGAGCTGTCCGCCGATCTGGATTGAGCGATCGGTCGAATGACTACGTTCTCGTACGGGAGGGTAGCCAGATCGCCAGGAATCGCTCCCTAAGACGTGGCGACAGAAGTAGTACTGGTTCGATGATCAGAATAGCTACCAGGGTCAGAACCTGCCAGGAGTTGTCGTCTATCTCGACTGGCAGAGCGTGACGCTGGGTGAAGGCAAAGCTCAGCAATGCCGGCAGCGCTAGCGCGCTCAGCATGAGTCGGCTGTCAGTGGGATGCGCGAACACGGCCACGACAATCACCGGGAAGGCGTAGACGAAGAGGCGCTCCCGGTCGGGCGTGAGCATCGCCAGCAGGTAGATCCCGACGATCATCGGTGACAGTATCAGCGCCTCTCGGCTGAACCACAGCCGGGTGGCCGCGAAGAGAATGAGCGGCCCGAAGACCGCGAAGGCTAAATCGGCGGTTTCGCTGATGCCCGGTGGACCGACGTATGCGTTTGAGAATGTGAGTGCGTTGTTCGGGATTGGAATGGCTAGCCGATAGAGCATGTAGAGAGCGGTCACGCCTCCGAGGCCAACCAGGATTCTGCGCTCCATTCGCCGCTGAAGGACGAGTAGCAATACAAAAGATACAAGTGCCAGGGCAAAGATTTCTTTTGTGAACAGTCCGATTGCCGCGACCGCAAGGAACCAGCCATCACGGCGTTGGAATATTAGCCAGATGGCCAGGGCAATCAGGGCCATCGCCAGTGGATCGGCCATCGTGTAGTTCCAGAAGTGATAGGCAGTAATGCGATAGAGAGCGGATAGGGTGACGATCGAACTCGCACTCGCCAGCAAACTCCCTGACACATCGAAAACAGTCAATGCAGTGAAGAAAGGAACAGCCCAGAGGGAGAGAAAAGCCAGCGTGCGAAACGCCCGATTGATATCGAGATTGGGGAGTCGCGCCAGAGTTCTGGCCAGGAGCGGAGCCGCCGGCCGATAGACGTATGGCGGTTGCCGGTTCAAGTGGTTTTCGGATTTGTAGTACTTGCCGAAATATGGATCTTCATAGATGGCTTGAAGGCTGATTTCAGGAGGCGGTGCGTTGAGTTCGGGGCGCGTCTCGCGGATGAGATTGAATGCCATCGAGCGATAGAAAAGCATGTCACAACAAGAGTGGCCGGGGTCAAGAGGCTTAACACGTATTGCCACGATAGACGTCGTCGCAAGCGCGATCAGGGCGAGAGTGAAAATCGCTCGAAGAGGCCGTGATCGTGAGGTAGTTCGACCTGTTGGCATGACAACCTCATACGAAGAGTTGTGGCTAGATCTAGCACGTACGTTCATAGCATGGTATCATCCGACAGGCCGTGGAAAATCAACACAATTAATGCCCAGGCGACAACCGAACATAGTGCATTGCAGGTTTAGTGGCTGAGATAAAATGGTTCGGTCATGCGTGCGTTCATATTCGTGCGCGTGAAGCTTCGATAATGATGGATCCAGTTCCTCGCTCCAAAGGATTCCGCTACAGCAAGCAGCGGGCCGAAATTGTCACCCTCTCACACGATCACCCAGGGCACACCGCAACCGAGATGGTTTCGTCTGAATTCAGGCTCGTTCATGGGCCTGGCGAGTACGAGATCAATGACGTCTTCATTACCGGTACACGCACCTATCACGACGAAGAGCGCGGCGCGATCCATGGCCGAAATACTGTGTACGTCGTAGAAGTCGAGGGGATTTCGATCTGCCATCTAGGCGATCTCGGTCACGAATTGACCGACGATCAGGCCGAGGCAATCTCCTCCGTTGATGTGCTTTTAGTACCGGTCGGGGGTGGAGCGGTATTAAATGCCGTCCGCGCCGCGGCAATCGTCAATGAGATCGAACCAGGTATTGTCATACCGATTCAGTATCGAACCGAATTTGGCGATCAAGAACTGGATTCAGTTGACAGGTTTCTCCACGAGATGGGCGCGAGTGACGTCAATCCGTTGGACAAGCTTGTTGTACGGCGCTCGACTGGTGACGATCCGGGTACGAGCGTCGTCGTGCTTGCCTGTAGCGCAAGCGGGCGCTGATGGAGGGGGTAGGTTAAAGGTGACAGGTTGTAGCGGAGTCTTTCCCTATTGCTCTTCCCTGTAACCTACTCCCTGTTCCCAAGTGATGGAGGAAGACGGCGATGACGAAGTTCGTGTTTGTGACTGGCGGAGTGGCGTCCTCAGTCGGAAAGGGGATCGCGACCGCGTCGATTGGTCGTCTGATCAAGGCGCGCGGCAAGACAGTGTCGCTGATGAAGCTCGACCCTTACCTCAACGTCGATCCCGGAACGATGTCGCCATACCAACATGGTGAGGTCTTCGTAACCGAAGATGGCGCTGAGACCGATCTAGATCTCGGTCACTATGAGCGCTTCACCGATGAAAATGTCCACAGTCACGCAAACATCACAACCGGTCAGGTCTACGCGCAGGTCATCGAGAAAGAACGCCGGGGCGATTATCTCGGTGGCACGATTCAGGTTATTCCCCATATCACGAATGAAATAAAAGCCGGTATTCATGCTGTTGCCGACGAGAGTGGCGCGGATGTCCTGATCGCTGAAATTGGCGGCACAGTCGGTGACATCGAGGGCCAGGCGTTCTACGAGGCCGTGCGTCAGATGCGAAGCGACGCCGGACGCGAGAACGTGCTCTACATCCACGTCACACTCCTGCCGAGCATCTCGGCAACTGGCGAATTGAAGACCAAACCGACCCAGCATTCGGTCGCCGAGCTGCGCAGTATCGGCATTCAACCTGACGTCATCCTCTGTCGCTCGGACGAAGATGCGTCCGTTCGAAGTTCTCCAGAAGATCTCACTTTTCACTGATGTCGATGAAGATGCCGTCATACCACTCGTGACGGCCGAGACGATCTACGAGGTTCCGTTGCAGCTTGAGGCCCGGGGGCTTGGTGAATATCTGGCGGATCATTTCGGCTGGAAGACAGAGCTTGACCTGGACGAGTGGACGAATCTCGTCGATCGGATCAAGGTACCGCGTCATCCAGTCCAGATCGCGTTGGTCGGCAAGTACGTCGAGTTGCACGACGCCTACAAGAGCGTCACTGAAGCGCTAGAGCACGCCGCGCTACATCACGGCGTCTCGGCGATGATCAACTGGATCAACTCCGAGACGACGACGCCAGCAGAAATGAACGAACTGTTGCGCCATGCGCAAGGGATCGTCGTGCCGGGAGGCTTCGGTTCACGAGGCACTGAAGGCAAGATCATGGCGGCCCGCTATGCGCGCGAGAATCAGGTGCCTTATCTCGGGCTCTGCTACGGCCTGCACATGGCGGTGATAGACATTGCGCGACACATTCTTGGCTGGACCGATGCCAACTCGACCGAAAACGATCAGGCTTCGAAACATCCGGTCATCGATTTGATGCCGGACCAGCACGGAGTGAATCTGGGTGGCACGATGCGCTTGGGACGCTATCCGTGCAAACTCGTGCCCGGAACGAAGTCGGCGCAAGCCTACGGCCAGGAGCTGATTTACGAGCGTCATCGCCATCGCTGGGAAGTCAACAACGCCTATCTGGAGCGTCTGGCCGAGGCAGGATTGATCGTCGCCGGAACATCTCCCGATGGGCGACTGGTTGAGATCATGGAATTTGAAGACCATCCGTGGTTCGTTGGCGTGCAGTTCCATCCCGAATTCAAGTCGCGACCGACGAAGCCGCAGCCGCTGTTTCGAGATTTTGTCGGTACAGCGCGAGCGACTCTACGCGAGGGCGATCAGTGGCCGCTGCCGACGATTTCCGCCGACGGATCGTCTGGCCGGCATGCCGATTATGCGGCTATCGGGCCAGCGCGCCGAGGCGTTGCGGCAGGTCTCGGGGACGGTGGCGACGCGTAGTCACAAATAGGGATTGTGATACACTGCACAGAGTTTTGGGAGCGGGTCGATGAACGAAAACCCGCTCGAGCCAAAGACGCAGCGCGACTGGCGCATGGCAGGTGCAGCTTCGGGGATAGGTTGCACAGTTGTCGCAAGTTTGCTGCTAGCAATCGGGGGAGGAATTCTCCTCGATCGTTGGCTCGGGATAGCGCCAGTTGGAGTTCTCGCAGGGGTTGCTCTGGGGTTGGTTGCTGCGGGGTACTCGCTCTACGAACTGACGATGTTGGGAGACCCGGATAGGGGGATCGTCACTGTCAAGAAGAAAGACAGTGAGGGTTTTTCCGGGGAAAGTCATAAGGACGGGTAACGCACCCGCCTCCGACGGCTGCTGAGGGGAGCATATGGACCTTCACGTCTCAATCAAACCGGAGACGCTCTTCGAAATTGGCCCCGTTCAAGTCACCAATTCTTTTCTGACCATGATTCTCGTCATGGTCGGTCTTATTGTTGCTGGAAGCTGGATCGCCCGAAACGCGACGCTCGTGCCAACGCGAGGGCAATCGATATTCGAGATGGCGGTTGAGTTCTTGCTCGGTCTCGTTGAGACTGCAGCCGGCAAAGACGTCGGACGGAGGATTTTCCCGCTTATCGGGAGTCTCTTTCTCTTCATTCTCATGGCGAACTATGCCGGCCTCCTGCCGGGGGTAGGCACGATTGGCCATTACGAGACTGAAGAAGAAGAGCATGCTGACGTCGCTTCGGTCGCGTTGGTGCAGGCCGAAGTCGAAGAAAATCACGGCGAAGAGGTTCTGATTCCCTGGTTCCGGTCGCCCAACGCTGATTTGAATATGACGCTAGCGATGTCCGTCCTGGTCGTCTTCGTCGTTCAGATCGCGGGAATCATGGCGCACGGCTTCGGTGGCCGAATCAAGCATATGGCTGATCCCTGGTGGCTCTTTCCAATTGAGCTGATCGGTGAGGTTGCCCGTATCGTATCGCTTGCCTTCCGTTTGTTCGGGAATATTTTTGCAGGCGAAGTGCTCGTCGCTGTGATGGTTGCGTTTGGCGCGGCGACGATAGTACTGACGCCGGTTACGACAGTATTCCTGTTCCTTGAAGTCCTGTTTGGATTCATTCAGGCGCTTGTGTTTGCATTGCTTAGTCTGATCTACCTTGCCCTGGCAACCGCCGGTGGGCATGGTGATGAGGAGCACGCGCACTAGCGATAGTGTCGCTGTGGATAGTGCCTCTCGTGTGAGAGGTTATCAACGATGGGAATGGGCGGGGTTGGGCCCTGCGAAGGCCGCGACGGGATAGACGCGGCAAGGAGGAGAGAGACACGTGTTTGGCGGAATTACTGATCCTGAAGTCGTCAAGTGGTTCGCTGCCGGTATGGCTATCGGCGTTGGCGGAATCGGTCCGGGACTGGGTATTGGTCTCGCGGTTAAAGGCGCGATGGAAGCTCTCGGACGCAATCCCGAGGCTGAAGCCGCCGTTCGAACGACATTGATCATTGGTGCGGCGCTGGCAGAGGCGGTCGCGATCTATGCGTTCGTTATCGCCATCATCCTGCTCTTCGCCGTCTAGATCAGAACGAAGTATCCCCGCTTCAGATTTCTGTGACATGGCTGCATGCCAACTGAAGTGGGGAATACTAGCCGTCGAGATTCGTGGCCTGGTTGATCGCCGTGCGTCTCCGTCGCCAGCTAGCGGCGCAAGGCACTAGATAGGGAAGAAGGCAGGACAGATGGATGCCTTAGGAATTAGTTACGCGAATTTCGCCGTCCAGTTAGTCGCCTTCATATTGTTCATGTACCTCTTCTACAGGTACGCGCTTGGTCCAATACTGAGCATGCTCGATAACCGCCAGGCGACGATTCGCGAAAGTCTCGAAGAAGCCGAGCGCGTGCGCCGGGAGATGGCTGCCGCCGAAGCACGCAACGAGGAATTGCTCGTTGAGGCGCGACGAGAAGCGCAGCAGATTCTCGCCAATGCTCGTACGCAGTCGGACCAGAATATCGCTCGATCACGCGAGCAGGCACAGGCGCAGTTTGACGAAATCCTTGTCCAGGCGCGCCAGGTCGTTCAGGCGGAAGTCACTCAGGCACGGCTTGAGTTGCGGCAGGAGATCGCTGATCTCGCCGTTGATGCCGCTTCGAAGATTGTCCGGGCGAATCTGGACCGCGAAGCGCAATCCCGATTGATTGAAGAAGCGCTTGCCGAAGCCGGCCATAGCAATCCATCGTTGAACTAGGATCGGGCAAGGGGAACGAGCACATATGGCAGTTCAAGGGGTTGGCAGGCGATACGCTGAAGCGGTTTTTGATCTGGCGTCGAGCGCGGGGACGCAAGAGTCCTGGTTGACGTTCGCTGGAGTCTCTGGCCGGTGCAGCGACAGATGATGAAACACGCGCATATTTCGAGAATCCAGCGATATCCGATCAGGACAAAGAAGCAGCGCTCAAGTTGGTGTTGGGTGAGGACGAAGGCTCCGAAGCGCACAATCTTGCTCGCTTATTGATACGCCGCCGTCGTTTCAGCCATCTGCCCGGGATACTCGAAGCATTCGAAGAGTTGTTGTTGCGTGCGCGTGGCATAGTCGATTGCCGACGTGACGACTGCCGTTGCGCTCAGCGAATGCGGAGCGCCAGCAGGTCAGCGTCCAGCTCGCACGCATTGTCGGCTCTGATGTCGAAGTTCGTTCCCACGTTGATGATGCAGTAATCGGCGGGCTAGTTGCTCGCATTGGCGACCAATTGATTGATGGAAGCGTGCGCACCCAGTTGCGCGAATTGCGTGCGACATTGGGCCGTAGATAGCAAACTCGTCACCGGAGGTAGCGGTGTTCTGCCGGTATCGTTTCCGGCGGTAAACCAGGAGGAAGAGATGTCAGTTCGAGCAACCGAAATTCGCGACATCCTGCGCAGCCAGATTCAGGATTTCGATGCCAGCATGCGCATGACGAATGTCGGGAATGTCATTGAGGTCGGTGATGGTATCGCGACGGTTTACGGCCTGAGCGACGTGCGCGCGAACGAGCTGGTCGAGTTTCAGACCGGCGCGATGGGTATGGCCTTCAACCTCCAGGAAGACTCCGTCGGCGTCATCATTCTCGGTGAGTACACCGATATTGAAGAGGGCTACGAAGTTCGTACGACAGGACAGATTGCCGCTGTTCCGGTTGGCGATGGCCTGATCGGCCGGGTGGTCGACGCGCTCGGCAATCCTATTGATGGCAAAGGCCCAATCAGCTTCCGAAAAGACCCGACCCGTAGAGCGTATCGCTCCGGGTGTTATCGAGCGCAAGAATGTCGATACCGCACTCCAGACTGGTGTCATCGCGGTTGACGCAATGATTCCGATTGGGCGCGGTCAGCGCGAGTTGATCATCGGTGATCGGCAGACGGGCAAGACGGCGATCGCCGTCGACTCGATCATCAACCAGCGCGGTGGCGACGTCACCTGCATCTATGTCGCCGTTGGTCAGCGTCGCGCGCAGGTCGCCCAGATGGTCGCGACGCTTGAGGCGAATGGCGCGATGGAACACACCATCGTGGTCGCCGCCACTGCGTCAGATCCGGCTCCGATGCAATTCATCGCACCCTACGCCGGCTGCGCCATGGGCGAAGAGATCATGGAAAATGGCGGTCACGCGCTGATCATTTACGATGACCTTTCGAAGCACGCCTGGGCCTACCGCCAGGTATCGTTGCTGATGCGCCGCCCGCCGGGACGTGAAGCCTATCCGGGCGACGTCTTTTACCTTCACTCGCGCCTGCTCGAGCGCGCCGCGCAACTTTCCGATGATCGCGGGGGCGGATCGTTGACAGCACTGCCAATTATCGAAACGCAGGCCAATGACGTTTCGGCTTACATCCCGACGAACGTGATTTCGATCACCGATGGCCAGATGTTCCTGGAATCCGATCTCTTTTACGCAGGCGTACGCCCAGCGTTGAACGTCGGTATCTCGGTGTCACGCGTCGGCGGTGATGCCCAGATCCGCGCGATGCGTCAGGTAGCCGGTCAGCTGCGCCTCGACCTTGCCCAGTATCGTTCGCTGGAAGCGTTCGCGCAGTTTGGTACTGAAGATCTCGATGCTGCGACCCGGCGCCAGCTCGAACGCGGCGCGCGTATGACGGAGATGCTCAAGCAACCACAGTTTGCGCCGCTGCCGGTCGCCAACCAGATCGCCGTGCTCTTTGCGGCGTCGCGTGGCTTCGTCGATGATCTTCCCGTCGACCAGATCCAGCGCTTCCGTTCGGAGTTCCTGGAGTACATGGAATCATCGCATCAGGATCTACTGGACCAGATCGTTGAAAAAGGTCGCATCGAAGATGAACTTGATGAAGCACTGACGACGGCCGTGCGCGATTTCAAATCGACGTACACCGTTTAGCTGAGACGTCCAACCGTTCGAGGAGAGTGACAGGGAGCCGGAGTGGCGACGACGAGAGAGATTCGCCGGCGAATCCGTTCGATCGGAAACACAACTCAGATCACGCGGGCCATGGAAATGGTTTCAGGTGCCAAGATGCGGCGCGCACAGGAGCGTGTCACTGCCTCCCGCGCTTACTCCGATCGCATTCGGGTCATGATCTCCGGTTTGGCCGGGCTAGCCGATCTGGAAGGCGCGCAGTTCCCGTTGCTCCAGAAGCGCCCAATTGAGCGCGTCAGTATGATCGTCATGACGTCGGACAAGGGACTTGCGGGCGCACTCAATTCGAATGTCATTCGGCATTCGGCTGAATTTATTCGCAATGAAGTTGACGGGCGTGCGGAGATCATCGCGCTTGGTAAGAAAGGGCGAGACTTCTATCGTCGCACGCAGTACCCATTGACGGCAGAATTTATCGGTCTCCAGGACTGGCCTACAATCGAAGATCTTCGGCCGATCGTCGATATTGCTATCGATGATTTCACGCGCGGGAAAGTCGATGCCGTATATCTCGCCAATACTCGCTTCATCAACACATTGAACCAGCGCCCTCAGGTTCAGCAACTGCTGCCGATCACACCAGAATTTGATGAAGAGGCCGAAGAAGCGATCCGGGATTTCATATTCGAGCCGAGTCTGGAAGCCGTGCTTGAAGGCTTGCTCCCGCGCTACGTCGAAGTCCAGATTTATCAGGCAATGCTCGATGCGCTCGCGAGTGAGCACTCGGCCCGGATGGTCGCGATGCGCAACGCAACCGATAACGCCAATGAATTGCTAGACGACTTGACGCTGACTTACAACAAGGTGCGTCAGTCGCAGATTACAGCTGAAGTTTCAGAGATCGCCGCAGGCGCGCTTGCGCTCGGCTAATGCAACCTCGGGCCGTGCCCGACGAATGAGGAGGCCAGGACATGGCTGTTGATACGACAACTACCGATGGACGCGTCGTACAGGTGCAAGGCGTCGTCGTGGACGTTGAATTTCCAGGCGGCGATCTTCCAGAGATTTTCCACGCGCTCGAAATCGACATGGGACAAGAGCGACCACTGATCCTCGAAGTGCAGCAGCACCTCGGGAACGATTGGGTCCGTACGGTTGCTATGTCGACGACTGACGGCTTGAATCGTGGCGCGATCGCAAAGCAAGTCGGAAGTTCGATACAGGTCCCGGTTGGTGAGGCAACTCTCGGCCGTATTTTCGACGTTAACGGCAACACCGTAGATGGTGAAGGGCCGGTAGAGGGCGCGACCTTGCGCGGCATACATCAGATGGCGCCGTCCTTTGATGAGCAGTCCACCGAGGTTCAAGTCTTCGAGACTGGGCTCAAGGTCATCGACCTCGTAGCCCCGTTCACCCTTGGCGGCAAGACCGGTGTTTTCGGCGGTGCCGGCGTCGGCAAGACGGTCATTATTCAGGAACTCATCCGCAACATCGCGACAGAGCATGGCGGCTACTCCGTCTTTTGCGGAGTCGGGGAGCGAACTCGCGAGGGCACAGCGCTCTTTGCGGAAATGGTCGAGTCCGGTGTTATCGACAAGACGGTCATGGTCTTCGGTCAGATGAATGAGCCGCCAGGCGCGCGCTTGCGTGTGGGACTGACTGGTCTGACGATGGCTGAGCATTTTCGCGACGAGGGTCGCGATGTGCTTGTCTTTATCGACAACATCTTCCGCTTCGTCCAGGCTGGCTCTGAGGTATCCGCATTGCTTGGTCGCATGCCGAGCGCGGTCGGTTACCAGCCGACACTCGGTACAGATATGGGTGCATTGCAGGAACGTATCACGTCGACCAAGCGCGGTTCGATCACATCGGTCCAGGCGATTTACGTCCCGGCAGATGACTATACCGACCCCGCTCCCGCGACGACCTTCGCTCACCTTGACGGCACGATTTCGCTCGAGCGCTCAATCGCCGAGCGCGCGCTCTTCCCGGCTATCGACCCGTTGTCGTCAACTTCTCGTATTCTTGATCCGAACATCGTTGGTCAGGATCACTACGATACGGCTCGTGAGGTGCAGCGGGTGCTCCAGCGCAACCGTGACCTCCAGGACATCATCGCCATCCTTGGTATGGAAGAGTTGAGCGACGAGGACCGCCAGACGGTGCAGCGCGCTCGGCGCATTGAGAACTTCCTGTCACAGCCGATGTTCGTCGCCGAACAGTTCACTGGCCGTGCCGGGCGCTTTGTGGAGCGAGCCGAAACCGTTCGTGGATTCAAGGAGATTCTCGAAGGCAAGCACGACAGCCTGCCCGAGCAGGCCTTCTATATGGTTGGTTCGATCGAAGAAGCGGTCGAAGCCGCTGAGCGCATGAGCGCCGAAGACTAGTCCCTGCACCACGGGGAATCAACGCTAGACCGTTTGCAGGAGGGGACGCATGTCGACTAGCCCAAAACTCCATGTTGAGATTGTGACCGGCGAGCGTGTAGTCTTTCAGGACCAGGATGTTGACATGGTGATTGCGCCGGGAGCCGATGGTGCGCTCGGCATCTTACCGCGTCACGCAGCGCTCTTTTCTCTGCTGGCGGCAGGTGAAATGGTCGTTCGCAAAGGGACTACCGAGCAGCAACTGGCCGTCTTCGGTGGATTCCTGGAAGTCGTCAACAACCGCGTGTTGATTCTGGCTGACACAGCTGAGCGCATCGAAGAAATCGATCTCGAGCGGGCGGAGCAAGCCCGAGAGCGGGCAGAACGGGCACTGCAAGAGGCATCGAGCGCGATGGAAATGGAGGCCGCGCTAGCATCGCTGAGGCGGGCTCGTGTACGCTCCAATCTCGTGCGGCGGCGGCGCGGACCGCGTGCGGATGTCTCCCGGCCGACAAACTAGAGCGTTCGCCCGACAAATCCTGCTCGCGTCCTAACAATCGGAGGGAACACCTCGTGACTGCATCAGCGACGACACCGGCCAACCTCGCGCCCAAACCTGCCGAAAGCTCCATTTGGGAGCGGGAGTCCATTCGTTTGGTCGGTGGACGCCAATTAAAAGGCAGAGTGCGCGTCAGCGGCGCCAAAAATGCGACGTTGCCGATCATGGCTGCAGCGCTGCTGACGGATGAGCCCTGCGTTATCGACAACGTGCCAATCCTTGCTGACATCTTCGTGATGGCTGATCTGCTGCGCCATCTTGGCGCGACCGTTGAAATCGATGAGGCTGGCCATCGCGTTTCAATTCATGCCCGTGATATTGCAAACCACTACGCTCCTGAAGAACTCGTCGCACGCATGCGTGCGTCCTTCCTCGTTTCGGGCCCCATACTCGCGCGTACCGGTCGCATTGAGACGACGCCGCCCGGCGGCTGCAAGCTCGGAAGCCGTCCGGTAGATGTCGACGTGCGCGGCTTTCGGCGCATGGGCGCAGAGATCGTCGAACAACACGATGGCTTCAAGATCACGGCGCCACGACTCGAAGGCGCTGAGATTTACATGGATTACCCGAGCCACACCGGCACGGAGAATCTCCTGATGGCGGCGACACTCGCTCGCGGAGTGACCTCGATCGTCAATGCTGCCTCGGAGCCAGAAATCGCAGCTGTGGGAAATGTCTTGCGCGAGATGGGAGCGAAGATCGAGGGGCTAGGCACGCCGCATATCCGGGTGGATGGTGTCGAGCGCTTGCGTGGTTTCCAGGCGACGGTTTTGCCAGACCGACTCGAAGCCGGTACTTTCGCCATCGGCGCTGTGATCACCGGCGGCGAGGTCGTTCTGGATCGTGTCAATGAGCAGGACATGATTCCGCTGACGTCGAAGTTGCGCGAGGCGGGCGCGGAAGTGTGGTGGAGTGACCAGTCCATGCTCGTGAGGGCAGGTAACAGGCTCGAGGCGCTCGAGGTGCAAGCGCTGCCGTTTCCGGGTTTCCCGACCGATCTACAGGCGGCCTTCGCTGTTCTTCTCACCCAGGCGCATGGGACGAGCCGGGTCTTCGACCGGGTCTACAACGACCGTTTGAAGTACGTCCATGAGCTTTCAAAGATGAACGCTCGATTTGAGCTGGTCAGCAATCAGGAAGCACGCTTCTATGGCCCGGCGAAATTGACGGGTGCTGACGTGACGGCGCTGGACATTCGAGCAGGGGCATGTCTCGTTCTGGCGGGACTTATCGCTGAGGGTAGCTCGACGATCCGTGATATTCACCACCTGCGCCGCGGCTACGAGGACATCGTCACCAAGTTCCAATCTCTCGGAGCGGACATCGAGTACGTCTAATATCCGGACGTCGATGGCCATGAGCTGGAGATCAGCTTTTGCCAAGGTAGGTGGTGTCTCCAGTTGACACACCATTCGTAGTGCTCAATATAAGTTCTTGGCGACTAGAGATCTCCTTTCTGTGTCCGCCTTGCCGACGCCCTGCTCGCTTACAATTGGACTTCGCTAACGAGCGTTTTGGAAGGGTTGGACGATGCCGGCGCTGAGCGAGACCGATCAGAGGCTGTTGCGGTTGGCTGTCCATGAGGCAACCACGGGCTTTGACGAGGGCGGCGTGCCGGTTGGTAGCGTGCTGGCCGACGGCGACACCGTGATTGCGACAGGACGCAACCGGCGAGTTCAGAATGGCGATCCAATCGCCCATGGCGAGATGGATTGCCTGCAACGCGCCGGGAGGCAGAAGAGTTACCGGAACATGACCCTCTACACTTCGCTCAGCCCGTGCATGATGTGCGCTGGCACCATCGTTCAATTTGGAATACCTCGCGTGGTTGTCGGCGAGGCCGAGAATTTCGCCGGTAATGTCGAGTTTCTGCAAAGCCGTGGCGTCGAGGTCATCGTTGCCGACGACGAAGATGCGATAGCGCTGATGCGGCGCTTTATCGCGGAGAAACCAGAACTCTGGAACGAGGACATCGCGGAAGAGTAGGTGGGACGCCTACTTCGTCGATTCAAATGGCCAGTGCGGTTGCCGGTAAGCCCGCCACCGAGCGACAAATCTGCTGAATACCACATCGGGGGTATTTCTCGTTCTTACGAAGCCCTTTGCCGAAGGTAGTTCGGCGATTCGATTCATTCACAACTTGCGCTGCGACCACCGGGTTGGTGTCGCAAAGTTCCAGTTGCTCGTTGGTGAAATCCGTCACCAGCAGCTGTTTGTTGCTTGCTTTCCCCAAAACTGATAGAACGAGTGTGCTAGAGCTGCATCTGCAGCCGTTTCTGGCACCTAACAGATAGCCGTGCTTTCCCCCGATCTCTATCGGGTGTACCGGCATCTGTCTCAAATGACTGGGTGGTGGTTGGTTGGCCAAGCAACTTGGAATCGATCTCGGTACGGCCAATGTACTCGTCTTCGTGCGTGGCCGCGGCATCGTGATGAACGAGCCGTCGGTAGTCGCAATTTCGGCCCGTGATGGAAAAGTTAAGGCGGTCGGTCTCGAAGCTCGCAACATGCTCGGACGAGAGCCGCGCGAGACGATCGAGGTCGTGCGGCCAATGCGCGACGGCGTCATTGCCGACTACGTCGTGACTCAGGAGATGCTTCGTTATTTCATTATCCGCTCGGTCGGGCGCTTCTCGCTAACGAAGCCAGACGTCATGCTGTGTGTCCCGGCAGGGGTGACCGGCGTCGAACGGCGTGCGGTGCGGGATGCAGCGCTTGCGGCGGGCGCCCGTCGAGCCTATTTGATCAGTGAACCGCTTGCGGCCGCGATTGGCGCACGGGTGCCGGTAGCGGATCCAAGCGGAAACATGATCATCGATATTGGTGGCGGAACCACCGAGGTGGCGGTGATCTCGTTGAACGCAGCCGTCGTCTCGCGCTCGATTCGCGTCGGTGGCAGCCGCTTCGATGAGGCGATCCAGAACTACATCAAGCGCAAATACAATCTTCGTATCGGGGAGCGCACCGCAGAAGAGGTCAAGATCGCGATCGGTTCGGCCATGCCAACCGACGACGATATTGTGATGGACGTGCGCGGGCGTGACGAGGTGGCCGGACTGCCTCGCACCGTCCGGGTACATCAGAACGAGATCGTTGAGGCGATCACGGAGTCGCTGGAAGCGGTCATCGGCTGCATCCGGGCGGTGCTGGAAGAAACGCCGCCAGAACTCTCGTCCGACATCATTGATAAAGGCATGATTCTCACCGGTGGCGGCGCACTGCTGCGCGATCTGCCGACCCTTCTGACCGAGGTCACGGGGGTGCCCTGCTACGTTGCCGACGACCCACTCTCTGCTGTAGCGATTGGAACAGGGCTGGCGCTAGAGTACTTCGACATCCTGCGCGATTCGCTTGAAGACGTCTAAGGGTCTTGACTGAGCTAGTGTCGGTGGATTGACAATGCCTTCCAAGCCATTCCTGACCTGGCTCCATCTGGATTCAGGTCAAAGTTAGGCAGGGCCGTTTGGCACCGAAATCTCGACATTGGCCGCCGCGTTCCTCTGTCATTAGGTACGATGTCTTGCGTTGGTTGGCAGGACGGTATGGCGAGGGGCGGGGATGATGGAGTCGGACGTTAGGTCCGAACTACGGAGAGAGCAAGAGCGTTTCCAGGAGCGGTTGACGTCGCTTGATGGAGAACGAGCAAGTTCCGCTGAACGCCAGCATAGTCGGGGGAAACTGTCAGCTCTGGAGCGGATCGAGAAGTTGCTCGACGACGGTAGCTTCGAGGAACTCGATGCGCTGGTACAACACCGATCCAATCGCTTCGGAATGGAGCGCAATCGGCCTTATGGCGATGGTGTGATCACCGGATTCGGCACCATTGATGGCCGCAAAGTCGCTGTCTTTTCTCAGGACTTCACGACCTATGGTGGGTCGTTGGGCGAGGCTTTCGCCCTCAAAATGACGAAAATCATGGACCTTGCTCTCAAAGTCGGCTGCCCGATCGTCGGGATCAACGATTCTGCCGGCGCGCGCATCCAGGAGGGTGTGGAAGGGCTGGCAGGTTACGGGGAAGTCTTCTGGCGTAACGTCCAGGCCAGCGGCGTCGTTCCGCAGATCTCGGTTATCGCCGGCCCGTGTGCGGGCGGCGCCGTCTATTCGCCTGCAATGACAGACTTCGTCTTTATGGTCGAAGGCATCTCGCAGATGTTCATCACTGGCCCAGACGTCGTCAAGACGGTCACTGGCGAAGACGTGAGCCATGAGGATCTCGGGGGAGCTCTGCCGCATACGTCGGTCTCCGGCGTGGCCCACTTTGCGGCAGCGGACGAAGAAGAAGTGTTCGAGACAGTTCGCTATTTGATGTCTTTCCTGCCGTCCAACAACCTCGACGATACGCCACGCTATACGCCCCCGCCGAGGAGATCCTTCGGAGGATCTGGAACTCGACAATGTTGTGCCGCCGGAGCCAACGCGATCATATGACATGCACGAGGTGCTTTCTCGGATCGTCGATGACGCCGATTTTCTAGAGGTGCAGCCGCACTGGGCCGAGAATATCATCGTCGGATTTGGACGGCTGGATGGCCGCTCGGTGGGCATCGTTGCCAATCAGCCGCGAGTACTTGCCGGGACGCTAGACATCGACGCTTCAACAAAGGCGGCGCGCTTTGTGCGTTTCTGCGATGCCTTCAATATCCCGCTGCTGACCTTCGTCGATGTGCCGGGTTTTCTGCCCGGCGTCGATCAGGAGCACGGCGGCATCATCCGGCATGGCTCGAAGCTGCTCTACGCCTATTGCGAGGCGACGGTGCCGAAACTCACAGTCATCACGCGCAAAGCCTATGGAGGTGCGTACGTCGTGATGGCGTCACGTTCGATCCGCGCCGATGCGACCTTTGCATGGCCGACTGCAGAGATCGCGGTGATGGGACCGGAAGCGGCGGTGCGCCTGATCCATCGCAGGGAAATCGCGGGTGCCGATGATCCGGCCGCTCGGGAGAAGGAGTTGGCCGACGAGTATCGGGAAGAGTTCGCGAATCCGTTTCAGGCCGCCGGGCGTGGCCATGTTGAGTCGGTCATCTGGCCGAGGGACACTCGAAAGACACTCATTCGGACTCTCGATCTGCTTGAGACGAAGCAGGAACCACGTCCGCCTCGCAAGCACGGAAATGTGCCACTTTGAGAGATCGCACGATCGGGCGTTAAAGACGATGCGCCGCCGGAGATTGTCGCGGCGATCATCGCGGCGCTTCGTAGCATTGTTGATGACGCACAGGCTGAGCCGCTGCCGTCGGGATGGAAGCGGCGTGCGCGCCCTGCTGGAACTGGTTGGCCCAAGCGGCGGATACGGATGGCTCGCTCAGGCCCGGCAACGGTCTGTGGCGCCGGATAGCTAGGTTCGAGCTACTTGGCTGGTTATCACCAGCGAATTGGGGTATTGGTCGATGATTCGAAAAGTTCTGGTTGCAAATCGTGGCGAGATCGCGTTGCGGGTGATGCGGGCCTGTCGCGAGGAGCGCATCGCGAACGTCGCGATCTTCACCGAGGGTGAAGAGTCGGCCCGTCATGTTCGCTACGCCGATGAAGCGGTGTTGATCGCCTCCGAAAAATCGATACCCTACGTTGATATCGACGCAGTCTTATCGGCTGCGATCGCAGTGGGGGCTGATGCGATTCACCCCGGCTATGGCTTTCTTGCCGAGAATCCTGATTTCGCGTCAGGCTTGTGAAGACTCTGGGATTTTGTTTATTGGTCCTCCTGCTGCTGCGATCGACGCAATGGGGGACAAGGTGCGTATCTCGGGCGGTTGCTGTGCGCGCCGGCGTGCCGATCGTTCCTGGGAGCGATGGCCCGCTTACCCAGGAAAATGCTCGTGCATTTGGCGCAGAACACGGATTTCCGTTTGCGCTGAAAGCCGTCGCTGGCGGTGGAGGACGCGGGTTTCAGGGTGGCCTGGGAAGCGGGAGAGTTGAAGAAGCCTGGAGCCAGGCGAGTGGCGAGGGCCAGCGCTATTTTGGCAATCCGGCCGTATACGCCGAAAAATATCTCGAACATCCCAGACACATCGAAATCCAGATTTTCGCGGACAACATGGCAACGACGTCGGACTCGGCGAACGTGACTGTTCGATCCAGCGACGTCACCAGAAGCTGATTGAGGAAGCGCCATCGCCTGCGCATCTCAGACACCTTGCGCGCGAAGATGAATGCGACCGCGGTGCGCCTTGCGCGTGAGGTTGGCTATGTCGGCGCGGGAACGGTGGAATTCCTTTTCAGCGAGGGCGAATTCTAT
Source organism: uncultured Chloroflexia bacterium (assembly GCA_963745675.1). Classification (GTDB taxonomy): domain Bacteria; phylum Chloroflexota; class Chloroflexia; order Thermomicrobiales; family CFX8; genus JAUIIK01. The sequence goes on from CAVUYM010000009.1 coordinate 438,493, forward strand.
TTCCTGGAAATGAATACGCGTATTCAGGTTGAGCATCCAGTAACCGAAGAGATCACCGGGATCGATCTGGTGCGCGAACAGCTGCGGGTAGCCGCTGGAATGCCGTTGTCGTTTGGAAACGACGTCGCGCCTATCGGCCATGCGATCGAGTGCCGGATAAATGCCGAGGACCCTGCGCAGGGCTTTGCACCGACGCCGGGCAGACTGCGAACCTTCACAGTCCCAGGCCGGGCTTGGCGTGCGGGTCGACACGGGGTTTGAAGCAGGCGATGCCGTCGATCCTCGCTTTGACAACCTGATTGCGAAACTCATCGTTCGTGGCCGCGATCGGGCTGAAGCGTTGAGTCGGATGGATCGCGCATTGGCCGATTTTCAAGTCTCTGGAGTGGCGACGACGATCGAACTGTACCGCCACATTCTTCGACGACCGGATTTTCAGGATGGCGCAGTACGACACCCACTACATCGCGCAGACTGGAGTAGCCGGTGCGCTTTCTCCCACCGAGATTCCGGCCGAGGATGGCGACGATGAGGACGTGATCGTCGTGCAGGTCAACGACCGCGATTACCGCGTGCGTCTCCCGGAGGTGCTCGTCGGGGGAACATCAACGACCCGCAGTTCTTCCCCTGCCCGCACAGGCGCTCGAGCCCGTTCGAACCGGGCTGGAGCTGCCGCAAATGGCGAGCTGAAGAGCCCGATCCAAGGCACGGTCTTGAGCGTTGCGGTAGCTGCTGGCGACGAAGTGAACGCTGGCGACCTGATCTGCGTCGTCGAGGCGATGAAGATGGAGAACGAACTCGTCGCTCCTCAGTCCGGCGTCGTTTCCGAGCTGGCCGTAGAGGTTGGAACGACCGTCCGCTCCGGAGATCTACTGGCGGTCATCGACGGCCATTGACCGCTTTGTGCGACCGCGCCAGGCACGGATGCCAGTCCGCTGGAGAATCCTCAATTCCCGCTTGAGTTTGTACGTACACCCTGAAAATGGCTATACTGTGGATAGTTGTGGGGTTATGTGGGGAAAAGTGGGGCAGATTGTGGATTATTCGCAGTGCCCCGTCGTTCTTGAACTGGCAGGGCGTAGCTGGTGTTTCTCGGTCGTTTCGAGCATTCCATCGACACCAAGGGCCGTTTGGCGCTGCCTGCACGCTATCGCGATAACCTCGCCGATGGAGTCGTTGTAACTCGTGGCTTTGATAGTTGCCTGTTGATTTATCCAATGGCGGTATGGAGTCCGCTAGCCAGCAAGGTGTCACAACTCTCGATCAGTGATCCAGATGTTCGGGCCTTGCGACGACTGCTCTTCTCAGAAGCTGCTGATCTTGAACTAGATAAGCAGGGCCGCATCCTGATTCCTTCCGACCTACGCAACTATGCCGAGCTGGACCGCGAAGCAGTCATCGTCGGCATGCACACGTTCATTGAAATCTGGAGCCCGGCGCGATGGTCTGATGAGCAATCGACTCTGGACCGCGACGGACAGGCGGTAGCCGAGCGTCTGGCAGAACTCATCTAGGTCGTTCGGATGTCTATTCTCGTGCATGGTGGAGCGCAACGTTCAATATGCTGGTATGTGCCATGACATCTTATGGTCAGGAAGCGTATGCCCCGCGTGGAGAGTCCGGCCATCGTGCCGGTCATGCTTGAAGAGGTGCTCGAAGCGCTCCAGCCGCGACCGGGCGGTGTCTACATTGATGGCACCTTCGGCGGCGGCGGTCACAGTCTGCGGCTTGCAAAACTAGCCGGGGCTGATGGGGTGATACTCGCATTCGATCGCGACCCGGACGCTTCGGCGCGTGCTCAAGAAATCGCCGATGCGGTTGCAGCCCGGATCGTTTTTGTGCCGGCACGATTTTCTGGAATGTCAGAGACCGCACGAGAACGAGGCTTTGAGAACGTCGACGGCGTTCTTCTGGACCTCGGGCTCTCCTCATTTCAACTGAGCGACGCCGAGCGTGGCTTTAGTTTCCAGCGCGAAGGTCCGCTCGATATGCGCATGGGCTTGACCTCCGGTAAGTCTGCGAGCGATCTCGTGGCCCAAGTCTGAGCGAAGCTGAACTTGCCAAAATACTCTTCGATTTCGGCGAAGAGCGTCAGGCACGACGAATCGCCCGGGCGATTGTCGGCGAGCGTTCGATACGTCGAATCGAGACGACGACGCAACTAGCGGAACTGGTGGAGAAGACGATTGGTCGACCTCCCGGAGTCGCGGATTCATCCGGCAACGCGGACTTTCCAGGCGCTGCGTATTGCGGTCAATGACGAACTCGAAGAGATTCGTCTGGGGTTGGAAGCGGCTGCAGACCTTCTTAGATCGGGTGGCCGTCTGGTCGTGATTAGTTTCCACTCGCTCGAAGACCGGATCGTCAAACAGTTCATTGCTCGCGAAGTAAAAGGCTGCATTTGCCCGCCTGACCAGCCAGTCTGCACCTGCGGGCGAACACCCCGTTTGCGTGCTATCGGCAAAGCGCGCCGTCCAGGGGAAGCCGAAGTCGAGCATAACCCGCGCTCCCGAAGCGCAATCATGCGTGTGGCAGAGCGCTTGCCATGACCATCGGTGAGCGCAAACGCCCGATTCAAATTGGTGGTTCCCAGGCTGCACCTGAAGTACCTCTGGAGCAGTCCTGAAACACGGAGTGCTCGAAGGTTGCCCGGTGCAATCGTGTTTCTCATCGCAGTAGCGATTATTGGAGCCGTTGGCATGCTCTACCTGTTGCAGACAAACCATGTCGCGAATCTGGGCTATGAGATGTCAGAACTTCAGGCGGAACGCGAGGCTGCGCTCGTCGAACAGCAGGAGCTCTCGGCGCAGATCGCCAGCAGACAAGCTCTTAACAACTGTTGAAACAACGGCCATGACTGAACTGGGTATGGGACCAATTGAAGACTACGTTTTTGTCGACGTAGAGCTTCCTGCTGAAGAGGATGCTCCATCGCCCCAGGTAACACCTGGCTCCGAACCGTCCGCAATCGAGCGTTTTTGGAATCGGATAACGGGTTCATCGTCGGGGTCGCAGGAGAATACGCGCGATGACTGAAACTTCAGCGAGTGTTCAATCATGGCGCGAACCTTCTCGAAAGCGCACGGCTGGTTTGTTGCTGGCCTTCGTCGTGTTTACCCTTCTCATTGCAGTTCGCGTCGCTCAAGTACAGATCGTTCGATCGCACGAACTGACGGATCGGGCGATAGCGGAACGTCTCGTGGCCGATACGATTCCGGCTCGCCGCGGAGATATCTACGATGCTCGTGGGACGCTGCTTGCGACCGATCTTCCGTCTGCACGAGTCTGGGCCATCCTCGGGAATATCGAGGATCGTCAGCAGGTAGCGGAGCTTCTAGCACCGTTACTGGGAGTATCTGTTGACGATCTCAACGCAAAGCTCGCGACTCCAGATGTTGAGTGGCTCTTGCTTGGCCAGCAGATTGACCCGGAATCGGTGCGTGCAATTGAAGCATTGAAGCTTGACGGCATCTATCTTGAACCGGAACCGAAACGCTATTACCCGAATGGAGCATTCGCCGCCCACGTGCTCGGCTTCACCAACGTTGATCACGAAGGAAACTACGGCGTCGAGGGCGGACTCGATGCAACGGTCGGAGGCGATCCGGGCACGCTGATCGCTGAACGGGATGGCGCTGGCAATGTCATCGCCCTCACACCGAGCTACTGGGATCCGCCTGAAGACGGCTCCGATATCGTGCTGACGATCGATAGCGGCGTTCAGCTTCTGATCGAACGCGTGCTGAGAGAAACGGTCACCAAGCAACGGGCCAAGGGCGGGACGATCATCGTTCAAGATCCGAATACCGGGCGCGATTCTGGGTATGGCAAGTTGGCCTGTCTACGATCCCAATGCGTACGGAAATGTCGATGATCTCGGCATATTTGCCAATCCCGCGATCTCACGCGTTTATGAACCTGGATCAACATTCAAGTCCATCGTCATGGCAATCGGCATCGACGATGGACTCGTGACGGCTGACAGCACATTCGACGATGCGCCGGGCTATCGCGAAATTCCGGATCATGCGCCGATCACGAACAATAATGGCGCGGTCTATGGCGTCCAAACGATGACGGAAGTATTGGTGCGGTCATCAAATCTTGGCGCGATATACGTTGCCGAGAAGATCGGCGCCGACCGCCTCTTCCAACGTCTGACTCAATTCGGGATGGGCAAGTTGAGTGGGATCGAACTTCAAGGAGAAGAGCGGGGCATTGTCACTAAACCGTGGGAAAGCGACTGGACTCAGACGCTCTTTTTCACGAACGCCTTTGGCCAGGGCATTGCGGTTACTCCGCTGCAGATGGTCAATGCCTATTCCGCGATAGTCAATGGCGGACATTTGATGAGACCCTACGTCGTAGCCGAACAACACCGGCCCGATGGTGAAGTCGTCGTTCATGATCCTGAAGTCGTTCGCGATGTAATTTCTGAAGAGTCGTCGGCAACGCTACGTGAGATGCTCCATCAGGTCGTCGAACGTCGCTTCGAGGCCTATCCACAGGTGGATGGGTATGAGATCGGAGCGAAGACGGGCACCGCACAAGTGCCATCACCAGACGGGGGCTATGTCGACGATGCAACGATCGCGTCAATCGTTGGCTTCGGTCCGGTCGCTGATCCTCAGTTTGTTGTCCTGGTGAAGATCGACGAGCCGCAGGAGACGCCCTGGGGCGAAACGGCAGCCGGGCCTGCGCTCGGGGAGATCCTGCGCGACCTCTTCTTGCTATACGGCATCCAACCCGAGGGGGCCAAGTGATACGCCTTCACGACGTACTAGCTGGAACAGGTGGCACGCTGCACGGCAATCCACCACCGGACCTGCTCTTTGGCAAAGTCGTCCACGATTCCCGCCTCATCACCCCTGGAGATCTCTTCGTCGCGCTTCACGGTGAACAGATGGACGGTCACCTGTTCATCGATGATGCGCTAAGAGCAGGGGCTGCCGGGGCGCTCGTCGATCATGAATGGATGAGACAACAGCCCACCGACGCGCCGGCGTTTGTTGCGATTGAAGTTCCCGATACGCTCGACGCGCTACACCGACTGGCTACCTATTGGCGCGCTCTTTTCGACGTGCGCATGGTCGGCATTACCGGGAGCATTGGCAAGTCGAGCACAAAAGAAGTGATCGCTTCCGTCGCGGGCGCCCGATTCAACGTCCTCAAGAGTGTGGGAAGTTACAACAATGAAGTCGGACTCCCGGTCAGCGTCCTGCAACTCACGCCCGATACGGACGTGGCAGTTCTTGAGATGGGCGGGGCATACAGGTTCGGGGAGATAACCGAACTCGCCCAGATTGCGAAACCGGATATCGGTGTCGTCACGAATGTCACCCATTCTCACCTGTCCCGCATGGGATCGCTCGAAGCAATTGCCCAAACGAAGGTGGAACTTGATCAAAGCTCTCCCCGATGACGGCCTCGCGCTGTTGAATGCAGATGATGCTCGCGTTGCTGCTATGGCTGTTGAGGCCAGTTGCCGCGTTGTAACTTACGGGCTGTCCGAGGCAAGCGACCTACAAGCATTCGATGTCGACGGTCTGGGCCAGGACGGGATTCAATTTACTCTGCGCCACGGCGAGCGCTCCGACAGAATTACCGTCCCTTTGCTCGGTCGCCACAGTGTACACATGACCCTGGCGGGAATAGGAGTCGGCTTCGAGCTTGGTATGGATCTGGCCGAGATCTTGCGTGGCTTTGAATCGCCGGACGTTCAATTGCGCTTGATCTTGACTCCGGCGATCAATGGCGCGACGATACTCGACGACCACTACAACGCGAATCCCGCGTCAAGCAATGCCGCGCTAACCCTGCTTGCAGATCTCGACGCATCACGTCGCATTGCTGTCTTGGGCGACATGCTGGAGATGGGTGAATTTGAGGAGGAAGCGCATCGAATCGTCGGGAGGCGTGTTGCTGAGGTGGCGGATGCATGCTTTACCGTCGGGCCACGAGCGCGTTTCATCCACGATGAATTCCGTCAACGACGTCCGGACTTTCCTGCGGATCATTTCGATTCGAAAGATGAGCTAGCCGAGGCCATGCGTGGTTTCATCAGCGAAGGCGACCTTGTACTCGTAAAGGGATCGAGGGGCGTCCAGATGGAAACTGTCATCGATGCGCTACGTTCCCAGTCTGCGGATGGGACCTCGTGACCCGCATACTCAGCGACCTGTTCAACCTGAATGGGTCGATCATGCCGGTCGATCCGCTCGACAACCTGGCGCTATCACTCGCGCTCTCCGGCCTGGCATTCCTGCTTGTGCTCATCGCTGGCCGGCCATTTATCGAACTACTGCGGCGTCGGAAAATCGGCAAGCAGATTCGCATTGACGGCCCCGAGGGACACATGGAGAAGATGGGAACGCCGACGATGGGCGGCATTCTTTTCAATGGAGCAGTCGCCATCCTGACACTCGTCTTCAACGTGTATGGCCGGGAATCGGCATTGTTGCTGCTCGGGGTTCTCTTGTGTTGTTCGGTGCTGGGCGCGGTCGATGATCGCTTGAACCTTGTGGGCGGTCCCTCGGCCGGTTTGGCGGGTCGATTCAAGATGATCTGGCTGACTCTCTTCGCAACCGGTACGGCCATGGTTCTCTATTTCCCACTGGGACTTCGCAGCGCGTTCATACCCGGATACGGCAAACTCGAAATCGGGCTCGTCTACATCCCGATTGCGATCTTCGTGATCGTTGGCTTTGCGAATGCGGTAAACCTGACTGACGGTCTGGATACGCTTGCAGGTGGCACCGCAGCTGTGGCGTTCGTCGCCTACGGCATCATCGCGTTTCTTCAGGGTCAGATTCAGGTCGTGACATTTTGCTTCACGATGGTTGGGGCGCTCTTCGGTTTCCTCTGGTACAACTCACATCCCGCCCAGGTGTTTATGGGGGACACTGGCTCGCTAGCCCTTGGGGCGTCGCTAGCGACGGCTGCATTCATGACCGGGCAGTGGTTGCTGCTACCGGTTGTCGGGGCGGTCTTCGTCGCCGAAGCAGCTTCGGTTTCGATGCAGGTTGGCTACTTCAAGCTCACGAAAGGCAAGCGTATCTTTCGTATGACTCCGCTACACCATCACTTCGAACTCATTGGCTGGAGCGAGCCGCGGATTACCTTGCGGTTCTGGCTCGTCGGGATGATGGCTGGTTTGCTCGGCGTGGCACTGGCGCTTATCTGATGAGTGATCTACGCGGTAAGAACGCCCTGGTGCTCGGGCTAGGTCTCAATCAGGGTGGCGTTGGAGTTGCGCGTTACCTCGTTGGCGAGGGCGCCAATGTCCTTGTAACGGACATGCAGCCGGCAAGCCGCTTGGTTGAGTCGCTCGTCGCGCTTGTTGACCTGCCCATACGCTATACGCTGGGCGAACATGACGAGGCGGATTTCGACTGGGCGGAGATAGTCGTGCGGAACCCGGGTGTGCCGCGCGAATCGCGCTGGTTGCAACGTGCGCGGGAGCGTGACGTACGTATCGAGATGGAGATGACCCTCTTTTTCCGGGCGTCTCCCGCTCCAATCATCGGGGTGACCGGCACGAAAGGTAAAACCACGACCGCGACGATGGTCGCGACGTTGTTGCGCGAGCATTGGCCTGCTGTCCAGGTCGCGGGAAACATGGGACGCAGCGCCGTCCTCGAACTCGATTCGCTTGATCCAGATGTGCCTGTCATCCTGGAGCTATCGTCATTCCAGATCGAAGGTCTCATCGAGCAACAACTATCGCCACACATAGCAGTCATTACGAACATCTCTGAAGATCATCTGGACAGATATCCAACGTTTGATGTCTATGCTCAGGTCAAAGCGGATCTTGCCCGGCACCAGACTTCTTCCGATTGGATCCTGTTCAATCGAGACGACGCCCTTCTGAGTGAACTGGTCCGTGGGCTACCCGGGCAGCGGGCGTCGTTCGGACTGGAAGAAACTAGCGAACTGAACGCGTTCTGGATCGAGGATGGAACCTTCGCTGGACGGCTAGAGGGCGAAACGTTCGACTTGGGCGATGTCAATCGCTTGCAGATGCCGGGCCAGCATGCGCAGCTTAATGCGCTGGCAGCAATTGCGTCGGCAACCCTGGCTGGTGTGCCGAAGGCGGTGATTGAGCGAGCCATTCCGCGGATACAACCGATCGCGGATCGCATGGAAGCGGTGGCGACTATTGCCGGAATCGAATTCATCAATGACACGACGGCAACGGTTCCAGTAGCAGCGATAGCCGCGCTGCGTGCCTGCGCGGGACAGTCCATTGTGGCTATCGCTGGAGGCTCCGAGAAACAAATCTCGATGGAACAGTTTGCCGAGGAATTGGCGGAGCGAGCGAAGGCAGTGGTGCTCCTCGACGGCGATGCGACTCCCGGATTGCAGCGACACCTCAATGCAACGGGATTTGACGCGATACATGGTCCATGCGGTTCGATGTCTGAAGCTGTTCGGCTAGCTGCGGGCCTCGCTAGCGAGGGTGACGTTGTTCTCCTATCGCCTGGCTGCGCGAGTTTCGGGATGTTCCGCAATGAGTTTGACCGAGGGAGGCAGTTTCGGGAAGTGGTTCGCAGCCTGAAACCGGCAGACTTTGGAGTGTCTGAATGAGAGGGCTCTTTCGTTTTGTTGCCGGTCCGCGCTCGCACGAGCCGGACTGGTGGTTGCTTGCGATCGTAGCGACGCTGGTCACGATCGGGACGGTGATGGTCTTCTCTGCAACGACTGGCATGGAGCCGGGCGGGACCGGGGCTAACGCGTATCTCGTCCGCCATCTGATATTCATCGGGCTTGGCGTCATTGCGATGTTTGTCATGATGCATATTGACTATCACCTGTGGCGATCCTTGAGCATGCCTGCCATCTTCGGGACGCTCGTTCTTCTCCTTCTGGTCCTTGTAATGGGTACCGAGGTGTATGGAGCGCGTCGCTGGTTTGATCTTGGGGTGACTCAGGCTCAACCAAGTGAACTCGCAAAACCTGCCTTCGTCATCTATCTTGCGGCATGGCTCTGTGGCCAGGGATCGCGCCTCCAACACTGGGGTGTTGGCTTGCTCCAGTTTGGCGTCGTTCTCGGATCGCTGGTCGGGCTCGTCATGCTGGAACCAGATATGGGAACTTCGCTCGTCCTCGCAACGATCGGCATCGGAATGATGTTTGTGGCTGGCGCGCGCAAAGTTCATGCCGCTGGCCTGATCGTCTTCGGCGGGGTTTTCTTCATGTCGCTCGCGCTCTCAGCCGAATACCGGCGCGAGCGCATACTGGCGTTTCTCAACCCGGAGAGCAACACGAGTGACACTGGCTGGCATCTGCTCCAGGCGCGGCTTGCCCTCGGCGACGGTGGCCTGTTCGGTGTTGGGCTCGGCGCGAGTCGCCAGAAGTTCACCTGGTTGCCCGCTCCGCACAATGACGCGATATTTGCCGTCATTGGCGAAGAGCTCGGGATGATCGGGGCTATCCTCGTGATCGCACTCTTTGGGCTGCTCGGATATCGCGGGATGGCAATCGCCAGACGCTCATCAGACCGTTTCGGAATGCTTGTTGCGGTCGGGATCTCAACCTGGCTGATGTTTCAGGCGCTCTTCAATATTGGCGGCGTCAGTGCTGCTATACCGTTTACCGGGATAACGTTGCCTTTCATCTCCTATGGAGGGTCGTCGATGGTCGTCAGCCTGGCTGCTGTCGGAATTCTTATGAATGTTTCAAAGCAAACGATCACTCTGCCGGAGTCCGTTCGCGTGCAGACGCCAACCAGCCAGGTGATCGCGGCCGGAACTGTCGCGCAGATGATCGAGCCGTCTTTCAGTACCGATACATTTCACCATCATGTTGATCACCCTCCGGTCAATCGCACCGACGATTGGCGCAATGAATGGTGACTGAGCAGTAATGCAGGCATGACTATTCCGGGCCCTCCCGCACATCTCCATTTCGTTGGTATCGGTGGAATCGGGGTGAGCGGACTGGCGAGGCTGCTGCGGGCCAGGGGATATAACGTCTCGGGCTCGGACATGATCGCGTCGGACATCACCGAGAGCCTCGAAGGGGAAGGCATCAAAGTAGCTATTGGGCATGATGCAGGGCATGTCGAAGGTGCGGATGTCGTAATCACAACCGCTGCTGCTAAAGCTGACAATGTCGAACTTGTCGCCGCGGCGGAAAGCGGCATTTCAGTGGTCAAACGAGCAGCCGTGCTCGGGCTGCTGGCCCGGGATTTCCGTCACCCTGGCAGTAGCTGGTACACACGGCAAGTCAACGACTTCGGGCATGGCCGCGGTCGCACTGGAAGAGGCAGGACTGCACCCGGGTTTCGCGGTCGGAGCGATCGTGCCGCCCTTCGGGACGAATGCCCGGGATAGCGGCGGGGAATATTTCGTCGTCGAAGCTGACGAGTACGACTATTCCTTCCTTCAGCTGGAGCCAGACGTCGCGATAGTGACGAACATCGAGCACGATCATCCCGATCTCTTTCCAGATTTTGAGCGTGTACTGGATGCATTTCACGATTTCACAAAGCGCATCCGGCCCGGTGGCGCGCTGGTCATCTCGGCTGATGATGCTGGTTGCCGAAGGCTGTTGGATCGCCTGGACGCTAGCGTCAACTTCTCAGTCGTCACCTTCGGCACCGGCTCGGCCGATTGGACAACTCGGAGGAGATTCGGTGCGTCGGAGCCCACCGGTCAGATGTTCGAGTTGCCATTGTCCGTGCCTGGCAGGCACAATCGATTCAATGCCCTGGCGGTGCTTGCGTCGCGGCTGAAGGCTTGGAATCGATGCCGGGATGCTAATCGGCGGGCTGTCAAGCTTTAAGGGTGTCGGGCGGCGCTTCGAGATTATTCGAGAGGATGCCGAGGCTCGTCGTTGTCAGCGACTACGCGCATCATCCGACCGAGATAGTCGCGACTGTTGAAGCGGCGCGTGAACGTTACCCCAACCGAAGGATCGTCATTCTATTTCAACCGCATACATATTCTCGAACGAAGGCTATGGTCGCGAATTTTGCGCGCGCTCTGGACACTGCGCGATGCTGTAGTGCTCGCGGACATTTACGCGGCGCGCGAGGTTGACAACCTCGGGGTATCGTCGCAGACGATTGCAAACCAAATGCAATCGTCTGTCGAGGTTCGCGGTACTCCGATGGATGCGGCGGGACGCACGCGAGAAATTATCGAAGATGGTGACGTCGTGCTTGTGCTCGGAGCCGGTGACGTTGTTCAGGTAGCGGCGCAGATCGCAGGGATGACACAGTGACCGCGCGACGAGCGAGCAAAGCCGAACCCATAGCCGTCGATGGCCATGGCGGTAGTCTATTTCGATCCAGCCCGATGCGCGGCTGGACCTCTATAGCACCTTCCGGGTTGGCGGACTGGCTGATTTTCTCGTGCGGGCTGGTGATGCGGAGGAAATCCGACTGGCCCTGAGCTGGGCGGCAGGAGCGAAAGCTTCCGGTGACGGTTTTCGGGGGCGGATCGAACATGCTGGTGTCCGACCTGGGCATGCGTGGACTGGTGCTCGTCGTACGCAAACCGGGCCGTGATGTCGCCTCCGAGATTCGGATCCTTGACGAAGAATCGACGCCGTAAAGTCCGGGTTCCGGCTTCGGCGCCGCTGACCTGGCTTGGTCGTGAAGCTTCGCAGCGAGGCTGGGCTGGACTTACCTGGGCGGTTGGGCTGCCGGGCAATGTCGGCGGAGCGACGGTCAATAATGCTGGCGCACATGGCACAGAATTCAAAGATGCGCTGGTCGATCTTCGTCTTGTTGAAGACAGTGGATCGCTTGTCGAACGGGATCAGCTGGTTGTCACCGGAGTACCGCATGACCCGCTTGAAAGCGCTGGGGAATCCAAAAGCACGAAGTTGTCGTTGACGTAACACTGAAGTTACAGCGCGGTGACGTGGCGAGAGCTGCAGCGATGAGGCTGAGGCACACGCCGATTATCGCCGCAGCAGCCAGCCGACAGGAAAATGCGCGGGCTCCATCTTCAAGAATCCGCCTGGCGACTATTCAGGTCGCCTGATCGAAGAACTGGGACTCAAGGGCACGCGGGTCGGTGGTGCGGAAGTGTCTCCGAAGCATGCAAACTTCATTGTCAATGAAGATGGCGCGACCGCATCCGAGATCATCGAGTTGATTGCGCTGGTTCAAGCGCGGGTCAAGGCGGCAACAGGAATCCAACTGCAGACCGAAATCGAACGTGTTGGGGAGTGGGACTGATGGCCAGGGACGGGAGCACAATCGCCGAAGCGTGTCGGCGTCATTTTTGGCGGGCGTTCGGCCGAGCACGATGTCTCACTGCGTTCAGCGCTTACGATTATGGGCGCACTGATCGAGGCTGGTCACGACGTCGTGCCGATTGGTATCACGCGCGAAGGACAATGGCTTACCTCGGGCGACCCGATGGCTGAGCTTCAGGCTGGTTCGCCACTCTTCCAGATTGGCGAGACATCCAGTTTCGGACACGGACAGATTGAAGAAGCCGTCGAAACACTCGCGCTCGCTGCACGCAAATCGGGATCGGGTGGGCTCGTTCCAGCTAACGGCTGGGCTGGTGAGATCGACGTCATTTTCCCGGCGCTTCATGGCCCGATGGGAGAGGACGGTACGGTGCAGGGGCTCTTTGAGCTTGCCGGTGTGCCTTACGTCGGTGCGGGCGTACTGGCCTCATCCGTCGCGATGGACAAGGCGCTTTGCAAGCAGGTGCTCGATCAGGCAGGCATCCCGCAGGTGCCCTGGGTAACGACGCGGCGTCGAGACTGGAATCGCAATGCTGGAGAAGTGCTACAGGTGGTCGAGGATCTGCTGGGTTATCCCTGTTTCATCAAACCCGCAAATCTCGGCTCGAGTATTGGTATCTCGAAGGCAAGAGATCGAAAACAACTCGTCGAGGGTATCGACGAAGCGTGCCGGCATGATCGCCGCATCGTCATTGAGAAGGGCATCGAAGCTCGAGAATTTGAAGTGTCGGTGCTGGGCAACGACGATCCTATCGCTTCGGTTGTCGGTGAAATCATTCCCGGTGACGAGCATGAGTTTCTACGATTACGAAGCGAAATATGTTGACGATGATGCACAACTGGTCATTCCGGCGGATATTTCGGAAGCGACGTCAAATCGAGTGCGATGCATTGGCGGTCGCCGCGATTCAAAGAGATCGATTGCGCCGGTATCGCGAGGGTCGACTTCCTGCTCGACCGAACGACCGACGAGATCTACTGAATGAGATCAACACGATTCCTGGTTTCACTTCAATCAGCATGTATCCAAAGCTCTGGGAGGCGACCGGCGTCGAGTTGTCGCGATCTCGTTGATCGGCTCCTGCAACTTGCAATGGAACGCGCCGATGAGCGCCGCGGCGGATAGCCGGCGGCCGCGTGCTGTTCGTCGCCGCCGGCTGGGCGTGGTAACGGGCCGGCTGGATCAGGCGATGGCGAATGGCCGGATCCCGGCCATGCTAATCGTGATCGTGACCGGGCTCCTCCTCTATGCATTTCTATTTACCAATGATTTTCGGGTTGAAACAGTGGTCGTCGAAGGGTTGCAGTATGGCGATGGTGCGGCTGTCGTCGAAAGCTCTGGTCTACTCGACGTATCGGCCTTTCGCGCTCGTCCCGATGTCGCTGCAGCGCAAATAGGCGTATTGCCATATGTCGAGAGCGTATCAGTGGAGTTTGCGTTTTCCGGGACAGGCGACGATCAGGATCGAAGAGCGGAAACCGATCTTGAACGTCGAGCAGGATGGAATCATCCGCCTCGTTTCAGCTGATGGATACGCCATTGCATCGAGCTTCGTCGAGGGATTGCCGGTACTCCATATTGATGGCCGCGGGGCGGTATCCGAGGATACCCTCAGCCCTGCAGTCGTATCCGCTGCACGGGCCGTCGCCGATGTCTACGGTCCCGACACCACCCTCAGTTGGGGTCCTGAAATCGGATTGGTGATGAAGATGGCTGACGATAGGTTGGTAATCTTCGGCGAACCTGATGGCATCGCCGCCAAGCTCGGTGTCCTGGCGGCGATTGAGGCTCAGATAGATACCGAATGGTCCCAGCTCGATATTCGCGTGCCGACGCGCCCTTCCTATCGATAGCAGTTGCAATCCTGCGTCCAACGACCGGACGATGTGTACGTACATCTTGTGATAAGATGTTGACGAGTTCTCACTCGTGGCACTCGCTGCGTGTAGCCGTTCCATTGCTACGGGTGACGTTGTGGGTAGAGGAGCAATTCGCATGGCTGAGCAGCACTTCATTGGCATCGAAATTGGTTCGACGAAACTTGGGATTGCCGTCGCTTCCGGCGATCCTTCCGGAGGATTGAGATATCTAGGACACGATAGTGTGCCCGTTGCCGGAATAAAACGTGGCGCGATTTTCGATCAAGCCGCCTTTTCAACGGCATTCGGGGAGGCGCATCCAGGTCGCAAGAGCGATTGCCGGTCGGCCCGTTGCCGATATCGTCGTAAGCCTTAGCAGCTGGCTCGTCGATGCCCGGACAAATCAGGGGCAGATCAATATCGATACGGGCTATCCGATCTATCAGCCCGACATCGACCGAGTGATCGCTAACTCCCGAGAACCTGTCGACGAACAGTTTCAGCTTATTCACCGAGCGGTGCAGGGATTTGCGGTGAATGGTGAACGTTTGCTCAACCCGCTCGGCAGGGTCGGACGGACGCTGCACGTCTGGGTTCGCGACTTCAGCATCCCTTCGACGTTGGCCGAGGGCTTGCAAGCGCGCGGCTGCGGCGTACGATGCCCGAATTCACGCGATGGTGCCATCTGCCGTAGCGGCCGGCGAAGCGGTGCTCCGTCAGGATCAGCGCGAACGTGGCGTCGTGCTTCTCGATATTGGCGGCACACTGACTGATGTTGCCATCTACATCGATGGTGTGCTCTTCGATATTGGTGGTCTCGATCAGGGCGGCTATCAGATCACACAGGATCTGGCAGCAGTGCTCGGTGTCCCGCTTGATGTAGCGGAACGGCTCAAGATGTTGCATGGCGTAGCATCCTTGCACACGATGAAAGGGCTGGATATCGAATGGTCCCCGCGAGGCATCGCCCGGCTGCAGCGCGAAGCACGTGAAGGGACGTTGCGGCGCGATGTTCCGCGTGCAATTGCCGGCGCCCGCTACCAGCAATTGTTGACAGAAGTGCGCAAAAGTGTGGAATCTTCGGTATCGGGCTTGCAATTTCACGCTGGAGTTGTCATAACTGGTGGTAGCGCGAGTATGCCCGGTGTAGAGGAAGTCACCCGGGAGTTGCTCCAACTTGAGGTACATCGCGGTAACGTGTTGGATATGGAAGGATTTCCTTCGATCGATGATCCAGCCGCAAGCGTCGCGATCGGTCTTGTGCGATACTGTGGTACACGGGCACGCTCAGGTTCCACTTCGCGTCCAAGGCGCGAACAGGTACGGCAACTGTCGCCACAACAGTTCCCGTGGCGATCCGGTGGCGGCAACGAGCGCGAGCAGGCGCCCGATTCCGGGCGCCCCTGGGGACGCATCATGCGTGAATGGATGCGCGGATTTATCCCGGCAAGAACCGAGATCTGACTTCCTCAGCCGGGTTTGGGCCAGACAGCGGAGCAGGCAGGAGATGACACATGTTCGAACTCGCTGACGATGAATTCATTCCGAATTTCGCCAGGATCAAAGTCGTTGGGGTCGGTGGTGGCGGCGGCAACGCCGTCAATCGCATGATCGAAGCCGGTGTTGAAGGCGTTGAGTTCATCAGCGTTAATACCGATGCACAGGCGCTACTCAATTCCGAAGCGCCGGTGGCGGTACGTCTAGGCGACAAACTCACCAAGGGACTCGGCGCCGGCGGGCGGCCGGAAATCGGTGAACGGGCCGCAGAGGAAAGCGTTGACACCCTGGCGGAAGTCCTGCGCGGCGCAGACATGGTCTTCATCACGGCCGGGATGGGTGGCGGTACCGGGAGCGGCGCCTCGCCTGTCATTGCCAAGCAAGCGCGCGAAACGGGCGCGCTCACTATTGGCGTCGTGACGAGGCCTTTCGATTTCGAGGGTGCGAGGCGCAAACGTGTCGCGGACGAGTCCATTGCGAATCTCAAAGAATATGTCGATGCGTTGATCACGATTCCAAATCAGCGCTTACTGCAGATTGTTGATCCGAAGACGCCATTTTCCGAGGCGTTTCGCATCGCCGACGATGTCCTCCGTCAAGGCATCCAGGGTATCTCCGACCTGATCATCCAACCGGGCATGATCAATCTCGACTTCGCCGACGTGAAGTCGATCATGCGTGACGCAGGGTCGGCGCTGATGGCGATCGGTCGTGGAAGCGGCGAGACACGTACCGTTGATGCTGCCACGGGCAGCGATCGAGAGCCCGCTGCTCGAGATGAGCATCGATGGAGCGACCGGTGTGCTCTACAACATCACCGGCGGCACTGATCTCACACTTGCCGAAATCAACGAGGCAGCCGAGGTCATTCGAGCTGCGGCCGACGATGACGCCGAAATCATCTTCGGCACGAGCGTAGACGAAGCGCTCGGGCGCGACGTCGCAATCACCCTGATCGCAACGGGTTTCCAGGGCAACCGCTCAACACGGCAACGTGGCATGGACCGGAGACCATCGGCTGCGATTGCTCAGGAGCAACCGCAGGCGGCGGCAGAACCGGCATCTACGAAGCGCACGCCCGTCTCAGACGATGAAGAATGGGCCGAACCCGCTATACTGAGATTCTTGCGGGAGAGCTAATTCAGCAGGCGCGCTGTGGACAGAGGAGCAATCGAAGGTGCGCTGTCCATTCTGCGGCGAAACAACGACCAGGGTTGTCGATTCTCGTGATGTGCGCGATGGGGAGTCCATTCGGCGCCGGCGAGAGTGTGTCGCTTGCCATCGGCGCTTCACGACCTACGAGACGGTCGAACAACCCGAGCTGATCGTCGTCAAGCGTGATGGTCGGCGCGAGAAATTCGATCCCCGTAAGTTGCGCGATAAACTCCAGGTCGCCCTTACCAAGCGACCGATTCCGACGACCGAGGTTGACCGTATCGTGCGGGAAACTGAGGTTGCGCTGCTGGATCTCAATCAACCGGAGGTAACGAGCACAGATATTGGCGAAGCGGTGCTCGAGAAGCTCAAAGCACTCGATCAGGTCGCTTATATCCGGTTCGCCTCGGTCTACCGCGAATTTCGCGATCTCGATGACTGGCGCCGCGAGATGGCTTCCCTCGATGAAGCTCATCGGGAGAAAACATGACCACACTCACCGTTCGGCGGCGCGGACTCGCGCCTCCGACGATCCAACCAGCGCTGATACGCCTGACGCCGGCTTCATTTGGCGTTTCATCCCCGGCAACGATCCGGCGAGGGCGACTGCGTGTACCAGGTGGTTGGCATATTGAATCACCCGCGCCGCTCGCCTGGTTTGTTGCGCCGAGTCTTGAGCAACTGGATCTTGATTCTGCCAATACCGTTTGGCTAGAGGTTGAGCGGACCAATGGATCGCGGCAGACGTATGTGCGGAGCATTGACATCCAACTTGATCTCGAGACGACATTCAAGCCCGACTTGCACGCGTTTCCGCAACGCAATAGTGCGGCTGCCATCGGCGATATCGGCCCGACTATCGAGCCATTCCTCGATACGTTCAAACTCCTCAATGGTCGATTGGCGGATCTGCTCTACCGGGGTCTCTATTCAGACATCGTTCAGTTGCGACTGACTGGTTCTCACCGTGGTGGCCTCTGTAGCGGGATGGCCCGCTGGGCCGGCATCAGAGCGTTGCGCGGCGAAGAAAAATTACCTGAGGAGGGCGAAGCGCTGGATCAGATCAAAACGCTGCATGGACGCCAGCTGACGGATAGAGCGCTATTGTCGAGTTTTGGCTGGTTTCTACGCGCCTCTCCAACTACGGCCTATCGGGCAGTTCGCGACGATGCGTTCACCACCGGAAAGTCGTTGCGAGCGCTCGACATTGGCGTGCCAAAACCGTGGCGTAAGGACATAGCAACAGCCATCGTTCGTGAGGGCCATACCATCGTGCCCTTTCGCGTTCGACAGCTCTCCCCCCAGCGCGCCTTCGTCGATTGCTATGACCCGAACCGCGGGCGCGAAACGCACACGATCGAGTTTCATCTCGATTCTGGCCGATACGCTTACCGCAACAAGGTCAGCCTCGAAGATGACAAGGTCGGTCTTATTGCAGTGCCACACGAGTATTACGCGCAGAAGGGGACGGCGATTCTAGCGACTGTCGGTTCCCTGATCTGGTTGGCGCTGGGTTTGGGCGGCGGCGATCAGATGCGAAACACTGGATAACCGCACTTAACGTATCGACGCCCCACCCCGGTAATCCGAGGTGGGGCGTCTGGCAGCTAGCGGTAACTAGTTGACGTGCGGTGAAATGGTGTCAAGGATGCGATTCTTGGGCTGGGCACCGATGATCTTCTCGACTGGTTGGCCGTTCTTGTAGAGGATCATCGTGGGAATTGAACTGATGCCGAGCTGGCCTGCTACTCCCTGATTCTCATCCACATTGACCTTGACGATCTTCAGCGAGCCATTCTTCTCTTCGGCGATTTCATCGAGGATCGGGCCGACGACGCGGCAGGGGCCGCACCAGGGCGCCCAGAAATCGACGAGCACCGGAGTATCAGACTTGATAACCTCGCTGTCGAAAGTTGCATCGTTGACGGTAATTGCCTGGGACATCTGGGCTTTTCCTCCTAATAGGGTTGACGAGTGTTCGCTATGCGCTTGTTCCACCATATATAACGCATACTGGTTCAGACTATTCCATTCTATCGCGACTGGCAATCGCTGACGACGTTCGAATGGATATTTGTCAAGATGGACGAATCGATAGGTGAAAGACTCCGGTACAATTCCGCCCATGACTGACCACCCGCGAATCGGATTCGATGCATTGTTTCTCGAACAACCGAAGACGGGAGCTGGCCGCTATGCTCTCAATCTCTGGCGTCAACTCCAGCGCCTGCTAGAAGCCGACCAGCTGACGTTGCTCGCCCCTGACGACGCCGGGGAATTGGTCAGAGCGGAAGCGAATGGGCAGTTGACGGCGGTGAGTTCGCCTCCGTTGCGGGGTCGCCCGCGTAAGCTCTGGTGGGAGCAATCCGGATTGCCGCGAGCCGTGCGAGGCCTGTGTCCCGCCGCTGGATCTGGTCCACGTCCCATATTTTTCAGCTCCTGCGATTCAAGTCCACTCCTTACGTCGTCACGATACACGACTTGATACCAATAGTCGTTCCGGAGTACTCCGGCTCTATTTCGATGAAAGCTTATATGCGGGTCGTCCGGAGAACGGCGAGCAGGGCTGCGCTTGTGCTGACCGATTCCGAGTACTCGCGGCGGGAAATCATGCGCGTGCTCGACATCCCTCCGGAGCGTGTGCGTGCTATTCCGTTGGCAGCCGATGGCCAGTTTTCGCCTGCGAAGAGTGCTGAAGACCTTCGCGGGATAGAGCAAGTCCGACGGCGCTATGATCTTGACGGACCCTACATCATCAACACAGGCGGGCTTGACGTCCGCAAGAATGTTGCTGCGGTCATCGAAGGCTTCGCTCTGGCACAGGCATCTTCGAACGTCCACCACGATCTGGTCATCGTTGGTAAGGCTCACACTGGAAATCCGCGGATGTACCCGCCTCTGGAGCGGCTAGTCCGGCGACTTGGGTTGAGCACCAGGGTCAAATTCGTCGGTGCTGTCGATGACGACGAGTTCGTCGCGCTGTATCGGGGCGCAGATTTTTTCGTATTTGCATCGACATATGAGGGCTTTGGGCTTACGCCACTTGAAGCTATGGCTTGCGGAACGCCAGTCGTCTCTTCGGGTGCGACGAGCCTTGCCGAGGTTGTCGGTGATGCAGGAATCATCGTCGACCCGACGCCGCAAGGTGTCGCCTCTGGTATCGTGGCTCTTGCCAGCGATCCTGCACTCCGATCCGAGCTCTCAGTGAAAGGGCTTGAACGAGCAGGCGCGTATGCCTGGAGCTCGACTGCCGAACGGACGCTCGAAGCCTATGACGACGCACTCCAGAATGCCGTCGTCTGATGCGCGTGTTGATGATCTCCAAAGCTATGGTCACCGGGGTCTATCAAAAAAAAGCCGAAGAACTCGCCAGGTTGCCCGATGTAGATCTGTGTCTTGTCGTCCCGCCCTACTGGCATGAGGATCGTGTCGGCGACCAGCCGCTTCAGGAGATGTTCACGGACGGCTACGAGTTAGCCGTTCAACCGATGCGATTCAATGGCCACCATCACCTGCATTACTATCCCGGTCTGGGTCGCCTGATGCGCGCGTTTCGACCCGATATCGTCCATATCGATGAAGAGCCATACAACTTTGTGAGCTGCACACGCCAACCGCCTGGCTCGCCGTGTAGGAGCAAAAACGGTCTTTTTCGCCTGGCAGAATCTCTATCGGCGCTATCCTCCGCCATTCAGATTATTCGAGCTCTACAACTATCGAGTGCTTCAGCGGCAATCGCCGGAAATCGCGATGCCGGTCTGGTGTTCCGCCGCAAGCACTACCGTGGACCGATAGCGGTAATTCCCCAATTTGGCGTCGATCCAGAGATATACAGCCCACCGTCGAGCAGATCAGTGTCCTCGCTGGTCCGGTCATCGGATACATCGGACGAATCGTCGAAGAGAAAGGGATCGATCTTCTGATCGACGCGTTGGCGATGATTCAGCCCCGCCCAACTCTGCGGATTATTGGTGGTGGGGATCAGCGCGTGAACTTGAGATGCGTGCCGAGCGGCTCGGAATTCGCGATCGTGTTCGCTTCGAGGGCGCTGTGCCTCCCGAGCGGGTTCCCGGCCTGCTGCATCAGCTTGATGTTCTCGTTCTGCCCTCGCGAACACGGGCAAACTGGACGGAACAGTTCGGCCGCATTCTGGTGGAGGCGATGGCGTGCGAGGTTGCAGTAGTCGGATCCAGCTCTGGCGAGATACCGAACGTGATCGGAGACCCGGATTGATTTTTCAGGAGGATGACGCGAAGGCACTGGCGGCCATCCTAAGCGGCTCGTGAGCCAGAAGGACTATCTGCGTGAAAAGCAACAGAACGGTCGTCAACGCGTTCTGGAGCGGTTCACGCAAGAGCAGGTCGCGCACCAAACATGGCAACTTTACCGGCAGCATTTTGGAGCCCCGAGGGTGCAGAATGAGGAGGGCAGGCGCTGCGTGAGTATGCGAGACGCTTAACGCGGGCATGGCGGCGCGCCTGCTCGAACCGGGCCCATTGGCTTGCATGACATCGCGCTTCCGCTCCGCTGAAAACGTCATGACACAGGGCTGGATGATGCCGGTTAGCCTGGATCCTGCCTTGATCGCGGTCGCGATTCATCCTGATCGTCTTACGCACGAATATGTCGGCAAGAGCGAATTCTTCGGCTTGAGCATCCCGACGGCCGATCTGCTGGCTGCCGTCCATCGATGTGGCATCGAGTCGGGACGTGACGGGGATAAGTTCGCCCGTTCAGCGCTCATGCCTTTTGATGCGCTGGAGATCGACGCTCCGCTGATCGACGGTTGTGTTGCCCATATCGAGTGCGGTGTGATCGAGCGCATGAGCTTTGGCGATCACGATCTGTTTGTCGGCGAAGTGCTGGCCGTGCAGGCAGATGAAGAAGCATTTCAGGAGCGTTGGCTCGTCGAGATCGACGCCGGCCAGATCCTCCATCACCTCCGCGCCGACCACTACGCCGCCCTCAGCCGGCCTTACCGGGCACGGTTGTCGGAAGAGGACGAATAGTCCCTGTAGATCGTACGGTGGCCTCGATCACTCATCGCCAGATAAAGATCTCAACAGAGACATGACTTGCTGGTGAGTGATCATGTGCTTGACCTCTTGTAGAGTGGACGAATGTAACGGTGAAAGGCTTGACGTAGACAGGAATCGGCAGTTCCATGGGGACAACGCCATCTAGCGCAGCGAGCGAGAAGCTATGGTACGTCATACCGCTGGTCATTCTCTACGTTCTTGTTCCGCCAATAGTTCTATTCAATGTCGTTCCCGCATTCGTCGATATACCGAAATATCTGCAATATGCAGGTATCGCGGCATTTGGGATTGCGTCGTCCGCAGGTATCGCTTTGCGTGCGACAGGAAGATCAGCACGTGATCGAAGAGCCCAATATCTCATCGTCAATCGTCTGGAGGGGGCGATTCTGTGGTTTGCAGGGGTTCATATCCTTGGTGGGCTAGCGCACATCGGACGGCTTGACGTAGCGGCGGCTTTCTCAGTGGGTATCGGTATGACGCTCTGGTTTCTTGAAATGGAGGCATTTCAAGGATTTGTAGTATCGGACGATCGGCAGAGGATATTCGCGGCCCCTGGCTGGTGGCGACGACCGCAACTAACGATTATTGTGCTAGCCGTCACAATGCTGGTATTCGGTGCATGTGGCGTGATCGGGAGATATGTAATTATCGAATATTGGATCGGAAGTCCCGAATCGCAACCCGATCCTCAGGAGTTCGTATTCCCGTGGTTGGGAGCTTTCTTAAGCGTGCCTTGTCTACTTTGCAGCCACGTCTCTCGCAGGGAAATTACAGGCGATGGCTTCTTAGTCAACAGTGGTTGCCACAGTCTGGCGAATCAGCGGTACAACGCTACGATTGGCGCGCCGTCTTTATCGTGGCGATGCGATCCGCCAATGATCCAATTCGACTTAGCACGCCGGTCTGGCCGTAGAGGATTGAGAGTCCTTCGACGCCTCTTTCAGTGAGGTCGAACCTCAGCCCGTCGAAGACATCGACGACGAGATCGCGGTCGATGTCGTGGTCGCGAGATATGTTCCGCCGCAGTAAGCGGCGTTGCTCTTCGGCGGCGCGGCGCAGCGCGTAGAGGTCAGCGACCGCGGCGCGGACTGATGCAGCATCTTCCTGATAGTGCTGCTCGGAAACGATGCAGACGTGTGAGACGAAGGGCGTTTCGGTCAACAGATACCAGGCACGTCCGAGATCTTCGTGATAATCATCCTCATTCGCAGTCGGTAACAATGCCTGGGCATCCTCGGTCACGACGATTGATTTCGGCCCAACGCTGGCTTCGCCGTTGATCCATTCCGACACGGTGATCCCATAGAACTCCGGGATCACGATCTCTGCGACGGCGCGACCGGTCAACGATATTCCAGGTACGGCGGCGGTTACAGTCGTCGATTTCATCAGGCCGGCTAGATGTAATCATCGTCAGCAGCGATATTGTCTCGGCCGCGACAGCGTGATCCGTCAGGATCATAGAGTCCTTCGAGGACGGTCGATGCCAGGAGGGTATCGACGATCATGACGCCGTCGTGGGCGCGTAGATCAGCAGGGGTGAGGGACTCGACGATCTTGACTTCCTGGCTGGGTTCCAGCCAGCCGCGCTCGACAGGCATCCAGAATGGAGCTGTCCCGAGCCGTCGTTCAATCAGGATCGTCATCGTGTGTGACCACCTGCCTTTCCTCCGGCGTAGTGTACTCTGTGCCTTCATATTCCTCGCGTGGAAGGGCGGAGAAATTTGACAACGTTACTCACTGGTGGCAATGGCTGGGTTCCGAGTTTCGTACTGAGGCGGCTGGCAAGGCGTGGCGAACCGGTCATCTCGTTCGACCTGATGGAGCCGGACCAGGAGCTGAAGGATCATCTTGGCGATGCAATCGATCAGGTGGTGTTCGTGCATGGAGACGTGACCGATGCTACCGCTCTGCGCCGTGTTGCCGAGGAGTATCAGGTCGACAAGATCATCCATGCGGCGGCTATCACCCCTCGCTTGCATCGAGAAATGGCGGAACCGGCCCGCATAATCGACGTCAATCTCGTCAGCACCGTCCATTGCCTGGAATTGATCAGGACGATTCCAGCCATTACCCGTATGGTCTATATCTCCTCCGGTGCTGCCTGGGGTTCGGGTCACGAGCTTGACGTGCTCGACGAAGAATCCCCGAGCCGGGCGGATGGGTTATACGGCATCTTGAAACACACTTGCGAGCGCATCTGCCGGCGTTACGCGGCGCTCTTTGATGTCGATGTCGTCGCGATGCGGCCGGCCAGCGTCTACGGCCCGATGGAACGCATCACGCCTGGCTACACGGGAGCGACCGAATTGCGCGAGATGTTGCGCATCGCCTCCGGCGGAGATCCCATTTTGGTCAATAGTCTCGAGGGCCCGTACCACGATTGGACCTTCGTAGAGGATATCGCCGAAGGTATTGAGCTGGCCTGGGCGACGCCCAATCTCCCGCACGATGTCTATTCGATCACTTGCGGGCGTCACTACTCGATCGGCGATATGCTGTCAGCTTTTCAACGCCATTGGCCCGAGCTCGAGTATCGCGAGGTGCCGGAGAATGAGGCAAACTACATCGTATCCGGTGATCCGCCGGGCCCGGTCCCGAGCAATGCCCGTATGGCAGAGGATTTCGGCTGGACACCTCCGACATCGCTCGATGAAGGTGTCGCGCAATACATCAACTGGATTCGCACCTACGGTCCACAGTAGCTCAACGGGCCACTATATCGCCGTCTCAGTGACTACCCTAATTGTGGATTGATCAGAGACCTACTCGCCGTTCGTTCCAGTGTATTGTGGATAGGATCCCCAGACCTGGAAGTTGTCAGCTTTGGCGCGGATGCGTTCGAGGGCGGCAGCTGTCTTTTTGTCCAGGCGATGGCCTTCAATGTCGATCAGGAAGTAATACTGGCCGAGGACGTTCTTGTTGGGACGGCTTTCCAGTTTGGTCATCTGGATACCGTCAGCCGCTAGCTCGTCGAGCACGTTGTAGAGCGATCCTGGGACGTTCTGGGGCACGCTGACCGCCATCGAGGTCTTGTCCTTGCCGGTGGGAGCGTGGTCGCGTTCGGCCAGCGCGACAAATCGCGTGGCATTGTTCGCATAGTCTTCGATGTTCTGGGCGAGGATCTCGCCGCCGAAGCGTTCCGCCGCGCGTGCGGTGCCGATTCCGGCATGCGTGGGATCGCCGTTTTCAACCGCTTCCCGGACCGAAAGCGCCGTACTCAGGGAGGCGTGCTCGTGAGCATCCGGCAGGACACGGCTCAAGAAACGGCGGCACTGCCCCAATGCCTGGGGATGGCTATGGACGTGCTCGATGTCCGTGATTGACGCACCGGGAACGGAGACGAGACAGTGGTGAACCGGAACGACAACTTCGCTCTGAATCTGGAGCCGGGTTTCGTGGATCAGCAGGTCGAGTGTCGTGCTAACGGAGCCTTCCAGGGAGTTCTCAATTGGCAGCACCGCAAGATCAGCAACCGATGTCTCGACGGCGGAGATCAGGGCTGGAAAATTCGTGAATGGAATGAGTTCGTCACCTTCGTTGGCACAAAGGTGCGCAGCTTCTTCGCTGAATGTTCCAGCCGGACCCAGATATGCGATTTTCATGCGGACTCCAATTGTCGTCTAGCAGTTGCCATTTGATGCGAGTATAAACGAGCAGGCCTGAGGCGTCGCACGATCGATGCTAATGGTCGTAACGATTAGGATCGGCGGATTCGATCTCGTCTTCGAACACGTTTGGATCGTACTCATCATCATACTCTTCGACCCAGTCATCCTCGAATTCGATCAGATTGATGCTCCCCGCCTTGCCGGCCCGTTCAGCGCTCGGAGTCTTGACCGGCTGGAACTCGACCTCAACACCGATGTCTATCTCTTCCCATGTCGCATTTGCGAGATCTGTCAGGTGAAAGAAGTATTCGAGACCGTCATGGGCGCGGATGAAACCAAACCTGCGATCGTCTTTGATTTCGTAAATAAGACCAGTCTTCACTGCAGCCGGTTCCGTCGTATAGGTTGGTTCGGCCGGAGCTGAACGCACGTGCGCGTGACGTGACTCAGGTTTCCGATACTCGTCCGGATGTTGTTCGGAATAGATGCGGCGGCATTCGTCGCAGAAAAACGGCTGGTTGCGGCGCGGGCGGTAGGTTGTCCAGACGAGGCGATCGCCGACATGAAATTCGGACTGGCAGACGAGCTGGCGCGGCTCGTAACGTAGCTCTATTTCGCCGATCATATCGTTCAGCCAGATAAGGTCGACATCCTTGACTCTGCGGGTATCGATGGGATCAGCATAGTCATGCGCACAACTGCCACGGATGCTCGAGATTGCAACCCGTTTGCCGAGACGACGCACATGCTGGAGAACCGGCACGTAGTCCTGGTCGCCAATGACGGCGATCGCAATGTCATAGACCTGGGGTATCGCAGCGTAGTAGAGCATCGTACTTGCGAGCGCGATATCAACACATTTTTCGCGTGGCTCGAATGAGTCGTCCGGATCGCGGTCGTAGCTGCGGATGCGGCGCCCGCGAAAGTCGATTGGAAAGAGTTCGACCTCGTAGTGGTGCTCTTCCTTCAGAAGGTTGAAAAAGTCCAGGCGCCGCCGCACCGATTCATAGTCTTGTTGATCGTAGTTGTCCGGGATGCTGCCGAAGAGATGGGTGCGTACGATATCGACTGTCGGCAGATTTATCGCTTTGGCCACCCGCTGGCACAAAGCATCGGGTAGCAGGCCGTAATCGATCTGCAGATCTGGTCGAGCATACTCCTGAGCGAGTTTGCCGGTGTTCGCGTAGAGCCACGATCCGTCGATGAATATCATTACTTTTGTCATCGAACTACTCCTGCGGTTATCGATATTCTCGGGCATAAGCCCGTTGGTCTACGGCGTCTCTATCCTATCGACATAACATTGACATTTGCCCAAGCGCGAGTATGTACGCAGTCTAGCATCTGATACACAGTATTACGGCTAAAACGTTCGTATGAAGCGAGACATCGGCTGGACGTTCATGCGCCGCGCGATCAGACGATCAAGAGCGTCGTGGTCTGTTCCTCCGCGGTGGGTGAGTTGGTACGACTCGTATCGCGTTCCAATCGCGTTCTTCAGCGGCTCATATCGCGATTCGTCGCCGCCGACGGAGAGAATGACATCACTTACGATGTCCGGAGCGTGGTGCAGTGGATCGAAGAGCGCAAGCGTGCCATTGACATCCGCTTCTCGATCAGTATGGGCGCGAATGTATTCGTTGACTTCCTCGACCGGATAGGCCGATGTTGCATGCCGTTGTTCCGCCAGCTGATAGAAGACCAACCCCGCCGCCTGCACTAGAGAAAACCCGGAGCGGCGAGCAGCAGTAATCAACGCCAGATCATCGCCCTGGATGGTCATGCGTTCGAGATCGACCTCGGCTCTCGTCAGCAGGTACTCGGCTGCCCGCAGGCAATCGGCGACGATGCCGCGAAAAACATAGTTGTCGGCGTCGTCGATGCCATCAGTGAGCAATCCGGGATAGCTGGCAGCGTAAGGCTGATCAGCCAATCGCTGACCTCGATGCATGATCTGCAAACAGACGTAGCGCAAGCGGTCGTTGTAGTCCGGAATGTGATTGACGCTGCCGTAGCGCGGCGTTTGGAGCAGCGCTGGAAATGGACCCTCACCGGTTGGGACGCAAAGATAGCCGAAGATACGATAGGGACCAATGCTCGTCAGCTTTAGGGCGTAGACCTTCGAGTGCGGGTTCGAGCGGAATGGCAGCTCTTCGAGGACGGGCTTGGCTGGCATCGTTTCCAGTTCTGCGTCGACGTTTTCCCAGTAGCTATCGAAATTCGCTGGACGCACAAGAGTCCCCCTAACCAACAGTCATCTCTGGACGGCCCGATCCAGCAGGCCGCAAATGTTCCGCTAGAAACGCTTCGACCTTTACCATCTCCCAGTAGGCTCCGGCATCGTGCGCGCAGTGTTCGTGTGTGTGCAGTTCCACCGGGCAGTTCTTCATCGCACGAGCCAGGGCAAATCCGGTCTCGGGCGGGCAAACGTCATCTTCGAGGCCGATATAGACGAGCATCGGGCAGGAGATGCAGCGGCGCAAAGTTGATGCAGTCGAAGTAGCTGACGGTTTCCGTCACCGCTTCGATGATGATCGGGATAGGCCCGTAAATAGTCATTGATTTCTTCGTAGGGATTCGAATGGGTCAGTCTTCGCCGCGTCCATGAACCCGGTCAGATATGGCGCGCCGGCCGCTCCACATTTGATGACGTCGCTTCTCAGGGCCGCCACGACGACAGTCAGCGCTCCCCCCTGGCTGCTGCCGTGAACGCCAATGCGCGAATTGTCGATTTCCGGTTGCTCCAGGGCGAAGTCGACGGCGCGTATCGCGTCGGCGTAGAAGCCACGATAGCTGTAGGTGTTGCGGTCGATGATGTTGTCGGTCAGCAGACCCGGATAGCCAGGGTTGTATTGCCCATTCGAACGCAGCTTTCCGCGTGGCGCAACACCGATCGCCGCATAGCCCAGCTTGGCCCACGATTTCGGCAACGTCGGTTCGGAGATGTAGCCGGGTACGAGCAGGAGCGCGGGATAGGGTGGCGCGATGAATGATTCCCGCGGTCTGCAATACCAGCCAGCCGATTTCGACATCGTCCAGGCTCGTGTAGTGAATCTCGAATACTTCAACCTCGTCAGTTGAGCGCATGGGATCGGGGGTGATTCTGGGGTTGAGCGCAATGCGCCCGAGTTGGGCGTCAATATCGGCCCAGAAGTCATCGAAATCGGTTGGGCGTTCGACCGTGACCTCGTACTGATCCGGCGGTAGTCGTGTCTGGCTCATCACTAGTCCTCGCTTATCCTCTGCCGCTAAGAACCTGACCCGGGATCTCGCCCGTTGGCTCGCCGTCTGCGATGACGACTTTTCCGTTCACTATGACCCGGTCCACGCCGACCGGATGCAGGCGGGGCTCGTCCCAGGTCGAGCGATCCGCATATTCATCAGGGTCGAAGACGACGACATCGGCAAAGTTGCCCTCTCTCAGTTGGCCGCGCTCAGGAATCCGGAATCGCTCGGCCGGGAAGCCAGCCATCTTCCAGATCGCCTCTTCCAGCGAGACCGCGCCAAGTTCGCGGACACCTTTGCGGATGGCTCGCGCGAAGCAGCCGTAGCCGCGTGGATGGGCGTGGGGTCCGTAGTAGATGCCGTCGCTGGCGACCATCATTTGCGGGTGGCTGATCGTTCTGCGCACCATCTCATCGACCTGTTCGGGCGTGTCTCCGCGGCGGTAGACCATCAGCCCTTCGGGGAACTCGACATCGAAGACTTCGAGGACGAACGCCTCCAGCGGCATGTCTTCCTGCTCTGCCGCAGAGACCATGTCCTGGCCGATCCAGCGCCCGGTACGAGTGTTGGCGAAGATCGCCCGGCTGCCGATGTTGTAGTCGGCTCGCAGCTTGGCGGCGATAGTTTCACTTATCATCTTGCGTCCATCGTCGGTTTCGAGGCGTGCCCGGACGCCGGCCGGGCCACCTGCTTGCAAGCCCATCGGCATCAAGTTGAGAAGATGAGTACAGCCTGCCGGATACATATAGGACTCGAACGTGAGATCGCAGATCCCCAGCGCCTCATCCAGTAGACCAGCAGTGACGTCGCGCACATACTCGTGGGAGATGTGGACCGGGATGCCAGCATACTGGCCGATCTCCATCGTCTCGTGCCAGGCGCTTTCCAGTCCAACCATGTTGTAGCGAACGTGGGCGGTGTAGATGCCATCGTATTCGGCAGCCACCTTGCTCAACTCAATGAGCTCACGCGTATCGCTAAATGCGCTCGGCTGATAATCGAGCCCAAGACACAAGCAGGTGGCTCCGGCCTCCATCCACTGCCGCACCAGCCCGCGCATCGTGTCGAGCTCGTTGTCAGTTGCAGGCCGGGCATCCCAGCCCATCGCCGCCAGCCTGACCGCCGTGTGAGGAACCTGGGGCAATACATTTGCCGGGGTGTTGGATCTGAAGAGATCGAGGAACGCTTCTGGTGTTTCCCAATTTGGTTCGAGTGCAAGCGGGCCGTAGATCGCGACGGTTGCTTCCCACAGCTCACGTGACTGCTCGGGCGTAAGCGGTGCCCAACCGAACCCATCCGGCGTCAGGAGCTGGGTTGTGACACCCTGCAGCAGGCTGGCGTAGCGGTGCGGACCACCAAGGAGTTCGATTTCGGAATGGATGTGCACATCGATGAAGCCGGGCGAGACGATCTTGCCGTTTGCATCGATCTCTGTTGCGGCGCTCGACCCCGCGAGATCTCCAATTGCGACAATCCGGTCTCCAGCGATGCCCACATCCGCCCGTCTGCGCTTGCCAGCGCGCGAGCCGTCGATGACCTCGCCATCCCGTATGAGTAGGTCGAAATCCATAGATAGTCCTCCCGCGTCGCTCCACCCGTTGATGGCGACAGTATAGACCGAGTGTGGTCGACGCATGCCCGAACGATCCGTTGGCGCAGGCTATGGAAAATTCAATTCGATTGAAAGACCGGGTCGACCAATTTCGGCATTTGGGAACAGCTCTCTGGCTGTCGATTGATGGTCCATTGGGCGTTCGACTTTGGGACTGAAATGTGTGAGCCATAGGAGCTTGACGCCCGCTTCACTGGCGAGCGCTGTTGCCTGACGCAAGGTCATGTGACCGCGCTCCCGAGCGCGATCGGTGTCTTCGTCGAGAACGAACGTTGATTCGCAAATCAGGAGATCGCTCGCACGGACAAATTCTGAGAGCTGCGGAAAGAGCGCTGTGTCGGTAACAAGCCCGAGTCGCAATCCGAGCCTGGGGGGACCGGTTACGTCGGCGGGATCAAAGCCTCCGACGGATCGACCTTCCTGAAGCGGTCTCCAAAGTTCAAGCGGCACCCCGAGATTGCGGGCGCGATCGGGCAGAAATTCGGGTGAGCGCGGCAAATCGATGACATATCCCAGGCAGCTTCGGCGGTGCTTCAACGCCAGCGTCGACAGTTCGGCGCCCTTTGGCAGGGCTAGTGTCTGGCCGCCCTCCGATACCTCGAGATGCAAGTCGAATGGCAGACCTCCGACGATTGTTAGCAGCGCCTCTACGACCGGAATCAACCCTTCCGGCCCGATAATCCTCACCGGCTCTTCTCTTCCGGCGAAGGCGATCTGAAAAAGCACACCAGGAAGACCAGCTATGTGATCAGCATGGACGTGGCTGAGCAGGATCGTCCCAAGTGCGCGGTAGGAGAAGGGAGAGGCCCGCCAGGCTACTTGCGTGCCCTCTCCGCAGTCGAACAGGAAGACCTCTCCGTCGATACGGATAGCGGTCGCCGACAGGGGTCGGTCAGGCAGAGGCATCATGCCCCCACTGCCAAGGAGACAGACCTCAATCATGTACGCAATCGATTCAAGATATTTGCCCTATGAGTGGCTCAACCGAGACCAAGTATGCTAGATCATCTTGGATAGACGTGTATGAAACAAGAAGATCGGAAGCAACGCATGATGACGGCCCGCCCGACGACCTACGCCCAGCACGGGATGATCTCCACCCCGCATTATCTTGCCAGCCAGGTAGGTCTGCGTGTATTGCAAGAGGGCGGAAACGCAGTCGACGCGGCCATTGCCGCTAACGCGACGCTCAACGTTGTCCTGCCCCACCAATGCCATATCGGAGGCGATCTCTTCGCTTTGGTTTGGGATCCAAGTGACGAAAGCCTTGAAGGATTGAATGCTTCTGGACCGGCGCCAGCAGGAGCAAGCGTTGACCAAATTAGATCTCTTGGCCACACTTCGATGCCGGAGCGCGGCGCGTTGCCGGTGACGGTCCCGGGGACGGTCGCCGGGTGGTCGGCGCTGGCGACACGCTACGGTAGTCGTGGGCTTGACGAGCTGCTCGCTCCAGCGGCTGGGTATGCGCGCGACGGTTTCCCAATCTCAGCCAAGCTGTCCGCTTCGATCAACTTTCTCGGTCCACTTCTCGATCAGTTCGAAAATGCCAGCAATGTCTTTCGCGCCAATGGCGTTCCGGCAACGGCAGATATCCTGCGCCAGCCCGCCTTAGCGGGGACTTTCGACCGCGTTCGAACAGAAGGTCCGGCTGGCTTTTATGAGGGAGCGGTGGCGGCAGACATCGCCAGAACACTTCAGTCCGGCGGTTCCGCTATGACCGAAGAAGACCTCGCAACCTTCGAGCCTGAATGGGTCAAACCCTTATCGGTCAATTATCGTGGCGTGGAACTCGTCGAATTTCCACCGAATACCCAGGGACCGATGGCGCTGCTGCTCGCCAACATTGCCGAAGGCTGGCCGGTGACTGAAATCGGGCACACGACGGCAGCCGGTGTGCATGCCTATAGCGAGGCTGTTCGACGGGCGTTGGTTGAACGTAACGCCTACATCGCCGATCCACGCATGTCGGACGTGCCGCTCGACCGATTCACCGATAAAGATGTCGCCGCCGCGCACCGCGAGGCTGTCGATCGCCGGCGGCCGTCAAAATTGCGGCCCGAACACGAAGCGGGAGATACCGTCTATCTTTGCGTGGTCGATGGGAATGGACTTGCTATTTCACTCATACAGAGCCTGTATATGGGCTTTGGCTCCGGGGTGCTCGCGCCTGAATCGGGTGTCCTGCTCCAGAACCGCGGGTTCTCTTTCTCGCTCGACCCGAATCATCCCAATGCGATTGCCGGCGGCAAGCGACCGCGCCATACGCTGATTCCGGGCATGCTCTTGAAAGATGGCAAGCCATGGACCGTCTTCGGGTGCATGGGCGGTGACGCCCAGGCGCACATTCACATGCAGTTGCTGATGGGGTTGGTCGATTTCGGGCTCGATCCACAGAGTGCGATCGAGACCCCGCGCTGGGTTGCGACCGCAGATACGCAGGGCGAACCAGCACTCATTATTGAATCCCGGTTTGAGCCAAAGGTCCTTCAAGAGCTACACGACATCGGCCACCAATTGGATGTAGGTGCGGAGTGGGATGCCCGCACCGGACACTCCCAAATGATCCAGATCGATCGAGAACGTGGGGTGCTCGCCGGGGGGGCTGATCCACGAGGCGATGGCGCGGCAGTCGGCTGGTAGCCCGGCGCTAGGCGTTGCGCATATGTCCATTCGCGCGCTGTCGTGCGCCGATGTTGACGACTCGCCGAATCTGCATTGATACGTATGCAACCTGGTCGGTTGTGAAGCGGCTCAACAGATCGGGCGGGTCTTCCATGCCGGCTTCAATCCCGTGGACGATCAGGACGACGAGTTCTTTTGCCTCGTCGTAGCCGACTTGCAGGCGGCCAACTTCCATTTCGTCGGCTCCGATGGTGACTTGCTCATCTGGTTTGTCGAAGGGGATTTCGACTTGAACGACCTGCAGGTGCGTCAGAATCTGCTCGAATGCGTGGCCCAGAGCCTGAAGGTGCTGTTTTTCCAACCAGAGGATGATGCGGTCATCGCCATCCTCAATGGTCAGGCGAAAGCGCCTTTGGCCGGGCGGCCCAATCGACTCTGCTTCGACGCGTGAAACCTGTTCGAAATCTCGTGGCAACACGGGTTGACCACACTCCCGTCAAGATTGCTCCGGCACTTTACGAAATCCGGTTTACTATATCAGCCGCATCAACGCTGGGAGGCTAGGAATCCTGATGACGCAGTCGGATGATCTTCAATCTCGCGCCAGTTTCATCGCCAATTCTATAGACGAACGTCAGGTTACCCGGATTCTCGCCGACATGGTGAGAATACCGAGCGTCTTTGATTTGGGCCGCGATGATGGCAATGAGCGTGACATGGCCAACTACATTGCCGCGTTGCTCGATGGATGGGGAATCGAGTATCGACGCTGGGATGTCGCGCCACATCGTCCAAATATTGTCGCGGACATCCGCGGTGGAGATGGGCCGATTGTCATACTTGAGGGCCACATGGACGTGGTCACGGCAGGAGACGCGAATTTCTGGGCACGCGAGCCCTTTGGCGCTGAGATCGTCGACGGTTGCATGTATGGCCGCGGAACGGCAGACATGAAGAGTGGCCTGTCCGCGATGCTCTGTGCTGCCCGAGGCGATTCACGCTGCGAATATCGAATTTCCCGGTACAGTTCGCCTCGCGGTTCTCTGTGACGAAGAGGGCATGATGCAGGGCGCCCGCGCTTTTGTCGCTGAAGGCTATCTGGATGACGCAGCTGCAGCGATCATCTGTGAACCGGAAGGTGGTCGCGTCTGCACAGCGCAAAAAGGCGCTCTGCGCCTGGCTGTCACCTTCACCGGCAAGATGGCGCATGGTTGTATGCCGGACGAGGGCGCGAATCCACTCTCGGCCCTGGCGGAATCTGTCGTTGCCTTGCGAGGGCTCGAAGCGGATATCTTGAAACAGGGCGATCCGCATCCACTCCTCGGGAGATTCAGCCTGTCACCGACCGTCGTTTCCGGTGGCATGACCGAGCAAGCTAACGTCATACCGGCAAGCGCGACGCTGATGCTCGATGTGCGCACCTGTCCGGAGCATGACCACGAAGAGATCGTCACGTCAATCCACGCCGTCGTTGAATCAGCGACGGCGCGAATCACGGGTGTGACTTGTGAGGTCACGCTGGTAGACGACCGTCCGGCAACCGAGACAGCCGAGACTGACGCCATAGTCGCGGCGGCGGTTGCGGCACACGAGCGTGTTTTCGGCCAGATCCCGCCTATTGGCGGCGTGCCCGGTTCGACGGATGGAACAATCTTTTGGATGGCGCGCCAGACGCCGCTCGTAACATGGGGACCGGGAGATACGACGATTCCCCATCAGATCAACGAATTTGTGAGGCTGGATGAAGTCG
Organism: uncultured Chloroflexia bacterium; assembly: GCA_963745675.1. Taxonomy (GTDB): domain Bacteria; phylum Chloroflexota; class Chloroflexia; order Thermomicrobiales; family CFX8; genus JAUIIK01. Next base: position 473,077 of record CAVUYM010000009.1, read on the forward strand.
TTGGATATGCTCGTGCTTATGTTCACGCGGTGCTGGGATACTTCGCAAGTCTTGAGGGCAATCGATGAACATTTTTGTTCTTGGCGCTGGTGCGATGGGTGGCCTGTTCGGCGCGAAACTACATGCCGCGGGGCATGACGTCTGGCTGTATGACATCTGGCAGGAACATGTCCAGCGGATTCAGGAGCACGGGCTCATCGTCGAGGAAGTCGATGGCGAACGAAACGTCGTTAACGTTCCAGCAAGCGCGTCTGATCCGTCTTGTCTCGCCGAAGCGGATCTGCTGCTCGTCGAGGTCAAGACATACGACACATTTGACGCCTTGCGCGCCGTCCGAGAGTGGCTTCCTCCCGCCGCTTTCGTCATGTCATTGCAGAATGGCATAGGTAATCTTGAAGAGATGCGCAGGGCGCTGCCGGATCATGAGCGCGTGATACTCGGTACGACTGCCCAGGGCTCGAATGTCGTGCGTGCCGGACATGTGTTGCGTACCGGCGCCGGACCAACCGAAATCGGCGATCCACGATCGAACCCGGAACGAGACAAATTGGCGGAGATTGCAGCGGTGTTCAACGACGCCGGTGTGCCGATGACCGTAGCGACCGATGTGATGCCGTCCGTTTGGGCCAAGCTGGCCGCAAATGCCGCGATTAATCCGCTTACTGCGTTGACGGGCCTACGCAACGGCGACCTTCCAGCAGCGCCCGGTATGCGAGAGATTTACGCCGCGATTGTCGGCGAGCTCGTTGAAGTGATGGATGGGCTTGGCATCGGACGGATCAAGGACGATTACGTCGCCTACGCCGAGTTTGTCATGGACGTGACGGCGACGAGCTACTCATCTATGTTGCAAGATATTCGCAACCGACGGCGGACCGAAATCGACGCGATCAATGGCGCGGTGGCGAAGTTTGGCGCTAGTGTCGGGGTCGACACGCCAGTCAACAGAATGATTGCAAGCCTGGTATCCCAGCGTCAGCGGGACTACCTGGAGGAAGGACGCGGAGCATTTGAGCGCTAACGAGGGCCACGCCAAGATTACCGCCCCCGATCTGCTTGCTATGAAGGGCGAGCGCAAGATCGTCATGGTCACCGCATACGATTATCCGACCGCACGGTCAGCTGACGCCGCTGAACTCGAGATGATCCTCGTCGGTGATTCGCTCGGCATGATCGTTCTCGGCTACGAGTCGACCGTGCCGGTGACGATGGCAGATATGATCCATCATACAAAGGCTGTTATGCGCGGTGTCGAGCGTGTACACGTCACCTCCGACATGCCCTTCATGTCCTACCAGGTATCAATCCCACAGGCGGTTGAGAATGCCGGGCGACTGATGAAGGAAGCAGGCGCGGACTCGATCAAACTCGAAGGCGGGCAGACCGTCGCGAGCCAGATTGCAGCGATTGTCGCGGCTGGCATACCCGTCGTGGGACATATTGGCTTAACCCCCCAGTCTGTCAGCGCTCTCGGGGGCCACAAGGTCCAGGGTCGGTCGCTGGACGCGGCGCGGTCGATTATCGCGGATGCAGAAGCGGTGGAAGATGCGGGAGCTTTTGCGATTGTTCTGGAAGCGATTCCTCGGAAGCTCGCTGAGATCATCACATCGCGACTTTCAATTCCGACGATTGGCATTGGCGCTGGCCCCTTCTGCGACGGACAAGTGCTGGTAAACGGTGATTTGCTGGGCCTATTCGACAGATTCACTCCACGCTTTGCGAAGCGGTACGCAGAACTCTCCTCAACGATGCGGGAAGCTTTTGGCGAGTTCGCACGCGAGGTGCGAAATGGGTCGTTTCCCTGAGAACGAGCACGGCTTCGCCATACCAAGTGCCGTGTTGCGCCAGCTCGAGGAGGAATATCTCACCGGTAGTGAGACTGCCTGAATTCTTCGACCAAACCATGTATCATTCCCCGCCTGAAGCATCAGGAGTGCAATAATGCACGTTGAAGGTGCATTCGTACGCATGAGGTCATCATTTTTTGGAGAAGCCGTGAAAATCCTGCGTTATCTTTTTTTCCTAGCGATTCTCGGTTCGGCCCTAACTGCTTGTTTGGGCGGCGGCAATGAAGACCCGACACCGGTTCAAGCTTCGTTGCCGGCTGGCACCTCGGTCGTAACGCACACTCCCACGAGCGAAGCCGGTTCCGAATCGTCGCCGGTGGGGACCGCAGCAGAATCAGGTGATAGCACGGCCGCCCCGTCCGCGACTTCGTCGACACCTCAGGCGACGCCGACGCCTCGCACGACACCGACGCCCGAGGTCGATTTCGGCGATACGTCATTCGCGTACGGCTGGAACGTGGCTTTGCGGGGAGACGATGAAACAAACGAGCATAACGGCCGGGTGGCGGCGCTGGTGAATGAAAGCGGTTCAGGCTGGGTGCGATTTCAGATGCCATGGTTCCAGATGGAGCCGGCCAACGGCCAGTGGGATCCTCTGCCATTCGACCGCATGATCGATTCAATGAACGCAGCCGGGCTTAACGTTCTCATCGTTGTGGCGAAGGCGCCGGACTGGGTGCTCAGTGAGGATCCTGACACCTATATTGGAAACATGGCCGAGTTTGAGCAATTTATGGCCTTCGTCTCCGAGCGTTATCGTGGCAAGGTGCAAGCCTGGGAGATCTGGAACGAGCAGAATCTGGCCCACGAGTGGGGCGGCCACGTCAACGTCGACGAATACGTCAAGATGCTGGAGGCCGGATCACGCGGGGTTCGGGCGGGAAATCCTGATGCGCTGGTGGTCTTCGGCGGCTTGACTCCAAACGGCGTCAACGATCCAACCGTTGCAATCGATGACTTCAACTACCTCAACCTGGCCTATTTGAGCAGCGGCGGCACGCTGGGCCAGTACTTCGACATCCTCGGCGTTCACGCCAACAGCACGCATAATTCACCGGATGAGAATTTCCCCGGACCACTTACGAGCGGGAACCAGGGCTGGAACGATCATCCGAGCTTCTTTTTCCGGCGCGTCGAGCAATTGCGACAAGTGATGGTCGATCAGGGTGACGTCGATAAGCCTGTCTGGATAACGGAGTTTGGCTGGACGACGGAAAACCAGGCTCCCGGCTACGAATATGGCGCCAACAATTCCGAAGAAGAGGTCGCCCAGTACCTGACGCGCGCCTATGAGATCGCGGTTGATGAATGGAGCTGGTGTACCGGAGCATTCGTCTGGAATCTCAACTGGTCGACGCTGGTCGACCCGTCTGATGAGAAGTATCCGTGGTCTGCCGTTAACGGTGACTGGTCGCCGCGTCCGCAATTCGAGGCCGTCAAGAACGTTCCGAAGTAGCGTGCGTTGCCGGTCTACAATGCACTCGGTTCAACTGTGAGCCGAGTGCATTGGCTAGTTCGGGAGAAATAAACGATGGATCTTGGGCTTGCAGGAAAAGTCGCGCTCGTAGCCGCCTCTAGCAAAGGCCTGGGCAAGGCGACTGCAATGGTCCTTGCTCGTGAGGGCTGCAGCGTGGTGGTGTCGTCGCGGACTGCAGAGACGGTAGCGTCGACGGCCCAGGAAATCAGAGGGTCAACCGACGCTCGCGTCCTAGAGGTCGTTGCCGACATGAGCGACGCAGATGACATTGCGCGGCTTGTGCGCGAAACCGTCGAGCACTTCGGCGGCCTCGATATCGTGATAGCCAACGCTGGCGGCCCACCCCCCGGCGGAATCTACGACTTCGACGATCAGGCCTATCAAGATGCGTTGAACACCAACACGCTCGGCACCATCCGGCTGATTCGAGAAGCGCTGCCCCATCTGGAGGCGCGCGGCGGTGGCAGCGTTGTGACAATCACATCTGCTGGAGTGAAGCAGCCGATCGACAATCTGCTGCTTTCCAACATCGCTCGACCGGGCGTTGTGGGATTCGTGCGCTCGCTTGCAACTGAACTCGGGCCAAAGAACATTCGTGTCAACAACGTCGGCCCAGGCGCAACCCGAACGGATCGCATTCGACAGACCATGGAGCGCGCCGTTGAAAGGGCTCTAGCGGAGGGCAAGACTCGCGAAGACGCCGAGCGCGAGATGGCACGCGGTGTGCCACTTGGTCGCATAGGAGAGCCCGAAGAATTCGCCAATGTTGTCGCATTTCTAGCCTCGCCGGCCGCATCGTACGTCACCGGCGCGACAGTGGTAGTTGACGGTGGCCGCACTCGTCAGATAATGTGATACTTGTAGAGATTTTCAGGTGAAAGCACCTCAGTCGGGCGGTCCGTTGTCGTGTCGTCGATTCAGCGGGAGCAGAAGAATCCATGAGCCCCGGTATGGCGCATCAGCGCCTCGAAGATTTCGAAGACTTTGAGAAGGATTGGGAGGTCGAGGAGCAGATTCAACCCATCCGCCGTCGCGACCGACCTACGTCGGAGGCAGATCAACGCCGAGACGGGAAGCGCAAGCGCGATCGCCGTCGAGAAGCGCCGATCCACAAACGCGAGGAATCCTAAGCCGCGACCTTCCCTGAGAACGCTGCTTGATCGACAGGGAGTTCCCTGTTCGGCCCGCTGGAACGAGCTATTCGGAGCCGGCTTTGGTTGATGTTGCCAGAATAGTTGAAGCTGTTGATGCCCGGCGCGAGTTTGCGATTGATGCGTTAAAGCAGTTGCTGCGAGCTTCGCAAGAGGGTGAGTCAACGACGCAGGGTACTGTCAGCCAACTTCTTCAGCGCTCTTGGCTGGCACGTACAATCTCCAACGCATTCTCCCGATAAGATCCCGACAGCCCACGAATTCGCTCATCCGTCCGAGATAGATCCTCGCGAGCGTATAACGGTCGTGGCACAGCCTCCCGGCGTTTTTCCGTCCGAGGATGTTGAAGGACTGCTGTTGTGGGCCCATCCGGACGGAATGCCTTTCGACGGCGCGAGCGGCTGGATCGCACGACCCTTTTGCTGGTGTCATCGAGAACGGACGTATGTATGGCTGGGGCATCGCTGACGATCTATCGGGCGTGGCGGCACTCCTTGTTGTCGCCGCGATTCTGAACGATCTCGAAGCACCCATGCCCAGAGTTGTGCTGGCCAGCACACCAAGTAAGGGACACGCGAGCGGCGTCCTGGCCGCGCTTGATATCGTCGAAAATGTCGGTGCAGGAATCTATCTGCATCCCGCGGAGAGCGGAAACGGGCTCGACGACATCAAGGCGTTGGCTCCAGGGATGTTGCGATTACGTGTGACGACGGCTGGCCGTCTGCCGGACACGCGCGAACCCAATCACACACTCTACGCCGAGCAGGCGGTCGATCCAATCGAACCGATGTTCCATCTCATCAGGGCGCTTCGGGATTTCAACACCAAACGAGCGAACCAATCCAGTGGGGACAGCTCGGGGACGATGATGGTCAGTGCTTTGCGCGCTGGTGACTCTATTTCCAGGATCCCGCGCAGCTGTGAAGCCGTGATTACTTTCTCAATGCCTGTCGGGGAAGATTTGGAGGCGACGCGTCTATTGGTCAGTAGCGCTATCGAAGATGCATCCAGGGAACACGACTGGCTGGCCGATCATCCAGCCCAGATCGACTGGCTTTTCGGTACAACCGGCGTTGAAACTCCGGAAGATCACCCGCTCTATGCTGCCGTATCAAGTGCGGCAGAAGACATTATCGGGCGAACACCGCGCTACTACGCCGGTCATATCGCTAGCGAGATTCGGCAGCCGATACTCAATTACGGCATCCCGTGCCTGGGGATCGGTCCTCGTTCTGGCTCGCTGGCCCAGGCCGGAGCGACCACGGACGAATGGTTGGACCTCGATGACTTCTTCAACATGATCGCCGTTTGCGTGCTGGGCGCGTTTCGTTGGTCAACTTCTAAAGGTCGATAACTGGCTCCAGGTCGAGTCGGAATTTCGCAAAGTTTCACCTGATCCGGATACGTCACTCAATTCAGAACGGTTAATCGTTCGACTTTTTCAGGATCCAGTTCGATACCAAGACCGGGGCCTTCCGGCACTCGCAGCAGCAGCCCGTCGGGTACGAGCGGTTCGGTCAGAATGGTGTCGTTCAGGTCGGTGAAGGCTGAGGGCCAGGTGACGGCTGGCAACGCGGCAGACAGATGGGCGGCCGCAGCTGCGATGACGTCGTAGTAGATGCCCATCGAGATCGCCATACCTGCCGCTTCGAATATCGTCGCTATCTTCTGGGCGTTCAGCATGCCGCCATGTTTGGCGATCTTAAGGAATCCGGCAGAGGCTGCGCGACGCTTCACGATATCGAGGGCATCAGCGGGCCTGCCAATTGCTTCGTCCGCCATGAGAGGCACGGTCAGCATCCGCGCGAGCGCCGCCATATCGTCCAAACTCGCCACCGGCTGATCGATCATGACCAGATTGCCGATTTCGATCAAACGCGAGAGCGCCAGGATCGCATCGCCAAAGCTGTAGGCGGCATTGGCGTCTACCTGAAGCGCGGCCCGGTCTCCGATTGCTTCACGAACGGCCCTGTAGCGCCGGATATCGTCGTCGACGCCCATTCCGACCTTCAGTTTGATGATCGAATAGGGAACCCGCGCGAGGGTCTCCAGTGCAGCCTCCGCCATAGCTTCCGGCTCCCCGTGAGCTAGCGAGCCCATGACTGGAATGCCGTCGCGGAGTTTGCCGCCGAAGAGCTGGTAGACGGGAACCCCCAGCGCCTTCCCCTTGATATCCCAAAGCGCCATCTCCAGAGCTGAATGGGACGCGTCGTAGCCAGGCAGAGTACGTGCTAATAGTGCGGCCAGGCGTGTGATATCGAATGGATTCTGGCCGACGAGAGCTGGCGCGAGATAGGTTCTGATGTTCGCCAGCATTCCTTCGGCCGTTTCTCCGTAGTAGGGTTGATCGACGGCTGCCTGGCCGAGCCCGGTGAGTCCGTCATCGGTCTTCATTTGGACCAGAACTGTCGTGGCATCGTTACGCGGCCCATAGGCAGTGGTCAGGGTGCTAGTGCGCTGGATGGCGATCGCACGAACGTCAACCGCTTGAATTACCGTCACGAGTACCTCCTGCCGGTCAACCTTTACCATGTCGTCCGTGGGACAATAGCCGCGTAGGTGGTGCGCTTCAAGTCGTTGGGGGATCTGGGGACGAGGACCGACTTGCAGTTCGAAAAGACAGACATCCGATTTGCAACGCCGTCAGACGCCGATCTGCTGCTTGAGCTCAAACTCGCGCTTGATGACGAGACGACCTTCATGATGTATGAACCGGGCGAACGACAATCGAGTGTTGATGACGTTCGACATGATATTCGGCAACGTGTGGAAAGCCCGAACTCGGCGCTGATCATCGCCGCAGGCAATGGCCTCATTGCGGGATATGTCGAAGCTATCGGGGGTGAATTCAATCGTACACGGCACCTGGCGATGGTCGTTGCCGGGGTTCGCACTTCATCTGCTGGTCAGGGAATCGGAACTCGATTGTTCGAGGCGCTCGTCGCCTGGGCCGATAGCGCTCGAATCCTGCGATTGGAACTAACGGTGATGGCGCACAACAAAGCAGCCATTGGGCTGTACGAAAAGTTCGGTTTTGTGAGTGAGGGTGTGCGGCGCTGTTCTGTCGTTGTCGACGGCGAATGTGTTGATGAGCTTGCGATGGCGCGATTAGCCGGGGATTTTGCGGAGCATGGGCAGAACGGGTAAGATCACCCTGCTACGGGGGGTTCGTTTCGTCCACTGGGTGGACCGGGAAGGTAGTCAGGTATGCGCGGCCCGCTTTTCATATTGATTCCAGTTGCGTCGATAATCTGTGCTGGTGTTATCGGCGTCACAATTGGCCTAACCAATTTGCAGATCCGCGATGCGACAGATTCGACGATTGGACCGGTCGTCTTCGCGGGTAGCCTCACGATTCTCATCATGGCGGTCGCCTCTTACCTTTCGTTCCGGTCTCCAAAGCCCGAAGAGTAGCGTTCATCATTTTGAAGTGTTATTCGCGAGTCCCGGCAAACAAACCGGGACTCGTTTGTTGCTATCTGAAATATTGTTGGAGAATTACGACCGGCTAAATATGCGGTGCGTGAGTGAGGTGAAGCGTTTATGCACGATACGATTACGCTCGAAGACGTCAAGGATGCTGCGGACCGTCTCGAAGGGATCGTCAATCGAACTCCTGTCTTCAGATCGCGCACGCTCAATGAGATTGCGGGCTGCGAAGTCTTTCTCAAGGCCGAGAGCTTTCAACGCACCGGAGCATTCAAGTTCCGCGGAGCCTACAACGCCATTAGTCGCCTGGATCCGGGCAGCACAAACGGGGTGGTTGCCTATTCGAGCGGAAACCATGCTCAAGGCGTTGCCCTGGCGTCGCGCCTACTGGGTTTCCCTGCTGTCATCCTGATGCATAGCGATGCACCTCAAATCAAGCTTGCGGCAACGCGAGATTACGGCGCTGAAGTCATCCTCGTCGACCGCAATCACGAAGATGGCGAGACGATGCAGTATGAGGTTGCTGAAGAACGCGGGATGACCGTTATCCACGCCTACGATGATCCGCGGATCATGGCCGGTCAGGGAACTGCGGCGCTCGAACTACTGGATGAGATTCCGGATCTCGATGCGCTGGTGTTACCGGTAGGAGGAGGTGGTCTCATTGGCGGTTGCACGATCGCCGCAAAAGGGGCACAACCGGGCATTCGCATTTTTGGCGTTGAGACGCTGGGAGCGGAAGACACCCATCTGTCATTCAAGAAGGGCGAGCGCGTTCAGATTCCACCGCCAACGACGATCGCCGACGGCATACGCCTCACCACTCCCGGGCGTCTGACCTTCCCGATCGTTCAGCAGCACGCCGAAGACATCTTGCTCGTTAGCGACGATGAGGTGATTGAGGCGCTCAAATTCGTAATCACTCGTATGAAGCTCGTTATAGAACCAACAGGCGCCGTGCCGGTTGCGGCGGTCATTCAACAACGCCTTCCGGACGATTGCCGGCGAGTTGGCGCCATCATTAGCGGCGGGAATCTCGATCCAGCGATCCTGGGAACCGTGTTTGCGCCTTAGTTTCAGATTTTCCGTCGCTTATAGGCTTCAGTCAAAAGAATATCGACCGCTTCTGGTGAAAAGAATTCGTCAAACGACGCATAGCGACTCTGAACCGATGTTTCCTGCAACATCAAGCCGGTGACGTATAGCCCTCGACTACCTTCAGAGATCACGATCGATCGGGCAAGACCCTCATCGAGCCAGGCCCCTATTGCTCGCAGGACGTCCGAGTAGCTCGTCGGGATTAGTTCGGTCTTGATGCGCAGATACTCGTTGCGCTCGCGGTGGCGTTGACTTACTGCTGCTTCGAAATGGCTTTCAAACGTGTTGTCTGGAAATTCGAGCAGTTCTTCGGTGAAGCCGTCCGCGCTCGCGGCCCGTACCAGCATGCCTCCCGGTACTTCGAGAATGTTCATGCGTTTCATATTGTTCTGATCGAGATGGCTACCGACTAGCCGGAGCTTGTCCTGATATGTGTTGCGGTATACCAACGTGGCCTCGGAAGTAACAACTTCCTTCGTATCGACCTCATCGCGATTGAGAATCGCCTGGAAAATGCTTGTTCGTGCCATGGTAATCTCCGTTTGAGACTGTCTAAATCGACAAACTGCTTCACCGACCATTAGTCCGTTCCTTTTATCCTGAAGGTCCTTGCCGGGGGCGTCAAGAAAGCCCGATTCAATTGGTACTTTCGTTCTACCAATCTGCTTCCTTTGCTCACTGCGGCGCGGCGAGTTGCGTTGGCGAGGCCATCCGGCTAGTCTGATCCACGCTTGGTTGCTCGTAGAGAAGAGTAGGGGGATGGATGTCGGCGCGTAGCCAATGGATCATCGAAAAGACTGAAGCCGTTTCAGCAGGCGGCATGGTGACGGCTATGCAGCCCGACGCGGCAGAAGCTGGAGCGGAGATTCTCAGACGTGGCGGTACAGCCATCGATGCCGCTATCGCAACGGCCTTTGCTGTCGGTGTTGTCGAGCCGTTCATGAGTGGCGTCGGCGGCTTAGCGTTCCTGATCCATCGAGATGGCAGCACCGGGGAAACCGTCTGTCTCGATGGCAGCGCCATGCTTCCGGCTGCCATTTCGCCTGAATTGTTCGAGTTGATGCCAGAGGGGGAACGTTCGGGTCTTTACGGCTGGAGAGCGACGGTTGATGACGCCGCAAACACTGGCTGGTTGACACCGGCAATCCCTGGGATGCCTGCCCTGTGTGACGAGGCCCATCAACGTTGGGGCCGTCTGAGTTGGGGAGAACTGCTCGGGCCAGCCATAAACCTTGCCGCGAACGGTTTCGAGGTCAATCACTATATCGCCATGATGACGGCATCGAGCTATGAACGCCTGGGGCGATTTCCCGAGAGCAAACGCACCTTCTTCAAGTCATCTGGAGCGCCATATGCTCCAGCGCTGGGCGGGCCGGCGGACCGACTGGTGCAGGCAGATCTGGCTCGAACGCTCGAAGTCATCGCCAGAGAAGGGGCGCGAACCCTCTACGACGGCGAGATAGCCGAGCTCATAGCCAATGACATGCAGCGCAATGGCGGCGTGATGACCGTCGATGACCTGAGCACCCACCGCACGCTCGAATATGCGCCAACGTCGATTGATCATGGCGACGCCGAAGTGTTGGGCCAGCTTGCTAATACGGGTAATGCGACGGTCATGGAAGCGCTTCGTATCGTCGGTGGCTATGATCTAGCTGACCTCGGATTCCAATCAAGCGAAGCGATCCACTTGATTATCGAAGCTATTCGACGAGCATTCCTCGATCGGTTGCGCTGGCTCGGCGATCAGAGCCTGCAACCTGTCCCTTACGACGGTGTTATTTCGCCGGAGTACGCCGCCCATTTGCGCGAGAACCTGGATGTCGCTCGGGCGACGGCGGATGTGCAGGCTGGAGATCCGTGGCCCTTTGAGCCCGAAGCTCAGATGGCGACAACCAACAATCGCGGCATTGGCGGGGAGGGTCACACAACGCATATCAATGTGATCGATAAAGACCGCAATATGGTCTCGCTCACCTCAACGCTTGGTGCTGTCTATGGCTCGGCTGTCGTCGTCAAAGGGACCGGAATCACGCTCAACAATGGGACGATGTGGTTCGACCCCGAGCCGGGGGCGGTGACATCGATCGGACCAGGTAAGCGGGTGTTGTCCGCCGCATCGCCGATGCTGGCACTACGCGACGGTCAGCCCTTCGCAGCGATAGGAGCGCCAGGTGGCCGGCGTGTCATCTCTGCTGTCTATCAGGTACTCCTTAACTTGATTGATTTTGAGCGTGGAATGCAAGCCTCAATCTCCGCGCCGCGCGTCCATAGCGAGGGACCTGGTGTTGAAATCTCGACTCGTTTTTCGATAGAGACGTTAGGCAGACTGGAGGCAATGGGACACGAACTGACCAGGCGGGACGACTCGCTGTCATCCAGCCACTTTGCGCGACCATCAGGAATTCTCGTAGACCATCACGAAGGTCTCCTTCGGGCCGGGGTTCACCCCTACACGCCTGCAACGGCAATTGGGGTCTGAACCGGCGATAATCCCGCCGTATAATTGGACCATGACTACGACACGGCGGCGTATTCGAAGAGGCGAGTATTGGCGGTTATTTGTTGCCGCGCCCGTTTCGCTTGCCATTCAGGCACTTATCGCAGACTTGCAAGATGATCTGGCGCGCCACTCGTTGCCCTTCAGATGGGTCGATCCGAATCTGACGCATATCACGCTGAAGTTTCTCGGCGATACCAATCCTCGGAGTGTCCGCGACCTTGCCGGCAAGCTGGCCTGGGCGGCAGGAAGAACCGAAGCGTTGAATCTTGCGACCGGAATCGTCGGCGCGTTTCCAAACTCTCGCCGCCCGCGCATCGCCTGGCTAGGGCTCGATGGCGACACTTTGGGACTGGAACGCCTGGCTGAAGATGTCGATGAGGTGGCGGTGGAGTTGGGCTATCCGCGAGAGCGTCGTCGCTTCCGAGCACACGTCACGATTGGCCGCCTCAGTCGCGGCTATGAACCTCCCGAAGACTTCGAGCTAGCGGCGAGGGAGCTGGTCGTCCCAACGCACGCGTTACATGTCGATCGAATTCAGCTCTACCGTTCCGTGTTGCTTCCCAGTGGTCCGGAATATGCCGTTATCGATGAGTGGCGTCTGGGCCAGGAAGCTCGAACGCCGCGCGCGCTTGATCATGGTTAGCTTCTTACCTGTTTCACATTGACTGAATACAGACCAAAACAACACATCAGATATTTGAAGAAAGACAGGAACAGGTTTCACCATGAGCACGATGTTCGACACATTACATGAGATTGAGCGCCGCTACGACGAGCTCACGAATATGATGGCCGATCCTGAAGTCGCCACGAATCCGGCGCTCATCATGGAAATTGGCTCTGAGCAATCTGAGCTGGAAGCGGTTGTAAGCGCCTATAAAGAATTGCGCGCAATTGAGGATCAGATTAGCGAGTCCGAAGAGTTGGTTGCGCACGAAGATGATCCCGAAATGGTCGACCTTGCGAAGGCTGAACTTGACGATTTGCACAATCAGCGTGAACCGCTTGTAGATCATATACGGCGGTTGCTCGTACCTAAGGATCCTTTGGATGAGAAGGACGTCATCGTCGAGATTCGGGGCGGTGCAGGTGGCGACGAGGCTAACCTCTTCGCTGCCGAGCTCATGCGCATGTACCTGCGCTACGCCGAGCGGCAAGGTTGGAAGACGGAGATGATTAGCTCCAACGAGTCCGATATCGGTGGTGTAAGCCGGGCGACCTTTGCCGTCCGCGGGAAAGGCGCTTACAGCCACCTTCGCTATGAGAGTGGCGTTCATCGCGTTCAGCGCGTTCCGGTGACCGAATCCAGTGGTCGAATTCACACGTCGACGGCGACCGTCGCTGTGCTCCCGGAGGCCGAAGAAGCCGACATCGATATCCAGGATAATGACTTGAGGGTAGATGTCTACCGCTCTTCCGGTCACGGTGGGCAGAGCGTTAATACGACTGACTCGGCTGTTCGGATTACCCATATTCCAACTGGCATCGTCGTCACCTGTCAGGACGAGAAGTCGCAGCTCAAGAACAGAGCCAAGGCGATGACGGTCCTACGCGCGCGACTCTACGAGATCGAACAACACAGACTGGCCGAAGAGCGTGGTGATCTGCGCCGTGGTCAGATCGGTTCCGGGGATCGTTCCGAGAAGATTCGAACCTACAATTTTCCGCAGGATCGCGTGACTGACCACCGTCTGAAGATAAGCACGGGCAATTTGCCAGGTGTTCTCGACGGTAACATCGACAGCTTTGTCGACGAATTGCGATCGCTTGCAGAAGCACAGCGCCTCGAAAATGCCGGAATCGGTGAGGCCTAGTCATTCAGGTTCGCGTCCGGCAGCGCCGGCCGGGCAGCTATCGATCGCCAACGCCCGTAGCGTCGGTCGTCAGATGCTCGCCGGTATCTCAACGACGCCGGGATTGGATGCGGATTTGCTCCTGGAACTCGCGAGCGGGCGCAATCGCACGAGCCAGATTCGCGGATGCGAAGCGAATACCTCGATGACTTCAGAGTCCGAAGCGTATATGGGTTTTCTCCGACGGCGTGTAGGGGGTGAACCGATTGCCTACATTCTGGGGAACAAATCATTCCGAACGCTCGAACTAGCGATTGATAGACGGGTGCTCATTCCACGTCCGGAAACGGAGTTGCTCGTCGAAGCCGGACTGAAGTCGCTAGCCCAAATGGACGGATCGTTGCGAGTCGTCGATGTAGGTACGGGTTCAGGAGCTGTCGCACTGGCACTCGCGGCGGAGATTCCCGCGGAACATCATGAGCGAATCGCTATCATCGCCAGCGACATATCCCAGGAGGCAATCGATGTTGCGGCGAAGAACCGGCACTCGTTAGAAATGGTCGAGCGAATCGAACTCGTCACTTCTGATCTGCTGAACAGCGTAACCGGGGATTTCAATCTTATCCTGGCAAATTTGCCGTATCTGAGGAGCGATCAGCGCCACCCTTCCACCGCCGATGAGCCTGACCTTGCCCTCTACGCTGGATCTGACGGGCTGGATTTATATCGCAGTTTGTTGCCTCAAGCCGGTCGTCGTCTCGTTGAAGGCGGGGTAATCGCCTGTGAAATCGACCCGGATCAATGTGATGAGATGCGACATCTGGCAGTGTGCAACATAGGCGGTTCTGTTGGTGTGCTGAGAGACCTGTCAGGCCAGGTGCGCGTAATTATCGCGGGATCGGTTGACATCGTACGTACGGTCACCGAAACTTGGCCCTATGGTGCTTGATCTTGACCAGGCTGACCGGCAGGCGCTCGTCCAGATTCAGAAGGTTCTGGAGCTTGAGCAGCGCAAAGGCTTCTCGAATAGTGCTGCGTCAAACGGGCTAGCGGCCTTTACCGGAGAACGGGTACGGCGCCTCTTGCCGTTGCTCGACTCAGAGGGGCAGCGCGTACTTCGCGAGGTTGACGGGCTGATCGACCGCTACGACAGAATGGGCGTCGAAAATCGCGAGAGGTGTGCGAATGAGGCGCTGCGTCTTGTAAGTGGACTCGTCTCAACGGCACAACTTGGCGTGCGTGTTCAGCCCCGTCCCGCCCCCGCGCGATCGGATCGCACGCCTGCTCGGAAACGGAAGCCACCTGCTCCAGCACCAAAAGGCTCGGTTGTTCAGTCGCTTTCCGATCCGGTTAGTGTGCTCCCTGGTGTTGGAGCGTCGCGTGCGAAACAGCTGGAGAAGATTGGCGCAACGACGGTCCGTGATCTGCTCTATTTGCACCCCCGGCGCTATATCGATTACAGCCAGCTCGACCCGATTGCGAATCTTTTGTTCGGACAGATCAGCACCGTACAGGGGACGGTTTCCTCGATTGACCGTCGACCGACCCGCTCCGGCAGAGAATTGGTTGAGATTGCCGTTTCAGATGAGACTGGAACGATACGGGCGATCTTCTTCAATCCCTATATCGAACGGCAATTGCGAGTTGGTTCACGGATATCGATGTCCGGTCGGGTGGAACAGATGCGCGGTACGCTCTGCTTCAAGTCGCCGGAATGGGAGACATTGACGGGTGATTCCATCCATACCGGGCGCATCGTGCCGGTTTATCCTCTGACGCAGGGTCTATATCAAAAGACGTTACGCGGCATCGTCAGAGCGGCGCTCGATGGCGGACTACCGCTGGTCGAAGAGTATCTGCCCCAGCAAACGCTGGAACGTGTCAAACAGCCCGAGCTGATTAGCCTCCAACAAGCGCTGGAGTGGATGCACTATCCAGACGGCGAAACACACGAGGAGGCGCAGCGGCGTTGGGTGGCCGCGAAATCACGTCTCGCGTTTGACGAGCTACTGAGTCTCCAGCTCGGGCTGCTGCAACGCAAGCAAGGGCATCAGGCGGAGCCGGGCATACAGTTTTCTCCACCGCCGGGGACCGTTGACCGCTTCAGGGCTGCATTGCCTTTCCAGCTCACCGGAGCCCAGCAGCGAGCTTTGCGTGACATCCTGAAGGACATGCAAACACCGGGTCCGATGACCCGTTTGCTCCAGGGAGATGTTGGATCGGGCAAGACCGCCGTGGCGGCCGCGGCCTGTTTTGTCGCGGTAGCGTGCGGATATCAAGCGGCGATGATGGCACCGACGGAATTGCTCGCTGAACAGCACCTCCAGAGCTTGAGTGCCTTATTCAGTAGATTGCCGGAAGATGCGCAACCTCGCATAGACCTGATTACCGGTAGCACCTCCGCTGCCGACCGCCGGGAGATTTACGAGGCGATTCGGGACGGCATATGCGATATTGCGGTCGGCACGCAGGCGCTGATCCAGGAAACTGTTGAATTCGCCAACCTCGGCCTCGCCATCGTCGATGAGCAGCATCGTTTCGGCGTCGAGCAACGCGCCGCGCTACGACAGAAAGGTGTAACGCCGGACGTATTGGTCATGACCGCGACCCCGATTCCTCGTTCGCTGGCGCTGACATTGCATGGTGATCTCGACGTGACGACCCTCGATGAACTTCCACCGGGCCGCCAGCCAATCGTCACGCGCTGGCTGCGCGGCAAAGAGCGGCTGGACGCGTATCGATTCGTTCGCGAGCGGGTGCAGGAAAGCGAGCAGGCCTTCATTGTCTTTCCGCTCGTTGAAGAGTCCGAAGCGATAGAGGCCCGTGCTGCCGTTGATGAACATGCTCGCTTGAGCCGGGAAGTGTTTCCAGATCTGCGGCTCGGTCTATTGCATGGGCGTATGAGGCCGACCGAAAAAGACGAAGCGATGGTCGCGTTCCGTGAGCGCGAGATCGACGTCCTGGTTTCGACGTCGGTCGTGGAAGTTGGTATTGATATCCCGAACGCGACGGTCATGTTGATCGAGGGTGCGGATCGCTTCGGCCTGGCCCAGTTGCACCAGTTCCGTGGTCGCGTGGGACGGGGAGACCGTCAATCATATTGCCTTCTGGTCAGCGACAAGGTCAGCTACGAAGCCGAGACTCGGCTGCAGGCGATGGTCGACTCCGACGATGGTTTCCGGCTCGCTCAGATCGACCTCGAGATGCGTGGACCCGGTGATTTCCTGGGAACGCGCCAGAGCGGTCTACCCGAATTTCAGCTGGCGGACTTCGCCGATCTTCGCGATCTGGAGCGCGCCCGAAATGAAGCTGAAATGATTCTGGCAGGCGATCCGGAGTTAATGCGGCCGGAACATCGATACTTGAAGGCGAGAGTTGACCGCTTCTGGTCAACAGCCGTCACCGAAGTGAGCTAGTGTGAGAGTGATCAGCGGTGAAGCGCGAGGCCGGCCGTTGCGAGCGCCGCGCAATGATGCGAAAACCCGCCCGATGGCGGACAAGATCCGTGAAGCTGCTTTCTCCTCGATGGAATCACTCGGGATTGAGCCCGACACCGTGCTCGATCTCTATGCGGGTTCCGGCGCGGTCGGGATCGAGGCGCTCTCGCGCGGCGCAACGTCGGCGCTGTTCGTCGACCGGGATCGAATTGCCTGCCAGACCGTCCGGCGCAATCTGCTAGAAATCGGGTTCGAGGATCGTGCGAGCGTTGTCCAGACAACTGTCCACAAGGTACTTTCTGCGCCACGCGAGCAGTACGATCTCATCATTCTCGATCCCCCGTACGCAGATGCGGACATCATTCAGACGATCGAGCAGATTGATGTATCAGGAGCTGCAAAATCGGGTAGCATCCTATTACTAGGGCACTGGCCGCGGCTAGATGTACCGGAACGCGTAGGGCGTTTTCACGCGTTGCGGCGACGATGTCATGGTGATTCCTGTTTCGCTATCTTTGAGTTGGTCGAGCAAGAGAGTCAAGCTAAAGGAAGCTAGATGGCAAGTTGCCCGCAAATAGCAATCTATCCTGGAACGTTTGATCCCATAACCCATGGTCACGTTGACATAGCGACGAGAGCTTCACGCGTATTTGAGAAAATTATCATTGCTGTTTATGATGGTGGCGAAAAGGCGACAAAACGTCCGCTATTTACTGCACAAGAACGCGTTGCATTTGCTCGAGAGACACTGTGTCATCTTGACAACATCAGCGTTGACACGTTTGACAATCTGCTCGTAGACTACTGTAGAGCGGTGGGAGCGGGAACCATCGTACGGGGACTTCGGGCGGTTTCGGACTTTGAGTTTGAATTTCAATTGGCGCACATGTACCAACACCTTGATCCTGAACTTGAGGTCGTCTGCCTGATGACACGATCGGACCACTCATTCATCAGTTCGAGCATTATCCGTGAGGTTGCCTCACTTGGGGGTGACGTGGGCGAACTCGTCCCGGCAACGGTTAATGCCGCATTGCACAAACGATTTGCACGTCCGCTCGAGTAGGTCTCCTGTCGGCTGACCCAGAAGCTAGAGTGCGGAATTATCCGGGCGATCAGTTGATGGCCAATACATGGGGGATCGGTGATGCAGCATATGCCCGACCAGGCGCGCGACCATAGAGCGGCGCCGCTGATGCAACTCCTCGATGATCTGGAAGTAGCAATCACGAGTGGTCGGAGATTTCCCGGTAGCAGCCGGGTGACCGTTGACGAACAGCACGTCGTCAACCTCATCGATGAATTGCGGGTATCTCTCCCAGTTGAACTTCAGCAGGCTCGGCGTGTCGTGCAGGAACGCCAAAGCATTGTGATTGACGCTCAGGAACAAGCGCGGGGTATTCTGAGCTCGGCCCAGGAACGAGCAAATTATCTCGTTAGTCAGGCGGGAGTGCTTGGCGAAGCTCGCCAGCGTAGCGAGCAGCGTCTACGCGAGGCTGAGGAGAATGCCAAGCGAACGCGGTCTGGTGTCAGCCAGTTTGCGCTGAGTGTCATCGATGATGTGGAAAAGAATCTCCGCGATCAACTCCACGAGCTGGAATTGGCTCGGGTAACTCTCGAGGAGCGTCAACGCGCCGGGGTGTAGCTAGTCCGTTTAAGCGCATAGATTGACGTAATAGCTGACTTCACGTGAGTCGCTTAGGTTTGACCCTGCCAGTTGCTGACGATATACTCGTTCGGTTGTCCGCTTGAATCCGGTTGCGGAGGACCAGAGTGAAGAAACGAATACCGGATCGTCGCGACCACGTCCCAGTTCGTGATCTCGAGAACGACACCGTCGTCAATGTTTCTCGCCTGTTACAGGAAACGACGGGCGCGAAGCGGGACTTTCGGTTGTCTCTCGAGTGGTTCGCCCTGGATGTCGACTTGATGGCACGGGACATTACCGGGACGCTCAAGCTCATGCGCCTCGCCGACGGCATAATGCTGAGTGGTGAGGTTCGCGGAACGGCTCTAATAGAGTGCGTTCGGTGTCTTGAAATCTATCCGCAGCCATTCATCGCTGAGGTGGAGCAAGAGTATCGCTTGATGATGGATCTGGCGATGGCAGCTGGTGGTGACGAGGGTGACGCCGATAGCGCCGATGAAGTCGGTGAGATCGACGATGCGAACGAAATCGATATGGCGGAGCCGATCCGTCAGTTTGCAATACTGTCGCTCCCTATGCGTCCGGATTGTGGTGACGATTGTCCGGGACCAGATATCGAAGAAGAAGACGGACCTGAGATCGATCATCGCCTGGCAGCGCTCGCGGAATTACTTGACGATGCGGGCGATGTAGGTGATTTATAGCGCACGGTGTTGCGATATTAGAGATGTTTGAGAGGCGATAGCGTGGGTGCTCTTCCAAAGCAACGTATTCCGAGATCCAGACGTAAACAGCGCAGATTGCATCAGCGGCTTACCGCGCCTACTATGGTAATCTGCCCCAATTGCCGCGCGTATAAGCTGTCGCATCACGTTTGCCTGTCATGCGGCCACTATGCCGGGCGCGAAGTGGTTGAAATCGAGCTTCGCGGTCCGTCGGCTTCGGAGAGACCGCCGTCCTAGCATGCCGAGACTCTCCCTGGCAGAAGGTCGGATTTCCCGGCTACGATAACGAACAGTTGACTGGCGATCCGGGTTGAGGGGGAGGGCCATGCTGCGCTATGCCGCAATCGCCGGTGCGGGAATGTATGTTCCGGACCGGATCGTAACTAATGAAGAACTAAGTACGTTTGTTGACACAACGGACGAATGGATCCGCTCGCGTACTGGCATCGCCGAGCGGCGCATAGCTGATGCGACCGATACATCCGTTTCGATGGCTGTAGCTGCGGCG
Organism: uncultured Chloroflexia bacterium; assembly: GCA_963745675.1. Classification (GTDB taxonomy): domain Bacteria; phylum Chloroflexota; class Chloroflexia; order Thermomicrobiales; family CFX8; genus JAUIIK01. The sequence continues at coordinate 492,693 of CAVUYM010000009.1, forward strand.
AAAATAGCCTGTCAACGGGCCGATGTCGATTCGGCGGATCTCGACCTCGTCATCGTCGCGACGTACACACCTGATCAGTACATGCCATCTGTCGCGAGCCTCGTTCAGAATGAGCTAGGCGCGACACGCGCCGGCGCGTTCGATCTTAACGCGGCCTGTTCTGGATTCGTCTACGCCCTTTCCGTCGGCACTCAATTTATTCGATCCGGTGCTGCCGAAAAGGTACTTGTCGTCGGTGCCGATTACGTCAGTCGCTTTCTAGATTTTACCGATCGCAGCACCTGCGTCCTCTTTGGCGATGGAGCCGGCGCGGTCGTACTTACCCCCAGCGATGAGCCAGCAGGTTTGTTATCCGCCGATCTCGGTTCCGATGGCAGTGCCGGTCGTCATCTCACGCTCGGCGGCCCGGAGCGCTACGTCGGTCTGAATGGGGCTAACTCGGTCGAGCGCGCGTTCATGCAGATGAACGGTCCGGAAGTCTATCGATTTGCGGTACGGGTGATGGGTGAAGCGGCAGCATCTGCCGTCCATAAGGCCGGACTAACCTACGACGATATTGATCTCTTTATCCCTCACCAGGCCAATCTGCGCATCATCAATCACGCAGCCAAACGTCTCGAACTTCCGCGTGAGAAGGTCTGGGTGAACGTTGACCGCTACGGAAATACATCGAACGCCTCGGTTCCGATCTGCCTCTTCGAAGCAGAAGAGGAAGGCGTGCTACGCGAAGGCATGAACGTCGTGCTGGTGGGTTTTGGCGGTGGGCTCACCTGGGCCGCTGGGGTCGTTCGCTGGACTCGGGAGTGTTTGCATGGCTGATGCCATGGCCTGGCTGTTTCCCGGGCAGGGGTCGCAGTCGGTTGGAATGGGCAAAACGCTCGCTGCATCGTGGCCAGATGCCGCGGCAGTTTTCGATATCGCCGATCAGACGCTCGATGTTTCTGTATCTACGTTGTGCTGGGATGGCCCGGCAGATGAATTGACCCGCACGGCCAATCAGCAGCCTGCCCTCGTCACCACATCTACAGCAATGCAGCGCGTTCTGGTCGCGAGCGGATTGCTCGGGACGCCGGACTATGTAGCGGGACACTCCCTCGGTGAATACTCGGCGCTCGTCGCCGCCGGCGCCCTCGGGCTGGCGGATGCATTGCGGCTTGTCCGAAGACGCGGAGAGCTGATGGAGCAGCATGCCCTTGGTGGGATGCTGGCGATTATTGGAATAGATGATGATGCCGCCCAACTCGTCGCGAATGAGACGGGCATTGAGGTCGCGAACTTCAATTCTCCGGGGCAAGTCACACTGTCAGGCACTGACGATGCTCTGAAGGTCGCAGAAATGGCTGCAACGGCGCGTGGTGCTCGCAGAGTCATACGATTGTCGGTGAATGGTGCTTTTCACTCGTCACACATGATTCCCGTGGCGGAGGCGCTCGCCCCGATGATTGATTCGACGCCGATAGAAGTACCTTTAGCACCGCTCGTGACGAACGTTGACGCGAGCCCTATTTCTCATCCTGATGATATCCGGCGCGAACTGGTGGACCAGATTGCCCAGTCGGTTCAGTGGGTGCGAGTGGTTGAGTTCATGGTTCGCCAGGGCGTGACTCAGGCGGTTGAAATCGGACCCGGAAATGTGTTGGCGGGGTTAGCTCGAAGGATAGATCGATCCCTGAGCGTACGAACTGCCGACCAGATGCTAGCGGATTTGGAGCCCTCGAATGTCTGACGACAAGAAGGTCGCTATCGTGACCGGAGCAGTGCGCGGGATTGGCAAGGCCATCGCAGTGCAGCTCGCAAGCGACGGCTATTCTGTCGTCGTAAATTATCGTGGCGATGAAGCGTCAGCCGTTGCCGTTTGCGATGAGATTGCTGCTGCAGGCGCGGAAGCGCTTGCGGTCAGAGCCGACATAACGAATGCAGACGACGTTGCGGCGCTCGTCGAGACGACAATGAACCATTTTGGCCAAATAGATGGACTCGTGAACAACGCCGGCATCACGCGCGATACATTGATGATGCGGATGAAGGAAGAGGACTGGGACGCCGTTCTCACGACGAATCTAAAGGGCGCTTTCCTCTGTTCGAAAGCAGTGCTACGACCGATGATGCGCCAGCGCTCCGGGGCGATCGTCAATTTGACCTCAGTTGTCGGGCTCGTCGGCAACCCTGGTCAGGCAAATTACGCTGCCGCTAAAGCCGGACTGATTGGTCTTACCAAGTCGATCGCCAAAGAAGTTGGCGCGCGCAACATCAGAGTTAACGCCGTCGCTCCAGGTTTCATCAACACGCGTCTGACAGATGTTTTGTCGGACGAAGTACGCGAGTGGGCGATGAATATCATCCCACTTGATCGATTCGGTGAACCCGAGGATGTCGCAGGCGCCGTGTCGTTTCTGCTTTCGCCTGCAGCCCGGTATATAACCGGCAACGTCCTTTCCGTCGATGGCGGAATGTTTATGGCGACCTGAGCGGAGTACATCCCGTAACCGTGTTCAAGAAGATCCTGATTGCAAATCGGGGAGAGATCGCCCTACGTATCCTGCGTGCGTGCCACGATCTGGGCATTCAGGGTGTGATCGCCTACAGCGAAGTTGACCGCGAATCGTTGCCGGTGCAGCTTGCCGATGAAGCTGTCTGTATCGGACCTGGTCCGGCGGCACGATCGTACAACCATATCCCGTCCGTCCTGAGTGCCGCGCTCGCGACTGGTTGCGATGCGATACATCCCGGTTACGGATTTCTATCGGAGAATGCGACGCTCGCTGAAGTGTGCCGCGATGTCAACGTTACCTTCATCGGGCCTGAGCCTGAAGCGATTCGCCAGATGGGTGACAAGGCCACTGCTCGCGCCGTCGCACAGTCAAGCGGCGTGCCCAGTCCTGCCCGGCTCTGCGGATCTTCAGAATAGCAAGCTCAATCTTGCGCGCGCTGACTCGCGAGGTTGGATTTCCGATGATGCTCAAGGCGTCAGCTGGCGGCGGGGGCCGCGGGATGCGCATTGCTCGCGACGACCGCGAGTTGTTGCGACTGTTACCGCTGGCGCAGGCTGAAGCCCAGGCTGCGTTTTCGGATGGCGCGATATATGCCGAGCGATTTCTCGAGAGACCGCGACATATTGAGGTTCAGATTCTGGCCGACCGGCACGGCAATATCCGCTCGCTTGGTGAGCGCGATTGCTCGGTCCAGCGCCGGCATCAGAAGTTGGTCGAGGAAGCGCCTGCACCCGGGATATCCCGACGTTTGCGGGAGGCGTTGTCACGAGATGCCGTGAAACTGGCAAAGGAAATCAACTACCTGGGGGCGGGAACGTTCGAGTTCCTCGTCGAGGATGAGGACAATCATTACTTCATCGAGGCGAACACCCGGATTCAGGTCGAACATCCGGTGACAGAACTTGTCACAGGCCTTGACCTCGTCACCTGGCAGATCCAGATCGCGGCTGGCGATGGAAATCGACTTCGATCAGAAGAACGTCCCGCTCAATGGCCACGCCATCGAATGCCGGGTGAACGCAGAGAACCCGGATGATGGATTTCCGTCCAGTTGCCGGCACGATCGATGCGTATCTCGCGCCCGGCGGACCTGGGGTACGTGTCGATTCCCATCTCTATCCCGGATACACGATCCCGACAAACTACGACTCACTCCTGGCGAAGATCATCTCCTGGGGGCCGACGCGTGCTGTCGCAATTGCGCGTTTGGAGCGGGCTCTTGCTGAAACGCTCATCACTGGCGTCCATACGACGATCCCGTTCATTCAGCGATTGTTACGAGATGAGGACTTCCGGAAGGTGCCGTTAGCACGCAACTTGTCGGTGAGGTCATAGCGAAAAAAGATCTTCACGGTCTGGCGTCGGTAGCGGGCGGCCTTGCGCCGCCGAATGCGGAGACGATCGTGATAGACGACGAGCGCCGGATCGAGTCGGAGCCAGCCTTGCCTGCTCGTCGGCTTGCGCGGGAGCTGGCGATGAAAGTCTTTTTCGAAGCCGATCTCACGGATCGACCGCCTGCCGAACTCTTTGAACGCTACCGAACGATGGTTCGTTACGGCGTGTTGACGGTCGTTATGCAGAGCGCCTCGTCACCGCAATTCTCGAATCGCTTGAGGATATCGACTGAGGCTGGCGGACGCCGCACCCGCCTTCCCGATTGACCAGATCGCTACCGTCGATCGCAACGTGTTGCGAGTCGCGATTTGCGAGCTGGGCGACGGCTTCACCGTGCCGCCGAAGGTCGTGATCAATGAGGCGATTGAGATTGCCAAGGATTATGGTGGCGATGCGTCTGGCCGGTTCGTAAATGGGGTCCTCGGGCGGTATCCTCGGACGCCGCCAGTGAAGGCGAGTCAAGGTTCGTTAGTTGTTTGACTTTGCGCTGGTCGTTTATGATTCGTCGGCTGCCGCTGGAAAATGCGGAAGAATCGATTGCCGCTAGTGAATGGGACTCGGTTCGCCCGTAGCCGCGGCTTGCGCCGTCACAATCGTCCAAAAGTGGGGCGGGAATTTCCGTTGAGGGGGAGGACACTATCGTGTCAGTGATTCATGAACGACTCCAGAGCCTGGTTGCCGAGCAGCTTGGCGTCGAGCCGGATCAGGTAACGAGAGAAGCCGAATTCATTCAAGATCTCAATGCCGATTCGCTCGATATGGTCGAATTGGTCATGTCGCTCGAAGAAGAGTTCGGTGTCGAGATTTCGGATGAAGAGGTCGAAAACATCCGAACTGTCGGCGATGCCGTTGACTACATAGAGGAGAATAGCGACTAGACGTTGCAGATGACTGGGAGAGTAATTCAAAGCGTTTGGCTACAAGCGACTGCGGCAACAGGGTTACTGGAGTTATTACTCGTTGGCGAGCGCAAGTGATCGTCGCGAGTTTGAATTGCCTAACGCAAAGGCGTCGGATGATGCTTTCCCTGACGGCCGACGAGAGCGTTGGTTTTGGGAATTCGAATAGATCTGACTCGATCGAGCTCTCAGTGCTATTGGCGTAATGAGTCTTCTTGATCGAACAACGCTTCGCGGCGTAGACAGGTGGTCTGGGTGCGCGAGAGCGTACTCCGATCGCTGAGCGTCTGGAAGAACGAACACAACATGGCGAGCATTACACTGATCGGCGTGCCGTTGCCCTGGAAGGGTGGCGGCGACGCTCCACCACCAGACCAGAGCGATCTCCCGCCCGGAGAAGACGGGACGGAAGATCCGGAGTTCTTCCTCGAGATGTCCCTCCAGGAGCATCTTGAAGAACTCCGCATGCGCATCATCTATTCGACGCTGACGATACTTGTCCGCGCTTATAGCCGCGGTTTTTATCGTCGACTGGGTTTTCAAGCGTATCGCTATCCAGGCCAACGTGGAAAACGGCGAAGTGCTGACGCTGTCGCCGACCGAGGGTTTCGTCACCTGGTTCAAGGTGCTTGCTCTATATCGCCGTCGCGATTTCCATGCCGATGCTCGTATACCAGATCTTGCGCTACATTGCGCCAGGTCTGACAAAGCGTGAAAAGCGCGCGGTCTATTTGTCTCTTCCGGTTGTTTCTCTGCTTTTTGTCGCCGGTATGGCCTTTGCATTCTTCGTGGCTATCCCGCGCGCACTAGATTTTCTCTCCGGTTTCAAGTCCGGTTTGTTCCATTGGGATCCGCGCGCTTCGGAGCTGGTTACCTTCTACCTTCGCCTGATGATTGGGATCGGTGTCGCCTTCGAGCTCCCTGCCCTCATGTTTGTGCTGGGCAAGATCGGACTCCTGAACCATAAGCAGTTGGGCCGGGCTCGCAAATTCGCATTCATTGGTGTGCTGATTGCCGCCGCGATCATCACTCCCACACCCGATCCGGTCAACATGATGATCGTCGCGGTTCCAATCTACGTCCTCTACGAACTTGGCATCATCTTCGTTCGCTTCACGTAGTCCGCAATCCAGCCGAATCTACGGTGCTAAAGAGAGATGATGAACGTGGACGCCTGCGGCAATGGAGCTTACCTCTGAATGGCCCGGGGCGTGGGAGAAGCGAGAATTAGCCCGCGACCGGAGTTTGGACGACACCCGCCCGTTCAAATCCTGAATTGCTACCGGCCGCTCGCTGAGTAATTAGGTGGGCGACGCATCGCAAAGCAGCTAAGGGAAAGCGAATTGGTCAAGACGATTTCACGTGAGACATGTGGAAGTCTTGGGCGTTTGCTATACGAGTTCACAAACAGGATGACATAAACATGGTAGTGGCGTGATTCATCACGCCCGCGCTTCATTTCCACGAACGTACGCCAACTGCGGACACCGGACGTGATTCATCACGTCCCTACGTCCAACAAGTCATAATCTCTTTGAATCTGTATTATGTGGTCGCTGCGGTGCTGTACAGCAGTTAACGCTGGTTGGCGTCGGCAAGTCCAAGATCATCGACTGTGCGCGGTTCCACGTCGATCGTGTATTCGTTGCGATAGGTGACCATGCCGGGGCCTGCTCCACGAATCTTCCGAACATGCCTGCGCTCGGTGACGTCGATCGGAACGCGGGATGCTCCTCGCCCGGCGCTGTAGTGTGCTGCAAGAGAGGCACCGATCTGAATATCAGCTTCAGAAGCTTCTCTGCCGGGTGGTGGCCGCAAGATGACATGCGCGCCCGGCATCTCGCGAGCGTGGAGCCAGAGATCGTCTGGAGCGCCAATATCAAACGTCACGGTGTCATTCTGCCTACCGGTTCGTCCTATCCAGAGGAACGCCCCTGAAGAGAGTTCGTAGCGCCGGGGTCTGCGTGCGCTCGACGCCGGTTTCGATCCGCCGGGTTTGGACGCTCCGCCAATTCCGGGGGTAGATGCAGCAAACTCCTGCCATTCGAGACGCACCGATTCAATCTCGTCGTAAGACTCTGCCTGGCTGGCCAGGTTGTGGAGTTGCTCGATGTAGGCAACACGGCGCTGAGTCTCATTTGCCCGTTTGGGTATTTCGTCGGCAGCTGATTTTGCCTTGCCATAGCGCTCAAAATATTCCTGAGCGTTATCCTTTGCGCTCAAATCAGGGTCGAGCTCAATCTTCAAGCCGTCAGGTGTTTCCAATAGCTTCATACCGGGCTCAATCATCCAGAGATAGGCATAGATCATCTCGCCCTTGATACGCAGGTCATTGGGATTGGCGTGTTCTACCTGTTGCCGCTCCAAGGCTCGCAGGCGTCGTTCCAGTAGCCTGCGAGCTTCGTCGATCTCGGCCACCAGGCGCACTCGACGAGGGCCATGGCGGTCGGCGGTGAATCGGCGCGGTGTTCCATAGTCTCGTGCTTGAGCTGCCACCTGGAGGATGGATGTCGATTCGGTCGTTTCTACATCTTCGCGATCTTGAAGGTGTCGAAGCACAATAGCTGAAAAGGTCGCGCCATCTTCGTACTCGTAGAGACGAGGCGACCAGACCCCCGTTTCCAACGGTGAAAAGATGTCCACCAGAATGCGAAGGATCGATTCGCATTGACTGACCGAAAGTTGCCGCGGTTCTATGCTCTGGTCGAGACGTGCCCGATACAAAACCTCCTTAGCGAGCAATGGGCTTAGGCCGAGCAGGGTCCCGACGAGCCACCGATCCAGGCGGCGCGAATCCCCGTCGGCGGCTCGAAGAAGGTCAGAAGGCCCGATCAGGAGCGGATTCAGCTTGTCCTGGGGAGGTGGCGGCACATAGGTGTTGCCAGGCAAAACCGGACGCACCCTGCTCATAGATGGCGTTACGCGTTTGATGGAATCCCTGATTCGACCGCTCTCATCGACGAGAATGAGATTTGAATGGCGGCCCATTACCTCGAGAATGAGGTCGTGAATCTCCAGCTCGACGTCGACGTCATCGTCGTCTTCGAATTGGGCCAGGGCGATGGTGATGTGGATGATGCGCTCGAAGCGCGGCTGGCTGACTGCCAGAATCCTGGCCCCGCGTGCGTACTTCCTGAGCAACAGAAGCAACGGGGAGATGATGTCGGAATCGACGGCAGGGCGTGCTTCCCGGAAGGTTATGCGCGCATCCTGGTTGTCGGCGCTTAGCGTCAACCAGTTGCGATTGCCCCGCGCGTAGATCTCGAAGGCGATGCTCATCTTATCGACGTGCTGGAGGCGTTGAATCCTTCCGCGGCCAATCGTATCGGCCAGTTCGTCGGCGATTGCCGCGATCGTCAATGCGTCGAACATGCTGCTACGTCGCTGCGACGGCTGATGATCCGGCGAACTCAAGCAATGTCGAAAGGGCTGTGAATACGATCAACGTCCCGAGAGCAGGGGATCGAGTGGGTAGTTGGATGACGTCCGGTGATCTGGGAGCACTGCAGGAAAAGGTCCACACCCGGTGAGGGCGAATGTCGCTCGCTGAATGGTAGGGGGCGCGCTGCTGGGCTGCCGGTTTTTCGTAGGGGTCGATCTGGATCAGGATGTCGGCGTGATCAAAGGTCCAGAATCCATCCACGACGTCTTCGAGATCGATGTGTATGGCAGGTGGGATCGAGGAACCGGGCTGGCCCTGATTGATGTGGCGTGCTATCGCCCTCGACACCCACTTCGCGGCCCCTCGACCTGCCAACACGACCCGCGTCGAATTAACCGGACTGAAGAGAATGCTGGCCATGAGATGGCCGGAATCACTCGTGACACGGTGTGCGATACCTTCTATCTTGCCCACGTCGGCGGCGACACTGGATTCTGGCGCGAGGCGTGCTGCCAGAAGCGTCATAGCCAGGCAGGTCGCGAGCACGGACTGTAACGACAAGCCACGGGTCTGAGGTTGCGACGATGGCACATACAGAAGAACATCGGCGTCGAGGACGGTTAGATCCCGCGTTGTGACACCGAGCGTATGTAGACCTGAGTTTTTCGCTCGACGAAGCGCGCTCGCAACAGTGAAGCTGTCGGAATCGATGCCGATGACCAGATCGCCCGGCTGGAGCCGCAAGCTACCTGTAGTCAGGTCGCCTGCGTGCGCGCTGAGCGTCTCAAAGCCTGCTTCCGCAAAGACGACCGAGGCAAATTCGGCCACCGCCAATCCGGGACCGCTCCCGACAACGATCAGGCGATTCGCGCCATGGATCAATGCAGTTGCGCTGGCCATTTTCGAATCGTCGTAAAGCGCGTAGGCGACGGAAAAGGCATCATTGAACCATCCGCCCTTCTCGTCGGACTGAAGTCCTGAGAGTGTAGCTTCTGCGTTGTGAATAGCGGACATTGGCGGCAGCTTTCGGTCCTGGCGTGGCAAACGAGTCGATTCGCGAAGATAAGCTACCAGATACCCAGTTCGTCTTTTGCATCTTCGCTCATCATCTCGACTGACCAGGGCGGCGACCAGACGATGCGCACATTGACTTCGCCGACACTCTCGTCGACACCAGCGACGGCGTTTTGGACGTCCCGAATAATGACCGGTCCGAGAGGGCAACCCATCGATGTCAGGGTCATCGTCACTTCGACATCGTTCGTGTCGGCGACTTCTACGCCATAGACCAGCCCGAGATCGACAATGTTGACACCGATCTCCGGGTCAATAACTTCCTTCATCGCTTCGAATGCGGCTTCCTGTGTGATGACGGCCATCGTGTTGAGTTCTCCCTTATCATAGTATTGAAAGCGTACCTTTGAAATTGTACCTGTCTGGTCGGGTATTCGGATGCATGTGGCCGTCCGTATGTGCCTCGATGTCCAGTGTTGCGCGACGCAATTGGACAAACTACAATAATCGAACGGGTGTACATTCATGCGGGAAACTAAGGGAGACCTGGATGCGTCGATACGTGCGACTGTTTATCGTTGCAATCATCGTTGGCGGTTTGCTACCGGTCGTGAGCGTTAGTCCGGTGCTAGGTGCGGATGCCGTCGTGTCCGGAGCGTGCACGGAAGTGGAGTTGGCCGCCGCTGTTGCGACGGTTGACGGCAGTGGAGGCGGAACGGTGACCTTTGACTGCGGGGTTGTGACGATTCCAATCACTTCGGAATTGGTGATCACCGGGGATGTCACGATTGATGGTGCATCTCAGGTCACGCTGGATGCCCAGGGTCTGGATCGCCACTTCTTCGTACAAAGCGGCGCTACACTCGAACTCGACGGGATGATCCTACTAAATGGTAATCAGTTAACGGAGGAAGCATCTACATCGATGGCGGGTCGGTCATCGTGCGGGAATCCACAATGCGCGCAAACGAGGCTCAATCTGACGGAGGAGCGATATACAATTATGGCGGTTCACTGACCTTTGAAGATGCGTCGCTAATTCTCCTAAATGGTGCCGCGGATGACGGCGCTGGTGTATACAACGATGGTGGTTCTGTCGCCGCTTTTGGGGTAACGAACTTCCTTGCCAACATAGCAACCGGCGATGGTGGGGCGATCTTCAATACCGGTGGCAACATTACCATTGACGAATCAGGCTTATCGGTCAATAAGGGGGATCAGGGTGGGGGTATCTTCAACAGCAGCGGCACCGTGGACATTCTCAACGGATCTTTCATTCAACTCAATGAATCGACTGCATCTGGTGCGGGTGTTGAGAATCTATTCGGCGGTACGACAACGATTTCTGACTCGACGGTGACAAATAACAGGGCTGACGGGAACGGCGGCGGGGTTCAAAACGAGGGATCGTTGACGATCACAAGATCGAATGTGACCGACAATCGGTCGAATACCGACTCTGGAGGTGGTGTCAACAACGCGCTTGGCGGTAGCGTGACGATCACGCGGAGCACCTTCTCTGGCAATCTTGCGGCTACACGTGGCGGTGGGCTTCGTAACGGCGTCGGCACGGCGATCATCGAGACGAGCACCTTCTCGAACAACACTGCAACGAGCAATCAGGGCGGTGGCATTCTTAATCAGGATCAGATGACGATCACGAATAGCACCGTAGCCTTCAACACGTCCGGCACCGGCGGCGGCGGTATTCGGAACAATGGCGACCTCAACTCCGGCAACACGATCTACGCTGACAACAATGGTGGCGGTGACTGTTCCTCAGGAGTTACTGGCGCGGAAGTCTCGCTCGGTAATAACCTTGACACCGACGGCACCTGCTCCTTCAGCGACGCTAGTGACATTCACAGCGGCAGCGCGAATCTCGAACCACTTGATGCCAATGGCGGAAATACGTCGACCCACTTGCCCGGGGCGGGTAGTGACGCGATCGACTCCGGCCCATTGGCCTGCGCTTCGCCCGATCAGCGCGGCGAGGTTCGCCCGCGCAACGGTATCTGTGACATCGGCGCAGTCGAAGTCGTGCCGCCGCCCGATGTCTGCTACAGCGCCTACACCGGACAATTGCAGCAGACGGTAAATGGCGAGTGCAACGGTCCGTACTTGATCGGCGTTGTCTTTGAGGACTTCGGACCGCACTATCTGTGTGCCAATCCATACACTGGCATGCTTTCGTATAGCCTGTCCCCTGTTTGCCCACCATCTGGTCGGCCCGCGATCGAAATGCCCGCTGAAGGGCCGCTACCGGTCTGCGTGTCCCGCTACACCGGAAAGTATCGACTACCGCGCGTGGGCCAATACTGTATGGGTTCGGAGATGGGGGGATATCTGAGCTAGCTCAGAATAGGTTGTGAAAAAGACCCCGCTCTTGAGCGGGGTCTTTTTCATGTGTGTGGTCATTGAGCCTAGCGATTGACGCTGTAACTAGCGTGGATTGGGATTGATCTGAATCTGGTCATCGACGACACGTACCTCGAAAGTGTCAATACTGATGACGGCAGGAAATGCTTCGACTTCGCCCGTCCGAACACAGAAGGCTGCACCGTGTAACGGGCACTCGACGATGTCGTCGAAGAGAAAGCCTTCGGTCAGTGACGCCTCTTCGTGCGAGCAGGTGTCATCGGTTGCGAAGAATTCGCCGTCGACGTTGTAGAGGCCGATACGCTGCCGGCCAACACGAACCTGCATCATCTCACCGGGTGGAAGATCCCCGACCCGGGCGACTGTGTGGAAATCGTCGGCCAACCTATTCTCCCTGATCCGTCGCGACTTCGGTCGACGTTGCTCCGTTACGCTTGTATTCGTCGAGTGCGATGCGGAGGACGTGAAGCCCGAGCAGTGCGCACTTGATGCGGGCCGGGACTGATCTCGACGCCAATCTCGTCCAGCATCTCTTTATTGGATATCTCGGCAGCGTCGGAAACAGTCTTGCCCATCGCTATCTCGGTAAGGAGGGAAGCTGCGGCCTGGGAAATCGCGCAGCCTCGACCGGAAAAGGCGATTTCGTCTATGACGTCGTCGTCGGAGATGCGCAAGATCGATGCGTATGCGGTCCCCGCAGAGCGGGTTGGTGTCCTGGTAGCTCGCGTCGTGCGGTTCGAGCGTGCCGTGATTGACCGGATTCCTTGCCAGATCGAGTATCTGTTCTCGATAAATGTCTGCGGACATTGGGACCTGCTCTTTCTCATTTACTCGCCGTTCGTCCCCATTGTAAACGCCGTTGACCTTCGATGTAGTCCCACAGTTGATAAGACTCATTCGCTCAATCTGCAAATCGGCCTCGAAGATCTGCACGTTTCGGTGGCGGGCGGAGAGAGCGGCGATGCGGTTCAGACGAGCGATTCCGACCCGTGGATCGATCCGGCAGATATCGATTTGATCGTTCAGGACATCAATGCTTTCGTCTTCGAGGTGTTCCAGCGGATTAGAGACGATGAAGGCAACATCTTTTTCTCGCCATACAGTCTCCCTTAAGTCTTGGCATTGACCTCTTCGGGTGCGGGAAATCTCTCTCAATGGCAGAAGACAAGCGTCCTTGACAATGACACCGACCCGGAGCGGTTACACATAGCATTCAATGCTATTCGCAAGAATGTAGTCTAAAAGACAGGTATGCTCATAGGCTTCGACCTCGAAAACGTCAATGCGCGATGGGGTCAGCAAGGCGACGGAAGTGACAGTCGCTTCGGCTGGTGGAGTCATCTTGACGAGTATGCGAGCGCGTTTCGTTGCCGATCAACCTATCAGCCTTCTGATTCACGATCGCTCAACCGGAGCAATCCCATTTATCGGGAGGGTCGACGAACCAACTTCCAGGTGACCGGGAACGGGAGCCTGATCGGAGGGTCAAGTACGATCCAGGCGAAGATGGAAGATTTTCTCACCACCTTCGATGTCGCCGGTGTCGATGAATCCAACGTCTTCATAGCGATTGATCGCTGCCTCGTTCTCCGGGAACACTGAAAGCTGAATCACCCGAACTCCCGGCCGTTCACGGACGTTGTCGATGATGAGGTGCATCGCTCGCCGGCCAGGTCCCTGTCGCTGGAAGCGCCAATTGATCATGATGCGGACGAGATTGACGATGTCCGGTTCACCGTGTTCCGCGAGCGGGTAGAGCATCGTAAAACCGACGATGTTCGTCCCGGATAGGATGGCGTACGGTTCGGCCTGTTTGTAGATACACGCTTGCGCGAGAGAGCGCGTGTTGGTTGCGATGAGGTTGCGTTGGTCGTCATGGACGTACAGTGCAAGGAACGCTTCGTAGTTGTCTTCCGATATCGGTTCGAGCACGAGTTCATCCGGGCTGTCGATCATGTCGTTCCAAAATCCGACACAGACAAGGGCGGCGGTTTGTTCCGCCGCCCTTGTTCACTGCGTCTTCAAAAGGCGTACTAGACGGTGTAACCGATCTTCTCATCGATGACGCCCTGAACGATCTCCTGAACCTGTGGAACGGGAACTCGATCAATGACCTCGGCGAAAAAGCCGTCGATCATAAGCTTTTCCGCCTCGGTGCGGGAGATCCCGCGGCTCATCAGGTAAAAGAGATATTCATCCTCAATGCGCGATACCGTCGCGCCGTGGGTGCAACGCACATCGTTCGCGCCTATTTCCAGGTTTGGCATCGTGTCGACGCGCGCGTTCGGGCTTAGCGCAAGGTTGCGATTCGCCTGATATGCGTCCGTCCCGAAGGCTTTTTCCGCGACGCGAATCAAGCCCGAATAGACCGCTCGGGAGTGATCCTTGACCGCTCCTTTGAACAACAGATCACTCATGGCGTAGGGCGCCTGGTGATCCTGGTGGGTGTGGTTATCGAGGAATTGATGCCCGTCAGTGAAGTAAAGACCGAGCATCTCTGCCTGTGATCCGGGCTCCGCCAGGGTCGCGGAAATGCTGTTCTTGCTCCAGCCAGCGCCGAGTGAGACGTTGAGCGACCGGATTGCGGCATCCTGGGCGATATTGCCACGCTGGGTGTTGAAGTTCCAAACGTGTCGGCCCCAGTTCTGGATCTGAATGTAGCGAATCTCGGAGCCTTCGGCTGCGTGCAGCTCGACGGCGTTGTTCGCGATCGACTCGCCTTCGATCTCTTCCGAGAGCGTTTTCGAAACACAGTAGTCGACGAAGGTGACCCGCGCGTTCTCTCCAGCAACGACAATCGTGTGAAAGGCGGTTGCCAGCCCGGGCTTCGTCAACGTTGAGATCGCTTCGAAGGGCAATTCAACTTCAACGTCGTCCGGCACATACAAGAATGCGCCGGTGGACCAGAACGCGCTATGCAGTGCTGCAAACTTGTTGTGATTGATCGGCACGGTCGCCGGGGTCATCAGGTATTTCTCGAGCAGTTCGGGGTGTTCAGCGACGGCTGTGTCAAGATCGACGAAGATGACGCCATCATCCGCTAACTCGGCCAGCGCTTCGTGGTAGATGATCGACGAGTCTTGCTGAACGACGATGCCGGACATCTGCCCTGCCCCGCTCAGGATTTCACGGACGTCAGCCGGGAGATCCTCACGAGACTTAGTTCGGGCGCTGAATTCAGGTGTGAAGGGCATCACCGATTCGAGCGGCAGGTCGCGGATGTCGGTCCTGCGCCACTCCTCATCAGTTCGTGCCGGCATCGGGAGCGCCAGATAAGCCTCCCAGGCGGCAAGTCTGCGCGTACGCAACCACGTCGGTTCATTGCGGCGGCGAGAAAGTTCCTCGACCGCTTCGCGGGAAAATCCTTTTGTTAATTCCTGGATGGCGGTAGCCATTGTCCTCCCTCTGGTTCTCGTGCCGGCTGGCTAGTTTATGCGTTGCAAACGTCAATCGAGACCCGACGAATCTAGTCGCCGGGTCTCGATGCGGTCGTCGCTAGCCGACGGAACCTTCCATTTCAAGCTGAATCAAGCGGTTGAGCTCGACCGCATATTCGAGCGGCAGTTCCTTCGTAATCGGCTCAATGAAGCCGTTCACGATCATGCTCATCGCCTCTTGTTCGGTGATGCCGCGGGATTGTAAGTAGAAGAGTTGCTCGTCCGCGACCTTCGAGACGGTTGCCTCATGGCCGATCGAAACGTCATCTTCTTCAATTTCCATGTATGGATAGGTATCGGTGCGGCTGTCTTCGTCGATCAGCAGCGCATCACAGACGACATTCGAGCGTGAGCCCTTCGCGCCTTTATGGATCTTGACCAGTCCTCGGTACGAGGAGCGTCCCGTTCCCTTGGAGATGGACTTCGAAATGATCTGTGATGATGTGTTCGGAGCGACGTGCGTCATCTTCGAACCGGCATCCTGATGCATGCCGTCTTTCGCAAAGGCGACTGAAAGCACTTCGCCTCGCGCGCCCGGCTCCATCAACATGACTGCCGGATACTTCATCGTGACTTTGGAGCCGAGGTTGCCGTCAACCCACTCCATCGTCGCGTTGCGATAGGCGGCGGCGCGCTTGGTAACCAGGTTATAGACGTTCTGCGACCAGTTCTGGATCGTCGTGTAGCGGCAGCGGGCATTGTCTTTGACCACGATCTCGACAACTGCCGAGTGCAGCGAGTCCGTGCTGTAGGTCGGCGCCGTGCAGCCCTCTACGTAATGAACATAGGAGTCATCTTCGCAGATGATCAGCGTGCGCTCGAACTGGCCCATATTTTCGGCATTGATTCGGAAGTAGGCCTGAAGTGGTACGTCAATCTTGACGCCCTTGGGAACGTAGACAAACGAGCCACCCGACCAGACTGCTGAGTTTAAGGCAGCAAACTTGTTGTCGTTCGCCGGAATGATCGTGCCGAAGTACTGTTTGACCAGTTCCGGATACTCACGTAATCCCGAATCCATATCGAGGAATACGACGCCCATCTCTTCGAGGTCTTTCCTCAGAGAGTGATAGACGACTTCGGATTCGTATTGGGCTCCGACACCGGCCAGATACTTCTTCTCGGCTTCCGGGATACCCAGCTTGTCAAAGGTATCCTTGATATATGCCGGAATCTCTTCCCACGTCTTGCCCTGCTTTTCGGAAGGGCGGATGTAGTAGTAGATGTCGTCAAAATCAATTCCGGAAAGGTCGGCGCCCCAGTTGGGCATTGGCCGGCGATTGAAATACTCAAGTGCCTTGAGGCGGAAATTGAGCATCCATTCCGGCTCGTCCTTCATTTCCGAAATCTTGCGAACGATTTCCTCGTTCAAGCCTTTTCCGGATTTGAAGAAGTAATCCTCGGTGTCATGGAAGCCGAACTGATAGTCCGAAACGTCGACCTCTGCCGCCGGGTCGAAACGTAGCTCGCGCTTGCCTGGATCGATTGTAGCCATTTGTGATGTTGTCCCCTTCTGAAGAAATTCGTCAGCGTCGGAATGTCTAGGAAGCCCCGACAGCGACCTGATCCTTCAACCAGTCGTAGCCCTGTTCTTCAAGATCGGCCGCAACTTCCGGGCCGCCGGAACGAACGATGCGACCATCCATCATCACGTGAACGTAGGTCGGGGTGATGTAATTCAACATGCGCTGGTAGTGGGTGATGAGAAGCATGCCCATATTGTCATTGAAGAGTTTGTTGACGCCGTCCGAGACGACGCGCAATGCGTCAATGTCGAGGCCTGAGTCAGTCTCGTCCATGATGCACATTTCCGGTTCGATCATCGCCATCTGGAGAATTTCGGCGCGCTTCTTCTCGCCGCCGGAAAAGCCGTCATTGAGATAACGCGTAGCGATCGACTCGTCTATGTTCAGCTGAGCCATCCGCTCGCGCAATGTGCGACGGAATTCGCGCGGCGTGAAGACCGCGACATCTTGCCCGGCTTCTGCTCTCGCTGCCCGAACCGAATTGGCGGCTACGCGAAGGAAGTTAGCCATTGTGACGCCGGGAATTGCGGTCGGGTACTGAAAGGCGAGGAAGAGCCCCAATTGGGCACGCTCGTCCGGCCCGAGTTCAAGGATATTTTCGCCCTTGTAAATGACTCTGCCGGCGTGAACTTCATAATTAGGATGGCCGGCGATGATGTAGGCTAGCGTGCTCTTGCCAGAGCCATTTGGGCCCATCATCGCGTGAATCTCGCCGCGATCGACCGTCAGGTTGACCCCTTTAAGAATCTCCTGTCCTTCAATGCCTGCGTGCAAGTCCTCAATAACCAGAAGTGGTTCATTGCTCATATTCGAAGGTCCCTCCTTTGCATAGTATCAAAGATTTCGCCCAATATTCGGGCGGTTGTTTATACAGTTCCAACGTCTCTTGCGAGTTGAACCCGCTCCCTTCTACGTACCTTCTCGTTCCTGTATTCGCTGACATGCTGGACAGATGCCTGAAAAAATTGTCTGATGCGCCTGAATGCGGAAACCGCTCTGATCTTCCGCTACTTGATGTGCGAGTAGAGCACTCGGAACTTCAACATCCCGCAGCTTGCCACATACTGTGCAGTGAACGTGATCGTGGCGTTCGGTTCGGCCGTCGAAGCGGCTGGCCTGGTTGCCAAACGGAAATTCGAGGATGACACCACGTTCAGAGAAGAATATGCAGTGTTCGATACACGGTTCCGATAGAGATCGATGGATGTTTTTCGTGTACCTTGGCGATGATTTCTGAAGCAGTGAGATGCCCTCCCGCCTGGCGAATTTCGTCGAGTATCGCGACTCGCTGGGGGGTCATCCGGAAGCCGTCCGGGAAATCGCTAGCTATGTCAGTGAGATTTCGTTCAGTCATTGTTTCCTGATAATGATTCGCAACTGAGAATCAGTTCCATTCGTGTAAAATAAATCATACCAACGCGGTCGGGATTCATCAACGGTCTTGACTCGGGCGACGACGAACCCTTCCAAGTGGAAGAAAACCGCTGTCTCCGATGTTACGGATCGATAGGAGAGTGCTGAAGCATAAACTGTTTGTGCGGTGCCGTGTGGCGCGGTTATGTCATGGAAATTTGGAAGGAAACTGTGGCGTGGCGAGTGATCCAAAGTATGCGAATCCGGACGTGCTGGTCAGTACCGAGTGGGTGGCTGAACACAAAGACGATGAAGGAATCGTTCTGGCCGAAGTGAACGAGGACATTCTCCTCTATGAGACCGGCCATATCCCGGGGGCTATCAAACTCGATTGGACGACGGAGCTCCAGGATCAGACTATCCGTGACTTCGTGTCCCCATCCAGATTCGATGAATTGATGTCGAGCAAGGGAATTTCCCCCGATTCGACGGTCATCTTCTATGGGGATAAGACCAACTGGTGGGCGGCGTATGCCTACTGGTTCTTCAGGTACATGGGCCACGATAACGTCAAGATCATGGATGGTGGTAGAGCGAAGTGGGAGGCTGAAGGGCGAGATCTGACTCGTGACACTACGCCAATAACCCCAACCAATTACAGTGGGGCAACCATCCATCCCGAAATCCGTGCATTCCGCGACGACGTTCTCGTTCATATCGGCTACGACGGGCTGGAGAAAGTTGGCGACGGCAAGCCACTCGTTGACGTGCGATCTCCTGGCGAGTTTTCGGGCGCGGTCACCCACATGCCGGAATATCCGCAAGAGGGCGTGTTGCGGGGGGGCCATATCCCCGGCGCGTCGAGCATCCCGTGGGCGCAGGCCGTCGCTGAGGATGGTACCTTCAAGACCGCCGAAGAACTTAAGGCTTTGTACGAAGGACACGGCGTGACTGCCGATAAGGATGTCGTTGTCTACTGCCGTATTGGAGAGCGATCGTCACATTCCTGGTTCGTACTGACTGAGCTTCTCGGTTATCCGTCCGTTCGGAACTATGATGGCTCCTGGACTGAATGGGGCAACATCCTGCGCGTTCCCATCGAGCAAGGTTCGTAGTCCGAGCGACGCGATTCGAATCAAAACGAGTCGGGCACTGGACGGCGGTGCCCGACTCGTTCGATAATTGCACCAGGAAGTCGATCAATAAGAGGAAGACGGCTCGATGATTCAGACAAACCGCAGCCAGGGCATGATCGCGCGAAATCGAAGAAGCCGGGATGATCTCGGAGGGTCGTTTCGCTTACCGTTCTGGAATGCAATCTTTGAAGCTACTCGATCGTGACCGCTTGCTTTCTGATACCCACATCGCGAGTCAGGCTCGGCTACGCACTCGCCAAGCACTTTTTTCTCAGCCGAATTGACGTTGTCGCCGCTCCATCGATCTGGGGAGCCGGACTGGCCCAATGGGTTGCCTATTTCCTGGAGCCTCGTCGGCCCGTCATCTATGCCCGTCACAACGATGACGGCGGCTACTACTTCACTCCAGGACCGGAATATCTCGACGGCAAACGGGTGCTGATTATCGATAATCTGATTTTGACTGGAGGAACGATCCAGGAGTTTCGTTCATGCGATAGCGCTGCCGGCGGGACTCCTGTTTCCGTGGGTGCGCTTGCGGATCTTAGCGGCCTGGATTACCCGATAAACGTCTATGGACTTCTCAACGACGTCCTTGGGCTATTCGATCCCGAGCGATCCTCCGGTCCAGGCAGCGGGGATCGACGTCGTAGAAGTCGGATACTAGGCAGCCGTAGTCCTGGGTCGGGCGAAGAAGGAATTGACACCGCTCGCTCGACTTGCTACGATGCTCGCACAATTGAATATCCCTGCGCTCATCAAGAGCGGTGGAGGGTACCGGCCCTGTGAAACCCGGCAACCAGCGCGTAGTCGTATGGTGCTAACTCCGGCGGGATAACATCCCGAAAGATGAGCGAAACGTGAAACGCTCGGATTCGAATCCGTAAGCAATGTTTCCTCGGTGGCGCAGGGAGTGTGGCCAGACACCCGTTCGGTGTGGTCGCTCACTCTGTCGCCCCACCTGTCGATCTCATCGATAGGTGGAAGAAAGGAAACCTCACGTGGGGCATATCGATTTACTTCCTCGATACTCGACTATCACTGTCTCAACTCCAGACAATCCATTTGTCACCGAACTTGGCGAGACGCTCGAACGAGTGGATCTTGCTGTGGAGACCTGGGGGACTTTGAATGACGATCGTTCAAATGTCATCCTGATATTCCATGCTCTTACTGGAAGCGCGCACGTCGCCAGGCATCCTGAAATCGACGATGATCCAAACGGCTGGTGGGAGGGAATAGTCGGTCCGGGAAAGGCAATCGATACCGATCGATATTTTGTCATCTGCGCCAACTCACTCGGATCTTGTTACGGATCCACCGGGCCACGTTCGATTGCACCCGATGGCGCGCGCTATGATTTGCGCTTCCCACAATTGACCGTCCGGGACCTGATCCACGCCCAGTTGCTATTGCTGGAGCAACTCGGGATCGAACGTCTTGTGGCCGCTATTGGCGGGTCTCTGGGCGGTATGCAAGCGGCGGAACTGGCCGTGATTGCGCCGGAGTTGGCCGAGCGGATATTCGTCGTTGCTGCCTCAAACGTGTTCCACGCTCAGGGTATCGCCTACAACGAAATACAACGTCGAGCGATCATGCTGGATCCGGCCTGGTTGAGCGGTAGCTACGAACCAGGATCCGGACCGGAACAGGGTGTGGCGCTCGCGAGAATGGTCGGCATGGTGACCTTCCAGAGTGATCCTCTGATGACCGTGCGCTTTGGACGAAACGAAGCCCGCTACAACGTCTGGAGCGAATTCCAGGGTCGCTTCGATGTCGAAGGCTATCTGCATTATCAGGGTGACAAACTCGCTTCCCGGTTCGATGCGAATAGCTACCTGTATCTTTCGCGCGTGATGGATTCGCATGATGTTGGCAGAGGACGAGGTGGCCAAGAGGCGGCGTCAGAATCGGTTGTTGCCCGCTGCATTTATGTCGGCATCGACAGCGACATTCTCTTTCCAGCAGACTACGTTCGGGAGTCGGCTGAATGTATCGCTCGAGCAGGTGGGAATGCCGTCTATCGCGAACTCAGCTCGATCAATGGACACGATGGTTTCCTCAACCGTGTTGAGGAGATGGGCGCGATTTTGAGGGAAGAGCTCGGCGATCAGCCGGTTGGGAACGGTGGCTGCCGGCTGGCGACAACAAATAGCTCGGCAAGGACCGCGACGGCAACAACCAGCGTGCCGTTGAAAGGCGTCAGCAACGCAAGAGCGTCGAGAAGCACAAGGGCGACCAGCACCAGTGCCGCCATATAGCCGATGCGCCTGGCTTGCATTACGTTCAGATGCTTTCGGGGTGCCAATTCGAAGGCGTCTGACGAAGAGGTATGCAATGAGTGTGGTGATTGACGCGGTAGCAACAATCAGCGGCAACACCAATGCGAGAAACTGTACATAACCCAGCTCTTCGGATGGACGAAAGAAGACGACGACGAATCCAAGCGTGCTCCATCCGAGTATCGCTTCGACGTCAAAAAATGGCGCTGACAGTCTGCTTGCAATCGGTAGAAAAACGAGCGCGGGAGCGAGGACAAGCAGCGCACACGCCATGAGCGCTGCCGGCGCGGTGATGGCCATGCTGCCAACATCCACGTTAATGACAAGGTGCAGCAGAAGCGCCCAGGTATTGGCAACGAGAATCGTGCGTAGAACCGGGGCGGCGTATCGACGCAAGGGTGTACGTACTCCTTCCTCTCGCAGTCTATCACTAGCAGCGTTGTGTATGCTCCCGTCGAGCGGGTTCAGCCTACGAAATGGCGGGATAATGAAAAGAAGTGACGGACCGCTGGAGATCGTCGTCGGTGACGTGGTCGAATTGAGAAAAGTCCATCCCTGTGGTTCCAAAGAATGGACGGTGACCGGTCTCGGCGCTGACATCCGGATGCGCTGTTCTGGCTGCTCGCGTCGGATTCTGTTGCCGCGCCAAACGCTCGAAAAGCGCCTGCGTCGATTTGTCAGCCGTGGGCCGGCGATGGTGCTCGCGGAAGAGATTCTGGCGCGCGAAGCGGCTCAACCGGCCTACGCCGTCAGATCCACCTGACGATTCAGCAGCATGTTGAGCAGTGCCATTCGCACGTAGACCCCATTTCGCGCCTGACGAAAATAGGCTGCCTGTGGGAGACTGATCGACTTCGAGTCGCGATCTCGTCGATGCGCGGCAGTGGATGCAGGATTGCAGCGCCGGGGCGCATCGAACGTGCCATATCGGCCGTCAGCTGGTATGCTGCCCTCACATCGGCAAAGCGATCCGTCGTCCGGGAATCGCTCCTTCTGGATGCGCGTGACGTAGACGACGTCTGCCGACGCTACAGCACGCTCCAGATCGCGTTCGACGGAGTACTCGACACCATGCCCGGCCTAGCATGTTCGACGATGTCGGTGTCCATATCCAGTTGAGGCGGAGAGACGAGCTGGATGTGCGTGCCTTCGGTGCGAGTGAGGAGCATCGCCAGCGAGCGCGGAGCGCGCCCATACTTGAGATCGCCGACGAGCGCGATGTTGAGGCCATCGACTTTGCCAAGTTCACGCTGGATCGTATAGAGATCTAGCAGCGCCTGAGTTGGATGTTCGCGCGCGCCATCGCCACCGTTGATTACCGGCACCGAGGCGACGGCTGCCGCGCGTTCGACTTCGCCGGCGACGGGATGCCGGAAGACGATCGCGTCGGCGAAGGACTCAACGATCCTCACCGTGTCTTCGATCGTTTCGCCTTTGGCAGCCGACGACGTTGCGGCAGCCATTTCAGAGGAAATGACGTTGCCGCCAAGGCGCAGCATTGCCGACTCGAAGCTGAGCCGGGTACGCGTGCTTGGTTCGTAAAAGAGGGTGGCGAGAATGCGACCGGCCAATCTGTTGTCGCCGCCACGTTCGGCGGTCAGGCGCATCTGGTCCGAGCGGGCGAGTATTTGCATGAGGAGTGCGCGGTCGAACTGATCCACCCGCAATATGTGTTCCATGTATTTCCAGCTTTCTGCGTTGCTCCCGGCGGGCGTACGAAGTCGGCAAAACCTTAACAAAGGTAGCGCAATAGCGGTTGTGCAAACTGGTACTTCTGTCGCTTCGGTGCTATGCGGCCTCAGACGGCCCGCTCTGCTATGATCTCTGATGCCGCCTTATTACTGCGGCAACGCCACTTAACGATGAAAAATTGAGACGTGCTGGGGAACGCGATTCGTGTCGGTGCAATAAAAGGTATCGAGGTCAAGGTTCATCCAACCTTCGGCTTGATTGTCCTTATGGGTCATCTATCAGTGGGGCTATGTCGCTGACGCAGGATTGCGCGGCATTGTCTTCGGTAGTTTCGTCGTCACCGCCGTTTTCGCCTGCGTCTTCGCTCATGAGATGGGACACGCGCTCGTCGCTCAGCGCTACGGACTCTCCGTCCACGATGTGACGCTCTTGCCGATCGGCGGCGTAGCCAGAATCGAACATGGCCCGCTGACTCCGCGCACCGAGACGATCGTCGCGCTTGCTGGACCGCTGGTCAACGTCGTGATCGCTGGCGTCCTTTCTCCGATCGTCATCGCCGTCGCGGTTGTAACGAGCATCAGCGAAGCTCTGGGGTATCTATTGTATGCCGAGCAGCTGTCGCTGATCGGATTTCGTCCTCTACCTCTGGATTGCAAATATTGTGTCTGGCGCTCTTCAATCTGATTCCCGCATTCCCAATGGATGGCGGTAGAGTCCTGCGGGCGCAGCTGTCGGCTCGCCGTGGCCGGCTGGTCGCTACTCACTATGCGGTCGTCATTGGACAGATCTTTGCCGTATTAGTGGCGGTTCTCGGTCTCATTAGCGGAAACTTCATGTTGCTGTTCGTTACCGTTTTTATCATCGTCTATGCCCAAATCGAAGCTCGCAATGTGAACGTCGAAGCGCGTCTCCGGGATCTTCCAGCCGGTGTCTACGCACTCTGGGATTCAGGTGGTGTGCCGCCTGCTTCCAGCCTGGCCTGGGCGTTGCGGGGGGGGCCACGGGACCTCGTTGTGACTGATGACGGCACTGTCGTCGGGATGCTGTGGCGTAAGGATCTATTGCGCCATATTCATGGTGCGCAGCACGATCTCGCCGTTCGGGACATCATGGACCGAGAGGTTCACGTCGTCGATGCCACCGATTCGGTCTACGATGTTCAGGTCTGGATGGCGGAAACGTCACGATCAGCGGTACCTGTCGTTGAGAACGGGAAGTACCGTGGCATCATCACGGGCGACCGCTTATTGCACATCTACCAAACAGTTGGCGACAACGAGTGGTTGCGTTACCGGATCTTCGGCCGGTCGATTCTTCAGCGATTGAAATCTGCGACACGCCAGATTTAGGCCATACTTTTTCGATACCAACCGCGCTCGGGAATAGAGTATTGATTCATCGCGCTATCGATAGCAAGAGCGTGTCGCCAAAGGATTTCGATCCTTTATAGCGTGGCGGGGTATACTCGTACCGTTCCATGGCGATAGCCAGTGAGAGGAGCGCAGGGGTGAAAATTTCAACCCGTGGCGAATACGGTATGCGAGCAATGGTCGAATTGTCACGTCGGTATGGTAACGGCCCAACGCCGCTTTCTACCATCGCCGACTCGTCGATAGTACCTGCAGCATATCTCGAGCATCTCATGCGTGAACTCCGCGAGCGTGAACTCGTGAAATCGACACGCGGTGCGCATGGCGGCTATGAATTGACTCGCGCTCCGGGCGACATCCTGGTTGGCGAAGTGTATCGGGCGCTTGAGGGTCCGGTTGCGCCTATGGATTGTGTTTCAGAGATTTCAATCGACGATGTCTGCCCGCTTATTGAGGGCTGCGCAACGCGCGTCGTCTGGTTGAAAGTTCGCGATAGCATCATCGACGTACTTGATTCGACCTCGCTTGGTGATCTACTGAGTGAATCTCGGGCTGCCGAGCCCGTTGCAGCCGGTTCGGCCTAGGTTCGGGGACGGGCTACGAGCACGTCGAAAAGCACTCCAAACTCTCTGTCGCTTTCCGTTCCTACGGATGATCGCGATTCAATCTATTTAGATCACGCCGCAACGACGCCGGTTGAACCGCGCGTACTGGAGGCGATGCTTCCTTATTTCTCCACTGTTTACGGAAATCCAAGTAGTGTCCATGAAGCGGGACGCGATGCCCGCGCCGGTATCGATTGGGCGCGCGGTACGGTAGCGCGAATACTCGGTTGCCGGCCGCGAGAGCTCGTGTTCACTGGTGGCGCAACCGAGGCAAATAATATGGCGATCAGGGGAATCGTGCGACAGGCGCTCCTGGACGCCCCGCACTCTCGCCCTCATATCGTTACGTCCGCGATCGAGCATCATGCCGTGCTCCATGCGGTGGACGATCTGCAGATCGACCTCAACGTTGATGTGTCGGTCGTACCTGTCCCTCCATCCGGTATCGTTGATCCCGAGGTGATTGCACGATACCTTCGACCCGAAACCTGTCTCCTTTCAATCATGTATGCCAACAATGAAATCGGCACGATTCAGCCAATATCCGAGATCGCCGCGCTCGCCAGAGCCAACGGAACGATCTTTCACACCGACGCCGTACAGGCCGCCGGAGTTCTACCCTTGGAGGTTGATGATCTTGGAGTTGATCTGCTAACGTTAAGCGCTCATAAATTCTACGGCCCGAAGGGTTCTGGACTTCTCTACATTCGTAGCGGAGTGCGGCTTCTTCCGCTTATAGTCGGTGGCGGCCAGGAGCGCGCGCTTCGCAGTGGGACTGAGAATGTCGCTGGGATAGTGGGTCTGGCAACCGCGCTACAAATTGCTGTTGACGAGCGGGACCAGCAGGTAGCTCGCTATCGCGAGATGCGAGATCGTCTTTCGGACGGATTGCTGGAGCGTATCCCGGACGCGGTCATCAATGGTCACCCAACCCAACGATTGCCGAATAATCTCAATATTGGATTCTCGGGCGTCGATGGTGAGAGCATTCTTCTCGATCTCGACCTGAACGGTATCGCCGCTTCCAGTGGGTCCGCCTGCGCGAGCGCAACGAACGAGCCATCTCATGTCTTGAGGGCGATTGGCCTTGACGATCAGTCGGCAGACGGAACGCTGCGGTTAACCGTCGGGCGATCGAATACTCCGGAGCAGATAGATCGCGTCATTGGTGTCGTGGTTTCCGCCGTCGAGCGGGTGCGTGCTTTGGCATAGCTGGCAGTCAGCGAGCCCGGGAGATAATGGCGGGACACACGCTACTTTCCCAATATCCATATGAAGATATAGGATCCGCTAGAGATCTTCCTCTTCGTCCAATACCAGATCTGCGACAGCTTCGAGTCCAAATTGGCGCAGGAATGTGTCGGTCGTTCCATACTCTAGCGGGTTGCCAATGACCTGCCGGCGTCCGACAACTTCGATCATTTCGCGCGCAACGAGGGTGGCAAGTACGCCGCTGCAATCGACCCCGCGGATCGCTTCAATCTCCGCTCGCGTCGCGGGTTGTCGAAACGCGAGAATGGCCAGCGTTTCGAGAGCTGCTTCAGAGAGCCGGACCCGCCGTTCGACGGCCAGGAAACGTTCGATGATTGGCCCAAACCGTGGAGCGGAGACAATCTGTACGCGCTTGTCCTGGCGCTGGAGGGCGATACCACGGCGTTCATGGCGTAAGCTTTCGGCAAGCCTGTTGAGATGCTCCTCGACATCGGCCGCCGACCATCCCAGCGCCGCGCTCAGTGCCGGCACTTCGATAGGCTCACTAGCAACGAACAGCAACGCTTCAAGAGCGGCGCGAGCTTCAGCGTCATCCACGGTGAGATTGTCAATTATCGTCTGTTGAGGTCGGTCGTCAGCCACCGTGCGAATCCACCGAGACTGCAGCCTGCAACTCTATGTCACTGAAGAGTTCACGCTGCGAAACGTCCAGCTCGCGCCGTGACCAGAGGGTGAGCAATGCTACGAAACCGGCAACGATCTCCTGACGGTTGCCTCGTTCCACGATATCGAAGAATCGCAGACGGGTACCGGGTCGAATCACGCGGCTGAGGATTCTTCCCGCCATTTCGGCGACGCTGATCACTGGTCGAATCGGCGCCATGTCTGGGGCTGTAGGCTGACGCGCAACAGCGCGCAGAAACAGTGCCTTGAGCGCGCTCGACTGTGGTGTCTGGAGGGTGACTTTGACATTTCGTCGTGGTGCAGAGGATTGCTGCTCGTAGGAGCGCCAGCCGCTATCCTGACTCTCTCGCATCCCGGCGGCTATCTGCTTGATGCGCTGGTATTCCCGTAATCTGGCAGCGAGATCGTCGACATCGTCGTCCGGCTCACCCGCTGGCGGTCGTGGGAGAAGAGACCTCGTCTTGAGCACCAGGAGTCTGGCCGCAATACCGACGAATTCGCCCAGCAAACGAGGCGGGGGATTCTCCAATTGATCAATGTGCGCGAGAAAACCACCTGTAACAGCAACGAGTGAAAGATCAGAGATGTCCAGCCGTTGACTCTCGATGAGTTGAAGCAGCACATCGAGTGGACCCTCAAAGCCTTCCAAATGCAACTGGTAGTCGGAAAGGTGCGCGGATCTTGAAGCAACCATGGTCAGGCGTCCTCGTCGGCGGCGATGAGCGCGTCCAGCATTGGATCGCCAGTCGGAGGCGCTTCCTCATGGCGGCGGATTAGCTCACAGCAGCGCTCTGATGCACCAGCGACCCCTACGCTTGCCGCGCCAAGTTTCGCGTGATTCTCTGCGAGGTACAGCCCTCCCACCCTGGTGGCTTCTCCACCGATCAGCTTGTACCAGAGTCGCAAAGATATGCCGCGCCCCAGGACCCTCGCTACGCGATGCCAGAGACGGACTCGTTGATTGCCGTTGGACTTGCCGACATCGTGCAACAGTGCGGCACGCAGCAAGTCAGGATCGCAATGGCCACGCGAAACGAGTAGATCGTGGACCTTCAACAGGTGGGCGCGATCGGATGTCGATAGCTGTGCGACGAGTTGCCATTGATCGTTGTTCGAGAGAATGGCTCGAATCCGATCGTCGATTGCCTCACTATGACGGTGGGTCAGCGTTGCACAGAACTGCCCCACGCGAGTGAAAGTGCGATGTGAGGTTGCACCCGACCTGTGAGATACAGTCATTAGCGACGGTACCCTGACAAATCGGTAGACCCTACGATGATATTCCAGAAAAAGTCGAGTACTGGCCGGTACATTTCGAAGAGTAGGCCAGTCCCGGTAAATCCTCCAATAAGAATGACTACGAGTAGGATTCCAAATCCATATTGATCGAGCCGCGCGAGAAAGGGAAACCAGAAATCTGGCAGTATGCCGGTCAGGATCTTCGAACCATCGAGTGGTGGAATGGGAACGAAATTGAATGCTGCGAGCAGCAGATTGAGGAAGATTATCTGGCTCGCAAGCAGGCCTGCAAAACCAGTGAGCTCCACGTGTGAAAAGCGCAGCGGCACGATCATTACCGCGGCCAGCACCAGATTCGAGACCGGTCCGGCTAACGCGGTGAGACCATATCCATACTTGCCATAACGAAGTCGATTGATGTTGATTGGTACCGGTTTGCCCCAGGCGATGAAACCTATACCGAGCGCCAGAAGAATCATGAAAATGAATCCGAGCGGGTCGAAATGCGCAGCCGGATTGAGGGTTATCCGGCCCTGGGAGGCGGCTGTGGTGTCGCCGAGCTGATAGGCCGTCCAGGCATGCATGAATTCGTGAATCGTGATGGCGAGGACGAATGCCACGACCGTTGCGGCGAAAAACTCGGGGTCGAATGAAAGTGCGCGTTCACCAAACACAGCTTGCCGAACTCTAAAGGCTATAGACACCGCCAATGAGTAAACACGACCAGACATAGAAGTGCCACGGTAATTACCGTGGCACTTCTATGAAGGATCACCGGACAAGCGGACCGGCATTTGGAGCAGTTAGGCTGACTCTGCGCTTCCAACTGACGCGGCGGCGAGGAGTTCTTGCTCGGTCGCTGCAGCAGCAAAGCTTGCATCGCGATCTTCGGGGGTACTGCCCGGATACAGGTGGCAGGCTACGAAGTGGCCCTCGCCCTGATCGACAAAGCGTGGCTCAAGCTGTTTACAAACTTCCATCACATAGGGACAGCGGGTATGGAAGACACAGCCGGTAGGCGGATTGATCGGGCTGGGGACGTCACCGGTCAGGATGATGCGCTCGCGGCGCTTCTCAATGACCGGGTCGGGAATTGGGACCGCCGAGAGCAATGCCTTTGTATAGGGATGGAGCGGATCGTCATACAACGCGTCGCGATCCGCCAGCTCCATGAACTTTCCGAGGTACATCACGATGATGCGATCGGAAATGTGGCGAACAACCGAAAGATCATGAGCGATGAAGAGATAGGTCAAATCGAATTCGCTTTGAAGGTCTTCCATCAAGTTAATGATCTGAGCCTGGATCGACACGTCAAGGGCTGAAACCGGCTCGTCTGCCACGATGAATTCCGGGTTAGCTGCCAGGGCACGAGCGACACCGATGCGCTGGCGCTGGCCACCTGAAAATTCGTGCGGATAGCGATTAGCGAAGTAGGGATTTAGCCCGACCGTTTCAAGCAACTCCTGAACGCGTTCGTTACGCTCGTTCTTCGGAACCAGGTCGTGAATCTGCATCGGCTCACTGACGATCGAGCCGACTGTCATGCGAGGATTCAATGACGCGTACGGGTCCTGGAAAATCATCTGAAGATAGCGGCGCATTCGTCGCATCTGTCCGCCATCGAGCTCGGTGAGATCGGTGCCCTTGTAAAGCACATGTCCAGCTGTGGGCTCGTACAGCTGCAAGAGTGCGCGACCGGTCGTGCTTTTACCACATCCGGATTCGCCTACGAGACCGAGTGTCTCGCCCTTGTAGACTTCGAATGAAACGCCATCAACAGCTTTGACTGCCCCAACTTGACGTTGGAAGATGATTCCCTGCGTCAAAGGGAAGTGCATCGTCAAGTTGTCGACTCTTAGAAGTTCGTCCCCTTTGGCGATACCGTTGGTTTGTGCGCTCATGCCTGCGTCACCGGCCCCTCTTTGTTAACTTCCTCCCAGAACCAACAGGCGGAGAGGTGTTCGTCGTTACCGTCTACGGAGACGAGAGGCGGCTTCTTCTGCTCGCACTGCTCGCGGGCCCAGTCACAACGAGGCACAAACGGGCACATATCTGGCAGATCGATCAAGTCTGGCGGAAGTCCGCGAATCGGATCAAGGCGTGCCCGCTCGGTCTGATCCAGACGTGGGATCGAATTGAGAAGCCCGACGGTGTACGGATGGCGCGGATTCGCAAACAGTTCGTTTGCCGTGGCCGTCTCGACAATACCGCCGGCATACATGACCTGGATGCGATCGCTCATACCAGCCACGACACCAAGGTCGTGTGTGATGAGCATGAGGGCCGTATTGTGCTCGGCCTGCAGGTTCCGCATCAAGTCGAGAATCTGCGCTTGAATCGTCACGTCGAGTGCCGTCGTCGGCTCGTCTGCAATGAGCAAACTCGGATTACAGGAGAGTGCCATCGCGATCATCACGCGCTGCCGCATACCACCCGAGAATTGGTGTGGATACTGATCGACGCGTTCTTCGGCATTCGGAATACCGACCATATGAAGCAATTCAATCGATCGCGCCCGCGCCTGGCTCTGATTCATTCCAAGATGGAGCTGAATGCCTTCGCTCAATTGCCGTCGGATCGACAAGACCGGATTCAGCGATGTCATCGGATCCTGGAAAATCATGGCGATTTCGTTGCCACGTATATGGCGCACTTCTTCATCGCTCATATCCAGAATATTGTCACCTTTATAGATGACGCCATCGCCTTCGATTCTGCCCGGTGGAATCGGAATCAAGCGCATGATCGACATTGCCGTCACGCTCTTGCCACTCCCGGATTCACCGACTACCCCCAGCGTTTCACCCGGGTGCATTTCGAATGTGACATTGTCGACGGCTCTCACGACACCGTCTTGCGTGAAAAATTGAGTCGTTAGATTATTCACGCTAAGGAGAGGTTCCATAGCTGCTCCTTCTCCGCCTCCCGAAGATCTAATTCCCACGTCCCAGCATCCGCGAAAGCAACCAGCCGGCTCAGGTGCCGTCGTTGGTTTCTCGATCAGGTGCGCTGCCCGTCTGAGCAACACAACTCAAGGGTTTGCATAACGCGGATCATCCCGCCCGCAGTATAGCACGATGTTGAAACCCGTTTGGCTCGTTGCAACACCAGTTTGCTCACCGCTCGCGCAGGCTAGCATGCTTCGCCGTATCAAACAACGATCATGCTGGTGAAACTAACCGTGAATCGGAACCCGCGTCAAGAAATGATCGTACTTCTTGTCCTTGCCTCGAACGATATCGAAGAATCGTTCCTGGAGTTGCTGTGTGATGGGTCCGCGATTGCCATCGCCAATCGTTCGACCGTCAATCTCACCGACAGCGGCAACTTGAGCACCGGTTCCGCAAACGAACGCCTCTTCAGAAATATAAAGCTCTGAGCGGTCGATCGGCCGCTCCTCAACCGGTACACCCATCTCCGAAGCGAGCAAGAAGACCGTTCGACGGGTGATGCCTTCCAAAATGTCGCCGCTGATTGGAGAGGTTGCCAGCCGGCCATTGCGAACGATAAAGAAATTGGCGCCGCTCGCTTCGGCAACCTTGCCGTCGGAATTCAGCATCAGCGCGTCGTCGCAACCTGCTTCCTCGGCCTGGTCCTTCGCAAACGCAGAGTTGATGTAGGCGCCCGTGATCTTGCCGCGGCTGGGAATATTGTTGTCAGAGCTGCGCACCCAGGCGGATACGAAGAATTTCAGCGGGCGATCCATATCGAAATAGTCACCAAATGGAATCTGGTAGATTGCGAGATCGGATTCGACGTCCTTCAAGCGCGGGCTCAACTCGATGGCCGACTTGTAGACGAAGGGCCGGATGTAGATATCGGACTGTGGGTTGTTTTTAAGCGTGAGGTCCTGGATCGCCTGAGCGACGCCATCGGCGTCGACAGCCAGATCCGCTCGGAGGAGCTTTGCGCTGTCCATGAGACGCTTGGCATGATCGGCAAGTCGAATAATGTTGATTGACTCGCCGGTTACGTCCAAATAGCCACGCACCCCGGCAAACGCACCAGTACCGTATTGAAGGGCATGTGTAGCGATACTGACGGTCGCCTGTTCGATCGGTACGATTTCACCGCGAAAGTAGGCGTACGGTAGCAGATCAATTTTCATGAGTATCCCATCCTCCCTGGACGTAGCAAAACAGCCTGGGTGCGGCCAAAAATCGGACTTGACGGGCATTGTACCGTGATACCCGTCAACTCAGTGCGCATTGACGAGCGTTGCCCGGCTGCATAGACTCCGGTTCTTGTTGAGACGGAGGCGGCTCGCGTGGATTCAGATCGAGATCTTCAATTCTGGGTAGGTTTCCATCGCATCTCTGGCGTTGGTCCGGCGACGATGCTGGCTCTCAAAGAAGCCTTTGGGAGCCTGAAGATTGCCTGGGAAGCGAGT
Organism: uncultured Chloroflexia bacterium; assembly: GCA_963745675.1. GTDB lineage: Bacteria > Chloroflexota > Chloroflexia > Thermomicrobiales > CFX8 > JAUIIK01. The sequence goes on from CAVUYM010000009.1 coordinate 525,183, forward strand.
CCAGCAGATCTGAGATCCATCGGTATCAACGCCAGCGCAGCTCAGAACATCGCCGAGAGCCGTCGGGGAATCGATCCGGCCAAGGAGCTGGAGCGTATCCATCAGGCTGGAATAACTGCCTTGGCAATCGATCATCACGACTTCCCACGATTGTTAAGGGAGATCCCGCATGCACCGGCACTGCTCTATGTGCGCGGCGAGCTTCGGGCAGAAGACGAGCTTGCAATCGCGATGGTAGGGACCAGGAAGGCTACCGCCTATGGCGCGGACATGGCCCGGCGTTTGGCATTTGACTTCGGAAAATCCGAAGTCACGGTGGTCAGTGGATTAGCCCTCGGGATCGATACTGTCGCCCATCACGCAGCCCTCGATGCAGGTGGGCGTACTATTGCCGTCCTTGGTTCCGGACTGGATGTTATCTATCCGGCGCGGAATCGAAAACTGGCGCATAGCGTTGTCAATCATGGAGCGTTGATCAGCGAGTATCCGTTGGGCACTCGACCCGATGCGCGAAACTTTCCGGCTCGAAACCGGATCATTAGCGGACTGTCTCGAGGAGTCGTCGTTGTCGAAGCACCGCTCAAAAGCGGAGCGCTGATTACCGCCACGTTCGCCGCCGACCAGGGGCGCGATGTCTATGCAGTGCCAGGGTCTGCGCGGTCTCCGTCTCAGCGCGGGCTGTCATCGCTTGATCCGCGACGGCGCAACGCTGGTGACGAGTGCACGGCAGGTGCTAGAGGAAATGCTGGTGGAAGTGTCGAAGGCCGCGGTCCAAACGCGCCTTGAGCTTCCTGAAGCCCCCGATGAGCGCTCTTTGTATAACCTGATCGGCGCCGAACCGCGTCATGTTGATGAGCTCTGCCATGTGAGTGGATTGGCAATTCAGGAGACCAGCGGAGCGCTCCTGGCGCTTGAACTCAAAGGGCTCGTTCGGCAGCAAGGCGCGGGTTACTACGTCCGTAACTAGTTCTTCTGGGGCATTCGCAGATCACTCCCGGATGTGGCATCATCCCCATTCCGAACGGATCGACGTTGTAGTTGTTACAGTTCAGTCGTGGCATGTCGCCGCGTACGTACAGAGTGCCTCGAATAATCAAAGTCAGTGGGAGCCAATGGCAACCAAAGCAACGAATGCAAAAAAACCTAAAAAGCGTGCGGCGCCTCGCAAACGGCTGGTGATCGTTGAATCACCGGCGAAGGCGCGTACTCTCGGTAGATATCTCGGTCGAGCTTATGATGTCCAGGCCTCGATGGGACATGTCCGGGATTTGCCGAAGAGCACGATGGGCGTGGATACTGATGATCATTTTCAACCCAAGTATTTGATCCCGCGCGACAAGTCGGCAAGGGTCAAAGAGCTGCGCAAACTCGTCAAGAACGCGCGTGAGTTGATTCTCGCGACTGACCCTGATCGTGAGGGCGAAGCGATCGCCTGGCATCTTATCGAAGCGACTCAGCCGGCCGCAGACGTGCCGCTCAAGCGCGTCGTCTTCCATGAAGTGACGCCGGATGCCGTGCGTGCCGCGATGGAAAACCCGCGGGAGATCGACGATCGATTGGTCGAGGCTCAGCAGGCGCGTCGAATACTTGATCGCCTTGTCGGCTATTCGATCTCGCCTCTCCTCTGGAAAAAGGTGAAAAGCGGCCTTTCGGCTGGTCGAGTGCAGTCGGCTGCTCTGCGCATCGTCGTCCAACGCGAACGCGAGATCCAGGAATTCAATCCGGTTGAATACTGGACGCTCGACGCGGATCTGGCGAAGCAGTCCGGAAACGGCAAGAAGCCGCCCTCGTTTACCGCTCGCCTCAATCGCGTGGATGGAAAAAAGGCTGAGCTACCGGGAGGCGAGGTCGTTGACGAGATTGTTTCCCGGCTCGATGAGGCAGGTTGGGAAGTCGCTGAAGTCAACGTTCGTGAAACCAAACGGCGGCCTGCGGCCCCGTTCACGACGAGCACGTTGCAACAGGAAGCATCACGCAAGCTGCGCTTCAACGTGCGTCGCACGATGCAGATCGCTCAAGAACTCTACGAGGGCGTCGATCTTGGTGCGGAAGGCACGAGCGGGCTCATCACATATATGCGTACCGATTCAACGAATGTTGCCAGTACAGCCCAGGAGCGAGCTCGTGAAGCGATCGCCGCTCACTTCAGCGGAGAACTCTTGCCTGACAAGCCGCCGGTCTATACGCGCCGTTCAAAGGGCGCGCAAGAAGCTCACGAGGCGATTCGGCCCACCGATCCGATGCGTCACCCAGATCAGGTGAAGAAGGTGTTGAGCGCGTCTCAATTGCGCCTGTACCGGCTGATCTGGCAACGCTTCATGGCCAGCCAGATGCGAGAGGCGATATTTGATGCGACTCGTGTCGATGTCGACGCGATTCTTACGGATGGAACGCGACCTTATCAGTTCCGTGCGACCGGTTCGGTCATCAAGTTCCAGGGCTTTCTCGCCGTATACCGGGAGGGGCGCGACGACGAAGAAGAGGACGAGATCGACCGTACCGCCCTGCCGCAACTTGCCAAAGGCGAATCGCTTGATTTGAACAAGCTGGTGCCAGAGGAACACTGGACGCAACCGCCACCGCGTTTCTCGGAAGCGGCGCTGGTGAAATCCTTGGAGGAGCATGGCATCGGGCGGCCGAGCACCTATGCGCCGACGATACAGAACATCGTCTCGCGCAATTACGTCGCTCTTGAGGACCGGCGTTTGGTGCCGACCGAACTCGGATTTGTCATCAATGACATCCTCGTCGAGCATTTCCCGTCGATCGTCGATCTGGAGTTCACTTCCCGGATGGAAGGTGAGCTGGACGAGATTGCGTCTGGCGAGCGCGAATGGGTGCCGATGCTCGATGAGTTTTGGAAGCCCTTCACTGTCAGTCTCAGCCAGGCCGAGAAGACGATGGAGAAAGTGCAGATTCGAGACGAGCCGACCGGCGAAGCGTGCCCCGAATGTGGCGAGCCGCTGGTCTACAAACTCGGTAAATTTGGCAAATTTATTGGATGCAGTGGCTTTCCGGATTGTCGCCATACCGAGCCGTTTCTCGAGAAGATCGGCGTCGAATGTCCGCAATGCCATCAGGGAGAGCTGGTCGAGCGGCGTACGAAACGTGGCCGTGTCTTCTACGGATGTGAACGTTACCCCGAGTGCGACTTCGCCGCCTGGTCCAAGCCGACGGGTGAAAAATGCTCTGAATGCGGCGGTGTAATGGTGGTCGCCAATCGAACTGGAACGCTGCAGAAGTGCCAGGATTGCAACCATCGCGAAGCAATCATCGAGCAGGAACCGCAAGCTCAAACCGCAGCGGATTAGAATTTCACTTTGCTAGACTGACCGGCCGTTCTTCACGAATCGGCCGGTTTTCCTATTTACGCGAAGGATAGTGGCGATAGTTGTGACTCCAAACCGAACGGCGCCAGAGATACCCGCCGATTTTTTACTGTCGGTGATAGTGCCCGTATACAACGAGCGGGAGACCGTCGCTGAATTGCTACGTCAGGTGCGAAGCGTCGATATACCCAAAGAAATCATCGTTGTCGACGACGCCTCGGTCGATGGTACGTGGGACGTATTGACGGGGGAGGCTTCCGCACCTGATACGCGGCTGTATCGGCATCACCAAAATCTGGGAAAGGGCGGGGCCGTACGAACCGGACTCGCACGGGCAAGCGGTGACGTCATCCTGATCCAGGATGCTGATCTTGAGTACGATCCCAGGGACTACTACAAGCTGCTCAGACCGATCCTGGAAGGTCGGGCCAGTGCCGTCTACGGATCCAGGTTCCTGGGTGAACATAAGGCCATGTTGTTCTGGCATTCGGTTGGGAACAAATTTCTAACGCTTGTCACGAATATTCTCTATGATTCGACACTGACCGACATGGAGACTTGCTACAAAGTGTTTACGCGCGAAGTTGGCGCTAGTCTCGATATTCAACAGTCACGCTGGGGCATTGATCCCGAAATCACCGCGAAGATCCTCCGCCAGGGCGTGCGCATTTATGAAGTGCCGATTGCCTACTCGGGGCGCGAAGCGTGGGAGGGCAAGAAGATCTCCTGGCGCGACGGCTTTGTGGTTCTCGGGACCCTGTTGCGTTGCCGCTTTTATCGATGATCGTCCCCGGACGTCTCCAGATCGTTGCAGACTTAAGCCTCAGGATCGGACAAAGACGCCATGACTGAACTGGCAATAGCCATTGACCTCGGTGGAACGAATGTGCGTTGTAGCGTCATCGACGACGGGGGTCATGTGCGCTTTGATGCTCGCCAATCGTCGGATGCCGGTGAAGGGGTCGACGCCGTCATCAATCGCATCGCACGTATGATCGAGAGCGCAGTCGGCTGACCAGAGTCTGGATACGTCGGTTGCGGTCGGTGTGGCAGCGCCCGGCCCGCTTGACCCGGTTCGAGGGGTGGTGCGATACGCGCCCAACCTCCCAGGATGGGACGAGGTTCCCCTGCGAGCACGCGTGGAGGAACTCACTGGGCGGCGCGTCATCATCGGTAATGACGCGAATGTTCAGGCACTCGGAGAGTTTTATTTCGGCGCTGCGAAGGAGGTACAGAACCTCGTCTACGTCGCACTCGGCACAGGCTTTGGCGGCGGCGTTATCTCATCTGGCCACCTGATCGACGGTGCCTCCGGTCTTGGCGCAGAGCTAGGCCACACGACGATCAATTTCAATGGCCCGCGCTGTAGCTGCGGATCGCTCGGTTGTGTTGAGGCCTACTGTTCGGGTTGGGCAATCGCGCGCGATGGTCAGGCGCTTGCTGGCTCCGATCGCAGCCCGGCTCTCGCCGAAGCGGCACGCGCTGGAGTTGTCGACGCCCGTGTCGTAGCCGAGGCAGCGGCCGGAGGCGACTTCGCGGCAGCTGAAATCCTTCGGTCGGCGGGTCACGCGCTCGGCACGGCCCTGGGAAATTTCGTGAACGTCTTCAACCCTGAAATGATCGTTATCGGCGGTGGTTTGGCCGAAGTTGGTGCGCCACTTCTCGACCCGGTCGACGCATCGATGCGAATGTACGCGCTCAAGGATCTGGCAGAGGCGGTCGTGGTGCGAAGGTCGAGCCTTGGTATCCGCACAGGATTGTTTGGCGCGGCGGCGCTTGTGTTCCACCAACCGCAAGCTTAGTCGCCGCAGAATTGCGGTTGAGGAGAGTGCTAGGCTATAAAGTCTGCGAGCGATTTGAACGGCCGGTACGGTTCCTGTGGGCATGGCGCGCGTTGCGGACGAGAAAGGTTGTGTGCTACGCTCTGCCAATCCGAATCGAGGAACGAGCCGTAACTGCCAACATGTGTCGGGAACACTAGAGCGAAGGGTTGGGAGAACCTGCCATGGGCCGATTTGTTATCCGTCGGTTAATCTGGTTGATTCCGACGTTGCTTGCAATTTCACTGGTCACGTTCGTCGTCATGCACGCGACTCCGGGCAGTCCGTTTCAGCCGACGAACGGAAACGCCAACCCGCTTCCGCCCGAAGCGCTCAAGAATCTCGAAAGCGCATATGGTTTAGACAAGCCGTACTGGCAGCAATATGCGCTCTTCCTGGTCAAAGCACCGACACTGGATTTTGGAAAATCCTTCTACTACCGCACCCAGGATGTTCGTGACATCATTCGCCGAACGTTCCCTGTCTCGTTGCATCTTGGAGCGATGGCGCTTGCGATGGCGATTCTCATTGGCGTCCCGCTTGGGGTAATCGCATCAATCCGGCAAAACAGCATTATTGATTACGTCGCAAGTGTCGTGGCTGTGCTTGGAGTCGCATTACCGAACTTTGTGCTTGCAATCCTGTTCATTTGGCTCTTCGTACTGGTCTTACCTATCATTCCGAGGACGGGGGGCTGGGATTCGCCTGTCGACTGGATTCTCCCTACTCTGGCGTTAGGGTTGGGACCGACGGGAATCCTGGCACGCTACACTCGGTCGAGCATGATTGAAGTCCTCAATCAGGATTTCATCCGGACAGCACAGGCTAAGGGGCTGCGCGAGCGTCAGGTTGTCGTACGCCACGTTCTCAAGAACGGACTCATCCCTCCGTTGACCATTCTCGGTCCGATGTTTGCCGCGATTGGCACTGGCTCGTTCTTCGTGGAGTCGGTGTTTCGGGTGCCCGGTATGGGCCGTTTCTTCGTCCAGAGTATGCAGTCACGTGACTACCCGATGATTATGGCCGTGATCTTGCTCTACGGAGTGTTTCTGGCGTTGATGAATATTCTGGTGGACGTGACATATGCAATCGCTGACCCGCGAATTAGACTGAGCTAAGGGGCAAGGGAATTATGAGCACCATTGGCAAGCAGGACAGCAGCGAGAGGGTTGCTTCTGCAGCGGACGTGGCGATTGAGGCGTCTGGAGATGATCGACAATCAAATGTCTTAGCCGCGAGCAGCCGCCCGCACCGCACATTGTGGCGTGACGCCGGTCGCAGGTTAATTCAAAACCGGTTGGCGCTTTTCGGCCTGTCGGTAATAATTTTCATTCTGTTTCTTGCGATATTTGCGCCTCTTGTTGCGCCACATGGCTACGATGAACAGAACTACAGCGCGGTATCGCGATTTCCGAGTTGGGAGTATCCGGCGGGCACCGATCTGGTCGGCCGCGACATGCTGAGTCGTCTCATATATGGAGCCCGAATATCGATGCTCGTTGGCGTTGGCGCGCAGGTGATTGTCTTCTTCATTGGTGTGCCGATCGGAGCTGTCTCCGGGTATGCCGGTGGCAGAGTTGATAGCCTTCTCATGCGCTTCGTCGATGTTATGTACGCGTTTCCAAGCCTGCTGTTCGTGATTCTGATCATGTCGGCACTCGGGGCCGGGCTGCGCAATATCTTCTTCGCGATTGGCATCACCGGATGGGTCACGGTGGCGCGGCTCACCAGAGCCGAGTTCATGTCCATGCGTGAACGTGAGTACGTCCTGGCGGCGCGCTCGTCGGGTGCAAATGCCTGGCGCATGATTACGCGCCATATGTTGCCGAATGCACTGTCTCCTATCATCGTCGCGCTCACCTTTGGCATACCGCAGGCGATTTTCACCGAGGCGGGTCTGAGCTTCATCGGCGTTGGAATTAAGCCTCCCACTCCGAGCTGGGGGCAGATGGTTGGGGAATACTTCCCCTATCTCAATTCGTACTGGTTCCTTGCGGTCATTCCGGCTTGTGCGATTGGCCTGGTGATGTTCGCATTCACATTCTTTGGGGATGGTTTGCGCGATGCGCTTGATCCTCGCATGCGCCGAGCGCGGATTGCTTAGTGAGGAGGCAATCGAGTCGATTGAGCGAGGTAGCTACGTGGGGGATTGGTTTCACACATCCACCGACACCATCTAGCGCGTATATCAGGTACGCCGAAGTTACGGCCCTTCACATGATGGCGGGGGCAGAACTCCGTTTCATGGATGGCTGATGGAGTCGTCGGTGGATTGCGACGATTCGTATTGTGTTCCAGGAGAGGAGACCTCATTAATGGGGGATAAGGCGAAATGGTGGGAAGACAGCGAACAGGCACTGCGATTCAGCGAGCGCTTTTCGGCAGTTGACCATGGATCGGCGGCAGATGCTAAAGCTCGTCGGCGCAGTTGGTGGAGCGGCTGGTATCAGCGCGTTCCTGGCCGCCTGCGGCGGTGATGACGATGACGACGGAGGTAATCCGACAGCGACTTCAGGTGGAGGTGCTGCAGAACCGACGGCGACCACAGCCAGTGGCGGAGGTGGCGCAGAACCGACGGCGACCACAGCCAGTGGTGGTGGCGATGCCCCAACCGCAACAGAAGCCAGCGGCGGCGGCGGCGATCTAGCCGACGAGCAGACCTTCCGCATTAACAAGGAGCGCGATCCGCTTCACTTCGACTACAACAAGGATCTCTACTGTGATGGGGATGCGGCAATCTTTGCTCAAGTCGGCATGTTCAACACCGACTACGAAGCCGTTCCCGATGTCGCGAGCTGGGAGGCGAACGAGGACTTCTCCAAGTACACCTACCATTTCCGCGAGGACACGGCGTGGACCAACGGCGATCCCGTTACCGCGCATGACTATCGAGTACTCGTGGAAACGCCAGCTTGATCCCGCTACGGAAGCTTCCTACGCCGCGTTCCTTTATGACATCAAGAATGCGGTCGCCTTTAACACTGGCGAGGCCGGTATCACCGCTGATGATGTCGGCGTAACCGCGATTGATGATCTCACGCTTGAGGTCGAGCTCGAAGCGCCCGCGGCCTACTTCCCGATCGTTACCGCATACGTCGCAGCGGCGCCGGCACACCAGGCGAGTGTTGAGGCATATGGCGACGACTGGACCGACCCGAATAAGGTTGATGAGGTGGTGTCCAACGGTCCGTTCAAGCTTGTACAGTGGGATCACGATCAACTCGTCGTATTGGAGAAGAACGATAAGTACTGGGGTGCGGACAACATTACGCTGACGCGCATCGAACGCCCGGTCATCGCCACGGATGCGTCGCAGCTAGCCTATGAGAACGATGAGATCGACTGGCACTATCGTGGTCAGCTTGGCCAGCTTGAGCGTGTCGACAGCGATCCCCAGCTCAGTAAAGAAAAGAAGAACTTTCAACACTTACGGCAGCTGGTATCTGGTGCCGGACCCAACATTCGAACCGTTCGATGTGCTCGAAGTCCGGCTGGCAATGGCGCACGCGATCGATCGCGACACGCTGTGCACCGCCGTCCTCAAAGGACTGGGGACACCGGCATACACGCTGATGCCACCCGGTACGCCGCATTACAATGAAGACACCTATCCGGAGTACACGGCGTACGATCCGGAGAAGGCGATGTCGTTGCTCGATGGAACCAAATACGAGGGTGGCAAGAACTGGCCGAAGATCACGCTCACCCACCGCGAAGAAGGTGATGCTCCGAAGGCTGCGGCTGACGCGATCATCAACATGCTCAAGCAGAACCTGAATATGGAGATCGAGCACGAGGTCGGCGAGCCGAAGACGACCTACGAGCGGATGTACAACCACGAGATTCAGTTGATGTGGGTGCGCTGGTATATCGACTATCCGGACGCCAACAACTATCAGTATCAGGTCTGGTACGGGCAGACACCGACGGGTCATCGCCACACATGGACCAACGCTGAATTCGATGACCTGGTTACGCAAGCCAAATCGGCCCCCGCCGACGAACGCAAGAAGCTTTATGCTCAGGCGGACGAGATTCTTGCCAAGGAAGCGGCCTGTATCGTGGTGTGGTACATCTACGCCTATGGGCTGTTGAAGCCGTGGGTCTCCAACCTGCCGCTGAACAGCAACGGTGAATTCACGCCAGCGTGGAATGTGTTCGTTCGTGACTACGACTACTATCAAATCCTGAAGCACTAGCCGTCAGAGCGCATAGGGATTAATCAACAACACGCCAGTCAAGAGGCTGGCGTGTTGTTTTGTTTTGCAGGACAAGCGTTACAGCGTGTTTCCAAATGGATTGAGGCGTTGTTATCTCGAACGAAGAGATCTCAGTGCGACGCTGCACTGGTGGTCGACTGAGATCTCTCGCACCCGCTGAGGCGGGTACCCGCTCGAAATGACACCATTTGGGCCTTCGACTATTCCGCAGTACGCTCTCGGTGAGCGGGTGCTGCATCCGGCCTCTGACGGTCGTACGTATTGACATTGACGCTTCGGAAAATGCCGTGCTATAGTCCCGCGCGTGCAACCTGCAAACGGCAATCTTCATGTTCCAATGATTCGAACGGGCCAACCACGCTCATGGCTGGACGATCTAGCGGTGTTTAAGCGGCATCAGCTCCCGTGCAAAGGACTGGACACAGCGTGCAATCGGAAGATACGTCGAATCTTGCGATGTGACGTCCGAGTGAATTGCATGAAGGTTAGGATCGCCTGCCAATGATCAATTTTGTGATTCGTCGGCTGCTCTGGTTCGTCCCTACTATTCTGGCAGTCTCAATCGTGACATTCGCATTAATACAGGCGACTCCAGGTAGTCCGTTTCAGCCGGAGGGCGCAAATAACCTTCGACCGGAGGACATCGCCCGTATCGAGAAGCAGTATGGTCTCGACAAACCCGTTCCCGTTCAATACATGAACTATATGTGGCGCGCCGTTCAGGGTGATTTCGGTGAGTCCTACGTGCGCCGAACTCAGAAAGTCGGCGACACTATTTCGCGCACCTTCCCAATCTCATTCCACCTCGGCGTGATGGCGCTCACCTTCGCGTCGATCGGGGGGATCATCCTCGGTGTCCTGGCAGCAGTTAACCAAAATGGGGTGATGGACTATTTCAGCATCTCGCTCGCCGTCTTGTTCTATTCAGTACCAAATTTCGTCCTGGCTATTCTGTTAATCCTGGCGTTTGTCTTCTGGATACCCGGTTGGACGGGCTGGTCCTTTTTAACGTGGGTGGCTGGGAATCTCCAAGGGATTGGATATTACCCACCGTGGCGCTTGGCGCCGGACCTCTGGCGATCATCGCTCGCTACACCCGCTCCAGCATGATTGACGTTATTCGTTCCGACTATGTGCGAACGGCTAGGGCGAAGGGTCTGGCGGAGCGTAAAGTGATCGTCAAACACGTTCTCAAAAACGCTCTCATTCCGATCGTGACGTTACTCGGTCCTCTGCTGGCAGCACTTGCAACGGGATCCTTCTTCGTCGAACAGGTCTTTGCCATACCTGGGATGGGTAAATTCTTTGTGGAGAGTATGCGAGCCAAGGATCAGCCGATGATCCTGGCGGTCGTCCTTATCTACGGGGTCTTCCTCGCGCTTATGAACCTCGTTGTCGATCTTGCCTACGGCGCTATTGATCCTCGCATCCGATTGAACTAATCGGGCCGGCTAGAGAAGAGAGAATCTATCCATGGCGGTAAACGGGGGCAACGAACAGGTCAGCCAGGCTCAACTGCTTGCTGAAGCGGCTGAAGCAGCACCATCGCGTCAGGCGAGTTTGTGGGGCGATGCCTGGCGTCGACTCGTACGCAACCGGTTAGCCGTTATTGGGTTGGTCATTGTCATAGGGCTCTTGATCATGGCCGTATTTGCGCCGTGGATCGCTCCATATGGCGAAGCGGAAGTCGTCTCCGTTGATTTGCGGCTTGCAGGACCGTCCTGGTACTTTCCCATGGGTATCGATCAGAACGGACGCGACGTATTCAGCCGAATGATGTATGGCGCGCGTGTCTCGTTGCTCGTCGGTGTCGTCGCTCAATTGATCGTCCTCGCAATTGCTTTGCCAGTTGGTTCGATCGCAGGTTTTTTCGGAGGACGAGTCGATAACTTTCTCATGCGGGCAGTCGACGTGGTTTACGCCATTCCACAATTGCTACTCGTTCTTTTGATCGTTAATCTGCGTGGACCGGGTATGGCGAACATTTTCCTGGCGATAGGTCTCACTGGCTGGGTCACGATGGCGCGCCTGATACGTGGGCAAATGCTTTCGATACGCGAGCAGGACTACGTGAAGGCGTCGCGAGTTGCCGGCGCAGGGCCGCTATATATCATCGTCCGGCACATGCTACCGAACAGCATGACGCCAATCATCGTGGCACTAACCTTCGGGATTCCTGTTGCGATTTTCATCGAAGCTGCGCTCTCTTTCGTTGGTGTCGGTATCCGCCCTCCGCAAGCCAGTTGGGGGCAGATGGTCGGTATTGGACAACAATACATTCGGTCTGTGCAGCACCTGATGTTGTTCCCAAGCATCGCCATAGCTCTTACGATGCTCGCATTTACATTCCTGGGCGATGGCTTGCGGGATGCGCTTGACGTGAGATTGAACGACTAGTCCAACGGCGATAAAGATCTCCGAAGAGGTTGACCTTGGATCTCAATTCCGGCCACTTCGGGAGATAGTCCGAGGACAGTCAGGAGAGGGAACATTCATGGTCCGAAGGGTTCTTGATGTAAAGAATCTCAAGACGCAGTTCTTTACCCGCGCTGGCATTGTATATGCAGTTGACGGCATCTCGATGCATATCGACGAGGGCGAAACTCTCGGGATCGTCGGCGAGTCCGGTTGCGGCAAGAGTGTAACCGCTACTTCGATCATGAGACTGATTCCAAGCCCTCCCGGGCGTATCGTCGAAGGTGAAATACTGCTCGATCGAGGGAATGGTCCCGAAAACTTACTCGATTTCGGCGACAGTGAAATGCGGCGTGTGCGGGGCAATTCGATTGCAATGATCTTTCAGGATCCGATGACGTCGCTGAACCCGGTCTTCACGATTGGCGATCAGCTAACCGAGCCGCTCATACTTCATCTCGGCATGTCCAGGCGAGAAGCCGAGGAGCGGGCAATCGAGTTGTTGCAACGCGTGGGGATACCAGGAGCTTCGGAGCGCTTACATTCGTATCCGCACCAATTTTCGGGAGGTATGCGCCAGCGTGTGATGATTGCGATGGCGCTCGGCTGCAATCCTCAGCTGTTGATCGCCGATGAGCCGACGACGGCGCTGGATGTCACAATTCAGGCGCAAATTCTCGACCTTATGCTCCAGCTCAATCGTGAAGTCGGAACAGCGATCATGTTGATTACCCATGATCTTGGAGTTGTCGCTGAAGTCTGCGAGCGAGTGAACGTAATGTACGCCGGTCAGATTGTCGAAACCGGCGCCACCGAGCAGATTTTCGCTGAACCGCGGCATCCCTATACAATCGGGTTACTGAATTCGATTCCAAAACTGGGCGATCGAGTCAAGGAAGAATTGATTCCGATTCCGGGCTTGCCGCCTGATCTGCTCGAACCTCCCATTGGCTGCCGCTTTCGACCACGCTGCCGTTTCCGACAGGACAAGTGCGAGGAGTCGCCACCATTTACCGAGGCGGCACCGGGCCAGATGGCTCGCTGTTGGTTCCCACAAGGGCGCCCAGCAACTGCGCCGCTCGGTGAGGCCAATGCGTAAAAGTTTCAATCACGATCGAACGTTCGGTTACAGGAAGCAGGCTCGGTGGCTACAGCAGTAGGTGGGGCAGACGCCGCTAACATCGATCACATTCTCGAAGTCACCAATCTGACCAAGCATTTCGAGCTGGGTGGTGGATTGCTCGGACGCAACCGCCAGGTCATTCGGGCGGTTGACAAGGTGAGTTTTTCAATTCGTCGGGGCGAAACGTTTGGACTGGTTGGCGAGTCCGGTTGCGGAAAGACGACGCTTGGACAGACGATTATTCGGCTCTACGAACCGACAGCCGGTCAAATTCTCTTCAATGGCACCGAGATTTCGACGATGGGTTCGAACGAACTGCGCCGTCATCGACGACTGATGCAAATGATCTTTCAGGATCCATCCTCCTCGCTCGATCCACGTATGACGGTGGGATCGATTGTTGCCGAGCCACTCAACATTTATGGCGTCGGATCGAAAATCGAACGCACCGAGAGAGTCAGGGAGTTATTGCGCGTTGTCGGGCTCAATGCCTACTTCACCAACCGCTATCCACATGAGTTTTCCGGCGGACAGCTTCAGCGCATAGGAATCGCGCGTTCGTTGGCCCTGAATCCCAGTCTGATCATTTGCGATGAGCCGGTTTCGGCGCTTGATGTTTCGATCCAGGCACAAGTATTAAACCTGCTGAAGGAACTACAGAGCGAGTTCAGCCTGACTTATCTGTTTATCGCGCACAACTTGTCGGTAGTCGCACATATAGCTGACCGAATTGGCGTCATGTACCTGGGACGGCTCGTTGAGATCGGGAATGCTGATGCGATCACCGAGCGGCCAAAGCATCCCTACACTCAAGCACTCATTTCCGCGGTCCCGGTAGCCGATCCCACCCGTAAACGGGATCGAATCATCCTGGAAGGCGACGTGCCAAGTCCGGCAAATCCCCCATCGGGTTGTCACTTTCATCCGCGTTGCCCCGTAGCCCGGCCCGATTGCTCGGAACGAGAACCGGAGTTGCGCGAACTAGAACCGGACCATTGGGTAGCTTGTCACTACGCGTCATAACGGTGATGATAAATTCGGCCCATCAACTCTCGCCGTATTATTAGTTATGGTCCGATGTCAATACATTGCCAATTCACGCAAGTTTCACACCCGGCGTCGGTCAGTGTTCGGTGCGTCCAGACGAGAGGAAGGCGAGTCCGGATCTGCGACTGACCAATTTCATCGACGTGCTCAAACGTCACAAGAAATCAATGCCAGATCTGGACGGCCAGAAGGTAAGAAGTTATTGTGAATCAGCGGTGGCCGTAAGGTAAGTTCGATCAAAGGGAGTCAGATGATCCAAATCGATCAGGAACAGGTTCGATTGCTCGAGAAGCGTCTCAGGGGTATCGGCGTGGATCGTCGTACGTTCCTCAAAGTCGCTGCCGCGGCCGTATCGGGTCCAGTCGCTGCGTCGCTCCTTGCAGCATGTGGTGGCGACGATGACGACGGCGGAGATAGGCCGACCAACACCCCGAGTGGCGGCGGACAGATCGGAGCTCCTACCGCTACCAAAGAGACAGCGGGCGGCGGACCGACGGCAACAGCAGCCGCGGGAGGTGGCGGTACTGAGCCGACGGCTACTGAAGAATTAACGGTGCCGGAAGAAGAGCAGATCTTCTACGATATCTATCTAACCTCCGATCCAGCCAGCCATGACTTCAATGCTGACCTCTACTGCAATGGTGTTCCTTACATCTGGTCGGGTGTAAGCACATTCAATCCCGATTTCGAGGCAGTTCCAGACTGGGCTGAAAGCTGGGAGCCGAACGATGATGCGACGATATGGACGTACAAAATTCGTCCAGATAACACGGGTTTCAGCAATGGTGATCCGGTGACGGCTGAGACCTTTGCCTGGTCCTGGAAGCGGCTGTTGACACCGGAGACGGCGGCCCCGTATGCCTCTATCGCCTTTGATATCAAGAACGCTCAAGAGATCAACCTCGAAGGTATGGATCCGGAAGAGTTGGGTGTCACTGTCGTCGACGACTGGACCCTTGAAATTGAAATGGTTGGGCCTCGTGGCCTATTTCCAGTCATCGCCTCCTATATCGCGATGGTCCCGGCACATCAGCCCTCGGTTGACGAATTCGGCGCGAACTGGACCGATCCGGGTCAGATTGGTCAGGACATCGTTTCTAACGGCCCGTTCTACCTGACCGAGTGGGAGCACGACGTAAGGACCGTCATCGTGAAGAACCCGAACTATTGGGATGCCGACAATATTAGCCTTGAGACGGTCGTTCAGCCGATCATCCCGGCGCAGCAGGGTTTGTTGCCATACGAGGCTGGCGAAGTTGACTGGGCGCTGGTCCCAGGTCCCGATCTTGAGCGTGTCCGAGATGATGCTCAGATGAGCAGCGAACTCATTCGCTATGTATATCCCGGTATCTGGTTTCTCACACCGCAGGTCACGATCGCACCCTTCGACCAGCTGGAAGTGCGTACAGCACTTTCGCACGCGATTGATCGCCAGCGAATTGTTGATGTGACCGCCGGGCAGGGCCAGGCTGCAACCTCTATGATGCCTCCCGGATTATTCGGATTCTTCGATGACCCGGAAATCGCAGACATCCAGAAATTCGACCCCGAGCTTGCGATGGCCGCGCTCGAAGGAACTGAGTTCGAAGGTGGCCAGAACTGGCCAGAGATTACGCTGAGTCTGCGCGAAGAGCAGCATAATTCGCAGATCATGGCTGAAGATATCGCAGCCCAGATGGCCGAGAATCTCAACATGGATGTCTCCATCGACATCATGGAATCACGTACTTTCCGTGATGCCCTCTGGAACCTGGAACTGCAGTTAGTCTTTATTCGATGGTTCTACGATTATCCGGACCCCAACAACGGCTACTACGACATGTTCTATTCCGTGCGTGACACCGGCCGGCGGCAGGCATGGTCGAATTCTGATTTTGATGATCTGACGATCAAGGGCAAGGAAGAGTCCGATCCTCAAAAACGGCTAGAGATATATCGTGAGTGCGAGAAGATCATTCAGGAGGATCGTGGCTACATCCCAACGACCTATCGTGTGTCCTTCTACACCTTCAAGCCGTGGGTCAAGGGTGTGCCGGTTAATCGTCAGGGTTTTGTCGTGCCGAATGGCAACATCTACGTTCAGATGCTGAATGACATCTATGTCGAAGGACGCGACGCCTAGCGCCGTTATGATCCTTGCGTGATTACTAAAAGCGGCGAATTCGGGCGGGGCAGATGCCTCGCCCGGTCCTTTTAGCGCTCGAATTTAGCTTGCAGACCACAATATTTACGCAGGATGTCCCATGCGCAAGCGCTCTGGATGCCATACAATGGATGGAGATGTAGCGTCAAAGTCGCCCGGAATGCCGGGCAGTATCGAAGGAGCATACCCTGGTGGCAAACCCGAAATATTTGTGGTTGAACGGCGAACTGGTCGAATGGGACAAGGCCACAGTTCACGTCACCGCAATTGGCTGGTCGGCAGTCGGAGCGGTCTTTGAAGGCATAAGGGCCTACTGGAACGCCGACACGGAAGAGCTGCATGTCTTCAGACTTCCGGAGCACATGAAGCGCCTCGGCGAGTCCATGAAGATGATGCGACACGAACCTGCATGGTCGATCGAACATTTGACGGAACAGATCATCGAGCTTCTCAAGGCAAACGACGTTCGCGAGGACACCTATATTCGACCGCTCGTCTATCGCGGCGAAGGTGGCGGCAAGGGATTTTCAAGCCACGGCGGCTCGACCGATATTCTGATCAACACGCGACCCGAATCCATCACACTTGCTTAGCGGTAACCACAGCAGCGCCTGTGTTTCATCGTGGACGCGGATTTCCGACAATGTCATGCCGCCCCGGATTAAGAATGTTGCGAACTACCGCAACGGTCAGCTGGCTGGCATGGAAGCGTCGATGAATGGCTACGATGTCGCGCTGCTTATGAACCAGCAGGGCAAGATCGCCGAAGGCGGCGGCTCCTGTGTCATGATGGTGCGTGATGGCAAGCTGATCACTCCAGACGTCACCCAGTCAATTCTCGAGAGCATCACCCGCGACGCGATCATGCAGCTCGCGCGGGACGAGATGGGCCTGGAGGTCGTCGAGCGGGCGGTTGACCGCACCGAGCTGTACATTGCTGAAGAGATCTTCATGTGCGGTACTGCCTTCGAGATCACGCCACTTTCGTCGGTAGATAAGTACACCGTGGGCAATGGCGCTATCGGGCCGATCACCCATCGACTTGAAGAGTTGCTCAATGATAGCTTCCGCGGCGTGTCTGGCATCCGCGAGGGTTGGCGCACTCCGGTTGGCGTGCAATCGTTGGTAGCAGCCGATTAGTTTGCGATCTTCTGGGATTTTCTAGGAACGGGCAGGGATCAGCGCGATCCCTGCCCGTCACATTTCCGTTCGGATGTGAGGGAGACGAATACTGTGAAACTGTCCGATTTAGCCGCCATGCGTGAAGAAGGCAAAACGATTCAAGAAATCGGCGATGCACTGAGCGTCCAGGATCTTCGTGATCTGACCAACGCTTCGATCGACGAGATGCTCGCTTCAATTCAAGGTTGCGTCGATCATGATGTCTCCTTCGTGCCAGACGATCCTGATGCACATGATGCTGCAGCCGCAGACGAAGCGGATCTTAACATCGCCTGGACACTCGGCCACGTCATCGTTCACTCCACGGCATCAGGCGAGGAATATGGGTTTACCGGCACTCAGCTCGCGCGAGGCGTCGAGTTCATGGGACGCCCACGCTATGAAGTGCCCTGGCAAACCATGGAAACAATCGACCAGTGTACCCACCGGCTGGAAGAGAGTCGCCGAATGCGACTCGCTCTCCTCGAGGTATGGCCCGACGAGCCCCATCTGGATGTCGACGTATGCACCTTCGCCGACTGCCGCCCCAATTAATGCGAAAGCAGCGTTCGCACGCGGGCTGATGCATGATGCGTCACATCAGGATCAGATTCGTGAGATCGTGCGCCAGGCGAAAGCGGCTCGGTCGGCAGGCTAGTCGATCGGCCGCGCTTGGCCGGAATGATGCGGATCCTTTATGGCGGCCGAATCCGGGGACGAACCTATGATTGGGCAGGCGTCCCCGGTTTGATTTCTCGACGGGGTATAGTAGCTGTAGACGAACAGTATTAGATGTAATGACAGCCTCGTGGATGTTTCCCTCCTGGCAACCAAAGTTCAGATACCATCGCTTACTCATCTACTGGTGCGACGGCAGCGTCTTGTCAGTGCAATCGAGCAGGGTGTCCAGCGTCACAGAGTAACAGTCATAACTGCGCCAGCAGGCTATGGCAAGACGACTCTCCTTGCGGATTGGGCGCGAGCAAGCGATTTTTCGATTGCCTGGGTGTCGCTTGACGAAGACGATAATGCGATCGAGCGTTTCCTGCGCTATACATTCTGGGCATGGGAACGCATCGAATCGGAGATCGCGGATTCACGACTTGCCGTCTTGCTGGGTGCGATGGACCCCGATATCGAAGCGGTGCTCACGGAAGTTATCAATTTCGCCAACAGATCGTCTGCTCAAACCGTGTTGGTTTTCGATGACATTCATCTACTCGATGAACCTGCGATCTTTGAGGCGCTCGCGTTCCTGGTTGATCATCTTCCGCCGACACTTCACCTCGTGCTGTCTGGACGGAGTGAGCCGGCAATGCCACTCGCACGATATCGGGCTCGCAGCCAGCTGCTGGAGATCCGAGCCGCTGATCTAGCTTTCTTGCCGGATGAGTCAGAAGAATTTGTCCTTGAAAAGGCTGCAATCAATCTCGACCGCAATCAGGTAGCTCAGGTCGCGGGCGAACTTGAAGGCTGGATCGCCGGGTTGCAGCTCGTTTCGCTGACACTGAAGGAACGGAACGAGCCTAATAGCGAATTGCGAATTAGTGGCGACCACAAGTTCATCGCCGACTACCTGGCGGAAGACGTTCTGTCTGCGCAGACCGGATGAGGTAAGGCGATTTCTACTGCACACCAGCGTTCTCGATCGGCTGTCCGGGCCTATCTGCGATGCCGTCATGGATCGCGAAGATTGCCAGGCTATGCTCGAGTATCTTCACGATGAGAATCTATTTATCGAGTCGTTGGATGATAGCCGGCGCTGGTTTCGCTACCACGGCATATTCGCGGATTTTCTGCGAAGGAGATTGAAACGGGATCATCCTGGCGACGTCGCGGAGGTGCATCGGCGCGCTGCTCGCTGGAATCTGGGGCAGGGCTACTACCGACCGGCTTTCGAGCACGCCCTACAAGGGGAGGATGCTGAGCTTGCCGCGCTGACCGCAGAGCACTTTTTCGAAACGGCGCTCCTGAGCGGGGAATACTCGGACTCTGCACACGGGTCTGGCGGCCGTTCCACTGAATTGGCGGGCGGAACATTCCGTTTTTGGACTGTTTGAAGCGGGAGCTTTCCTCTTCACTGGCAGGTTCGCTGAAGGCATGCGTTGCATCGAAGAGGTGGAGCAGCAACTTTCCGTCGTTGACACCGATGCCGGTCAGCATGACCGGGCCAGAGCGACCGCGATCCGCTGCGCCGTGGCATGTTTCCAGAACGACTTGCCGCTGGCGGAAGAATACGCCGAACTCGCATTCGAAGACTTGCGAGAAGATGATCACACGTTCCTCAGCACGATTCATCATGCGCTTGGCGATACCTATCGCCGCAACGGGATGTGGGACGAGGCGCGAGAGCGCTATGTCACAGTGCTCACTCTCGAGAACGAACCGGCGTTTCCGATTCGATCGGCACATGCCTACTGCGCACTCGCCGATCTTGAATTGATGCGTGGAAAGCTTCGCGCTTCGGAAGGTTATTGGAGGCAGGCTCTCGCGGCGATTCAGAGCCGTGAGAACTGGGGGCGTTTTCCACTTCCACTGCTTGGCTGGGTCTACATACGACTGGGCGGTATCGAGTACGAGCGAAACAACCTGGAAGCGGCACGAGGTCTCCTCGCCGATGGCATCGAGCGTGCTGAGGCCGGCGGCGATGTTCGCGGGATGATCTCTGGATACCTGATCGCGGGACGGGTCGAACTCACAGCAGGTAATGACGAACTAGCCAGCGAATATCTGGAGCTTGCCGCCCGCTCGTTACCGAAGCTAGTTTCGTCGATTTGAATGGCCAGTTTGATCGTCTGCAGCTTGAAATCTGGTTGGCGAAAGACCAACTGCGAGCAGCTGTAAATTGGGCAGATGCGGTTCTATCCGACGACGCCTACGAACGTTTCGACGATGATTACGCAAAGCTGGCACTAGCACGGCTGCTCATCGTCAAGGGTGACCAGACCTCCCTCGTCGAGGCATCAAGGTTGCTCGATCGTGTGATTCAGACGGTAGGCGACTCACAGCAGGCAGGCATCCGAATCGAAGGCGACGCGCTAAATGCTCTAGTCGCTCGCAAAGTTGAATGATCTGACTGGCGCGCTGATGCACCTTGAACGCGCTCTTCAATTGGCGGAGCCGGAACTCTATCTGCGCATCTTCGCTGATCTCGGATTGCCTATGGTTACGTTGTTGCGTGAGGCTGACTTCACGCAACATTATGCCTGAATACGTCGCTAAGCTGCTGGCAGTCTTCGGCGAACAGTCAACCTCCAGGGTTAGTGACAATACCCTGCTCGATCCCCTTACAGAGCGAGAACAGGAGATCTTGGAGTTGATTTCGTCCGGCCTGACCAACGCCGCGATTGCGGACGAACTGTATATTTCACCGCAAACGGTCAAGAAGCACGCTGGCAACATCTACGGAAAACTCTCCGTTCACACCCGGACTGAAGCTGCCGCACGAGCCCGGGATCTGGGCTTACTGCGCTAGCGAACTCCGAAGTCCGTCGCGCTAAAGCAGATGCTATCCGCCGGATTACCCCGTTCGGGGTATGACTCTCATCCCACTTCGTCATAGGCTGAGAACTGAAAACCGATCGCGTACGGATGTTGAGTCGAGATCGAAAGGAGCACGAACGTGGCTCAGACGAATTATTTTGAAGCATATGGGGGAACGGCGCCAGAAAATTACGAGCGCTATTTCGTTCCCACTATCGGGAAGCCGCTGGCCAGCCGAGTGCTGGAAATCGCCGCACTTCAGCCTGGTGAGCGAGTGCTGGATGTCGCCTGTGGAACTGGTATTTTCGCTCGTCTGGCCGCCAAACAGATAGGTGATGAGGGACGAGTTGCCGGCCTGGATCTCAACCCCGGCATGCTTGAATCCGCTCGCGTCGCAAATGGCGGTGGTGCGGCAATCGATTGGCACCAGGGCAGCGCCGAATTCATGCCGCTGCCAGATGACTCGTTCGATGTAGTTGTCTGTGAACTTGGCCTCCAGTTCATGGCTGACAAGCGCAGCGCCCTAAGCGAAATGTTTCGCGTGCTGGCACCGGGAGGTCGGCTCATAGTCGGCGTCGGCGGGCCGACTCCGAAACCATTCGATCTCTTTGGCGAGGCGCTTTCGCGTCATATCAGTCCAGAAGCTGGCCCATTCGTCCGAATGGTGTTTTCGCTCTACGACGAAGGCGATTTGAAGCAGCTCGTTGGCGGCGCCGGATTTCACGACGTTGCCGTTCAATCGGAGGTTTGTATGCTCAAACTCCCACCACCCGTCGAATTCATGTGGCAATACGTGCACAGCACCCCGCTCATAGAGGCCGTCTCTCAGGCGGACGATGCGAGCCGGGCCGCTCTAGAGAGCGACGTCGTTGCGGGCTGGCAAGAGTTCGTCGATGAAGGCGCCATGACGTTTGATGTGCCAATGGTGGTCGTCACTGCCAGCAAATAGCGCATGTACGGGATGCGGAAGCTTGCGACTTGCGTAGGCATACGATCCACGCGACAGGAGGAAAGAAGTGACTGCGAAGCCGACGATTCAGAAGGTCAATCAAGAGGATCCACGCGTTGCGGCTGCCGCCGATGCTGAGCGGCGACTGTATGACTACTACGGCTTGGAATACCAGGCTCACTACATCGATCTGGAGAATCCGGACCTTCGCGTCCGAGCTTTGGAAGTGGGGTCAGGACCACCGCTGTTTCTCGTTCCGGGCGGGCCCGGCGAGTCGTTTCACTTTGTTCCGCTCATGGCTCAGATGAAAGGTTGGCGAATTCTGACCTTTGACCGTCCTGGTGCGGCGATGAGCGATGCCGTCGATCATCGAGAGGTAGATCTGCGCCATTTTGCAGTGGAGACGCTGACCGCTGTGATGGATTACTTCGAGCTGGAAGAGGTTCCAGTCGTCGCAAGTTCAATGGGTGGATTGTGGAGTCTCTGGCTGGCTCTTGATGAACCGGAGCGGATATCGAAAATGGTGCAGTTCGGCTGCCCTGCCCTGATCCTTGGCACGAGCGCCCCTCTACCGATGCGCGTCATGTCAGTGCCCTTCGTCAACAAGCTGGCTGTTTCAAATGTCTCTTGCCGACAGTCCAGAGAAGGCACGCGGAGTGCTGCAGATGCTGGGCTGCAGTGAGGAGTCGGCGGGAGCAGTGCCGGAGGTGTTCCTGGAAACGATGTATCGCATGTTCAATCTCCCAACCCACCGCCTCGCCTGGTTGTCACTCATGGAAACGGTATTGCGACCACGCGGAGCCGAGCCGCGATTTCGATTGGGCCCTGCGGATCTCAGCCGCATCGAGCAACCGGTGAAATTCATCTGGGGGGATGGCGATGTGTTTGGCAGTGTTGACGTTGGGCGACGGGCAGCGAACATCATTCCGAACGCGGAGATCGATGTCGTCAGTGGCAGTCATGTCCCGTTCGTCGACAACACTGCGGAATGCGCTCAACTCGCGAACGATTACCTATCATCATGACGATAAGCTGCGAACTGCGAACAGTTTGGAGTCGGTGCGATTGGTCGGTTGACGGCGTTCCCTGGATTCCCAGGTAGATCGTCGTCAAGATCATCGAGACGAACGAAGAAGCTCTCAACCCGAGCAGGTTGAGAGCTTCTTGGATCTTGCTCAGATTATCTCCAGAGCCGCATAGTCTAGTCGGTGAACAGGCCCTGATCTCGCATACGGAGGACGGTGCGCTTGAAGCCTTCGACGGTCTTGTCGATGTCTTCCGGCGTGTGCTTCATGCTGAGCAGACCGCCACCGTGGAAGAGGTGCGCGCCTTCGATCAACATGCCACAGTTCAACGCGATGTCGAGCGCGCCACCGGGGCCGTTTTTGAGCTTCTCAGGTGAAACTCCAAGCGGCTCGCGTAGGTCGCCATCCGTCATGTTGTCGCAGGTTTCACCGAGCATGATGTGGAAGACCGAGGACTCGCCGTAGACGAAGCCGGGAATGTCGTGGCTCGACAGGACCTGATTGGCACCGGCGCGGAAGCGGGCAGCCATGTCATCGCAATGCCGCTGGACGGCTGGGTCAGAGACGATTTCGAGACACTTTGCGCCAGCGACGGCGCTGAGTGGATTGGCGTTGTAGGTGCCGGGGTGGCCGATACGGCGGAGCGCGTTCCACTCCGGATCGTCCTTGATCTCCAGCATGTCGAAGATGGCGCGCTTTACCGGCAACGGAGCCGCCAGGCAGTCCGCCCGCCACGATCTTCGCCATCGTCGTGATGTCAGGCAGAACATCGAAGCGCTCTTGGGCGCCACCGGGCGCCCAGCGAAAGCCGGTGATCACTTCGTCGAAGATGAGCAGCGTATTGTGCTTTTCGGTGATGGCTCGTAGTTCTTTGAGGAAACCTTCCGGCAGCGGAATCGTCGTATAGGATGCGCCGCTCGGTTCGATGATGACAGCCGCAACATCGCCTTCCGCCAGCCGTTGATCGACGAATGCGAGGTCGTTGACTGGCGCAACGACGACCGAGTCGAAGGTGCCTTGCGGGACGCCCGGGACACTGTCACTGTCAAATGGTGGCTTCTCACCGGGAAGCGCGTAATCCTGCCAGCCGTGGAAGTGGCCAGCGAACTTCAGGATCTTCTCGCGTCCGGTGTAGGCGCGGGCCAGCCGCATGCCCAGCAGGGTAGATTCCGTGCCGGACGAGGTGAACTTCAGTCTCTCCGCCGACGGTACGAGTCGTTGTACCCAGTCGCCCCAGGCGAGCTCGTAGTCGGTGCTTGCGCCGAGGTGCGTTCCGCGTTCGAGTTGTTCGGCGACGACGGCTTTGATCTCGGGGTGATTGTGCCCGGCGATCAGCGCGCCATGTCCCATGGCATAGTCGATGAGCTGGTGGCCATCGACATCCCACTTGTATGCGCCGTCGGCACGCGTGCAATAAACCGGGAATGGTTTCGCGAAGCGCACGTCGTGGGTAATACCGGCTGGAAATATCTCTATTGCGGCCATCGCCCGCTGGCGAGAGCCGTCGAATTCTTCGACGAATTCGCGTTCGATTGTTCTGGTTGCCTGTTGAGCCATGAGCGTTTCTCAGCCTCTCCATCGAATTGGATTCTTCATTGGGCAAGTTGCGTATCACCCAGCCTGTTGGATTATTGCCGACCTTCCACTGGCTGTCCAGAACTACAGGCTCGTCGTCTACGATAGCAAAAGGAATCTGGAGCAACCTGGAGAGATATTGGAAGGTGACAGACATATGGGACTGACGGCGTTTGCGCGCGATCGGGTGGCGACCTTACCGACTCCGTTACACGATCTGAGGAACCTGACCCGCGAGCTGGGCGGACCTCGTATCGTCATCAAGCGGGATGATCTGACGGGCCTTGCCTTCGGGGGGAACAAGACCCGCAAGCTCGAATACCTTTCGGCTGACGCACGCGCTCTGGGCGCAACTCACCTGATTACGCGAGGTGGCATCCAGTCGAATCATGTACGCCAGACAGCGGCAGCGGCCCGCATCGCGGGAATGAAGGCCGTGCTCGTCCTGGCCGAGGACAATGCCGAACCAGATGTTCAGGGCAACTATCTTCTCGATCTGCTGCTGGATGCTGAGTGTCATATCCTGCCGACGGATCAAGATCCGATCGCCAAGATGGATGAGATTGCCGCAGACTTGCGCGATCAGGGTGAAATTCCATACGTGATCCCCGGTGGCGGGTCCAGTCCGATAGGCGCGCTCGGCTACGTTTCGGCGATGCTGGAGTTGAACTATCAACTTTGGGAGCAGGGGATCCACGCAGAGCGTCTCTACCATGCGGCGGGAAGCGGCGGAACTCAGGCTGGGGTCGTGCTCGGGAGCGCACTCTATGGTGCTGAGTACGCGACGATCGGTGTCGCAGTCTCGGGCACAGCCGATCAGAAGATTGACGTGTGCGCCGCGTTGGTGGACCAGACCTCTGAACTACTGGGCATCGATAATCCGGTCGCTAAAACGGACGTTGTAGTCGATGACAGTCAAGTCGGCGAAGGGTACGGAATTCCAACTGAAGCGACGCTCGAGGCGATTCAGTTGCTCGCTTTGACTGAGGGTATCTTCCTGGATCCGGTGTATACAGGTAAGGCTTTCGCGGCGATGCTTGCGGACATCCGTTCCGGAGCGATCGCGTCCGATCAGACGGTCATCTTTCTCCATACTGGAGGAACGCCGGCGCTCTTCGCGAAACGTGCTGAGATCGCGCCGATTCTCTAGATTGTGGCGGTCGTATACTTGACATATGAACATTTGTTCGCACGACCGGCCCCCATATGTTGAGGTAGCCGTTGACGCCCGGCTGTCCGACCGGCGAGCGACGCTAACCTATCGCGTGCCGGAGCAGTATCGGCACGCGATTGATGTCGGACAGCTCGTCTGGGTACCGTTGCGGAAAGATCTTGCTCTCGGAGTGGTTGTCGAATGGACTGACCCTCCGGAGCACGACTTTTACCGTATTCGAGATCTGCGCGCTCCGGTCGAGCCTGCTTTTCGACTCTCGGAAATCCAATGGCGGCTGGCAACCTGGATGGCGGAGGAGACGCTCTGTTCGCTTTATCGAAGCGGCGTCGCCGATGCTGCCGCCGGGTGTTGCGTCTCGAGCCGTAGAGTATCTCGAATTGCGGCGCACTCCGGGCGACGAAGAGCGGCAACGCTTGACGGCGATGCAGCGCAAACTCGTCGAGCGACTCGAAGCGAACCAGGCCATGACCGTGGCAGCGGCACGAAGCGCGCTCGATTCCAGCCTGACGACGATCATTCCAGCTCTCGAAGAAAAGGGCTTGATCCAGCGAGTTGCACGCGTGCGACATCGGCGCGAGAGGAAGGCCGATGTTGTCGAACATGTGCGCCTACTCGACGCCAATGAGCGTCCTCCGGAAAGAGCCTTTCGCCAGGTCGAAGCATTCAATTGGCTTATCCCCCGACTTGAGAGCCCGTCCTGACGGCATCCTGCCGCTCGAAACGGTGCTGGGAGCCGATCAGGTCGGCGGCCGCTCGATCGTCGAAGCCCTCGCCGAACGCGGCGTTGTCGCGATCGAGAAGCGGGATGTTGCCGTAACGGAGCCACTGCGCCGGAGCTTCGTTCAACTGACGCCACAGCAGACGGCCATCTGGAACGACATTGTCTCCGGAATCGACGCCAACCCGTCCCAGGGATTTCTATTACATGGCGTGACCGGCAGCGGAAAGACGGAACTGTATTTCCGGTTGATCGCAGAAGTGATGGAACGCAAGCAGTCGGCTGTGCTACTCGTGCCCGAGATTGCTCTGGCAGGTCAGGTGATCGCCCGGGCTACCTCTCGCTTCGGCGACCAGGCCATTGTGATTCACTCCGCATTGGATGATCGCACTCGCTACGACAACTGGACAAAAGCGCGAACCGGTGAGCCGGTCGTCGTTGTGGGTCCCCGTTCGGCGCTGTTCGCTCCGTTGCCCAACATAGGAGTCATCATCGTCGACGAGGAACACGAAACGGCCTACAAACAGGAAACAGCGCCGCGTTACCATGCCCGAACCGTAGCGGCGCGCCTGGCGGATCTGCACGGTGCGGCGCTGATTCTGGGCAGCGCAACCCCGGATGTGGAATCAACCTACCGAGCATCTCGCGGTCAGTGGACCCGGCTGAGCCTCACCGAACGTGTGGGGCAACGAGCCGTCGATCGCTTTGGAAACGTCGAGCCAATGGCGATTCCGCTGCCGGAGATCGAACTGCTCGATATGCGCTCAGAACTGCGGGCTGGCAATGCGTCGTTGTTTAGCAGACGCCTTAGTGACTTGATGGGTCAACGACTGAGAAATGGCGAGCAGACGATCCTATTTCTCAACCGCAGAGGGATGTCCACTTTTGTCCAATGCCGATCGTGCGGTTTCGTTGCAGAATGTCCTTTCTGTGACATCCCGCTCGTCTACCATCGCTCTGGCGAACGACTAGTCTGCCACCGTTGCGGCTACCGGATTCAACCGCTCCGACGCTGCCCCGATTGTGGCAGCGATAGCGTCGGATATTTTGGTACCGGGACGCAGAGGGTCGAACAGGAGACGTCAAAATTCCTGCCAGAGGCGCGCGTTCTGCGTTGGGATCAGGACGCTCTACGCGGTGGAGTATCGCATGAGGCCCTTCTGGAACGAGTGCAGCGCCACGAAGTCGATATCGTCGTTGGAACCCAAATGATCGGCCGCGGTCTGGATCTGGCGAACGTGACGCTCGTCGGCGTTGTAAATGCGGACACCTATCTGCACTTACCCGATTTCCGAGCAGCCGAGCGCACATTCCAGATGCTCGTTCAGGTCGCTGGTCGGGCCGGACGCCGATCGACGGGCGGGCAAGTCGTCATCCAGACTTTTTCTCCCAACCATTACGCACTGACGACGGCGGCGAGCCAGCGATACGATCGTTTCTATCGTGAAGAGATCGCGTTCAGGGCGAAACATGGTCATCCGCCATTCAAACGGCTCGTACGTTTTCTGGTTCGTGATCGCGACAATGATGCCGCAGAGCGCCGGGCTACTGATCTGGCGGATGAGATCGAACAATTCATTCTGGCGCACGAGGACGTCCAGGGCGGTGTCGATATTCTGGGTCCGGCACCAGCGTTCGCTGTCAGGGTGCGGGGGCAGTACGGTTGGCAGATCCTATTGCGCGGGAACGCCGCGCCCCGAGTTGCCGGAGGAATTCGGCTTCCGCCTGGGTGGGTTGTCGATGTCGATCCGGTGAGTTTGCTTTAGGTATCTTATACTTCCAGACTACGCCACAATCGTGAAGTGGAGAAGGTAGCGCGTTGTCGAAGCTCGAATTAGTGATTGAACCGGACCCTCGTTACAACAGTATTAGCGACAAGTTACGTTCCAAAGCTGAGCCCGTTTCCGAAATCTCAGAAGAGATCAAACAACTCGCGGCGGATATGTTCGAAACGATGATTGAGGAGAAAGGTGTCGGCCTCGCTGCGCCTCAAGTCGGTGAAAATATCAGACTGATCGTCGCCCATATTCCGGCTGGCTATGCCGAGGACGTTGATGAAGATGTTGCGTTGACGCTCTTCAACCCGGAGATCGTTAAAGCTGGCGGGCGAGACGTTGATATCGAAGGATGCTTGAGCTTTCCCGAATTGCTTGGACCCGTGGAACGGTATACGTGGGCGATCATCAAAGGCCAGGATGCCGAAGGCAAGAAGGTGCGTTTTCGGACGCGGGGTATCGTCGCACGAGTCTTACAGCATGAGATCGATCATCTGAACGGCGTTCTTTTCTTCGATCGGATGGATACCGTGCGGATGCTTTTCTACCCCAGTGAAGTTGAGGCCGACGAATTTGAACAGGACGCAGAGCAAAGCGAATCTACAGCGTAATTTCCCGTTGAGCGATGCGGAATTCTTCGGCACTTACGATTGTTGCGATAGCCTGTACCGTATCCGCTAGCCGGTTCGTCTCGTTGAAGACGAGATAATCAAACTCCGACGCGACGGTAAGTTCGTGCATGGCCGTATTCAAGCGGCGGATCACGACGTCAAAATCATCCGACTTACGATCTCGCAATCGATGTAAGAGATCAGACATGCTTGGTGGAGCGAGGAAGATCAGAACCGCCTGCGGAATGATTTCACGAATCGTGCGCGCGCCCTGCACGTCGACCTTGATGACGACGGATTGACCTGACGCGAGTGATGAACGCACCCGCTGCTTTGGAACGCCGTAAAAGTTGCCATAGACCACCGCGTGTTCCAGAAACTCGTTGTCCTCGACCAGTGTTTCAAAGTCAGAGGTTTCCATGAAGTGGTAATGTACGCCGTCGATCTCGCCCGGGCGGCGGGCACGAGTCGTAGCTGTCACTGCGTAGTGGAGGTCGGGCAACTCCAATCGCATTTCCTGGATGACCGCGTCTTTGCCAACACCTGATGGTCCAGAGATAACGATGACACGCGGACGCCGTGACGAACGCAGATCTTCGATAATTTCGTCCGCACGTTCGTTTAGCCTGACGTCTGCGTCATCCACCGTGTCCCCCACTTGCGAAGCCGAACGATCCGTTCCTTAGCCAATGATGCCGCATTCCCCGCTGTATCACCAATGTTGCTCAATGATGTGACTGCTTTTCATCAGAATTCTCTACAATGCACCAAACCATGTGGGACGTCTTGAAGGGAATCCATGACTTTGACTGCCAAGCGACGAGTGACGATCAATGATCTGTTTGAAATTCAGATGGTTGCCGATCCTCAGATTTCTCCGAACGGTGAGCGTGTGGCGTTCGTCGTCTCCACTTTGGATGGCGACGCCAATCGCTATCGTTCTGCGATCTGGATGACCGACGCCTCAGGTGGATCCGAGCCGTACCGGTATACCGGAGGAGGCGGTCTGGATTCCAGCCCGCGCTGGTCTCCGGATGGGAGCCAGCTGGCATTCGTTTCTGACAGGAGTGGACGAAACCAGCTGCATGTCATGCCATCTGATGGAGGTGAATCGATTCAACTGACCTCCGGTGACGATCCAATCTCGGATATTCAATGGTCGTATGACGGCAGTTCGCTGTTTTTCGTCATGCGACGTGGGGAGAAATTCAACTCTTCGACTGACACAAAGGTCCTCAAGACGCTCCGGAATAGAATGGACGGTGAAGGATTCTGGGATGGCCGTCGTCGTCACATCTTCTCTATCAAAGCCACCGGGGACGATGCGCCAGAACAAATCACTTCGGGAGACTGGGACAACACCCAGCCTGCACCGTCTCCTGACGGGAGCCGCATTGCGTTCTGCTCGAATCGTTCCGAAGAGCGCGACGCAACCACCCGTATCGATGTCTGGGTCCAGGATCTTGCATCCGGCGAAACGGAGCAGATAACAGCCGGTGATGGCTCCTACGGATCGCCAGCCTGGTCGCGAGATGGATCCCAGTTGGCATATACGGGGCACCCCGTTGTCGATCCCTGGGGACCAACGACGCTCGATAACCTCTTCGTGCGCGATCTGACGACCGGAGAAGACATCGGTCTCATGGGCGGCATGGATCTGGAACCGGGCAATTCAGCAATGTCGGATGCGCGCTACAACTTGCCCGCCCAACGGCCTGTCTGGGAAGAATCGGGCGCGACACTAACGCTTATCGGTGACGGCGGTAGTGTGCACCTCTATCGCTGTTCTCGTGACGCTGCCCCATCTCTCACACTTGCCGGTCAGCGCGACATCCAATCCTTCAGCCTTGCCGGCGATGGAACAGTCGCGTTCGCTGCTTCCGATCTTTCAAATCCGCCCGAGATATTCGTCCTGTCTGGAGACGAAGAGCGGCAACTCACGACCATGAACGCCAGGTATCTCGCCGCCGTTGAGCTCGCCGCAGCGGAGGAAGTGCGTTACGAGAGTGATCCGGGGGTTGAAGTCCACGGATGGCTGTTGAAGCCGCCAGCCTTCAATCCTGTGGCGCGTTATCCGGCGGTTATTCAGGTGCATGGGGGTCCTCATGGCATGTATGGTGTTGGCTTCTTTCACGAAATGCAACTTCTGGCAGCTCGCGGCTACGTCGTCCTGATGACGAATCCTCGAGGATCGACCGGCTACGGCCAGGAATGGGTGGGCGCGACGAAAGGCGACTGGGGTGGTGCGGACTATCGCGACGTTGATCGCCGGAGCAGATTATCTGGCCGGGCTCGATTTCGTCGATGGAGACCGCATGGGTATCACCGGTGGATCGTATGGCGGCTACATGGTCAACTGGGCGCTTGGCCAGACGGACAGATTCAAAGCGGCGGTTAGTCAGCGCTCGACCGCCAACCGCGCTTCGCTCTACGGCACGAGCGACATCAACTGGAGTTACAACGATTGGGAGTACGGCGGCACGCCATACGAGAACCACGAGTTCTACCGCGAGCGATCTCCGCTAACGTACATCGAGAACGTCGTGACACCGATTTTGCTCCTGCATTCCGAGAATGACCTGCGTTGCCCGATTTCCCAGAGTGAGGAGTACTTCACAGCCCTTAAGTTGCACGGTTGTGAAGCAGAATTCGTGCGCTTCCCGAACGAGAGCCATGGGCTTTCGCGGACGGGCCAGCCAGTACACCGGGTTGAACGCCTCGAGCGAATCTGTGACTGGTTCGACCGATATTTGTAGGTAGCGGAGTATCATGAATGTGGTGCCGGACGGATCAGGCGTCGGTTTGAACCGTCGTTGTTGAAGGGAAGAATATCGCCGTGGCAGCAGAACAAGATCAAAGGGAACATCAGAGCCTTGACGCATTGCTGGGGGACTTTCGGAAGTATGGAAGCATCGAAGCCAAAGGCGTCGAGATCAAAGATGCCGAGGGACTTCGTCAATGAATTGATTGACACGCTCGTCTTCGATGCCGTCTTTGGTGAAAAGGACGTAATGTCCGTCGCTCGCTGGCTGATCTGGGAATGTGCCCAGACGCTGGGAGCCCGTCCCGCGTCGATCCACGAGTACTATATGGCCGGTGGCCAGGGGGCCTGGAGCAACCGGACGACGCCGGCGATCAATATTCGCGGGATCACTTACGAGATCGCCAGGGCGATCTTCCGGGCGCGGCAAAAGCTCGATGCAGGGCAGCAAATCTTCGAGATCGCAAGATCTGAGATTGGTTACACGAACCAGCGACCCCACGAATATAGTTCCGCGATACTCGCGGCCGCTATCAAGGAGGGCCATGAAGGCCCGGTCTTCATCCAGGGCGATCATTTCCAGATCGGTTTGAGCGACTACAGACAGCAACGCGACAAGGAAGTACGGGCCGTCGAAGGTATTGCGCTGGAAGCGATCAACAGCGGCTTCTATAACATCGACGTTGACGCGTCGACGATCGTCGACTACGAGCTGGAAGGTGAAGTGGCCCAACAGCGCGACAACGCCCGTCGAACTGCCGAGATTACCCGCTACATTCGCCGAAAACAGCCCGACGGCGTGATGGTATCGGTAGGTGGTGAGATCGGCGAAGTTGGTACGGAGAACTCCACCGTCGCCGAGCTGGAGGCGTTCATGGATCATTTTAATGATTTTATGGGCGGCGATAGTTCGCAAGGTCTGTCCAAGATTTCGGTACAGACCGGCACGAGCCATGGCGGCGTGCCGTTGCCGGACGGCAGCGTGGCTGACGTGGCGGTCGATTTCAAGACTCTCGGCGATCTATCGGATGTAGCGCGAGAGAAGTATTCCCTCGGTGGTGCAGTACAGCACGGGGCATCGACGCTTCCGGACGAAGCCTTCCACCTCTTCGCGGAGGCCAATGCATGCGAAGTGCACCTCGCCACCGGCTTCCAAAACATGATTTTCGAGAGCAAGTCGTTGCCAGATGATCTTCGGGAGGCGACTTACAATTGGTTGAGTGCGAATCGAGCTCAGGAGCGTAAAGACGGAGAAACAGACGCGCAATTCTTCTACAAGACGCGCAAGCGAGCTTTCGGGCCATTCAAACGCTACTTCTGGACGCTCGAAGATGCCCGGATGAAGGCCATATGTGACGAGCTGGAAGAGCGTTTCGTGCAGATGTTCGGCTTGCTGGGAGTTTCGAATACAACGGCGGATGTGAATCGCCTCACAACGCTCACTGAAATACATCGCCAGCACCCATCGGCGCTTGAGAAGGTGCTCGTTTCTGGCGACTAGCCGACGCGTGTCGATGGATGGGGTGGGGCGGGGCGCACGTAAACGAGCGCCTCGTCCAGCCCGACTTTGAGGATGCGGGAGACGATGTACTCGCTGCCCTGGTGTTTGAACCGCCGCCCCGGTTCGAGGCGATCGACACGTAGTTCGCGTTCGGAGCGGGATATTATCTCGTAGGTCGTTTCACCACAATCGCTGCATGTGACAAATTGGTCAGGGGTATCAACCCGCCCGGCATAGCCGCGATGTGTCCGCCGCGTGCGGCTGCCGCCACATGCGGGACACGAGATGCCAGAATGATTTGCTTCGTGTGCGATCATGAAGTTAGCTTGATCCCCGCCGCTACATTTTCAGCTTCCCCAAGCGATTCTAGCGGAGTGGGCGGGAACTCGACAAATAGCAATAAAAGTGAGCGCCGATCTGGCGCTCACTTTCGCATGCGTATTTTGCCTGGCGGGTGCTTAGAAGGCTCCGCAACCACAACCTTGAGCGGTGCCAGCGTTCGCGCCGGAATCGAAGGAGTGACCGCAAGCGCAGCTTGCGACTGCGTTCGGGTTACGGACGGTAAAGCCGCCACCCATCAAGCTATTGACGAAATCGATCTCAGCGCCGCTGAGGTACATCGCGGAGAATTCGTCGACGAGAAGACGTACGCCCTTGGTGTCGACGACGGTATCGCCATCTTCCATCTCTTCCTCGACCGACATACCATACTGAAGGCCCGAGCAGCCTCCCGGCGCAACGAATACTCGCAACGCGAAATCCGGCGTGCCCTGGTCTACCAGGAAAGTCGTGGAGCTGTTCGACTGCGTCGTCTGAAATGCTAATGCCGGGGCTACAGTTGCTGTCATTTTGAAACCTCTCTGACCGTCTGATCAGTATCAACGCTCGGATAGTAGCACATTCTCAATTCCGAGTTACTCACTCCGATAATGATAGCGCATTCTGCGAGGGAGCGTGTAAGTCGGAATGTCCACATTGGGCGGAATACTATCACTTGCGATGCCTCATGTGCTGAGAAACGCACGCATATCGGCGATCTGCTTTCGAAGCAGGTCCGGGTCGCGGGAATATTCGATTGTGATTGCCTCGGGGCTGAGCTCGCTCCAACACCGCCGAAAGAAGCTCGAGGTCAAGGTCTTCCAAGCGCCTCGTGGCAATCATCCAACCGTCCGGAACCGTCGTCCAGCGGACGAGGCGATGAGAGGTGAATCTCCACGATTCGTTCGAGCGGCATACTTGCGAGGGCTCCGATTGGATCAAATCCCAACCATGAACTACTCACCCGCCAGTGGGCGATGTCGAAGAGCATCCCTGCCCCAGTCATCTCGACGACTTCCGCGATGAATTCCGGTTGGCAGATGTGCTCGTAAGCGCCCTCCGGACAGTAGTCGAGGTTCTCTAATAGAACCTGAAGTGGGCAGTGGAGCCGCGCCTCGTTCGTAACTTCGACAATTCGGCCCATCAGCTCGCTGGCGCCAAGCGGCTCGCTCCTTGGAAGCATATGGTCGTCGAAGAACACTTTTTCAGACGCGAATCCAAGGTGCATGCTGAACCATGGTGTGCGCGTCAGCTCTATCGCCGCGTGGAGTCGCTCCGGCCAATCCCGGCCGATCGCATCGACTGCCGCCATGCTCCAGTCCTGGTCAAGATTGTGGAGAATGAGACGAGGATGCGGACGCTCAAACGTCGTCGGTCAGATGCCACCCGGATACCTGGATGAAGTCAAGCGAATCGACGATGTCCGGATGGTCAGCCAGCTCGTCGAACCAGCTGCAACCGAGCGCGACAGCCATTCAGGCTGTTCCGAGAGTATCTTCGAGCGCCTGACGCACGAGATCTCCGAATGCTGCTGTCGTAAGGGAAGGACCACCGCCGGCGATATCGAGCGTACGTGCGCCGTCTGCTAGCACGATGTCGACAGCAGCTTCAACTGCTGCGGCTTCGGCTTCCCGCCCTAACGATGTTCGTAGCAGCATCGCGAGCGACAGGATCGCGCCGCAAGGGTTCGCGATCCCTTTTCCAGCGATATCGGGTGCTGAGCCATGAATTGGTTCGTAGAGTCCGAATCTGCCTCCGGAAGCCGAGTTGCCGCCGTCGCTGCTGAGACTCGCGGATGGCAGCATTCCGAGTGACCCCGCCAGTACGGCAGCTTCGTCGCTCAGGATGTCGCCAAACATGTTCTCCATGACGAGCACATCGAAATCAAGCGGACGGCTAATCAAGCGCATCGCACAGGAATCCACGAGAGCGTGATCCAGTGCCACATCCGGGTAGCGCTCCCCAACCTCAGACGCGACCTCGCGCCAGAGTCTGGATGTAGCCATGACGTTCGCCTTGTCGACGCTGGTGACCTTCTGGCGGCGCGCGGAAGCGAGTGTAAACGCGAGGTCGACGATTCGTTCGACCTCTTGCTCTCCGTAGGGCAGGGTATCGACTGCCCGGCGTCCCTGCTCGGTCGTCCAGCGTTTGGAAGGCTCCCCGAAATAGATGCCGCCGGTGAGCTCCCGAACGATGAGCATATCGACTCCGCGCACGACATCCTCTTTCAGCGGGGACGCATTGGCAAGCGCATCGTAGACCTTGATCGGTCGCAGGTTTGCGAAGAGGCCGAGTTCCTGTCGGAGTTTGAGTAGTCCGGCCTCCGGTCGGATCTCTGGCTCGACATTTTCCCACTTTGGACCGCCAACAGCGCCGAGCATGACAGCTGCGGACGCGCGAGCTGTCTCGATATCTTCGTCACGAACGGGAACGCCGTGGGCGTCCACGGCTGCGCCGCCGATATTTGCATGGTGGTACGTAACGCTGAATCCGGAATGTGCTGCAACGCTATCGAGGGTCTTTTGAGCTTCGGCCAGCACCTCTGGCCCGACGCCGTCACCGGGCAACATCAAGATATCGTATGCCGTCACTGCTTTTACTCCACCGATTCCGCGGCTTGGGCGCGTACACGTGCCCCGACCGCCGCCATCAACCCGCCCGCTCGAATGATGTCCTGAACGTAGGGTGAATGCTGGGTGGCATCGTAAGACTTCCCTGTCCGGGTGTTGACGACGACGCCTTCGGTCGTGTCGACCTCCAGGGTGTCGCCTTCCTCGATTTCGTCCACGGCTTCGGGACATTCGATGATCGGCAAGCCGATATTTATCGCGTTGCGATAGAAGATCCGGGCGTAGGATTTGGCGACGATACAGGAGACGCCTGCACCCTGGATTGCAATCGGCGCGTGCTCGCGAGAAGAGCCACAACCGAAGTTCTTGCCGGCGACGATGAT
This sequence comes from uncultured Chloroflexia bacterium, assembly GCA_963745675.1. Lineage (GTDB taxonomy): Bacteria > Chloroflexota > Chloroflexia > Thermomicrobiales > CFX8 > JAUIIK01. The sequence continues at coordinate 561,284 of CAVUYM010000009.1, forward strand.
GTCGCCGGCCTCGACCTTGGTCGGGAATGAAGGGTCGATGTCCTCCATCACATGCTCGGCCAGTTCCGCCGCATCCGATGTGAGGAGATAGCGAGCAGGTATGATGACGTCTGTATCGATGTCATCCTCGAATTTCCAAACCTTGCCTACATATTGCATTGATCTCCTACTCCCAATACCGCTTGCGGTGAATGTCGCGCATTTGCCTCCGGAATGGATGCCGAGTCTACGAACTCTATTGGTCTCTAATTCAGTTGGCTTGGATCCGCCACCCGTCCGAGGATCGCGCTGGCCGCGGCAACCCGCGGACCCGCCAGAATGATCTCGGCGTTGCGGTGTCCCATACGACCACGGAAATTGCGATTGGTGGTTGAAACGCAGCGCTCGCCTTCGGCGATCACGCCCATGTAGCCGCCGAGGCATGGGCCGCAGGTCGAGGTGCTGAAGATTGCGCCCGCTTCCATGAAGATGTCGTCGAGCCCTTCTTTCGAGGCTTCGCGGTGTACTTTCTGACTCCCGGGAATGACGATCAAGCGAACGTTTGGATGCACTTCCCTGCCGCGTATGATTTCGGCCGCAGCACGCAGGTCGGAAAGCCGGCCATTCGTGCAAGAACCGATAACCACCTGATTGATCTGCATATCTACGATCGAATCGGCGGCGTGGACGTTGGAGGGCAGGTGAGGCAGCGCTACGACCGGTTTCAGGTCTGTCACGTCGATTTCAACGATGCGCTCGTAATGGGCGTCGGGATCGGATGCGACCGGCTCAAATGGACGGTCGGTGACTTCGGCGAGCCACTCTCGAGTGATGTCGTCGAAGGGGAAGATGCCGGTGTCGGCGCCGGCTTCGATCGCCATATTGCACATCGCGATGCGATCGTCTTGTGGTAGCTGGTCGATAACGGGACCAGCGAATTCAAGGACCATGTTCAGACCACCATCGACTCCGATCAGTCCGATGGTGTGGAGAATCAGATCCTTGCCGCCGATGTGCTCAGGTAGCGTCCCGGTATATACGAGTTTGAGCGTTGGCGGGACTCTGATCCAGGTTGAGCCGGTGGCCATCGAGGCCGCGATATCGGTGGAACCCATGCCGGTTGAGAAGCAATTGAAAGCGCCGTAGGTGCAGGTGTGTGAATCCGCTCCGATGATGATGTCACCGGGCAGGGTCAGCCCATTCTCCGGCAACACAACGTGTTCGATGCCGGCCCGGCCCAGCTCAAAGTAGAGTGACCCCTGCTCGTGAGCGAAGTCGCGCATGATCTTGGCATTCTCGGCCGAACGAATGTCCTTGGCCGGGACGAAGTGATCGGGAACGAAAACGACTTTTTGCGGATCGAAGACCTTGTCGAGTCCAGTTTTCTGAAACTCACGAATTGACAAGGGTGCCGTCACGTCGTTCGTCATGACAAGGTCTAGTTTCACCTCGACGATGTCGCCCGGAGTAACGGAATCGAGACCGGCTCCTTTGGCGAGAATTTTCTCGGTCATTGTCTGGCCCATGGTTATACCGCTTCCCTTTTGCTGGCCCGTTCCTGTGTTCGCGCTGCTCGCGCAACCAAAGCTCGGTTAATGGCCTGAACATACGAATCAAGACTGGCTGCGATGATGTCCGTCGAAACCGCTTGACCAGTATAAACCTCATCGCCTACGCGTACACGGGTGAGAACACTACCTTGAGCGTCCGCGCTCGATGTGACAGCTTCGACGTGGAGATGTTCGAGCTTCGGTTGTATGTCAATGAGTGCATCAACGGCCGTGTAGAGCGCATCGACCTGGCCGTTGCCGCGACCGGTCGCTTCTCGCTCACGGCCGTTGATCTCGAGTATCACCGCCGCTTCGCATTCACCGCTGGACGCAGATGCCGCATGCCAGTCGATGAGCTTCAAGATCACGTCGCCAGCCACGCGCTGGAGATTGTCTTCGACGATAGCGATGATGTCTGCGTCACTTACCGTCTTCTTGCGGTCCGTCAGGGAGATAAAGCGCTCGTAGAGACCTTGGAGCGTTTCGCGATCGACGCTGTAACCGAGTTCTTCGAGCTTGGCATTGAAGCCGGCGCGGCCGGAATGTTTGCCGAGGACGAGCTTCGACTCTTCCCATCCAACCGATTCGGGCGTCATGATCTCGTAGGTCTCGCGGTCTTTGAGCATACCGTCCTGGTGAATGCCGGCTTCGTGCGCGAAGGCGTTCGCGCCAACGATGGCCTTGTTGGGCTGGACGGTAATGCCGGTCATACGGCTGACCAGCCGGCTCGAAGGAACCAGCTGCGTTGTGTCGATATTCGTTTCGATACCGTCATACAAATCCCGGCGCGTCTTCAGCGCCATGACGACCTCTTCGAGCGATGTATTGCCCGCGCGTTCGCCGATGCCGTTTATCGTGACCTCGACCTGACGCGCGCCAGCCTGGACTGCGCTGAGTGTGTTGGCCGTTGCCATCCCGAGATCGTTATGACAGTGGACGCTGATGACGACATCCTCGATGCCGGGCGTGTTCGCCTGTACGTATTTGATCAACGCGTGATATTCGGCCGGCATCGTGTATCCAACGGTATCAGGAATGTTGATCGTCGTCGCGCCTTCTTCGATCGCGGCGGCAAAGATGCGGCAGAGATAGTCCCAGTCGCTGCGCGTTGCGTCCTCGGCTGAGAATTCCACTTTGCTGACGTAGCCCTTGCAGCGCCGCACGGCTGCGCGTGCCATCTCCACCACTTCGTCTGGCGATTTGCGGAGTTTGCGCTCCATATGGATCGGCGACGTGGACACAAAGGTGTGGATGGATGCGTCCTCCGCATGCTGAACCGCTTCCCAGGCAGCGTCGATGTCATAGGTGCTGGTGCGCGCCAGGCCAAGCACCGTTAGCCCCTTGACCTCAGTTGCGATTCGGCGAACCGCGTCGAGGTCTCCGGGCGAGGCTGCCGGAAAGCCAGCTTCGATAATATCGACGCCGAGGCGCGATAGTTGGCGCGCCACTTCGATCTTCTGCTCTGTGTTCATCGTTGCGCCGGGAGATTGCTCGCCGTCGCGCAGGGTGGTGTCAAACACTATGACTCGGTCAGGCATGGTTGTGCCTCTCTCTTGCTAATTCAGGTGACGAAACTCGTTGCGATACCGAACGCTTTGCGGTCAGTTGTGAGGCCCCGTGGCGGGGCTAAATAAGGGAGAGGTTGATCAGAGATGACCAGGACCAAACGGGCGATGGCCGTCGACGGGCGGATGGCTTCGAGTTGCTTGTGCGATTTTGGCGCGCTGCTGATGTGTTCAATCTACCTGCTCATTAACCCAAAAACCTCATCCCGACCAGGGACGAGGTAAACCCGCGGTACCACCCTTGTTGACGGCACTGCGCCGCCCACTCTACTAGCTATATCGGGCTCACCCGCTCACAGACTGGCAACGCCAATTCCGTGGAGAAGTTTGACGTGAGTTCACCGTGTCGCGCTGACCGGGCTCCCACCAAGCTCCCGGATCGCTGGCACATGCTAACGCGGCTACTGCCCGTCTAGCACCAACCTTAACAGTAGAGGGCGCTCTAACGCAACTAATAGCCCTCAGGAAGTTAATCGCGATAACCGAACTGTTTGACCGATTATAGTCCAGTATTAGGGGTACGGAAGTATTGACATTAGCATGACGAATGCGTAACCTAAGTCAGCGTCCGCAATTGACGTTGTCTGTGAATAGGCCCGTGCCACACATTGGGCCTTCGCAGTACAAAGGGAAGGGTTTTAGCATGAAGCGCCTTAAGGGTCGCGGCTTGCAGATAGCGCTTGGACTCAGCACGATCATCGCTATTGTGCTCGCCTCCGGCGCCCCGAATCGCCTCTAAAGAGTTCAACTCGCCTGATGCCATACGGCGCATAATGCGAGTCGGGCATCAGGTTTGAACTCAACAGCCGGGTCACGCACACCGCGACCCGGCTGTTTTTCATGTCGAGGTGCAACACTCACGAGAAAAACAGGGAAGTCGCTATGATCCTGCTATTGATGGTGGCCATCGGATTCCTAATCGGTATTCTGAGTGGCGGCTCCCTTTCGGGGTTTAGCGAAGTACGCTTTCGTTACATCCCTCTGCTGTTTGCTGGCGGGCTTATCCAGGTCATCATTTTCACCGGCTATATCGGCAGCCAGTCATTTGTGCGCGGCGTTGCGCCATATCTGTATGTTGGAGCACTGGCGGCCGGCCTCGTTGGGATCTTTCTCAATCGCCACATCTTTGGCATGAAGCTCGTGTTCGTCGGCGCATTGCTCAACTTCATCGTCATCACGATCAATGGTGCGTCGATGCCGGCCCGCGAAGCGAGTCTTCGAACTGCCGGGACACTCGAGCATATTCAGAATCAACATGCTCTGCATGCAGCCGGTGAAAATGTGCAGTGGCCGCAGATTACAATCGCTGACAGCCACACACATTTGGCCTTCCTTGGAGATATCCTGCCGATCCCTTCAGGATTCCCAGCGGCAAATGTCATATCGATTGGAGATGTACTGATCTCCACCGGTGCGATCATCGCCATCATCTGGGTCATGCACCTGCGTCCGGTTAAGACCGAAGATTGACAATACGCTCGTCGAAGCGCAGTAGCGAGAAACCGTCAAACCAAAAGGTACGAATCGGTTATGTGTGCGCCTGCCACATCCGGTTACAGTGTTTCCTGAGATGGAACGGGAGGCACATGTCCTCAGCGATTGCTTCAAAAAGGCGTGGTCCAATCTACGCTCTTATCAGTGGCGATTTCGTGTCGCAATTCGGGAATGCCGTTACGACGATCGCGTTGCCGTGGTTTGTGCTGGAATCAACCGGCAGTGCGACCTTAACCGGAATTGTCTTCATCGCGCTCTTCCTGCCGGTCCCGATTGTGACCTTCTTCGGAGGAGCGGTGGTCGATCGCGTCAGCCGCGTGAAGCTCAGTATCGCTGCCGATCTGGTCAGTGGCGTTTCAGTTGCGCTTATTCCGCTCCTCCACCACACAATAGGTATCCGCTACTGGCAGCTTCTGATACTCGTCTTTCTTGGTGCGGTATTGGATGGTCCGGGCTTTGCGGCACGACGGAGCCTTGTCCCTGATCTTGCAGAAGGGACAGGCATGTCGCTGGAACGCGCCAACTCGGCTTTCCAGGTGAGTTGGAGTACGTCGGTCCTGCTTGGCCCGGCGCTCGGCGGGGTGCTCATCGCTTTGGTTGGTTCGACTGCCGCGCTCTGGTTCGACGCCGGGACGTTCCTCGTGTCCGCTTTACTCATCGCCTTCTTCATCAAAGACGAACGCGCAGAATCGATAATTGATAAGACCGATGGAAATGAATCCCCGAGCTACCTTCGGGAAGTTTGGGAGGGAGTGCAATGGATCGTCGCCGACCGCAGGCTGACGCAGGTGCTCGTCTCGGCCTCGATTACGATGACGCTCATCGCCGCCTATATGGTCATCATCATGCCGGTCTACGCGGAGGCGGTCTTCGATGATCCGGTGAGTCTCGGCATTCTGGTCGCCGGTTTCGGGTTGGGATCGCTGCTTGGTTCAATCGGGTTCGGTTATCTGGCGAACCGTTTGGCCAGCTGGACGACATATCTCATCGCGACGGCGCTCGTCGGAGTGCCTTTCGTGCTCCTGGCGATGGAACCGTCGTTGGTGATCGCGACGATTCTCGGCTGCCTTGTTGGAATCGTGTTTGGCCCAATCATTCCCAGCATGGATACGCTGATCCAGCAGCGCACGGACGATTCAATTCGAGGGAGAGTTTTCTGCACCCGTTTCGCACTTAACAACATCATCAAACTCCCGGGCTTGCTCTTCATTGGCGTCGCACTTGAATCGCGAGGAATTGCTCCGACGCTTATCGTTCTGGGTATCGTGTCGCTCGCAATGGTTGCCTACTTAGCCGTGCGCCGCACGAACGATCAGGTTGCTCTCGATCTATTCAATTCACAAGCGATAGTTGGTCGAGAACCGTCGCAAACGTCGTAGGTCGAAAGTGAATCCATGAATAGACGATCAGCCGGTAGAGAAAGCCGTTCATCAAGCCCCATCCTTCAATGAGCGACTGGTGACGAGCGCCGTAGGAGGCGCGTTTTGGGAGGAATCGGCATACTCGTGTCGATTCAGTCCACGCTTACCGACACGATCGGAGCCTTCATGTGCCACCTAATGTCGTGCGAGTATTCGCGACGTACCTATCTTGCCGTCGCTCGCCACTGGCATGACAGATCACGCAGCATTGATTGAGCTTGAATCCGCCCGATTGGACGGGTTCAACTTGTCTCCACGTGCGCTCTTCCTGTAAACTGACCACTGGTTAGTAACCACTGGTCAGTGACGGGAATTCCGAATGTCGAGCGGGCGCCGAACGAGAGACACTGAGCACACCCGGCAGCAGATCCTTGATGCCGCCAGCGAACTCTTCATCCAGAGCGGGTACGAGGCCATCAGCGTGAGGAAGATTGCGGCTCGCGCTAAACTCTCGCATGGCACGATCTACATCCACTTTAAGGACAAAGACGACCTTCTCTATCAGGCGAGCGAGGAGCAGTTTTCGCGTCTGATGAGCAGATTGCAACGTCTCCCACGGTCCCGGGAACCGCTTGTTCGACTTAACGATGCGTTGCTCGAGGCGATGCGATTTGGACTCGATCATCCGAACGAGTATCAGCTAATGATGGGGCTCCACACGACCTTCGGCGGTCCCAAGTCAGTTAATCAGTGGGGTCCAAGTGCCGATCAAGTCGGCGGATACTTCGCAGACCTGCTCAAAGAAGGCTACGAATCAGGATCAGTCCGCCCGCGCGATTCGGAGTTGGACGAACTCATGTTGCTTGGATTGATCCACGGAGTCGTGCTGGAGGGCGAAGACCTCAACCGCGAACGTGGGGAAGAACTCGCCACACTAACCGTGGAGACCTTTATTTCCGGGCTTCAGTCTCGGGAGGTGAAGGCATGAACCTAATGGACAACCTGGTGCGCTGGCTCGGTCTGGGCCGGGGAGAGACTGACGATCCGGAAATAATGATGCGCCGTCGAGTGATGCTGCTCGCCTGGCCGGCGATTGTCCAGGGGCTGCTGATGACCTCGATTCAGGTTGTCGATACTTTTCTCGTCTCGCTGCTCAGCGAAGACGCGTTGGCGGCTGTTGGGACGGCGAGCCAGCTTATCTTCGTCATGTTCGTAACGCTTATCGCGATCGAGATCGGCGCGTCTGTGCTCGTTGCGCAGGCTGTTGGAGCCGGAGATCGGGTCGTTGCAGGACGAGTTGCGCGGCAGTCGATCACCCTCGGTCTGATCATCGCAATTCCGGTTTCGTTCCTGGGATACTTCCTGCGTTTCAAGCTGATCGGTCTCTTTGGACTTGAGCCACAGGTCGCGGAACTCGGCGTCGAATACTGGGGCGTCGTTTCGCTCGCGATCTTCATCGTCATGCTCGTGTTCGTGCTGTCCGGAATTCTCCAGGGCTCAGGCGACACGGCGACGCCGATGTGGGGTACCGCCCTGGCGACGATTACGAACTCGGTCTTTGCATACGTATTGATTTTTGGGAAGTGGGGTTTCCCCGAACTCGGAGTCAAAGGTAGTGCCTGGGGCTCGGTTATCGGCTGGTCGACTGAAGTCATTTTTCTGGTGGCAATGATCGGGCGTGGCAAGCGTCCGTTCGACTTCTTCAGCAAGACAGGCTGGTGGCCGAGCTGGGAGACAACTCGCGGCATCATCAGGGTAGGTGGGCCGACGGCGATTGAAGAATTCGCAATTTCTACTGGGCTTGCCGTCCATACCGGCATTGTGGCGGTCCTGGGAACGGCATCGCTGGCGGCTCACAGGATCGTCTTCAACGCGCTGAATCTCTCATTCATGCCTGGCTTCGGCCTGGCAATCGCGGCAACCGCGCTCGTTGGGCAGTCCGTAGGCGCCCGCGATCCGGCGTCGGGGCGTCTGGCTACGAAGATCGGCGCGCAATATGCGGTCCTTTGGATGGGATCGATGGGGCTGATCTACTTTGTGCTGGCGGGACCGATTACGGCAATTTTCAGCGGCGATGCCGAAGTCCGGGCAGTGGGCGCTGATTCCATGCGCGCGCTCGCGCTCTCTCAAGTTTTCTGGGGCATGCTCTTCGTCTTCTCGGGGACTTTGCGAGGTACCGGCAAGTCACTCTATCCGGCTATTGTCAACTCAATCATGATCTGGGCGGCTGTCGGCCTTGCTTACATTTTGGTGCGGGAGGGTGGCTACGGCCTGGCGGCCACCTGGTTGGTGTTCCTGCCAGTCGCTGCTGTTGCCGATATCTTCCTGTGGAGGCGCGTACGGCGTGAGCCGCTGCTCGACGAAAAACGAGTTGGCGCTCGCAATTGGGCTCTACTACTCGATCCGGAACCAGTCAATGAGCCTCCGGAATTCGCCAGCCGGATTGATGAAGTTGTTCAGGAAGTCCAGCAGCCGCTCGAAATTGGCGTCAGGGACTGAGCGCGTCGGCTTGGGCGTAGCCCGTCAATTCGACATAACCTAGTCCAGTTGCCTGATCACCGGCGCGAGTGCCGCTAATCGTGACTTCTCCTTCCCAGTAGATCGTCCCTGTGCTTGCCCGAGTGTCGAGTTCCTGATCAGGCAGAGATGGCTCAAGTTGAAGCGTAAGATCCTGGGTTGGAATGGTGATCGTCCAGCCCAGAGGGTAGTTTGCGCCGGTGCGATCACTCAACCACGTCTCTTCAGATGCGATGGTGTAGTCGGTTTCGTCCAGATGGATGACGGTTTGGTCGGGCAGGACCAGCGTGCCAAAATCGGGCACATCGCCAACTCCGTCAACCCCGCGAAGCTGGAAGACCATCAGGGCCGTGCCGTCGTCGAGTTCCACGGCAAACCAATCCCAGCCGCCGCCGTTCACAAGGACGAAGTTCCCCCACTGGTGGTCCATCCAGGCGTTGCCGGTAACATCGAGCGACTCGCCGTGGACCGTCAGCCGACCGCTCAGCTTCATTCCTGGCCGGGAGTAGTAATAGGAACCTCCAGCCATGCCAATGTCCATGTAGCCTGTTCCCATGTTATGCAGGATCGGGTCTTTGTCAGTCGATAAGGTCAGGTCGATCGCATAGCCTTCCATCGACGCGGTCAGAGCGTCGCGACCGTTTGCGCCTTGCATCTCCCAGTCTCCGAGTTTCAGATGGAAACCAACGTCAGATTCCACCTTGCCCTGAAATCCGGACTTCTGGTCGTACACGAAGGTCCCCGCCTCGTTGTCGGTTATCGCGAAATGACTAGCGAAAAAGGCAGGGAAGTTGCCCCGTTGGACCTGGAAAATGACGTATTCGAAGCCGTAGCGATTGCCGTCTTTATCGAACATGTGGCCGGTGTAATACCACCACTCGGTCATGTCGTTGTGCGGCGCTTCATCCCCGGGAAAGCTCACCGGTCTGACGGAGGGAGGTGGCGTTAGCAATGCTTGTGCCTGGCGAGTAGGTGTCGGAATTGCGGTCGACTCATTCGAAGAGTCGGCGTTGGAGCCACAGCCAGCAATCAGCATTCCTAACAGGAGAATCAAAGGCAGGAAGAGTTTCAATGAATTGGTTCCTTCCGAGGCAAGGCACGTATGAGCAGCTTCGGCATCCACCAGTTGAGATCTCCCAGGAGCCGCATCGTCGCGGGAACCAGAAGCGCTCTGACGATGGTTGCATCGAGCAGGATGGCAATCGCGATACCCAGCCCCAGCGACTTGACCAGGATGATCTCTGCGGTTGCAAATGAGGCCGTCACGAGCACGACGATCAGCGCCGCACCAGTGATGATCCTGCCACTGCGCTGTAGGCCTGTGGCGACGCTCGATCTGTTGTCCTTCGTCTTCAGGTATTCCTCGCGGATTCGTGACAGCAAGAAGACTTCGTAATCCATCGAGAGTCCAAAGAGGATGCAGAAGAGAATGATCGGCTGTGACGCTTCGACGTAGCCAAGCTGCTCGAAGCGGAACAGCCAGCTTAGATGGCCCTCCTGAAAGATAAAGACCATCGCGCCGAAACTGGCAACGATACTCAAACCATTCATGAGGATCGCCTTGAGCGGGAGGATGACCGAGCGCAGCATCAGCAGCAACACGACGTAGGTTACGAGCAAGATCAACCCGGCGACGAGCGGAAAGGTCGAGTACATGTTGTCGATGACATCTTCGATCTCGGCTGCTCCTCCGTCGACCAGTATCGTCGTGCCCGCTGGCTGGTCGAAGTCTGCGAATGTCACGGACAAGGCCGCGCGTTTCGGACGAATTTGAAGGATCGCGAGTGTAGACGAGGATAGCCGTCGTGTGGTCTGACGCCAGCCGGTTGAACGTAGCCGTCAGATAGGGATCGTCGAGCAGCCGGGGATCGCGATAGAGAAGCTCGTACTGAGCCAGTGTCAGTCTCGGATCGACGGTCACGATGCTATCGATCCGTAGAACGCGCTCGTCGTTCGCGAGCTGGCGAGTGAAGTCGAAAAGATTCTTGAGCTGTGTCGGGATCTAGTCGTGGCAAGGTCGCTTTCGACCGCGATGATGATCGGCGAAGTTTCGCCGTCATTGAATTCACTCTGGAGGATGTCGAAGCCCTTGCGGGAATCTACTCGGACCGGCAAGATCGAGGAGTCGGGTGAAGAGAGTCTGGCGTTCAGGAAAGGGATGCCCAGCAGGAGCAGTAGTCCGACGGTTGGAATGAAGACCGTCCAGGGCCGGTCCATGACGAACATCGACAACCGCGCCCAGAATGCTCCATCGTCGCGTCTCCCGAAGCGTCCTGGAATTCGTAGCGCGTCGATGCGCTCGCCAACTACAGCCAGCACTGCCGGAAGCAATGTCAACGCGCCAAGCATCGAGATGGCGACAACGATGAGCCCGGCCACGCCGACCGATCGCAGGAACATGATGTCGAACAGTGTCAGTCCGGAAAGCCCGATCATGACGGTGATGCCGGAAAAGAAGACGGCCCGCCCCGCCGTCTCAACGGTGATCGCCGCCGCTTCGATCGGATCGTGTGCAGGAAGCTCTTCGCGAAAGCGACTGGTCATGAAGAGCGAATAGTCGATCGCGAGCCCGAGGCCCAGCATTGTCGTGAGGTTCAATACGAAGATCGACAGATCAACAGAGTGGCCAACGAGGAAGAGCAGCCCCAGCACCGTCGCGACGCTAAATGCGCCGACGAGCAGCGGCACTCCGGCACCGACGAACGAGCGAAAGACGACCAGCAGCGCGATCAACGCGAAGGGGATAGCGAAGAGTTCGGCGCGCTGGAGATCTTTGCCGGAGAGGCGCTCGACATCTTCGAAGAATGCAGGCGCGCCGGTGATCGTCGTTTCCAGATTCGTCTCGGTGATGTTGTCGCGGATCGTCGGCAAGATGCGTTGCGCCTCTTCAGGCGGAACATCAATCTGGACGAGCGAATAAGCGGTTCTTCCGTCGCTCGATACTTGTGCCGGATTGTCGGTGAAACTGGTAATGCCAGTGACGTCGGGAAGTGCAAGTACTCCACGCAAGCGCGATCTGAGCGTTGACGACGAAAGTGGGATCGGTCGCAACGAATTCATCCGATTGAAAGACGACGATGAGCACGGAAGGAGAAAACGCATCGAGGCTCGCTTCCAGCGATTGCCGTGCGCGTGCAGATTCAATCTTGGAGTTACTGAATCCACCGACTTGCAAGACCGATGGCAGGCGCGGCACAAGTGGGGCGCTACACAGGAAGAGCACAACCCATGCTGCAATAACGTATTTGTTGCGACGCGCGGAAATCTCGCCTAGCCGGTAGAACATGCAACCTTTTCGTTCGTCATCGGGGCCGCTAAGATGGCCCGGAATCGTCTATAGCAGTTGAGTCATCAAAAAAATCTCAACTTTAGGTTTAGAAATCTACCATGTAGGGGGCCGAATGGATAGCTCGCAAACTCACAAGAGCGCAGTCCAGGAACAATTCGGGAAAACCGCGCAAGACTACGTGAACTCACCAACGCACGCTTCCGGGCAGGACATTCTGAGGCTCGTTGAACTGACCGAGGCGACGCAAGACGATGTCGCACTGGATGTCGCGACCGGAGGAGGTCACACAGCGCTCGCGCTCGCGCCCTACGTTGGTCGCATCGTCGCCAGCGATTTGACGCCGCGCATGTTGGAAGCGGCGAGAGATCACATTCTCGGTAAGGGTATCGAGAACGCGACGTTCGAAATCGCGGACGCCGAGAATATGCCGTTTGATGATGCTTCGTTCGATATCGTGACTTGCCGCATCGCACCGCATCATTTCAGCGACATCTCCGCCTTTGCTTCGGAGGTGGCACGAGTGTTGAAGCCGGGCGGTCGATTCGTATTGATGGATTCGACAAGCCCCGATGACGATGAGCTGGATGCATTCATCAACGAGCTGGAGCAGCGCCGTGACACGACGCATGTGCGCAGTTACCGGCTCAGTGAATGGATCGACACGATTGAGGCGGCAGGATTGATCGTCGATCACCACGAGCCAGTCGTGCGGGCACACGAATATGAAAGTTGGACGGCGCGTTCGAGAATGTCGCCCGAGGATCGGCAGGCGCTGGATGAGTGGATATTTGCGACGCCGGAACGGATACGGGAGCACTTCGGCGTTGCTATCGAGGATGGCAAGATACTCCATTTTGTCGACTTCAAAGCGCTGATTCGAGCTCGTAAGGCCTAGCAAGTACGCAATGACAGCTTACCCAGTCATGCAGGGCGGTGCTGATGAAAATCACAAAGATTGAGACGTTCTGTCACTGGATAGAGTGGTGCAACTGGCTCTTTGTCAAAGTTTCGACTGATGAAGGTCTCTATGGTTGGGGCGAGGGTTCCATCGCTGGACCGATCAGAGCGACGGAGACGGCCATCCACGAACTCGGTCAGGTGCTGATCGGGCACGACCCCGCTGGCGTCGAGCAGCACTGGCAGAGGATGTACAACGCCTGGCGTTGGCGTGGCGGAGCTGTCGGTCAGACGGCGCTATCAGCGCTCGACATCGCGCTCTGGGACCTGGAGGGTAAGCGCCTCGGTGTTCCGGTCTACCGCCTGCTGGGTGGCCCGTTTCGCGAACGCCATCGAGTTTATGCGAGCCACTGGCTCGCAGGGGTCAAGACGCCGGAAGAGGCCTACGAGGGCGCGCGAGAAGCGGTCCGGCGAGGATTCAAAGGCTTTAAGTGGATCCCATTTCGAGCTTCGGAACTGCGTGACGATGAAGCCGCCGCGATTCGAAGAGGGGCTGAACTGATGGCGGCAGCTCGCGAAGGCGCGGGACCGGACGTCGAGATCTACATCGAGTGCGCCGAGTTCCTGTCGCCGCGCACGGCCGTTCTGGCGGCTGAGGCACTCAAGCCGTACCGACCGGCGTGGTTTGAGGAGCCGATTCCTTTCGAAAACATCATCTGCTCTGGCCGGTCTGCGGGAACGCATGCCGGTTCCGATCGCAACCGGCGAGCGGCTGCTATCGCGCTACGAGTTTCGCGAATTGCTGGAGCGCCGAGCCGTCGATATCATCCAGCCGGATCTGATGCACGCAGGCGGTATCACCGAGGTCAGGAAGATCGCGGCGATGGCGGATACCCACTATGTGAGCGTGGCACCGCATAACCCGACCGGTCCGATCTGCAATCTCGCCGCCCTTCATCTGTCGGCGGCAATCCCGAATTTTCTCGTGCTGGAGCAGATGGAGGGCGAACGCGCGCTGCGTGATGAAGTTTCGACCAACCCGATCGTCTGCCAGTGATGGCTACTACGAGCTGCCGACGGAGCCGGGTCTCGGCACCGATCTGAAGCTTGAAGTACTTGCGGATCGGCCGGGCCGACCACACCGCATGTCCGATTCGAGCGAGAGCCTTTGGTGGTAATAGTGTCGAAGCCGGTTCCTCGGGAACTGTTCCCGAAATCTGAATCGGCCATTTTGCGTAGATCTGAAGACGAACGGATGACGAGGAGAACGAATGCCAGAACTACAGGCGCTGCATCATATCGGTATGGTCACGAACGACCTTGATGCGACGAAGCGTTTCTATTGCGACTTCATGGGCGGCGAAGTTGTTTACGAAGGGCAGTCGCACCACGGCTCCACCGGTATGTGCTTCATCGCGCTCGGTAGCGGCGCGCGGTTGGAGTTCTTCGAGTTCCCGGATATCCAGATGCCAGATTGGACCTCGATGTTTCTGGGAAGCGAGGTCCCAACGAGCGGGCGGATTCTCGAGCACGTCGCTTTCCACGTTGACAACGAGGAAGAGTTGGTCGCCTGGCAAGAAAAGGTTGCGGCAGCCGGCATCCAGGTCGTCCGTCCAGAGGGACGGGACGTGATCTTCTTCCCCGATCCGAACAACGCCACGGTTCAGATTATCGTCGGCAACCCGTTTCAGCGTTCCAGCTAGTCGGCGGCGACCGGCTCCGAATGCGATGGCGGCGTCCAGCGGTGGCCCGGACGCACCTGCTCGGCCAGGACTTCGGCGATGTGGCGGGTGCGACGGTCGGTGAAATGTTCGATCTGTTGCCGGCAGGAGACACCGGCGACGGCAATTACCGTCTCCTGATCGGAAGATCTCACGGCGGGAAAGAGCCGCTCCTCGCCGATCTTGCGCGAGATCTCGTAGTGCTCGGCTTCGAAGCCGAACGATCCAGCCATGCCGCAGCAGCCTGCGCCCGACTCGCGTGGGTTGAGACCGGCGCTACGCAAGATCTGCATCGACGGCCCCATGCCGATCACCGTCTTCTGGTGGCAGTGCCCATGAAAGAACACGTCGCGCTCGCGGTCTTCCCGCCAGACGATGCCGGTGCCTTCTTCGCTGCTATCGAGCAGCGCAAGGAACTCATCGATCATGTACGTGTGGCTGGCAACTGCCTGAGCGCTCTTCGTCGTCGTGCCCGACAAGGTCGAGGTATTCGTCGCGGAACATCAGCACGCAACTCGGTTCCGAGCCGACAATTGGCATGCCCCGCTGGGCATAGGGAGCCAGGAGCTCGATGTTCTCTTTCGCCAGGGCACGCGCTTTGTGGACTAGCCCTTTCGAATAGAAGGGGCGACCGCAGCAGCTACGGCGCGTTTCAACGATGACGTCAAAGCCCGCCGCTTCGAGCAAGCGGACCGTCGCCCGCCCGACGCGCGGGAAGTTGAATTCAGTGAAGGTATCGTGGAAATAGACGACTTCGCCGCGAGTAAGGCGAGTTTCCGGTCCCGCCGCCGTCGCGGTCGCGCTTGGCCTTGTGGCGGCTCCACCACTGTTCGAAGGTTGTTGTCGCATAGGGAGACAGCTTCGCGTTCCGGATGGACGCCAAGACGCTTCATCGCCTGCTTGCCAGCCGGTGAGCGCATACCGAGGTTGGAGAGCCGGGCAGTGCGTGACGCCAGCTTCGAGGCGCGGTGGACATCGGCCATCGCCTTTACTCGCGTCGGAACGCCATGCTCCTCGTAGTAGTGCGCGAGAAACTCCGTCTTGATCTTGGCCATGTCTACGCTGGAGGGGCATTCAGTGAGGCATGCTTTGCAGGACAGACACAGATCGAGCACGCCATAGACCTCTTCGCTGAGCCACTCGTCCTGGCTGAACATCTTGCCGGAGAGGGCATTGCGAAGTGCATTGGCTCTGGCTCGTGTTGTGTCTTGCTCGTCGCGGGTAGCCATGTAGCTCGGGCACATCGTGCCGCTCCCGATCTTGCGGCAAACGCCGGCGCCATTGCACATTTCAATTGCGGCGGCGAAGCCACCCTCAGGACTGAAGTCGAGATAAGTGTCGACTGGAAGGGTCGTGTAATTCGCTCCATAGCGAAGGTTATCGACCATGGGTGGCGCGTCGACGATCTTGCCCGGATTCATCAGGTTCTGAGGGTCGAAGATGCGCTTGAGATCGATCATCGCAGCATAAAGCTCGTCGCCGAAGATGACCCGATTTAGCTCTGAGCGTTGCAGACCATCGCCGTGTTCACCGCTCATGACTCCGCCGAATTTGGCGGCCAGTTCGGCGGCTGCGCGGGTCACTTCATCCATCGTTGCGATGCCGGCCTGGTTCTTCAGGCTGATAAGCGGTCGGATGTGGAGACAGCCGGCGCTGGCGTGGGCGTAATAGGCGGCGGTCGTGCCATGGGCGGCGCACAGCCGTTGGATTTCACCGACATATTCGGCCAGATGCTCGACCGGGACCGAAACGTCCTCAATGCAGGGGATAGGTTTGGCATCACCTTTGACACTCATCAGCAGTCCAAGGCCGGCCTTGCGGACCGACCAGATGTCTGCCTGACGGCGCGGGTCGAGTACCCGCTGGATCTCGGCGTCGATGCCGTTGGCGCGCAAATGCACTTCGAGATGATCGAGCTTGCGGCGCAATTCGTCTTCGGAGTCGCCGTAGTATTCAACGGTGATCAGTGCTTCCGGGTTGCCGCGCACAAACGAAATCTGACGTGCGTAGCCGGGTTGTTGGCGAGTGAGTTCGATCAGCATCCGGTCCATCAATTCGATGGCGGACGGTTCTGTTTCGAGGATCGTCTCGGTGACCGCCATCGACTCGACCAGATCATCGAACTGAATCAGCGCCAGGGCAGTCATCTTCGGCGTCGGCACGAGAGAGATCGTGGCATTCAGCGTCGTCGCCAGCGTCCCTTCCGAGGAGACGAGCAGCCGGGCTGGATTGAAGTCGTCCTTCAATAGTTCATTGAGTGAATAGCCGGTCGCGCGACGCCAGTGACGGGGGAAGTCGCGTGCGATCAATGAGCGATGGGTCTCCTGATAGTCGAGCACCTTGCTCATGAGTTCGCCGAGAGCGCCGGATTGCCCGTAGTGGCCGACTGCTCCGCGATCGAGCGTCAGCTGGCTTCCGTCGGCAAGCATCACATCGACTGCGTTGACGTGGTCTGCGGTCATGCCGTAGAGGATCGAGTGCGCGCCGGAAGAGTTGTTGCCGACGACGCCACCGATTGTCGCGCGGTCGCCGGAGGAAGGGTCCGGTCCAAACATGAGCCCCGATTGAGCGAGCTGGCGGTTGAGGACGGCAAGATTGATGCCCGGCTCAACCCGGGCGAAGCGCTCTTCAGGATTGATTTCAATGACGTTGTTCATGTATTTGGAGAAGTCGATGACGAGCGAGTGCCCGACCGTCTGGCCAGCCAGCGCCGAGCCTCCGCCGCGCGGCAGGATCGTGATGCCATGTCGACGGGCTAGCTCGATGGCCGCCTGAACGTCTCCGGCATGGCGTGGAATGAGAACTCCGACGGGTTCGATCTGATAATTGCTGGCGTCCGTCGAATAAAGCATCCTGCTGGTGCGATCGAAGCGCACTTCGCCATCAACGAGACCACGCAACTCGGCTTCGAGCATGATCGTCGCGTCGTCGAGCCGGGATTCGGAATGTGCTGACCGGATGCCTGCTGCCATTGATGCCTCTCTCGTCCAGGGGTTACGTGAGATTTCTAGCGTTCCGCCTTATTGACGGTGCGGCAGTTTACCACCGGCAGAACGATTACCAGGATTAGACGAAACCGACCTGTTTTGCAAACCAGAGCATGAAACCGACTTCGCCCCGATGGGGCCGCCATTGCTCCGCAATGTCTCTCACTTCGCCTTCCGTTGCCGACCGGCCCAGCTCCAGGTGAATCCCAACGAGCGACTTGAGCGCCGCGTCTCCAGCAGGGAGGACATCTAATCTGCCGAAGCCGCGCAATAGGATGTACTCGGCGGTCCAGCGTCCGATACCCAATTGGCGTTGCAGGGCGTGCGACGCTGCATCGTCGTCAAGCTGTTCGATATGGTCGATATCAAGTGAGCCATCGATGACCGATCGGGCTGCTTCAATGATGTAGCGCGACTTCTGGCGGCTGAATTGCATTGGCCGCAAGTCGCGCTCGTGCTCGAGCGCGGCGACACGATCTGGTGATGGAAATGCGTAGTAGGTATTGCCATCATGGACGAGCGATTCGCCAAAGGACTCAACAAAAGCGCGCTTGAGGCGGTATGCAAATGCGATGTTGATCTGCTGGCCAATGACGGCCCAAACCAGCGCCTCCCAGGGCGTGAGCGTTTGTACGACGGGTAGACCTCGAAACCGACGTCGCAACCGGGCAGCCAATGGTTCCACGAGTTCGTCGCAGGAACGAGCTATGCGTGGCCGATACAGGCGTTCAACCGCCGATCGTATTTCGCCGACCGTCGCATCGCCAGCGAGCAATCGGGCTTGCAAAGCAGGTTCGGCTTCGTTATCTGCGGTTGCGATTTCGACAAGGGAAAGACCGTTCATCGTTGGCAGCACGCGATAGTGATGGTCATTGCGAACGACGTCGATGATTTCGTCCGGGGAGCGCTGCAAGTACTGCAGCGCGAAATCGAATCTAAACGATGGTTCGACCGGGATCAACACGATTGTCACCTGCTAGTACCGAATTCTTTCACTTCGGATCGAGGGCGGACTCCCTTACAAATTCTATGACCATCGGTTGATTGCTGGCTGTGAAGGGACAACGTATCACTGAAATGGAAATCCGGGTCACTGCTGCGTGGCCGTTCGAAGACTTGCACGTTCGTCATTTTCTGGTGGATGTTGCTGGAGATGGAACTTGAACGAAGATGAAGTCACTGAGAATCGGAAGTCAAATATCCGGACTGATTCTCCAGTTTGCCGCACTGTCTCTCGTCGCCCTGGTTCTCCTTTCCGCCTGCGGATCGTCGAGCAACACTAAAGAAGATACGCCCTCAAACGTGGGACTATCGATCTCATCCGGCACATTTACGTCGACTGTCCGGCTCGATGGTGTGACCACGGTCCCGTTCTCGGAAACTGTCACGGTCGAAGCAACTTTCGAGGAACCAATCTATGGCTCTGCCGGTCAAACATCGGTTTTCGCTGAGGCGTCTCCGTCGACCTACCGCATCGGATCGCGCCCGCCACTCAACGAACACACCTTCACCTTCACGCTCACTAATCGCAGCCCGGGCCTGGTCGAGATCAGCATCTTCGCCAGCCGAGACGCTAAGCCGATAGTCTTCTCCGTTCAGATTGGCGAAGGATAATCCGGGCGGAACAGGTGCAACAGAGATTCCAATGTCGGAGTCGTCGCGTTGTGAATGCATCTACAACGAAGCCTAACTCCATCGGCACAAACGCGAGAATACATCATTCAGGCTCTTGTCCTGCCACCACCTCGTGGTGGTAGGGTCTGCGTTTAACTCTGGGCTTGTTCTACCAGGCTGTCCATTTTTCTTGGTTGTTGGATTCGCTCTATCAATTTGGAGATTGATAGGCTAATTCGGTCACTACCCTCCTGGCTCACAGGCATGATTTCAGGGTCGAATTCAAGGTGCCGCACGCCAGACCGCATGAACAGCCGTCTGCAGTTCGTGTGGACGCTTCGAATCTATGGGCAACGACCAGCACACTTCTTCAGTCTGGCCAAGAATAACGACGGTGGACTTGCCTCGCTGGTAAATGTTGACAATATCTCCGACTGGGAAGCTACGTCCTACCCCTCCCGCAGGTTGGTGATGGATCGTCGAGCGGTCGAGAGCTGTGCCAGATCGGCCGGCAGCCATGTAGATCAGCGGCGCCACGACGAGCAACAGTGCGATTCCAACGACTGCGGCAGATAGAAGTGAGCGGTTTGCGATGTAGACGATGGCCGCCATTGCCACCAGGAATCCCAGGAACATGTCCAGTCCCGCGACAATCTGTGCCACGTATCCACCCGGCAAGTACCGCTCTTGAAACTGGGTATTCATGCTTTCAATGGCATCCGAAGGTGAAGGGACGGAGACCGGGCGGTGTGTCCATTCTTCCGCGTGTTCGGCCATCGCCCAGTCGATTGACGCTCCGAGGGCGTTTGGCGCGGTTGTTGGGAGGGGAACGCGTTGACTGGCGCTGAACCGTCCGAATTCTCGGCGTATGAGCAGATAGAAGATTGGTCGCCCCAGCGATGTGGTCGCTTGCCAGCCGGCAATCTTCGTGAATTCATAGCGTCTAGCTGATGCTCCGGCAGAGTTCAGAACAACACCAATGTTGTCAATGACGACCTGGTTCGCACGTCCTGGCAAAAAGCGCCTGGATCGCCAGAGAGGAGACAACTGGCCGTGATAAGCCCGACCGCAACGGCTTCAAGCGGCTCTAGTTTTAGCGCGTACCCAACGAACCCACCCGTGGCAGTCGGTATTGCAATCAGAGCGACGAGAAGCCAAATGCGGTCGTTGCCTGAAACAGGCACTGTTTCGCAGTAGCGCACATCCGCCTTTTCCTGACGGCAAGAGGATTCCAAGAGGCACTCCGCTCCAGTCTGGTTAGATCGCTGAATCAAACGATCAGCGTATGGGCTCGATTGCAGCGTCTGGTCCCGCCGGGCAGATCATCACCGTGTGGTGGTTCCCAAGTCGCACAAATTTGAATTGCTCGGATCAATGTGCAAAGTATGCGATTGATCGTCGGATAGTTGCCGCGGCCTCGTCGGGTTCCGGGATCGGGACGACCAGCTTTCGGTTCTTGTCCTCGCCGTAGTGGATAGCGAGCTCGCGCCGGAACATCCCTAAGTCGATAGCCTCAGCACGTTTGATCGAGAGAGTCGATATGGTCTTGGGTCGCAGGAATACTCCGCGAACTTCGAGCTCCTCCGCGTCAACGCTGATGCTCGTGTTGCGACGTAGCAACGCGGCACCGATTGTGAGAAGTATGGTGGTGAGCATGATCCCAACGCCAATCCACGAAATGCTCCAATCGTCAGAATCAATGACGGCCGGTAACCCAAACATTAGGATCGGGATGAGTGCAAACGTGCGCTTCGAGACAAGTGCCTCTCTGACGGTCAGCCGGCGTTCGAAGGTAAAAACGGCATCCGTACGGAAGCCTGGAGCTAGTTCCCGGGCCAGTTGCACGTCCAGGGTGCGTTGATCGCGTTGCGCCCGCTCGATTGCATCAACCAGTTCGTAGGGACGTTCCGTTTTGAGTCGGAAGCCGGTGAAAAAGGATTCGCGGTTGATCTCAACCGCATCTGCGTTTCTCTGCATTCTTGCTTTCAACTGCACGATCGTATCCACGGGTATGCGACGTGGCGGGAGTCTCAGTTTTTGGATCTCCAAATGAGATCCGACGACGCGAATAAAGGGGTGTGGGGCAAGGGCGAACTTCGGAAGCAGGAGTGCTACAAGAATTGAAAAGGGCATGGTGGGCAACCAGATCTCCGGTTGCACAGGGCTGCCAGCAAAGGAAGCGAGGTAATCCAGGAGCGGCGCAAGGAGCACAAGAGGGATCGCGATCAGCCGAAAGCGGCGTTTGAAAGGGCCAGGATCGAGCATTTCCTCGAAGTAGACGGTTGGAACTTCTGCGACTGTCATCGTTCGTTGCATCCGAGCCTGTTACCCTCATACATCTTGTTCTCACCCGGGAACACGCGTTTGCACAGTCATTGTCCTATCGTGTCATGCCATTGGACAGCGTACTTTTGTGCCAGTTTCGAGTCGTGGAGGACGCACGGTGGCCGCCGCGGTTTGCGCTACCGACCAACTCGCGATGAATAAGCGAAAGCTTGTTGGTTCGTTGATTCCAGAGGGGACGTAGAAACGCCGACTGTTTAGGGCTGGGTCGAAATCACTGCCTGATGGCGAATTCGCTCGTCGTCGACACTGTTGCTAGCGATTGGTTTCGATTCTTGTGGTCCAGACCGGCCCTCGCGAATTGGATGGCTTCCATAAGCTGATCGGGATACTGCCGATCGCAATACGGATAGGTTGTGCTCCCACAACGTCCAATTTGATAACCCGCTGGCCCGAGTAGATGCTGGTGGGACTCACCGCGTTGATATCACGGGGATCAATTGCAAGGATGTGCGCTCCCAGCATCGTAGTAAATGCTCCCACAAAGTACCTGTGAGTATCTTTCAGAACCAACCACTGCGAACCCCATTTCTTTCCCGGAGCGCGACGCGCCGCTTCCGGCTGAGCGCGTTTCGGGCAAATGCAAGATAATTGTGGAGTTGAGGTCGACGGACGTATATAGCCCTCTGGTGCCATTCCCGTATGTGGATGAATAAGTGTAGCACAAACATGAACGGAGTGCAGAACTATGGCGCAGCAACTGGTCGTCGAAGATGTCGATCGCGTACGAACGATCCGGATCAACCGGCCAGAGGTGCGGAATGCGCTGACCGACCGCCTGGCCTGGGATATCGTGACGGCGGTTGAGGAGGCGGCGCGGGATGATGATGTCTGGGTGGTGGGGATAACCGGGACGGACGGTGCTTTCTGTGCCGGACTTGATTTGCGGAATCGTTCCGCTGGTGGCGGATCTCCGAATTCGGAGATGGACGATGCGGTCGACGACATCGGCTGGGTTGGCCGCTTCCTGATTACGCTGCGTGAAACCTGCGACAAGCCGGTGATTGCCGGGATCAACGGTCCCGCGGCAGGGGCCGGTCTGGCGCTGGCAATGTCGTCGGATATGCGTTTGATGGCCGAGAGCGCGATTTTGATCGCAGGCTACCCGCGTATCGGCGCTTCTCCCGATGGCGGGCTGACGCTGACGCTCCAGCAGGCGCTGGGCTACGAGGGCGCGATGCGCTTCCTGCTGGAAAACCGCACCGTTTCAGCCTCGGAAGCGCTCGAACTCGGGCTGGTCGGCGAGGTCGTCGCCGATGATGCTTTCGCCGAGCGCTTTGCCGAGTATTGTGCATTCATCGCCGAGCGCGCGCCGATTGCCAGCCGGCTCACGAAGCGCGGCGTCGTGCGAGCCTGGAATCTGAATCTGACGGACCATATGCGTTACGAACTCTCCAACATCCGCCGCGCCTTTGGCACCGATGATTCGAAGGAGGCGATCCAGGCCTTTCTCGAAAAGCGGCCGCCTGATTTTCGAGGCCGCTAGCCGTCAGGAGTTCTTCGTGAAGATCTCAACCGCGCACAAGGCATAGGCGCGGGTTGCTTCCATGACTTCGTCGATGCCGATCCACTCGTTCGGCACATGGGCGAGCCCCGGATCGCCGGGACCGTAAATGATCGTCGGGATTCCAGCCGCCGCGAAGTGGCGCCCGTCGGTCGCCATGTTGTAGCCAATCGGCTCCGGCGGGATACCCAGCGCGCTGTTGGCGGCCGACATGGCGTGGACGATGCCGGAGTCTACGTCTAGCAACGTGGCGCGACCTCCGGAACGACCCGACACTTCCACGCCCATACCCGGGAACTGGCGGATGACCCGCTCGGCAATTATCCGAATCTCTTCGGCAGCTCCTTCAGACGTTTCACCCGGCAGGATGCGCCGATCGACATGGAAGGTACAGCGATCCGGTACGACGTTGTCTTGACGCCCCCGTCGATCAGGCTGATCGTCGCAGTCGATGGCGGGTCGAAGAGGGGATGTCTGCGAGCTTCGAGCTTCGGCCAGAGTTCGCGCCGTAAAGCCGCGATGATCTCGGCTGCGCCTTCAATAGCGTGTACACCATTCCAGGGCAGAGCTGCGTGTGCGGTCTTACCGATCACCGTCACCGTCACACCGGCGCCGCCACGTTCTCCGACGCAGACACGGTTTAATGTCTGTTCACCAGCAACGACGAAATCAGGTAGCGGATCGAGATTGTCAACGGTGAATTTCGCGCCGTGCGTGCCGCCGGTCTCCTCATCCCCACAAACGTTGACGATGATTTCACCGGCTAGTTCAAGCCCGGAGCGCTTGACCGCTATTGCGCTCATGATCTGGGCCGCGACGCTGGCCTTGTCGTCTCCCGAACCACGTCCCCAGACTTTGCCTCGCGCGATCGTGGCGTCGAAGGGTGGAAATTCCCAGGCGGATTCGTCCCCGGTTGGAACAACGTCAACGTGGGCGTTGTAAAGCAGTGATGGGCCGTCGCCGAATCGATAACGGGCGACGAGATTTGGGACATGCTCCAGATCGCCGATGATCTGGCAGTCGAATCCTTCCGCCTCCAGCTTGGCTTGAGCGACACCAATAGAGCGACGCACGTCACCGGGTGGATTGACCGAAAGTGGATCGCGTACCAGGTCCTGGAGCAGAGCTATCGTCTCGTCTTCGTCGATGTGTTGTAGTACGGACTCGTTCATTGGTGCGATCTCCTAGCGTCTGCGCGTATCGAATCTGGCCGGGGCGAGTATAGCAACGCTGTTGGCTTCGGCAGGACCACAGGCTGTTGAGTGGTTCGGAGTCTCGCAGATTAGCGATTGATCTTGTTCCTTGAAATGTGTTGCTTTGTTAGAGTGGAATCGGGCAATTGGATGATTATCAGGGGTGGGAGAAGTGGTGACGAAAGCAGCGACGCCAGACTGGATCGCGACGGTCGAGGGATTCATCATCGACATGGACGGTGTGCTCTATCGCGGGGCCGAGGCGATTCCCGAAGCGAGGCCGTTTCTGGCGACGCTCGACGAGCTTGAAATCCCTTTCATGATGGCCACCAACAACGCTACCCAACTGCCGGACGAATATGTGACGAAGCTCGCCGGCTATGGGGATCGATCTGCGCCCGGAGCAGGTTTTCACCTCGGCGCTCGCGACCGGAGACTATTTGCGCGCCACCTATCCCGAAGGAACGAAGGCCAATGTCGTCGGCATGTCGGCGCTGCTCGATGCGGTCTACGGTGACGGATATTTTGTGCGAGCCGGGACCGACGCACAGGTCGTCGTCTCTGGCGCGGATTGGGAGCTCGTCTACGAGACGCTGCGTGTCGCTTGCCTGGCGATTCGCAATGGTGCGGACTACGTCGCCACCAATGCGGACGTCACCTTTCCTACGCCGGAGGGCCTGGTGCCGGGAGCAGGATCAATCGTTGCCGCGCTGGTCGCTTCGGGAGGCAAGGAGCCGGTCGTCGTTGGCAAACCAAGCCCGGTAATGGTCGAGCGCTCGCTCAGCCAGCTCGGCACCGAAGCTGCGAGGACCGTCATGCTCGGTGATCGCCTCGATACTGACATCCTTGCCGGGCAACGCGCCGGTTGCCGGACGGTGCTGGTGACGACAGGCATTTCGAGCGTCGAGGATATTGCGCTGACCGGTATCGAACCGGATTGGACGATTGCAACTCTCGAAACGTTGCGCCAGGCGCTCATCTCGGAACGGCAATAACGATTGAGCGAAGCGAGTCGAGAGGATGAACACTACGACATCAACGACCCGGTCAAGATTCAGGGGCGTGACGAGGTCTATCCTCAGCGACCGGAGTCTGGCGGCGTTGCGTCTCAGACGAGCGTTGGACGGCACTCGGCGGCGGCCAGCAAACCCTACTTGCGCCCGGGGCAGGAGCCGGGCGTTATGCTCGGGCGATCGCGAGGTACCGGCCCGATTGGAAAGTCGTAGCCGGTGATCTCAGTGCCCGAGCGGTCGAGGAGGCTACCCGCATCGGTGGCGGACCCGAGTACAGCGAATTCGATGTGGAGGATATTCCGTTTGATAGCCGCACATTCGACTCCGTCGTCTTCTTCGATCTGCTCGAACATGTGCCGAACCCGAAACTATTGATGACGGAGTCTTTGCGGGTGCTGCGGCCGGGCGGGAGATTGCATTTCTTCGTCCCGCTGGAAGCTCAGCCCAGAACGTTGTACAGCTTGCTCGCGGGCGACCGGCCGATTCCGATCCATGGCTGGAAGCACGATCACGTTGGCCATATCCAGCGATTTCGGGATAGCGACGTTCTCAGGCTCGTCTGGCAGGCCGGGTTCGAAGTTGAACAAATCGACTATTCCTTCCACCTCATCGGGCAAGTGCACGACATCCTCGACTACTGGCAGCGCGAGCGAAATCGCGAAGGCTCCGGGATATTGCCGCTACCGAGTCGTAAACTTGATCTGTCGTGCCGCGTTCGTACTAACCTGGAGGGGAGCCTATCTCGAGGACAGGCTCTACGATGGCGCGGTGTTCGCGTCGGGGCTGCACGTGACGGCGCGACGGAAGGGTTGACATTCGGGAATCGTAGACGGCCAGCGACGACACGAAAGCGGCGCAAATTATGGATCAGCCCGACGCCGATGTAGCAATTGATGGTCATTCACTAACACTCAATTCGATAGAGAGTGTCGCCCGGCGCGGCGCTCGGGTCAGTCTCGCGCCGGCTGCTATTCCGACGCTGAATGCCTCGCGAGAGGCTGTCGAGCGAATCGCCGCCGCAGGAACGCCAACCTATGGCGTCAACACCGGGCCTTGGGGCGCTGAGCAACCGCGCGATCGACGCGTCAGATCTGCAGACGCTCCAACACAATCTGCTGAGAAGCCACGCCTCGGGGAGCGGACCTCCGCTTTCGATCGAGGTTGGCCGGGCGACGTTGCTCATCCGTGCAAACTCGCTCGCGCTCGGTTACTCCGGGGTTCGCGTTGAGGTCGTTGAGCGAATGCTGGACCTGCTAAATGCAGGTATCACTCCGCTGATTCCATCCCAGGGTTCACTCGGAGCAAGCGGTGATCTCGCGCCGCTCGCTCATCTCGGTCTCGCGTTGACCGGAGAGGGGCGGGTGCTCGATTCGGATGGCACGAGCCGTCAGGCCGCGAGCGTTCTCGAAGCTGCCGGTATCGCGCCGTTGGTGTTGCAATCAAAAGAGGCGCTGGCGCTCATCAACGGCACGGCGGTGATGGCTGGGTTGTCCAGCTCTGGCGCTCATAGACGCGAAGCGCTTGCTACAGAGCGCGATTCTCATTGCGGCACTGTCATCGTTGGCCATCGGTGCGCGTCGAGAGCCATTTGACCGCGCGGCTGCATGATGCCCGTGCGCACCCTGGACAGCGAAAAGTGGCGGAGGTGATACGAGACCTGCTTGGACCGCTTTCCGAGGCGGAGCGGGCAACGTCGCGCGTTCAGGACCCATACTCGATTCGCTGCATGCCACCGGTCGTTGGTGCCGTGCTTGACGCGCTGAAGCCGCTTGCATCGGCGCTGACGATCGAAATGAATGCGGCGACCGACAATCCGCTCATCTTCTCCGACGAGGACGAAGCGCTATCCGGTGGCAATTTCCACGGCCATCCGCTTGCGCTGCCGATCGAATACGCAAAGATCGCCATCGCGTCGCTCGGGACATTCACCGAGCGGCGAATTGCGTTGTTGATGGATGCGGAGGAATATGGTCTGCCCGCCTTTCTTGTCGCTAGATCCTGGTCTCAATTCCGGCTATATGATCGCCCACTACCTCGCCGCCGGACTGGCCGCCGAGAACAAGATTCTGGCCCATCCGTCGGCCGTCGACTCGATTCCGACCTCGGCGAACATCGAGGATTTCAATAGCATGGGCACGACCGGCGCGCGCCATCTTGACGGACATCGTCCGCAACGTCGAGAAGATCGTTGCTGTCGAGGCGCTGTGTGCCGCTCAGGCGTGCGATCTGACGGGGCATCGCGCCCGACGGATGTGCTTGGCGAGGTGTATCGACTTATCCGCGAGCATGTGCCGATGCTTGAATCCGATAACCGAATAGTCGCCGACGATGTCGAGGCGATCACTGCAGGCTTGTGAAGAGTGGGCGAGCTGGCCGGCTTGATCGATTTGGAGGGCGAGCCGATATGAGTGCCAGGACTGTTCGAGCGCCGCGCGGAAGGGAACTGAGCTGCAAGGGCTGGCAGCAGGAAGCGGCGTCTGCGGATGCTGATGAACAATCTCGATCCGGAGGTTGCTGAACGTCCCGAAGATCTCGTCGTCTACGGCGGGACTGGCAAGGCGGCTCGCAACTGGGAAGCCTTCGACGCGATCGTCCGATCGCTGCGAGATCTCGAAGATGATGAGACATTGCTCGTTCAGTCCGGCAAGCCAGTCGGCATTTTCCGCACTCACGCCGATGCGCCGCGGGTGCTGATCGCGAATTCCATGCTGGTGCCGCAGTGGGCCACCTGGGAGGAATTCTGGCGGCTTGAAGGACTCGGATTGACGATGTACGGCCAGATGACCGCCGGATCGTGGATCTACATCGGCACCCAGGGCATCCTCCAGGGTACCTACGAAACGTTCGCCGAACTGGCCCGCCAGCACTTCGATGGCTCGCTCGAAGGCCGCATCGTCCTGACGGCTGGCCTGGGCGGCATGGGCGGCGCTCAGCCGCTGGCCGTCACGATGAACGGCGGCGTTTGCCTCGTCATCGAGGCTGACCCGGAGCGCGTCGAGCGGCAGAGTGCGAACGCGCTACTGCGACGAACTGGCGGGATCGATTGAAGAGGCGGTCGCGACGGCGCAACGCTGGAAGGAATCTGGCGAGGCGCGCTCGGTCGCTGTCGTCGGCAATGCAGCCGAAGTGTTGCCGGGGCTCGTCTGCAAGCGGATTTGTGCCAGATGTCGTGACCGATCAGACTTCGGCTCACGATCCGCTTGATGGTTACATCGTTCCCGAGATGACGCTGGACGATGCCACGCTGCTGCGCCGGAGCGATCCGGAACACTATCTCAGCCGATCGAGGCGGGCGATGGCCGATCACGTTCGGGCAATACTCGATCTTCAGGAGCGTGGCGCGGTCGCCTTTGACTACGGCAACAACCTGCGCGGGCAGGCCCAGCAAGGCGGCGTCGAAAATGCATTCGATTACCCTGGCTTCGTGCCCGCATTTGTCCGCCCGCTCTTTTGCGAGGGCAAGGGACCGTTTCGATGGGTGGCGCTCTCCGGGGATCCGGATGACATTCTCGCGACCGATCGAGGCGCTGATGGAATTGTTTCCGGAGAACGAGGCGCTGCATCGCTGGCTGCACATGGCTCAGGATCGCGTCGAGTTTCAGGGACTGCCAGCCAGAATCTGCTGGCTGGGATACGGCGAGCGTCATCTGGCCGGACTGGCATTCAACGAGCTCGTTCGCAGCGGCAAGGTGAAGGCGCCGATCGTGATCGGGCGCGATCACCTCGACGCTGGTTCAGTTGCGTCTCCCTATCGGGAAACCGAAGCTATGCGAGATGGGTCGGACGCGATCGCCGACTGGCCGATCCTGAACGCCCTGCTCAATACAGCCTCGGGCGCAACCTGGGTGTCGGTCCATCACGGCGGCGGAGTCGGGATGGGGCTGTCGATTCACTCCGGCATGGTCGTCGTCGCGGACGGCACCGATGACGCTGCCAGGCGACTGGAGCGGGTGCTAACGAGCGATCCCGGCACCGGTGTCATGCGGCACGCTGATGCGGGATACGAGCGTGCAGTCGCGCACGCCCGTGCGACGGGCATGAAGCTCCCGATGATCGACTAGTTCTCAATTCCGTAGGATTCTCGACCGGAGCTGGCCGGTCGAGTCCAGATCCGGAGTGGATATGAGAGCGATACGAAAGCAGGGAAATTATGGCTCGGGCGCTACTCAGCGTTTCGGATAAGTCCGGGATTGTCGATGCTGGTCGCCGAGCTGGCGCAGGCGCGGGTTTGGAACTCGTTGCAACGGGCGGTACCGCGCAAGCCCTGCGCGAGGCGGCCTGGACGTCGTCGAAGTGAGCGACCTGACCGGATTCCCCGAGATCTTGGACGGTCGGGTAAAGACGCTGCATCCCGCGATTCACGGCGCGCTGCTCGCTCGCCGAGACGATCCCGATCACGTCGAGACGCTGCGCGAGCACGAGATCGACACGATCGATGTGCTTGTCTCGAATCTCTACCCCTTCTCCAGCGTCGTCGCTGATCCGGACGTGAGTCACCACGATGCGATTGAGAACATCGACATCGGCGGCCCCGCGATGCTACGGGCGGCGGCCAAGAACTATGAGGGCGTCGTCGTTCTGGTCGATCCGGACGACTATGAAAGCGTTATCGGGGCGATTGAAGCTTCAGGTTTAGCGGGCGTCGACAGCGCCACACGACGGCGACTGGCGGCTCGGGCATACGGCCACGTCAGCGCCTACGACAGTCTGGTGGCCGAATACCTGCGTGGCGATGATCCGGCATTTCCGCCTGAGATCTCCGTTGCCGGGAAGATCGTCAACGTGGCCCGTTACGGCGAAAATCCGCATCAACAGGCGGCGATCTACCAGCGCTCATCCGTCGGTCCAGCACGAGGGATTGCGACCTGGTCAGTCCATGAAGACAAGGAACTTTCCTACAACAATTACCTCGACGCCAGCGCCGCGTGGGGATGTGTGATGCAGTTCGACGGCCCGGCAGCGGTAATGGTGAAGCACACATTGCCATGTGGCGTTGGTATAGCCAGCTCGTTGGCAGAAGCCTATGAACTGGCGTTGAGCGGCGATCCGGTCTCAGCATTCGGCGGGATTCTCGCCTTCAACCAGCAGGTGACATTGGAAGCTGCTGAAGACCGTCGGCAGGCAGCGCCTCGATATCATCATCGCGCCAGGCTACGAGGATGATGCGCTGGAGTATCTGGCTCGCCGATCGAATCGGCGCATCATCATTGCGCCCGGCGAGGCTGCCGAATCGAGTTGGGATGTGCGCTCGATTCCCGGCGGACTTCTCGTCCAGGAACCGGATCCAGGGCGGGAAGAGTGCGGCGAATTGGAAGGTCGTGACCGAGCGTGATCCGACGGAGAGCGAGATGGACTGCCCTCAAGCTCGCCTGGCAGGTCATCCCCTGGGTGAAGTCGAACGCGATCGTTCTTGCGCGTGCAGAACCGCATCGTCGGAATCGGCGCGGGCCAGCCTAATCGGCTGGAGAGCGTCAACATCGCGGCGCGCGTAGCTGGTGACGCAGCGCGAGGAAGCGTCCTCGCAAGCGACGCCTATTTCCCTTTTGCGGACGGGCTACTGGCAGGAGTTGAAGCGGGTGCGACAGCTGTCATCCAGCCCGGTGGTTCGGTGCGCGATGCTGAGGTGATAGCAGCAGCCAACGAGGCTGGCATAGCGATGGTCTTCAGCGGCGAACGTCATTTCCGACATTAGAAAATTCGAGTCGCGATCCAGCGGCCCAGTCGCTCAAAGTCACGAAGTCTGGTCCGCCACGCGGACGGTGAACCGCAGCTCGAGCGCCTGGGTGATAGACGCCTGCCAGGTAGCGGTTGTTCCATGCAATGGGAGCGGCGGCGCTGTTCCGCACTGTCAATGGATGGGGTTGGATTTTGCCGAGGCTCTTCAGCGCGACGGCACCAAGCGCGACGACGAGAAGTGGATCGACGACGTCGATCTGCGATTCAAGCCAGCTGCGGCAGTTGGAGATTTCTCCCGCTTTGGGCGGTCGATTGCGGCCCTGGGAGTCAAGCGGGTTGCAGAGAACGGCGTTCGTGATGAAGATGTTTTGTCGCTCCCAGCCAGCGGCCTGAATAAGCCGGTCGAGACGCCGGCCGGATTCATCGCCTCCAAAAGGCACACCGGATTGACCGGCGCCATGGCGTCCCGGCGCTTCGCCGATGAGCATGACATCCGCGTCGATCGGTCCATTCAGGTGCGACAGGACGCGGATTTGCCCATCCATTGCAGCACATGTGCGGCAGGCTTGAGCGCCAGCGACGAGGCGTTCGAATTCTCTAGCGGCTCCGGGTCAACGGATTCGAGGATCAGGACGAGCCGGTCGTATTCGCGACGCATCAGCCGGGCGAGTAGACGGCAGGCGTCGTTCAACCACGCATGGTTATCGTCAAGTGCAGCTGTCAACCCAGCGCAGATGCGCGGCGATGAGTTGCTCGGAGTTCACTTCGCCCTGGAACGCCAGCAAGGCCGACAGATAATCTGGTCCCTTGCAGAACCTGCGCGACTTCGATCGGCATCACACGGCTGCACGCCAAAGTGCAGTGGGACCGGCAGCGGCGGTAGCGAGTGGCGGATTCCTGCCTTGAGTCGAGTAGCCGACGGCGGCGGCGCGAAACACTGTGCGCAGGACATGATCAAGTTCGGGATGACGCCGGTAAACATCATCATCGTCGCTCTCGGCCGTGCCGCGACGAACGGCCCGTCTGCCTTGATCGATCGCGCCCGTCTCGCCGAATGCGACGACGGCATATGCATTCCACTCTTCGTTTATTCGCGCTCGGACCAATTCACCCAATTGCGGCAGGTGATGCAGACGGTCGCTTTCGGCGAGGAAGCCGATTGTGCTGGTTTCGATGACCTCGCCGTGCCGTAGCGTCACCGGTTGATTAGACGAAGCGACCACGTTTGCTGCCGTCCTTTCCCGTGTATGTCAGCACGATATCGTGGCGCGCAAGCTCGCGCTCGATAGCGATTTCCATGAGCAAGCGATCCGAAGTGCTCAGCACCGCCTTCTCATGCGCTTCCTGCAGCGCGACCGGATAGCCTCGACCGCGTTCGCACTGATCGAAGATGACACTGTGGACGAGATCGAGCTGTTCTGGTGACTGGCTAACCCAACGAGGGATCTCAACCCGCCCGATCTCGGTCCCGACGTTGAGATAGAAGTAGTCAATGCGAAGGTCGTCGCCCAGGCCGAGACGGTAGCGATCCAGGATTTTCGATGAGCTGGAGAAGATCGCCGAGCGTTCGCCGACATCGAGCTGTTCGATTTCCTCGAAGAAATAGCGATCGGTGACCTCAGGGATCACATCGCATGGCGGTACGCGCCCTTCCGTCGGTATGCGTCGCCGGCAATCGTCGCAATTGACCGGCAGACCCCTGCTCGGATAGTCGCAGCGTGCGATGCGCATGAGGTTGACGATCTCTCTCGAGCCTGGCGCGGAGACGTAGCTGGCAACTGGGATTCGCTGATCCTGGAGCTGCTGCATGGCCTCCAGAAATGGCGGCAACGCCCAGGCTGCAACGGGATCCGGCAGCGTTTCAAGCGACCAGAGGATGAGCGTCCCGTCTTGCAGCGCGACGGCGGGGCCGCCGCATCGACGAGCATGTTCGCGACCTCGAGCAATTCCTCGGCGGCGCGTTTTGGTCCGATAGTTGTGCCATTGACCGGGATATTGTGGACCGGCGCGCCAATGACGAGATCTTCATCCCGAAAGCGCAGCTCGGGTTTGTTGTCGAGAATTGCCCGCGGCTTCTCGCCGTATTCGATCAGCACCCGGCCTGTATTGAGCAGGTAGTAGCGAGCTGGATTGTGGCGACTGGGCAAGATGAATGAGCCGTCCGTAGCTGCGACGGTGTATTCGCTGATAGCCGGAGGCTTCGGGGCTCGAGTTGAGAAATCCGTTTGTGGCGCTGGCAGCAGAGAATGTTGACTTGGCGTCCTGCAAGCGCGATTCCAGGTCGGCTCCGTCGTGGTCGCTGCCAGGTATCGCGCAGCACGTCGATGCGGTGTCCAAGATCGTCGCTCTCCAGCGCCTCGACCATGTCACTGATCTGATCGGCGATCAGCGCAAGGTCTAGCGTCATTGCCTGCCGCCCACGATCGTCAGCAGCGGTTTTTGACTGTTCATCGATGCGCTTGATCCAGGTCGTCGGGATGGTGAAGTTCATCGAGCGTTGGGATGTTTTCGCGGCGGAACCAGACCCGACGGGCGAAATCGTGGCCGCGTGCTTCGACGACATGGTCGATGAAGGCTTCGCCTAGCCGATATTGTTCGAGCTTGATGTCGAGGCCGGTAATTCGCGCGAAGATCTGTTCGGCCGGTGATCGCTGCGCCTGTCGACGCTCGAAGCGCGAGTGGATGACCTCGTAATCGTCGAGGAGATCATGGCCCACGGCGTTCATGATGTGGTTGGAATAGCCCTCGATGACTGCCATCAGGGCCTGCATTTCCGAAAACAGCTGCCGTTGCTCGCTGCTCATGACCAGCTCGATCCACGAACCTGGTGTCTGGCGAGGACGACCTGGCGCGCTCCCAGAACATCTTGATCGCTTCGGTGCCGCGCTGGAGATATTCAACGTCGTCGGTCAACAGGCTGAAGTAGCGCTCGAGCAGGTCATTCATCGCCGTTCGGACCCAGGGGTTGCATTCGAATTCGAAGGCGTGGGTCGCTTCATGGAGCGCAAGCCAGAGCCGGAACTGGTCGGCTGGAATCCCGAGCGAGCGTTCGACCCCGGCGATATTCGGTTGGACAAAGTAGAGCTTGCCGCTCGATGCCAATGGTTCGCGTCCTAGCAGCGCAAGATCGTACTGACCGAGAACTCTGCGGGCGAGATACCCCAGCATGAACCCGATCTCGGCGCTCAATACCGTCTGGTTGACGCCATTCCAGAGTTCTCCAAGCCGGCCCGGAAGGCTGGCGGAGTTGCCGAGCCGTTCGATCGGTTCGAACATGATTTTGAACGCGTCAACATTGGCTTCGATCCAATCAACTCGATCAAAGGCGTAGACCATCTCGAGGTTGGAGGGGAGCTTCATGCCGGTGTAGTCGGAGATGAGCGGGATGGTTTGCTGGATCAACAGTCTTGTATTCGAAGATCGAGTTGCATCCGCACTGGCGCGGTGAGGCGAAAACCTCGATTCATCGAAGTCGCGATGGAGCGGACGCGGTTCCAGTCGATCATTTGGTCCGGATTCGCCGCTGACGCTCACTTTGCGCGCCTGCCATGCGGTCTAGCCGCCAACGACGGCTCCGGTGATGAGCCCGGCGGCCAGACGTCGGCGGGCCGGTGGAGATAATTGGAATCAACGCAAGTCCTTTGCAGCCAAGGTCTGATCAAAGTCGTCCAATGATTATGGCTGATCCTCCGGACGGATTCATCCGGACGACGCAAACCGGGCTGTTAGCCTGGCGAAGTTCTACGGAGTTTGAAGGGCGATATCGAAGGCTAGAGCCAGGTCGCGATGCGGTTCGACGTCTCCGCCATCCGGCGCGATTTCTCGCCGTTCGCACCAACGCGGCAGCAGTCGCGCCAAGGCTTCCGCGCGGCCGATTGCCGACGGACGATCTCGAACGATTCCGTAGCCCAGCGCCAGCAGGTCGAAGAGTGCCATCGAGGGCGCGCTAGCCGGCAACAGCCGCGCCGGAAAACAGCGAGCCAGCGTCCAGATGCGATTGCGAGCGATGAGCTTGCGTTTGAACGCGCTGCCTTCACGCGCTGAAGCAGAATAAGCGTGGCGGGCAAGCGCCTCCGGTTGCCAGACGGGCGTCCCAGCCTCGGAGTTGCAGGCGGAAAGCAAGATCGACATCTTCCAGATACATGAAGAAGTGATCTGGGAATCCGCCGACATCGAGGAACGCTGACTCTGCGGTACGCCGCTGCGCCGCCGGATGCGCCGAAGATCGGTTCAGGGTGCTCGTCACTTGTGCGCTGGCCCAACTATCCGATCGATGGCGACTCCATTTCGATGGATTTCGAATCCCAGCCGACGCGATGATCGAAGGATGCGCTTCGAAGACAAGCGTTCCGGCGACAGACGCCGAGGCGAGCAGATGCCATCGAAAGGTGCGACGATCTTCTCGACGAAATCAGGCTCGAGCGTCGTGTCGGGATTGACATAAACGATGACATCAGTCGTGGCGTGTCTGGGCGATGAGATTGGCAGCGTGGGCAAAGCCCGTGTTGCGGCGCAACGGCAGGTAGGAGTGGTCTGGATATGACTCGTAGCGCAGCGCGGGCGGAGCCATCAGTCGATGCGTTGTCGACGATGACGCGTATGGTGGGGAGAAGTTTGGTCGGCGAGGGAATGCGAGCAGATCCGGGCAGGTATCGGGCACCATTGAAGTTGACGATGCCGACAGTGACACAACGGATGGGGCGCGAAGCGATCAGGCGTTGCCTGCCATCCGGGTGGCGAGCGCTTGGATCAAGCGAGCGCCGTTGATCGTCTCTTCAAGGGCGACGCGGCCACTTGTATTTTCCGGGTTTCTGCCGACCGCCGCGTATCCGACCGTTGGAATCCCAAACGACTCGATGACTCCGGCCGGGTTGAGTCCCGGAACCGTCTTGAGAACACGCGGGTAGGCCTCTCGAAGAGCGGCGATGTTGGATTTGCCGATGACCGGAGGACGCACCATCAGCGTTTGCACTTCTGCGCCGGGAACCGTTCTTTGAAGTACCGGATCGCGCTTTGACCGACGTGCCGGGCATCTTGGCCGGGAACGAGATGGATATCGATGACTGCTTCGGCTGAAACCGGCAGATAGGGCTGACGGTCATCGAGTTCGCATGCTTCGTACGACGATTCCGGGCGCAAGAAATACGCCCATTGCCAGATGTGATGACGAGAGCTTGACGTCGCCCGGTGCGACTCGGTGTAGCCAGGCCGCCGGTGCGGCCGGCAATTTCCTGGTAGACCTCCATCCCGGCGGAGTCTACATCTTCGAGCCCATCGTAAAATCCATCAAGGCGAACTTCATGATCCTCAGAGACGATGTAGGACGAGGGCATGTGCCAAGCTGTCGGCCGAGATCCGATACGACGCCTCCAAAATGAGCTTCGGCATAATGGTGATTGGATGTTGCACGTATTTGTAGTGTGAGCCGTCCGGCGGCGGAATGAATGATAAACGGGGCGGGAATAGGCAGATCGGTAGCTTCCCAGATGCCTGCCTTAAAGCGGTGGGCATTAGATCGAAGCCAGGTCTCAAGCGTCAGAGAGCCGGCATTTCTGATCCGTTTCAACGACGAGCGTGTAGCGACCGCCCCTCTCCGGATCGAGTTCAGCAGCTACGGCCGCGACGACGCCGGCTTTGCGAAGGATTCCCGGACCACTGACTGATGTGTCTCGAAACGATGGCGGCTGGCCGGAATGGCTACTTGCGAATGGATCGGCATCGTCCATGTATGTAACGAGAAGCAACGGTCCGTTGCCGGCGACGACGAGCGGAGAAAATCCCTCCGGCGCAAACCAGTCTACGCTGCTCCAACCCTCGACATGCGGTCGTATACGAAGCGAGCCGCGCGCTCGACAGACTCGGGGTCGCTGACAAACGCAGGCATCGCCCCGAGTATCCGAAGCATTCGACGAATGGTATTCGTCATAGAATTCTGGTCGACGTCGATCGTCATGCCGAGTCCATCTTAGAAATCCCGGTTAGCCCGGCAGCCAGTAACATCGCCACAGTCTAGCGGAGTGTTGCAAAAAGCGGAACGTGACCAAAGTCAGAGGCATTGACCGCCATGCCCTGCCGGTGCTAGACATTTGGGACTGTAAGACTGGCTCATCGATTGTCGTTTGATTGTAGACAGGGAGAAACAAACAATGGCTGGAGAAGTCATCAGCACTGAGAATGCCCCCGGCGCGATTGGTCCATACTCGCAGGCGATAAAACTCGGAAATCTGTTCTTTACCGCCGGCCAGATACCTCTTGACCCGGCAACCGGTCAAATTGTTGAAGGTGACATCAAGGCGCAGACGGAGCGCGTCATGCAGAACGTGGTCGCGATTCTCGAAGCTGCAGGCAGCTCGATTGACAATGTCGTCAAAACTACCTGCTTCCTGGCCGACCTCGGAGATTTCGCCGCATTCAATGAGGTGTATGCGAAATACATGGGCTCGAACCGTCCGGCTCGTTCGACAGTCGAAGTTTCTGCATTGCCGGCCGGTGCGCTCGTCGAGGTCGAAACCGTCGCCGATTGTAGCTAGCTGAACGCTGGCTGGTCATCTGAAAAGAGCAGCAACATGAGTTCCCCGGAATCATGGATTGATGAAGTCGCGTCAGAGAACCTTTGCGCAGTCAATGCCGGTATCGCGCAGTGGGTTCGCATGACAGGAACTGAGGATGAGCGCAAAGCGTTCGACTTTCGTAGCCGAAACGCTCAAAGGCTACGGACTGGACACGACGCTGCACTTGCCCACGTGCCTGGTCAGCAATCCGGTTTCCGGGGAGCTTTCCGTTGATGGAACCGAATTCGCCTGCATCACGCACTCTTTTTCCACCTCGACCGCGTCGAGCGGCGTGGCCGGCAAGCTCGTCTATGCCGGATGCCGGGACCGATGCGGAACTTGGCGCGGTCGAAGCGCGCGGCAAGGTGGTGCTGACTGACGGCCTCGCGAGCCCGCAGAAGGCAGCAGCTGCAACCCGCGCTGGCGTCAGGGCGTTCGTCTGTATATCCGGGCGAACAGTTGCACGAGATGACTGTCAGCCCCGTCTGGGGCTCGCCAACGCCGGATTCACTCGGCTCACTGCCCAGAATTCCGGTGGTTTCCGTCGACTCCGAGAATGGCGCAAAGCTAAAGGAACTGATCGACGCTGGTAACACTCGTGCGCGAGTGACGACGGACGTTGATACCCGTTGGCGGCCGATTCCGGTACTTATTGCGGATCTGGACGTGGCTGGACGCGACTATGTGCTCTTCAGCGGCCACGTCGATTCCTGGCACTATGGCGCGATGGACAATGGCAGTGCGAACGCCACGATGATCGAGGTGGCGCGCGTACTGGCAGATCATCGTGATGAATCTGCGACGCGGGGTCCGGTTCGCATTCTGGTCGGGACATTCCCAGGCACGCTACGCCGGTTCCACCTGGTTCGCCGATGCTTACTGGTTCGATCTGCGAGACAACTGTGTTTCGCATGTGAACGTCGACTCGACCGGCGGCATAGGAGCAACCGATCTCACGACGGCAAACACGATGGCCGAGACGTTCGATTTTGCCTCCGATGTGATCCAGCGCCAGACGGGCCAGGAGTTGATCTACCAGCGTTTTGGGCGCGCCGGGGACCAGTCCTTCTGGGGTATCGGTCTGCCTGCGATTTTCATGTCGATCTCGCAGCAGGGGACGCCGGCAGACGTCACGGCCGACCTTCTGCGGCTGACAGGCGGAACCGGCGCCCGCAGTGGGGGACTGGGCTGGTGGTGGCACACGACTGAGGACACGCTCGACAAGATCGATCCCGAGCATCACGTCCGTGATACGAAGATCTATGTTGAGGTCGTTGGGCGGCTCGCAACCGACCCAGTCATTGCCGTTCGATCTGTCCGGACCAATCGATGAGATGAGCGCAGAAGTTGCGAATCTGCGTAGACGAATGGAAACGCGCAAGCGGACTTCCCGAGGACGACCTGCCTGACTTCGACGCGTTGCGGCAGGAGCTTGTTGCTGCAAGCGGCGCCTGGGAATCCGTGAACTCCCAGCTTCGAGCTGCTGAACTCTCAGACGAGCAGGCTGCCGCGCTGAAGTGGAGCGATTGTGACGGCTGCCAAGCACCTCATGCCGGCGAACTACACAGCTGCCGGCGAATTCGATCATGACCCAGCGCTCGGCGCGCGTGCCCTTCCATCACTGCATCCGCTTATGGAGTTAGCGGCAATGACCGATGACGAAATGTGGGCATCGATTCACAAGGTTCGTCGCGCAATCAATGGTGTACGGTACCGTGTGAGAGGTGCGCGGGAGGCGCTGGAAGCCGTCAATTAAGGCTGATTCCCATGCTATACTGACCGAAATGGGCGCGTAGCTCAGCTGGCTAGAGCGCACGGTTCACATCCGTGAGGTCACTGGTTCAAGTCCAGTCGTGCCCACTCCGGGGGAATGTGGATTTGAGACCCTCACTTTATCCGACCATACCCTTATTGCCTGAGTGGGCTCCGTAAGGAGGAGCGTCAATGGTGATGAATCAACCTATCGTGTTGACCCCTGATGGCAGGGACCGTCTTGCGGAGGAATTGCAACACTTACGCGATTCTGACTTGCCGCGCCTGCAGCAGCGCGTACGCGAGCTGAGTGAGTCAGGCGACATATCCGACGACAGCGATATTGAAGTGACGAAAGACGAGTTGATCCAACTCGAAAATCGCATCCGGGATATCGAATGGATGCTTGAAGAGGCTACGATTGTCGAGCATCAGCGTGGCGTCGAGAAAGTCGAGATCGGCTCGACTGTGACCGTCGTCGCTGATGACGGCGAAAGCGATACATGGCTGATTGTTGGTCCGCATGAATCCGATGCTGCTGCGGGCCGCATTTCCAACGTCTCGCCGGTTGGTGCTGCGCTGATAGGTAAACGGGTTGGCGATAAGATCAGCGTGGATGCCCCGGCGGGCAAGATCGAATATCAGATCTCCGAGGTGCAATAGACGCGCCGAACAACGCTCGAAGCTTAACCCGCCGCGGTCAACGAAAGCTGTCGCGGCGGGTATTTTTTGTGGCTGCGAATTGAGGACGAAGGGACGCTTGGATGGAATTGGAACTCAACGAACAACAAGCTATACGCTCGGCCAAAATGCATGAACTGCGCGAAGCAGGGATCGAACCGTATCCGACGCGCTCAGCTCGCACCCACACGACACAAGAAGCTACGGGGCGATATGAAGATATTGAGGATGATCTAGAAGATGGCCGTGATTCGGCGCAGATCACGATTGCCGGGCGCGTACAGACAATTAGAGATATGGGCCGTTCAATCTTCACTCATCTAGAGGACGGTCACGGTCAACTTCAGATCTATTTGCGCAAGAATGGGCTTCTTGAAGGCGATATCTCCTGGTTTAGCTCTTACGTTGATCGTGGCGACATCATCGAAGCGCGGGGCCAGCTGTTCCGTACCCGCACCGGTGAGATAACGCTGGAAGTCGCTCACTGGACGATGCTATCGAAAGCAGTGTCTCCGCCACCGGAGAAGTGGCACGGGTTGTCCGATGTCGAAGAGCGCTTTCGCCGTCGCTACGTCGATCTCTTTACGAACCCGGAGGTACGGGAAGCATTTCGTACGCGCACAAAGATGATCTCGGCCGTGCGGACGTACCTGGACGGCCAGGGATTCCTGGAGGTTGAGACGCCGACATTGCAACCGCTCTATGGCGGGGCACTGGCTAAGCCATTTACGACCTATCACAACAGTCTCGAACAGACGCTCTATCTTCGGATCGCCGATGAGCTTTATCTCAAGCGGCTTATTGTCGGTGGTTTCGAGCGCGTCTATGAAATCTGCAAAGACTTCCGCAACGAGGGCGTCGACCGAAACCACCAGCCGGAATTCACGATGCTCGAGTTCTATATGGCCTATGGCGACTATGAGACAGTGATGGCGCTCGTCGAAGAGATGCTCGAGGAAGTCGTGCTCAAACTAAAGGGCACGACGACCATCGAGTACGAGGGACAGAAATTGGATTTCCGGCGACCGTGGCGCCGGCTCGATCTTGCGGATGCGATCTTCGAGGAGACGGGCATCGACTTCAACGAAAATCGTGACCAGCAGGCGTTGATGGAAAAGGCGTCGGCTGCCGGGGTTGAAGCTTCCGCCCGATACGCCGTGGCCGAAAATAGTCGATGAATTGATGAAGACTTTCGTGCGTCCAAGAGTCGTGCAACCGACGTTTCTCGTCAACTATCCCGTGGAGCTCTCACCGCTCGCGAAACGACAGAGCGGAAGTGACATAACAGTCGAGCGATTTCAGCCGATGGTGGCCGGGACTGAAATCGGCAATGGCTACACCGAGATAAATGATCCATTCGACCAGTACCGGCGCTTCCAGGCCCAGGTCGAGCAGCGTGAAGCCGGCGATGACGAGACGATGCCGATCGACATCGACTATGTCGAAGCCCTGATGTACGGAATGCCGCCGACAGGTGGATTCGGATTGGGGATCGATCGTTTGGCGATGCTGCTGACTGGCCAGCACTCGATTCGAGAGGTGATTCTCTTTCCCGCTATGCGCTCCTGAGGGTGAGGCCGTGGGCGAAGCCTTCATGTGGCGGGTGGTTTATGATCGCCTAATCAAGAAAAGCCCTACCTGGCGATCCTGCCACACAGAATCGCATCGTAAACTCCTCACAGAGCTAAGCAAAGGTGTGTCGGGTTTCGCGTGCAAAGCGGAAATCAAGAAGATGACTGTCAATTTCTAATACCGGAGATTTTGGTTGCGAGCTTCAGGTCAGCGACGATCATGGCCCGTTCGTGGTCAGACTTCTCCCGGTCGACGAGATTGACGAGTCGCATAACGTAGGCTGGTTGACTCGTAGCGATCACGACAATGCCATCTGAACGTCGATGTTCCTGTCCGCGCTGTTCGGTAAGTCTGAAGTCCGGCGAGATCAATGCTCTGGCTGCCGGAGATCCCATCGCGACAATCACCGTTGGCCTGACGTACTGGATTTCAAGATTGAGCCAGCGCGAACAGGCGCGGATCTCAGATGTTCGTGCGGGCTGGTTTTCGAGGCGGCCATCACGGCGGCGACCCTCGAAACAGCGGAGCAGGTTCGTGATCCAGACTTCGTCGCGGCTGGTACCGGCCTCCTCCAACAGTTGATCCAGCAAGTCACCTGCAGGTCCTGTGTAGGGTAGGCCGGTCGAGTCGTCCGTCGAGCTTGGTGCTTCGCCAACTAGCATGAGGTTTGCATTTGGATCGCCAGCGCCAAAAACGACCTGGCGGCGCGTATCGGCGCGACCACAAGCGCGACACCCGAGAGCGTCGCTTCGGACTTCGTCGATGCTGGTGTAGAGAGGGAGTTCCATCATTTCGAAGCGCTCTTTCATCCTGCGGTAGAGTCTAGGAGTCAGATTGCGAGCTAATGCAGACTATTCGGTTTAGGAGATGAGTATGACAGAGATGACGGCAGCGGAGCGGGTGCAGGCAGCCCTGAGTGGTGAGGATCTGGATCATCCTCCGGTAAGTCTTTGGCGGCATTTTCCGGAGCAGGATCAGAGCGCCGAAGAGCTGGCTGCGTCGACATTGCGTTGGCAGGAGATGCTTGATCTGGACTTCATCAAGCTGATGCCTCCCGGCGATTATGCAACGATCGATTGGGGCGCCACGAGCGAGTATCAGGGCGCGCCCGGTGGCACCCGTGAAACGACGTACTACCCGATCCAAACGCCGGAGGACTGGCTCAAAATTGGAACGGTCGCAGTTACGGAAGGCTTCAACGCCCATGTCGTCGATGCTTGCCGCCTCGTCCGCGCCGGCGTAGGCCCAGACGTGCCGGTCCTCCAAACGATCTTCAGTCCGCTCACAATTGGCAACAAGCTATCGAACGGCCTGGTCATCGACCATCTGCGCAGCCATCCGGAGAATGTGCATCAGGCGCTTAATGCGATCCGGGATGTGACGATCGAGATGACGAAGGCGTCGCTCGCTGCTGGCGCTGACGGCGTATTCTTCGCCAGTCAGTGCGCAACAAGTGACCTGGTCAGCCGTGAAGAGTATGACGAATTTGGCGTCGCCTACGATGGTCCGGTATTGGCGGCGGCGCGCGAAGGTGGCAGTACCTTCACGATGATCCACATCCACGGTGAAAATACCTTCTTCGACCTCATGGCCGGCTACGACGGTCACGCGATCAACTGGCATGACCGGCGTGTAGGCCCAGCCATCCGCGAGGTATTGTCATCGTATCCGGAACGTGCCGCTGTCGGCTGGTATCGACGAAAAAGCCGTTGCTACGATGACCTCTGCGCAAGTTGCAGAACAAGTCCGAGATGCTCGCCTACAATCAGGCGACCGGCGTTTGCTCATTGGGCCCGGCTGCGTGGCTTTAGTCGCTACGCCGGAGGAGAATCTGCGCGCAGCCGTAGCCGCGGCACGTCAGGGATCGTGATGGGTCAGTGGCCCGGCTGGAGATAGTTCGCTCTCGTTCTCCTCTTCGGGATGTTCCAAGCGCCCGTAAACATAGGTGAAGACATCGCGGGCTATGGCGGCCAAAGGCACGATAATGACTATGCCGAGGAAACC
Source organism: uncultured Chloroflexia bacterium (assembly GCA_963745675.1). Classification (GTDB taxonomy): domain Bacteria; phylum Chloroflexota; class Chloroflexia; order Thermomicrobiales; family CFX8; genus JAUIIK01. Next base: position 604,547 of record CAVUYM010000009.1, read on the forward strand.
CCACATTGCGCCGCCAACGACGAGCAGCATCATGATCAAGGCCGGGTTCATATTCACGGCGTTGCCCTGTACCCTGGGCACCAGGAAGGTGTTTTCCAATTGCTGGATGCCCAGGGACAGTATCCCGACGAGAATTAGTTTGTCGGGGTCCGTCGCGAGAACGACGATAGCGGCGACGATGAATGATATCCAGGGGCCAAGGATCGGAACCATTTCGAAGATTCCGGCGACGATACCGAGGACAAGCGGCTGTTGGACGCCGATGACCCACATTCCGATGCCGGTAACGACACCGACGATGAGCCCGAGAAATAGCTGGCCACGAATATAGGAGGCCAGTATGCGGTCGACGATGCGGATGATCTGATAGACGTCTTCACGCAATTCTTCCGGCCATAGTTTGTAGAAGTAGGCCATGCCCTTGCGCTCGTCCTTGAGGACGTAGAAGAGCCACAACGGTAGTAGGACTAACCCCGTCACCAGGCTTAAGAAGCGCTGAATCGAACCTATCGTTGTCGATGCGACGCGGGTGCCAAACTGACTAAGATACGACGTGATCTGATCGAGATTTGCCTCGATTTGTTTCTTGACTTCTGGAGGTACCTCATCTTCGTAGCGGTGATTCCAGTAGTCGACTTCCTGACGGGAATCCTCCCAGTACGAGGGAAGATCATCGACGAATTGCTGCGTCTGATCGACAAGAGCGGGAATCGCGGTCATGGCCAGGATGATCATGACCGCGATGAACACCATATAGATTTCCAGTATCGCCAGCATCCGTACGGTGTCAGGGCGCATTCGTCGCCGGAATGGCACGGTCGCTTCGAATTTCTTCACCAATGGTGAGAGTAGATAGGCGATGATCCCGCCGATTGCGAAGGGCAGCAACGCCCCGCGCACCGACCAGAGGATCGAGGCCAAAACGAGGAGCCCACCGATAACGAGCAGTGCACGGTAGGTGTCGCGACGATCTGCTCCCTCGACAGGCTCCACTGTTCCTCCCCCGTTTTCTATCTTCGACCAGACACCGGATTTCCGGCGGGGTTACAGAATCAGCTGGTTAGGCCGAGCGACTTGCTGGCGATGACTTCACTAACCATGCTTATGAAGTCGTCAACTGATTGGGATCCAAGATCTTCCTCGCTGCGCAGCCGGACTGAAACGGCCCCAGCTTCCGCTTCGCGATTTCCAACGATCAGCATGTAAGGTACCTTTTGTAGCTGCGCTTCGCGGATCTTATGCTGCATGCGCTCGTTGCGTTTGTCGACATCGACCCGCATACCAGCCGCCTTGAGTCTTTCGGCGACACTCTCGGCGTACTCAACGTGCCGGTCGGCAATCGGGATGACTGTCGCCTGAATCGGGGCAATCCAAACCGGGAAGGCGCCGGCGAAATGCTCGATCAGAACGCCGAGAAATCGCTCCGTGCTGCCAGTAACGGCGCGGTGAATCACGACCGGTGTGTGAGCCTGTCCATCTTCGCCGATATATGTGCAACCGAGTCGCTCTGGCTGGATGAAGTCAACCTGGATCGTCGATAGCTGCCACTCGCGCCCGAGCACATCGCTTGCCATGAAGTCGGCCTTCGGGCCGTAGAAGGCGGCTTCTCCGGCGGCGGGCTCGTACTTGACACCCTTGGCGTCCATCGCGTCGCGGAGCGCCTGTTCCGCCCGCGTCCATTTTTCGTCATCGGCGACATACTTATCTTCGTCGTCGCGCAGTGAAAGCTGGATGCGGTAATCCTGGAAACCATAGGTGTCGAGAATTTCAGTGATGAGATCGAGCGCCCGCCCGAACTCTTCGCCGATCTGCTCCGGCGTGCAGAAGATATGGCAGTCATCCTGTGTCAGCGAACGTACCCTGGTGAGCCCCATCAGCTCGCCACTCTTCTCGTAGCGATAGAGCGTTGCGAATTCCGCCCAACGTAAAGGCAACTCACGATAGGAGTGCAGCTGCTGGTTGAATAGCGTCATGTGCGATGGGCAGTTCATCGGCTTCAGGCGGTAGCGTACGTCGTTGTCAACCATTGGCGGGAACATCACGTCGCTGTAATGCTCCATGTGGCCCGAGCGCACATAGAGATCCTCGCGCACGAGATGGCCCGTCCATACGTGCTGGTAGCCATATTCGGTCTGCAGGTCGCGCACGTATTTTTCCATGAGATGACGCACGATCTCGCCCTTCGGGAAGAAGATCGGGATGCCTGCTCCGATGTCTTCCGATAGGGTGAAGAGGCCGAGCTCGCGGCCGAGCTTACGGTGGTCCCGTCTTGCTGCTTCCTCTTGCTGCGCCAGGAAGGCGTCGAGCTCTGCCTGGTTTCGCCAGGCCGTGCCATAGATGCGCTGGAGCATCGGTCGGTGCTCATCTCCGCGCCAGTATGCGCCAGCGACACTGAGAAGCTGAACCGGTCCGATCTTGCTAGTGTCGTCGACATGTGGTCCGCGACAGAGATCGAGGAAGTCACCATTCTTGTAGGTCGAGATGACTTCTCCCTCAGGGAGATCCTGGATCAATTCGATCTTATATTCCTGATCCTTGAAAGTTTCAAGCGCGTCCTGCTTTGACACCTCGTTGCGTTCGAACTGCTCGGCGGCATCGATATGAGCACGCATGCGATTCTCGATCTCTTCGAGGTCGTCTGGTGTCAGCGAGCGTGGCAGTCCGAAGTCGTAGTAAAAGCCATCTTCGATTGCCGGCCCAATGGCGAACTGGGCGTCCGGAAACATCTCGCGAACCGCCTCGGCCATGACGTGTGCGGCCGAGTGGCGCATCCTCGCTAGTTCATATTCATCGTTATTCTCGACATCGACGTCGATGTCCTGTAGTTCGTCGATCGGTACTGGTGTATTAGCCATGGAAAGCTCCTTCTGGCGTCCCGTCAATAGAAGACGGGGAATGGTTGTTCGATCAATACGTCCTCAGCCGGAACGCGAGGTGATACCTTGGCTGGGAATGGAGTCCATAGCCTGGGATTCCTTTCCGAATCGTCCCTACTCCAACAAACAAAAAACCACCGCCCGACAGGGACGGTGGATAGCGAATGATCCAACGTGGTTCCACCCCGATTCCAGTAGCCTTTCGGCCACTGCTCAGGCGCCGAATAACGGTGGCGGGCCGGGTGCGCTAGTTGCCCGAGGCGTTCACGAACCTGCTCGCGGGAGGTCATCGAATGCTCGCTGCTTACAGATCTTTCAGCCTGTGAATCTGTATCTCTGGCGCGCGAAGTAAGCGATGGTGACCCGGTCATAGCGTTCAACAATAGCGAATCTGGTGGGCGATACTGGATTCGAACCAGTGACCTCTACGATGTCAACGTAGCGCTCTAACCAGCTGAGCTAACCGCCCGTATCGTGACGGCTAGGATAACATGCTCCGCGTGCCGTATCAACAGGGTCAAGATCTCGTCGAGTGCTATTTTTCGCGCGCTTCGCGGCGCAATCCATCGAGCATCGTTTCCGATAGTTGCAACACACTATAAAGAGCCTGGAATGTGGTAACCGCGACAACTTCGTGGGGAGGTTTCTCTGTGCGTTCAGCCTCACGAAGATGACCGCGCGCAATCTCGATGCCTTCGATGGCCCGGCGAAGCCAGGAAATTTCTTCGGCTGTGAAGGCATCAAAATGCGCTTCACGAATCGACGCCAGCACCGCTGAAGTGCGCTCTATCGTGGCCCGCACCTGGGTCCAGGTCTCTGGATCGAAATGCTCAAAGAGAGGAAACATTTGCGAATTCCAGCGATTCTGATAAAGAAGTCCTCTGGTGTATTTCGCATCGAAAGCCGCGTCGACGGCTCCGAGATACAGATACTGATCGGCTCGATACTTAGGTGGTAGGTCGGTTTCCGAGCGCCGTTCCCAGGCTTCAATCCATTCTGGTTTGAGCGACGATACGCCGGCAACGACCCGCCGCAATGCTTCGAAAAGCTCATCCATTGCGGCGTCTCTGGCTTCGGTCGATTTCTTCTCTCGGCGGAAGAGGAAGCGGCCCGGCACAGCCAGAACCGCAAACATCAACAAGATGGTGGTGCTACGTTTCACCTGATTTCGCTTCCCGACATTCTATGCAAGTTGCTAATGACCGAGTATACGAACCGACTCCGAGCGTGGATGCCAACTGATTTCCCATCTGGCGAACTGGCCCAACAGCTTCGTCGCTTCGGTTTGCAATTTCCGAAGCTCGGCATTCTTTATTTTCCAGCGACCGTTGACCTGATTGACGACGAGCTGCGAGTCAGAGAGCACCTCAATGGAGACCTCCCGCGACGAAAGCCCAAGTGCCTGACAATCGAATAGGATCGACCTCAGACCGGCAATCAACGTCATGTATTCGGCCTGATTGTTCGTTGTCTTGCCGGGGTAGAGAATGCCTGTCTGCCAGCGAACTACCAGCCCTTTGTAGGTGAAGCTGCCGTATCCCTCGCCCGGATTCCCCCGCGATCCTCCATCGAATACGAGTGCGACGTCGAACTTGCGGGATGCAGGTTTTCCGCCAATAGGCGCGGTTGGACGATCACTGGTGACGGTCCAACCTGCGCCCGCGGAAATAGCGGCGGATAGCTCATTAAATTGAGTCTCGAGGCTAGACGAGGGCTTCCTCCCGCTCCTGGCGGGCCGCCACGATTGCATCGACCAGATGCGGCGGAACCTTGTCATAGTGCGAGAATTCTGTTGAGAACGTACCTCTACCCTGAGTGATCGAACGCAGGTCGGTTGCATAGCGTTGAATCTCTGCCGACGGGACCGTCGCTTCAATCGTGGAATGACCGTTTTCTCCGGGAACCATACCGGTCACGTGGGCGCGCTTGCTGGTCAAATCGCTCATGACATCGCCAGTATAGGTGTCGGGAATCGTGACAGCGATAGTATTGACCGGCTCCAGCAGGACCGGATTGGCAAGCTCCTGGGCACGTTTGAATGCCTGGGAAGCAGCTAGCTTGAAGGCCATTTCAGATGAGTCGACTGCGTGGTACGAACCATCCGTCAGAATCACTTTGATGTTCGTGACCGGGAACCCGGCCAGCACGCCTTCATCGAGCGCTTCACGCACGCCCTTTTCAACGGCTGGGATGTAGTTTCGCGGTACCGAGCCGCCAAAGATCGTTTGCTCAAATTCAAAGCCCTCGTCGATTGGGACGACCGAAAGGTAGACGTGGCCATACTGGCCGTGACCACCAGTTTGCTTCTTGTGCTTGTACTCGACGCCTTCAACCGCTTTCATGACGGTTTCGCGATAGGGCACGCTCGGAAGCTCGAAGTCGACATTGACACCGAATTTTCGAGCCACTTTTTCGAGCGCGATCTGGACATGGGATTCACCAAGCCCCTTCAGAATCGTCTCACCCGATTCTGGATCTCGCGAGACGGAGATCGTCGGATCTTCTTCGGCGAGCCGGGTGAGAGCCTGTCCCATCTTGTCCAGGTCGGCTTTCGTGCGAGGTGAAACGGCGGCCGCAAAGAGCGGATTTGGAAAATCGATTGCTGGGAGGGTTACTTGCCGCGCGGGATCGGTGAGCGTGTCGCCGGTATGGGTGTGGACGAGCTTGGCGACTGCGCCGATATCGCCTGCCATAATCTTGCCGGTGTTGATCTGATCCTTGCCTCGCAATATGAAAACCTGCCCGAGGCGTTCGTCCTCGTCTTCATTAGCGTTGAGCAGGTGGCTATCCGATTCGACTGTGCCGGATACGACTCGGAAGTAGCTGAGCTTGCCGACGAACGGGTCGGCGATCGTCTTCCAGACAAAGATGGCCGTCGGATCTCCGGCGTTTGGTGCGAGTTCGATCGCTTCGCCTGAAGTGTCTGCGGCGGTCAGCGCTCCAGGGGCGGGCGCAATCGCCACCAGCCAGTCAAGCAACAGCTTGACACCTCTGTTTGTAGAAGCGGCGGTGATAAAAACGGGAACGATATCGCCTGAAGCAACAGCGGCCTTCAGACCTCTTTGAAGCTCTTCAAGCGTCAGCTCTTCATCTTCAAGATATTTCATCATGAGATCTTCATCGTTTTCGGCGATCGTCTCGACGAGTTCCAGCCGATATGTTTCAGCCTCATCGAGCAATTCGGCTGGTACGTCGCCTTCGCTCACCGTTCCGGACGTATCGCTGCCAAAGATGATCGACTTCATCGCCAGCAGATCGACGACACCTTTGAATGATGATTCTTCCCCTATTGGTATATAGAGTGGTGCGACGGCATTCCCAAAAATTGATTGGGCAGATGCCAGTGAATTGGCGAAGCTGGCGTTTTCTCGATCGATCTTATTGATCACCAACATGCGTGGCAAATTGCGTTCGTCGGCGTAGCGCCAGGCGTATTCAGTGCCGACTTCGACACCGGCGGAGGCGTCGAGCAGGATGAGTGCGGAGTCGACGGCTGATGCTGCCGAAATGACCTCGCCAGCGAAGTCCGCATATCCGGGGGTGTCAACGATATTGAGCTTGTGACTCGCCCACTCAACCGGCACGAGCGACGAATTGATCGACATCCCTCGTTTGGCTTCTTCAGGATCCCAATCCGACGTTGTATTTCCATCTTCAACACGGCCCAGCCTGGTGATCGCACCGGAGGAGTAGAGCATCGCTTCCGCCAATGACGTCTTGCCGGCGCCACCGTGGGCCATCAACCCGATGTTGCGGATTTTTGCTGCGTCATACTCTTTCATTCAGATACCCTCCTGCCTGCGCGATAGTGAGCAATCGTTCACTCCCTGTATGGCAGATAAGCGAATGCTGGCTGACGGGCCGTGTAGGTTGCCCGTCCGAGGTTCCTGAGAATCTGCATTCGTCATCAGCCGTGGTGGTGCTCGGGAAGCACTTCGCGAGATTATATCCGAGATTTGGTCTAACTGGCGTTAATCTGGCGTTGCTCAGATTATTACTTCGTCGAGCGCGAATCGAATCTCATCAGTGACCGCCTGCGATTCGTCGCGTGTCATCTGGCGCTCCAGGAAGCTGCGCGCCTGTGACTTAGCGAGATGCGCCAGACCCCATACCGCATGAGATCGAGCCAGCGGCTCGTCATGAAAAAGAATCATATTTCGAAGAATAGGTTCCGCTCGCGTATCGCCTGAATTTCCCAGCGCGATCGCTGCGTTGCGAGCCAATCCTCGCCGCCTGGCGCGGGTAACGGCTGTGCCAGCGAAGTGGTGGACGTATGCGTCGTGGTCCATCGTCGCGAGCAACTCAAGCGAAGGAAAGGCGTTTTCAACGGATGCTGGCTGGAAGGCTGTGTCAGGTGTCGACCTGGCCGCAGCGGTGTAGGGGCAGACGTCCTGGCAGACATCACAACCAAAGACCCAATTGCCCATAAGTGGACGATGCTTGCGATCGATCGACCCTCGCTCTTCGATCGTCAGATAGCTTATGCAGCGTGGGGCATCGATGCGGTACGCGTCGACGATTGCGCCGGTTGGGCAGCGATCAATGCAGATCGAGCAGCGACCGCAATTACGATCAAGCGGTAAATCCGGGATGAGATCGATATCGAGATAAAGCTCCCCGAGCATTACCCAGCTTGAATGACCTGGAACGATGATCATGCTGTTCTTGCCGAACCAGCCTGTGCCGGCTCGAGCGGCTATCGCCCGATCAAACGCTCTCGCGGTGTCGGACAACGTGCGCGCTTCAACGCTACGGCCAAGCTGGCAGGATAGCTTATCGACGAGGCGGATCATTCGAGCGCGCAGAACCTTATGGTAGTCCCGGCCCCAAGCATAACGCGCTATCCGCCCTCGTAGAACGCCGTCTTCCGGTGGATCTTGTCGACCGCTCCAGAATGGCACGCCAACCGACACAATTGAACGAACTGCAGGATGTAATGTGCGCGGATCGGAAGATTCTGCAGCGCGTTGGGCGGTAAACCAGTCCATCCCTCTGGTGTGACCGTCCTCGACGTGGTCGAGCAATGTACTCGTACTCCTCGCGAAACGGCTCTGGCGTTGTAACTCCGACGACGGCCAATCCGGCATCCCCGGCGAGTTCTCCAAGTTCGTGCCTGCTAAGGTCAGCCATGCTCGTTCCGCAAATGTAGCGATGCCAGCGCAGCTTCGGCGGCGGCACGGTCCGGAAGTCCGGCACGCGCTCCCATCGCCGTGCAAGCGAGCGCGCCGATGGCATTTCCGCGGCGCAGGATTTCCCGGTCTTCGACGGCGTCGAGCAAGCCCCAGATGCAGCCGGCGGTGAAGGCGTCACCTGCGCCGGTCGTATCTACAGCTGCAACGTCAAATGCCGGCTGGCGGATAACGTCAGATGATCGTATCGCCATCGACCCTGCATGTCCGAGGCTGATAAAGAGTGCTTCACAGGCGCTGCCTCTCATCTGTTCACGCGCAATCGTGATCGCGTGATCGAGGTCCGAGGTGCCGGTGAGAGCCAGAAACTCCCGGCGATTGCCGAAGACGATATCGTGCTGAAGGGCCTGGTTCCAGCCCTGTTCGCGCGGAATATCAACCAGGTAGATCATCGTTCCGATAAGGCGCGTGCGAGGGCTTCGGTGAGCCGGTAGATCGAGCCAGAACTGGCGTAATCGCGGATCATCAACATCGATCAGGACCCAGCGATTGTCGAGGATTTGCTCGATAGGGAACTGTTCTCCAGCGACTGGCTTTGCGCCCTGTATCCAGAAGATTGTCCGGTCCAATGTCTCATCTCTGCCTGAGACGACGATGTGAGATCGGTCGGTCGGCGCGTTCGCTTTTCGCAGGATTGCGCTGGTGTCGCACCCGGCGTCGATGAGCGACTGGATAATTGCGTCTCCGTAGTGATCGGCGCCGACACAGGAGGCGAGCATAGGTGTCAGGCCGAGTTGCCTAACGCGGCGCAGGTGTTTGACGTGGTCCCACCGGCTTGTTCGAATTCGGACGATCACGACCGTGTATTCGCCTGGCCCTGGATAGCTGCTCACAAACGATGAAGTGGTCCCAGGCACACATTCCGACCGCTGCCAGCCCGTTTCTCAAGACGGATTCGCTCCTGACCTGCGTGTAACATCGATGGACGGCTTCAACCTGGAAAGTATAGAAGCCAGCGGCGTTCGAACGTCGACGCGTAGAATAGTGACAGGAAGGATGGGCTGCATGGGAGCTACCTCGGTCCTCGTTGTGGAAGATGAAAAGAATCTTGCCGAGGCGCTGAAGTTTAACCTTGAGCGCCAGGGGTATGACGTTGATGTCGTACACGAAGGACACGGAGCAATTCAGCGTATCTCGAATGATCCACCAAATCTCGTAATACTTGACGTAATGCTGCCTGGTCTCGATGGCTTCGAAGTTTGCCGGCGAGTTCGAACCCACTCCAAGCGTGCCGATCATGATGCTGACTGCTCGTGGGGAAGAAGTTGACCGGGTTCTCGGCCTGGAAATCGGCGCTGACGACTATATGACCAAGCCGTTCAGCTTACGCGAATTTCAGGCCCGCGTGCGCGCACTGCTGCGACGTGGGAGCGGCGAGTTGATCGCTCCGACCACTGCCATTGCCGAGTCCGGGAATCTGAAGATATCTGCCGACGCCCGTCGGATCTGGCTCGATGACAAAGAGTTGACGCTTGCGGCCTCGTGAGTTCGACTGCTGGCATTCTTCGTGCGAAATCGAGATCTGGCGCTCTCGCAGAAGGCAGCTACTGGACGGCGCCTGGGGTAGCGACTACGTTGGTGACGAGCGAACGGTTGACGTCCATGTTCGCGCCCTGCGAGAGGCGATTGAAACGAATGCCACCGAAGCCCGAGCGAATCGTCACGGTGCGGGGAGTCGGCTACCGCTTCGAAGGATAGGCCCAGGCCATGAGCCTGCGACTGCAGTTTCTCATGCCGGTAGCGATTGTTCTGGCTGCGGGCATAGTCGGCTGGTTAGTCGATAGTTTGAGCTTGGGCGACCGCTGTGGGCGGCGTTCATAGCCATTTGCGTCGGCCTGTTACTCGCCCGCTACGCCACACTCCGGCTCGACGAGCTGGCGTCCATGCCAGCTGCGTTCGAGCCGAGGATTCAACCCCACTTCTTGAGGCAACAGGGACATTTGACGAAATTGACGCTGCCCACTCTGTCCTCGCCCGCTGGCGGGCGAGTGAGCGTGCCATCATCGACCGGGAACGTAGCCAGACCGAGCGACAGATTCGTTTGCTTGACCGACTCACGGACGGTGTCATGCTTGCTGCGAGCGATGGTTCGGTCATTTACGCCAATGTTGCGGCTGCCAGCTTGCTCGGCGGACGCAATCCTGTCGGTGGATCGTTCATCGCGGCAGTGAGGGACCACGAAGCAAGCGACGCGCTGTCGAATGTTTGCGCCAGGGCACCGAAGCACGGCGCAACATTGAAATTCCCGGGAGAAGATCGCGTTGTCGAGGCGATCCTCGCGCGAGTGTCATGCAGACCCGCCCGAAGCCGTCGTGGTGATGCGGGACGTGACAGAACTGGCGCGACTACAGACGCTTCGCCGGGATTTCGTCGCCAACGTTTCGCACGAACTCCGAACGCCGTTATCGACGGTCAAGATCCTTACTGAGACGATCATCGATCTCGACGCGGGCCAGCCGGACCAATTGCGCTTTCTTCAAAAGATCGATGCGGAAGTCGACTCGATGTCGGCGCTGGTTGAGGATCTGTTGCAGCTAACCCAACTTGAATCTGGCCGCAACCCGATTCGCCGAGCGATGGTGGATGCCGGTGAACTGGTTCGAAGTCGAGGAGCGGATGAAACCGATCGCCGAGCGGCATCACGTTTCTGCTCACTTCTCATTTCGACGATGGAGCGATCCGGCTTACGGCTGACGAACGGCGCGTCAAACAGGCGTTGATCAATCTCGTGAGCAACGCCATAGCCCACACGCCCCCGGCGGCAGCGTCGAAATGTATCGCTGAAACTTGCCGCCCGGAGCTCAAGTTCACCGTCATCGACAGTGGCGTTGGCATACCTGCTGGCGACCTGGAGCCGGATCTGGGAGCGCTTTTACAAAGTGGATCGATCGCGAACCCATCCAGGAACGGGACTTGGGCTTGCGATCGTCAAGCACGTCGTGCAGGCTCACGATGGACGGTCGACGTGAAGAGTCAGCTCGGACAGCGGATCCACGTTTGAGATGCGGCTTTCCGCTCATATATCGGCTTCGCCTAGGTTGCGACGAGTTCGCCTTCCTGCCGGCGTTCGACGAGAAGCTGATCGATCTCCTGCTTGAGGACATCAAACATTTCATTCTCGTCGACGCGTCGGATGATCTCGCCTTTGCGGAAGATCACACCCTTGCCGCGCCCTGCCGCCAGTCCGATATCGGCGTCCCGCGCTTCGCCGGGCCGTTGACGACGCAGCCCATAACGGCTACCTTGATTGGTTCTTCAATTGTCCGGAGATACTCGTCGACTCGGTCGGCCAGCGTGAAGAGATCGACTTCCAGACGGCCGCAGGTTGGGCACGCGACCATCGTCGCGCCCTTTTCCCGCAGCCCGAGGCTCTTCAGGATTTCATAGCAAACGAAGATCTCTTCAACCGGGTCGGTGGTCAGCGATACGCGCATCGTATCGCCGAGCCCCATTGCCAGCAGCGTCCCTAGATCCGACTGACGAACGAATTGTGCCGGTGCGAGGCGTGCCGGCTTCGGTGACACCGATGTGGAAGGGGTATGAATTGCGCGGGGCCATGCGCTTGTAGGCTTCGATCAGACCGGGACTTCAAAGGCCTTGAGCGAGATCTTGATGTTGTTGAAGTCGAGATCTTCCAGGATGCGAATGTGTCCTTCGCCGGTCCTGACCATGTGTTCCGCAATCAGTTCGATCTGGGTCGAACCTTTTTCCGCCATCTCGTCGACGAATTCTTTGGACATCGGAGGCACTGAGCCGAAATTCACGCCGATGCGAATAGGCACGTTCCGCTCTTTCGCCGAGCGCACGACCGCGCGGACATCGTCCGGCTTGCGTATATTTCCGGGGTTCAGGCGCAGGCCGTGAATTCCAGCCTCGAGCGCTTTCAGCGCCAGAGTGTGTTCGAAGTGGATATCGGCGATCAGCGGTACCGGCGAATGCGGGACGATATCTGGTAGCGTAGCTGCTGACTCACGATTTGGAACCGCAACGCGCACGATTTCACAACCCGCATCGGCGAGTTCGGCGATTTGTCGCAATGTCGCTTTGGCGTCGCGGGTGTCAGTTGTCGTCATGGATTGTACGGCGATCGGAGCGCCGCCGCCGATGCGGACATCACCCACATAGAGTGCGCGGGTCAAGCGTCTTGGAGCGAGCAGGGTCATGCGGTTCCTCCCGATGGTTGGCTAGTTTGATCACATTCGCAACCGGCATGCTCGAGCCGTCCGGCTATGGTATACTTTACTGTAAGAGTGACTGGCCGCTGATGATTCGATTGACATCGACGAACGCGACCGCGATCATGAAGGTCAAGAGCACGACAAGTCCCACCATGTGAACTAAGCCCTCCTTTTCAGGCGCGACGCGTTTGCCACGCCGGAGAACTTCGATGGCGACGAACATGAGACGACCGCCGTCGAGCGCCGGAAGTGGGAGCAGGTTGAGCAAGGCAAGGTTCAGGGACAATACGATTGTGATGGTGAATATCGCCACCCAGCCGGGGACGCTGGATTGTTGGACGATCTCAGAAGTGAGCTGGCCCATCCCAATCGGACCTGCAACCTGGGACAACGGCACCTCGCCGTTCAGGATCATGATCAAACCTTCGAACATCATGCGGATGTAAGTCGAAGAACTCGAGTGATTGCCATGGGGATTGCTCGCAGCGGGTTAACCGAGTCGAATTTGACCTTGGCGATGATTTCCGCGCCCAGTTGCTTCATTCTGATCTCCGAGATCCGCAGGCAGATCTACCATTATCGGTCGTAGGAGTACCGTCGCGCTGGACAACAGCCTCGACAGATTGGCCGAGTTGCGCGGGATATCGCGAACTGGTAGGAGATTACGTCGACGACCGCGATATCTCCGATGCTGTTCAATGCTGATCACCTTGCTCGAAGTACGCGCGCGGCGATTGAATCCGCCGGCACGTTATCGACGACGATGTCTGCTAGCGCGACATCGGCGATGCTGACGCCCGATTGCTCCCTGGCCGACAGGAGGACTGTTCGCGTGGGGTGATTGAAGTCGTCACTTCTTGCACCGTCGCGAAGCACGGTAATCGTCACGGCTGATCCGAGATTGTCGGCCGTAGCGTCTCTGAATTCGCCCGTTGAGTCGATATCTGTGGCCGTCAATGGTAACGACACGATCACCGGCTTCGAGTCCGGCTGCAAGAGCCGGGGAATCTTCGACTACGTCGGTAATATAGACATTGGAGGTAGTCTCGCCGTGGGTCATAAGCAGGATAGAGATGAGCACAAATGCGGTGATGAAATTCATGATCGAGCCGGCGCCCAGGAAGAGGGCCCGCTGACCGGCTGTCTTGGCCTGCATGCTGCGTTCGGAGAAATCCTTGCCGTCTTCTCCCAGGACGCGCACGAAATCCGCCCAGTGGAATCCAGTTGATCGACCAGAGCGTGTCACCGCGCTGGATGCCCCAGATGCGTGGAGGCAGGCCGAATCCGAATTCTTCGACCTTGACGCCCGCACGCCGAGCCATCGTGTAATGGCCGAGTTCATGCACGAATATCAGGAACGTCAGGATTGGAATGATGAGCAAAGCTGTTAGCATGTCCGTCGCTGTTCATTCAGGCGCACCCGCGAAGCGGGCGAGCGTCGGATCGAAGCAGGCTGGCCAAAGCGACGCCATGCCTGTAGACATGGTACCCACCGTATGAATCTCGAGTCAACGCTTCAGTTACGCGAATGGTCCTGAAAATCAGGCGAAGTTACAGGACTTCGCTGTGCTAGAATCTCGAGTCGTTCCGGCGACGCCGTCGGACGCGTTTCATGGGAGTTTCGGAAAGGAAACGGTTCGACGATGCTCATCGGTGTCCCCAGGGAGATCAAAGGACAACGAAAATCGCGTTTCGACGACTCCAGCGGGCGTGGCTGAATATGTTGCGCGCGGCCACGATGTAGATCGTTGAAGACGGCGCAGGCCTGGGCAGCGGTTTTGCGGACGGCGAGTATATCGCGGCGGGCGCAACAATGATTGAGGCAGCCAGCGACGTCTGGGGCCGCGCCGAGATGATCGTAAAGGTCAAAGAACCGATACCTTCTGAGTATGAACTGATGCGCGACGGCCAGATTCTCTACACCTATCTCCACCTTGCCGCAGAAGAGCATTTGACACATGCGCTCCTCAATCGAGGTGTGACAGCAGTAGCCTACGAGACGGTCGAACTGGCCGACGGATCGTTGCCCCTGCTTTCTCCGATGAGTGAAGTTGCCGGTCGCATGGCGACACAGGTTGGCGCACTACTACTCTGGCCCGATATCTGGGTGGACGAGGCAAACTCCTGGGAGGCGTGCCTGGCGTTCCGCCTGGTGACGTCGTCATCGTCGGCGGAGGAATCGTCGGGACGAATGCCGCTCAAATGGCGCTCGGTCTTGGCGCAAACGTAACGATTCTCGATATCTCGGCAGAACGTTTACGATTTCTTGATCTCGTTCTGCACGGACGATTGACAACGCTGATGAGCAATCGAACCGCGATTGCGGAAGCGGCACGCAATTGCGACTTACTCATAGGTGGTGTGCTCATTCCAGGCGCAAAAGCACCGAAACTGGTGAGTGCTGAAATGGTTTCGTCTATGCGCGAGGGCGCGGTAATCGTCGACGTGGCGATCGATCAGGGTGGCTGCGTTGAGACCGCTCGTCCGACTAGCCACAGCGATCCGATCTACAATGTCGACGGTGTGATTCATTACTGCGTCACAAACATGCCGGGCGCGATGCCCCGCACGAGCACGATGGCCCTATCAAACGTGACGCTGCCGTATGGTCTGGCGCTGGCAGGGCGGGGCCTGGATGCGCTGCGCGACGATGACGCGCTTTTGCTCGGTTTGAACACATACCAGGGCAAGGTGACCTATGCGGCGGTAGCAGAAGCGTTTGATGTGGACTATACGCCAGCCGTCGATTTGCTCTAGACTCTATACGGTGGGGTAGTATCCAACCTTTATGATGCCAGCGGGGTTCCGTGCGGCTCGGGGGACACGACGGAACGGACGTAGTCGTGCAAGACACTGTTGAACGATTTTTGATCGAACTTGCTAATGAACGAGGCTTCTCGAACAACACTGTTTCGGCTTATGGGAATGACCTGCGGCAGTTCTCGTCCTTTATGGAGGGGGATCAGACGCCTTCCAGGTTGGGCGGTTCTCAGCAACGAAGATGTCAAAGCATTCGAGATCCATTTGCGTGAACGGGGCTACGCGCCTTCGACAGTTGCCCGCAAGACAGCGGCGACGAGAACGTTTTGTAGCTATCTCGTTGAACAGCAAATTGTGCGCTCAGATCCTTCGTCGGAGATGACGACGCCGAAGGTTGCGAAGTCGATTCCGCGTGCTCTGACTCGCGACGAAATAGATTTGCTGCTGGCTCAGCCTGAGATCACCGATGGCGATGAGATGACGCGCGATCTGGCTATGTTGCGCCTGCTCTATGCGACCGGTATCCGAGTATCTGAACTGGTCAGTCTGGACGTCGAGGATGTCCGACTCAACGACATTCCTGGTGTGATGGCGGGTCGTAAGGGCCGCAAGCGCCTCGTGCCGATCGGGATGGCGGTCGTGGAAGCGATCCAGACGTACCTCGGAGATCGCGATCCTGCAGATAGTGCCGACGGAAGCACGGTTCCGGCGCTCTTCTTGAACCACCGTGGCAAGCGTCTGACCCGGCAGGGATTCTGGTTGATTCTGAAGACTTATGCAGAACACGCCGGATTCGAGGACATTACGCCACATACGTTGCGACATTCTTTCGCAGCGCATCAGATTCTCGAGGGACGCGAGCTCAGCGACGTACAGGAACTTCTCGGCCACGTGAGTATCTCTACGACGCAGGTCTATGAAGATCTCGCGGATCAGCTCCGAAAGGCTGCGAGTGCGGACGTGGTCGTCGGAAGCGAGCCGATCATCGTTCAATAGCGCGACTCGCGATTCTCTATCGCGAGCAACCGAAATCTAAACGCATCCTCTAATGTGTGAATGGAGGTCACCGTGGCGGAGAATTCAGCGCCGCAGGTGTCAATGGAGACGATCGTCTCGCTTTCTAAGCGGCGAGGTTTTGTCTTCCAGGGCAGCGAGCTTTATGGCGGTCTGGCCAACACCTGGGACTACGGGCCGCTTGGTATCGAAATGCGTCGCAACATCAAGGATCTCTGGTGGAATCGATTCGTTCAACCAGCGGGCCGATATCGTCGGCATGGACGGCAGCATCCTTCTGAATCCCCGCGTCTGGGAGGTCAGCGGGCACGTCTCGGAATTCAACGATCCTGAGATCGATTGCCGCGTATGCAAGAGTCGGTTTCGTGCTGATAGCTTGATCGAGGACGGACCGGAATCGTTGCCGATGGGTCTACCCGTCGACAACTCACGCTCTCTTCGCTGAGCACAAGATCAATTGCCCAAACTGTGGCAACTTCGACTGGACGCCGGCTCGAAAATTCAATCTCATGTTTCGCACACAGATCGGTCCGGTGGATGAGTCGGCAACCGAAGTCTTTCTGCGGCCGGAAACAGCCCAGTCGATTTTCATGCAGTACCGGAATATCCAGCTCTCTAGCCGGCAGCGGATTCCATTCGGCATAGCGCAAATCGGCAAGGCATTTCGCAACGAAGTTACTCCCGGTAACTTCATCTTTCGTTTGCTCGAATTCGAGCAGATGGAGATTGAGTATTTCATCGAAGACGTCGGGCTGGGAGCCAGTCTTCGAGGAGTGGCTGCATGCTCAGCAAGACTTTGTACGATCGCTTGGCGTCAGCGACGAACATATTCGCGTTCGAGAGCACGGCGCCGAGGAGTTATCGCACTACTCGAAGCGCACGGCAGATCTTGAGTATCTGTTCCCATTTGGCTGGAAAGAGCTGACTGGCCTGGCCTATCGAGGTGACTACGATCTGCGCATGCACCAGGAGGGCTCAGGAGTCAACGTAACCTACTTCGACCAGGCAAATGACCGGCATTACATTCCGCATGTAGTTGAGCCGACCTTTGGTGTCGACAGGTTGCTGCTAATCGTTTTGATCGATTCTTATGCTGAGGAAGAAACGGTTGACGCGAATGGCAAAGCATCGAGCCGCACCGTGATGCGTTTGTTCCGGAGGTCGCTCCGTACAAGGTCGCGGTCTTGCCGCTCTCGCGAAAGCCAGAACTAGCAGATGTTGCGCACGAGGTTTTTCAAGCAGGTCCAGCAGCGCTATCGTTGCGGAATACGACGAAACCCAGAACATTGGCCGGCGCTACCGCCGGCAAGACGAGATAGGCACGCCACTATGTGTCACCGTCGATTTCGACACGCTAGAGGATAACGCCGTCACCGTGCGTGATCGTGACACGATGGAACAGGTGCGCGTGCCGATAGCGGAACTGATGACGACACTCGACGAGCAATTAGAGATCATGTCGACGCGATTGCTTGGCTACAGTTCCGTCTCTTGAGCTCCGATGCGGTCGAGGATGCCGTTGAGCTCTTCGTCCGAGTAGTAGTGGATGACGATCTGACCTCCCGAGTCGCCCCGGCGGAAATCGACCTTCGTACCCAGATGTTGCTGAAGGCGGACCTGGACGGCACGCTCGTCAGGAGTGAGATCTGGCTTGCGCTGTTTTTCCTTCGGAGGCTGGTCACGATCCTGATTGGCGACCAGGCGCTCGGTCTGGCGGACATTTAGTCCCTGTTTCACGACTTGTTCAAAGAGAATCAACTGAAGTTCGCGGGTTTTCGCGGCAAGCAATGCGCGCGCATGTCCGGCGGAAATGATCCCTTGAAGGACGGCCGCACGCACTTCCTCCGGAGCATCGAGCAACCGTATCGTGTTTGCAATCGCGGAGCGGCTTTTCCCGACGCGTTCCGCCACTTTTTCCTGGGTCAGGCCGAATTCGCTGACGAGCTGGCGAAAAGCGAGCGCTTCTTCGATCGGGATTCAGATCGGCGCGCTGGACGTTCTCCACGAGAGCGATTTCGAGCGCTTGCATGCTCGACAGATCCCGTATCAGGACTGGTACTTCCGTCAGTCCCGCTTTTTGCGCGGCTCGCCAGCGTCGTTCGCCAGCGACGATCTGGTACTGCTTGCGACCAATGCCCCTGGTTACGATTAACGGCTGGATCACGCCATGTTCGCGGATCGATGCAGCGAGTTCCTCCAGCCTGTCGTCATCCCACTCGGATCGAGGCTGTAATGGATTCGCCTCGAGACTGTCGATTGGAACCAATGCGACGCCGCTATCGCCGGAGGTATTTGACGTGATCAGGGCGTCGAGTCCACGCCCCAGGCCGCGTCGAGGCTCTCTAGACAATTGCGATTCCTTCCAGCATAGATCTCGACGGTCAGTATACCGGCCCGGAGTCGATACACTTCAGACGCTCGAGATTCGTCGAGTTGCCAGGGCGGAGCACTTCACTTCATGGCGGTTGCCTTTTCTGGACTGGTTCTGATTGTCGTCGCTACCGGGTCTGTCTATCTGGTCGATGCAGCTGCGTCGTCCCGGCGATTTGCTCGAGCCTGGCGCATTTGCGGTGTGGCGTTGTCGATCGTGCTGGCTCTTGCAGGATTGCGCCTTGTCTTGCTCGCCATGTTCGACAATCAATCGACAATCGTTACCGGGGCCGCCATTCTCGTCGCGGCCACGACCGTCGCAATCATCCTCTCGCAATCTGGTCGCAGGATCATCTCCGCGGTGCTGCCACTTGACCGCTCCTCCGCCCGTGACTGGCTCGGATTGCTCGCCGTGCTTTTGCTCGTCACCTTTCGTTTGGCGCTTTTCTATCGCGGCGAAAGCGATATCGGTGAGGTTCGAGTCAGTCGAGGCGGCGATTCAGACGTTCGTGCTCGTCGGAATTGCAAGCGCGATGGTCGGTCTTTTCGTGCGGCGGGATTTGCGCCAGTCTCTGCGTCGGCTGGGGATTGTTCGACTGGACTTTCGTTCGATTGCGATCGCAGTAGTAGCTGTATTGCCTTTCGCTGCTATCGCCGCGCTGACCGTCTTGTTTGTGGATTTTATCCAGCCCGGTACTATGGAGCGACTAGGTGAAACGGTCAAAGAAATTACGGGAGGCCAAACAAGCCTTCAGTTTGGCCTGGTGCTTGGAATTTCTGCCGCTGTCGGCGAGGAGACCCTTTTTCGCGGCGCTTTGCAACCGAAGTATGGCCTTGTTTTCACATCGTTGGTCTTCGCGCTACTGCATGTTCAGTATGACTTGTTGCTAATCGTTGCCTCTCTATTTCCAGTCGGGATAATCCTCGGGCTCGAACGCAAATACCTTGGAACGACCGCTTCTATGATCACGCATGCGCTTTACAACGCGCTCGTCGTGGTAGCTGGCTATTGATTTCGTTCCGTCGGGAACGTTCGCGATGGCAAAGTACAAGCCCGGACTACCAGCCCGATCAAATGGTCGCTGGTCTTCACGACAGATGCTGTTAGTTCGTCGCTCTATGAATGTAAAGGTCGGGTGGATGAGGTTAATCTGCTGCGCTCGCACGCGGGCGCAGCAGGCACGTGAGCAGTCCTTACGCTCCAGGGTCCGGGTAAAGTTCCCAGGTACCGCCGGAATCGTAGATGACATAAATCTGACCACTTGAGCTCATCAGCATGGTTCCGTGCTCGAAGCGCTGGACGCGCGACTCGAATACGGTGCCGGATGGCGCGAAGGCGTAGCCGAGCGAAGCCTGAATCCATGATTCATCGACCAGAGCGCGCCAAGACTTCCGCCGGGTATCCAGGTATCCGGATCGGGTCCTACTGCAGAGCTGGCAGATTCAGACGAGGAGGGTAGGACGCTCCAAATGCCTGTCGCACTCTCTAGCACATAGGTCTGACTCGTATCCGAACGGCTGAACATCGCGCCGTGCTGGAAGTCCAGTTCAACGCCTGTTGTGCTGCTGGCTGAAGCGAGCGCCTCTCCTAATCGGCTCTGGACAATTTCATTCGTCCAGTAGACGTTTCCGAATGCCCCAACGACTGGCACCGTGTCTGGAGTTGGAGAAGCTGGAGATTCGGTAGCCGTAGCCGTCGGTGGCTCCGATGTCGGAGTGGCAGACGGAATCGGCCGCGGTGTCCAGGTTGGCGCTGGAGTTGACGTCGGTCGTTCGGTGGCCGTCGGCGAAGGCTCCGGTACGTCGGTAGCTGTCGGTGCGATTGCCACTGGTGTTGCCGTGGGCTGGGGTTGACAGGCTGAGTACGGTTCGGCAGTGGGGATTGGTGGTGGCGCGGTCGGCGTCGGAATTACCGCGGCCGCCGTCGGCGAGGCAACTGGAGGAGCAGTGGCATAGCCGTTGGCGGGATAGGTGCCAGACCATCTCCTGCCGGTGTTGCAGTCGATTGCGGCGCAGGTGTGGGTGTCGTCGTAGGTGTAGCGGTTGGTTGAGGCGTTACAGTCGGCGTTGGCAGCGGAACCGGAGTTTGCAAAGCAAAGGAGTCGCTTGTCTCGAACTGCAATCGGAAATCAGAACCGAGATTCTTACCCCATTTGTCTTGCGCGTTGGTTGTAATGAGGATGCTATAGCTGGATGCAGAATGAAGCGTCTGATTTTGCCCCAGAACGACGGTGTTGCCGTTCCATGTCAGCGTCAAGCGATCCTTCTCGGTGGCCGGAACAATTGAAAGGGCCGCCTCAACAGATTCTTTGTCCATTTCTTTATTAAAGGTGATCTCGACCGGTCTTGAGAGCGGCCATAACATCCCGTTTCCGGGCTGGGATGCGACAACTTCTGGATCGAGCGAGCGTTGGTAACCGTTGATAAGGAGATAGATCGCGACAACAAATATCAGCACCACCGCGGCGAGAGCCGCGACCGAATAGCCAAGGCGACTGGTCAAAAGATAGACCTTGCGGGATTTCGTATCGATCGTTTGCGCAAAGATCGCATCTCGCAGTTCAGGCGGAGGTACCGCGCGCGGGAGCGACGGACATGGCTGCCAACAAGACGATAGTCTTCGAGGGTCTGACGGCACTCAGCGCAGGTTGAGAGATGGGCTAGCAGGCGCTGACGCTCGGCGGCATCCAGGTCGCCGTCAATGTAGTTCGAGATCAACTCTCGGTATTCGGTTGTGCAACGTCTGTTGTTGCTCACCGTTCGATCCTTAGACTGTCGGCTCTCCGAAGAGCTCCCGGTAACACTGGCGGAACTCTTCGCGTGCCCTGAACAGGACTGACTTCACTGCAGAGCGGGACAGCCCCATGATCTCGCCGATCTCGCGCGTCGACATACCTTCATACTCGCGTAAGACCAGAGCCTGCCTGTTGCGTTCGGTCATTGCATCGAGTACCTGCTGAACGTCCGATGTGTTCTCGACGGCCACAGCGACTCGTTCTGGACTGTCACTGGGGTCAGTATTGAGGAGCGGCTCGTGTTTTGGTGCGTCCCAGGGGAGCCAGCGTATGCGCTTTCGACGACGCAATTGGTCGAGGCACGCATTCGATGCGATACGGTGCAACCAGGCAGATACATTGAGCTCCGCGTTCGTACGGTCGAGATTCTTATATGCTCGAATGAAGCACTCTTGCGTGAGATCGAAAGCATCGTCCGGGTTTCCCATCATTCGATAGGTAAAGGCATAGATCTGACGTTCGTAGCGCTGTACGAGCGCTTCGAACGCCGTCTGGCTACCGGCTTTTGCCTGACTCACCAGTAGATCTTCGTCGGCTGTCACACCGGGCTCCTTCACGGCAACCCTATCTATATAACGAGTGAACCAGATGGTGGTTCTGTCGACACCTGTGACGCGGCTTGTAAATGGTACACGGCTTGAAGGCGGACGGCATACGCTGGAGGGCTAAAACAGTTGCGATGCTAGAATCTAGGCTTGGTCAGGCTGCTCGTTATCCATCAGTTGGACGGTGCTTCTCGTAATGGCCTATCCCTTCATTGAACGACTCAAGCAAGGCCCGATACTTTGTGACGGAGCCGTTGGAACGCTGATTTTTCAGCGCGGCGGACCGGTGGATCAGTGTTTTGATCATCTCAATCTGACACAACCTGCGCTCGTGCAACAGGTTCACCGCGATTATCTTCAGGCTGGCGCCGAAATCATTGAAACGAATACGTTTGGAGCCAACCGCTTCAAGCTCGAGAAGCACGGCCTCGCGAATGACGTGTACGAGATTAATCGCCGCGGTGCGAAAAATGGCGAGTATGCCGTAGAGATTAGTGGCAAACCTGCCTTTGTCGCCGGCTCGATCGGCCCGACCGGCCGGACGTTGGAACCGATTGGATTGCTTCAGCCCGATCTGGTGCGTGCCGCATTCCGCGACCAGATCAACGGACTGCTGGCGGGTGGCGTCGATCTGCTAATGATCGAAACGATAGGCTCGCTTGCGGAAATGGAACAGGCTATCGGTGCCGCGCGCGATGTATGTGATCTGCCGATCGTAGCCCAGGCGACTTTTTCTAACGATGGTCGCACCGTCGCCGGCCAGACCGTCGATGAGGTGGCACGCCGGTTAATCGAGCTCGGCGTAGACGTCATTGGCATCAATTGCAGCGTGGGGCCAAGGGGCGTTCTGCGGGTTCTCCGCGAGTTGCGGCAGTTCGTGCCGGAGGAGATCCCTCTGTCGGTGCAGCCAAATGCGGGCTGGCCGACTCAGGTAGACGATCGTGTGATCTACCCGATGTCAGCCGACTATATGGGGCGTTTTGTGTCCGATGCGCTGCGTGCCGGAGCGACGCTCATCGGAGGTTGCTGTGGAACGACGCCAGAACACATTTCAGCGATGCGTTCGGCAATGGATGACGCGATTGGGGCCGGCACAACACGGCGGCTGAGCGTCGTAGCTGCGTCAAAACCTGACCGAAAACTGATGCCCGCCGATGAACCCACCGCATTTTCCCGAAAGCTCGGGAATCGGTTCGTCGTTTCTGTTGAACTTGACCCGCCGCGTGGCCTGAATCCTGAGAAGATGATGGCCGGGGCGCATCTGTTGAAGGCAGCCGGCGTCGATGCCGTCAATGTCGCGGACTCACCGATGGCACGCGTACGCATGAGCGCCTTGGCCCTGTGCTACATGGTCCAGGATCGTGTTGGACTCGAGACGATCCTGCACTTTACGACCCGCGACCGCAATCTGATGGGTTTGCAATCGGACCTGATCGGCGCACACGCGATGGGAGTGAGGAATGTCCTCGCGCTCACCGGAGATCCTCCCAGCCTCGGTGATTATCCTGACCTCACAGCGGTATACGATGTCGATTCGATCGGGCTCATTCGCGTTCTGGCGGCGATGAATGCGGGCACGGATGCGGCGGGTGCATCGATAGGGCAAGAGGCGAGCTTTACGGTCGCTGTCGCCTGCGATCCCACGCGCGACGATCTGGAACATGAAGCTGGCCGATTGCACCGCAAGATTTCGGCCGGCGGTCAGTTGATCATGACCCAGCCTGTCTACGAAATGGCAACCTGGACCGAATTTGTCGCCGTTTATGAAGACCTTTATGGAGAGATTTCGATTCCGGTATTGCTCGGCATCCTGCCGCTCTACAGTCACCGACATGCAGAATTTCTCTATAACGAGGTTCCCGGCATCAAGCCGACCGAAGAGATTCGGAACCGTATGCGTTTGGCGGGCAACTCGGCACGTCAGGAAGGCGTGCAGATATCGCAAGAGTTGCTGCTCGAAGCGCGCGACGTCGTACACGGTGTTTACATCATGCCGTCCTTCGGCCGCTACACCATGGCAGTCGAGGTGTTGGATGCGTTGCAATCGCGGGAGCTGACAGCCGCTTTGCCCGGTGCAACAGCCTGATGTAGACTTGTTCGGTTGCGCTTCATCCGGCGTGTCAATGCCCGCCGGATTTCTTGTTGTCACTGGGGAAGGACGCCGTTAACGTCATGGATGTCATTCGAGATATCGAACAAACGTACCTGCGTGACGACATACCCGAATTTAGTCCGGGCGACACCGTACGCGTCAATGTCAACGTCGTTGAGGGTACCCGAGAGCGTATCCAGGCGTTCGAAGGGGTTGTCATCTCACGCCGCGGTCGTGGACTCAACGAAACCTTCAATGTGCGTCGCATTGCTTCTCACGGGGTTGGCGTCGAGCGCACGTTCATGATCCACTCGCCGCGCATCGCCGCGATCGAGGTTGTGCGTACTGGCCGAGTGCGACGAGCAAAACTCTATTACCTGCGTGGCCGCACGGGGCGTGCCGCAAGAATCGGGGAGCGTCGTCGCAAGCCAGGCTCGTACCTCCGCTAGCGCGTTTGGCGGTTCGATCCGCAAGATCCAGAACCCGGTCTCAGCGTTCGCGGTTGCCAGCATTTCCAAATTACTATTTTGAGCGACAAGCCTGGTCCGCAGGCTTTTGTCGTGTTGCGGGAGTCGACGAAGCCGGTCGCGGCGCATGGGCCGGACCCATCGTTGCCGCCGCCGTGGCTCTCCCAGTGGACCCGGACGAGCGACGCAAGATTTCGACTGATATCGCAAACATCGGCGTACGTATCAACGACTCCAAAGAACTGTCGGCCGAGGCACGTGAGTTGCTCGTCGAATCGCTCCTTAAGTCAAATGCGAGCGTCGCGGTAGCCATTGCGGATTCGGACGATATCGACCGTCGAGGAATCGGCTATGTGAACGCAGTGCTTTTGCGCGAGGCGGTATTGCAACTCCGACCAGCGGCGGAATTCGTGCTGAGCGACGCATTTACATTGCCGGACTTTGGCCGGAATCAACGAGCAATTATCAAGGGCGACCGGCGGAGTAAGACGATAGCGCTGGCATCCTGTGTTGCGAAGGTGACGCGGGACCGCATCATGGTAGCGCTGGATGCCGAATATCCAGAGTATGGATTCGCCCAGCACAAGGGCTACGGCACCGCCGCACATCGGGCAGCCCTCGACACCTTCGGCGTGACTTCGATTCACCGGCGTTCGTTCGCGCCGATTGCGGCGTTGGTCGATGAAGGCTGACGGCAGCCAGAAAGGACGCGCTGCGGAACGGTTGGCCGTACAGATGCTGATCGATCGTGGATATCGCATCCTGGAAACAAACTACAGATCAAGAGTCGGCGAAATCGATATCGTTGCAACGGTCGACAATCTTCTGATCCTTGTTGAAGTCAAGCAGCGAACGGGCGAGCGTTTCGGGAGCGCTGAAGAAGCAGTGGACAATCGCAAGATTCGCAAGATACTTGACACCGCCGAGTACTTCGTCGTCGATCATCCAGAATTTGCCGGACACATTTGGCGACTCGACCTGATAGCGATCACGCTCCGCAGGAACGGATCAATTTTGCGAAAACGGCACATCGAAAATCTCGTCGTAGATTAGTTCCCGAGGAAGGGAAGAGCCATGTCACAGTCTGTCCAGGAACACCGCGATGCCGCGCCGGAATCGATCGGATGTGCCGTCGTCACTGTTAGCGATACCCGCGATGAAGCGACTGACCGGAGTGGCCGGATCATGATCGAAACGCTCGAGGAAGCCGGGCACGCGATTCATCTCTATCGTATTGTGCGCGACGAACCTGCGGAGATCGAAGCCGTTTTAGAAGAGTGCAAAGCGAACGAAGCGGTTCAAGCGATCTTGTTCAACGGCGGGACGGGCATTGCCAGCCGCGATACGACCTTTGACGTACTCTCCAATGCAATCGAGAAGGAATTGCCCGGCTTTGGCGAACTCTTTCGAATGCTCTCCTGGGACGAGATCGGACCAGCTGCGATGTTGTCGCGTGCAACCGCCGGGGTATATGCCGGTCGCTTGATATTTTCGACTCCCGGTTCGTCCAATGCCGTCCGACTTGCGATGACTCGCCTGATCGTCCCCGAGATAGCTCATCTGGTCTATGAAGTGACGAAATAGTCATCGTCATGGTCTCGTAACGTTTTGCGCCCAAAATACCATTTGACGAGGCCACGCTTCACTTTTGTTCGTAATTGATTGGGCTGCGACGATGGCCGAAACGATTCTCGTAGTTGACGATGAACCCAGTATTCTCGAAGTCATGTCACTCTATCTGTCGCGGGACGGGTTCAATGTCGTAACGGCAGTGGACGGCGATGAGGCGCTCAACCTGGCGCGCACAAAGAATCCGGACCTGATATTGCTGGATGTCATGCTGCCATTTCGTAGCGGGCTTGAGATTACAGAGACGCTGCGAGGCGAACGTAGCGTTCCGATCATATTGTTGACCGCTCGCACTGACGAGGTGGATCGGATAAATGGTCTCGAACTCGGCGCCGACGATTACATCGTCAAGCCGTTCAGCCCGCGCGAAGTTGTTGCGCGCGTGCGAGCGGTATTGCGTCGAAGCGGGCCTACCGAACGCCGGGCCGATCAATCGTCGATCGTTGAAATTGGTGAGTTCTCTGTGGATCCCGGCGAACGCCGCGTGACGGTGAAGGACCGGACTATCGATCTGACCGCGACTGAGTTCGAGTTGCTCCATTTTATGGCGCTGAGGCCAAGACAGGTATTTTCGCGCGCGCAGCTTCTGGATAATGTCTGGGGCGCGGATTTCGTAGCCGATGAGAGCACTGTGACGGTCCACATCCGGAGATTGCGGGAAAAGGTAGAAGAGGATGCTTCACACCCGCAGTATGTCCAGACCGTCTGGGGAGTAGGGTACCGATTCGATGGCCGCGGAACAGACTAGTTTTCAACTTCCTAAACTCCGACTAGCGCCCCAGTGGCTCGTTGGCGCGATATCTGCTTTCGCGATCGTTGCCTCGCTGGCGGTGCTTTGGTTGGGCGTCTCACGGGCAGAGTTCCAGGATCTTTTTGCCTACCTGCTGCTCTCGTCTGCTCTGTCGATAGCGGCTGGGTACGCGGTCTATCGCTGGGCCGAGTCGGGCAAGCGATCGATCCGCACAAAGATCCTCATGGGATACGGGGTTGGTGTCGGAATTGTCATCGTCAACATTCTCGTCACCGCTCAGCTGATGTTCCTCAGCTCCCACGATTTGAGTCTGCTGATACTGCTACTCGTTTTCGGCTCGGTCCTCTCCGTGACGATAGGCACTTCCATCGCTGGTCGAATGACGACCGCTGTGCGACAACTTGCCGAGGGTGCGCAGCGCGTGTCGTCGGGCGATCTCCACACCCGCGTCTATGTTGCGACCAACGACGAACTGGCGGACCTGGCGCAATCGTTTAATCTGATGATCGAGAATGTTTCTGAATCCGAGGGATTGCTACGCAAAGCTGAGGCATCGCGTCGTGACCTGATCGCCGCCGTTTCTCACGATTTGAGGACGCCGCTGACGGCGATCCGGGCGATGCTGGAGGCGTTGAGCGACGGTGTTGTTGACGATCCAGAGACGGTTCGTCGCTACCACGAGACGATGCGAGTTCAGGTTAGCCACCTGGCACGCCTGATCGATGACCTGTTCGAGCTGAGTCAGCTGGATGCGGCTCCGAAACCGTTTGAGCTTGTCCCGGGTGATCTGACCTCGGTTGTGCGCGAGACGGCGGAGAGCCTGGCAATGTCAACCTCTACTCGGGATCTGTCGATTGAATTTTGGGACGAAGGCCCAGCTCCATCGATGCTCGATTCGCTCCGCATTGCCCGCGTCGTTGGAAATCTGATCGAGAACGCTAGTCGTCATGCGCCAGCGGGTTCCGAGATCCGTGTTGGAGTCGCCAGAACCGCTCGAGATGCCGAGGTCGTCGTTGAAGACAGCGGTCCCGGCATTGCTCCGGAGGACCTCGAACGTATCTTTGGGCGCTTCTATCGTGGCGAGAAGTCGCGTTCCCGAGTACACGGTGGTGCCGGTCTGGGGCTTGCTATCGCACGCGGAATCATCGATGTCCACGGCGGAGCGATCTGGGCAGAAAACAGGCCAGAGGGTGGCGCGCGTTTCGTCTTCTCTATTCCACTCATCGATTGAACTAGCACATCCCTGATTGTGCGGGTACTGTTGGCATGGGAAGTGGTCTAGAGGAGAAAGAGGCGAGTAGTGATAACTCCCCGCGTACTACGAGGGATGCGCGATTTCCTTCCGGCTCAGATGATCATGCGCCACCGTGTGATCGAAACGATCCGTGAGGTTTTCGAGAGTCACGGATTTGAACCAATCGAAACCCCGGTGCTCGAGTATTTCGAAACGCTCACCGGCAGTATCGACGACGAGAAGCTGATCTATCACTTCGAAGATCATGGGGGACGCGAAGTGGGTCTGCGTTTCGATCTGACCGTGCCCCTGGCACGCTTCGTGGCGCAACACCAAAATGAACTGACGTTCCCATTCAAGCGCTATCACATTGCGCCTGTTTGGCGCGCCGACCGGCCACAGCGGGGCCGCTTCCGTGAATTCTGGCAATGCGATGCCGACATCGTCGGATCGTCGTCGATGCTTGCAGATGCTGACGTCGTGTCCGTCATCGTCGAATCCCTGGAAGCGCTGCGTATCGGTAAATTCACCGTGCGCATTAACCATCGCAAATTGCTCGAAGCTGTTGCGAGATACGCTGGTGTGGATGCTGACCAGGCCGGGAGCGTCTATCGCTCAATAGACAAACTTGACAAAATCGGACCCGACGGCGTCGTGGCGGAACTGGTCGAGAATGGCGTTCGGGCCGAGAGCGCCGGGCGGATTGTCGAGCTCGTAGGATCATCCGGTTCCGCCGACGAACAGTTTTCACGCGCTTCGACTGCACTACAGGGCATTGAAGGCGCGGATCAGGCGTTGGGCGAGTTGTCGCAATTGTTTGACGCCCTTGCTGCATCGAACATTCCGGAGAATCGATACCGTTTCGACCTGTCTCTCGCTCGCGGCATGGGCTACTACACCGGGCCGGTATACGAAGCGACCGAAGAAGAGTTCAATCTTGGTTCGCTCGCCGGGGCCGGTCGCTACGACGGCCTGGTGGGGCGCTTTTCACGGCAGGCACTTCCTGCAACCGGGATCTCGCTTGGTATCGAGCGCATATTCGAGATTATCCAGGAACGCCAGGCTGGATCAAACGCCGCTTCGGTTTCCCAATTGATGGTGACCGTCTTCGATGATGAGCATTCCGCAGCATCATTACGCCTTGCCGCAGAAGTGCGCGCAGCCGGATTGCGAGCGGAAACGTACCTTGAGCCGCGGAGAAGCCTCGGGCGGCAGTTCGCCTACGCCGAGGCGCGAGGGATTCCCTATGCAGCAGTGCTCGGTCCAGACGAGTTGGAGCGCGGTGTCGTGGGGCTCAAGGACATTCGAACGCAGGAACAGCGAGAGCTGTCCCGTGACGTGCTTGCCGGTGAGGTATCGCGGCTACTGAACGGGCCTGAATAGTTCGGCTCAATCATCTGATGCGATCGACTGCATGGCTGGTGATTCGCTGGCAGCAACCGGCTTCAGACCCAGTACGCGGCGATATACGTCTTCAATGTGCGTGATTTGCCGATCCCATGAAAACTGGTGACGTACACGCTCACGCAGCGCCGTCTTGACTTGTTGATCTGTTGCCAGCGCTTGTTCCATACCTTCTGCGAGTGCCTTCGGGTCATCTGGCGGAACGAACCAGCCCAGATCCCCAAGCAAGTCGCGATTGACGGGCGTATCGATACAAACTGTGGGTAGTCTCATCGCCATATAGTTGAGCACTTTGCCGTTCGCCTCTGTCACGGATCGCTTTGGTGCGACTGCAACATCGCCGGCGGCGAGTAGGGCAGGGGCTTCCTCGTAAGGAATACGCCCGGGGAATAGGATTCGCGAAGCGTGGCGCGAGAATTCCGCCATGCGCGCGTGTCGACCGACTCCAGGATAGCCAGCTATGACGACGTAGGCATCTCGATGGCGTTCGAGAAAGAGATCGGCAGCCTGGATTAGCGTCGGCGTGCCCTGGTAGCTTGCGAGCAGGCCGAGATAGACGACGACCGCTGCAGTTTGCGGAATGCCGAGTCTTTCGCGCCACGATGCACCGGCTTCGACGAGCGTGTCAGGATCGAATCTCGCCAGGTCCACCGCATCCTGCACGACCTGGATGCGCTGTGATGCGGTACCACTGCGGCTGAGATGACCGGCGGCGACATTGCTGCTCGGCACGATCATCGCAGGCAGTGAGTCGATGCGACGTTCGAGCCAGCGCATCAGTCTAAATCTGACGCCATGATTTGGAATAAATCCGTGGTCCACCATCTCCTCAGTTAGCGAGCCCTGGTAGTCGAATACGACCGGTGTTCGAAAGACTCTGCCGGCCAACGATCCGATCAAAGCGCCTTCATGGAGATGAGCGTGGATTACGTCGGGCTTGAACGCTGCTGTCCTGCGCAAGACGGTTGCGGTTAGGGCCATGTCCAGGTAGATCTTATGTTTCGACGAACCGACAATCGCGCGCTTGCGCCAGGGGATGTCGACTGTTCGATGAATGCGGATCCCTGGCATCTCTCTACCGTTGTGGTAGGTACACAGTTCGACGGTGTGGCCGCGCTTCTGGAGGCTCGTGATTTCCTCCAGGATGCGAACGTGGCAACCGTAATCGGCGAAGAAGGATGTCGGTGCGATCATCAGAATTCGGAGATTTTCGATTGTTCACCCCCCTCGGCGTTCGACCGCATATTGTAACTTGGATTCCGGCCAGCGCCCGGCTCAGACTTGACGAACTCGGCGAAAGCGGACATAGTGCCGAACATTGTCTTCGCGTCGGCGAGTCTCGACGTTGTGAAACCGATTGTGAAAGGTACTCAGCAAACACATGTCAGATAGCAAGCGCCCGAATGGCGCGGCTCTTGGAGTTGACGAAGAATATTCAAGTGTGATGATCGTCGTCGCTCACCCCGACGATGCCGAATTTTCCTCTGCTGGAACCCTGGCCCGCTTTGTCGAGGAGGGCTTCGACGTCACGACTGTCGTTTGCACTTCGGGGGATAAGGGCACTGATCGACGGGATATCACTTCCAGCGAATTGGCCAAACTGCGTGAGGCCGAGCAGCTTGAGGCCAGCCGTCGCCTCGGTGTCCAGACAACCGAGTTTCTGCGTGGTGGGGATGGCGAGTTGGCGCCCGATCTCGATTTGCGTGGAAAAGTCGTGCGCATGATTCGAAAGCACCGGCCCGATATTGTCATTACCCATGATCCGTTTCGCCCTTACGCACTACATCCCGATCACCGCGCTGTGGGCACAGCGACGGTTGACGCGGTCTACCCAACGGCTCGCGATCCACTCTATTTTCCGGAGCACCTTGCTGAAGGATTTGAACCTCACAAAGTGGCCGAACTCTGGCTGTATGGTTCTGATGCGCCTGACAAATTCATCGAAGTTTCCACGACTGTTGACAAGAAAGTCGAATCGCTTGAAGGCGCACGAGAGTCAGGTAGGCACAGCGGAAACGCTCGGCGAGCGCATCCGAGATCGGGCGCGCGAGCGGGGCAAAGAGCACGGCGTCGAAATGGCTGAAGCGTTCAAGGTGATCAGACTCAGACGCTAATGTTTGGTGTGTGCGAGGAACAAGATGGCGACATTGCGGGTCGGATCAGTCGAAGCTAAACCGGAAACGAAAACCTATGGAGTGATCCAGGTTGGTAGCCTGGCGGATGGGACGGCTGTCAACGTTCCGATCGTGGTGATCAACGGGGCACGCGAAGGCCGCCGCTTATTCATCCAGGCAGCGGTGCATGGGGTAGAAGTCAATCCGATCGAATCTCTACGGCGGGTAATTTCGAACCTGGAGCCACAAGAGATTCAAGGCCAAATCGTCGCTGTGACGGTTGCCAATCCGCTCGGTTTTCGGCATCACGACCGACGGAACATCACTGATCAAGAGGACGTCAACCGGGTTTGGCCCGGCCGCGCCGATGGTGGGCTCGCAGAGCGTATTGCGCATGGGATCTATG
The DNA here is from genome assembly GCA_963745675.1 of uncultured Chloroflexia bacterium. Classification (GTDB taxonomy): domain Bacteria; phylum Chloroflexota; class Chloroflexia; order Thermomicrobiales; family CFX8; genus JAUIIK01. Next base: position 636,371 of record CAVUYM010000009.1, read on the forward strand.
AACAGGCGGTCCGCGGATCGGACCTTGTGGTCGACATGCATACGGGCTATTCGTCAATGATCACGCACACGGTCTTTAGCGAGGATGACGTCGCGAGCGAAGAGCTTGCGAGATGCTTCGGCACGGAATATCTCATCATCGAAGAGCGTGATGAGGCATGGGATCGCGCTCGCTTCTCCGGAAAATTGCGAAATGTGGCCAACGCCGATGGTATTCCTGCGATAACACCAGAGCTTGGGCGGTCATTCCAAATTCGAGGGCAATCAGATCCAGTCCGGGGCTATCGGACTAACGAATGTCCTTGTCCAGTATGGCTTCATTCGCGGGGACGTGATTTCCCCGCATCGGCAGATCGTCATCCGCAATCATCTGACAAGGGTGACTGCTGACCGGGGCGGCATATTTGTTGCAACGGTGCGGCCCGGCCAGGAAGTCTGGGATACACAAGAACTTGGCTACATATACTCGCCGCTCGACTTCGAGATAATTGAAACGATCAGGGCCCCTTTTGATGCGGTCGTCGTCTATCACGCAGAAAATCCGGTCGTGAATACGGGAGATACCGTCGTCAACCTGGGTATGCGAGATCGATAACAGCTTATGATCTCGAGAAGATTTCGGAAGGACTCGACATGAGTGGTAGCGACGAATCGAACATTGTCAGCGAGAAGCTTGCGCAGGCGGTTCAGATTTTGGACGAGCTGGACGTCGATCTTTGGATGTTGATGGCTCGCGAGAGCGACACACTTGGCGATCCGAGCATGCCACTGGTCATCGGCACGAGCGTCACATGGGAGTCGGCCTTCTTGATCTCGAGAACCGGCGAGCATGTGGCGATCGTTGGTACTGGTGACGTCGAAAATGTCAAACAGACTGGTGCCTGGGACAACGTAATCGGATATGTGGAGGGCATCGGCGAGGTGCTGCGCGAACAGATCGCAGCACGCGACCCGAACGCGATCGCTCTCAACTATTCGCGAGATGACAATATCGCCGACGGCTTGACACATGGAATGTATCTCTTGCTTCAAGACATGTTATCCGACACTCCTTACGCTGAGCGCCTTGTCGAAGCGGGCGACATTCCGCGCAAGGTCAGGGGGCGCAAATCGCCGACGGAGCTGGCACGAATTCGCCAGGCAGTGAGCACCACTGAACGTATCTGGGAGGCGACCGAGCGTTACATTCGCCCGGGCGTTAGCGAGCAGGACATCAGCAATTTCATGCATGGGGAACTGGAAGAGCGCAGGCTAGGTTCTTCATGGGACTGGCGCTACTGCCCGACGGTCACGGTCGGACCGGACTCTCCGATTGGGCACGTAGGACCGACTGCGATAGAGGTCGAGTTGGGTCAGCTCGTCTCCATAGATTTCGGTGTCAATGAGGACGAATACAGTTCGGATATGCAGCGCACCTACTATCTCCTGGGAACGAATGAGAGCGAGCCGCCGGCGGAAGTTCAGCGGCAGTTCCGCATCGTTGATGAGGCGATTCAGAGTGCGGCGCAATTTATCAGGCCTGGCGTTCAAGGATGGCAGGTGGACGACATCGCGCGAAAGATCTTCGAACGTGAGGGGCTCGAGGAGTGGCGCTTCGCCCTCGGCCATCAGATGGGCCGCGCTTGTCACGATGGCGGGACGGTCCTCGGTCCGCGTTGGGAGCGTTACGGCGAACGCCCATACGGGCAGGTCGAAAAAGACGAGGTGTACACACTGGAAATCGGTTGTACGGTTCCTGGTTATGGCAGGGTGAGCCTTGAAGAGGATATCGTTGTGACCGAGGACGGATGCGAATTCCTCGCTGCCCCCCAACGTGAATTGATAGCCCTGCGTCAGGTAGAGCTGCCCTCATGCGCTGGCTGGATATACTTCAGATGGAGCCTGGACTAACCGGTGTCTCGCTCCTGGAAGAAGTAGACGTTGCGCCAATTTTCCATGCGAAGAGGGTGTCGCGATGGCCGACACAACACGGAGGCGAAGACCACTAGCTCTGATTCGCCGTGGCCGCTGGGGACGAAGACGGGGACAATCTGATTCACCGGGCACGATCGAACCATCAGGATCGATGCGCTCAATCGAGTATGGCGGCACGCGTTGGGTCGATGTACGCAACGCCACGGGGGAACAGATTGAGGAGATCGCAGACGAGTTCCAGCTTCACCCGCTCGTCGTCGAAGACATTAAGAGCCGCATCCAGCGGCCGAAGATAGACGTCTACGACGACTACCTCTTTATCGTTCTCAAGTTTCCAATCCATGACAAAGAAACGCGAATTAACGAGGCGTCGGAGATAGACATTCTCGTCAGCCATGATCTCTTCATGACGTTCCATGATGGTTCGCTGCGCCCATTGGTAACGATGATCGACTCGATTTTTGAATCCGATGAGATTAGTATCGAGCTTCTCAGGGCGACGCCCGGCCATCTTCTCTACGAGGTCGCCGACCGTCTCGTCGACTATCTCGTGCCGGTCGTGCCACGCCTTGAGGAGCGGGTCGCCTCGATAGAGGAGATGATCTTTGAATCGCAAGCACTCGATACCGTTCAAGAGATATCTGTCATCCAACGTGATCTAATATCGCTTCGACGAATCCTGCGGCCGCAGTTGACGATCTTCAACCGATTCGAGATCGCCACGTTTCCATTTGTCGATGAAGAGATCGATGAATATTGGGGTGATGTCAGCGACCACCTGGGCCGAACGCTCGATTCGCTTGAAGAACTCTCGGAAATCCTGGCTGCGTTGAGCGATACCCACGACAAGCTCGTTTCTCAACGCATGAACGATGTCATCAAGACATTGACGATCTTCTCGGTCATCATGCTGCCGCTCACACTCGTAACCGGATTTTTCGGCATGAACGTGCCTTTGCCTGCGGCTGCGCGCTGGATCACGACGTTGGCGAATCTTCTTCGGAATGGGTGGATTGTCGATCGGGATGATCGAGTACTTCAGGCGTAAAAAGTGGCTCTAGAGGTTGAGCGGTTGACGCGCCAGTCGCGCGCTTCTCCGGCAATCCCGGTCCTGTTCGCCGTTTCCGCAGGATTGGTCATTGGATGGAGCACAGTACGCGCCGGACCGTTGCCCACGACGGGCATTTTGGCGGCGTTGCTACTCGGAGTGATGTCACTTCGAAGCATCTGGGTCCCGGTCGCGGCCCTAATCGCGGTTGCCACAATGGTGCCGTTCCTCGTCATTCCGATTTCCGCCGGCGGCGCTCGCCCGACGCTCTTTGAGGTCACTGCAGTCGCATCCCTCGGCGGATATCTACTCATCGCTATCCTGGATCGGCGCGAGCGATTCGCGATACAGCCGGAAATCTTGCTTTGGGCTCTATTCAGCGCGTTTATCGTATTCGCATTCGTACTGGGGGCAAGATTCGGGGCTGGATCGGACCTGATTCGCCTCTTCGCACGCTTCCTACTCGCATTTTCGCTCTTCTGGTTGACTATCCAACTCGTCGTCAGGTCACGAAACTCGGCGCTGCGTCTGGTGGAGTGGGTTATTGCCGGGACCAGTGCCGCTGCGGCGCTGGCGCTCGTGCTCTATGCGGCCGGTCCGAGCGCAACTTTCCGTGTTCTCATTCGACTCGTCCCGTATGGCTATCCTGATACGCGCGTCGTGCGGTTTATCGAAGACAACCCGGGCAATTCGATGCGTGCGATAGGGACGGGTGTCGATCCCAACGCATTCGGCGGCATGCTCATGCTTGGATTCGTTTTGGCTGTTGGTCTGCTTTTTTCGCGGGATCGCAGACTGCCATTGATTCTTCATCTGGCAGCAGTGGCGATAACGGGGCTTGCGCTGCTACTGACCTTCTCCCGGGGAGCCTGGGTTGGTGCGCTCGTCGGCGCCAGCATAATCGTCTGGTTTCGGGCGCGCTATCTCGTGCCATTCGGACTGTTTGCGGCTTTTGGAGCGCTTGCGATTGGTTTTGGAGCGACGTTTGTTAATCGCCTTGAGGCCGGTCTGCGATTGCAGGATGCTGCCACACTCCAGCGCTTTCAGGAGTATGACAACGCGCTTGCCATCATTCGAGCCCATCCGTGGTTCGGAATTGGCTTTGGCGATGCGCCGTCACCTGATTTCGGCGTTGGAGTATCGAGCATCTATTTGCTGATCGCCGAGCAAACGGGACTAGTCGGACTGGCCCTTTTCGGGCTATTCTCCAGTGTTGTCATATGGCGTGCCTGGCGCGCATTTCGTGCCAGTGATGATGACTTGCTGTTGACCGTTGGCTCCGCGTTTGTCGCGTCGCTGACAGTAGGATTGGTTGATCACTATTTCTTCAATATCCGATTCGTGCATACGGTCGGGCTCTTCTGGATCGTCGTTGGATTAGTTGTTGGACTTTCTAGCGGATTGATGCCGAAGGTGAATGCGAAAGGAGCTTTGAGATGACCCGGAACTTAGGTGGAGTGTTTGCACCTGTTGCGACGATCTTCGACGATGCCGGTGAGCTGGATCTGGACAGGTATGCCAGCAATCTGAACTGGTATTGCGGGACGCCGCTTGATGGAATCGTCATGCTCGGTTCCAACGGCGAATTTGCGGCGCTCGATTTTGATGAACGTCTCAAGCTGATCGAAGCGGGAGCGGCGGCCATTGATGGTCGCAAGACGGTTCTTGCCGGTACCGGCGCCGAGTCAACGAAACACACGATCTATCTGACGCGCGAAGCGGCCCGTCTCGGCGTGGAGTATGCGCTCATCGTCACTCCGCACTACTATCGCCCAAGATACGATCGCGTCGCCTATCTTAATCACTACCTGTCGGTAGCTGAAGCTTCTCCGATTCCGATTATCGTCTACATCATGACAACCTACACCGGAGTGGATCTCGCGACGGACATTGTCGCGGAACTGTCGCAGCATCCCAATATTGCCGGTGTCAAAGACAGTGCCGGAAGCGCACCGAAGCTGGCTGAAATGGTCGCAAACAGTTCGGATGATTTCTCGGTGCTGGCGGGCTCAGCGAGTTTCCTTTACCCGGCGCTCTGCGTTGGGGCAAAGGGCGGTATCGTCGCTCTGGGGAATGTCGCTCCGCGTGAGTGTGCCCAGCTGTTCGATCTATTCCAGCAGGGTCGGCACGACGAGGCTCGATCGTTGCAACATCGCCTGCTTGCACCAAACGCGGCTGTGACTTCACGTTACGGCATCGCCGGGCTCAAGGCTGCCATGGAGCTGGTGGGGCTTGAGACGAGCGATCCACGGCTTCCACAGGGGCCCGCATCGCCGGAGGAACGAGCATCAATCGAACGAATCTTCGAGCATGCCGGACTCCTTGCCACAGTTTGAAGTCATTGAGATACCGGTTCGAATCGGCCTCGTGGCCGACACGCACCGCCGAAGCGGCGCGCCGGCTGACTTACCACCTGATCTCCTGCGCGACCTTGGAGGCTGTGATTTGATCCTCCATGCAGGCGATTTCAATTCAATGGCTGTCATTGATGAGTTGCAGTCGGTGGCGCCGGTTCGGGGTGTTTACGGTAATAACGACGAGCTGGAAGTGGTCCGCAGCACTGCCGAAGAGGCAGCTACCTCCAGGCCGGCAATTGCCGATTAGGGTTGATCCACGGCGATCAACCCGGAAAGAATGCAAGGCAGGCGGCTATTGACGGCGATGAAAGGGCACGTCGACTGCGTCGTCTATGGCCACAGTCATCATGCCGGATTTTTCATGCGAAGATGGTTTGTTGTTTGTGAACCCGGGTTCACCGACTCAAAGAAGACGCGCTCCAACACGGAGCTATGCGGTCATGACGATCGACGAAGCGAGCGAAATAGACGTTGCGTTTTTCGCCCTCACGTAAATTAAGGAGCAGACGATGTTGTTGAAAGATCCAAGAGACCTGCGTATTCCGGGACCGACACCGGTACCACCTCAGGTCGTCGAAGCGATGAGCCAGCCGATCATCCCCCATCGTAGCGCCGAATTTGCCGACATGTTCGAAGGTTTGTTAGCGGCGCTGAAGCGCATCTTCAATACCAAGGACAATGTCTACGTCGTTGCAGGTACGGGATCAACAGGTTGGGAAGCGTCGATCGTCAATACCGTATCGCCCGGTGACAAGGTGATTGCCGCCGTCAATGGCAATTTCGGTGTGCGCTTCTGCGTCGTGGCCGAAAAGATGGGTCTGAACGTTGTGCGGCTGGAATCGGAGTGGGGTAAACCCGTTTCGCCGGACCAGATCGCGCGAGGCGCTCAAAGAGCATCCGGACACCAAGATGGTCCAGCTGGTGCATAACGAGACATCAACCGGCGTTCTCAATCCGATGCAGGAACTGGGTGACGTCGTTCGCGACCATGGCGCGCTATTCGTCGCCGACTCCGTTTCCGGCGCGGCCGGCGCTCCAGTTTATATGGACGACTGGAAGTGTGACATTGTCTTCACCGGCTCGCAGAAGGCGTTCATGTGCCCTCCCGGGCTGTCAATCATGGGGTTGAGCGAGCGAATCTGGGATGTCACCGCAGATGCCGGATACTATCGCTTCTTGCTTGACTTCGACCGTATCCGTGAGGCAGCAAAGGGCGGATCGACGCCGAGCACCGCTCCGGTTACGCTGCTCTTCGGTCTGAAAGCGGCCTGCGACATGATCGAGGCGGAAGGTTTGGAGGCGCTCTATGCCCGTCACATCCGTCTCGGCGAGCACACCCGCGCCGGGCTGAAGAAGCTCGGATCTGGAAATGGTTCCTGAGGAAGGCTATGAGTCGCCGACCGTTTCCGTCGCATGGATGCCAGAAGGCGTTTCAGCGGGTCAGGTCCAGCAGGCGATGATCGATCGTCACGGCATCTACATCGCTACTGGCCAGGCGCATATGGCGGATCGCGCCATTCGCATCGGACACATGGGCTGGACGGAGGAGCCGGAACTGGATCGGACACTGGAAGCGCTCGACGATGTGCTGGAGCACGTCCCGGTGGCCGTCGGATAAGCGCACAACCGGCGCCATTTTCCAATGTGAGTAGACATCGAATCTGCCTCGGGATTGGCCAGAGGTTGAAATCGGTACTATAATGGCAATCGGGCAGTAGTCTGCGGGGCCTGACGCATCCGTGTTTCTCCTCGCCGATGACCACAGGAAGAGAAAGATGGCGGTTCGTGAGGGAACGACCGCTGGCAGTTCCCAAGGGAGATATATCCACATTGGAAAATGTTACTGAGAGCAGAGATCCCGGACGGGTTCTAATGGAGGAGATGCTCTCCGCACCGGAGTATGAGTTCCGTGCCCCGCAGTTTGGTGACGTCATCGACGGCACGATAACTCGCAAGGATCGCGAGGAACTGCTGGTCGACATAGGTTCAAAGTCCGAAGGCGTCATTTCGTCACGTGACTTCTCAACTTTGTCGGACGACGAATTCGACGAGCTCTCGGTCGGAGATCAGGTACTCGTATTCGTTACCCAGCCTGAAAGTGCAGACGGCATTATCGGTCTGTCGATTGACCGCGCCCGCCAGGAAAAGAGCTGGCGCAATCTTCAGGAGCGCTACGAAGGCAAACGATGTAATCGAAGCCGAGGTTGTCAATTACAACAAGGGCGGTTTGCTCGTCAATCTGGATGGCGTGCGCGGATTCGTTCCGGCCTCGCAGGTGACGGAGATCACCACAGGAGACGAGCAGCAGAAGCAGGCGGAAATGGCCCGCCTGATCGGCCGAACCCTGCAACTCAAGATCATCGAAATCAATCGAAACCGGAATCGCCTGATCCTTTCCGAGCGCCAGGCGCTTCAGGAACGTCGCGATGAGATGAAAGAGAAGCTGATCGAGGAACTCACCGAAGGTGAAGTTCGACGCGGTCGTGTCTCGAGCATCTGCGACTTCGGCGCTTTCGTCGACGTTGGCGGAGCTGACGGGCTCGTGCATCTCTCCGAGCTGTCATGGAGCCGGGTCAAGCACCCGAGCGAAGTGCTCAGCGTCGGTGACGAAATCGATGTTTACGTGCTCGGCATCAACTCGGAAGAACGCAAGATCGCGTTGTCGATCAAGCGCACGCAGCCAGAGCCCTGGAGCTGGGTGGCGACCAAGTACGAAGTCAATCAGCTCGTTTTGGGCACCGTCACACAGCTTGCGAACTTTGGCGCTTTCGCCAGGATCGAGGACGGCATCGAGGGGCTGGTGCACGTATCGGAGCTGTCTGAGGCGCGTGTAGAGCACCCGCGGCAGCTCGTGCATGAGGGCCAGGAACTCATATTGCGCATAATCCGCATCGATCCTCAGCGGCGGCGTATGGGCTTGAGCCTGCGCCGTGGCGTCGAGGCGACCGATGAAGAGGTTGCCCTGTCGCTCGGTCCCGAGTACGTCGAGTTGAAGCATGGTCTCGTGTCGCTCGAATTGGCGCCGGAAGATCCTCCGGAGCCAGAATTCGAATCTTTCGATGATGCGCCTGCAATAGAGGCACGTCCGATGAGACACCATCCGATGAGTCATCGTCTGAAGCGACCTCCGAGGATGGTTCATCCGACGTTCCATCTGAGTCTCCTTCGGCTGCAATCGAGGATGTCGAAGCTGAAGAAGAAGCGGAAATCGTGGCCGACGTTGAGGCCACAGACGAGCAAGAAGACGCCTAAGACCCACCCACCATCCCGATTCGCCGGAAGTACGGCTGGCCGCATCCGGCCGAATCGGGATGGTTGATACCTCGCAATTTGATACCTCTAGCCAGCATAATTGAACTATTCACGGGCACCGCATCGGGGCGCTACCCGGGCGTAATGCGCCCTCCCCCGGCGCGTCAGGATTTACAATCTGTGGACCGGACTCATTTCCCAGCGTGATGCGATAAGATGGGGTGATCCGGAATGGCACACTGACAGCGTGACGGTGTCATCGTATCCGTTGGAGAGACGGTTATGGCTGACAAATTCGAAAAATTTACAGAACGAGCCCGCAAGGTTCTGACTCTTGCTCAGGAAGAAGCACAACGCTTCAACCATAATTACATCGGCACCGAGCACCTGCTGCTCGGACTGGTGCGAGAAGGCGACGGCGTTGCCGCCAGGGTTCTTAGCAACATGGGAGTCCAGCTGACGAAGGTGCGCTCGGCCGTCGAGTTCATCATCGGTCGCGGCGACTCCGGCGTGACGGGCGAAATCGGACTTACGCCGCGAGCAAAGAAGGTGATCGAGCTTGCCGTCGACGAAGCACGGCGTTTGAATCACCACTACATCGGCACTGAGCACTTACTGCTCGGCCTCGTCCGCGAGGGCGAAGGTATCGCTGCTGGAGTACTTGAGAGCCTCGGCGTGAACCTCGAAAAGGTGCGCGCTCAGGTCATGCAGGTGGTAAGCCAGAATCAGGGCTATCAGCAGCAGAAGCAGACCGCAAAGACCCCCTATCTCGATGCTCTGGGATTTGATCTCACTGAAGCGGCGCGTCAGGATCAACTCGATCCAATTGTCGGCCGCGAGAATGAAATCGAACGTGTGATGCAGATCCTGACGCGCCGGACGAAGAACAATCCGGCGCTGATCGGCGAACCCGGCGTCGGTAAGACGGCGATCGTCGAAGGTCTGGCCCAACGCATCATCAATAGTGATGTGCCAGAGCCACTACAGAATAAGCGACTGGTTGCGCTTGATATCGGCGCCCTCGTCGCAGGTACAAAATACCGCGGCGAGTTCGAAGAGCGCTTGAAGACGATTGTTGGCGAGGTCAAAGAGACGGGCACGATTCTCTTCATCGACGAGTTGCATACGCTTGTTGGCGCCGGCGCGGCAGAGGGCGCGGTTGACGCCGCGAACATCCTCAAGCCGGCGCTTGTCGCGCGGCGAGCTCCAGACGATCGGTGCGACAACGCTCGACGAATATCGCAAATACATCGAACGAGACGCGGCGCTTGAACGGCGCTTCCAACCGATCCAGGTTCCCGAGCCCACAGTGGATGAGACGATTCAGATCCTCCACGGAATCCGAGAACGCTACGAAGAACATCATAAACTGAAGATTACCGACGAGGCGCTTGAAGCGGCCGCCCAACTCGCGGCGCGCTATGTGACGGATCGCTTCATGCCCGACAAGGCGATTGATCTCGTGGACGAAGCATCCTCTCGAGTTCGCATGTACCGCTCCGTGTCGCCGCCAAGCCTCAAAGAGGCAATGCGCGGTCTTGGAGAGTTTGCGAACCGAACTTGATGCGGCGGTCGCAAGTCAGGACTTCGAGATCGCGGCTGAACTTCGCGATCGCGAGCGCAAACTGAAACTGCGCATTTCCGATCTTGAAAAGGATTGGAAAGACGAGCAAGGTAGCGACGCAGCCTGAGGTCAACGAGGACGACATCGCTGAAGTCGTTTCGATGTGGACCGGTATTCCGCTAACGCGAATTGCAACCGAGGAATCGGAACGACTACTCCACATGGAAGACGCGTTGCACGAACGGATCATTGCCCAGGAAGAGGCGATCAAGCAGGTCGCGAAGGCGGTGCGCCGCGCGCGTGCCGGCCTCAAGGATCCACGACGACCGATCGGGTCATTCATCTTCCTCGGCCCGACTGGCGTCGGCAAGTCGTTGCTGGCGAAGGCGCTGGCCGAGTTCATGTTCGGCTCCGAAGATGCGCTGATCAAGATCGACATGAGCGAGTTCATGGAGCGGCATGCCGTTGCGCGGCTCGTCGGTGCGCCTCCTGGCTACGTCGGCTATGAAGAAGGCGGTCAGCTGACCGAGGCAGTGCGCCGCAAGAGCTACTCGGTCATCCTGCTCGACGAGATCGAGAAGGCGCACCCCGAAGCATTCAACATGCTCTTGCAGATCCTGGAAGACGGAAGTCTTGCTGACGCCAAGGGCCGTCGAGTCGACTTCCGCAATACGATCATCATCATGACGTCGAACGTTGGCGCGGACCAGATCATGCAGCGAGGCGGCTTCGGATTCGGCGTCGCAGGCGATGACGAAACGCAGGAACGCCACGAGTACGAATCGATGCGCGAACGTGTTCTGGGGCAGTTGCGGCAGGTCTTCCGGCCCGAGTTCCTCAATCGTATCGACAACGTCGTCGTTTTCCATTCGCTCACCCAGCCGCAAGTTCGCGAGATCGTCGACCTTGAAGTTGTCCCGCATTCGCAAGCAGCTCGAAGAGCAGGAAATCACCATCGAATTCTCGATTGAAGCGATGGATCTGCTAGGGGAACGCGGTTACGATCCGCAGTACGGCGCTCGGCCATTGCGGCGAATAATTCAGAATCTGATCGAAGATCCGATGGCGGAAGGGCTTGCTCGAAGGCAGGTATACGCCGGGAGATCACATCGAAGTCGATGTTGAAGATGAGTTGCTCAGGATCGTGTCTTCCTCTGGAGTTGCTCCAGTCGGATAATACGTTCGACAGTTCATTGCAATCTCAAATGGGGACGTTCATTGCGTCCCCATTTGCGTCCCTTCCGTTCGATGGTTCAGGAGCGTAAATACTGATGGCTAAAGCTCGCACCCTTTACGTATGCCAGCAATGTGATCACCAGAGCAGCGGCTACTACGGGCGCTGCCCCGAGTGCGGTGCCTGGGGATCGATGGTCGAAACGATAAACCGGCCAGCCAGCTCAACTGGCAAGGGCGGCCAGCAACGTTCGAGCCGTTCGGCCTCGGGTGCTCCTACGCGCCTGAGCGAGATCACCAGCGCTGGTGTCAGCCGGCGGTCGATCCCAATCGCTGAGGTATCGAGAGTTCTTGGCGGAGGGATTGTTCCCGGATCGCTGGTGCTCGTTGGCGGGGACCCCGGAATCGGAAAATCGACGCTGCTCTTGCAGTGTGCCGGGGCGCTGGCGGCTGAAGATGCGCGGGTCCTCTATGTGACTGCCGAAGAATCTGAACAACAGGTCAAGTTGCGCGCTGACCGGCTTGGAATTCGCTCAGATAACCTCTATCTCTATTCCGAGACGGAGATCGGTACGGTCATCGACGCGGCCGAGAAACTGCAACCAGCGGTAACATCATCGACTCTATCCAGACGGTTTTCAGTACCGAAATCACGTCTGCTGCCGGGAGCGTCAGTCAGGTTCGCGACTGCACGGCACGGCTCATGGATTTCGCCAAATCACGGGATACGGCGGTCTTCATTGTTGGGCATGTGACGAAGGAAGGCTCGATAGCTGGCCCTCGAGTGCTGGAGCACATGGTGGATGCCGTCCTCTATCTGGAAGGCGAGCGCTTTCACCAATACCGCATCCTGAGAGCCGTGAAAAACCGCTTCGGGTCGATAGATGAGGTCGGCGTCTTCGAGATGGCCGAGGCAGGTATGCGTGAAGTTGCGAACCCCAGCGAGGCGTTTCTCGAGGAGCGATCTGGCAACGCAGCCGGCTCCGCCGTCACCGTTACGGTCGAAGGGACGCGTCCGATCCTGGTTGAGGTGCAGGGCCTCACCTCGGATGCGGCCTATGGCAATGCCCGGCGCACGGCGAATGGGTTTGAAATCAACCGGCTGCAGATGCTCGTCGCGGTGTTGGCCCGGCGTGTCGGACTCAACGTCACCGACCAGGACATCTTTGTGAACGTCGTTGGTGGATTGCGAGTGAGCGAACCTGCGGCTGACCTGGGTGTTGCGGTGGCGATCGCCTCGAGCTTCCGTGAACGCCGGGTTCGACCGGGCACAGCTGTCGTTGGCGAAGTTGGGCTTTCCGGCGAGCTGCGTTCCGTCAGTCAGTTCGAACGTCGGATGAGCGAAGCGAAGCGTCTGGGATTTGATCGTATTGTCGCTCCGGCAGCGCTTGGCCGAGGATTAGTGCGCCCGCCGGAAGGGCTCGAACTTATTCGGGCTTCGTCATTGCAGGAGGCTATCGGCTATTCGATCGATTCCGACTAGCGAGCTCGATGAGTTCGTCTACAAGCCGCCCTGCCGGATTTCCAGAACCGACGGTGGATCTGGCAGCCGTCGCCATCGCCGACCTCTTTTGCTCGTCATCCGCGAGAATGCGAATTTCCTGAACGAGACGATCCGGCGAAAGTTCGTCCTGATCGATCACGATTGCTGCGCCCGCTACTTCGAGCACTCGCGCGTTCTCCCGCTGTTCATCGGCGCCGGGGAGTGGCACGAGAATTGACGGTAAACCGAGCGCCGCGAGTTCGGCGACCGTGCCCGCGCCACTTCGACCCAGTACGATGCTGGCGGCCGCGTAGAGATCTGGCAGTTCATCGCCGACGCGTTCGGTAAGATGGTATTTTGCAGCTTGGGCAGGTTCTAGCTCCGCTCGGAGTTGATTCATGCGAGCAAAGCTCCCGTTGAAGTCATTCGGGCCAGTTTGGTGAACGATCTCAACAAGTTCTAGAAGTTCTGGCAGCACTTCCCCAACTACATCATTGATTCCAAGCGCTCCCTGAGCGCCTCCAGTTACATAGAGCAGCGGCAGCTCGGAGACGATCGAGAACGTTGACCGTCCCCGGGCCTGATCGCCGTCTCGCAGTGCCGAACGAATAGGGTTTCCCGTGACGGTTACATGACCGCCACTTCTAACCTTCGGGTGGCGGGTGTGTTCGTGTGAGAGCGCGACGCAGTCGCTAAAGCGAGCATTGATGCGCGTAGCCAAACCCAGGTTCGCCGTTTGTTCATGTGTGAGGGCCGGGATGCCTAACGTGCGTCCCGCAACGACTGCGGGAACACCGACATAGCCTCCTGTGGAGAAGATCACATGCGGACGAAAGCGGCGCAGAATCGGTATTGACTGGGCAATCCCAAGCGGCACCCGGGCGGCATCGGGGACGGTGTGCAAGGAGGCGTAGCGTCGCAGTTTCCCCACTGCGACCGCGCGATAAGGGATTCCCAGGTTGCTAGCCGCTTCCCGCTCCGCACCGCTTTTCGAACCCAGCCACAGCGCGTCAAAGCGAAGGGATCGTCGATTGAGTTCTTCGACAACGGCCAGGATCGGCGAAACGTGTCCGCCAGTCCCTCCGCCAGTTAGTAAGATTCTCAACGGGGCCATGTTTTTTTGCGTGGTAGACTCTCGGACCAAGTGACCAACTTCGCATTGACTCGACTTCAGCTTCCGTCGAGCAATGATATAAGAGTGCGATAGCCCATGGAGACGAGTTCCGGCAGAATTAGCCGACGGTCGATCATCGTCGCGATCTTGACGATTCCGAGCATCATCGTTTTCGATCAAATCACTAAGTGGATGATCTGGAATACCTACGGCCCTGCCGGGGATTCTCTGGAAGGCGAGTATTTCGGTGGACTGTTGCGCTTTCACTTTGTGCGCAATACGGGCAGCGCATTTGGCATGTTTCAGGGGCAGACCGGAATTCTCACCGCCGCAACCTTTTTGGCTATTGGTTTACTCGTCCTATTCTTCATTCGAAACGCCCGCGAAAGCGCGATAGTAGCCCTTGCTTTAAGCCTGCTTGTAGGCGGCGCGGTGGGAAATCTGATCGACCGCATTCGGCTTGGCTATGTCATTGACTGGATCAAATTGCCCAACTGGCCCACGTTCAACGTCGCAGACAGTTCCATCACTATTGGAGTCGTCGTGCTCTTTATCGCGATCATCTTTCGGGACATGCAGGAGAGCTCTCGGGAGCACGACCAGCAGCAGGCGGCCTCCCAGCCTGCTCCCCTTGGTTCGTATAACGAAGACTGATGACTGACGACTACGTTGTACGGATTACCGCGGCGCCCGATCACGTCGGCGTGCGGCTTGATCGAGTCGTCGTCGACCACCTGGCAGACACGAGCCGTTCTTTCGTCCAACGCCTGATTGAGGCCGGAGACGTCGAAGTCAATGGTGATTCGAAACGCCCGAGCTACAAAGTCTCGGCCGGCGATTACATCGAAGTGCGCGTCCCGGCTCTGGAGGAGCCGTCGGAGATAACACCGGCGGATATCCTGATTCCTATCGCATACGAGGATGACGACATCATCGTATTCGACAAACCTGCCGGTCTCGTCGTTCATCCGGCGCCGGGACATCATGACAGCACGCTCGTAAATGCTTTCCGCTGGTTGCGACCGGAGAACATTCAGCCCGGCACCGAGCGCCCGGGCATTGTGCATCGCCTGGACAAAGACACGACCGGACTTATTGTCGTCGCGAAGAACGAACGCAGCCGCCTCCACCTCCTACAAGTCTGGCAACGGCGTGAAGTTCGCAAGGATTACACAGCCCTCGTCGTTGGATCGTTTCCCGAAAACGAGGCTACAGTCGACGCCCCGATAGATCGCGATCCAAACAATCGCAAGCGCATGGCCGTGGTCCAGGGTGGTAAACGGGCCGTTAGCTACCTCACGACTGTCGAGCGGTTGCCAGGCTTCACCCTTATGGACGTAGAAATCGAAACCGGCCGCACCCACCAGATTCGGGTTCATTGCGCGTTTACGGGCCATCCAGTAGCCGGTGATCGTACTTACGGGGGCTACCGACAGAACATACCCTTAGAGCGCCAGTTCCTGCATGCTCGACGGCTGCGATTCGCGCTGCCGGACGGGCGACCGATCGACCTGACTTCGCCGCTTCCTTCCGATCTCCAGCGTGTGTTGGAGACGCTTCGAGAACGCGCCGCGTGACGTCGCCTCGCCAGCAGATCGAGCGTATCTTTGGCGCGGCGGTTGCGGCGGTCGATCCCCAGTTTTCAGTATGTCAGAGCGATTCAAGAGCTGGAGAGTCGCGGCGACGTCTTTTCCACGACGACGAAACGGCATTTACATCATCGCAATAGGGAAAGCCGCTGCGTTGATGGCAGCCGGGGCTGCTGAAGCACTCGGTGATCGCGTCGCGGGCGGCATCGTCGTCA
The DNA here is from genome assembly GCA_963745675.1 of uncultured Chloroflexia bacterium. Lineage (GTDB taxonomy): Bacteria > Chloroflexota > Chloroflexia > Thermomicrobiales > CFX8 > JAUIIK01. The sequence continues at coordinate 652,079 of CAVUYM010000009.1, forward strand.
CGAAGCATCCCGTCCGAACGCGACTGCCGGAATTTATCTATTTGACGGGAGCGCATCCCATTCCCGACGCGCGTTCGCTCGAGGCGGGCCAGGCGGTGCTCACCTTCGCTGAGGATCTGCCTGCTGATGGGCGCGTAATCTGTCTCATTTCCGGCGGCGGTTCAGCATTGGTCGAGTCACTTCGGCCCGGATTCGAACTCGACGATCTCCAGGAAATCACGGCCACGCTGCTGCGGGCGGGCGCTCCGATCGAGGAGCTCAATGCTGTGAGATCGCGGCTGAGCAATATCAAAGGAGGCGGACTTCTGCGCGCCCTGGGAGATCGGGCGCTGGTGAACCTGATCGTGTCCGACGTTTTGGGGGATAACCTCCAGGCAATCGCCAGCGGTCCGACCGTCATCCCGGTTCAATCAAGTAGCGCCGAAGAGATTGTTGAGCGCTACTCGTTGGAAATCAGGCTTCCGGAGGTTTCGAAATCTATTGTCCGACCACCAGTCGAGACTATAATCGTCGCTAACCTTCCGATGGCGATCGAAGCTGCGGCGGAGGAAGCCCAGGATTTGGGATTGCGGCCTCAGCTTCTCACCAGTCAACTGGAGGGTGAAGCCCGGGAAGCCGGCGGGACTGATGGCATCGATCTTGGCGTGCTCTGAACATCCACTTGTCGCCTCTTCAGTCCGGTGACTGCGTCCTGGCGGGTGGAGAGACAACGGTGACGGTACGGGGTGATGGCGTCGGTGGACGAAACACGGAAGCGGCTCTCGCGGCAGCGATAGTCCTCAGGAATAGACCAGGTTTGACGGTTGGTTTCCTCGCAACCGATGGCGATGATGGAACGACCGGGGCGGCGGGCGCAATTGTCGATAATGCTACGATCTCGCAAGATGCGCTGAACCGGGCGCGCCATGCACTCGGAAACAACGACTCGTTCGGTTTCCTGTCCGGGACGGGCGCAATCTGGTCGCCTGGCGCAACAGGTACAAATGTTAACGACCTGATAATCGGGATAATTGAGTGAGGAAGACAAGACAGTGAAAGTCGCAGAAGCTATTGTCGAGATTCTGGCGCAAAGCGGCGTGGAGTTTATATTCGGGCTACCGGGCGATACAGGGATGGACTTTTATGATGCGCTCTATCACAATGAAGGACGCATCCAGCACATCATGACCCGCGATGAGCGTTCGGCTTCGTTCATGGCGGACGCCTATGGCCGTGTCACAGGCCAGGTCGGAATCTGCGAAGGACCGAGCGGGGGCGGCGCGACCTACATCGTGCCCGGCGTGGCGGAAGCTCATGGATCGTCAATTCCGCTTTTGTGTCTCACTTCCGATACGCCGGTAAACCAGGCTGGGCGGGGAGTCCTGACCGAACTCGATCAACCGGCGCTCTTTCGAGCAATTACCAAATGGTCGGACCGCTTGACATCGCCCGACACTGCGCCGGATATGATTCGGCGGGCTTTGCGCATGGCAACGACTGGCAAGCCTGGAGCTACATTCCTCTCTTTGCCGGCGGATATACTTGCCGCCGAAGTCGACCCAACTTATGTCTATGGCACGCCTGAATTCGGGAGCGCTCCAGCCGCACGCACGCGTCCCGATCCGAGCTCGGTCGAGCGAGCTGCTGACTTGATCCGACAGGCTGAGAAACCAGTCATCGTCGCTGGAGGGGGTGTCCGGGTTTCGGAGGCGTGGGATGCTTTGACGGCTGTCGCCGAGGCGGGATCAATTCCGGTTGGAACGTCGATCAATGGCAAAGGCAGCATCTCTGAACTACATGAATTGAGCCTCGGAGTTGTCGGTGGGAATGGCGCACGGCCGTACGCAAATGAGATTGTCGGCGAATGTGATCTGCTGATTCTGGTCGGCACGCGGACGGATTCAACGACGACACAGAACTGGACGATTCCGGCCAAGAGCCGCAAACCGAAGACGATTCATGTCGATGTTGACCCCTGGCAGATCGGAAACAATTATCAGACGGATGTCGGCATCATCGGCGATGCACGTCTCGCCCTGATCGACCTGGCCGATGCGCTTGGAAAGTTAGAACGTAGTGGAGAGCGGCAGATCTGGATCGATCAGATCGGCGCTCTGAAGGACGAATACTTCGACGAGCAACGAGCGTTCATGGAATCCGACGCTCAGCCGATCAAGCCCCAGCGAGTCATTGCTACCTTGCGAAACATTCTTGGAAACGATGCGACGATCGTAGCTGATCCGGGTACTCCAACGCCCTATATTTGCGCTCAGTATCAGCTTGCCGAACCTGGTCGTTGGACGGTCATTCCCCGCGCCCACGGCGGTCTCGGATACGCGCTACCGGCGGTCGTCGGAGCCTACTATGGTGCTCAGAAGCGGGGCGGGCGTACTGTCGCTCTGATGGGTGACGGATCGTTTGGCATGTCGGTAGGGGAACTGGAAACGATCACACGCCTAAACCTCCCAGTTGTCCTGATCCAGTTCAACAACCGAGCTTTTGGTTGGATCAAAGAACTCCAGCATCTCTACCATCAGGATCGGTACTTCTCCGTCGATTTCAACGACATTGACTACCCTGCAATCGCCAAAGGATTCGGATTGCGCTCCTGGCGGGTGACAGACCCTGGCGATCTGGATTCGACGATGCGGGCGGCTTTTGACGACGGGGGACCGTGTTTCATCGATATCGTTTCGGAATCTCAAATCACCGAGACGCCTCCGGTGCATGCATGGCTGGCAGCTGAAGCCTCGCGAAAGTAGGTCTCGTTCTGATGCCGAAGAAACCCCTGCTCCTCGATGTCGACACGGGCGTTGATGATGCGATGGCGATCGCCCTGGCGACGCGTTTGGACGATCACCAGCTGGTGGGAATCACAACCGTCGCGGGCAATGTACCGCTTGATTTCACCACTCTAAATACCCAGCGGGTATTGGAATGGCTAGGCGTGGATATTCCCATCTATCGGGGCATGAGCGCACCGTTAGCCCGGCCTTTAGTGTCGGCAGGTAACGTGCATGGGGATGATGGATTGGGCGGTTGGAATCTACCCGCGCCCTCGATTGCGATTTCCAAACTGACGGCGCCGGAAGCGATCATCCGTCTGGCACGCGAGCATGCGGGAGAGATCGACTTCGCGTTCGTTGGTCCGCTAACCAATCTGGCGGTGGCGGTGCTGCTCGCGCCGGATCTTCCCGGCCTCGTGTCGCATTTGGTAATCATGGGCGGCGCGTTCTTCAATCCGGGCAATGTCACTCCTGAGGCCGAGTTCAATATCTATGTCGACCCTGAAGCGGCGGCAATAGTAGCGGCGGCCGGGTTCAACGCAACCTGGGTCGGGTTGGATGTAACTCACCAGACGGTGCTCGATCGGGCCAGCTGGGAAGGACTTTCAAATGCGACTTCGAGCGGCGCCCAGCTCGTGCGGGAGGTCTGTCGGAGGTCGTTCGAGGTTCGGGACGTCGAGCAGGTGCATTTGCACGATCCGCTGGCGCTCGCAGTTGTCGCATGGCCCGATCTGATCGGAGGTGTGCCCGGCGAAATTAGTATTGACGTAGGCGCACACGCACGCGGGCGCACGCGCGTTTCAACGTTCATGGATGGAACTGGCCAGGCAGCGCGGAGCGTTGACGTGGAAAGATTTCATAGCATGTTTGCTCGTGTAACCGGATAGAGATTCCGTGAACCGGTACCCTTGAGAGATTGAACTGGCGTAGAATAGAGATCACACTTAGATTGACTGTCTAGTCGTGCCGGTCACGTCCGTGCCGTGAAGCACAACGAGGTGACGTTACAAATGCATCACTATTCGCTTGAGCAGGTACCGCTTCAGGATCGCGACTTACTTGAACGACTCAGTGGTTACTTTGACTCCGTCGACGCGCGCCTCGATCGAGGCGAAGGTTGGCTGATTTTCAATGCCTCGGGGGTTCGTTCTCAGCGTATCTCACGCTATTTGAGAGTGCGTCTGAACGAGGTGATTCCGCGCTGGTCATTCTTCTATATGCCATGGCGCGATCTCGCGTTGACGTCGTACATGACCCAGGTGGAACTCCAGTCGGTAGAGACGCCGCAACTTGAGGGCAACGCAAAGCGGGAGTACGACATTGCCACGAAGGTATCTCGCCAGACGATGACGAAATCCGTCACCGTCGATCTCCTCGTCGTCAACGGCCTACACCCGCAGCACGCTCATGAAGTGCAGTACCTGCTTGATACGATCGAGACACGCTATCGTGATCGACGGGCGACAATCCTGTTAACTCCCGATCAACCTCATGAACTCGCATCGGGTATTTCCGGAAGTTCCGGGCTCGGAGCTGCTGCGTGGCAACATATCGAGTCACGGCTTTACGAAAAGAACCTCATCGCCGTCTGAAGACGTGGCGCTAGCCTTTGACGCTTGCCTGCTGCTTCAACCTGTTTCGACGTGTGTGGTGAGCCTGGTTTGCCAATTGGAAAATCAATACAGCCGATTCAACGCCATGTCCGTGAGGGCGAGCATCTCGGCACGGACATCAGGGTCATCGATAACGTCCAATTGATTTCTCGCCGTATCGATGTAGGCACTGGCGACTTCCATTGCTCGTTCGACCGCGCCCGAACGCGAGATTACATCGGTGACTTCGTCTACTTCGTCGTCGGGTACCGATTCGCCATCGGCTATTCTGCGAACGAGCGTCGCGGTAGCGCTGCCATCTGAGTCGGCGAGAAAGTACATCGTCGGCAGAGTAATCGTGCCCTGGCGCAAATCCGCTCCGACAGGCTTGCCCGTTGTAGCTGATGTCGAGCGGAAATCGAGAATGTCATCGACGATCTGAAAAGCCATTCCGAAATCGGTACCAAAACGGCGGATTTTGCGAATGGCATCTTCCGGTGCATTGCCGATGATCGCGCCCATTTCAGCAGCGCCGGCGAAGAGAGAAGCCGTTTTGCCGTAGATTCGCAGTTCGTAGTCCTTGCGCGTCTGATCCGTGCGGTGCCCGTTGAAGATCTCACGCAGAACACCATCGGTGATTTCACCGAGCGTCGTTGCAAAGACACGCACGACCCGCGGATTCATCGTCTCCGTGGCAAGAATTGCCGACTGGGCGAAGAGGAAGTCTCCGAGAAGAATCACCGCCTCAGAACTGAATGCGGAATTGAGTGTGGGCTGGCCACGGCGAAACAACGCATGGTCGATCGTGTCGTCGTGGACGAGCGAAGCCGTATGGAGCAATTCGATACCGGCGGCGGCCGGGATCAGCGTCGGAACGTCGAAGTCAAACGACCGGGCGGCCAACAGTAACAGAATCGGCCGTAGGCGCTTTCCACCAGAGGCGACGATTGCGCGCAGGAACTCATCGACGAGTGGATATTCGACGTCGGCCGCCTGGCGTAGGCGCTCTTCGACCTGTTCTAGCTCAGACTGGAGCCCATCGACGACTTGCTGAAATTCCAAAACGCAAACGTCGTCCTTATCGATCAGCTAGCGATCCGACGAACATATGTGGCCTGCCAGACGGCAGAAATACCCCTATATTCTGGGGAAGTGTACACTTGACCGGCACGGGACCGCATGTTCTCTGGCCGATGTTTCGATTGCTTCGACATACAGCCAGAACGATCTGCGTCAGCGGGATAGCGACTAGGGGAGACTGCTTCATTGGGTCAAGACGAGCTGCAACACGCTGGTCACCCGCGCCGCTGGTCCAGGGTTAGCTGGTGGTACAGTGCCATCCTTCCTCTCGCGCTCTGCTGCTGCTGATAACAGTCGTCGTTGATCACCTGGGTTCTGATCCGGCACTTACCGGTATAGTGACGGACGCTTACACCGGTGAACCAGTAGAGGGCATCCAGGTGGCGGCTGGAGCTACCGCTGTCCAAACAGATGGTAGCGGGTCGTTCTCGTTCGACGACACCGCTGAACGGGGCGCTCTCGATATCCGGCGAGAACTACGAGAGTACCCAGATAGCCGTTGTACCGAGCGACGAGCAACTGGCCATCACCATCCGCCCGACGACGCTTACTGGCACCGTCATTGAATCTCCGGACAAATGAACCGCTTGTCGGAGCGACAGTATCGGTCAGTAGTCCGAGCATGGCGACCGTCAAAACCGTCACTGACGAGGATGGCAAATACGTTCTTTTCGACGTGCCAGAGGATGCCACGGTGACCGTAGAGCATCAGGGTCTGTCCGCCAGTTAGTCAGCTAGCTGCAGATCCAACATCATTCTCGATTTCGAAGTGCGACCTGACATTCTCAGTGGACGAGTCGTCGACGATGCCGGTCAACCAGTTTCCGACGCTCGCGTTGAAATCGGGGATGTCTCGTCCATCACCGGTTCTGATGGGGGCTACCGCTGTTGCTGGCGTGCCAGACCAGGGCCAGATCTATTTCAAAAAGGCCGGATTTCGCGAGTTTGTCGCCGAGTACCCAGAAGATATGGTCGTTGATGCGACTTTGACGGCATTTCGAGGTCAAGGCGATTTACGTCTCAGCCCTGACGGCTGGCTCCGATCAGCTCTGGGCGGAAACATTCGATCTGATTGAAACGACAGAATTGAATGCAGTTGTTCTCGACGTTAAAGATGATCTCGGGTACTGGTTCGCTACAACACCAATGTCCCGTTGGCCAAGGAAATTGGCGCGATCGATGCCGCCATACGATCTCGAGTCGCGCCTGAAAGATCTGCAGGATCGCAATATCTATGCAATTGCTCGACTGGTTGTATTCAACGATCCGATTCTTGCGTCTCAGCGTCCCGATCTGGCGGTGAAGGATTCCGAGTTCTGGAGGAGTTTGGACGACCTGGGATGGTTCTGCCTGGGTCAATTCACTCGATCCGGCGGTCTGGCAATACAATATCGATATTGCGACCGAAGTTGCTAAGGCGGGCTTCGATGAGATTCAACTGGACTATGTTCGCTTCCCAACCGATGGTCCCATGGAAGTTGCGGACTATGGCGCGCCGGTCGATGCGGATGCTCGAGTCGCCGCAATAACGAATTTCCTGTCTCAAATGCGAACGGCGATCTCGCCAACCGGGGCATTTCTCGGTGCCGATGTAATCGGAATTATCCTCTGGGACGAGTCGGACAATGGAATTGGGCAGGACCTCGATAAGATCGTGCCGCTGGTGGATGTCGTGATGTCCGATGATTTACCCATCACATTTTTCTCCCGGAACCTTCGGCTACGACTTTCCCAATGATCATCCTTATCAAGTGATTCGAGTAAATCTCGAACGCATTCAGGACCGGTTCGGCGCAAACGCCTTCAAGTTCCGTCCGTGGTTGCAGGACTTTTCCAGTGGGCTTGGTATTGATTACGGCGCCGAAGAGGTGCGTGCCCAGATAGATGCCGCCGAGGAGTTTGGCGGAACTGGCTGGATGCTCTGGAACAACGCCAATGTCTATTCTTCGACCGCGCTCCTCGCGGAGTAGCGGCGATGTCTGGATCAGGGACCTCGACGGTTGGCGGCGCGCGTGTCATCTGAAATCGACCACTGACGCATTCCACAAAGGATGACCGCTTCGCGATTGCCGGCGATTCAATCGCTCTGCTGCAATCCATGCGCCCCCGTCAGTGGACGAAGAATCTGCTCGTCTTTGCGGCACTTACATTCGATCTAAAACTTGATGATCCGGGACGGGTGCTTGATTTCATTAGGAGCATTCTGTGTCCTGTGTCTGTCGAGCGGCGCTGTCTATCTGGTGAATGATCTGCTCGACACCGAATCGGACAAGCCTCCATCCAATCAAGAAATTCCGCCCGATAGCTTCCGGAAGAGTGCCGCGAAGTGTGGCTGTCGGGCGGCTGCTACTGGCGCATCATCGTCGCTCCAGTAATTGGCCTGGTTGTTGCGGCCGGGATTTGCGCTAATCGTGGTTTGCTACATCGCAACGATGCTCGCGTATTCAATCTGGATCAAGCATCTCGTCATCCTCGATGTATTCGCGATATCAGCAGGATTCGTCTTGCGGGCGGCTGGCGGGGCGGTTGTTCTCGCGGTGCCGATCAGTCCCTGGCTCTATGTCTGCACCGTGCTGCTCTCGCTTTTTCTCGGATTTGCGAAGCGACGAAACGAGATGAAGATTCTCGAGTCTGCTGCCGCTCTTCACCGCCGCAATCTTGAGGAGTACTCGGTCGCCCTGCTCGATCAACTCATTCTCTGACGGCAGCGGCGTCAATCATGTCCTATTCGCTCTACACGTTTACCGCCGAGGCGTTGCCAGAGAATCACGCGATGATGCTGACAATTCCATTCGTGCTCTATGGAATATTTCGTTACCTACTTCTTGTTTATGTTCGTGAAGAAGGCGGTGCGCCGGAACAGCTGCTTTCACCGGATCGACCGCTACTGGTGTCAGTGGCACTCTGGAGCTGGCCGTAGTCGCTGTGTTGTACGGTCCGCTTTCCTAAATGCTATGTAGGTTGTTTGTTGAGTCGACTGTTGTCAACAATCTGGCAGTTCGATATAATAAGCATTCGACATGGCCAACTGCCAGCAAATGCTGGGCGAACGAGCAGCCGACAACCAATAATCAATGAGGAGACACATGACGGACGAAACAACTCGCAGGCGCCGGCGCGCGGCGCACACGCGTTACCTATCAGATTGATGAACTCTTTCATGGGATGATGCTGAATTCCGGCAGGGCTGCGGCTTACCGATCCAGGGGCGAGCCCAGTGGAGGCTGGCGGCCGGCGATTGACGTGTTCGAAGCTGACGACGTTCTCAATGTCGTCGTCGAGCTTGCCGGCGTTCGGGAAGACCAGATCAGTGTTGCACTGGACGAGAATATCGTCCGCGTCAGGGGCGAACGCGCGCCGGTCAGCAGCGATCCAAATCGATCGGTGCATGAGATCGGGATTCAGTACGGACCATTCGCCGCCGACATTTTTCTCCCTATGGCGTCGATCATGAACGCGTCGACGCGCTCTACGAAAATGGAATGTTGCATATTCGACTTCGCAGGAATGCTCCGACGCCGATAGCAGTCACATACATCGACCCGGAACAGGCCAACAATAGGGCGCTATGTCGATCGATCGTGAACTACTGATAGCAAAGGATTTCATTACATGACAGAGGATCAGAAACCTCAAGTTGATCAACAGGATTTACCGAACAATATGACCAGCTAGCAGACGACCTGAGATGACCTCGATACTACCGAGGCGGCTCTGGAGTCCGGCGAAGATACTGCCCGTCTTGCCGCTGCGGGGCACGGTTGTCCTACCGCTCACGATGGTGCCGCTCGCAGCCGGCCAACCTCGTTCATTGCGTCTGATTGACAGCGTCGCATCCGGTGATCGCCGGATCGTGCTCGTCAAGCAACACGACGACGACCAGACCGACGCTGGTCCGGATGATGTGCGAACTATCGGCACGCTCGCAACGATCCGCCAGTTGATGCGGATTCCGGACGGTACTGTGCGCCTGGCAATTCAGGGGCAGAGCCGCGTCAAGGTGACCGACTGGGTGACGGAAGAACCGTTTCTGACCGCTCGCGTAGAACCATTTCCTGAGGATAGTGATGCCGAGGATGTGGAAACGACGAGCTCTCGTGCGCTCGACGCTGGAGCTGTTCCAACGACTCGTAAGCCTGGTGTCGAACCTGCCTGATGAGCTGGTTACTGCGGCGATCAACATCGACGAGCCACTCGCGCTTGCCTACCTGATCGCCACGAACTTGCGTATCGAGCCAGAAGAGCGGCAGAAACTGCTGGAGCTCGACACGATCCGGGAAAAGCTTGCTCAAGCCTATCGACATTCATGACGAAGGAACTCGATCTGCTCGAGCTCGGTAAGAAGATCCAGGGCAACGTCCAGGATGAGATGAGCAAGACGCAGCGCGAGTACTACCTTCGGGAGCAGCTCAAGGCGATTCGTCGCGAACTTGGTGAAGAAGACGATGCTCAAGGCGGAAGTGGACGAGTTGCGTGAGAAAGTCGCGCGAAGCGGGTATGCCGGAAGAAGCCGAGCGCGAGGCGAATCGTGAACTCGACCGGCTCGGTCGGATTCCTCAGGCGTCAGCAGAGTATGGCGTGATCAAGACCTACCTCGACTGGCTCGTGTCCCTGCCCTGGAACGTGTCGACCGAAGGCACGATCGATATCAAAGAAGCACGCGAGATACTCGATCGCGACCACTATGACATGGAGAAGGTCAAGGACCGAATCCTCGAATATCTGGCCGTCCATCGACTTCGCAAGGAACGCCAGGAGGCGGGCGAAGAGTTCGCTGCGCGAGAGCCAATCCTATGCTTTGTCGGACCTCCCGGAGTCGGTAAGACTTCGCTGGCGCAAAGCATCGCCTCGGCGCTGGGCCGGAATTACACCCGTATGTCGCTCGGTGGCGTGCGGGATGAGTCTGAAATCCGAGGTCATCGCCGAACGTACATCGGTGCGATGCCAGGACGGATCATCCAGGCAATTCGACGGTCCGAAGCAAATGACCCGGTTTTCGTGCTGGATGAGATCGACAAGATTGGTTCTGACTGGCGTGGCGATCCGGCTTCGGCCCTCTTGGAGGTGCTCGATCCGGAACAGAATTCGACCTTCCGCGATCACTATCTGGATGTGCCGTTCGATCTGAGCCAGGTCATGTTCATCACAACCGCCAATTTGCTCGATCCGATCCCGGCGCCTTTGCGCGATCGAATGGAAATCATCTACCTGAGCGGTTACACGGATGAAGAGAAGCTAAATATCGCGAAGCGCTATCTTGGTACCCAAGCAGATGAAAGCCCACGCGCTGGATCAGGATCTCGTCGAGTGGTCGGATGAAGCGATCCTCAACATCGTGCAGCATCACACGCGCGAGAGCGGTGTTCGAAATCTCGAACGAGAGATCGGATCTGTTGCACGTAAGCTTGCGACACGCGTGGCGGCCGGTGACGAAGTGCCGGAGAGGATCGAACCAGCCCACATTCGTGAGTATCTCGGACGACCGCGGTATTTCTACGAAGAGCTGGCAACGCAGAACCAGCCTGCCTGGCGTTGCGATCGGTGTCGGTGTTACCGCTGTTGGCGGCGACATCATGTTCATCGAGTCAAGCAAGTCCGAAGGTAAGGGTGGAATGACGATCACCGGACAACTTGGTGATGTCATGCGCGAGTCCGCGCAGGCAGCCCTCTCCTATGTGCGCGCCAACGCGGAGTCCCTGGGGATCGATTCTGAAGTGTTCAAGAATGCGGATCTACACATTCACGTGCCTGCGGGCGCCACGCCGAAGGATGGTCCGTCTGCCGGTGTGGCATTTGACAACAGCGCTGATCTCACTGCTGACCGGCATACCGGCTCGTGAGGATGTCGCAATGACCGGCGAAGTGACATTACGCGGTCAGGTACTGCCCGTAGGTGGCATCAAGGAGAAGGCGCTGGCGGCGCGACGCGCTGGGGTGACGACCTTCATACTCGCCAGTCGCGGAATGAGGTTGACCTCGACGATTTGCCGCAGGAGCTGCGCGATGAAATGAACTTCGTGCCGGTCGGGACGATCGTAGAAGCTCTGCGGGTGAGTTTGCCGGATGAGTTTCAAGATATTGCGGACATTGGCGCGAAGAATTCAACCTCGGTCAATCACGAACGAATTGCTGCGGCGGTGAGCGTCAACTAGCGAGCCTCTAAACAATCTGAAACGAAGAATGAGGGCGGAAAACTACTGCCCTCATTTCGCTTGCGGTGGCAGCAACGGCGTTATGCCGGGAGTGTGACTCGCTGCATCGCGGCCTGGACCAACCCCTGGAATGGCTTGAGGTGCTCGGCATGGGCGGCGAACATCATCTCCGGATGCCATTGCACCCCCAACAGCCACGGGTGGCCGGGCAGTTCGACACCTTCAACGAGGCCGTCACCAGCAGCGGCGACCGCTACCAGTCCATCCCCGAGCTGCTTGATGCCCTGATGATGGAAAGAGTTGACTGCGATGCTCGTTGAGCCATAGACCTGAGCCAGGAGAGAATTCGGAATATGACGTCCACCGAATGGCCCGGATCTTCCTTAGCGATACTGTCGGCCTGCTGGCGATGCTGGAGATCTTCTGAGAACTGGTCCGCTACGTCCTGATAGAGCGTGCCTTTCAGGACGACGTTGAGCACCTGGATCCCGCGGCAGATGCACAGCGTCGGAATCTCGCGGTCAAGCGCCTCCTGGAACAGACCAAATTCCAGGGCATCGCGTCCTGGGTGAATGCCGTACGTCTTCGGATGCGTCTCTGTGTCACCAAAAGCCGCGGGGTCGATGTCGCCGCCGCCGCTGAAGATCAGACCGTCAACAATGCCTGCCAGCTGGGCGACGTTGCCTTCTTGGGGCGGGATGACGATGGGGATGCCACCTGCAGCCTCCACCGCCGTCGTATAGGTGTTCGCGATGCCATAGGTGATGGAAGTTCCGTGGCCGCGCTCCATCGTCGATGGCGATGGAGTGATTCCGATAATAGGTTTGCGATTCAACATCAATGTGCCTTCCTCTCTTGAACTCCAGAAGTATTACTGATAGGATCATAGTCTTGCTCGGAACCGGGTGGCTCTATTTTAGAGCGCATCGCAGGCGGGTAAGAAGTGGGAGTTTTGAAGAGTGCTTGACACTCTGGAACTCTCCCGGTAAGATAGCCGGGCACTCTGAAACCAGGGTGACACTGAGCCGGAGAGATCTGGCTGCACATTGACAATTGAGGAGTAGACAGGATGGATCTTGGAGTGTGGGTGAGTCGTGTCATCTTTCGGGATGATGTGACGCACAAGCAACGTCAATAACCTATTGCTTTCGGGTAGTAGGAGATGAAGACACAGATGGAGAGTTTGATCCTGGCTCAGGATAAACGCTGGCGGCGTGCCTAATGCATGCAAGTCGAACGGGATCATTCCAATACCGTGTCCTTCGGGGCTAGGTGGGATGAGGACCGTGGCGGACGGGTGAGGAACGCGTGGCCGACCTGCCCTGATCACGGGGACAACCGCGGGAAACTGCGGCTAATACCCGATACCTTCATGAGGGGGGACCTTCATGAAGAAAACATTATGGAGTGGATCAGGAGGGGGCTGCGCCCGATTAGCTAGCTGGTGGGGTAACGGCCTACCAGGGCGACGATCGGTAGCTGGTCTGAGAGGATGATCAGCCACACGGGGACTGAGACACGGCCCCGACTCCTACGGGAGGCAGCAGCAAGGAATTTTCCCCAATGGGCGCAAGCCTGAGGGAGCAACGCCGCGTGGGGGATGAAGCATTTCGGTGTGTAAACCCCTTTTCCGAGGGACGAAACGAATGACGGTACCTCGGGAAGAAGGCCCGGCTAACTACGTGCCAGCAGCCGCGGTAATACGTAGGGGCCAAGCGTTGTCCGGAGTTACTGGGCGTAAAGGGTGCGCAGGCGGTTGGTTACGTCGTGTGTGAAAGCCCCCGGCTTAACCGGGGAAGGTCGCGCGAAACGGGCTAACTGGAGGCAAGGCGAGGTCGGTGGAATTCCCGGTGTAGTGGTGAAATGCGTAGAGATCGGGAGGAACACCAGAGGCGAAGGCGGCCGACTGGACTTGACCTGACGCTGAGGCACGAAGGCGTGGGGAGCGAACGGGATTAGATACCCCGGTAGTCCACGCAGTAAACGATGGATACTAGGTGTGGCGGGAGTTGACCCCGGCCGTGCCGGAGCTAACGCAGTAAGTATCCCGCCTGGGGAGTACGGCCGCAAGGCTAAAACTCAAAGGAATTGACGGGGCCCCGCACAAGCAGCGGAGCGTGTGGTTTAATTCGACGCAACGCGCAGAACCTTACCAGGACTTGACATCCCGGGAACCTTGGTGAAAGCCAGGGGTGCTCTTCGGAGAGCCCGGAGACAGGTGTTGCATGGCTGTCGTCAGCTCGTGTCGTGAGATGTTGGGTTAAGTCCCGCAACGAGCGCAACCCCTGTGGCTAGTTATGTGGATGTCTAGCCAGACTGCCGCAATGCGGAGGAAGGCGGGGATGACGTCAAGTCAGCATGACCCTTATGTCCTGGGCAACACACACGCTACAATGGCCGGTACAGAGGGCAGCCAAGTCGTAAGACGGAGCCAATCCCAGAAAGCCGGTCTCAGTCCGGATTGGGGGCTGCAACTCGCCCCCATGAAGGTGGAGTTGCTAGTAACCGCAGGTCAGCATACTGCGGTGAATACGTTCCCGGGGCTTGTACACACCGCCCGTCACGTCATGGAAGCCGGCAACACCTGAAGTCGGTGGGCTAACCGCTTAGGCGGAAGCAGCTGCCGAGGGTGGGGCTGGTGACTGGGACGAAGTCGTAACAAGGTAGCCGTAGCGGAAGCTGCGGCTGGATCACCTCCTTTCTAGGGAGACATGTCTAGGTGCGAGCCTATGACATCTCTCAGGTCAACCACGGTTGGGTCATGACGAGTGTGAGTTGGTGGCGACGACTCGCCTGAGGATCTCAGAGCACTGCTCTGGGGGAGGGCTGGAGCGGCGACCAGTGAACACTGGGAACCCCCGTGAAGCACCGACACCCCTTATCCCCTGTCTACTCCTCAATCGCCAATGGGCGCAGCCTAGGGCGATTAGCTCAGGTGGTTAGAGCGCACCCCTGATAAGGGTGAGGTCCCTGGTTCGAGTCCAGGATCGCCCACCTGGCGGGGCTGTAGCTCAGTTGGGAGAGCGCCGCCTTTGCACGGCGGAGGTCTGGGGTTCGAATCCCCACAGCTCCACCGAGCACATTAACAATCGAGAAGAGATGACACGCAAAATGTTCTGCTCATCTCGTCTTCGCACGCCAACCGTGAGGTTGGACGGTGTTGAGACGGGAGGAGAGAAACCTGAGTGATACTGAAGGAAGAATAGAGCGCGAGAAGGCACACGGTGGATGCCTTGGCGTGTCGGGCCGAAGAAGGACGTGACCACGCGACGATACGCCTCGGGGAGCTGCGGGTAAGCAATGATCCGAGGGATTCCGAATGGGGCAACCCGGCGAAGGCATAACCTTCGTCACGGCATACTGAACAAAATAGGTATGACCGAGGTAAGCAGGGGAATTGAACCATCTTAGTACCCTGAGGAAAAGAGATTATTCCCTGAGTAGTGGCGAACGAAAAGGGATCAGCCTAAACCAGTAACGTGCCAAGCCTGCTGGCGTTGCGTTATTGGGGTCGGACGGACCGATAGACGGAGCAGCAGACCCGTCACCGAGTAAGAAATCATCCAGTTAGCCGAAGGCCACTGGAAGGGGCCACCGATAGAAGGTGATAGTCCTGTAGGCGAAAATTGGATGACTCGGATCGGAATCCGGAAGTACTACGGAACACGTGAAATTCTGTAGGAATCTGGGAAGACCACTTTCCAAGGCTAAATACCCGACATGACCGATAGTGAACTAGTACCGTGAGGGAAAGGTGAAAAGCACCCCGTCGAGGGGAGTGAAATAGACCCTGAAACCGTGTGCTCACAGTCTGTCAGAGCCTGTTGGCTGCGTTTCGACGTAGCTAGGGTGATGGCGTGCTTTTTGTAGAACGAACCGGCGAGTGACCGTCTGTTGCAAGGTTAAGGGAGTAATACCCGGAGCCGAAGCGAAAGCGAGTCTGAATAGGGCGAGTAAGTAGCGGGCGGTCGACCCGAAACCAGGTGAGCTAACCATGGCCAGGCTGAAGCGAGCGTAAGAACTCGTGAAGGGCCGAACCGACATAGGTTACAAACTGTGCGGATGAGCTGTGGTTAGGGGTGAAATGCTAAGCGAACCTGGCGATAGCTGGTTCTCCCCGAAATAGCTTTAGGGCTAGCCTCGCGGCCGGAGCGACATTGGAGGTAGAGCACTGATTGGACTAGGGGGCTTCCCGCTTACCGAATCCAGTCAAACTCCGAATGCCAATGCCGTATGACCGCGGGAGTCAGACAGTGGGGGCTAAGCTCCATTGTCGAAAGGGAAACAGCCCAGACCGCCAGCTAAGGTCCCTAAATCATGTCTAAGTGGGCAAGGATGTTGGAACGCGTAGACAACCAGGAGGTTGGCTTAGAAGCAGCCACCCTTGAAAGAGTGCGTAATAGCTCACTGGTCGAAAGTGTTCCGGCGCCGACGATGTACCGGGGCTAAGACATGTACCGAAGCTGCGGATTGTGAACTTGTTTCACAATGGTAGGGGAGCGTTCGCGTCAGCTGAGAAGGTCGAGCGGGAGCACGGCTGGAGCGGCGCGAAGAGAGAATGCCGGTATGAGTAGCGCGAGGACGGTGCGAATCCGTCCCACCGAATGACCAAGGGTTCCGCAGCCATGCTGATCAGCTGCGGGTTAGTCGGTCCTAAGCCGAGGCCGAGAGGCGTAGGCGATGGATAACTGGTCAATATTCCAGTACCACCGTGCAACGTTATGAGCAATGGGGTGACGCCGGGGGCTAGGCCTAGCGACGCAAGTCGTCCAAACCGGTAGGGAGCTTCGCGAGGCAAATCCCGTGAAGCGATGACTGAGAGGTGATGGTCAGGCGGACCTATAGGAATGCCAAGTAGGCTGACGCCGTACGGCCAGGAAAAGCCTCTAGCCAGTTAGCACGGTGACCGTACCGAAAACCGACACAGGTGGTCAGGTCGAGAAGACTCAGGTGGACGAGAGAACCTACGTTAAGGAACTCGGCAAATTAACTCCGTAACTTCGGGAGAAGGAGTGCCCCGTTAACGTGAAGGCCCTTGCGGCTGGAGCGGGAGGGGGTCGCAGCGAAGAGGTCCAGGCGACTGTTTACCAAAAACACAGGTCTCTGCGAACCCGTAAGGGGACGTATAGGGGCTGATGCCTGCCCAGTGCTGGAAGGTTAAAGGGACGAGTGGAAGCTCGGAACTGAAGCCCCAGTAAACGGCGGCCGTAACTATAACGGTCCTAAGGTAGCGAAATTCCTTGTCGGGTAAGTTCCGACCCGCACGAAAGGCATAACGATCTGGACACTGTCTCAACGTAGGACTCGGTGAAATTGAAGAACCCGTGAAGATGCGGGTGACCCGCGGCAGGACAAAAAGACCCCGTGCAGCTTTACTCTAGCTTGCCATTGGGTGTAGGGATGGACTGTGTAGGATAGGTGGGAGCCTGTGAAGCTCGGACGCTAGTTCGGGTGGAGGCATCGGTGAAATACCACTCTGTCCATCTCGGCACTCTAACTTTGTCCGTAATCCGGGCAGGGAACAGTGGCTGGTGGGGAGTTTGACTGGGGTGGTCGCCTCCGAAAAGGTAACGGAGGCGCTCAAAGGTTCCCTCAGGCCGAATGGAAACCGGTCGGAGCGTGCAATGGCAGCAAGGGAGCTTGACTGCGAGGCTGACCAGCCGAGCAGGGACGAAAGTCGGACATAGTGATCCCACGGTACCGAGTGGAAGGGCCGTGGCTTATCGGATAAAAGCTACGCCGGGGATAACAGGCTAATAGTGCCCAAGAGTCCACATCGACGGCACTGTTTGGCACCTCGATGTCGGCTCGTCTCATCCTGGGGCTGGAGGCGGTCCCAAGGGTTGGGCTGTTCGCCCATTAAAGAGGTACGCGAGCTGGGTTCAGAACGTCGTGAGACAGTTCGGTCTCTATCCGCCGCGGGCGTGCAGAAGGTTGAGGGGATCTGACCCTAGTACGAGAGGACCGGGTTGGACGAACCGCTGGTGTGCCAGTTGTCGGGAAACCGGCACCGCTGGGTAGCTACGTTCGGACGGGATAACCGCTGAAAGCATCTAAGTGGGAAGCCCACCTCAAGACAAGCCTTCTCATCCTCTTCGGAGGAGTAAGACCCCCGGGAGATTACCGGGTCGATAGGCGGCCGGTGGACAGCAGGTAACTGACTGGAGCCAAGCCGTACTAATGGTCGAGGGCTCTTTATTTCCCATACTCAGAATCACCAGGATTCTTTCCTCTTCCCGTCTCAACACCGTTGAAGACGAACAGAACATTTGCGTAACCATCTTGATCTGCTCGGGAGTGTGCGTGGCCTAGAGCGCCGTGGACCCACCCAGCATCCATCCCGAACCTGGTCGTGACCCACGGCAGCGCCGGATAGTACTGCACTGGCAACGGTGTGGGAGGTGAGGCCGCTGCGCGCACTCCCCAGCAGATCAAGTGACATCTCTTCTCGATACCATTGCGGGGTGGAGCAGCGGTAGCTCGTTGGGCTCATAACCCAAAGGTCGTAGGTTCGAATCCTACCCCCGCTACCAGGTAAAACACCCGATCATCCAGATCGGGTGTTTTTTGTTGCTCCTTTTTCGATTAGTTACGCTATCTCAATCACGTCTAGAACAGACTGCGCTGGGTGACGCGCTCTTGTGCTGCAACTGCGTCAACATCGCTGGCTGCCGTCAGGGGCGGAAAAGTGTGCCCGAACGCACCGTCATCGTCGTAGAGTGGCCGAAACCGCTCTGCCATCGATTGTAGGCGCTGTAGGAGGTAACCTGTATCTTCGTCGTCGGCGTAATTCTCTATGCGCTCCAGGGAGCCGTCCTGACGCTGGTACACGGTTACCCGCTCACCTACACGCTCACCACGTACTGCCCTGGCGAGACGGCGGTTGGCATCGCTGGTGAAGGTGCGTTCGGTGATCGATTCCTGACGCCCTATCTCGTCCGGTGATAACTCCCCGTTGATAATCGCTCGGGCGACCTTGAGATAGAGCTCTCGCGGCGGCAGATGATCTTTAGGTGCAAGATAACCGAAAATTGCGCCGAGTAAGAAGTCGCGCAGATACTGTTCATCACGTCTACTTCTTAGCGAACTTCCTTTGACCGTCAGTTGATCGCTATTTCTGAGAAGGGCATAGTTCTTGAGCTTTAGAGAGAGCATCTTGTCCCATATGCCATCAATCCCGAGCGAGATTCCTTCGCCAATAGTTCGGCTCACTCCCTCCACTAGCTTCTCAATTGCGGCGGGTGTCGCGGCGTCTGCAGAGGGTACGAAATAGATTCCGTCTGTGTCTATCTCGACAATCGTCGCTCCGTGTTCCTCCAGGCGCTTTTCGACGGCCTGGATGACCTGATGTCCCCGGCTTGTCACCTGTCCCGCCGCCTCAAAGTCGTTGAAGTAAGCTCGTCCATAGCCTAGATATCCATAGAATGAATTGATCAGGACCTTGAGACTGGCCTGTGTGCCTGATCCAACGAGCTCCTTCGGCTCCATCGGTGCTGGCTGCTATCCGCTTCGCGCGAAACCGCTCATTTGTTAGCGTTCGAAGTAGTGGAAGGAAGACTCCTAGTTCATCGGACTGTGGTGCAATCGAATCTGAGAGCATGATCGATGGATAAAGACTCTCGACATCCGCATTTACTACGGGTGGACCGAAAATTCCGGTTGCGCGAACTGCGGTGAAGCCGCCGGGATAGCCTCGCGGTCGTCCCGGAACCGGAATGCTCCTGCCCTCCCGAACGTATGCCCGCACCATAAGATCGTTGACCTTTTCACCTGGACCTCCGGTGGCAACTGATTGCAAAGTGGAAGGCAGCAACTGGGCTTGGTAGAACTCGGTCGGCAATGCGAGCTCGCTGAGCGTGTTCGTGTCGAGCACGTCGTCGAGGGCATAGCGTAGGAGTCGCTCCGGATCGCGTCGCCATGTTTCGCGAATTTCTTCACCGGCAACATGCGTTCGATCGCTCCGCTCAAGGCCAAGCTGAGCGATCGCTGGTTTCAACCCGTAGCTGCTCAAGTGCCCGGCGACGTCATAGCGCTGAATCTGCTGATACGTGTCAACGACATGCCTTCCATAAACATAGGCGGCTTCGTAGGGAATTGACCTGGCACCTGCCTTGAAGCGCTGACGGCTGCCGAACCGAACGGGAGATCCGTTACGACCCCAGCGCAGTTCGATGCCAAGCGATGCTGAGCGGGCAGCAAGGAATGGCAGGTCGAAGTTGAAGATGTTGTGTCCCTCGATAACATCCGGGTCGGTACGTTGAATCCAGAGCCCGAGCTCTTCGATCATCTCGGTTTCGGTTTGATCCCGGGCGTTGACTATCAATGGCTCGCGTCCATTTAGAGTGGCCGTGATGATGATGATCTGGTTATCTGGCGCTTGCGGATCCAGCCCGAGAGTCTCGATGTCAACCTGGGCACGCCGAAGATCCTGGAATTCCATACCTCCGAATAGCGTCAGGCCGCTCTCTACGAGATACTGTTCTGTTCTCGATAGGAATACGAGATGATCTGCGCCATCTCGCCGAAGCTCTCGAACAGCGTCACTCCACAGCGAGACTGAAGAGAAGCGTTTTAGGACTCTTAGGTCTCCGACACCCTCGAGTTGCCGTTCGTCAATCGTCAAGCGCGCAAGGTGACTCGACCGTTCAGTTGTGATGATCCACGGCTGAAACGGGAGGCGGACATTGGTGATTTTGGCGTCTGTTCCCCGTAGATAGAGGATTACCCCATCGTCGCCGGCTGATTCGATGGACACGATACGGGTAAAACGCGGCTCGGTTTCCAGCCCTGGAATGTTCAAACGGGGCGTAAATTGAGGCTCCAAATTCGATCTCCTCCGGCCGAATGGACGAACGCACGTTTAGCCCATCGTTACCAAAATCCTATTGTTCCACTGCTGGCTGGTACATATCATCGAGCACAGATCGGATAGTGTGTGTAAGGCCGATCATTCGCGTCAATTGATATGTTGGTTCGCCGTCTAGGCGACTCTCAGGGAGAAATACATGAGACGGAGTGGACGGCTATTTATCGCCCTCGGAGCAGGGCTTGCCGTTGTCGCAATCGGCCTGGTGCTCGTCGTCCTCTTTAGCGGCGGCGGCAGCGGTGATGGGAAGGATCCCAGCGCCACCGAATCTGCCGAGCAGGTTCGGGAGATAACGGTCGTTGTCGCGGCTCGCGACATCCCTGCTCACACGGTGATTACCGAAGACGATCTTGGAGAAGAAACGGTCCAATCAGACGAAGTACCGCCGGATGCAATGCGGAACTCTGTCGAGGCCGTGGGCTTCGCTTATGGGGTAGATCTATTTGCCGGTCAAGTCCTCGTCGAGGGGAATCGTGAACTGCCTGGACTGGCGAACCGGATTGATCCAGGGCGTCGAGCGTATCCATTGCTCGTCGATGGGACAAACCTCATCGCTGGCCAGATTCGAGATGAAGATCATATTGACATCATCTTCAACGCACGGACGTCGCTCGTGCGAGTGAATCCCAGCTATCCAATGGAATTTTCAGATTCCCTCGAACTTAAAGACGCACCCGGCGACTCCGTTGTCGAAGGAGAAGGACGTCCTCCTGGAGTCTCGCTATCGGAGTACGGCACAGCGCCAGAAGGTCCTACCTATCCGTATGCAGGTGAACCGGGATCCCGCTTCTGGATCTCCGATACGCTCGATGGCGATCCGATTGGCAAGATGGTGCTCCAGAACGTGCGGATACTTAGGGTGATATCTGCATCAGTCGGTGAGGCGAATACCAATGTGGACGGCAACTACCTGATACTTGATCTTGATCCAGTTGAGTCTGAGCTCGTCCGCTACCTGGTTGAAGTCGGCACGTTCCAGATAGTGCTTCGAAGTCCAGATGACGAAGACGTTGTGCAGACACCGGGTATCACGATGAACATGCTTGTGGACAACTGGGGAATGGTAGTGCCCAAGACGGTGCGGCTTCCTGAAGCAGGAGCGCAGTAGAGTGGCGAAGATCAAAGTCCTCATCGTAGACGATGTCCAGGAAAGCCGAGACAACGTCGAGCGATTGCTAAGGTTCGAACCCGACATAGAGATTGTCGGTAAGGCTAGTAGCGGTCGAGACGCGATCGAAGCAATGGCAGCTAGCCAACCCACTGTCGTGTTGATGGACGTCAACATGCCCGAGATGGACGGCATCGAAGCGACGAAGGTGATATTGAGCCGAAGGCCCAATACGGGCGTCATCATGATGTCTGTGCTCAATGAACCGGATGTGCTGCGCCGATCCATGCTTGCGGGAGCTCGAGAGTACTTGGTCAAACCATTTAGCCTTGACGACTTGCTCTCAGGCGTGCGTACGGTTCACCAGATGGTCGAATCGCTTCCCGTCCAACGGGTGGAACGGGAAGTTGCCGCTAAACCAAAGATTAACGAGAATCGTCCCACAGGTCAGGCGCGAGTAATTACATTTGCCAGTTCCAAGGGTGGTGTTGGCCGATCTTTTCTGGCGACGAATTTCGCGATCGCACTGCGAGAGATCACCAATCAGCGGATTGGAATCCTGGACGCCAACCTGGCGTTCGGCGACATAAGCCTGCTTTTGAACATCGGGGATGGGAAGACGATCTCAGATGCCGTGAGTTACAAAGACTCAATCGATGACGAGCTACTTGAGACTGTCTTGCAGGATCATGCATCAGGTGTTCGATTGCTCGCATCTCCCGCCGCACCGCAGGATGCGGAAGTGGTCACAACCACGATCGTGCGAGATTGTCTGGCGGTGATGGCGACGATGTTCGATTACATCATCATCGACACTCGACCCGGATTTGACGATCTGAACCTGCAATTGTTCGATCTTTCTGACCTCCTTATGCTCGTTGTCACGATGGATATGGCTGCGATCAAGGATGCCCGGCAGTTTCTTGAGATTACGGATTTGCTGGGCTACGAATCAGCACGAGTCAGGATTCTGCTCAATCGGACGAACGATTACTCAGGTATCCCGGCGATTGAGATAGGTGAGAGCTTGCGCCGTGATCTCTGGGCGCAGATTCCGGACGAACCTGGACCGGCGTTACGAAGTATCAACGAAGGTGTGCCGCTGGTGAGCGGAAACCGGGAGAGCCGGGCGGCGATCGAGATCAGGCGAATGACAGCAGCCTACCTGAAAGAAATTGATCCGGAATTGTCGGAGGCCACAGCGATGAAACCCGATGGCGAAGCGCCGAAGTCTTCACTTGTAGGGCGATTGCGCATCGCAATTAGAAATCAATAGCCAGCCGTAAGGATTCAGGATCACCATGGGCGTCGCACAATTCGGAGGGAGATTTAGCAGGCCATGTCACTACTAAAACGTATTGGTACAACTGGGAATTTGGGTGGAGAACCGGATAAGAATCCGGTGCCTCCTCCCCAGGATTCTTCCACGTCGACTCCTCCATCGTCAGGAGCAGACGGCGATGGCTCTGGCATGTTGAGATCCCTCGGGACGCGATCATTGTCTGACGCTGCTGCAACTAGAGGTGGAGGTCGAGGCGATGGATCTACGTCGGTCCTTCGGAGACCCGGGTCTTCGTCAGCTACCGGTGGCGACTCATTTGCTGATCTCAAGTCGCGAGTTCAAAACCGATTGATCGCCGAGCTTGACCCGCGCATGGATCTATCCAACGCGGAGGAAGTCCGACGAACAGTCGAGGAAACGTTCAACTCCGTTCTTGATTCGGAGTCGATCGTTCTTACGCGTGTCGAACGGATGCGTCTCTTTGAAGCTATTTCCGCAGAGATCCTTGGCTTCGGACCAATCGAGCCGTTATTGAATGACGACTCGGTCTCTGAAATCATGGTCAATGGACCTAATCAGGTATACGCAGAACGAAATGGCAAACTCGTACTCACTGACGTCGTATTTTCCAATGATGATCACGTGATGCGAGTTATCGACAGAATCGTAAGTCCGCTAGGTAGACGTATCGACGAGAGTTCGCCAATGGTCGATGCGCGGCTGCCGGATGGGTCCCGTATCAACGCAATTATTCCGCCCATATCTCTTGTTGGTCCGGTGCTGACAATCCGTAAGTTTGCAAAAGACCCGCTGACGACGGATGATCTCGTGCGCTTTGGCACGATGACGCCCGAGATGGTCGTCTTCCTCGAGGCTTGTGTGAAAGCTCGCCTCAATATCGTCGTTTCAGGCGGTACGGGTTCCGGCAAGACGACAACGTTGAATCTCCTGTCTTCGTTTATTCCAGAAGACGAACGCATCGTCACGATCGAGAACGCAGCGGAACTACAGCTTCGCCAGGATCACGTTGTCACGCTCGAATCTAGAGCGGCCAACATCGAGGGTCGAGGTGAAGTGTCGATCCGTGACCTGGTTGTCAACTCTCTCCGTATGCGGCCAGAGCGAATAGTCGTTGGTGAGTGTCGCGGCGGCGAAGCGCTGGACATGCTTCAGGCAATGAACACGGGTCATGATGGTTCGATGACCACGGCGCACTCAAACGCTCCTCGAGACACGTTGGCCCGTTTGGAGACAATGGTGCTTATGGCCGGCCTGGATCTGCCAGTCCGAGCTATTCGGGAGCAGATTGCTTCGGCTGTTGATCTCATCGTTCATCAGTCACGACTGAAGGATGGCGCTCGCAAGATCACGTATGTCACCGAAGTGCAGGGCATGGAAGGCGATGTCATCGTCTTGCAGGACATCTTTGAGTTCGAACAGACCGGTATGGAAAATGGTCGAGTCGTCGGCCGGCTGAGACCGACGGGTATCCGTCCGAAGTTCATGTCTCAGTTTGAGTCGTCGAACATCTATCTTCCGCCGAACATCTTTGGTGCGCAGGATCGCATCTTTTAGCCTGAAAGGCTAAAGGTGGAGCGCGGTCTGGTGAGGAATAGGGTGAAATGACGTTTCCGGTATTGATTATCATCATGGGCATTTTGGTCCTTGGGGCTGGTATGCTCGTCGTATTCGGTATCCAGACCACCCGTAGCCGAGCCGCCACTCCCGAGATGGAGACGCGACTCGAACGCTACGGTCACATTGCTGACAATATCGTTGCACCCAATGAGGAACCGCGTGCTCGTACGGTTATGGCCAACAGGGTCGAGGATGCGGTCGGCGGTCGCTCGTCTAGCGAGGGAGTCAGGGCCGCGCTCGCTCGTGCTGATCTGCGGATGACCGTTGGTGAATGGGTACTTGTTCGCCTGGGTTCCGCGGCAGGATTCTCGGTCGTCGGGCTGTTGATGGGGCGTTTCGCCCTGGCTGTCGCGCTCGTGTTGGGTGTTGTCATGGCCGGACTCGGCTGGATGGCCCCTCATTTCTATTTGAAGTTTCGCGCTAGTAAACGCCAAAACCGGTTCAACGGCCAGCTTGGCGACACGATCTCACTCATGGCGAACTCTCTTCGCGCTGGGTATAGCCTCCTTCAGACCATGGATCTTGTCGGTAAAGAGTCTCCTTCACCAATCTCGGACGAATTTCGAAGAGTGGTACGTGAGGTGGGCCTGGGTATATCCACACGTCAGGCACTCGAGAATCTATTTCGCCGAGTTCCTAGCGAAGATCTCGACCTGCTGATAACGGCAATCATGATCCAGGGAGAGGTTGGAGGTAATCTCGGTGAAGTTCTTGACATAATCGGAGAAACGATCCGCGAACGAGTTCGTATCAAAGGCGAGATTAAGACGCTGACAGCTCAGCAATCCATATCCGCCTACGTGTTATGTGCCTTGCCACTCGTGCTTGGCGGTGGTCTCTTCCTAATGAACCCCAGCTACATGGTCCAGATGTTTGTTTGGCCCTATATATGCATGCCGATCGCCGCGGCTGTGTTGATGATTGCTGGATATCTCGTCATGCGAAAGATCGTTGCAATTGAGGTTTAGGATTTCCGTCTCGGGTTACGAGGCAATCAGTATCGCGGTTAGCGTACTGTCACTGTTTAGGAGAAGTCGATGGACTGGATGATAATCGTTCCCATTCTCCTCGTGCTCGTGGCTGGAGGTGCAGTCCTCGTTGTAATGGGAATGAGGGCTGAAGAAGAAACCATAAGCATTGAAGAGCGACTCGCGGCCTTCGCTGAGGCGCCCTTGTCGCTCGAAGAAATCGAACTCTCTATGCCGTTTCGGCAACGCGTTCTTGCACCGTTTGTAGTGAGGTTGGGCGGATTCTTTGGTCGCTTTCTCCCGCACAAAAATATGGAGAAACTACAGCGGAACCTCATTGAGGCTGGAAATCCGTCAAAACTCGGTCCCGTCGAATTTATGGGCGTGCGACTCGCCCTCGCACTGGTATTGGGTGGTTCGATATTCCTCCTATTCCTCATATCATCCGGAATATCGACAACAACCCTTCTCTTTCCGCTGGTACTCGGTGGAATGGGCTACATCCTGCCGGGAATTTGGCTCGGACGCAAAGTCAAAGAGCGCAAGCACGAAATTCAGAATTCACTAGCGGACGCAATCGACTTGCTATCGATATCCGTCGAAGCTGGATTGGGATTTGATCCCGCTCTGGCTCGTGTTGCGACAAAGTGGGATAACGCATTGACCGACGAATTCAAACGTATGCTCGGTGAGATGCAAATTGGTAAATCGCGCCGAGACGCGATGCGCGAGTTGCAAGATCGTGTCAATGTCGATGATCTTAGTATCTTTATCTCGTCCCTCGTTCAGGCGGATCAGCTTGGCGTCAGTATTAGTCAAATCCTCAGGGTGCAGTCTAAGTCTATGCGGATTCGCCGTCGGCAACGTGCCGAAGAAAAGGCGCAAAAGGCACCGATTAAGATGTTGTTCCCAATGGTGTTCCTGATTTTCCCAGCTGTCTATGTCGTGATTCTTGGCCCAGCTGTGCCGCAACTGGCTCATGGAATCCTGTAGTGTCTCAAATTAGAATTCGGTCTAATGGCAAACTTATTGCCGACAAAACAGAGTTCGCAACCTCTCCGTGGAAGCGATTTCGCGGGTTGATGTTGCGTTCGGCGGCTGATTTTCAGCCGGGTCAAGCGCTTGTAATCGACCCCTGCACCTCGATCCATATGTTTTTCATGCGTTTCCCGATTGATGTTCTCTATCTCAACCGGGAAAATGTGGTCGTAAGAGCGCAGCAAAAGATCCGCCCCTGGCGAATTGGCGCCATTTACACTCGAGGCGCGCGCTTCGTCGTCGAGTTGCCGGCAGGCACGATAGCGGAATCCGGTGTCACTAGCGGAGATGTCGTCGCGATAGGCCAGCCTGGAGTTTCGACTCCGGACCATATTTCGAAACTGGCCAGCTAATCACCGACCTGTTCACACTCCAACCTCGCTTCAAAATGCGCTAGTATCAACGCTTGATTGACTTCCAACTGGCGAGGTGGTGGTATGTATCAGGAGTTCGTGAGTCATATTCGAGAGTTGGGGTCCGCAAGCATTGACTTGTTCGCGGGTTTCGTGTTTCCACCGACTTGCGCCGGTTGCAACTGCTCTGGCACTTGGCTTTGTCCGAAGTGTCAAGAACGTCTGGTCGAAGTCGACTCGCGGTCTGCCTCATTTGGGACAGATCTGAGTGAAACGTACGTTGAGTTGCGGGCCCGATATGTTTACGTTGAGCCTGTTCGCCGGGCAATCCATCTTCTCAAATATGAAGGGCAACGTACGAGATCGGCCTGGTTTGCGGCGCAGCTGGAGTCGACTCTTGTTGAAATTCAATCTGACAATACGCTTTTGGAACCCGTGCCATTGAGTCCGCGCCGCGAACGTAATCGTGGTTTCAACCAATCCCGTGAAATCGCCCTACTACTTTCCGCTAGCACAGGTGTCCCTCTTGGCGATGATATCGTGAGGGTCCGGGATACGCGCCCGCAAGTCGAGTTGAGCGGGCTGGAGCGAATCATCAACGTTCGGGACGCGTTCACGGCAGGAACGCGGCTAGACGGCAAGCAGGTCGTTCTTATCGACGACGTGATTACTACTGGTGCGACGATGCGAGAATGTGCACTGGCCTGTTATGAAGCTGGGGCAGCCAACGTACTCGGACTCGCTGTGGCCACCGCATTGGACGACCAGCGGTAATGGGTCACTGCCTTTTCTGATCCATCCACACCAGAAGAAGCAACACAAGTGCAGTCATTCCCATCAATCCTGAAGTCACCACGACTGCGATAGCGACCCCGCTCACGTGGCGATCTTGTTCAGAGCATCGCTGATGAAGCGTTTCGTCCAAATGTCTGCGGCTTCGATCTGTTCAAGTGTTAGCTCCCCAGATGCGGCTACATGGGCGTCAAGTGCTCGTTCAACAACTGGCACGATATCAGTGAAACGAATCTTCTTCGACAGGAACGCACCCACAGCAAGTTCATCCGCCGTTGATAAGACGGCCGGGAAGGTCGCGCCCATCTGGTGAGCTTGTTTCGCCAGCAGCGGAGCTCGGAAGGTGCAATAGTCTGGCTCGTCAAACTCAAGTGTGGCAATTTCGCGGAGATTGAGCTTTTCAGCTGGACCGTTGAGGCGTTCCGGATAGGTCAATGCGTATTGGATTGGCAGCCGCATGTCGTGGCTTGCGAGTTGGGCGATCACGCTACCATCGGCGTATTCGACCATTGAGTGAACTATCGACTGCGGGTGCAGGACAATTTCTATTTGATCGATGGGACAATCGAAGAGCCAGGCAGCTTCGATGAGTTCAAGACCTTTGTTCATAAGCGTGGCCGAATCAATCGTAATGCGATTTCCCATCGTCCACGTTGGATGCGCAAGGGCCTGATCAACGTCGACATTTTCCAGGTCGCTCGCTGAGAAGCCACGAAACGGACCGCCCGAAGCCGTCAGCAAAATGCGCTCAACTTCCCGCGTCTTAACCCCTTCGCGCGGGAGACACTGCCAAATGGCGGAGTGTTCGCTGTCAACAGGTCGCAGGTTTCCGGGATGTTTTCGCGCCACAGGGATGACGATTGAGCCGGCTGCTACGATCGTCTCCTTATTTGCCAATGCGACGATCTTGCCGGCTTCTAGTGCCGCGATCGTCGCAGGAATCGCGGCGTGTCCGGTCGTTGCGACAACAACGATATCCGCGTCGCCCAGCATGACAAGATCCAGAAGTGGATCGTCCGAATCTATCAATTTTGCGCCGGTCGGTGAAGGTCCTTGATGTGACGAGAGCGCGATGTAATTCGGGTGGTAGATGTCGACTTGCTCTTGTAGTGATGAGGCGTCTGAGTTGGCGGCAAGTCCGACTACACGAAAGCGGTCAGGAAAGGCCGCTAGAACGTCGAGGGTACTCAACCCGATGGAGCCCGTGGACCCAAGTATTACAACGCCCTGAGTCGATGACATCAGAGCCAGCCTTGCCAATCAATCAGCAGCGCGGCGTAGTATGTGAGTGGAACAGTGAGCAGAAGAGAATCGACTCGATCGAGAATTCCGCCGTGACCGGGGATGACCGTCCCCATATCTTTGATCCCGATCTCTCGCTTGATAAGGGATTCAAGCAGATCGCCAATAATAGTGCCAACCGCCACGGCAACACTCAGCAGTGCTAGCAGCAGAAGTGAGGCAGGGATTCCAGTTAGATAGGCCGCCAGGGTCCCAGCTAGAGTGCCACCGACGATACCGGCGATTGCGCCTTCACGCGTCTTCCCCGGGCTAACATGAGGGATTAGTTTGTGCCTACCCCATCTTCTTCCACCGAGAAAGGCGCAGACGTCAGATGCCCAGGTCGTCGCAAGGACAAATAGGAGCCAGGCTAGTCCGCGGGCGGCGCCTCCATCTCCAATTACGTTGTCCAGCGTCGTAATCCAGCTGCTATCGACGGAACCTTGCATGCGGCGCATGAGCACAAAATGCATCATGGTCAGTCCAACGTACATCAATCCAGTGAGACTGAACACCCAATCCGCCAGGGAGCCGGCAATGTCGCGCTTTAATAAATGCTGAGCCAGGGAAAACATCGTATAGGCAGTGAGCGTTCCTGCAAGGCCAATGAATGGTGCGTCCGTACCCGCGACGATGAAGAGCGCGACAAGAGCCAGCATGCCGCTCCAGAGCGAGGGTCGGACGTTTACCCGTTGAAACGCCCGGTAAATCTCGACAAGGGCGCCATAAGCAATCAGAGCGATTGCAATCGTGAAGATCGGGCTTCCAAAGAGCCCAGGAACGATGAAGACGAATACAACGCCAACGGATGAAATAACGCGCTGTCTTAGCACTATTTAAGGGCTCGACTGATGTGACGGTGCGGAAACCAAACCGCCGTAGCGCCGCTCACGCTGTTGAAATTCCGTTACCGCTTGTTCGAGATCATCTTCGGAGTAATCCGGCCAGAGTATCTGAGGGAATATCCATTCGGAAAATGCTGACTGCCAGAGAAAGAAGTTGCTAATGCGCTGCTCGCCCGATGTCCTGATTATCAGGTCAGGGTCGGGTATCTCCGCTGTGTAGAGGAATTCTTCGTAGCGTTCCGCGGTCAACTCTTCTGGCCGTATGCCGGAGGCCAGTATTCGACGCGTTGCTTCGAGAATGTCGGCTCTGCCGCTGTAATTGAACGCAAGTGTGAGATTGATACCGGTATTACCGGCGGTGAGGCTTACTGTTTCTTCGATCTGTTCGACAAGGTTCGGATCAAGACCGGCCAGGTTCCCGATATGGCGGATACGCGCACCGCGTTGATGAAGTTCGTCTCGTTCGCGCGGGATCGTTTCAGCGAGGATTCGCAAGATGCCTTCAACTTCGTCATCGGGACGCGACCAATTCTCGGTAGAAAATGCCCAGAAAGTGAGGTGCGATATCCCAAGTTCGCCAGCCCGAATAGTAATGCGACGGATGTTTTCGGTGCCAGCTTCGTGCCCTCGAATACGAGGCAAACCACGCTTCTGCGCCCAGCGACCGTTGCCGTCCATGATGATAGCAACGTGGGCTGGCACACTTCCTGACTGACTTGGGTGGGAATCGGCGATCATTGCGAAGGGCCCCCGCTGCATGTGACCTAGAACTCGAGGATTTCCTCTTCTTTGACTTTGCCCAGTTCGTCAGCTTGCTCGACGAACTGGTCGGTCAAAGTTCTGAATTTCAGTCTCAGCGCGACGCTCCTCGTCTTCGCTGATCATCTTCTCATGTAGCAATTCTTTGGTGTGATCGATCGCGTCGCGTCGAACATTGCGAACGGCGACCTTCGCATCTTCAACCTTGCTGCGTACGAGACGCCCAAGCTCTATCCGCCGTTCTTCGGTCAACGTGGGAATCTGGAGGCGAATGACGACTCCATCCGAGTTCGGGGTCAAGCCAAGATCCGACTCCATGATCGAGCGCTCTATCGCCTGCATCGAGCCGCGATCCCATGGTTGGATCACCAGGAGTCTCGCTTCAGGAGCGGAAATGCCCGCGAGTTGGTTGAGTTGAGTTGGAGTGCCGTAGTAGTCAATCATCATACGCTCGACGAGGACAGGCGACGCCCGACCGGTTCGAATCGCTCCGAGATCTCGTTGGAGCACACCTATTGAGGCTTCCATACGTTCATTAGCATCGCTGAGCACGTCATCTATCATCGGTTGAGGCTCCTCCCTGCGCGCCGGAACTCTTTGGATTGGCGAGCTTCGTCGGAGCTGGTTAGTCGCAGATCAGAGTACCGACGTTTTCGCCACGGGCCGCTCGCTGGATATTACCATCGCAGTCGACATCGAAGACGATGATAGGCAGATCGTTATCCCGACAGAGTGCAATCGCGGCTGCATCAATGATGCGCAAATCTCGCTCGATGAATTCCTGGTAGCCAATTCGATCAAACTTTTCCGCGGTTGCATCGGTTCGTGGATCTGCCGAATAGACGCCGTCCACGCCGTTCTTGGCCATAAGGATACAATCCGCCGAAATTTCGGCTGCACGCAGGGCGGCAGCGGTGTCTGTTGTGAAGAACGGGTTACCTGTTCCTCCAGCGAGAATGATTACGCGTCCCTTCTCCAGGTGGCGGATCGCGCGTCGTCGGATATAGGGCTCCGCAATCTGATGCATATCGATAGCAGTCTGAACGCGCGTCTGGACGCCAATTCGTTCAAGCGCGTCCTGGATTGCCAAACCATTCAATACGGTCGCGAGGATGCCCATGTAGTCGGCCTGAGCGCGATCCATACCTTTGGTACTCGCGCTCAAACCGCGCCAGATATTGCCGCCGCCTATTACAACGGCGACCTCGATGTTCTCGTTATGGACATCTCGAATATTTTGCGCCAGCCGGCTCACAATATCCGGTTGGATACCGAATTGCTGAGAACCCATTAGCGCCTCGCCAGAGAACTTGAGGACAACTCTTCGATTTCTGGCTGTATCCTCTGGCGAGGGCTGGGATGGTGTCATTCGCTATCTTCCACCTCGTCATCGGCCAGTTCACCGAGTTCGAAACGCACGAAGCGGCGTAGCACGATGTTCTCGCCGATTTTTCCAATTGCGTCCCGAATCAAGTCGCTAACCGTCTTGCTGCCGTCACGCACGAATGGCTGGCGCATGACGACCGTGGCGTTCAGAAACGCTGTCTCGCTGCCGAATTCTTCGATACCTGCGGCTCTCTCGTCGTCCGAGATGTCTTCTTCATTTACATAACGAGGGGACATGCCGACAATGTGAAGAGCAATGTCATTCGCGAGGCCGGAAAAATCCTCAGTCCGCGCGACAAAGTCAGTTTCGCAATTTAGTTCCACCAACGAACCGAAGCGGTTGTTACCGTGGATGTAGGACACTATAAGACCCTCAGAAGCGCGACGCCCACTCTTCTTTTCCGCACTCGCCAGTCCCTGCTCTCGAAGCACTTGCACGGCTCTAGCGATATCACCGCCGGACTCATCGAGTGCACGTTTGCAGTCCATTATGCCGGCTCCGGTCCTATCCCGGAGATCCCTTACCTGTGTCGCAGACATGTTCCGATCTTTCCCAATCCAGCGCGACACCTTCTGTCCGAAGACGTCGCGCAACGTAATACTTCAATAGAGGTGCGGGCTAAATGCGACGAACCTCTGGATTATTCGCTATCGTCCGACGAATCCTCAGATTCTTCGCTATCGGTTCCGTTGGATTCAGCAGCCCAATCGGCATAATCATCGCTGGACTTGTCGCTGGCGTCTTCGGCGAAAACCGTATCGCGCCGGGTCATTCCGTCGATGATGGCATCCGTCAAGCATGACAATATGAGCCTGATCGATCGAATAGAATCGTCGTTCCCGGGAATGACATAATCAACATCATCGGGATCGCAGTTCGTATCGGTAATGGCAATGATTGGAATTTCGAGGCGCTTCGCCTCTTTGATCGCCAATACCTCGCGAGAGGGATCGACAACGATGACCGCGCCCGGAAGTTGCTGAAGATTCTTGAGACCGCCCAGCTTGCGCTGGAGGCGTTCTAGTTCGTCTTCGCGATCCATAGCTTCCTGGCGAGGTAGCACCGCAAAGGCGCCTACGAGTTGTTCCTGTTCGAGCCGGCGGAGATCATTCAAGCGGCCCCGAATAGTCCGAAAGTTGGTCAGCGTTCCGCCAAGCCAGCGACGATTGACGTAGAACATCCCACAACGATGCGATTGTTCTTCGACGATCTCGACAGCCTGTTTCTTCGTCCCGACAAAAATGACCTTATTGCCGTCTTCGGCGATATCGGTCAGAAGTGCCTGGGCCTCCTCAATCAATATCGCGGTCTGATGAAGGTCGATGATATGTATGCCGTCGCGTTCACCAAAGATGTATGGTGACATTTTAGGATTCCAGCGCTTGGTCTGGTGGCCAAAATGAACCCCAGATTCGAGCAGCGAGCGCATAAGTTGCTCGGTGCTCTCCCGTACCATGGTCGCGGTCATGAGTAACTCCCTGTGTTTATGCTTCCGCGTGGTTCATTTCGCGCACCTACCCGCATGAGCGGGAACACTGGTGCGCGATCCGCACACGTGAATATTTTGTCCAGCAAGTGCCGGACCATCCGCGAGTATAACACAGGAATTTTGGCGAAAGCGATCTACTCTACGACGATGAGATAATCGTCCACGATCCAGCCCGCCGCAACTTCATTGCCGGTGATCTGCCACCATACGAAACCTTCTGAGTCGACCGGACCGTCAATTACTTGAACCTGCGTGCCATCGAGGAAGACGGAGAGGACATCTGAAGTTGTCGACGCATCGGAGCGTACATTGACGCCGGTGCCATCGGTATTCGCCACTTCTACCGTTGCTCCGAGATAGATCCCGACAGGACCGCCGCTGCCATCAGTCGTCGGAACAGCAGGATTCGTGGGAGTTGGACCGCCGCCAGCTGGAGTTGTGGCCGTCGATGGTATTCCGATGTTGGGTGTAGAAGACCCCGCCGCGGGAGTTCCTTCCTCGGTCACTGCAAGGGTTGGAAGTTCTATCGTCGCTGTGCCTACTGCAGCACTGTCAGGATTGCTATCGTCACCAAGAAAATTTGCAATCCAGAACCACAGCAAAACGACGAGCAAGATAACGCCAACAATGGGAGCGATGATGCGGATATAGTCCGCCCAGTAGCGCTCTTCCTCATAGTAGCCGAGATCGCGGTCACCGTTGCCCCACGGTGGGCCACCGCTTCCTCCAGGTGCTGGTGGGGGCGGGTCATCGCTAAATCCCGATGAGCCCGACACCGGGAACACAGGTGATCCTGCAGCAGTGACGCTGATAACTGTCGGTCCGTTGGTCTTCGATGCCCGATCAGCGCTGTTCGCTGCTACATCATCAATCTTAGGTTCCCAGAAATTACCGCTTCCTCGATCACAATCGAGGTCATCGGCGGACACCAGATGGCTGTGATGCTCGGCATACATTTCAGGATGCCGACACCAACCCATCCGTGCGATTGATGAGCGTTCATAAAACCTGCAAGAGGCGCAGTTGCGCCGGACCATGGCCTATCCCCCTCGAGTCGCACCAATGCCGCTCATACATTCCCCAGTTGAGTGCACCAGTCGACAGCTCCCACCGTCAACATCATACCCCAAACACATCCGTTATGTCGTCAGTCAATTGATTGCGATTACTATCCCTCGTCATCGTCGCCTTCGTCACCGTCATCCGGAGCGAAACGCCGTAGAAACGAATATTCGCTTTCGTCATTGTGATCATCGTGTTCGGCGATAGATGCGACCTGTTCATCGTCGACGGAACTCTCATCTTGAGAACCGATTTCCATCGCGATTTGACCTTCGTAGCGTGCGCCTTCAAGAATCACCAGCGCGCTTGTGCGAACGTCGCCCCGAACAATCCCTGTTGATCGAATCTCCAGTCTACCCCGGCACCGGACCGTGCCGCGCATGTCCCCGGCAACGATGATGCTACTGGCATCGATTTCGGCATCTACCAATGCTCCCTCAGCGACGAACAATACTCCATCACATTGGATAGTGCCGGTGACTGAACCTTCGACACGTAGATCACGATCAGTGCGCAACGTACCTTCGACGGAGGAATCGGGATCGATAAAGGAGGATGATCCGCCCGGGACCGGTCCATTGTCCATTTGATTCATAGCGTATGCAACTCCCGTCTCCGCCTAGGGTTCGCAGGGATCGCGAACCTCAAGCATCTGTTTCGCCCGCGTCGTTAACATCGTCGTTCGATTCATCGTCATTGTCGAGTCGCATCTTGAAGGATCCATTCACCGTTGCACCGTCATGGATGACGAAAACGGGCGAAAGAATTTCAGCCGTCACGACACCGGTTGCGACGACTTCGAAGCGGTCTGTGCAGGCGACCGTACCATCCAGTCTTCCAGCAACCGTCAGGCGAATGGCCTGGATACGAGCACTAACCGTAGCGCCTCTCGCGATTGTAACGTCGCTGGAGGCGATAATTTCACCGTCAAATGCCCCTTCGATATAAAGCGGATCTTCACTTCTCAGGGTACCTTTGAATGACGTGCCTTCGGAAATTATAGATGTCCCACGCCGGCGTGCCGTATCTGTTTCTTCAGCGCCGCTGGCTATGCGATTTCTCCAGTTAGGGATGGAATCCTGCCATTCAGCTTCTTCCCCAGTATTCTGGGAAGAATTCTGAAAGTCCTGTGGATCGTCGTATTGGTCGTCGTGTGCGAACAATCTGTCCCCGTCCCCTCCGGAAGACAATCACTGTAGACGTTTCGCGGTTATCGTGGACGAAAACCGCCTTGCGCATCTTACGATAACTTGTGACATTTGGTACAGACTACAAAATTACGGTATTTCCGAGATGCTGGGCCGCAAAGGGTTTGGTACGCCCGATAGGATTCGAACCTATGGCCTCTTGCTCCGGAGGCAAGCGCTCTATCCACTGAGCTACGGGCGCAATCACTTGTTATTCAGTATACGATGAGAGCGGAGGTGCTGCGAGGTGGTGGTTTTCGAACAATTATCCGAGCGGATTCTAATGGCCCCCGGTGGCGTAAACATCGGGATTATCCTTGCGCCGGCGGGCCAGGCTATCCTCATTGATACTGGCTTAAATGACACGGCTGCCCGCAAGGTCCTGCGGGGACTGCGGGAAATAGATCGACAAGTTGGGGCGATCGTGACGACTCACGGTCACGCGGATCACTTCGGAGGCAATCGCTTCGTCGTTCGGCGCACGGCTGCGGAAGTATGGGCTCCAGCCTGGGATGAGACGGTCCTTCGATACCCGCTCTTCCAACCCCTTGTTCTATTTGCCGGCGCTGATCCGCCAACTTCACTTCGAGGCGGCTTCCTGCTCGCGGAGCAGTCACCGGTTGATCATATTTATGATGCCGGACCGCTCGAGGTACTGGGTGTCAAGCTCGAAGCCGTTTCTCTGGCCGGGCACTCAGGCAATCAAATGGGCATTATCTGTGATGATGTCTTCTTCGCAGCTGATGTCGTCCTTCCGGAACGCGTACTGCAGCGCTACAAGATGCCATATCTCTTTTCGGTCCGCGATCATCTCAAGTCCCTGTCCCGCGCTTCCGAGATGCACTACTCGATGGCGATGCCAGGTCATGGACCAGTGACCGCGGATCTTAACCCGCTGATCAAACTCAATACCGATCTTGTATTGGGCGTTGCCGACTTGATCGTCGAGCTGTGTGCCTCGCCGATGTCGCCTGGCGACATACTTGCCGAGGTCTTGTCGAAATTGGACGCCCATCCGACGGATCCTGCAAGTTTTTATCTGTTGCATCCGACGGTGTTTGCCTATCTGACTCATCTTGAAGAACAGGGCCGCGTCGAGCACCGGATAGAGGTCGGTCGATCGCTCTGGACGAGTAACTAGAAGATAGCTCTACGGTCAGAATCTACGAGGTTTGCGACGTGCTCGCCGAGCGCGACCGCGTAATTCGTGCCACGATCTTCCGGGTAAATTTGGGACATCGAGGCAAGGTAGACGCCGGGAATCGGTGTTCGGTGGTCCGGGCGTTTATCGCTATAGTTCAATCCGATCACGGGTTGGGCTGCGGATGTGCGAAACACCCAGCTGTCCAGTATCCAGCCGGGATCGAATTCCTGGTTCAGTTTCGGGAGATAGCTGAGATATTCTGCCAACAATTCATCTTCCGGCATCGATAGGTAGCGATGGTCCGTATCGATGTACGTGTTCAAGTAGACATAATGATTGCCATCGTATTCAGATGGCGGAATGAAGTTCGTGTGCTCGACGATAACGGTGAAAGGCAAAGCCGGATCAGCAATATTTAGCCAGTATGTTTCAGTCAGCGGCCGATCCAGGCGCAAGAGGAC
Organism: uncultured Chloroflexia bacterium; assembly: GCA_963745675.1. GTDB lineage: Bacteria > Chloroflexota > Chloroflexia > Thermomicrobiales > CFX8 > JAUIIK01. The sequence goes on from CAVUYM010000009.1 coordinate 689,328, forward strand.
GCAGGCTGCACCCTGGTATGTTGTCGCGCGCAGCTTTTCAACATATGCCGCTGGCAGTTCAGGCATCATACGGGCGAGCAGGGGCGTGGGAGTTGTGACAACCACAGCGTCTACGGTAACGTCGCCAGCATCGGTCGAAACCGAAATCGTGCCGCCTTTATCTTGAGAAGAAATCGCGCGTATGCCGGTTGAGTGTTGGCTATCAACGCCTTCTTGTCTGCCCGCTTCCACAAGTGCGTCAACGAAAACGCTAAAGCTGCCGTCAAAATATCCCAAACGTTCTTTGCCCAGGATTCCAGGACGGGACTGGGTCCTCAGAAAGATCTTGTTCCAGAACCAAACCATTGCCACTTCATCGACACGTTTGCCGAATTTGGCCTTGAGCTGCGCGCCAAGGGTGCGCTCGTAGGCTCGTCTGCCTAGCCACTTTTGCAACCAATCAGCAGCCGTTACGCGCTCGAAGCTTTTCCAGCGTTCGTGGCGAGAGGGGATCATCTGCAAGTAGAGGGTGACCAATCCAATACGAATTCGATCGACAAAGGGCACAACTGGGAGATGCAGCAAGTCCATCGGGCTGGCCAGCGAGTAGATCTGTCCGTCAGAGAAATAGGAATTCTGAGACGCGAGCCAGCGTAGGCTGTCGCCGCATCCAATTTCCGCGGCCAGAGCTACGATTGCGCGGTCGCTCATAAAGAGGTGATGGTAGAACTTCTCAAGCTTGCCGCCAGGCACGTCAACAGCAGCGGCCAAACCGCCGAATTCATCACTGCGTTCCCAAAGAGATACTCGATAGCCGAGCCGCGCAAGACGATAAGCTGCGGTAAGCCCGGTGATGCCTCCGCCTACGATGCCTACATGGGCGGTTGGTTTCACCTCGACCAATGGCTGCGCTACCGGGTCTGGGTGGCGGGATTGGAATCGCGCGATGCTTCGGGCCGACGTCTCCAAAAGGTGAAAGCTCGCTTGATGTCGCCGGATTCCCAGGCTACGAGAATCTGAGATGCGTTGAAGATCGATGAATATGTTCCCGCGACGACCCCAATGAGCAATGCGAAGACAAACCAGCGCGTTGTTTCGCCACCGAATAGCCAAAGAGCTGCCAATGTCAGAACGACGGTAAGCGACGTGTTGATAGAACGCACTAATGTTTGAACGACGCTGTAATTCACGATTTGACCGAATGATGGGGCGATGCGAGCGGCCAGATTCTCTCTAATACGGTCGAAGACCACGATAGAGTCATGTACCGAAAAGCCAATAACAGTCAGCAACGCTGTCACGAAGAGCGCGTCGACTTCAACATCGAATAGCCAGCCGAGGATCGAGAATGTTCCCAGAACGAAAAGCGCGTCATGGAGCATCGCCAGGATCGCGCAAATGCCATATAGCAACGGATTATTAGTGTTGCGAAACGCAAAGGCGATATAGAGCAAGATGCCGACCGAGGCCAATACGACAGCGAGCACAGCACGGTCGCGAATTGCGCGTCCTGCCGAGGGACCGACACTCACGATACTCAACTCTTTGAAATCACCGAATTGGGCAGTGAAATCGGCTTCAATAGCTTTCTTCTCCGGCGACCCTTCCTTGAGCTCGCCCATGCGCATGACGATCGTATTGTCCTGGGCAAGCTGAACGACATTGTCGCCGAAGCCATTGTCAGCAAGGATGCTACTCACATCATCCGTGTTCACTGGCTGCGAAAACTGAATGTCCCAGTTGGTTCCACCGGTGAAGTCGATGCCTAGCTGGAGACCATTGAATGCAAGTGAAATGAGCCCTGGAATAAGGAACATAGCTGAGAGCAAAAACCAGAGGTTTCGCTTGCCAACCAGATCTAACATGCGGTTCCCTTACCTCTCGCGAGCGGGGTTAGTCGCCGGCGGCGAATTCAGCTGGCGATGCTTCCACTCCGAGCCACCAGTGGTTCGTGAACCAACTGCGGTCGAGCAACATGCGCATAAACGTTCGAGTGACGACGACGGCGGTGAACATGGAAGCTGTAACTCCGACGAAGAGCGTTAATGCAAAGCCCTGAATGATGCTTGCTCCGACATACTGGCCAAACCAGTAGAGGATCGCGCAAGTGATCATCGTGGAAATATTCGAATCGCGAATCGATGGCCAGGCGTGATCGAAGCCGGCTTCAACGGCGACGCGCACACTACGCCCTCGGCGCAATTCCTCTTTGAGCCTGGAGAAGATCAGCACGTTGGCATCTACTGCCATACCGATCGACAGGATAAAGCCAGCAATTCCAGCGAGAGTCAGCGTAACCGGGATCACCTTGAACAGAGCGAAAACGATCGCGGTGTAAATGACGAGCGCAAACACGGATAGAACGCCCGGAACGCGATAGTAGAGCACCATCATCACTGCGACGAGACTCAGGCCAACCAGGCCTGCCGTGATACTACGGTCGATGGAATCCTGACCGAGAGTTGGTCCAACAGTCCGGCTTTGAACAACTTCGAGCGGTGTAGCGAGGGCTCCAGATTTGAGTTGCAATGCGAGATCGTTGGCCTCCTGGCGATCCAGTCCTGTGATCGATCCAGAGCGAGAAATTGCCGCGTTGATGGTGGCAACGTTAATGACCTGCTTGTCTACAACGATAGCCATCGGTTTGCCGATGTTCGCGCTAGTGAAGTTAAAGAATTTGTCACCGCCGGAGCTATCCAGCTGGAAGCCGACTATGACTGCGCCGAGGTTATTGGTCGAGGGATAGGCGTCGACCAGGTCTGAACCAGATACGATGGTTGTGTAGGTTGGACCGGACGTGTCAGGTTGAATCTGAGAGTCGGCTGCGATTCCATCAGTTGCCGGACCAAGAGTGGTATTGACATAGGTCCCCAACTGGGGGAACGTCCCATTCGTGTCGATGATCTCGAGGAGCGCAGTAGTTTTGAGCACCTCTACCGCTGCTTCGGGATCGTCGACACCAGGAAGCTCAACGAGAATCTGATTGTTTCCGCGCGTTTGTATGACAGGTTCGCTGACACCCAGGGAGTTGATTCTTCGCTCGAGCGTGTCCCGCGTTCCATCAAGGACGTCGCTGCTGACGCTTTGGCCTTCAGGCGGACGAGCTTCGAGGACTACTTGCAGTCCGCCCTGTAGGTCTAGGCCTTCATGCACATAGAAACTGTCTTTGGCTCCATTGATATTGAGAATGTCCGATGGGAGCGAAATCCAGCCCGCGACGAGGGTGAGGATGATGATGAAAACGAAGGTGTACCAGGTCTTAATTCGCAAAGTATGTCTCCCGGGCGTCGATTCGCTATGCTACGACTCAGTCGGTGCCGCAACGACACAGTATAGACGGTCGACCGTCGAGTGTACGGCCGCGCCATCGAAGATGTCAACCAGAACTATTCTGCCATCCGGGACGTTACAATGTGTTTCCCGATCCTGGAGTTATCCCGGTAGAGCCCGTGCTTTTCAATGTAGTCAGCAACGGCCGGGATCACATGAAACCGAAATGATCGATTGGTGCGGACCCGATCGCGGATGTTGCTCGACGAAACATCGATGAGCGGCACGTTCACTATCTCGATTCGTCCGCGCGTTTCCGGAACCTGCCGTTCGATATCGATCATCGAGACATCGACACCAGGCCTGCGTGCGACGCCCAATCGTGCTAGTTCCGCTATCACCTCAGGTTTGTACCAGGCGGGGAAATCCCGGAAGCTATCCATCCCCATCAGGAAGTAAAGTTCGGTCTGTGGTTCGACGCGAGCGCGAATTTCGGCGATCATCTCCGCTGAATATGAAGGTCCCGGTCGGTTGAGATCAGCTTGACTGACGGAAAAGCCGGACTCTCCCGCGATGGAGCGACGAATCATCTCCAGGCGCGCTTCTGCCGGTGCAAGTGCCTGGCCAGATTTGTGTGGCGGGTTTGCAGCAGGCAGGAAAACAACATGATCGATCTTGAGGCGATACGCCAGCGCTTCCGCGACGATGAGATGCCCAACGTGTACCGGATCAAACGATCCACCAAGCAACCCAAGGCGCGGTACATCCAGAGGAAATGAACCAAGCATCTACTGGTCGCCCTTCACGCTCGAAAAGTCGCTTGCGTCACGTATCCTACTCCACAGACGGGTATTCGTGACCGAGGAGTCTATTTCATGGATGTACTGGGCAGCAATCATTGAACGCCATTCCGCCTGCCAACTTCAATACAGAGAGTGCCCAGGCGGTGCCCACTCGACGGCGCGTGACGATGGGCGCCGATTGGCGCAAATGGCTACTCTCGGGTACAGCGCGAGCTAGCGTGGCGACCGGTTTTCTCCTCTTCCCTGCGGTACGTGCCCAACTTGGCGACGCCGCTATGGCCGGATTGTCTCTCTTTTTAGCTGCCGCGCTTGTCATGGCACTCGTGAGTCACTGGTACATAGCACGACGCGCGGCACACTGGGATTTGGCTGCTGACGCATTTTCCGTCGTGGCCCTCGTACCTGCGGCGATTGTTGCAGCGGGGATTCAGGGTGCCGAGGATCGATTCGGCGGGCGGACGGTGAATGTGCTTGCCGCGCTTGGCGCGACGACGTTGATCTTTGCGATCGTCGCACTCATTGCCAGGCTGGATGAGCGCATCGAATTTGGGGAGGCGTCGATAGGCGCGCTTGGCGGCGCGCTGACATTCGCCATCCTGATTGGCAATCCTAACCGGTTCACGACTGCGGAAGCCTGGAAGGCGTTGACAATCGCCTGGATGGTCGCGTCTGTGTCAACTGTTGTCTTTGGATTGTCTCCTGCTGCAATCCGCCGCGCTTTACCAGTTGCTGTTTACGCGCTCTTTGCGGCCGGTCGTGCTGCTCCTGCCGGCTGACCGGTTCACTCAGCAAAGTGGGGCAAACACCCTGTCGATTCTCGCTTTGCTGATCGCAGGCGCAATAATGGTGTTGATTGCGCCTGCGGGTCCGAGACGTTAGGCGCTAGGTTCTCGCCCGTTTGTCGGTTCGACACCGTTTGGCGAGTCGGCGATTTCGATTTCCACCTGCTCGCTTTCTGTGAAGACGGTCATTGACACGACTTCCGTGCCAGTTGCTACTTTCATTACGCTGACACCCTGGGTCGCGCGTCCGATGGTGGATATCTGCGAGGCAGGAATGCGGATGACGACACCCTCACTGGATATCAGCATCACGTCGGCGTCGTCTGCAACGATAGCAGCTCCAGCGATATGGGCATCATCGGGGAGTTTCATCGCGATGACACCTTGTCCACCGCGGCCCTGCTGGCGATATTCCTCGAGTTCGGTGCGCTTTCCGAGACCATGAGTTGACACGGTAAGTAGTGTTACGTCGTCTTCATTTGGATCAACGATCTCCGCGGCAACGACGGTATCGTCGTCATCCATACGAATTCCGATGACGCCGGCGGCCGGACGACCCATCGGGCGGACGTCTTCTTCCGAAAATCGAATCGCCTTACCGTTTCTGGTTACAAGGATGATTTCACCCTGGCCATGTGAACTTCGCACCCATGCCAGTTCGTCGTCGTCGTCAAGCGAGACGGCAATCAGGCCGGTTGAGCGCACGGAAGCAAATTGATCGACGGTTGTGCGTTTGACGCGCCCATTGCGCGAGCAGAAGAAGAGATAGCCGCCATCGTTAAAGTCTGCGTATGGGCATCAGGGCGGTGATTGACTCATCTGCTTCGAGCGAAATCAGATTGACGATCGGCATGCCCTTTGCGGTACGTCCAGCGTCTGGCAGTTCGTGGACCTTGAGCTGATAAACCCTTCCACGAGTTGTGAAAAAGAGCAGCGAGTCGTGCGTGCTTGCCGTGATCAGGTGCTGGATGTCGTCCTTATCGCTCATCTTGAGACCGGTGACGCCGCGCCCACCTCTGCGCTGCGTTCGATAGGTGTCGTTTGGCAGGCGTTTCACGTAGCCGCGTTGGGTTAGCGTCACGACAACGTCAACTTCCGGTATCAGATCTTCGTCCGTCAGGTCGCCTTCAGCTTCGATGATGCGAGTTCGGCGCACATCGCCATATTTCTCGCGAATCATCAGAAGATCATCTTTGATGACGCCAAGAATCTGCTCGCCGCTCGCGAGCAGCGATTCTAGCCGTGCAATTTCTTTGACCAGTTCATCGTACTCTTCGTCGATCTTGCGACGTTCGAGTGCTGAGAGGCGTCGCAATTGCATGTCGAGGATCGCGGTTGCCTGGACTTCAGTCAAACTGAAGCGGCTCATGATGTTATTGCGAGCCTCTTCGGCAGAGCTGGACTGGCGGATTGTTGCGATGATCTCATCAAGATGGTCGAGTGCGATCTTGAGACCTTCAAGAATATGGGCGCGTCTTTTAGCTCGAGCCAATTCGAATGCCGTGCGGCGCTTTATGACCTCTTGACGGTGCTCGACATAGAGTTGCATCGAGCGCTTCAGGGACAACACTCGAGGCTGTTCGCCGTCGACGAGCGCGACCATATTGACGCCAAAGGTCTGCTGCATCGCTGTGTGCTTGTAGAGGTTGTTCAACACCTTCTTGGGCTGGGCATCGCGCTTGAGATCGATGACGATGCGCATACCGGTGCGATCAGACTCATCGCGAAGATCATGAATACCCGCCAAACGGCCGGAACGCACATGATCGGCGATTTTTTCGATGAGAGTCGACTTGTTGACCTGGTAGGGCAGCTCAGTCACGAATATTGCAAAACAGTTGACCCGGTCGGAGAGATCAATATGAGCTTTTGCCCGCATAACCACACGGCCGCGGCCGGTTGCATAGGCTGCGGCGATACCCTCGCGCCCGAGGATCAGACCACCGGTCGGGAAATCCGGACCGGTCACATATTGATTCAGGTCTTCGACGGTGGCTTCGGGATTGTCGATCAGATAGACGAGGCCGTCACACACCTCGGTCAGGTTATGGGGTGGAATATTCGTCGCCATACCGACAGCGATACCGGATGCGCCATTGATGAGCATATTTGGGAGCTTGCCGGGTAATACTTTCGGTTCACTCGAACTCTCGTCATAGTTTGGCCGGAAATCAACCGTATCTTTGTCAATATCCGCCAGGACTTCATCAGCGATACTGGAAAGCCTCGACTCGGTGTAACGCATGGCGGCTGCACCGTCGCCATCAACTGATCCGTAATTTCCCTGGCCGTCGATGAGCGGATAGCGAAGGGAGAAAAGTTGGACCATGCGTACAAGCGCGTCGTAAACAGCCTGGTCAGAGTGCGGATGGAAGTTCTTCAAGACTTCACCGACAATACCGGCAGACTTACGGTAGCGGGTGTTCGAACGCACACCCATTTCGTTCATGGCGTAGAGAATACGCCGCTGAACGGGTTTCAGTCCGTCGCGCACGTCTGGCAGAGCACGCTGTACGATGACGCTCATCGCGTAGTCGAGGTAGGAGCGCCTCATCTCCTGAACGATAGTGATTTGTTGTATGTTTGCGCTATCCAAAACGGGACCCTTCATCGTATCGATAACATGCTCATTTAAACCAGTGAATTGTACCATTTTGCCGCGTACTTTCGCAGAAAATGGCTAATGTGACTGCCTGGAACACTACCAGCGAAATTGTCTTTCAGCGCAATGGGAAATTGCTCGTAACGCCGGGTGAGAATCGCCCGGAGGTTAGCGCGGCAGTTCGACTCTGCGCCCAGCTTGAGGCGATCAGTGCTGGAAGCTATCTCTTTCAATTGAGCAACGTTGCAATTTGGGGCTCGGCTGCCCGTGGGCTGGGCGCCGAGGCAATTCTGGGGTCGCTTGAACTGCATGCCGCCACTCCTGTACCGGCACCAACCGCAAGTCAGATCTTCCAGAACTACGACCAGTTCGGTTCGATCTGGATTGAGCGTGAAGCATCAGGTAGCGCTCGGATTCTTGCGCGCGATCCGACGACTCTTACGAGTCTGGGAATTACCCTGGGAGCGGAACTATCAAATGCCGAGCTAGCTACGATGAAACTTCGATTAGCGACCGCGGGCTGGCCCGTTGTAGATCGGAGCGAATGTGATTCAGGCGATGATTTTCGGGTCGGATTGAGCCCGGGAACTTCACTGCGCCGGTATCAGGCAGAAGCTGTAGAAGCCCACCTGACGGCAAGGAATGGGCTGGTGCTTCTCCCTTGCGGAGCAGGAAAGACGGTCGTAGGAGTCGGCGCCATCTGCGCTGCGTCGGCGTCGACGCTCATCCTCACGCCGTCACGCGAGATTGCGTTGCAGTGGGAGCGCACGATCCTGGGCATGACGAGTGCTGAAAGATCCGATATTGCGACGCTTCCGACTGAAACGCCGGGACGGATAACCATTTCGACCTATCAGGCGGCGTCGAGAGGCAGGATCCAGCCCGCGCTCGTAGCCCGACCCTGGGGACTCGTCATCTACGATGAAGTCCAGTCCCTGCCCGCGAACGTGTTTCGGACGGTCTCTGCGATTTCGGCAGCACGCAGGCTGGGTTTGAGCGCAACCCTCGTTCGCGAGGACGGTCGGGAGGCTGAGATATTTGCAATGGTAGGTCCGGTCATCTATGACCTTCCCTGGGTCGAACTCGAACGGGAAGGTTGGATAGCCCCGGCTCGATGTTTCGAGGTTCGAATTCCGCCCGCTGAATCAACGCGCGAACGGTCACGTTTCAAACACGCTGTCGTCGAACGTCTGGTTGCTTCCAATGAGGGTCGTCCCATGCTGATTGTGGGATCCCACGTAGCATCTCTTGCGGCGATCGCGAAGCGCTTCGACTTCCCGCTACTTACCGGGAAGGATGGCCCCTCTCGTCGGTCGGAGCTTTTCGAAGCCTTTCGGAGGGGTGATATCTCCCGCCTGGCCGTTTCGCGCATCGGCTCAATTGGTCTGGATCTGCCCAGCGCCGAGGTGATGATCCAGGTGAACGGGAACTTCGGCTCGCGCCAGGAAGAGGCGCAACGACTCGGGCGTTTATTGCGACCAGGTAACGGGAAGACCGTAGACTTCTTTTCGCTCGTTTCCCTTGGAACGCGTGAGACTGAATATGCACGCCGGAGACAGCGCTTCCTCGTCGATCAGGGATATGAATACGGGATCGTCGATGCGGCGGATCTACCGCGAGTGGATCGTGCATGATTCAGGGCGGTTGAGGACCTCCGGTAACAATTGCTCAGCCGGCCCAGCCCAGAGCCCGCGATGAGGTCGCCACTGCTCGACATGAGCGAGAACAAAGCGTTCAAGCGATGCGATCAGGCGATCTGCGTCACCTGGCCACTCACTGATTTCCGAGCAGAGCAACTCTGCTGAATCACCACTTGGACGTAATACTACGATCGCGGCGACGACGCGACCTGATGACCAATCGGGAAGCACGAGTTGTGCGGGAGCGCGGAAGAATTCGTGCTCCGTCGTGCAGTCTGCAGCTGCGTCTATTGTGACTGTCGTCGCCGTCTCAGGAAGTCTTGCTGCGATGTCACAAAGGAGCGCAGGCAGGCCAATGCTTGCCGTCAGTATCACATTGGGAGCGAGTAGCTCTAGTGTCTCGCTCCCAACAACATCCCTTACTAAGGTTCGCGACCTCAGAGCTGACGGGGAAGGGACCTCTTCTGCTGGCGATCGAAATCCACCGTTGGACTTGTTGATGATTCATGGAGAACGTATGAGAGGTTCAACCGCCTCGCATTGACTTGATCCTGATCAACGACAAAGGGTCCGCGCAAGATGTCGCGGACCCTGTTCACAGGCAAGTCAGGCGCTGCTCTACTAGTCGGCCGGAACCTCAACGGCACGGCTGGCATTCGCCGCTTCAGTCTGCTCGATAAACTCCTCGACCTTATCGCGAGCAATATCGTCGTGGTATTGGACCGGTGGAGACTTCATGAAGTAGGCGGACGGTCCAAGGAGAGAACCAGCGATGTTGTTGTCCAGCGCGAGCTTGGCACATCGCACGGCATCAATAACGACACCGGCCGAGTTTGGCGAGTCCCAGACTTCGAGCTTCATCTCGACCATGAGCGGCACATCGCCGAATGTCGTGCCCTCGAGCCGAATGTGGCACCACTTACGGTCCTTGAGCCAGGGAATGTGGTCGCTCGGCCCAACATGGATATCGTCGGGGTCGATGTCGTAATCCATCTGGGATGTCACGGCGTTCGTCTTCGAAACCTTCTTCGACTCCAGCCGCTCGCGCTCCAGCATATTCAGGAAGTCCGTGTTGCCGCCGAAGTTGAGTTGGTAAGTTCGGTCGATGCGGACGCCACGGTCGGCAAAGAGCCGCGTCAAAGCGCGGTGCGTGATCGTTGCGCCAACCTGCGACTTAATGTCGTCGCCGATGATTGGAAGGCCGTGGTCGCGGAAGCGCTTCTGCCAGTACTCTTCGCGAGCAATGAATACAGGGATGCAGTTGACGAACGCACAGCCGGCATCGAGCACTTGCTCGACGTACCACTTCGTCGCCATTTCTGAACCGACAGGCAGATAGTTGATGACGACGTCGGTCTCTGTGTCTTTGAGGATCTTGACGATGTCGGCAGTAGGGCCGGGCGCCGGGGTAATGATTTCGGAAAGGTACTTACCCAGTCCGTCGTGGGTCATGCCGCGATGAACCGGTACACCGAGGTGAGGGAACATCCGAAAACTTATACGTATTGTTCGGACCCGAGAAAATGGCTTCACTCAGATCTTTGCCAACTTTTTCTGAGTCGATGTCAATTGCAGCTGAAAACTCGATATCCGAGATGTGATAACCGCCAAGATCGACGTGCATCAGGCCGGGGACGAATTCCTCAGTTGAAGCATTCTTATAGTATTCGACACCCTGTACCAGCGACGATGCACAGTTGCCGACGCCGATGATTGCTACTCGGACTTTGCCATCGGATTTTTGAGTTCCATTTGAATCGATCATGTTAGAACTACTCCCTCATTCATCTCGAACGTATTCCTTGTATTTTTTGACGCCGGATCTGCGCATGATGTTCCCACGATTTGGGAAATCGTCGCATTTCTCCTCAAGATTGTGGCAGTGGATTCGTCCAATCTGTGCGTCGCACAACCTTAGGATTGTACGGCTAGGTCCGATAGCGGTCAACGGAAGCAGGGATTTGCGCACGATTATCCCGTGAGGCCGGTACCGCATTCGGTGCAGAATTTCGCGCCGGGCGGATTGGATGCGCCGCAATTCGGGCAGGTGCCGCTGGCAACAGCGGCTGGGGTCCCACAGTTGGGACAGAACTTCGCCTCGGCTGCCATTCCATGGCCGCAGTTCGTGCAGAACTTTGCGGCTGCGGCAGCTTGCAGCTGCCTGCCCCGCAGCAGCCGGCGGCTGGTTCGTCTGACCGCTAGCTCCGCCGATTGCCTGGGACATGACCTGCCCCATGGCAGCGCCCATTCCAAGCCCGACACCGAGCCCTGCGCCCTCGCTGAGACTTCCGCCGCCACCTGCGGCCGCGGCATTCGGCATCTCCCGAATTGCTTGAGCGGTCTGATACTGGAGGTATTGGTTCATATCTCCGAGCGCCGCCATACCCGAGCGTTCGTCGATGCGCTTTTGCACTTCTTCAGGCGGTGTAACCGACATGATCTGGAACGATTGCAGTTCAAGCCCCAGGCGCTCAAAGTCATCTGTGAGCGCGTGTCGAGCCGCTGCGGCAATCTCCTGGGTCATGAGCGGTAGGTCGAGAATGCTCGTCATCGTCTCGCCGACCATGTCGTTGAATTCGTTCAGGATGATCGAACGCAGAAATTCTTCAATGTCGTCGACGAGGTAGGTGGCACGCGTTCCAACGACCTGATTGACGAACAATTGAACGTCGCTCACCCGCATCGAGTAGGTGCCAAAGGCCCGAAGGCGAATCATCCCGAAATCAGTATCGCGATAGACGATTGGCTGAACCGTGCCCCATTTCAGATCGGTGAATTCGCGAATGTTGACATAAAACACTTCGGCACGGAATGGGCTCTTTCCGCCAAAGGGAATCCCAAACAATTCCGACAGGATTGGAATGTTCGCAGTTGAAAGCGTGTGGCGTCCGGGGCCGAGCACGTCAAGTGCCTTCCCGTCGCGAGAGAAGACCGCTCGCTGGGATTCGCGCACAACGCATTGGGAGCCTAGTCGAAATTCGCCCGATCCGTATTCGGGGATGCGGTGAACGATTTCATTTGCCCGTGAATCCGGATATTCAATCAGATCAAGGATCGCCATAGCACCTCTCCTCGGGGACGAACATGCGCTCAAACAAATGAAAACCGCACTGGCTTACTCGGATTCAACGCTGCCATCGGATAGCGCAGGTTCGTCACCACCGATGCGTGCTTTCAGCGCGAGCAGCTCGTCTTCCACGTCCGATTCTGCTTCAAGCTCTGCAGAACTGCCAGTCGATGTTATCTTCCTGGAGCTCGAGTATTGCGGCTGCCTGCGCTTCGTCGCCAATGATGCGCTTTTCCATACGGTCTAATTCACCCATCGCGCTCATGTCAGGCAGCGTTGAGAAGGTCTCATTGATACGCTTTTGAGCCTGGGCACGGCGGTGACGGGCGATCAGAATATTGCGCTTGGATTCAGCTTCTTCATACTTCTGCTCAAGCACTTTCAACTGGCCGCGTAACTTCTGGATGAGATCTGTCTGGCTTGCAAGCTGCCCCGCATAAACGACGCTGATCTCCTCCGCGTCCCGCTTGCGGCGTAGCGCTTCGCGAGCCAGATCTTCCCGGTCACGTTTGAGAGCGGTCTCGGCTTTGCGTTCCCATTCTCGTGCGTCCATCTGAGCATCCTGAAGTTCAACCTCCAGCTGCTTTTCCTGGGCGATCATGTTCGCAACTTGCTGTCGGGCTTCACGGATGCTTGATTGCATCTCGCGCAGTAACTCGTTGAGCATCTTTTCGGGATCTTCGGCGTTGTCGATGTAGTCGTTGACATTGGCGCGAATAAGTCGTGACATTCGGTCGAGTATTCCCATGATTCTCCCTGTTCTTGCAATATCCACGCGGGACGATCGGACTAAATTGCCTTGCCACCCTCGCGAGACCACAGCTCCAGATCTGCCGCGTCGATTGGCTCTCCCAGGAGCGATATCTCGTCGGCTCTCCAATGATAAACGCTGAGAATGTTATTTCCCGCTGCGGGAAGGTACGTGTATACAGTGACCGAGCGATCATCGCTAGATCCACCCGATCCGATGATCTCGGCGCTTCCTTCAACGGAACCAGACAAAGTGAACGAATTACCGTCGATGGTAGTTGTAGAATCGCCGGCGTCGCCTTCCGTGGTTATCCGTTTCAGCCAGTAAAACGTTCCGTCAGAGGCGATAGGCACACGCAGCCAGCTTTGACCGTCACCGCCCCGCAGCTGAAAGTTGCGCCAGGTTTCAGCGGCTGTTTCAACCGTGATGCGACCCACGACAGTGTAGTTGACATTCTGATAGGAGACGCCGTCGCCATCGTGAAGGTGGATAGGCGGTCGGCTCGATCGCCGGCGAAGCGGTTGTTGCCAGAAGTGCGTCAATCTCCGCCTCGGGACGGGCTGCGCCACTCTCGATCAGTTCACTCCGGCGGTCCAGCCGGTCCAGCAGATTCTCAATAAGTTCGCCTAGTTCTTCCGAGCGCTCGCGGAAGGCCTCGTCGTCCGGATCTGTTTTCCTCAATGCTTCCGTGGCATCGGCGATCCTCTCGACACCGTCGCCGAGACTTTCGTCGAAGGCCGCTATCTGATCCAGCGCGTCCGCATCGACTGGACGCTCGCTGAAGAGCCCGGCGTATCCATACGTTGCCGTCTTGAGCCGGTCGGTGAAATGGGTCAGGCGACCGTGCGGGCCGTCGACATACCGGATTGCGCGAAGCTTTCGATCTTCGGCCAGGCGCGCCGCGAGACGCCCCAGATCGTCGGCGACTTCGCCGTAGTCTCGGGCAAGCCGTTCGCGCAGAAGGCGATCCGACTCCCGGCGACGCTCTCGATCCCGGTATCCGCTCCAGCCAGGAATCGAATCCAGGAAACTTCGTTTACCGCCATCTGCCATCGCTTCAACCTCTCCGAATGCTCATCAAGTCAACATCTACGGAAGAAAGTATTCGGTTCCACAGTAGGGGCAGCGTATGAGCCCCTTGCCAGCCAATTCCAGTTCGCTGCCACAACTCTGGCAGTGGCTGAGTTCGCGCAGTTCAGTGGCCTGGCGGGCGAAAAGTCGCCCTCGATTCCAATCAACATAACCCGAGAATAGACCTTTGGACACGAGATCGACGAGATTCGCTCGTACATCGTCGCGGGTGAGACCAGTATCAAGCGCAAGCTCCGTAACGCCGATTTCCCCTGCGAGCTCTATGCGCGCCAGCAGACGTCGTTGGACGGCAACTTCCTCGAGTTGTTGCGACTCCGAGCGCGCCCGCAGAAAAATGAACCCGCCGATTCCGACAAGCGGCAAGACTAGAAACATCAACCCCATGATTCCGCCGAGAATTGCGCCGCCAGCCTGGAGATCGGAACTTACGAGTCCACTGACGAGCCAACCGGCAATCGCGAGCGCCACTAGAATCCCAGCAGCGACGAGCCCAATACCAACATATTCGCTTGAATTACGCACTGAGCAACTCCTGCGTCTTTTCGAACGCAATCGATGGTGTGATCTCGGTCAGGCAAGTTCGGGATGGACATCCTTCGCGTCGCCCGAGTCGGTATCCAGTGTACAAGCACGGCGAACAGGGTAGACCTGCAGTGAGTGTAATCGCTCGATCCGAGCGCGGCGCCCAGGCACCGACGTTACTCGGGCCAAAGATCGCCAGGACGGGTGTGTTGACGGCGGCAGCTAGATGAGCGGGAAAGCTGTCATTCCCTATAAGTGCCGACGCTCGCCGCAGGACGGCAGCCAACTGGTTTAGAGTCGTACAACCAGCAAGGCTAATGGTTCCGCCCGGTCCGATGCAATTGGCTATTTCTTCCGCGGCAGGCTTAGCGTCTTGGCCTCCCACGACAACCACGTCGTGACCGGCTGACACGAGCATGGCGCTCAGCTTCACAAATCGTTGTGCTGGCCATACTCTCGCGTTGGCGAATTCGCCTGCGGCAGGCGCAATTGCGACGAACGAACGAGGTAGATGGAAAGGCAGATCGCATCTATCAATCTCGAATCGAGGAATGGCAGGTACCGTTGCGCCTCCGGCGGCTACAGCAACATCAAGCATGTACTCGCTTTCATGCTTGTAGCCGAATCCACGATCTATAACCGGATGAGTCAAGAATCCACCGCGACCGTTGTCGAGCCCAGCAACGAGGGGCGCTCCGGCTGATAGAGCGAGCGCACGGTATTTCTTCGCTCCCCATCCCGTTGTGAGGTGATGGAGGATCACAATGCGATCATATTGTTCTCTGCGCAGCCGCGCGGCGAGACGTCCCGCCTTTTGTGCGGACATCATCGCCGAGGCACCAGGAGCATCGAACGCCGACTTTTCGAAGGTAATCGGGTTCGTCTGATGTCCGAAATGTGGGAGTAGCTGTGCTGCGTGTGGAGTTGTGAGCACATCGATCTGCGCATCTGGAAAAGCGTATCGCAGCGATCGGATTGCCGGTTCACTGAGCAGCAGGTCGCCGAGATCGGCCAGTTTGACCACGAGAATCTTCATCATCTATCCGGCTTCATCACGGTATGCCTCTTGAATCGAAGACATCGTTTGCCGGGCAGCACGTTCCCACGTGAATAACTGCGCACGCCGAAAGCCGCGAGTTCGGAGCAGTTCTCTGTTTGGTGGCTTGAGCGCTTGCAGAATTCCGTCCCGAATATCTCGTACTGCGTATGGATCGACGAGGATCGCCGCGTCGCCAGCGATTTCCGGCAGACAAGATGTGGTGCTCGTGACGACGGGACATCCACAGGCCATCGCTTCGATTACGCCCATTCCGAATCCTTCATACAGTGATGGCAATACGAAAGCTGCCGCTCCATTGTAGAGTGCTGCGAGATCGTCGTTGGAAACATATCCTAGTTGCAAGATGTCATCCCGGCGGGCACTGAGACGCATCCGCTCGATGATCGGTCGAGATTTCCAACCAGCGCCTCCCGCGACGACGAGCTTGAAGCCAGCAAGATCTCGTGACTCGAAGGCTGAAATCAGACGTTGCAGGTTCTTTCGCGGCTGAATAGTGCTCACAAATAGGAGGTAAGGGCGCGGAATTTTCAGTCTTGACAGCACCGCGTCCACTGCAGATTCAGGGATTGGTCGAAATCGCTGACTGTCGAGTCCATGGTGGATGACGTCGATGCGAGCGGCGTCGACACCGTACTCGCGCTGGAGATCTCGACTCGTCGCCAAAGACGGAGCGATGATCCGCGCTGCTCGACGACGCATTCCAGCGCGTGGTCATTTCCAGCATGGCACGCCGTTGTAAGGTGTGCGCGCCAGGTTCAAAGCGAAATCCAATGTCATGGATTGTGACGACGGAAGCTCTCGGGTGGCTGCGAGGGAGCACGTGCGCTGGGACGAAGAGCGCGTCGACCGGTGAGCGCCTCAGTTCGTCAGATAGCCCCATGTGAGTCCAGAGCCACTTCCTGTCGATTGTTATATCTTCCACTCCGGTAACCGCTTCGAACGAGGCTCCAGGGCGACGATAAAGCCGAAGCTTCGGACGATCTTCGAGCCTCGCGAGCGCGCTGATAATTTCGCTGGAATACCATTCCGTCCCAGTCTTCTCAGCAACGGATGTGCGACTAGCGTCGATGCCAAGCGTGTTAAGCGGCATCATCGAGTATCGTTCGAATCAGACCGACCACTTGATCCGGTGAGATTGAAGCCATACATCCGCAACCGCGTTTCCTGGACTGCGAAAGATCTTCGCAGCGTGGGCAGGACCAGCAGGCTGAAGCGATGAGCTGAGCTGGTGTACCTGGCCATGGACCATAGCGCTCCGGATTGCTGGGACCGAAGAGGCGCAGCGTTGGAGTTCCCAGGGCACCGGCCAGGTGCATCGGGCCGTTGTCAGTACCGACCGCGAGCGCAGCCTGGGCGAATAGCGCAGCCAATTGTTGAAGCGATGTCTCCCCTGCGACAACCGTCACATGATCGAAATCCTGCGCAATTTCTTTGCACATTTCACGTTCACCATGCGATCCGGTCAACACGATCCGGAAGTCGGACAGCTGGTCGATTGCGGATCTCCAATTGCGGACCGGCCATAACTTCACGTCTGCTCCGGAACCTGGGTGGATGGCGATGACGGTGCTCTGGCGAGTTGCTTGTCGCTCACCCGAGCTCGGGTGCTTACGTGAGCTCCAGTTCGGGAGCATGCGTGGCGACATATCCCAGTAATCAATCACCAGATCCTGGCCTAAGAGTTTCAGATAGGACCTGACGATTTCAGTTGCACTTGCCGTCCGATGCACGTGCGTTTCCGGATTCGTCTGATGTGAGGCGAATGCACCGGTACGGCGATCATTACTCGTGACCACATGTCGACCTACAGATCCGCGCGCAAGCCACGCTGCCCACCAAGCGTCGTCTCGAAGAATCAGAGCGTCGTCGGCCTGTTGGTTGCGCAATCGATCTATCTCTCGACGCAGCTGCACATAGGGCGCTACCTGGCCATGTGGGTTGCTGTCGCGACTAAAGGCCGGGAATGAGACTTCTTCGACTCGATCAACCTGCCAGGCCATGCGCGTGATTTCCGCCGACCAGGGACCGACGACCGCGATTAACTCTGTGTCGGGAAGATGATGGCGTAGGAGTCTCACCGCAGGTTCGGAAAGCAGAATGTCACCGAGGTGGTCCGGCTGCAGGATCAGGACCCGCCCCGCACCCTCGATCGCTGGGCGGGGAGTTGCCGCCGCGAGGGCTGGCAGCAACGTTGTACGAAGCGTCGATGTCAACGACATTGCGGCGGCCGGTTAGTGTCGAGAAGGGCAGTTAGCTTCTGGATGACTGATTCCGTTGAAACGTCTGCAGTCGTTGGCAGGCCACTAAGCCCGCCTCCGCGTAGGTCGGTAGCGTCCAAGCCATAGGAACCCGGCGGAGCAAGTATCGAAACATTTTGTCCTCTTGGCGCGTACTGGTCTGGATTCGTCGGTCCGAAAATGACAATGACCGGTGCGCCCGCCGCCGCGGCGAGGTGCGATATGCCGGTATCGGGGCCGACGTAGGCCATCGCCTTCGATGCGATTGCGGCGCTTTCCATCAAGGAAAGCTTACCCGCAGCGATCGACGCATGCGTTCCGGAGGCGACGCTATGACAGAGCTCAGCTTCCTCGGATGAACCCGTCAAAACGACATCGATCGAGCGCGACTCCAGCCATTGAGCGACTGCATTCCAGCGCCCTGCCGGCCAGCGCTTGGTGTGCATCGTTGACCCAGGATTTTGCGCTCCGCCTGGATGGAGAACCACGAAGCGATCTCGTTTCAAGCCGATGCGATTTAGGGCATGATCGATCAGATGGCTATCAATCAGGAGTTTTGGCGTGCGATTGACAACGGGGAAACCTGCTTGGGACAGCGCCTCCAGGTAACAGTCGGTTTCATGTCTCGTAGAACGTGTCACCGTGCGAACGGTTCCCAGCAATCGTACGGCTGCGAAGCGGCATGATGCGTCGATAAGACGGGATCGGTCGAGGACGAAGAATCCGTAATTTGATGATGAGCGTAGTCGCCAGGTGAGCCTCGGGATGTCTTTCAAGGTCGGCACGCTGGGAATTTCGACGACGTTGGAGACGCCGGGATAGTTGTCGAAAACGGCTCTCGTGTGCTTACCACACCAGACCTCAATTTGTGCTGACGGTATCTTCTCTATGATGTTGTCGATGAGTGGTAGCGCCATCACAGCGTCGCCAATGCAGCACGGTTTGATGACGCCAATACGTGGGCGTGCCTCGTTCACCCCTGGATCAACGCCTCGCGATCGACCAGGGCAAAGGTGATATCGCCCTCCGCTGCTAGTTCGCCGTCGACCGTAGCTGTACCATGGCCCTTTCCAATCCCCCGCCGTAAGCGACTGATCTGAGTCTCCAGCCGGAGCGAATCGCCGGGCTTGACCTGACGACGGAACCGTACGCTGTCGATCCCGGCAAATAGTGCAATCTTGCCCGAGTGTTCGTCGCTCCCAAGCAACGCGACTGCGCCGACCTGGGCGAGTGCCTCGATTATCAAGACACCGGGCATGACCGGGTATTCGGGGAAGTGTCCCTGAAAATAGGGTTCTCCCATCGACACCTGCTTGATGCCAACAGCTCCGACGCCGAATTCGATCTCGACGATACGGTCCACCAGCAGGAATGGATAACGGTGCGGGAGGATTTTTTGAATCGCGAGCGCATCGATATTGACTGATTCCATCGAACCTCCTCGTTAATCGCTACCCGCCACGAGTACGTTTGGTCAGGCAGCAGGCGCGATCCGCGTCACCATCTGTCGTCTGTGCGGCCCAACGCCGACGTAAGAGACTGGAACGCCGACAAGCTCTTCGATGCGACTGACGTAGCGACGAGCCCGGACAGGAAGGTCGTCGAGGGTCTCCGCCGATGTCGTGTCTTCCATCCAGCCTGGCCACTCTTCGAATACTGGTTCCACGCGTGCGTAGTCCGATATTCGAGGTGGCGGGCTCTGGAGCGCGACGCCATCAAGCTGGTAGCCAGTGCAAACACGTACCGAGTCCAACTCGTCGAGCACGTCGAATTTGGTCAAGGCTATCTCGCCGACGCCGTTCAGCCTCGCAGTGAAGCGAGCCTGGACTGCATCGAACCATCCGGTCCGACGCGGGCGCCCCGTTGTCGTGCCATATTCCTGCCCGCGTTCACGAATGTGGATCCCGATCGTGTCGTGCAATTCGGTCGGGAAAGCGCCTTCGCCAACGCGCGTCGCGTAAGCCTTGTAGACGCCAACAACTCGATCGACCTGAGTGGGAGCGACGCCTGCTCCCTGGCATACACCAGCCGCAGTGGGGGATGACGATGTGACAAACGGGTAGCTACCGTAGTCAATATCGAGCATCACCGCTTGCGCGCCCTCTATTAGCACCTCAACGCCGGCGTCGATGGCATCCTGGACCATCATTTCCGTGTCGGCAATGTACGGTGCCAGAGCCTCGCCGAGAGCGGCGTATTGTTCGGACATCTGGACCAGATCAAATGGTGGATGATCGTAGCGGGAACTCAGAAGCAGATTCTTTTCCTCGAGGACCGGCTTCAGGCGGTTGAAAAGGTGTTCGGGATCGACGATATCCGCGATTCGAAGTCCAATACGGGCTGCTTTGTCAGCATAGGCCGGTCCCATTCCACGTTGCGTCGTTCCGATCTTCGCATCGCCACGCTCTTCCTCTTCGAGATGATCGAGGACTGGATGATATGGCATGACGATGTGGCTTCGAGAAGAAATCCGCAAATTCGAAGTGTCGATGCCTCGTTCGTGAAGCTCTTGCACTTCGCTGAGAATCAATTCGGGGTCGAGGACGACACCGGCCCCGACGATGCAACGACATTCGGGACGGAGAATACCCGATGGAATAAGGTGAAATTTGAACGTACCCTGGTCGGTGACGACGGTATGTCCGGCGTTTGCGCCGCCGTTGGCACGGACGACGACATCGGCCTGTTCCGCGAAAATGTCGACGAGTTTGCCTTTGCCCTCATCGCCCCACTGGCCACCGAGGATTATCGTTACCGGCATCGGGAGGTCCTCTATCCACGCTCGAATCTGGCTAGAATCGAATTGCTTTATTCCTGCAACCAGCCCGAGATTTTAGCACGCCGCAGACCAGGGGTCCTATCAGACTGCGGCCGCTTCGCGTTGAACACCGCTACGGAGCTCTGACAATTCCTCGAATAGCTTACGCTCCGCGTCCGTCAGATTCTCCGGCAGTTGAACAGAAACTCTGACGAGCAAGTCGCCGCGCGCCGAACTCCCGACCGCAGTTGGCCATCCCTGACCCTTGAGGCGGATCGACTGGCCGTTCTGGGTTCCAGACGGGATCGTCAGGGCCAGACTCTTCCCTGATTGACAGGAACCACGACCTCTCCGCCGAGTATTGCAGTGTACAGCGGCACGTCGACTTCAGTTCGCACTGTCGATCCGTCAATCGTGAAGTGGGCATTTGGTCAGCAGCTTTATGCGCAGGTAGATGTCGCCCGGCGGACCACCATTCCGGCCCGGGCCGCCCTTACCTGCAACGCGAACTCTGGAGCCTTCCCGCACACCGGGTGGGATAGTAACTTCGATCTTTTGTCGAGCTGACTCCTGTCCCTGAGGCGTCGTTGAGATTTCGAAGGTGCGCGTGGTTCCCTTGAACGCTTCCGCAACGGTCAGCTGCACAGTGTACTCATGGTCCTCTCCACGAATCGGTTGCGATCGCAACCCGCCCATGTTCGCACCACGCCGGTTTCCGTTGATTCCCTCTGCGTTGAAGAGAAGATCGAAGAAATCCGAGAATCCACTGCCGCCTTGATTTGAGCCGAAATCGAAATGGACTTGTCCAGATGAGTCGCCTGTAAACCACTCGTTAAAATCTGCACCCTGGGCGCCTCCACCCGCCGGTGCGTCCTGGTACCGCTCCCAGTCCGCGCCAAAGCGATCGTAACGGGCACGTTTGTCAGGATCAGACAAGACCTGATAGGCCTCGTTTATCTCTTTGAATTTATCCTCGGCGTTTGCGCCGGTGTACACATCAGGATGGTACTTGCGGGCACGACGTCGATAAGCCTTTTTGATCTCCGCAGCTTCCGCGTCACGGGAAACTCCGAGAACTTCATAATAATCCTTGAATTGCACATTATCGCCTTGCTCTGAACAATAGATAGCGTAGTCAAGCTAATTATAAACTCTGAGTCGTGGCGACGCAACCCTGATTAAGCTCGATCTACTTGAATCCTTCGCCTTCTTCTTCGTCGGAACAGCGAGATGATGATGATCGCCAAGGCAATGAGCACGCCCAGAATGAGAATCGGCGCGAGTAGCGCCATCAGCGTCAGTACAATCGCGATTCCATCTTCAGCGGCGCTCACAATTGGGTTTCCGACACCGCCCGTCGTAGCGGTTACCGTCGGCCGTACAGACGCCTTGACGGTGTGGACGCTCCCGGCAATAACCAGTCCGAGAATCATCGCCACGATCGGGTTGATCGAATCGACGGCACCGGTGCTGGCCATTACGAGTACAGCGCCCGCGCCGGGGCGAACGACGGAATTAATAAGATCGTTGACGTGATCGACTAGCGGGATCTTGTCGGCCAACAGTTCAATGAAGAGCAGTATCGTGATCACGATGATACCGGCCGGTGACGAGATCATGTCGTAGGGTGCGGCGAGATGGAGCAAACCGAAATAGCGGTCGGCCAGCGCGACCGCAAGAAGCGGGATGTAAGCATTCAGGCCGGCTGGCAGGGCCAGTCCGAGGCCAGTGAGTAGTTCGAACATCTCATCCTACTAGAGCGTGCCGCTGGACCCAAAGACAAAATGATAACCCGCGGCTTTTGCCGCGGGTTATTGAATTCTACGTTCGCAGTACGAGTGAGCGCTTAGAAAGCCGGATGGCTCGGCGGAGCATACACGTCCGTCGCCGTACCTGAAGGGATCCGTGCGAGCTGCCCCGCACCGTGAAACACTGCGAACATAGCGTACGCACCTGTGAATAGAACTCCGATGAAACACGCGATCAGACCCAGGAGAGTTACAAAATAGGCGACTATGGCGAGAATCAGGAACATCAAGTACGGACCGAAGCCAGTGCTTCGAATTCTCGCAAATAGCTCATTGAATTGAAGCATCGATTTGAAGTCGTTTGTCCGCGCGAAAGCGCCGATAATGGTCGGAACAACAAAAGCATAAAAAGCAAGACTTAGAGGTAGACCTATACAAAAGTCGAGGAATAGCGAAATAATCCCAGCGCTATCCGAAACCGAACTCAAGATCGCAGCGCATCCAAAGATCACATATAGCGGTATGGCCCAGATGAGCGCCCCGATAAAAATGAACAGGCCGCGTGAGAGGTCACCGCCGATATCATCCCATTCCGGCAAAGGATTTGGTTCCCCAGCAATGACGTTGCGGGCGATACGCACCCCATAGCCGTACACGATCATCCCGCCGACGATTGGAATTAAGAAGAGCAGTCCGCCGATGAGGACCTTTTTGAGCCATCCCTCATCTTTTGTGACGTAAGTCAACGCGACGCCAATATCCACGCAGCACCCTCCCCCTTAGTAATGCCTTCAACTACGCAAGCCCGATTGTGGGATCATCGGACGCATTGTACGTTCTGTCAAATTAGCACGCCGATTTCAGTACCGTCAATGGAGTTTCAGCCGATTCGCAGATTCTCCTGCAGGCTCTTGATGAATGCAGCGCCGGTGCCTCTTGAGATCCCGCCCGATATCGAACGCGTAGCTATTAGCAAAACGATAACGAGCGCGCATGAGATCCAGAATCGAGAGGGGATCGGCGCGATCGAATAGGGTTGAAAAGCGACCAGAAAGCGTTGTGCATCGAAATGAAACTGCTCGCCGAGTTTCGACACCAGGTTGTTGATTCCATCAGGTTGATGATAGAAGCGTTGCGGATCCTGATAGCCGACGACGGTCAGGAGCATACCCATGCTCCAAAGTCCGTATGTCGCCAGTTTCCACCGCGTTGAGGCGTCCTTGAGCCAGGCTGCAAAGGGTCCCGCCGCGAGTGGCACGATGGGGACGAGGTACCGCGCTGGCGGCCCCCATTCGCCCCACCAAACCTTGTAGGCAGCTATGACGACCAGATATGGCGCGACCGCGATAATCGCAACATTCGCGATATGGCGATACTCTCGTTGCCACCGTGGAAGCGCCGCTAGCGCCAGTAGGAATACGGGCGCGCTGATGAGCAACCCCCACTGTGCATCGAGTAGTAGTCCGAAACCTCCGTTGAGTGTTCCAACGAGACGATTGAACCCCGCGTGATCCTCGGATCGTTGCAGTGGGATTCCATAGAGCCACTGGTTATAGGCGAGTAGGCTGATTCCTCCGGCGGCGATCGGAATGAGTCCAAATGCAGCATTCTTCAGTATGTCTCGGGAATACAGAATCTTGAAAAATACAATGATCGCCAGCACGGCCGCCGTCGGCGCGAAGCGCTGATGCAGCCATGGAAGAAAACCGATTGCACCGCCGGTCAGGAGCCACTGCCACCAGTCGTTCTGGGACGCTAACCTGCGAATCGCATAGATCAGGAGCAAAGCGGCAGGTACCTCAGGGAAAAGCAGGAGCGAATATGGCCCCAGTGGCACAGAGACTGAGATTCCAATCGCGATGGCGGCAGCTAGTAGAAGATCCGCTCCACTCTCTCGAGCCAACAGGAACATTTGCCCCGCCAGAATCGCCGCGATGATGATGACGACGAGATTCGCCCCAAAGCGCCCGCCGATTTCCCACGGAACTGCGATGAGTGCGGAGAGCCCTAAACCATGCTTGGAATACAACCCGGGTTTATCGGTCGTTGCTGCGTGCGCGCCGACGAGTCGCGGCGGGTTTGGCCAGCCTTGCCAATTCGGTGGCAGAGGGTCGTCGGGATTCAAGCTCTCGTCGAAAGCGTAGAGCGTGTAGGGTCCAGAATTGCCTTGTAGCTCGACAGCTGTGTAGTTGTTCGATTCATCGAGGTCTAGGTCGTGAAGCAGGCTGATCGAGGTCATGACATAGAAGGGTTCGTCACCGGTGAGCGGGTTCAGACGTTCCGCGAAGCGGGGCCAAAGTGCCAGGAGAAAGACAAGCACGAGAGCTCCGACAATAAGCGGGAATGCCGATCGCGGCAGACTAGAGATCTGGATCAGAACGTTGCGATTTTTCGCCAACCAATTACCCATACGGTGATCGCGAACAGAACACCAAGTGCGTCGATTAGCACGTCGAATAGTGCCGCATCGCGCCCCGGCACGAACGACTGATGGAACTCATCAGTTAGCGCGTAGCCAAGTGCGATCGAAAGTGTAACTGCTATCAGTGCAGAATTGATCTTCCGCGGTGAACCAAGTGCGATAAGGAGCAAGAAGGTCAGGACCGTGTAGAGTATGAAGTGTCCGACTATGGCTGCAACCGTGTAGGAAACACCCGGGGGAGGAGGTAACGCCTGCTGGGAGGAGAGCCAGAAAATCCAGCCCATCCATATGATCGCAGGTAGCCACCGGACGACCGCCAGCCTGCGCGAGCGCTGCTACCATCTCAACTTACACCGTTTAGCGCGTAAAGATTGACTCAACCGGTCGGCAAGTCGATCGATAGCGAAGATAGAAGACCGCTCGCTGCGCCATTCGTCCCAGACGCTTCTACTTAGCAGCGGATCGTCAATCAGACGCAGGATCTTGGCCGAGAAGGCCGTTGCATCGCCAGGTTGAACCACGGATAGTCCTTTTCCTCCTATGCGTCGAATATCGCCGACGTCTGATGCGACGATGGCGCAACCCGAAGCCATGAGTTCGAGCAATTTGACCGACTGCTTCGACCGGTTGATCAGATTGTCGTCATAAGGATAGAGCGCCACCGTCGCATGCGCCCAATATCTCCGGGATCTCATGGCGTTCAACGAAATCCGTGACGGACGATCCGAATCTGCTGCAGGGTTACAGGATTCCAGCCTCGCCATGCTGGTTCCCCGACGATGTGCAAATCGATAGAGTATGCTCAACTGCTCGATCAATTCTGGTGAGCACGATCATCTGAGCCAGCCATTCGAGAACTCCGCAAAGCGGGAGTAGAGCACCATACTCGGAAGTTCGAACTGCTTGCGCTGTGCGGCGGCCCGACGCAGCCTGTTACTCCAAGCGTTGTCCAGTCCATTCGGCAAATAGACAACCTCCGCTTTCGACGATTCGCCCCGAAGATCTGCCTGGCGCGACCTTCTAGCAGGGTGCTGGCGGCAGTTACGGCGTCTGCAATACAGAAGAAGCCGTTTCTCCTGATAGGCGAAAAGTCTTCTCGCTGGAAGGGGGTACGGTGACCGATCGTTCCACCCGCCGTCCCCCTCCCAGTCGTCATGGTCCACGATCAGTCGCGGTCGATATCTGAAGCGGGAGAGCACGTCTGCCGTCAATCCGGCTGATGCTTTCGGTTTCATGACATGGATGAGCGCCGGTTTGAGCGCTCGAACGAGATCTAGCTGTTCTCTGACCACACTAAGAGTCTGCTGCGGACTTACGGCATGTGTGTTGTAGATCGCGACTCCGTCGATCATCTCCTCGAACACCCGCCTGCTCAGGATCATCCCAGGGGGTCGTTACAATCGCGATCTTCAAGTCTTTCTGATGTCGTGAGCGCCTGGCAAAAGGCAGCGCTCTCGCTTGCAGCGTACCTCGTGTCCAGACACCGAACGAGCCGAGCATCACAATATCGACGGTGGAATAAACTGAGCTACGCATCGGCAAAGCCTAGCGCAGCTCTCAGGCATCTGGTTAGGGTCGATGTAAACGGCGCCGGTACGCCTATCGAGGCGGGCGAATGACCGTTACGAGCTTGCCCTGAATCTCGACATTCTCTGAAGGCGTGTAGATTGGATCCATCGTAACGTTTTCTGGCTGGAGCCGAACGCGTTCGCCTTCAAGATAGAACCGTTTGAGGGTCGTTTCTTCTTCGTCGATGAGCCAGACGGCGACCGTTTCCCCATTCTCACAGACTCGCTGTTCCTTGAGGATGACGACGTCTCCATCGTTGATCAACGCATCGACCATGGAATGGCCTTTGACCCTCAGGGCGAAGAGACCTTCGCGGTGTTGGCCGAGCATCTCCGGACCAATTTCAACCGTCTCGTCGAAAGCTTGCGGTCCGATATCTCCGGGAACGGCGATGGGGAGGCCCGCTGCGATCTGCCCCACGATCGGTATTTGAATCAGATTACTGCGCCGGGTTGGGCGATCGGTGAGTTCGATGCCGCGTGAGATATTGCGATTGCGATGAATCTCGTTGCGCTGTTCGAGCACTTTCAAGTTGTAATCGACGACGCTTGTCGAAGATATGCCAAGACCTTCTTGAATTTCTCGTATCGTCGGTGGATAGGAATGCGTTACCGAAAAGTCTTCGATATACGTGAGGATCGCTTGCTGGCGACGTGTAAGCGGCTTCATTCGTACGTCCTCTCAAAAAAGAGCCCATTTGGTCTCGAACTGGCCCACTCCCAGCGAGTCGGTCCCGCATTATGGAGAGTATAGTCTCGAACATCTGTTCTTGTCAACTTGGTACATGCACTCCCTGAGTACCGCCGTTCTATTCGCTTGCTGCTGGTGTCGAGTTCGGTCCAAATTGGCTATATGGAGACGAACAAGGCCGCCATACACTGCAAGCAGAACGATTGCGCTCTTACGTCGTCAGTCATGCCCAGAAGTCGGAGAAGGCCCTAGCCATGAATCTAATGGACATCCTCATAATCGCGATGTTTATCGCTATTGCTGGCGGCGGCTTCTTTTTTGGAATTGTGCGTACCGGTAGCTCCATGGTGGCTACCTATCTCGCGACTGTGATTTCCGCGACGTTCTACCAACGTCTCGGGAACATGATTCAATCGGTTATCGGCGCGATCAGTATTGGCGCTGCCTATTTTGCTGCGTTTGTGATCCTGTTTGTAGCTATCAGCATCCTCTTTTCTTTTGTGATTATCACGACACTTGGCCCGACATCAATGAAACGGCGATTTGCTATACTCGACAACTTGGGCGGGGCAACCGTGTCGGTTGTGATCGCCTTCGTCGCAATCACGATGTCGCTGGCGATCACCGTGATCATGATTCAGGCAGCGGTCGTAGCATCAGGGGACGCTTCCAACGGTCTAATGGGGCTCTTGCGGCGTCAAATGGATTCGTCTGCACTGGCCCCGCTCTTCTTGCGCCTCCTTCCGTTGATGACCGTAGCGGTGCGTCCCTGGTTCCCGGGCGGCCTGCCTCCGATCTTGACCGACGTCGGCAACATATAGGCGGCTAGATGCCGTCGGAGCTGGCATTCGATGGCATCAACAATTCTTGACACACTTGAATTTACACGTATTCGCGACATGCTGGCCGACCGCTGCCAGTTCTCGCTGTCTATCGAGCGAGCCCACGAATTGGGGCCGACTAATCGCTCTGAGATCGTACGCTATCTACTGGACGTTACTTCTGAGGCCGTTGATCTTCTTGAATCTCGCCCAGGTTTCTCGATTGGTGGTGTTAAAGACATCCGCGAGCGGGTCGAACGCGCTCTGATCGGTGCGATGCTGCCACCGACCGACCTCCTGGATGTTCTCGATACGATCTCGGCCGCGCGTGGATTGCGCCGGTCGTTTTTTCGCATCGAAGATCGTTCGACGCGCTTCCCGCACCTGAACGAGTTCATCGGTTTCGTTGCCGATTTGCCGGGCCTAGAGTCCGATTTGCGCCGGTCGATCAGCGAACACGGTGCCGTTCTCGATTCCGCGAGTAACGAGTTGGGTACGATCAGGCGGAAACTTCGTTCGGCACAATCCCGGGCCGCAGAGCGTATTCGTAGATATACACAGAACGCCGACTACTCCGATGCACTGCAGGAGCCTATTGTGACCTCTCGTGGTGGGCGCTTCGTCGTGCCGGTACGCGCAGATCGCCGCTCCCAGTTGCCTGGCATGGTCCACGACACATCCGCCAGCGGGCAGACGCTATTCGTTGAGCCAACGGAAATGGTCGAACTGAACAATCAGGTGCGCGAGCTGGAGTCCGCTGAACAGCATGAGGTTGAACGTATTCTGCGTTGGCTGACGTCACAGGTCGCAGGGAAGGCCGATGAGTTGCTGTCGGCCCTGGAGGGTATCGCCGCCATCGATCTTGCACTAGCGAAAGCGCACCTGGCGAGTCACATGTCGGCGACCAGACCGGAGATTGTCGGCGAACCAAATGGGCGCAGCCGGCGCATCGCGCTAAACCGGGCGCGACATCCGTTGTTGCCAGCCGACGAGGTCGTGCCCCTCGATATGCTGCTCGGCACGGACTATCGCGTGCTTGTCATCACCGGGCCAAATACTGGCGGTAAAACCGTTGCCTTGAAGACGGTTGGTCTGTTGGCCCTGATGACCCAGGCCGGATTGTTCATCCCGGTCGATGAGGGTAGTGAAATTCCAGTATTTGATGCCGTCTATGCTGATATTGGTGACGAGCAATCTATCGAACAATCGCTCTCAACGTTCTCGTCTCATATTGTGCGCGTGATTGCCGCGCTTGAAGGTGTGACCGACAAGAGCTTGATCCTGTTCGACGAGCTGGGTGCCGGAACCGACCCAGAAGAGGGCTCGGCGCTGGCGCGAGCCATCATTACCAAGCTTGTAGAGTCGGGCTGCCTGGCGATTGGAACAACACACTACTCGGAGCTAAAGGCCTACGCCTATTCCACCGATCTCGTTGAAAATGCTAGCGTCGAGTTCGACGTCAAGACGCTGTCACCTACGTATCGCCTTGAAATTGGCGTACCCGGGCGCTCCAATGCGTTGGCAATCGCGGCAAGGCTCGGGATGCCGGAAAGCATTCTCGAGCGCGCGCGTTCGTTTCTCGATCCCGACGCCGAACATGCGGACGTGCTCATCTCAGAGATCCGTTCGCGGCGGCGGGAAGCGGAAGAGGCCCTGGAGGAAGCTGAACGCCGTCAGCGCGAGGCCGATCAACGGCTCCAGGAAGCCGAGGAGCGGCGTTCCCGTGCCGAACTTGAAGCCCTCGCGGAAATTGAGAAGGAACTCACTGATGCGCGTGAATATATCCGTAACATCCGCAGGACGCCGGATCAGGTTCCGTCAGAGGAAGTAAGCCTGACGAGATCGCAGGCCCAGGAGCAACTCAATAAAGCCACGCGCGAAGTCCGCAGGACGACTCGTGAACGAGCGCCACGCCAGCCTGCGATTGCGATGCCAAAAATAGGCGATACAGTCGAGCTTCTCGCTCTGGGCGGCGAAGGCGAGATCGTTGGAATATCCGACGATGGTTTTGACGCTGAGGTCCAGATGGGCTCGTTTAAGATCTGGCAACCGTTGCGGGATCTTAAGAAACTTAAAGAAGCAGAGCCATCGAAACGACGTTCAGCTGTCCGCACGCCAGTACCTAGCCGTAGCGTGGAGTCGGAGATTCATCTGCGGGGTCAGCGAGCAGGCTCGATCGAAGTAGTTCTCGACAGTTACATCGATGATGCGTACCTCTCGCATATGCCCTTTGTTCGGATCGTTCACGGAAAAGGGACGGGCGCACTCCGGGAGGCTGTGCGAGATTTCCTGGTCCGCCACCCGCTGGTTCAGCGCTTTGAGACGCCACCATACAATGAGGGCGGCGACGGCGTTACCATTGCCTATCTCAAGGAGTCCTAGAATTGATAAACAACGACATCCGACTCGTCCACATAGCGACCGCTCCAAATGAAACGATGGCGATGATGTGGCTCGATATTCTGCGTGATGACGGGATTATCGCGATGGCTAAGGGCGGCGCGGCGGGTTACGGCCTGGGGCAAAACATACTCAACGAACAGTACATCATGGTGCGTGAAGACCAATCCGAAATGGCGCGTGAGATTCTTGCCGAAATTGAGGAAGAAGACGGGCTCATTCTTTGGGAGACTAGCTAGTCGCTAGCACATTTGAACGCACTGCCTCGACGTTTCGAAGAACCTCCTGGATGGCTTGCCACCTGTCAACATTGAGCTCGCTTAGCGTGAGTCGCACCTGATTTGGCGTCACACGGACTCCACCTCCGAGTTTTGCGCGCAAACGAGGCTCGTTAAGCCTGCCGCCGACGACAGGTCGGATGAGGATCACTCCATCCCGCTCGATGATGCCAGTGATTCCAAGTGCGGCAGCGGTTTGGCGCAACCTGACAAGCTCAAATATCTGTTCAGAGGCTTCCGGAAGCGGACCAAACCTGTCAACAAGTTCTGCGCGTAGCGCACCGAGTTCGACGGCGGTGGATGCGGAAGAGATCCGATAATAGAATGAGAGCCTCATCGCCTCATCCTCGATATAGTCTTCCGGGATACGGCCGTCAACGGCTACATCGATGTTGACGTCGTCTGGCTGGGTTATCGACCGACCGGCCCGCAGCTCTTCGACGGCGTGTGCGAGCATACGCGTATAGAGGTCCAGGCCGACCGCAGCGATATGCCCGGACTGCTGGGCCCCCAGGATGTTGCCGGCTCCTCGAATCTCCATATCCCGCATCGCAATTTGGAATCCAGCGCCTAGCTCCGTAGCTTCCTGGATGGCAGCCAGTCGCTGCCGGGCTTCTGACGATAGCGAGGAGTTTGGCGGATATAGCAGGTAGGCGTAAGCTCGGACGTTCCCGCGCCCGACACGCCCTCGCAATTGGTAGAGCTGGGTGAGTCCGAGTGCGTGGGCGTTGTCGATGATGATCGTGTTGGCATTCTGAATGTCCACGCCCGATTCTATGATCGTCGTGCAGAGCAATACATCGTACTGATGCTGCATGAATGCCAGTACGACGTGTTCCAGTTCACTTTCATTCATCTGGCCATGACCGATCCCGATAGATGCCTCGGGTACCAGCTCTTCCAGCCAGTCACGGATGCGGTAGATACTCTGAACCCGATTGTGGAGCACAAAAATCTGGCCTCCTCGGGACATCTCGCGCAGGATCGATTCACGGACAATTGTGTCGCTTCGGGCCGTGACGAAGGTGCGGATCGGAACGCGTTCCTGGGGTGGGGTGCTTATCAGCGAAAGATCGCGAATGCCGGTCAACGCCATATACAGTGTTCGCGGGATCGGCGTCGCCGTCATCGTGAGCACGTCGATTTCAGCCCGCTGCCTCTTGATGAATTCTTTGTGGCGTACGCCAAAACGTTGCTCCTCATCGACGACGAGTAGCCCGAGATTCTTGAAGCGGACGTCTTTTTGGACGAGGCGATGGGTACCAATGACGAGATCCACAAGTCCGTTTTCGAGGTCATCCAAAATCTTGCGCTGTTCGGCTCGCGTTCGCAGGCGCGAAAGCATTTCGACGCGCACCGGAAATGCAGCCAGTCGCTCGCGAAACGTCTCGTAATGTTGGAGCGCAAGCACGGTCGTCGGGACGAGGACCGCGACCTGTTGACCAGCGTTGATGACCTTGAAAGCAGCGCGCAACGCCACTTCAGTCTTGCCATAACCGACATCGCCGCAAATGAGCCGGTCCATCGGCCGGCTCGACTCCAGATTTTCGCGGACGTCATCGATCGCTTGAAGTTGATCTACCGTTTCTCGGTATGGGAATGATTCGGCTAGTTCCAGATCCCAGGTCGTGTCCGGCGGGAACTGCTGTCCTCCGGCCATTTCGCGGGTGGCATAGATCTCTAGTAATTCTGCAGCCATTTCTTGCACAGCTGCGCGGACTCGTGACTTCGTGCGCGCCCATTCAGCCGATGCAAGGCGAGTGATGCGGGGAGTACCCGCGGGAGATTCGTATGGTGCGAGACGATCAGTCTGATCGACCGGGACGTACAAGCGGTCAGCGTCGGCGTAGTCGATCTGGAGATATTCACGTTCGACGCCGCTCAGGTCGAGCGTCACTAAACCTTTGAAGATACCAACACCATGCTGAACATGGACGACGTATTGCCCCTCTTTGAAGTCTCGCACAGGACGGTATCGTTGGCGCCGCTGGCGCGCCGCCTGGCGAACCGTTTTACGAATCCCGAACAGTTCCCGGTCGGTGAGAACGAGAGTTAGTGCCGATTGCAATACAAATCCGGAATCGAGCCGGGCGTGGACGATATCGTACGAACCGGGACCGGGAGGATCGACGGCACCGCCCGGCCTGGCTCGCGCGATTCTCGCGAATAGATCTCGCTCTTCGAGGATGTCTCTAACTCTTTCGGCCTGATCGGTAGCGATGACGATGCGCCAGTTCTGGTCGAGGCGCAGGCGAATGTCCTGGACGATGGCGTCGATGTCACCGGCGTAGAATGGCGGTTCGACAAAGGACTCCCGAGTGCGTACCAGCCGGCCGTGGCTTTCCGGATCAGCGTTGCCGATAAGCCACTGGCGGTGCCTGCCAATGGCCGCCTGGATTTCCTGTGGTTCTGCAAGTGGCCTTTTCAATCCGACCGGAATCTCACCCGCGGCGAGCAAGCCTTCGAGAACTTCGGCTGCTCGAATCTCGATCTGTTCCGACTCGAGCGCGATTGACTCAGGTTCCACCACTGCGACGACTGCATCGGTTGGCATGTAGTCCAGCAGTGTTGAGCGGTTGCTGGCAAATGAAGGTGCGAGGAGATCGATCGCATCTGGCACATCCCCGTGGTCGAGGCGTTCGAGTATCTCTGTCCACTCATCATGAACTTCGGGGCGCAAAGCCGTGAAGTCCAGCATTGCGTCGAGCCTTCGAGCGTCTCGGTCGACGGGAATATCGAATTCGACTGGTGGAAGGATGCGGACGCTGTCTATGCGGCTGGATGAGCGTTGGGTAGCGGGATCGTAGCTGCGGATGCTTTCGACTTCGTCGCCGAAAAGCTCGATGCGAACTCCGTCGTTCCTTCCTGGCGGGACGATATCTATGATGCCTCCGCGTTGACTGATCGTCCCGGCGAGATCAGCCAGCGGCTCGCGGCTGTAGCCCGCTTCGACGAGACGCCGGACGAGCGCACGGTCGTCTACACGCCCACCGACCGAGATTTCAATTGCATCGGCTGCAAAAGAATCAGGGGACCGGATGTAGGA
Organism: uncultured Chloroflexia bacterium; assembly: GCA_963745675.1. GTDB lineage: Bacteria > Chloroflexota > Chloroflexia > Thermomicrobiales > CFX8 > JAUIIK01. The sequence goes on from CAVUYM010000009.1 coordinate 722,865, forward strand.
CATGAGCGCGCGCATCGAGCTTACGATGACGAAAGGCTCATCGGCGCCGAGCCGGACGAGTTTGTCGAGAACACTTATGCGCGTGCTCGACAGGTCGGGGTCGTGGGGAAGCTGCTCATACGGGAGAGGATCAGGCGAAATCCAACTTTGCGGCTGTAGCTGCGGCGGTAGTAAATCCTGGAGAGTTGCAGTTAGCGCATCCGCGCTATCCTGACGAGCAGTGACGATAAGCAGCGGGGTGTGTAATCTCATCGCAAGTGCGGCGATTGACACCGCTCGCGGCGAGGGGCTGAGGTCCGGTGAGATCTGAATTCGCTCCTCGAACGCTGGTAACTGGATCGCGTCGTAGAGAGGGGTCAGGTAAGCAAGTGACAAACGCAGTACTCCAGGGTCACTCCGACGAGCTGCTTGGCGTTTCAACGAACTCGACCACCGAGTATAACGAACTCGGCTGTAACTTCCTCGCTAACGCATGACTCGATTCGGGAAATTGGATCCTCGCGCGCTTCGAGCCCGTGTAGTTCCGTACGGAATAGCGATAGCTACGGCCATCCTGATTGGAATCGCGATTGCCACGATCATAGGTCTGCTTCTCAAGCCAGACGACGTTCTTGTTATCCAGGTTGTACCGGTGGCGGAAAAAGAGGAAGTTCAGGTCCAGCTGGCAGGCGCGGTTGCACGCCCCGGTGTCTATTCGCTGCCAGTGGGTAGTAGCGTCTCGGACGCACTGGAGATGGCCGGCGGCATAGAAAGCGGGGGGATACCGGATGGTGTGGATCTGGCTTCGAATCTCGAAGATGGTCAATTTATTCTCGTCCCTTCGACGAACTCAGCACGTGACCTGTCCACGACGTCCATTGACATAAATAGCGCGACAGCTTCTGAGCTTGAGACTCTTCCTGGTATTGGTCCAGTCATCTCTGCACGGATAGTTGAGTACCGCGATTCCATCGGCGGGTTCACGAGCGTGGAGCAACTTGTTGAGGTCAGTGGAATCTCTGAGCGAATGGTCGAGGATCTCCGCAGTCTCGTCATTATTGAGTCTCCATAAGTGGGACTGGCTTTCGGTATAGCCGTGATGATCGGGGTGACCGCCGGGACAGAAGGTGCGACCGCCGAAGTAGTTGTCCTGGCCCTCTGTTTGATCGTACTTGTTGCGCTCGTGCCATCTCCGACGTCCAGGCTCGCAATATGTGGCTTGCTTGGAGTTGTCATCGGATTCAGCGTTACGAGCCTTCGCAATCGAGACATGCCATTTAGATCTGAATTGACCCTAACGCCCACAATCGCCGGAACGCTAGTCTCCGACCCGCGGCTTGGAACCCGCGGATCCACGGCCCATGTTGAATGGACGTCGATAGAGTCGGGTGAGATCGAAACGTTTGTTATGTACTCTGGAATTGATGCGCCAGGCCGAGGTGATCGGGTTGAGGTCACCGGCCAGTGGGCCGACTCTACGGGAGGGTTACTCTTTGCCGACCGGATCGAAGTTATTGAACCCGCAGGGAAGTTAGAGCGACTTCGCCGCACTATTCGGAAAAAGGCACGCGAACGGATACTTGACAGAGTTCCGGGATCAAATGGAAGCCTTGCCCTCGGTTTGATCATCGGGGACGATAGTGGCCTGACCGAAAAAGAGCGCGACAATGTCCGTGCGAGCGGCCTTTCTCACATCACCGCCGTCAGTGGTTCCAATGTAGTCATTGTCATTGCGGCGGTGGCATTTATTCTCAGGGCGTTCGGTCGGACGGGATGGTGGTGGTTTGGCATCCAGCTCGCCGGCATTATCTTCTACGTCTGGATCGTTGGCGCCGATCCGCCTGTCCTTCGAGCTGCGATCATGGCTTCGCTCATTCTGCTTGCTGGATTGATCGGTCGTCCGACCCATTTCTTCACGTTGCTCGCCCTTACCGGCGGCGCAATGTGCCTATTGGATCCGCAGGTACTGATGTCGCTCAGTTTTCAGTTGAGCTTTCTCTCAATGATAGGGCTCGGGCTTGCAGGGGATGTGATCTCCCGCACGCGAGGTCGGGGCCGAAAAGTCCTGGCGGCGCTGCTATCGCCGGTCGCCGCCGCACTCTTGACGGCTCCGCTACTTGCAGCGCGATTTGGAACGTTCAGCGTTGGCACAGTACCGGCAAATGTGATGGTAGCTCCTTTGATCGGTCCGGCAACGGTTCTTGCTGGCATTGTCGCTTTTATTCCAGATGGATTTGTCACTGGCGAAGTGCTTGGCACTCTGTTGTGGTTTGCGACCGGCTTCATATTGTGGGTGGCCAGACTCGTCGGTGAATCGCCGCACGCAGTAATACGATTTGCTCCGTTGTCGCGAACGCAAACCGTTGGCGTCTATCTATTGCTGACGCTCTCCCTTGCGCCGTTGGTGGCCGAAGTGCGCGTAACGGCATTTCGCATTAGCCGCTGGGTTTCTGTCGCACCCGCCCGCGCCGGTGTCGCGCTTGCTGCAGGGGCAGCGATGATTGGCACCATCGTCCTATCTCTTGATTGACAACCTCGTGGGCCTACCGTAGGCTTCCCGATGGTGCATGCGTCGCCCCCATGGTCTAGCGGCCGAGGACGCCACCCTTTCAAGGTGGAGATCGCGGGTTCGAATCCCGCTGGGGGTACCGATTCTCAAACGTTGCCTTGCCTGCTCGATGGCATCGAGATAGCAACCAAAGTTGGTTAGGCCTTTATGTCGGTTTGACTTATTCCACCACTCGTGCCGCACCGGCTTGGTAGCCAATTTCAACCTGTCGGATCTCGTTAGCTGAAAAAGGTATTGGATTCTTCTTCCTTGCTCCCAATGTGGTGGAACAAGTGATCAATAGGGAGGCCTGCGCTTCAGGAGCACGGGTTGGAACTCCAGTTGCCAATTCAGCTTGATCGAGGCATAGGCGTCACTACCGTCCCAGAGCATCTCGATCATTTTCCTTCAATTCAAGTGGTGCGCCTGGCGCGCCGGCGAAGTGATACAGGACGGCCTGCTTTCAGTGCCGGTCAACCCTAGGCAGCCGTTAGAAGCAGCGTTGACCTAACGTTGGTTCACCAGGTTACGGTTGAAAATCCATTATCCGCATTCGACCAGCATCACAAGCTCATTGCTGAATGTTGCCGTCGACCATTAATCCTGCGACGGACCCCAAGGATAGCGGGATGTGCTACTCGAAGAGTCAGAAGAAGCTTACGATTCACGGCAAGGGAATGATGACCTTCATCCCGGTAAAAGTCATTCACTCCATCGAATCAACTACTCCTAACTCTTCGAGCAGCACATCCCGCTCGATCGGATCTAGTCCTCGGAAACCGATCAGAATGCGGTCGTGGTCGCTAGTGCGCGAAGACTTCCCGCAGCTTCGCCTCTTCAACGTGGTCGAGGTTCGTCGAAACGATCTCGAAGTCGATGCCGGCGAGGGCCTCCGCCACGCGATCGAGCCGGGCGTCACTGGTCATCAGGAAGAGGGCCGATGTACCTTCCGTAACTTCCGAGCGCACCTGTTTGATGAAATCGTCATCGATGCCAACATCCGTGAAGTGACCCATGAGCGCGCCCATACCGGCCCCTATGGCTACCCCGAGCAGCGGAACGAAGAAGAGCAGGCCGAACAGCATGCCCCAGAATGCCCCGTCAAGAGCGCCCAGACCGGTCATGTCGGTCAGTTGCTTGGTCTCGGGTTTACGAAGACCACGCGGCCACGAAACGATCGCAGCATCATGCAGCTTGATGAGCTCTTGGCGCTGAAGCGATCGTAGAGTGCCCAGAACCCGTTCAGCACCATCCGGTTCGTTGAATTTCAATACACTTAGCGTTGCCATACCTGGATTATCCTCTCAAATCTATTCGCCGTTAAGGGCTGTTTGAACTTCCGCCGAATCCCGGTCCGTTGCTGATTCAGCTGCTTGTTCAGGTGCGCCTGAAGCCGACGAAATGCCATCAGATGTTGGTGAATCGTCCGTTCCAGCTCCTACGTTTACCGGCAGCGGTGAGCGGTTGACGAGGTCCATCGCACGGGCCTGCCCTGTCGCGACCGCTTCCCAGCCTTGTGCTGCTCGATCAGTCACCGCCGACGGCAACCGGTTCTGAACCGCTTCTCGATCGATGTTGGCGACCCGCTCGCTCACCTTGCGCCTCGTTTGCGTTCCGGCGTCCATCTGTGCCACTATCGCGACGACGAACCCCGCCACGAAGCCGAGCAGAATACCGATTAGCAGATGATCGTTGCCATCCGATGTATCGAGTACTCCGTCTTCCAAGTTATCCATCAAAATCTCCTTTGTTCGTTCTGACCTCCGGCGAGTCATCTTTGTATAGCGCCACTTCCTTTCAACGGGTGATCGTGGTCCCGGTTCGCATGTTTTGCCATCTTCGCTAGTCATCCATCGTCTGGAGATCTGTCTTCGTCTTCACTTGGAAGACGGATAATGGATGGTCCCAAGGTATGACGACTGTAGGCAGCGAAACCCTCAAGTTCTTCCGCAATGCGGTCAGGCTTGAGGTTGAAGACGACAGCGAATACAGCCGACTGACCGGGCTTGAGCTGTCTACCAATGGACGCCAGGTCATTGGCCGAGAATCCGTAATCTGTCCACTCGCGAAGCGCTTCATCCAACGCTTCAGAGTCGGAACGCAACACCTTGAATACCGGTGCCCGGACAATCTCGGCCAGCCGGTCGATGACGGACTCGTCGCCGATCGCATTCATATCGTGCTCTGATGCTCGTATTCGCCCTGATGGATTTCTTGCGACAGCTGTTCCATCGATAATCAGAATGACGCGGTCGCGCTGCAACCTCCGCAGGCGGGTCAGCGCAGCATTCGCTTCATCTTCGTTGGAATAGGTCGCAACAATCATCTCGAGATGGTCTGAGTCCGGCGTGGGGCCGAGCAACAACCGTCGCTTGCGCCTGCGGAATTCCCTATCTGAGATGCGGCCGGACTCGTACAAGTCGGCTAGTGCTTGCAAGTCCCGATAGCGTTCGGTTGACCGCCCTGTTTGCCGTTCGCTCGGCTCGCAAGTCGATTTGGATCGCGGCCGGTCCTCCACTGCCGCTCCTCCCACGATTGATACGCGCAGACACTTGGGGTCGCCTTCGACTCGAGGTGGCTACGCTTGAAGAATATCCGTGTTGGTCTAATCCTCGATCAACCGGAGGGTAGAAGTTCCAGGGTGTAGTTCGGTGGTGCAGCGGTTGGCCAGCAAACGGGAACTTGCCGGATTGCAGCAGGTTACGATTTAGACGAAGGCGCGAAAACCGTCGGTGTTGATGTTGTCCTAGGATCGGGCTTGTCCCACCTGTTCAACCTAATTCAAGGTAATTATCGTAATTTGGTCGGTGGTGAGCACCTCTGGGCCGGGAAGAGCAACTGTAGGCAACATTGGGTCATCTTGAGCGGAGCAGAGCTGGGCACCCACGGCGTGGGTACGAAAGACCTTGTGCCTCACTCGTAAGATGATATTGAACGTAGACCCCTCGACAAGCTTCGGGATGACACCTGCTGGGTGTCTGATCGGGGCAGAAACAGAAGACGTAAATTCAATTTGGTGGAACACGTGGTCTTGTCGCCATCCTCATCCCCTACGCATAATCCTGGTCGGTTGAGGACGAGCCTCGCGTTTGCGGTATCGGTACAGTACACCGTCCATGGCAGCGAGTAACTCGCATTACCCGCTAGGCTTTTTGGATCGATGCTGAAATTAGAAGATCTCCAACGCATGAGCCCGCTCAATGGCTTCCGCTCGATTTGTGACGCCGAGTTTGCCGTAGGCATTTGTGATGTGGCGCTTGACCGTTGAGACTGAGATGTACAGCTCATCGGCTATCTCTTTATTCGACAGTCCAACGGCGATCAGGCTCAGAACCTCGATCTCACGCGCGGTGATCGGTTCGACAAGTTCCTGGTGGTTCACGCGGGTGATCGTCACGTCCTCACCGGCCAGGCGGAGGAGTGCCGCAATTGGCGTCGTGGTAACTTCACGGCGCATGGCAACGCGCAGCAGCCGCGTCATCGGGGTACCTTCCTCGAGGAACGAGCGCGCATAGTTCGCATTTTGGACGAGATCGAGGGCGGGCTCGATCGTTTGGACGGCAGCATCCAGCTCGAAGAGATCCTGGTAGGCGAGCGCAAGTACAATCCGCACTTTCAGCGCATCACCCATGCGGCCATCGGATTCTGCCAGCTCCAGGACACGACTGAGGAGCTGTATTGCCTCGCGAGACTCGTCGCTGGCCATCAAGACCCGGGCAAAGGTCAGGTGCTCTTCGAATCGTCGGTAGGCCGGCTCATCCTGGGGTGTCAATCTGGCTCCATGAGCCCATGACCGCGCGTGATCAACCTCACCGTCGCGGAGCCAGAACTTCACCCGTAAAGCCTCCGCAAGCCGGACATGCTGGTCGCTCGCCAATGATCGAGCAACTTCAATTGCATCGGAGATGCGCTCGAAAGCCCGCTCAGTTCGGCCATTCGCCCATTCAACCTGCGACCAGATTAGGTACTTTTCTGGCATCAGCGTCGTAAATCGTAGCTGGCGGGTGATCTCTGCAGCTTCCTCCAAAAAGGCTTCGGCCTCGGCTAGCCGGTTCCGTTCCCAATACAGTTCCGCCAGGCGAATGAGTGCGATCCGGCGCGCCGTCGGATACACCCCGTCTGGATCTTCTATGATCTGGCTCCAGGCTTTGTGGGCATGATGCAATCGCCCTTGCTGACTCCAAACGATGCCCAATTCGGCGAGAGATGCTCTAGCTATGATCCCACCACCTCGCCGAACACTGGCGTCATACGCTGTTTGGAGGGCCGCTTCAGCAGCAAGCGAGTCTCCCCTGGCCCGTAATGCGATCCCCAGGTGCAACATGCTTGTCATATTTGAAACGCCGGATAGACCTGGCAGACGAAACGCCCGAACGCGATCCTTCAATTCGTGGTCGGCCGTCTCTTCGCCGTATGCCGCGTCCATTTGTCGCAGCCCGAGGGCCGCTTGACGATAGAGCTCGTCGCCATCTGCCCGAAATCGTGCAACAGTGCCACGGACCAATGACACCGCAGCCAAACCCTCAAGTTCATCTTCCGCTTCCCAAAGCCGCTCGGCCACATCCGCTCGAGACAGCGCCTCTTCAGTTCGACCTAGTCGTGCGAGCGCAAAGCCCTGGAAAAAACTCAATAGAGCGCTCCCTTCAAGAAGGTCAATCGGGAACGCTTCGAACCAGTCGACTATGTCGGCGCTGCGGTCTAGTTCATAAAGACGGACGATCTCGGGCTGAATCAAGCTGCTAGCGAGATTCCAGTCGCGAGCTGAGATAGCATGGAAAATCGCCTCGTCGAGCAATCCTTCGGATGCATGCCACGCACTGGCACGGCGGTGGAGTACTGCCACCGCCTCCTCGTCGAACTTGCGCTGGAGCGTCTTGCGGAGGAAGTCGGAAAACAATTGATGGTAGCGGAACCAGTCACTTGAATGATCGGTTGGGGCGAGAAAAAGACCCGCTCGTTCAACCTCCTCAAGCAATCTCGTACCGTCGGCTATGCCGACAATCGCAGCACAGAGTTCGCGATTAATGTTCTCGCAGGTAGCGGTCTGAAGAAGAAACGACTGGATCTCCGGAGACTGGCGTTCCAACACCTCTTCAAGCAGATAGTCGCGCAAGAGCAGGTCGTTGCTTCCAAAGCGCTCGAGGATCGCGTCGAAGTCGTCTGGTGCCTGCCGATCAAGCGCGAGCACCGCCATCACCAGACCGGCTGCCCAACCCTCCATGCGTGCCACGAGACGTGCCGAAACTGCGTCAGATACGATGTCTCCTATGCGGTCATTCAGAAATGCTTGTGATTCCGCATTCGAGAAGCGCAGATCTTCAGCCGTGACAACGTCGAGCAGGCCCTGTACGCGATAGTGGGCGATTGGCAATTCGGGCGGCTCACGGCTAGAGACGATCAGGCGCAGTTGACCTTGCGGCATGCTCTCGATCAGATTCCCAACGAGTTCCGTCACCTCCCCATCGGAGATCAGGTGCAAATCGTCAAGAACGATTGCGAGTCCACCTATCGCCTCATTGCAATCGGCGAGCAGTGCTTCGAGCGCTGACTCCACGTCGATACGTTCGCGCGTCGTGAGAACTGCATCAAGATGCGTTGCCGCTGCACCAGCAGACTGGAACGCATTGGCGAGATGGCGCGTGAAGCGTGACAGGTCCCGGGTCCGGCTATTGGACGATAGCCACACAACCGGATGGTTGCGGGCATCGGCCCATTGGCCAATGAGCGTCGACTTTCCGTAACCTGCTGGCGCAAGCACCAATGTGCTAGCAGAGCGGTTGGATTCAAGTTGCGCCAACTGACGACGCCGCACGATATCGCGCGGCTGGCTCCATACACCGACTACGCCTGTAGTTGGCAGTGCCGTGTTATCGAAATGATCATTTGGGGCCCGGTCAGGGTAGGTTTTCATGTTCACTGCCTTTCGACTCGCAGTGAAAAGGAGGCTCCTCTTCGCGACCGGGTTTACGAAGAAGGAGAGCAACACATCTGGAGGTTGTGCCGCATACCGTCGATTCTAGTTTTACATACCAATGTGCGATACGGACAAGACTACAACCGAATAATAATCACCCGGTCCCGTAAATGCAACAGGTGCTATTGATATCGTTACAACAAAATTGAAATGTTCCTATTCCAACTGCGACAAGTTCGGACGAGAGGATCGGCGAGGAGCAGTGTCCTTACCGGCGCGGCAATGTCCAAACGAAGCTCGAAAGTGCGCGAGGGACACTTCTGAATCTGCCCCTCGCGTGCGATTCACCAACCGATCCGTGCTAGGCGCTCGCAGCGGCGCTGCGCAGTCGCTGCTCGTCCTCGGACGAGAGGTTTGTATAGATGATTTCTCCTCCGAAGTTGTGCTTCTTCATTTCTTCGACGACTCGCTCCGGGCTACCACTGTCGGCCATCAGGAGCAGCGCCGCCTTGCCTGGGTCAACCCTGGATATCATTTCCTTGGCGAACTTGTCATCGATGCCATAATCTGAGAATTTGCCGGAGATCGCGCCGCTTGCCGCGCCAATTGCCATCCCGGCGACCGGCATCAAGAAAATCAGCCCGATCAAGCCACCCCAGAACGCGCCGCCAAGAGCGCCGGCGCCGGCCAGATTGACCGCCTGATCCAGATGAACTTTTTCACCGTCGTTGGTGGCGATGATCGCGTCTCTGATCTCGATCAGCTCCTGGCTTTGGAGCTGGCCGAGGGCCGACAACGCGCTCTGTGCTGTTTCTTTGCTCGGATACGTAATTGCTACAAGTGTGCTCATGGATCTCTCTTTCGTCTACTGCAATAGTCCCTGAAATAACCAACTTAACAGGTCACTCGACGGTGGATCCCGTGAGGCTGCGACGACTGGACCGGGTTGCGAGAAGTAATCAGGCACGAATGGCTCCCGGTTCTGGCGGCGATTCGGCAATGCTCAGAGCCGGTCGGGTAGGCGCGCGCCCGGAAAGCTGTTCGTAGACGAGTGTAAGTGCGATCACGGAGATGGGAATCGCAATGGCGAAGACCAGACTACTCACCGCGTTTGCCAGCTGCACCGTCGTACCTCCACCAATCAGGAGCGCGATGCCAACAAGCGGACCGGGTAGAGCGCCGAGTAGTTGGAACACGAAGGAAGCCGCGAGCGCCCGCCACCATTTGCCTCGCACAACCTGCGAACTCCTCCGCAATGCAGCGCGTGGCTCAGTTACATGATCCAAAACAACCGCCTGGCCGAAGAACTGCCAGCGCACGGCCAGGAACAGTGCAAGTGGAAGTCCCACGATCAGTAGCAGCAGCCCGAAGACGGCTATCACGAGAATGAGCACCGCCACAACGAGCACCTCGAACCGGCGCAAGCCATAGCGATAACTACGTACGACACCCGGTTCGAGACCGGATCGAATATCCGAGATCGCTTGAATGATCGCGGGCGCGACGATCAGGATCATCGCCAGTTGCTGGGCGCCCCCGACGAGCGCGACGACCGTTAGTTTTGCGCTGGCCGTGTCATTGAACCACTGGAGAACCCAATCCATCGGCGGATTTTCGGCAACGAAGAGTTGCATTCCGTTGAAGGCTATGCCGATCGGAACCGTCAGCAGTCCGATGCCCAGGAAGGCTCGCCAATAGGCGACATACAGGAAGACGGCATTCGACAGCGTTCGACGGGCGACAATAAAGAGCAACATGAGCAGCGTGATGGCGGTTGAAACTCCACCTATGACCAGCCACGGATAGACTCCGGCGTAAATGAGGAGGCTGGATCCCCGCTCAGAAACCGTGCAGAAGAAATCAGTCGCCGACGGTCCGAGCGTCTGCGAACCGGGCGCAATGAGGCTCGACGATCGCCAGTTTTCGATTGAGCCGATCGGGTCATTCCATTTCCCGCCGAGGTTGGGACCCTTCGGTCCGTTGAATTCCCACGGCTGCCGCTCGCCCCAACGCCCTTCGAAGAGCAACCAGGCGAAAGGTCCGTTCGGGTCCGGATCTGTCGGCACGAGGACTGGTTCGAGCGGTACGCGGTTTGAGGGTGCGGTCGTGTCGTCGCAACCGAAGCCGGTCCCATGCTCGCCCCAGCCGATGTAGATTTTGTCGCCGTAGTAGGTTGCGTGCGATCCGGCAGCAGGATAAACGACGGGATGACTCCCTTCGCGTTGGAGCTTGACGTCATCCCACGCGGCCAGCTCACCGCCTCCGTGTTGCGCATAGCCGACCTGGATGGGTTCAACTTGAAGCGCTTCTTCGATGCTACCCGCCTGGAAGACGATTTGAATCATTTCCCAGTCGGATTCGTGGGTATTGTTGAAGTCGTTGAAGACGTAATAGAACCAATATTGGAGTGCCACTTTACCGGTGGCGGTATCGACGACAACGTGTGCGTAGGTCGTCGGCGTCAGTTCGGCCATCCGAGTCTGGGCAAAGCGGGCGTAATCACAGCCCGGCTTGCGGGGGTTTCCCGGGAAATCGATGTAGCTCAGTTCACCGGCCGCAGCGAGATCCTGCGCTGTTGGGCCATCAACCAATGTCGGGTCATCGTTGTGGTCGCCACCCGCGTCCTCACGCAAGAGCACTTGCGCGTCGCCGAGAACAATTTCAACCGGCGCCGGCACGTATGGCTCGCCGTTTCGATCGCAGGGACCTTCCTGCTGCTTCAACATCGCTATCGGTGAGTACGTATCGGCGAGCTGCTGCTCAGCCGAAGCCTCCTGTGCCATTGCGACGCGAGCATTGCTTGAAAACCCTGCAGCGGCAGCCATGGAAAGCACCATGAAAATGAATCCGACACGGCATGACGTGAGAATTCCGAGCACCTTTTCGTTGAACAGTTGACCGAAACGACGGCACATCCATACCATAATTCTTTGAGCGGGATGCGGATCAACCCTGGGGTAGCAGTCGCCCGTTGCATTGCTCCAGCGATCCTTTGATTCGCAACATCCCGTCCCCTTCAGAGGCGCTTTTATCTTCATCGAAATTCCGGCCGTCGTCAGTTACGACCTTGAAATACGTCCCCCTTCTTGATCCTTTCAGGCGATGGCGCTGCCTACGATGGGATCGAGGTCCGACTTGCCGACGAGTGCGAGTCTTTGCAACGTGTACATCTGAAAGGCACAACAGTGGCGGACAAACCAAATTTTCTGATTATATGGGGCGACGACATCGGGATCACGAACCTGTCATGCTATTCAGACGGGATCATGGGATATAAGACCCCGAACATCGATCGCATCGCGAACGAAGGGATGCGCTTCACAGATTCGTACGGCGAGCAGTCATGCACCGCTGGTCGAGCAGCATTCATCACCGGTCAAAGCGTCTTTCGTACGGGGTTGAGTAAGGTCGGGCTGCCCGGCGCCGATACTGGGCTTCAAGCCGAAGATCCAACGATCGCTGAACTTCTCAAACCACTCGGCTATGCAACCGGGCAATTCGGAAAGAATCACTTCGGCGATAAGGACGAGTTCCTCCCTACCAGTCATGGCTTCGATGAATTCTTCGGCAATCTCTATCATCTGAACGCGGAAGAAGAGCCGGAGCATCCTGACTATCCACCCGCTGAGGACTTCCCGGAATTTCGTGGTCGCTACGCACCACGCGGCGTCATACGCAGTTACGCGGACGGAAGGATCGAAGATACCGGTCCGCTAACAAAGAAGCGCATGGAGACGATCGACGACGAATTTCTCGAGGCGACAATTGACTTCCTGGATCGTCAGACTGCATCGGATACACCCTTCTTCTGTTGGTTCAACTCAAGCCACATGCACTTCCGGACGCATCCCAAGCCCGAGAGCGTCGGTCAGGCCGGTCGCTGGCAATCGCCATACCACGACACGATGATCGATCACGACAATATCGTCGGTGTGCTGCTAGATAAGCTCGACGAACTGGGCATCAGTGAAGACACGATTGTCATGTACAGCACAGACAACGGTCCACACATGAATACGTGGCCGGACGCCGGAATGACGCCGTTTCGGAACGAAAAGAACTCGAACTGGGAAGGCGCATACCGGGTACCCTGCCTCATCCGCTGGCCGGGGCAGATTGAGGCCGGCTCTGTTTCGAATGGTTTGGTGAGCCACCTCGACTGGCTGCCGACGTTCCTCGCAGCGGCGGGTGAACCGGAAATCGGCGCCAAGCTTCTCGACGGCCATGAAGCTGATGGTAAACACTTCAGAGTCCACCTGGACGGCTACAACTTGCTGCCTTATCTGACGGGACAGGAATCAAAGAGTCCGCGCATTTCATATTTCTACTTCTCGGACGATGGCGACTTGACGGCATTCCGGTATGACAATTGGAAACTGGTGTTCATGGAGCAACGGACGGCGGGCACACTGCAAATATGGGCTGAGCCGTTTGTAACGTTGCGCGTTCCCAAGTTCTTCAACCTGCGTACAGATCCTTTCGAGCGGGCCGACATCACCTCCAATACCTACTATGACTGGCTGCTCGACCGTGTATTTCTAGCTGTACCTGCCCAGACCATCGTCGGAGAGTTCCTGGCAACCTTCCGAGAATTCCCGCCGCGGCAGAAAGCGGCCAGCTTCACCGTCGATCAGGTCATGGAGCGCCTGGAGGCGACAATTACTAGTGGTCGCTAGGAGGTAAATTGTCCTCCGGCATCGGACGTGGAGTGGTCATGGAGCGCACGAAGGAAGCATCAACAGGAATCAATTCAAGGCAGCTGCCTGATTCGCAGATGGCCTGGATACCGGGTGGGACTTTCCGCATGGGCTCCGAGAACTTCTACGCCGAAGAGCGGCCGGTTCGAACGGTATCGGTCGACGGCTTCTGGATCGATCGCTATCCCGTTACAAACCGGCAGTTTGGGGAATTCATCCGCGAAACCGGCTACACCACCGTTGCCGAACGCCGACCGGACCCGAACGACTATCCGGGGGCCATCCCGGAACTTCTCATTCCGAGTTCGATGGTCTTTCGGCGTACACCAGGTCCGGTCCCACTCGACGATTTCTCTCGTTGGTGGGACTGGACACCGGGCGCATGTTGGCACAAGCCAGAGGGTCCCGGCAGCGGCACAGCTAAGCGTAAACGCCACCCGGTGGTGCACGTCGCATACGAGGATGTCCAGGCCTATTGCGAGTGGGCGAACAAGAGCCTGCCAACCGAAGCGGAGTGGGAGTACGCCGCCCGTGGTGGCCTGGACGGCGCGATCTTCACCTGGGGCAACGACGAGACGCCCGATGGCGAGCGCATGGCCAATAGCTGGCAGGGAGAGTTCCCCTGGCAGAACACCCTCGATGATGGCCATTCCGGGACATCACCGGTGGGGGCATACCCGCCGAATGACTATGGGCTTATGACATGGCTGGCAATGTCTGGGAATGGACGGATGACTGGTACTCCGCCGATAATCAGGCGAATACTAATTCATGCTGTACACCACACAATCCACGAGGACCAGCGCGGGAACGGAGTTTTGATCCCGCACAACCTGACATCGTCATTCCGCGTAAGGTACTAAAGGGCGGCTCGCACCTCTGTGCCCCCAACTACTGCTTCCGCTATCGGCCGGCAGCTCGGCAACCGCAGATGCTCGACACCGGCATGAGCCACCTCGGCTTCCGCTGCGTCGTCCGGCCGTAGACCAGTTGATCGAGCTTCTGTACCGACCAATATATCGAGTCTGTGGTTGAGAGAGCTCCGGAACGGACCCAATGAGATTCGGGAATAGGTCGATCAGCTTTGGCCCGGGTCGGGCGACCGTGGAGGAACGGTCACTGCTATTACCGGAGCTCTTGTCGACATAATACCTCCCATCATCGGCGCAGGTATCGTCCCAATGGACTCCTCTATGCGCAGCCAAAAGTGCCCCGCGAACGGCTAGAAGTGCGCCATCTTCCGGTTGATGAGGGTGCTCGCAGCGGCGCCTGGATTGTGCAACTCGACGTTCGGCCGATCGCAGAAATGTCGCCAGCACCTACGCGCACACCGATGTCCCAAGGACCATGACTACAACCATGAACTGCGACCACCCGTTTGATGCTCCTCACAATTACACCTCGTATCTTGATATCAACGATCAGATAAGCAAGGCGCTACGACCCGGACGAGTCGAGCGTCGGGTATGGAGGAACTTGACATGACATTTCTCGAATGGACGCTCAGCATCTCGCTGTTCATGATTTATCTCATCTGTCTCTTCACTGTATGCCGCTTGACCTTTACCAAGGGCTACACGGTGCTCGGCATTGTCGGAATCTTCTTACCCATCCTCTGGCTGATCGGCGCGATACTTCCGGCCAAGCGCGGCTCACGCCAGGATGTTGCGGAGGCGATGCGTTATCAGGCTCAAATGAGCGAGTACTCGAACTAGACCGGAAACCAAAGTGTTGGCCCACTCTCACTTCATCTCGACGGCAACGGAGAGATCTCCGTCAAGCGCAGCGCTCGCGTAGTGATGGCACGACAATAACTCCCTTCTCCTCTCGCGGTCGGGTGCTCATCCCCACAGCAGCACCCGACCACCTCATCAACATCGAGAGGGAGAGCAATGCGTCACCACCATTCCTGACGCACAGGCGCAGGCAGCGGGAACGAGAACGAACATAACGAGCGTTGGTATTGACCGCACCGGTTTGGCAGGAAGGTTGGCTCAAGTAACGGATAGTGGAACGTCGAATGCGTTTCCAATATCTCAAGCGGCGTTCGGGGGGCGGATCGGCACGAGACAAGTGGACTCCGAGCCCGATGTCCAGGAGATGTTCTAGGCGCCGAATGATGCAGCCAACGAAATGTGCGTTGGGCACGCGAGCACCTTCGGCGGCCCAGTAGATGCGCTGACGCCATAGCGGGTCATGATCGACGTTCGTGAAACGAGTTTTGAGGAATTGACATCGGATGTGATGGCGCGAATTGCGATCGCCTTCCATATGAGGATCAGCGCAATCTCGCTACGGTTCGACTTTCAGAAAGGAAGCAGATAGTGACATACGGCCCGATAGAACTACTCGTCCTGAAATTCCCGGGAAACCAATTCCGTGGAGAGATTGTCCCAGCTATGGAGGAGCTCGTTGAAAACGGCACGGTCCGGATCATCGACCTGCTCTTCGTCCAGAAAGATTCCAACGGCGACTTGACGATTATCGAGATGACTGAACTCGATGAAGACGATCGTCAGGCCTACGATCCCCTGGTTGACGATGTTAGCGGCCTGATCTCGGAAGAGGACGCGTTCATCTTCGCCGCTAGCCTGGAACCGAATTCTTCCGCTGGATTGCTGCTATTCGAAAATGTTTGGGCAGCTCGGTTCGCAGAGGCGGTGCAGAACGCGAACGGTGAGGTGCTCATTAACGAGCGAATTCCAAGGAATGTAATAGAAGAGCTGGAAGCAGCTCACGCATAGCACTATCGATCGCCAACCAAGAAGGTCACAGGAAATGGAGCAATACCAATGATGCGTCGACGAGGACGGAGACGTGGACCCGGAATCGCTGGAACGATGGCAAGAACGGCGGTTATCGCTGGAACGGCGACCGTCGTCTCCCGAGGTGTTAGCGGCGCGATGCAGGGCCGTGCCCAGGCGGAACAACAACAAGCGGCTGCCCAGCAGGCGGCGTTCGAATCTCAGGCTCAGGTGCAAGACCTTCAGAATCAGATGGCGTCCATGCAGGCACAGCAGGCGCAGGCTTCGATCACAACTCCGTCGGCACCCGCTGCCAACGATTTGATGTCTCAGTTACAACAGCTGACACAGTTGAAGGAAGCCGGGGCGCTGACCGATGAGGAATTCGCCGCGGCGAAGGCCAAGCTGCTCGGCGTCTAACAGCTAACGGCAGCACTCACGATCGAAGCTCGATTCTCACAACGGAAGCAGGAAATTATGGATATCTTCGTCGGCGTTGTCATGCTCATCGTTGGTCTCTTCGTCGCATTCGCCGGTTTGCGCCTGTGGTTCGTCCTGCTTCCAGTGCTGGGATTCTTCGCGGGTCTCAGTGCGGGCGTCGGACTGATGTACTGGGTATTCGACGAAGGGCTGTTCGCAACCGCAACCGGTCTGATCATTGGTTTCTTCATCGGGCTGGTGTTCGCCCTTTTGTCGTACATATTCTGGTACTTCGGCGCGTTGCTGGGAGCGGGCTTCGTTGGTGCTGTGGCTGGCGCCGGGCTAATGCGAGCGCTAAGCATCGATAGCGGCTTCATCATCTTTCTTGCGGCCATGCTCCTCGGGCTAGCTTTCATCATTGCTGCGATTATTCTTTGGTTACCCGTCTATATGGTGGCTCTCAACACGGCTCTAGCGGGCGCAACCTGGGCTATTGCGGGCGTGATGCTTGTCCTGAATGTTGTCGACCGGGTCGATCTCGGTTACGGCACCGTCACGGCAGCGATCAATGAGAGCTGGTTCTGGGTATTCGCCTGGGTAGCGTTAGCGGCCCTCGGAATGGTTGCACAGTTCAGCGCGGTCCGTACGATCCGACTCCCGGAAGAAAAATGGACCCGCATCGAACTAATCGGCGGTCAGCCCGCCTACTAGAGCCTGTTTATGAATAGATGAAGGCGCAAGGTTGACGCTCCTATGTCAATGGAGTGATGCAAGTTTAGGCGATAGAGACCTCCTGTGGTGGGTTGAGATAGGGGAGACAACACCGCCACTGACGGTAGATACGGCGTACGATGTAGCGTTTGAGCGCGCGCACCGCGTCACGTTGCGTCTTGCCCTGTCGGATGCGTTTTGCGACGTAGATTTTCGCGTCCGGACTGTACTGGAGTTGGCTCAAGGCGATTCGGTGAATGATGGCATTGAGCTGCCGGTGGCCGTTGCGGTTCAGGCGGTGGCGGACGCGCTCCAGCGGAACTGACTTCCAGCGGCGCCACCCCGGCGTAGGCGGCCAGGCGCCGCTCACTCGCAAAGCGATGCCCCGGTCCGAGATAGCCCGCCAGCATCGCAGCCGTCAACACGCCGACGCCAACGATCTCGGTCAATGGTGCGATCAGGGCCGGCGCCGTCTCTGTGAGCTGCTGTTCGAGAAGGACGATCTCCTCGAGGAGCCGGGCGAGTTGTCGTGTCCGGCGGCGGATGCGCTCAGCACGAACCTGCGCCAGAGCCGCTGTGCTGGTGGTCTGATACTGCAACCATGGTTCAAGCTCAGCAAGAGCGTCGCAAGCGAGCTTTCGGCGCGCCGGGTTGAGCCTGCTGAATGAGGGTATGCAACTGGTTGCGCAGGCGCGTTGTTGCCGCCTGCAGATCGTCGCGTTCACGCATCAAGAAGGCCAGCACGGCACTGTCATCCTCCGCTTGGATCTGGGGCAAGTCTGCAACCTGCTCGCGAACGACCGCCGCAATCGCGGCTGCATCCTGCTGATCGCTTTTGTTGAGACTGCCACGGCGCCGACGGCCAAGCACGGTGAGTCGTGTATTGACTTCGACGACGCGTTCTCCCTGGGTGACGAGGAACTGGGCCAGACCACGGCCATAGTGACCACTGCCTTCGATACCCCAGCAGCGGACATCGCTGTGCGCGCTGGCCCAGGTGAGCAGATCCTGCCAGGCCGCCGGGGTGGTCTGCCCCTGCCAGTTGGCCACCAACTGACCGTGCTCGGTCAGGATGGTCGCGGTGTGCTGCCACTTGTGACAATCGACGCCGATCCAGTGCATGCCGTAGACTCCCTGTCAGGACTTGACCGAGATCTCAGACTGGCTCGCCAGGATTCTTTTGGGACAGATCCACCAGGGATCAACAGGCTTCCTATAAGGGCAGAGCTAAGCGAGACGCACGGTCGCTCGAAGTACATGGAGCGAGGTACGACAGGTCACGCTCTGGGCAGCGAGTGCGCCAGTCATTTCGTGGGTCAGTGCCCCGCCCCATTCCCCCTATTATGTCAAAGAGTCATTTCGAGCGAGCGAGAAATCTCTGTCGACCACCATAGTGGCGTCAGACTGAGATCTCTCACTTCGTTCGAGATGGCAACTCCTAAATCCCGGTCAAGAAGTAGGCTGTAGACCACGTCTTGAAAAGCTCGGAGGAAATGTCATCTCGACCCCATTCGGTTTCGCTCAGGGCAGGCTCCGGGAGAGATCTCACTGCGACGTTGCACTGGCGCTCGGCCGAGATTTCTCGCACCCGTTGATGCGGGTACCCGCTCGAAATGACTGCCTTTGGGCTTCGACGATTCCGGATTACGCTCTAGACCTCGGAGCGAAATTTCGATTAGCGTAGATATTTCCACCGGTTACTCGCGTTCGTGGGTATGGGAAATCTCAGTCGACCATGCGAATGGATCGACACTGAGATCTTCGACAATCGCGAGTGGGTACCTGGGACTAGATCGCAGCGCCCACGCGTACGCACTATCTTCAGGTGGGCATGGGAGCAATTGATCCCTATCGAGTCATGGCGTAACCGCCCGAAGGTTCATCTAGTCAGCGATAGCGCGTCTCTCCACAACGACGGGTGGTCCAGCGTTTGCGCCGTTGTCCAAACGAAAGTCGAATGAATATGTGACTCCCGTTCAGCAGTAACCGGGATCCGAATGCTTAGGTGCGATCAGTGTCACAGGCCGCCACGGCGTCACCGACAGTAAGAGAGATACTGCTTGCCCCCCGACAACTTCGATCAGCTCCGACCGCTTTATTTCGGTGATCACCGTCTGACGAACCTGAACGAGCATGACCCGCACCCCGTCTTCCTTGAGTCCCGGAAGAAGGTGATGAGTCCCTCCTGCGCGGAATAGTCGATGTCCGTCACTGCTTCTGCATCGAGAATCAGATTGCGGACGGGATCACCGGCTCGCGCTCGCTCGTCCATTTGTTGACGGAGCTTGTTCTCGACAGCCTCGTGGTTGGCATAGAAGAGCAAGCCATCAATACGTGCGATC